>NZ_JAJNDH010000009.1:0-122998 GCF_021043305.1 Pantoea sp. MHSD4 | reverse complement strand
TAGGAAGATCCGTGATGTGAACAGGCGAAAGCCGCTGTTACTCGATACAGTGGATACTATCACTCACTACAGCGGTTAATCTACTCACCATAGTGGTTATTTCTCTCGATACAGTGGTTGTTCTACTCGCTATAGTGGTTAGTCACCTTACCCCAGCTCAGGCGTACCGTGGCCTGGAGCGCGTTGGGGATCTTTAAGGAACTTATTAGGATCTTATTATGATCTGTTATTGGATCTATTCAGTGGATAACCCGGTAAAAAGAGGTTAACAGAACGGATAATTTGCCCTGCCCTCGACATGCAGCACTCGCTCTCATCGCACAGTGTCAGTGAAGCGACAGTAATGCCCTCTCAAAAGGGTTATACACACAATAAAAAGTCATTTACTCGCTACAGTGGTTGTTAAGTACTCGCCAGCGCGGTTGCTTTCCTCGCTACAGTGGTTATTCCACACTCTATAGTGGTTATTCTTCTCGCTATAGTGGTTACTGACACCCTTCAAAGCCTTGTGCCACAAGCCCTCAGACGTTATGGGGATCTGTTTAGGATCTCAATTTGATCTATTAAGGATCGACCAATTGGATCTGGCCTGTGAATAATGAGGATAAAACAGAGAAAACATGGCAGAAGCAGCATGTCAGATAGATCTGATGTTTAAGACAGGCATTGAATTGTGATCAGCCGTCAGGTTTGGTTTAGCAGAGGATTTAACATGAAAGCCCTTTGTACAAAGCATAAGCAGCAAGACCGTGAAAGAAACTCTGATAACCACATTTTAAATAGGGCTTTGATGTAGATTGAGCATTTGTCGTGCTCTTCATACTTTAAAGAGTTACCACCCTAAAAAATAATCTATCATTATGATAAATAAGGAATTATTATGATTTTTTCATGATGAAAACACCATAATCAAATTCCCCTTGTAATTTTCTGATTCAATATCTTATGTTGATTAACTGAGAAAGCGAAGTCTGGTTTACAGCAGCGTTCAAAAAGGAGCTGAACAGAAATTCAGACTACTAAAAGCAACCGGAAACTCATTTTTTTAAAAGTTGAAGATTGTCAGACTTGGAAGAAATGTTGTGCTGCCTCGTTTTCGAGTAAGTGAAGGTTCTCCTCAGAAAGAGAAACTGAGAGATAGGTAAATATTTGCGGAGTTGAATACAATATTGAAAGGGCGATGATACATATTCGCAATCACTTAATCGTCAAAATGTCCGGTTAAGATTTGATACCTGCTTTATAAGTATGAGCCCTGCCCCCGGTCTGAAACGGGTACGGAAAGATCAGTGAATTCACAAAATTTATCAAGCGGCATAACGACTGGATATGTTGTTCAAACGCAACCTGAGTAAGTAATAGAGTGTTTGTCAGACTTAAAATACTATAAAGCTTCGATGAAGCCCGGCAATCAAGAGTATGAAAAAGTCATGACACATCATGATTTAAGGAGAGTAAAAATTTCAAATTTAAGCGATGGAAATTGAAAGGACACCACCATTAATCGACTTACCAGACTTGCAAGCCCTGTTGATAAAATTAATAAGCTGAAGCAATCATAAAAAGACTAAAAATCAAAGTTAGAGCTTATCTTCAACACGTTGCAACGCAGTTTTTCACCATTCAATTTCTCTTTTATGTTGATGATTAATATGAAATTTATTTAAATTTTCATGCTGAAAATACCATGGAAAACATATGAACTTTATAACTCTTTGCACAATAAACAGAATGGTATGCTGTAATATAAAGGGGTGAAACGACAGTTGAAAACGCCCTGAAGCCTCTTTAAGGAGGTAATCCTGAAACATCGAATTCATTCATTTCAGCGAGAGAAACCGTCAATTTGACCCACCCTTTTCATAACTCTCCCATCCATCTCATCGTCATCTTAATGTCACTAATAAAAAATCCAGGTTTTTTTGTCATTTTTCTAAAAAATTGGCAGGTTTAGCCTTTTTGTGTAGTATGCAAAAAACAGTAAAGCAGAGGGGCTTATGAAGCGCGATTATGGTGGAGTGCTGGAAATGGCGACCAGAGCCAATTCCATGTTACATGGACTGAGTAGCCACATTGAACAACAACGTCAGGAGTTCAATCAGACCGGTTTTTACCAGACTTTCTCACGTAATGCCGTAGCCAATATGCCATTACTGAGTAAGCACGCTGTTGTTGCTGCCATTGGTGATATGGAAGAAGCAGGTTATCAGTTTGGTAAGAAACAAACCGGCAGTACCTCACAATACGCACTGACCATTCAGAACGTAGTCGACATCTATGAGCACCGTAAAGTCCCAAAATATCGCGATCGCCATGATGGACCCTTCGTCGTCTTTGTTGTAAGTCTTAAGGGCGGTGTTTCTAAAACAGTCAGTACTGTCACACTGGCCCATGGTATGCGCGCTCATCCCTCTATGTTGCATAATGACCTGCGCATTCTGGTTATTGACCTGGATCCACAGGCATCAAGCACAATGTTCCTGAGTCACACTAATAGCGTAGGCTCCGTTCTTGAGACCGCAGCGCAGGCCATGTTGAACGACCTGGATGCCGACCAGCTTCGCGAACAGTTTATTAAGCCAACTGTCATGCCGGGAGTGGATGTAATTCCCGCCTCAATAGACGATGGTTTCGTTGCCAGCGACTGGGAAGAGTTGGTTGCTGAACATCTGCCAGGCGTTGCACCGTCCGAAGTATTGCGCCGCAACGTGATTGATCGTCTGGCCGGTGATTATGATTTCATCTTTCTCGATACCGGTCCTCACCTTGATTCGTTCATGTTGAATGCTATTGCGGCCAGTGATGTGCTGCTGACACCGACGCCGCCGGCACAGGTCGATTTCCATTCAACTATGAAGTATCTGACTCGCCTGCCAGAAATGCTCGAACGTATTGAGTCAGAAGGCATTGAACCGCGTCTTAAAGCAAATATTGGCTTTATGTCGAAAATGACCTCTAAACACGATCACCTGACCTCTCAAAGTTATGCTCGTGAAGTGTTTACCAAATCAATGCTGGACTGCAGCCTGCCAAGACTGGACGGGTTTGAACGCTGCGGTGAATCCTTTGATACCGTCATCAGTGCCAATCCCTCATCTTATCCAGGCAGTGCGGACGCTTTGCGCAAAGCTAAATATGAAGCCGAACAGTTCTCCAGGGCTGTGTTTGACCGCATCGAATATATCAGGAGCACCTTGTGAGCAAACCTATACAGCGCATTGGCCGCAAATTTGGTGATTCAGCTATCGCGAACATGATCGACAGTAGCAGTCAGTCACGCACCTTTACGCTGAAATCGGGTGCGAAGGCAACTTTCGTTCGCCAGCTCATCCTGCATGATGATATTGAGACCAGAACAACGGTTGATCCCCAAATCAACGGTCGTGACCAGAGCACACTGACACCGGAATCGCTGCAGGAGATCACCCGTACCATTACGTTGCAGCAGTTTTTCCCGGCGATTGGTCGCATCAACGGTGATCAGATTGAGATCATGGATGGTTCACGCCGCCGCGCTGCATGTATTCTTTCGGGGGCAAGCCTGGAGGTACTGGTCACCGCTGATGAACTGAGCATCAGTGATGCGCGTCAACTGGCCGCTGATATACAGACCGCTAAAGAGCATAACCTGCGCGAATTAGGGTTACGCTTTATGCTGATGAACGAAAATGGCATGAGCAAATCCGAGATTGCCAAAGCAGAAGGTATCTCTAATGCCAAGGTCACTCGTGCGTTCCAGGCAGCAGCTGTGCCTGCTGAGTTCATTGAACTCTTCCCGGTTGTCTCTGAGCTGACGCTTCAGGATTACCAGTTACTGCTTGATGTCTGGGAGGAGGCTAAAGCGGAAGCGGTTGAGGTCTCTGCGCTGGTCAGCGAGATTCAGCAAAAGCTGAATGAAGATGATCTCCTGCGAATCACCAACCCGGATGATAAGAAGAGCGCTATCCTGAATGGCTTCAAAAGCGCGCGTCGTCAGTTAAAGAAACCGGCACCCGTCAGCAAAACTGTGACGGAGAAACTGGCAACATTTACCACGGCTAATACCTATGCACGACGCAAAACCAATGATGAGAAGCGGACCGTGCAATATGAATTCAGTCGTCTGCCAAAAGAGATCGCTGAGCAGATTGACGCATCAATAAGACAGATTCTTTCTACATTGAATTAATCGTCATCCTGTATCGTCTTCGAAACCGGCCACTGGCCGGTTTTTTTATCTGCTATCCACCCAGAGGCATACCTGCCTTATCCGCATTTTCTTCTTCGCCTGAAGAGATGTTCTGTACGACGCGCCTCATTTCAGCAGTATTACGCTTGATCCTGGTACAGTTTAACGCTATAGCTAAAACGGTTTAGCTTTTAAATTCAATCACAGGAGTTGTCTATGTCTGTTCGCGTATGGTGTCTCGGGGATGCCGTGGTCGATTTGCTACCCGAAAAGCCGGGCCGCCTGATGCAGTGTCCGGGGGGAGCACCGGCTAATGTCGCCGTTGGCATTGCACGTCTGCAGGGAAACAGTGCTTTTATTGGTCGGGTAGGCGCTGATCCTTTTGGTGAATTTATGCGGCAGACGCTCAGAGAGGAGAACGTTGATACTCGCTACATGATCGCTGATTCACAGCACCGCACGTCAACGGTGGTGGTCGGGCTGGATGAGCAGGGCGAACGCTCCTTTACTTTTATGGTGCGGCCCAGTGCCGATCTGTTTCTTGAACCGTCGGATCTGCCTGAGTTCCAGCGCGGTGAATGGCTGCACTGCTGTTCGATCGCCTTAGCAGCTGAGCCATCACGCACCGCCACGCTTACCGCCATGAAGCAGATTCGTGCTGCAGGTGGTCATGTCAGCTTTGATTTCAATTTACGAGAAGACCTCTGGTCCGATCCGGCACTGCTGCATTTGGTGGTGAACGAGGCGCTCAGTCATACCGACGTGGTTAAATTCTCAGACGAGGAACTGGATTTCCTCTGTCCGGGACAGGAACCAGCTGTCAGCTTGCCGCAGCTGGCCAAACGATTTGGTATTCGCTTATTACTGGTGACGCGGGGCAGGGAAGGGGTGATCGCCTGCTATCAGGGCGAGATCACTCACCATGCGACGACGCCCGTGGACAGCGTCGACACCACAGGTGCAGGTGATGCTTTCGTGGCCGGATTACTCTGGGTTCTGGCGACGTCAGGTCTGCCTGCCGATGAATCAAAGCTGTCCATTTGTCTTGCCACAGCACAATGCTGTGGCGCCCTGGCAACCACCGCGAAAGGTGCCATGACAGCACTTCCCTGGCTCCATCAGCTGGACAATCTGGCCGGCTAATCATCCCTGACGCCCCTGTTTTGGGAGCTATCTCACAATCACTAAACCGGTTTAGCTATTTTCATTGCAGAGGGAAATTACCCGTGGCTATGATTTGCGCCTAAACCGGTTTAGCAAAAAAGCCGGTGATGATAGCCTCTCCTCAGGGAATAAAAAATGAAAAAAAGCACGTTAGCAGTCGCCCTCTCTTTAATATTCTTGTCTACATCAGTCTGGGCCGATTCCAGCATGAGCAGCATTGAGGCACGCCTTGCGGCGATGGAGCGACGACTTCAGGCAGCCGAGCAGCGAGCAAATGTTGCTGAAACCCGCGCTCAGGTCGCCGAAAAGCAGGCACAGGTGGCTGAGAAGCAGGCTCAACAGTTGGCAGCCGTACAGCAGCAGACCCAGACTTCCACCGCCGATGTTGCTCAGCGCACCGCGAAGCTGGAACAAAAATCTGCCGATGAAGGTGGCTTTGAGTTCCACGGTTACGCCCGTTCCGGATTGCTGATGAACAGCTCAGCCACTAAAACGCAGGGTGGTCCGACACTCACTCCTGCTGGCGAAACCGGCGGTCACGTTGGACGTCTCGGTAATGAGCCGGATACGTATGTTGAGCTCAACCTCGAACATAAGCAGACGCTGGATAATGGTGCTACCACCCGTTTCAAAGCCATGCTGGCTGACGGGCAGCGCACCTATAACGACTGGACCGCATCCAGCAGCGATCTCAACCTGCGTCAGGCATTTGTCGAGCTTGGGCAACTTCCCACTTTCAGCGGTGCATTTGATAACTCTACCGTGTGGGCCGGTAAGCGTTTTGACCGTGATAACTTTGATATCCATTGGATCGACTCTGATGTTGTGTTTCTTGCAGGTACCGGTGCCGGCATTTACGACATGAAGTGGAGCGATCAGACGCGTAGCAACATTTCGCTGTACGGTCGTACCTTTGGCGACATCGAAAACAATGAAAATACGGCGCAAAACTACATCCTGACGCTGAATAACTTTGTCGGCCCGGTGCAGATGATGCTCAGTGGTATGCGGGCGAAAGATAACGACGATCGCCGGGATATCGACGGACTCAGAGTCAAAAGCGATGCGGCCGAAACCGGCGTACATGCGTTGCTGGGCCTGCATAACGACAGCTTCTATGGGCTGACAGAAGGCACATCCAAAACGGCACTGCTCTATGGCCATGGCCTGGGCGCAGAGGTGAAGTCAATTGGATCTGACGGCGCACTGTTGCCAGAAGCGAACACCTGGCGGCTGGCGAGTTACGGCATCACCCCGCTGGGCGGTGGCTGGCACATTGCGCCTGCCGTACTGGCACAGCGCAGTGACGATCGGTACGTCAAAGGTGACAGCTATGACTGGGCGACAGTTAACCTGCGTCTGATTCAGGAAATCACCCAGAATTTTGAGATGCAGTATGAAGGCTCTTATCAGTACATGGATCTGCGTCCGGAAGGTTACAACAACCGTAACGCGGTCAGCGGCAGCTTTACCAAACTCACTATTGCGCCAACCCTGAAAGCCGGTGATGTCGGTGACTTCCTTAAGCGTCCGGAAATTCGTCTGTTTGCAACCTGGATGAACTGGGATCATCGGCTCAATAACTATGCCAGTGACGACGCGTTCGGCAGCAAGGGCTTTGATGCCGGTGGCGAATGGAACTTCGGTGTACAGATGGAAACCTGGTTCTGACCGGATGGCCCCGGAGACCGGGGCCTCAACGCCACACGGATAAAAACAAAACAAGACTGAGGTGTATATGGACTATGTAAAAATATCGCGGGCCTTACTGCCGCTGCTGGGTGGTAAAGAGAACATCGCCAGCGCAGCACACTGTGCGACCCGGCTGCGTCTGGTGCTGGCGGATGATGAAAAGGCGGACACTACCGCGATCGGCCGGATTGAAGGGGTTAAAGGCTGCTTCCGTAATGCGGGACAGCTTCAGGTTATCTTTGGGACTGGCGTGGTAAACAAGGTTTACGCTGCCTTTATCGCCGAGGCGGGTATTAGCGAATCGAGCAAGTCTGAGGCTGCTGATATTGCCGCACGCAAGCTTAACCCTTTCCAGCGCATCGCCCGACTGCTGTCGAACATCTTTGTGCCGATCATTCCGGCGATTGTGGCGTCAGGTCTGCTGATGGGCCTGCTGGGGATGGTCAAAACCTACGGCTGGGTCAATCCGGAAAATGCACTCTACATCATGCTGGATATGTGCAGCTCGGCGGCCTTTATTATTCTGCCGATACTGATTGGCTTTACGGCAGCGCGTGAGTTTGGCGGTAACCCATTTCTGGGCGCAACGCTGGGTGGCATTCTGACCCACCCGGCGCTGACCAACGCCTGGGGCGTGGCAGCCGGTTTCCACACGATGAACTTCTTCGGCATTGAAGTCGCGATGATTGGCTATCAGGGCACGGTATTCCCGGTACTGCTGGCGGTGTGGTTCATGAGCATGCTCGAAAAACAGCTACGTCGGGTAATACCGGATGCGCTGGATTTGATCCTGACCCCGTTTCTGACGGTGATTATCTCCGGATTCATTGCGCTACTGATTATTGGTCCTGCGGGCCGTATGCTGGGTGATGGCATCTCCTTTGTCCTCAGCACGCTGATTGCGCACGCCGGATGGCTGGCCGGGCTGGTATTTGGTGGGCTTTACTCGGTGATTGTCATCACCGGCGTCCATCATAGCTTCCACGCCATTGAAGCGGGACTACTGGGCAATCCTTCAATCGGCGTGAATTTCCTGCTGCCCATCTGGGCGATGGCGAACGTGGCTCAGGGCGGTGCCTGTCTGGCAGTGTGGTTCAAAACCCGTGATGCGAAGATCAAGGCGATTTCGTTGCCCTCCGCGTTTTCTGCATTACTGGGGATCACCGAAGCGGCCATTTTTGGTATCAACCTGCGGTTTATGAAGCCCTTTATCGCCGGACTGGTGGGCGGTGCGCTGGGCGGTGCCTGGGTCGTGTCGGTTCATGTTTCTATGACCGCGGTCGGGCTGACCGGACTACCGGGCATGGCGATTGTCCAGGCTGGTTCTCTGCTGAATTATGTCATCGGCATCGCAATCGCCTTTACCACCGCGTTTGTGATTTCATACCTGCTCAAATACAAAACGGATTCTGAATAATGGCCTCATCAACACGTCTTGCCACCATTCTGCAGGCGGTGATGCAGGGTATGCCAAAGGCGCTGGGCGACAGCCATTATCCAGGCTGGCATCTGGCTCCGGTCACCGGGTTACTGAACGATCCTAATGGATTTATCCATTTCAACGGTGACTACCATCTTTTCTACCAGTGGAACGCGCTCGGCTGTGCGCATCAGCACAAATGCTGGGGACACTGGCGTTCAGCCGATCTGCTGCATTGGGAGCATCAGCCCATTGCCCTGATGCCGGATGAGGAGTATGACCGCAGCGGCTGCTACTCCGGCAGCGCGGTAGACGATAACGGTCAGCTGACGCTGATCTATACCGGCAACGTCAAGTTTGATGATGGTTCGCGTACGGCGTGGCAGTGTCTGGCGCAGCAGAACAGTGCGGGGGGTTTTGACAAGCTCGGCCCGGTTATTGCTGTACCGGAAGGGTATACCGGTCACGTTCGCGATCCCAAAGTATGGCGCCATGAAGATTACTGGTACATGGTGCTGGCCGCGCAGACGACGCAGTTACAGGGCAGGGTATTGCTGTTGCGTTCTGACAATCTGCGGGAGTGGCAGAATCTCGGCGAGATTGCGGGAAGCGAACGGGGGGGTCTGGACGCGGCAGGCTATATGTGGGAGTGCCCGGATATGTTCACGCTCGGCGACAGCACCTATCTGATTTGCTGTCCTCAGGGCGTAGTACCCGAAGAGAAGCGCTATCTGAACAGTCACGCCTGCGCCTGGCTGAGTGGTTCGCTTGATTATCAGCAACCTCTGTATCAACACGGTCCGCTTAACGAAATGGATGCAGGGTTTGAATTTTATGCCCCGCAAACTACGTTGACCGCTGACGGGAGACGTCTGCTGGTGGGCTGGATGGGGACGCCGGACGGTGAAGAGATGGCTCAGCCAACCGTGGCACAGGGCTGGATCCACCAGATGACCTGTGTGCGCGAACTGAGCTCACGCAATGGGCGGCTCTGTCAGCAGCCGGTGGTGGAACTGCAGGCGTTGCGGGAGAAAGAGCAGCACTATAAGGGGCGTGCAGATGATGCGCCACCTATGGGCGCAGAGCGGCTGGAGCTTGAGCTGGAGAGTCGGGGCGACGTTGAACTCAATTTTGCGAATACGCTGATCCTGACATGGCAACAGAATGAACTGCGGCTTGCCCGTCGCAGCCTGGTAACGGGTGAGTGGACATACCGCTACTGGACCGGAGTCGCTAGTCGGTTACAGATCCTGTGTGATCACTCCAGTGTTGAGATTTTCATTAACGATGGGGAAGGGGTGATGAGTAGCCGCTATTTTCCAGACCATCCTGCGTTGCTAACCCTGCACGGGCACGCAGAACTGCAGGTCCGCTACTGGTCGTTACGCCGCTGCATGGTAGAATAAGTACTTGTTTCACTAAACGATGCCTTGCCGTGAGAAAAACAAAACGCGTTACTATCAGTGACATTGCCGGGCTTGCCGGGGTTTCAAAAGCCACGGCCAGCCTGGTGCTTAACGGCCGTGGCGAAGAGTTACGGGTCGCGAAGGAGACGCGTGAGCGGGTTCTTACGCTTGCCCGCGAACACCATTATCAGCCCAGCATCCACGCCCGGATGCTGCATGATGCCCGCAGTCATACACTGGGGCTGGTGGTGCCAGAAATCACTAACCACGGCTTCGCTGCCTTTTCTCATGCACTGGAGAATCTTTGCCGCGCGTCCGGGCTGCAGCTGCTGATTTCCTGCACCGACGAAAATGCCGGTCAGGAGATGGTGGTGGTCAACAACCTGGTCGCGCGGCAGGTCGACGGACTCATTGTTGCCTCCAGTATGCTGACCGACAGTGACTATGTCAGTCTCAGCGAACAGTTGCCGGTACTGCTGTTTGACAGGACCATGAACAATACTAAGCTGCCCTGGGTCATCACCGACTCGATAACGCCTACAGCTGAACTGGTTGAAAAGCTGGCACGCGCCTGCCCGGAGGAGATCTACTTTATGGGTGGACAGTCTGATCTCTCCCCGACCCAGAATCGTCTGGCGGGATTCAGGGAGGGGCTGGCTCGGGCGGGTGTGACGCTGCAGCCTGAGTGGATTATTCAGGGTAACTACCACCCTGGCAGTGGCTATGAAATGTTTGCAGCGCTCTGTAACCGGCTGGGCCGACCGCCCAAAGCGATGTTTACCGCCGCCTGCGGTCTGCTGGAGGGGGTTCTGCGTTACATGAGCGAGCATAGTCTGCTGACCAGCGACATCCGTATCGCCAGTTTCGATGATCACTATCTCTATGATTCACTTTCCATTCCGATCGATACGGTAGAGCAGAACGTTCCGGCACTCGCGCAGGCCTGCTTCACTATGCTGACGACCATGATTGCCGGAGAGGATCCCGTTAACAGCCAGCTTATCCTGCCAGCTACTCTGCGGCTGCGTGTCTGATCATCGGTTCTTCTGGCCCGACAATACAATACCTCACCATTCGACCGGCAGAGCGTTGACGCCGCGTAAATTGGCCCTGTGATTGCGGCGAACGCCAGCGGTTATGGGGCGCAACTCTGGTAACCGGGTCAGTAATACATGAAGGGCTACTTCCATTTCTGCAAGGGCCAGCCGGTAGCCCATGCAGTGATGAATTCCGCCACCAAATGCCAGACAGCGTCCTTCATGCCGTCGGATATTCACTCGTTCTGGCGAGGTAAATACCCGCGGATCGTGATTAGCTGCGCCCAGACTCAAAAAGAAGCGGGTTCCGGTCGGGATCAACTGACCTGCCAGCTCTATCTCTTCCAGAGTCGTCCGGTAGAGCATCTGAACCGAACTATCGTAACGCAGACACTCCTCTATGGCATTGGGTATCAGCGCAGGGTTCCGTTTCAGGCATGCCAGTTCCTGTGGATGGTCATGCAGGGCCAGAATGGTGTTGCAGATCATATTTGATGTGGTCTCATGGCCGGCAAGAAACAGAAGTACTACATTGGCGATGATCTCATCGTGACTTAGTCGGTCGTCTTCACTGCCACTGCGCAGAAACAGCGACACCAGATCATTCGCCGTGCTGTCACGGCGGGAGACGATCAATGCGCTGAAGTATCTTTCCAGCACAGCAAAAGCGTCAGCGGCTTCGAGCAGGTCTGCCTGACTGATTTGAGGATCGAAAACTTTCACCAGCACAGAGGTAAGGCGCCCCAGTTCCGGCGCGTCGGACTCTGAGATATCCAGCATCCTGCAGATGATGCGCACCGGCAGTGGAAAAGCGAATGCCTGAGCCAGATCGCAGGCGCGACGGTCTGCCAGCGCATCAACCAATTCATTCGCTACAGTCAGTGCCATCTCTCTGAGAGGTTTGATCTCCCGGGCGCTAAACGACTTCATCACCAGTCCTTTCAGCCGGGAATGCTCTGGTGGATTAAGCACCAGAAACATTCTGCTGATCCCCTGAAACAGCGGCATGTCGGCGGCATCATGACCAAATCTCAGCCTGACACTTTCCATATAATTTTTACCAACCCGACGATCGTTCAGCAGCGCTTCTACGACTGCATGACTGCCGCTGATGATGATCTTATCTCCGGCAGGAATGAGCGGTCCCTGCTGATGCAGTTTGCGGTAAAGCGGAAAAGGATTGTCTGAGTAGTCGGGATTCATGAGTTCCTGTAGTTGCATAGCTCACTCCGCTGCCTGAGGATTAACGCAAACGCTTAATGCGGCCGAGGGAAGCGAAAAGGCTGTTTTTATCCTGCTGACTGAGGTGGGGTGCCGTCAGTTGTGACATCAGGAACGCTTTATCTTCTTGTGAGAAGATACCGGTCATCAGACGCTGGCTGATTGCGGTAAGGAGCTGAGTATCCAGCTTCTCTATTTGCTGCCTGGTCTCGGCCAGATCCGGAATGGGGCGATCACTGTCCGGGACTGAGAGCCAGTCTGCGCGATAGCGATACTGAACTGCTTTGCTGGCATTCATTAGCGCGTGAACAAACGGCTCCACGGAGTGGGGTTCAAGCCCGGCCTGCTCAGCGTTCTGCAGCATGTGATCCAGCACCACCTGCTCACGTGGCAGATCCTCAATAGGTAAATGATGCTGTGCTTTATAACCTGCCACCACTTTCATTACCTGCATACGTTCATTCAATGCGCCAGAAAGAGCGCTCATAGAAACAGAGGAAACCGAACCTGCAAAAACGTTACTGCACATAAAGAGGGAAGAGAAAAAAATAGCCACAAAGTGAGTCATTTGCCTGCTCCGTTGATAAAAGCTGGCACTAATTTAGGCACGAAAAGATAACCCCGTGTGATTATTTTATTGTCAAAATGTGAATGGTGTGAAATGTCAGCTAAATACAAGCAGGTTATTAATTTTAATGTATTTTTTTAAATTTTTAGTCATGAAAGCTTCACATTCATTTGGCACACTGACAGGTTCGATTGAGCGGGTGTTGAGGGTGAGATCAAATAATGACCCGGTCGGGACCTAAATCGGCAGGGGCAAAAAACTGATATTTCAGCACGCAGCGTCGTCCGGCACTTTGTGCGCTTCGAACAGAAGGAAAATTGCCTGGAAGGATGGTGCCAGTCAGCAGCTCCTGCACACCAGGGTGATGACAAAGTTGTTGCAGTAAACGCTGCTGTGCACATGCGGCGAGTCCGCGTCCTTGATAAGCGGGTATAATCACTTCATCCATAATCTGAACGCCCTCAATAAAGGCCAGTCGCCGGCGTTCGCAAATCATCAGCCCTGCCAGCATGCCCTGCCAGACAATCATAAGTACATGACCCGCGGCAATATCCTCACGTAATTCCTGTTTGCTCGAAGCCATCAGCTGATCACGCAGATGCGGCAGCGTGTGCCAGCTGGCACGATAGGCGTTGTTAATCATCTGAAGACAGGCGGGATAATCTCTCCGGGCAGCCTTCACCAGTGAAATGTTTTTATCGGGAGGCTTTGTAACGGCAGCCGGATCGCTGAGGAATATCAGTTGATCGGTAAAACCAATGTCGGGATGGGTCGCAGGCAACAGGACACGCAACTTTAGCGGTTTCAGCGGCTGCCACGCCTTTATGATAGCGTCAGCCACCGCGTAATCAATGACGCTGTCACGGGCCACAATTTCAATAAAAGGCTGAGCAGGATCACCACCCAGATAGCGCGGCCCGGTGAGATAACGCTGGCCATTAATCCTCAGTTCACGCTGCAAAAAAGTGTGCTGGGGCAACCCGGTTTCTCGCCAGGGAAAGGCGGCGGAAAAATGATGGTCGTGGCATCGGGTCTGCTGTTGTGCCAGCCAGCGGGCAAGCCAGTCGCTGAGACAGTCCGATGAAACAGGAACAGCACGGTAGAGCGACATCATATAATCCAGCATAAGATTCCTTATTGCCCGCCGTGAGTGATCTCCTGCCTCTTCAGCGATCTGTCTAAACCGTTGCCGGGTTAAAATGAGACTGCTGAGAGTGTAAACGATGTGCTCTGTTTATGACCATCTCAACCTGTCAGCACGAAGCATTCCTTTTCTGCAGTATGGCTGCCCTGCACTGGCGGACGGCGGAGTGCTGAAAAGCGACGCGATAAACGTCCTGTTCTGCGAACAGCTATTTCGCCGTTGTCTGAATGGAAGGAAAGCCTTAGATATAAATTTAATCAGGTCTGACTCACCTATGCTGACATGGTCAAATTAATTGACTGAATATGGCTGAGTTGCCCAAAAAAATAATGAAAAATTATAAACGAAATTTTTACGTAAATATGACGAAATCAGATAATCGGCAGCTAATAAATGGATTATGCTAAACAGGCAGTTCAATAATTATAAAGTTCCGATTTTTTAAACACCCGGGGGTTATATGGTTCATATTGATTTATGTACCAAAGATGGCGTGATGAAAGCTTATGCGTTTCAGACGCCTATGCAGGCAATGACCTTGTTAGAAAAAATTAAAAATGATGAATTTCAATGGTTTAATCTTGAGTGGGATGGGGTTCGCTTTAACTGTCCGCATCATTTTATTAAAAGACTCAGCAGCCGTTCTTATATTAAAGCGTTCTGGCGTTAAATTCTATTAAATGATTAAATTCGTGCAAATCTGTCTGTTTTTGATACTGGTCTGATTTAACTGTTTTCAGCTTATTTTATTCATTATCATAACCGGGGCAACCTCTGCCCCGTTATTCAATGCTATTGAAGGGCTTTATCATCGTGATCAGCGATAATTTTAAACATCAGGTGCATCGTGCCAAGCTTAACAGATATCATTATTACGGCTTAATCATTCGCTGCTGTTGCTTATCATAACCCTCTACACGCTAAACAATGCGTGAGTAATACAGAGCCATTTCGTGCTCAACCCCGCAATAGGTCGTGATCCCGTCTTAATCTTCTTCTGTTCTTCCCTTGACCTGTAGTGACAACTGTTACACTCAGATGACGTTTATCCTGGATCCTGACTGTAATGCGCCGTGAAAAAATGCGCCTGCGTTCGCTACTGACTTTGCTTTCCATTGGGGGCGTCATTCTGACCTCCGGTCTTCTGCTGAGCGCGTTACTGCTGTTTCAGAAAGCCAATATCGAAAACAGCCTGCTGGAAGGGAACATTGCTTATGCGCGTAAACTGGCCGATACCACCGATCGTTACCTGGCGATAGCGCAGCGTGAACTGGCCTGGAGTGCAACACAGATCAAGACGCTCGGTGATGTTCAACAACTGGAAGAGGAGACCGAGCGCTTAAGAATGCAGTCGGGCTTTTTCAATTCAGTCGTGGTCGTTAATCATGACGCCATCATTGCGGCCACCTCACCGGATAGTCTGAATCTGATTGGCGTTAAGCTGCACTCTGCGGCCAGCCTGAAGGCTATTTCGACACAGAAGCCTTTTATTTCCCCTCCCTTTACCTCTGCTGCGGGTAACTATGTGGTTTTTTTATCACAGCCTCTGTTCAGCGAGGAGGGCCATTATCTGGGATACATAGGTGGCACCATCTATCTCAAAAAACAGAGCATGCTGAGCGAAATCCTGAGCCAGCATTTTTACACCAAAGGGTCGATGGTCAGCGTGGTCAGCAATGAAGGGCTGATTATTTTCAGTCACGATCCGGCGCGTGTCGGAACAAAGATGCTGCTTAGCCTGGCATTGCAGAAGCAACTTGCCACCTCAGAAAGTGGGCACTTCACGCTGGAGAGTGATGGACAGAACTACCTCACCGGTTACGGCACGCTGCACAAAACCGGCTGGAATGTATTTATTACCGGCACGTCTGAAACGGTCAGGCATATTCTGATGCGCACGGCGGAGAGCGCAGTCTGGTTTGTTCTGGGCATTATCATCGTGACCGCGGGCGTTATTGCGTTTATGGCAGGTCGCATTGCTTCTCCACTGGAAAAACTGGCGGACAGAGTGCGTGATGGCGGCAGCGAAGCGCAGGCCGAATCACTCGCCACGGTTAAAACCTGGTATTACGAGGCTGATCGACTTAAAGAAGCGGTACAGGCTCATCGTCACGCCGTGGCGGGTCATCTGGCCGCGCTGAACGATGAAGTGATGACCGATCCCCTGACCAGTCTTTGTAACCGGCGTGGATTCTCTGTACTGGCAGCGCGGTCAGACAGTGAGCATGAACAGAGTGTCATCGCCATTGATATCGACCATTTTAAGAAGATAAACGACTGGTATGGGCATGACGCAGGTGATGCGGTGCTGGTGAATCTGGCGGCGTTGCTGCGTCAGCTCAGTCGGATCGGCGATATCGTTAGCCGGTTTGGCGGAGAGGAGTTTATCCTGCTGCTGCCCCACACTACGCTGGAGGATGCGGCCCGCACCGCAGAACGAATTCGTGAGGTCGTCAGCATCACCACCTTCCCGTTTGCCGGAACAGTGACAATATCAGCAGGCGTGGCTTCAGGCGCTGAACTGGCTGGCAATCGCGAGGCTGTGCTACGGCGTGCTGATGAAGCGCTCTACGAGGCAAAAGCCGCCGGGCGTAACACTGTCAGGATTGCCGGGCCAGGCGGCTTCAGCGCATTTGGGTCGGAAAAATAAGAGGGTGGGGCGGGTGAGTCAGGCTTAGCACTTACTGCGTAATCGCCAGCCCAGCCACTCATCCAGTGCCGCTTCCGGCAGTGGTCTGGAGTAGAAAAATCCCTGAGCCTGATCACAACCAAATTCGGTCAGCGCCGTAACAGTTTCCGCATTCTCCACACCTTCAGCCAGCACCCTGTAATCGAGATCCTTAAGCATGGCAATAATACTGCGAGCGATGACACGCGATGCGGTATCAGACGCAATTTCGCTGATCAGTGAACGGTCAAGTTTGATTACGTCCAGAGGCATGCGTCGGAGATAGCTGATGTTGCTGTAGCCGGTGCCAAAGTCATCCAGTGAAATATCAAATCCACGAAGTTTAAGCATCTCCAGACCCTGTATTGCGGCCGGGCTTTCCAGAATCCGTTCTGTTTCCAGACACTCAACGCCCAGCAGCGAAACCGGCAGCTTTGCGCTGATCATCCGTTCTTCCAGCTCGTCTGCAAATCCTTCACGGGAAAAATCGCTACTGCTGACATTAATTGTGATCGGCAACTGTATATAGCTGTTACGAAGCCGGGATAGCCGGGCGATCACGTGCTCTGTGACCCACGTCGTTAACTCGCTGAGCAGCTCGGTTTGCCCGGCAAAAGGTAAAAACTGTGCAGGCGACAGTTCGCCGCGCTGCGGATGCTGCCAGCGGATCAGGGCTTCCAGTCCAATCGGTTTGCCGCTGTGCAGACAGATTTTAGGCTGATAAGCGAGCCATAATCCTTTGTCCTGGCGTATTGCCGTAGCCAGATCATGCATCAGGGTGAAATCCTGCGTGTGGCGCGTATCGGTGGCCTCACTAAAAGGCATCGAAGCAATGTCTCGGGTAATGGCTTCGTGCAGCGCACTGAGTGCGCGCCGCAGGATCTCCTTAGCGGGCAACTCTCCGGTTTTGAAACTCGCTTCCCCGGTGTGGGTCATTAATGCAACCGATAGCCCATCACCGATATCGGCACTGATCCCAGCCAGCTTCGTTGCCACCCAGTTAGCTGTGAGCCTGCTCTCCTGACGAGTCAGCAGGGCAAAGCGCCCGGTTGCTATGGTATAGAGCATTTCACAAGGTGCAGGACGCAGGCGCAGCGGCAATAGCGTGGCCACATCCTTCAGCAGGCTTTCAACTGGTCCCATTCCCATTGAACGCGCAAGTTCATAAGCGCGTGGCATATCGATACAGTCAATCAGTACCAGCCGCCGTGGGGTGGTGTCTCCGGAAGCAGCCAGGAATTGCAGATCACGAATCAAACGCTGACGGTTGGGCAATCCTGTGACGGGGTCGGAAAAGCCAGCCGAGTACCAGGCATCAAGAAAAGAGATCACCAGTGCTGCCAGCATTTTAAGCATCGCCGCCTGATCGCGACTAAAGGGGTGAGGTGCGGTATCGGTCACACACATCGTGCCCAGTATCAGACCGGTGCTGCTTTTCAGTGGCACACCTGCATAGAAACGAATAAAAGGCGCACCGGTAATCAGTGGATGTTCAGCAAAGCGGACATCAAGCAGCGTATCGGGCACCACGACAATACTGTCATTATCCACTACGTGTCTGCAGAGTGAGTCCTGTCTGGAGGATTGTGTAAGGGTGAAATTATGCGCTGCTTTAACATACTGCATCTCATCATCCAGCACCGAGATAAAGCTGCCGGGAATACCGAGTGCCTGGCTCGACAGCCGAACGAATTGTCGCAGCACATCGTCACGGCTTTCATCGCTACTACGCAACGCGTGCAGGGTCTGCGTACGGCATTCATCGCCGCCGCTTAGGCTCATAAGCATGGATTCCTCTGCATCGGCTGGTTACGGAGTGGAATTAAACAGAAAAACTAAAGGGTTTGACGACATGAATATAGGCTATTTCTGTAAAAAAAGAAGAAGTTTAATGATTTATTTTTTATCGCACCGCACGCCATCACTGGCCAGGTAAGCAAATATTTTTTCTTTAACGAAATATTTTCGTATTGCTGATTCTATTATTTCGTCGTCAAAAACTATTAATTTCTTAAATATCCTGCCAGTATACCCACTATAAACATAGCGCGCTATATAATAACGCGATAAATCAAATGGCATAATTTACTTTTACTTTCTTTACCTACACCAATGACAACATCGGGGAAAACTCATGAATTCACTCAGGCATTTCACTATTCGCCGCGTGGTACTGTGGATGATGATCGTCTCACTGGGCGTGGTGGCATTAGCTGGCGGCTTCAGCAGCCATTTCGTGCGCGACATCTATCGACAAACTGATCGTTCTGAGGAACTGACGCAACAACTACGTTTTCTGACGAACAGCGCTATTATTATGCAAAGCGGTACGGCAGCCGAGAAGAGTGCTCTCGTCGCTTTAACCCCAGCCGATGCTGGCTGGGATAACTTCCGTAATGCACTCACAGCCACACCTTCTGAATTCGCATCTGTTGCCCGCGCCCAGCTGGATAAAACCACGCAACAGTTAGCCCGGAATCAGGCCCCACTGAAAACTGATCGACATCGGCTGGAGAGCGTATTACTGGCAGCGCTGGTGGCTGTTCTGGCCTTGCTGTTGTTTTGTGACCGTTATCTGGTTGTTCATCTGGTACGTCCTGTCGGTAAAATTCGCGCTCATTTAAACATCATTGCTGGCGGTGATCTTACGCGTGAGCCGGACGATCTGGGGCGTAACTGTGTCGGGCAACTGGTGCCGCTGATCAAAGAGATGCAATACAGTCTGTTGCAGACGGTCAGTGCTATCCGCGACAACGCCGCCATTCTTCATCGTGAAGCGGGTGACATTGCCGCGGGTAACGCCGACCTTTCCGATCGGACATCGACACAGGCCGCTGCACTGGAGCAGACCGCAGCCAGCATGGAGGAGATCACGGTCACCGTGCGTCATAATGCACAAAATGCGCGTGAAGCACGTGAACTGGCTGCCACGACCACGAATACCACTCATCAGGGCGTGGAACTGGTTCAGTTAGTATCGGCAGCCATCACCAGCATCGCGCAGGGGTCTGAAAAAATCCGGCAGTTCACTACAACCATTAATGGCATTGCGTTTCAGACCAACATTCTGGCGCTCAATGCCGCCGTAGAGGCCGCCCGTGCGGGCGAGCAGGGCCGGGGTTTTGCGGTGGTCGCTAGTGAAGTTCGTTCACTGGCACAGCGAAGCGCGGCTGCCTCAAAAGAGATTGAAGAACTGATTGCCGATACCGTGACGCGCGTTGAGGATGGCCGCCGGGCAGCCGAGAGTGCGGGAACCACCATGGGAGCCGTGCTGCGTGGCGTCGATGGGGTCAATGAACTGATTGGACAGATTGCGCTGGCATCGGATGAGCAGAGCAAAGGTATTGCCCAGGTCACCGTGGCCGTTGCTGAACTTGACCGCGTTACTCAGCAGAATGCGACACTGGTTCAGCAGGTTTCCGTGACGGCAGGCAGTCTCAGTGGACAGACCCAGACGCTGGGCAGTGTGATTACGCGTTTCACTTTGCCGAATCAAGCTGTTGCCACGGTTAATTAGTATGTTACGGCCGTTGAAAAGCTGGCTGGGCGAGTGCCGATCAGGTATCGCCCGGCCAGATAACAATCAGACCGGTAAACAATGGCTTTAGGTGTCGAAATAAAAATTCACGATGATTTTTATTTAATAATTGAATGAATGCCTCACTTTACGGAGCGCGTGATCGACGTTAATCATCACCTGGTCAACATCACCCTTAGTAATGGCGATTGTTATTCTCAGTCGCGTAATCTTTATGCGGCAGAAAAATAAGATAAAACTTCAGTTAATTTATTCAGTTTTATGCATGTCTGACGCTTTCTGACAGCTGCGGATTGCCTGGCACTCTAAACTTAACTCAAATTCATATTTCCGCTGCCACCATTTCATCCCCAGTGGTTTCGTCACCGGGGCACTGAACAGGGAGTCACTCATCCGGGAAATCAGCGTTTAAGACCGCCTGTGTCCGTACAGCGTAATGGGTATGAACTGCGCGAGGCTGCTGATTTTTTCTCAGGAAAGGGTAACAGAACAATTTTGACGTTAGTCAGCGCATCTGGCAGGGCATGAAAGCATCACCAAGCCGGCGCAGGTTTGCCAGGAAAAGTATGAAGTGCTGATGTTGCTGGCCGAAGGACATCTGCATTATGAGCACCTGTCAAAGCTGGTAAAGTCAGGTTTTCAGCCTGTATTAACACTTAAGTAAAGCTATTCCAGGCCGATATAGTGAGTCAAGCGAAGCGCTTTTAGCGCTCGTCTGATAAGCCCTGGCCAGAGTTTCCTGGCGTGGTCCGCCATAAGCTGCTGATCCACTGCAATTCCTCTGCCAGGCATAACGTATTAACTGGCGTCCCTTTATCTGCGGTGCCAGCTTCATCGGGCTCATCGCGGCGATCTTTTGTTGCAGAGTTCACTGGTGGGCCTTTCTTCTGGCAACGGGTCGATAGCAAATTCTGCGTGTCCTGTCTGATTGAACGAGTCCTCTTTACGCTGTGTCGTGCCGACTGCAGCAGATAACATCAGAGGAGAGTTACGCTGAAACGTCCAGTTTATCATGATGCCGAGGCGGCTCGCCTCAACGCACTTAAGCAGTACAACCTGATGGATTCACCGCCGACCGATGCGCTGGATCGTCTGACCACGCTTGCTGCCAGGCTGTTCCGGGTGCCGGTCGCTTTTGTGTCGCTTATCGACGAGAAGCGGCAGTTTTTTGCCTCCCGCTACGGTTTAAATATCTCAGGTACATCGCGAAACGTTGCTTTCTGCCATCATACCCTGGCGCAGGGCGAGATTCTCTGCGTGCCCGATACGTTGAAAGATCCGCGCTTTCGCGACAGTCCGCTGGTTCACGGTTACCCCTTTATCCGCTTTTATGCGGGGATTCCGCTCTCGACTCCGGATGGTCACCACATTGGTACGGTCTGCCTGACCGACACTCATCCTCGTGAGCCGCTGACTGCAGAGGATCGAAAGCATCTGGCTGACATTGCCGCGCTGGTCATGGATCGCATGGAAATGCATCGTCTGGAATTATTGCGCTATACCAGTCAGCAGCGGCTTCAGGCGATCTCTTCCACCTCTCCCGACGCCATTGTCTGTACAGACCTGCGTCGCGGCATTACCTTCTGGAATCCGGCTGCTACAGCGCTGTTCGGTTACAGCGCAGAGGAGATGCGTGGTCAGTACGTCAGCGAGTTGATTCCGGCCCGCTGCCAGACTGACTACCGAAACGAACTGGCCAGGATTACCTCTGACGAAGCCGCTATTTCGCATCCTCGTTCGTTGCAGATATGGGGTGTGACGCGCGACGGTCGTGAATTCCCGGCAGAGGTCTCTTTTTCTGGCTGGCGTGAAGAAGGCGATCGGCTGGTAGGCATGATTATCCGTGATGTGACGGCTCGCTATGAGAGTGAAGCGCGGCTTTGTGAGCTGGCCTCAATAGATATGCTAACGCGTCTCGCCAGCCGTAGCGCGTTTATGGACCAGGTCGGGCAACTGACTAAAGCAGCCGTGCCTTATACATTACTGATGACCGATCTTGATGGTTTCAAAGAAGTTAACGATACGCTGGGGCATGCTGCCGGGGATGCGTTGCTGTGCCATGTGGCGGAACAGATTCGTGCGGTCTGCGCCAGTGCGGTGACGGCTGCCCGGCTGGGCGGTGACGAATTTGTGATCCTGCTAGCTGGCGGCAGCGCAGAAGCGGCAATCACGGCGGAAAGGCTGATTGCAGCCGTACAGACGCCGTTCCGCTATCACGACTCGCCGGTAGTCGTGGGTGCCAGCACCGGCATCGCCTCTTATCCGGAGCATGGGCGTGATCCCTCATCTGTCATGTCCGCGGCTGACCTTGCACTTTATCGCGCCAAAGCATCTGGGAAAGGCTGCAGTATGCTATTTATGCCCGCGTTTCGCGAAGCGGAACAGCAACGCCGCCGCTTTGAGCGCGAGCTGGAAACGGCGGTGCGGCAGCAGCAGTTTACGCTTTATTACCAGCCCCGCTACGACGTTGAAAGCGGAAAGCTTGTTGGCTGCGAGACACTGGTACGCTGGCAGCATCCGACTCGCGGGCTGCTGTTGCCCGCCGAATTTATCGGCATGCTGGTAAAGAGTCCGCTTTCCGTGACACTGGGAGAGTGGATCATTCGCAGTGCGCTGGCACAGGTCCGGCAGTGGCAGGTTCGCGCGCCTCAGCTTCGTGTCAGTATCAACCTTTTTCCGCGTCAGTTAGCCGGTAATAGCCTGGAGGCGGTGATACGCGAGAGTGCGGGCGGTGATGCCGGTTTTGTTGAGCTGGAGGTGGATGAGCCATTGCTTGCTGTACTGGTGCAGGATTTGCCTGTTCAGGTTGAGGCGGTACGCCGGACAGGCGCTTCATTCATTATCGATCATTACGGACGTACGCTAGGGGCGATTAACCTGCTTCGTTATAGCTTTGTAGCAGGCTTTAAAATTGATAAGTCGCTGACGCACGAGCTGAGTTCAAGCATGCGGGTGCGGATGATGTTCCGATCGATTACCGCGCTCGGCAAAAGCCTGGGGATTCGTGTGGCGGCAGAAGGCGTGGAAGACAAAGAGCAGGTCGCTTTTGTGACTACTGCCGGATGCGACATTATGCAGGGCAATGGCCTTTGCCGGCCAATGACGCCAGCGGACTTTGAGACGATGCTGTGCGGTGAAGAACACTATCCGCCAGTTGTCGCCAGCGGACACGACGTCATGCCCCATTAGTTGATGCGCCCGTGACAGGCAAAGTGCAGGATGAGCGACGCCAGTCCGTTACCGTGTCAGGTCAGCCTGCTGGCCGGTATTCCTGTTTCAGCAGGCCAAATAGCCAGTCATCCTGCCACTTGCCGTCGAGAAAGAAATTCTGCCGTATTGTCCCTTCATGAACAAAGCCCGCAGAAAGCAAAGTCCGGCATGAGGCCTCATTGCCTGCGGTCACCGTGGCGGTCAGCTTGCGATAGTCCAGTTGCTCAAAGCAAAAGGCGATAGTGGCATGCAGTGACTCGCTGCCATAGCCTTTGCCCTGCGCGTTGGCCGCAAGAATAAATCCAAACTCGGCAATGCCTTCTCCGCGATCGATGAACCCGCAGAAGCCAGCCATTGAACCGGTTGTTTTTTCCTCAATTACCAGACACAGCCAGTGATTACAGCCCGGATACCAGGCGGGCAGGCGGACATCAAAAGAGAGACTTCTGATCGCGTCTGCGCTGCGCGGATCGCTAATGTACTTCATTACCGTTCGATCCTGACTGACCGCCAGATAGAATGGCCAGTCTTCCTCGCGCAGCGGGCGATAGGTCAGGCGTGGCGACGTGATTTGCGGTGGCATTTCTGACGTGAATTCACCAGACATGATACAACTCCCTGCATGTCGAATCTGCAATCAATGGTGCAAAATAGCACAGCATCGCTGACCGATGGCATTCACTTTTTGCTGCTCTTCACGCGTTCTCGTCATTCTGAATTTAGTTCATTCTCTGCACAATCCTGAGTGTTGACCGCCTGTCTTCGCTGGGCGCATTTGCCGATATCGCTGCGATGAACGTTCATCTGCCCACTTCGTTGCTACGCTTTTAGCCAGATGGCTGAAAGCCGACACTGATGAGAATAATATCCAATGGATCTGAAAACGTTTGAAGCAACCGCCTGGGCGGAACTGGTGGCTGGCGCAGCCGATCCACAGAGCGGGTTTCGTTATCTGACGCTCTGTACCGTAGATAGTGCGCAGCAACCACAGGCGCGCATCGTGGTGCTGCGCCAGTGTGATGACAGCCACCGGATGCTGACATTTCATACCGATGTCCGCAGCCCGAAGTGGCAGGAGATGGCGGCTAACCCGCAGGTTAGCGTGCTGGGATATTGTCATCAGCGGCGCCTGCAGTTGCGGATGGTGGGTCGGGTTGAGTGCTATGCGGCAGGGAGTGATGTTGCCCGGTCAGCGTGGCGTGAGTTACCGCAGCATACGCAGCAGACTTACACCGGTGGACCACCGGGTGAAGTACGGGTAGCCGCTGATGAGAGACGCGAAGCGACAGCCGTGGAGTCGGGAGCGTCTCGCTTTGGCGTGGTGATCGTGCGGGTCAGCGTACTGGACGCTTATCAGCTTCAGCAAAATGATAATCAGCGTGCCCTGTTTCATTACTCTCCTCATGGAAGCTTGCAGGAAAGTGAATGGCTCAACCCGTGATGTGAGGTAGCTGATTTACGTCATACCCGGTTAACCCCTGATCCTATCTCTTTATTCTCCCCGGGAAGCAGCAAAACAGATTTGACTGTTTCCCGCTGCGATTAGTGATTTAATCTGCCGCATCGCTTAGCGTCTTTTAGCGACACTTTTACTTAAATTGACTGCATTTTTCTGTATTTTTCTATCTTTTGTAGTTCTTTGTGCCAGGCTTTAATCAGCCGGAAAGCAGTCACTTATGCTCAAGGTCAGGAAAAGTACAAATGATCGCTCTGTATCACAGGCAGGTTAACCATGAACAATCAACCTCCTGAAGAACCAGGGTCAGAGGGTAACGACCAGGTAATAAGACTGGCGGAAGAAGTCATTGAGATTTCCAGACAGCGGGTCACTGATGGCCATGTCAGAGTTACCCGACAGGTCACCGAGCATCAGCAAAAAATTGCGCTGATGCTCCGGCATCAGACAGCGGAGATTGACCGCATTCCCAAGTCGGAGCGGCTGACGGCGATGCCGGAGATCCGTGAAGAGAATGGTGTGCTGATCATTCCAATCGTCGAAGAGGAAATCGAGATTGTTCGTCATCTGGTGCTGAAAGAGGAGTGGCATATCCGCAAGGTTGTCAGCATGGAAGAGACAGAAGAGATCGTCACCCTGCGTAAACAGCACGCTTATCTGACCCGAACATCCCACTCAGAGCCGTCCAAATCCATCATCGAGGAACACAACATGGCACGTGAAACAATCGTCACAATGTTCAGCAGTCTCTCACTGGCTGAGGGTGCAAAGCGTAACCTGATTAAGGCCGGTTTCCTGGATGATGACATTGACATCATTTCCGGCGATCGCTTGCGTACTGAAGGACACGAAGCCCGTCACCCTGGTTTCTGGCAGCGCCTGTTTGGCAATACGCTGGAAGAAGATCAGGCCGAAGTCTATGAAGACGCGATGCGTACTGGCGGTGTAGTGCTGTCGCTTCGGGCGGATGAAGATGAGCTACCGCGAGCGTTAGGTATCCTTGATGCGCATGAAGAACTGACAGAACGTCGTGCTGCGTTACCTGACGACGACGTAACAAATGATGGCCTGACTGCACCCGCTAGCGGAACGTTTCAGGATAGCGCAGCAGTCGAACCACTTCATACTGAACCGGCTCATCGTGTCGCGGGTCGTACTCCATTAACCGGTGATGAAAGTAACGAAGACGTGCTGCGGCTGGCAGAAGAACGTCTGGAAGTAGGCAAACGTCTGGTCAGTGAAGGCTCAACCCGCGTTCGTCGCTACACTGTCACGGAACCCGTATCAGAAAATATTTCGCTGCGTGAGCAACATGCCGAAATCTTCCGTCGTCCGGTCAGCGGAACAGGCTCACCGGGCAATGTCGATTGGTCTGAAAAAACGGTTGAAGTGGAAGAGTCGCATGAGCAGCCTGTCATTAATAAGACTGCGGAAATTATTGAAGAAGTGGTGCTGCGTAAAGAGGCCAGCGATCGTGTCGAAACCATTAATGATTCTGTACGCCGTCAGGAAGTAGATATTGACCATGCCAGCAGAGATCCGTTAAGTGCAGACCCGGTGACCGGCAATCACACTGCGACCGATCCGCTGGTTGAGAGCACGGGTCAGGCTCGCGCTGACCATGGCTACAACACCCGTCCGGTAACACCAGGAAGTGGGCCAGCTCATAAAGACAGCTTTACAGAAAAAACTGGGGATAAAATCGCGGAAGCGAAAGAGAAGGTTGAAGACAAATTCAAAAAACCGTAATGCCATGACGGTGGATGCAACATTTTGAGTAAATACGATTACAGCGGTTTATCGGGTCGGGCATTGCCAGCCCGGTTTGCCGCAGCTGAAGCGTAAAAGATAGGTGATGTCATGGTTTTAAGAATTCCTCTTTAAAAGACGCACCCTCTCAAGACACGAATACAGTGATTCATATTGCAGTTTGATCTTGTTATTAACTGCCATCCCCTAAGCCTGGATTAAAGGTTTTTTTCTACATGATAATCACGACACAATTTTTTCTTTTAAAGGTTGTGGATATGAAAAATAGATTAGTGCTGTATTGTTATTCACATAAGTAGCATACGAGCCAGCAAGTTAAAATCTTGTGAAGTTTACGAAATCAGGGCGTGACTAAAAACAAATCAGTCATATATACAAGCGTATGCATTTGAGACTATTTTTATTTCCAGCTTATACATAAGCTGAATTATTTTTAAATACTATCTTCATTCGTTAAGGAGCAATCAAAAGGAAGTTTTTTATGTCCAGGCATGTTGCGGAAAGTCATCTTAATATCATCCATAATATGGAGCCTTACATTAAACCGGCAAGATTCGATCGACTTTCACGGGGGAAGCAGTTCTTCGATTTTTTCACTGGTCAGGAGAGAAAGGTATACCTGATTAAGGAAGGGGATTTTATTATCCGTTCAAAAAATGGAAATAAAATCATCAATATCATTACGGGGCCGTTTGTCATCGGCGCCATGCCGGCACTGGAAGCACCGCCGATATTCATTGAGAAAGTCGACTACGGAAAAATCTACAGCATTGAATATAACCAGTTCTGGAGCCTCGTAAACCATAAAGGGCTGTTTCCGGACGTTATGAAAATCATGTCAGGCTATCACACCGATCTGCTGAACTGCCTTCAGTCACATTATGCCAATTCGGAAGTGCAGGTCACTAATGCAATCAGCCGGTGGAGTGCGTTTCCGTGTCATATAAAAAAGCGATTTTCAGTGCTTTACTTTCTGACCAATAGCACTTTTTTATCCAAAAGCACGGCATCACGGGTATTGAAGAAGCTCCGGGAAACGGGCGCGGTTCAACTGGACAAAGGCAAACTGATTGATTAGTAAAGCGCACTTTCGTTTCGCAAAAGGCTGACCAGTGCGCTGAGCATCACCTTTTATCCTCGTCAGTCACTAAGACATTCCCTGCGTCACTTGCCCGGTGCCTTTACCTGAATGAGAAAGGGCACCGGGCAGGGTCACTGAACATCCAGCCTGACTGGCTGTAATAAGAAGCCATTACCGCTTTAGTTATCTCTCAGGCCGGCCTGAGCATCAGCAAAGATTCAGCCTTCCGGCATTGCGGAGGAGTGATGCGACGAGATTTTCCACGCTTTCCCATCCCAGACATAGGTAAAGGTGTAGCGCGCTTTTACTGAAGACTTATCTGCAAAGGTAAAGGTATAGACCCCGCTGTCGGTTGCCTTGTTGCAACCGGTGCGAATGGTCCGGCTCTCAATTTTACCGACAGGTTTTTTCTCCAGAAAATGCTCAAAATAATCCACACGCTCCGCATCACTCTTTCTTACTTTGTTTGAGAGGGTGGGCAGAAGAACCGCATCGCTCAGATAGTTTTCAGCGACTTTGTGGGCATCGCCGGTCTGCAGAGAGTTGTTCCAGCGGTCAAATAATCCTGCAATCTCTTGTTGATCCGTTTTTACACAATCCTGCGTAGTCTGTGCAAAAGCATTGACTGAGAAAGCAGTCAGTAAAAGCAACATACTTTTTTTCATAATCTATCCTTTTATGAAGTGTGTTAAGAAACAGGCACTGAAATATCAATTTTATATACTTCACAGCCGGTAAGTCGTTTTAGCTATTAACCATTACTGAAAATTACGGCTCCGTTTTGGCAATCAGATACACATAATTACCATAGTGTGCGCCGATTATTTTATAGTTAACCCCTTTTGCTTCCGCTTTTTTCGCGAGGGATTTTTCCGCTTCATGAATGCTCAGTCCGGTGGCTGAGCATTCATGAAGCCATCGCACCGGCTGATACGTTAAATAAAACTAAAAACGTTGATAATAAAAGAATGTTTTTACGCATAGTGAACACCTCACATTTTGAGTTTAGATAAGCTCAGAGATATAGTCTCTGTTTAATGAAAATTAAAAAATCTGATAATGACGCTATCTATTACCTGGTATATATAATTAAAATTTCATTCTGATTTTGATAAGTGCGTTTTTATTCAATTTCTGGCTATTTTGCTGCTGAGGCTCATAGGTGTAAGTGATAATTTTAATCAGCATGAACTGGTGCTCAAATTTTTTGCAAAATTTAAGTTTGGTCATTGGCAATAAGCGTTACTGAAGTAGCCAGTAATATAGTAAGCGCCACCGCTGTCGGTGAATTTTTCAGCGATAATTAAGCGCTGTTATGTAATTGAATATTCATAATATAACATCTGCTGATTAATGGTTTAATATTCCTGTATCATCAAGGAATGCACCTTCAACATCGGTCATCAGGCGCTCAGATCTGTAAAAGTAACCATTTTCATTTCCATTATCATTTGATCCGATGCGCTGATTAACTTTCCCATACATCCAGATAAGATCGATTTCATCAGGATATTCATCGCAGACATTTTCAGAAATGATAAGGTCTGTCCGCATTCAATGAATCCTTAATGCTGAATAATACTGACGAGATAAACTTTTCTTAATTTAATATTGATATCCGTCTTGCCCGATGTGAAACATCTTTATATTTCGGGGAGTGATAGTCAACGGAGGTCGGCTAACGCGATTGATAGGTAAAGTGATTTTAAATCAAATCATCCATAGTTATCACCAATGGAAAATCAGATGATTACCTTTTAACTAATTGAATATATTGATCTATTTAATTTTTGGCATTTGATTGAATGATTATTTTGGTTTGCGGGAAATAATGAGTTCTGAATAGGTAAAATAAACCAGTGGTGCTCAGCTAAAGTCTGCCGTTAAATTATCGAGGGAAATGCTAACAAGATGTATGGGGTTCATATTTAAATAACGATTGTTTTTTAAATCACGGTTTCATTAAAGACCTGCATCAGCACCTGATCAGCAAAATTATGTTTACTTCTCTTTACTTCTATTTACCAAAGTCATGCACTATTTCGCCTCTGGTTCAGACTATTAGGTTCAGGTAGTAAATGGTCGGGATGTACTGATTCAGGAGTGCGTAGCAGAATTTATCAGGAGTCATTCAACGACCTGTTGCGTTGTGAAGATAGAAATCCGTGACTACCCTTGCTGTTGCTTCAATTCTCAAACGGGCCGGATAGCCTGAAGACCCGATGAGCATCTGAAATGTTTCAATCATTAATGGCAGGCGAATGTCAGGCTGCCATGCATTTTTAAACAGGGAAATCATGACAGACCAACGCAACGCTGAACGTAACCGCGCTGATGAGCATATCGACCCTTATGTTTCGGTACAGGGTGCAAGAACGCATAATCTTAAAGATGTCTCGTTTCGGTTTCCCCGCAACGCCATGGTGGTGTTTACCGGCGTGTCAGGTTCCGGTAAATCGTCACTTGCCTTTGATACGCTTTACGCAGAAGCCCAGCGCCGGTTTATTGAGTCGGTTTCGCCCCATGCCCGCAGACTGATCGATCAGGCCGCGGCACCGGATGTAGATAATATTGATGGACTTCCGCCTGCGGTGGCTCTGCAACAGAGCCGGGCGGGTGCTCAGGAGCGCTCAACGGTGGGCAGCCTCACCCGAATTTCCGTTACGCTGCGTCTGCTGTTTTCCCGGGCAGGTGCACGACCCGACGGTGTACCTTTTATGACCGCCGATTATTTCTCGCCTAACAATCCAGAAGGAGCCTGTCCGCATTGCCAGGGACTGGGAAGCGTACACACCGTCAAAACCGACTCAATGGTGCCGGATGACTCACTGAGTATCCGCCAGGGCGCCATCGCGTCATGGCCCCGAGGCTGGCATAACAAAAATCTGCGAAGCATCCTTGAGACACTCGGTTACGATGTCGATGCGCCCTGGCATACGCTTTCATCCCGTGACCAGCAGTGGATATTGCTGACGGACGAACAGCCTTCGGTGCCGATTTTTATCGGTCTGAATGCTGAACAACGTGAAGAAGCGTTGGCTGCGGGTGAAGAGCCCGCTTATACCGGGACCTACACCAGTGCCGCAAAAATCGTACTACAGAGTTATTCGGGTGGCAGTGAGACGACGAAGAAACGGCTTGCCCGTTATGTCACGGTCACGCCCTGTTCAGCGTGCCACGGTAAAAGACTGAATCGGGATGCCTTATCCGTCACCTTTGCGGGTTATGACATTGCCAGCCTGAGTGAGCTTTCTGTCTCGGCGCTCGCAGAACTGCTGAAGCCTTATGCTGATGGCACCTCATCCAACCTGCCTGTAGAGGCTGCCCTGCGGGAGGCGGTTATCCGGATGACGTCTGATATCAGTATGCGGCTTCAGCAACTGGACACGCTGGGGCTGGGCCATCTGGCACCGGGCCGCCGGACCACCCAGCTCTCATCCGGCGAGTTGCAGCGCGTGCGTCTGGCAACCCAGTTGATATCACGATTGTTTGGCGTGCTTTACGTACTGGATGAGCCTTCTGCCGGCCTGCATCCCGATGATGTTAAAGCGCTGCTCACTTCCCTGAAAAACCTGGTGCGCGCCGGTAATTCGCTGGTGGTTGTCGAACATAATATGGACCTCATCGCCGAGGCTGACTGGCTCATTGAGGTTGGCCCGGGTCCGGGAACGCATGGCGGTGAGATCGTTTATAACGGCGAACCCGCAGGACTTAAAAACATCGCTTCACCCACGTCTGACTATCTCTTCTCGCGGAGCTATACCGGACTGCGCCAGCGCCGGCCTGCAGAGAGCTGGCTCAGGTTTGAGCAGGTCCATTGCAACAATATTTCCGCAATGGATATCGCTATTCCGCTGGCAAGAATGACAGCTGTCACCGGGGTTTCTGGTTCCGGTAAATCAACACTGTTGAATCGCGTGCTCCCGGAAATGCTCGGACGTTTTGATAAAATCGCTGACAGCGACGAGGGCGAGGAAGAGGATCTGGTGGCAGACGTCAGAGGACAGGTGGTGAGCGGAAGTGACGCCATCGGCCGACTGGTGAGAATCGATCAGCGTCCTATTGGCAGAACGCCTCGATCAAATCTGGCCACTTACACCGGATTTTTCGACATTATCCGCAGGTTGTTTGCAGAAACCCCTGCAGCGAAAGCCAAAGGCTTCAGCGCCAGCCGTTTCTCATTCAATTTACCCGCCGGACGCTGTCCTGCATGTGAAGGGCAGGGGCAGATTTCAATTGAGCTGCTGTTTATGCCCAGCGCCACCGCAACCTGCTCAGTCTGTGCGGGAGGCCGTTATAATCCCGACACGCTGGAAGTGAAGTGGAACAACCTGACGATTGCGGATGTGCTTGCTCTGACCGTGGACGACGCCACTGCGCTCTTTCACGCGTATGACGGTATTCAGCGTTCGTTAAAAGCTTTGACGTCACTGGGACTGGGATATCTGACGCTGGGTCAACCCGCCACTGAGTTGTCTGGCGGCGAGTGCCAGCGCATCAAACTCGCCTGGGAACTGCAGCGTTTACAGCGTACGCCTACACTCTATCTGCTTGATGAACCATCGACTGGTTTGCACCCGTCTGATATGGATAAGCTGCTGATTGTGCTCGATGAACTGGTAAAGCGCGGCCACACGGTGATTATGGCGGAACATACTATGCGCATTGTGGCTGAAGCGGACTGGGTGATTGATCTGGGGCCCGGCTCGGGGCTCAGGGGAGGAAAGATTGTTTCATCCGGCTTACCGGAAGAGGTGAGTCTCTCTGCAGAAAGTCTGACAGCTCCCTGGCTTTCGGCGCAGCTGAAAAAGAGGGCAGGCGATCCGGATTAATCGGGTGGCATAGCGATCTGTTGCGGGATGGGGGCCGTGTCTGGGTGCAGGAACCGTGTGATGCTTCCTGTACCGAATCACTCGGTTGATCGTCAATGTCAGGAAGGCGACTTCTGGTCAGTAGTGATAACGGCATGAGGCGATTAATAATGCCTCCTCAGTGACGGCGTAGACCAGTCGATGTTCCGCCGTAATCCTGCGGGACCAGAATCCCGCAAGATTATGCTTCAGGGGCTCGGGTTTTCCCTTGCCTTCAAAAGGCGTCCTGCTGGCATCTTTAAGGAGTTCGTTAATCTTTTTGACGGTTTTTTTATCAGTATCCTGCCAGTACAGATAATCTTCCCAGGCTTCTGCGGACCAGGTCAGTTTCACTCAATAATATCCCTGTCAGTCCCTTTACCGCTTTGCAGGCTTTCGATAGCATCCATCAATCTGCGAGCATTCTTAGGCGAACGCAGCAGATAGGCCGTCTCTTCCAGTGAGTTATATTCATCAAGCGACATCAGCACGCAGGATTCGCCGTTCTGGCGAGTGATTAACACCGGTGCCTTATCTTCAACTGTCTGAACCATCGTGGCAGAAAGATTCTGTCTGGCTTCGCTGTAACTGATTGCTCTCATAAAACCTCCGTAATGAACAATACAAGTCATTGTACAATGACTGTTGTAGTTCGGGAAGCGAATAACCGGGAACATTGCCGGCTATCCACCCGAAAGCAGAGGATTAACGGTGGAACAACGGGAAAGCACCGGTCAGCAGACCGCCAGCCATCAATACCAGACTCACCAGAATTCCCCACTTGATTGCAAAGCGCTGATGGTCACCGATGTCGACCTTCGCCAGACCCACCAGCAGGTAGACTGACGGTACCAGCGGGCTCAGCAGGTGGAATGGCTGGCCGACAATGGAAGCGCGAGCAATCTCTTCAGCGGTAATGCCATAGCTGGCCGCTGTCTGAGCAATAACGGGCAGAATGCCAAAGTAAAACGCATCATTCGACATAAAGAAGGTGAACGGCAGGCTGACAAGCGCGGTAAATACTGCCAGGTAAGGGCCAAAGCTGTGCGGGATGACCGCCAGCAAACTTTTCGCCATTGCATCAACCATACCGGTGCCGGAAAGGATACCGGTGAAAATACCGGCGGCAAAAATCAGCGCGGTTACCGCCAGAACGTTACCGGCATGGGAGCTGATGCGCGCTTTCTGCTCTTCCAGCGTGGGATAGTTGAGCATCACCGCTATCGCAAATGCCAGCATAAACAGGATCTGAATCGGCATTAACCCAACCACCAGCAGCACCAGTAGCACAGTGGTCAGGATGAAGTTAGGCCAGAACATTTTTGGCCGGCGATTGGCGGCGCACTCTTCGGCATCCCCCAGACCCAGTTCAATATTGTCGAGATGGTGATCTTTCATGGTCATCACGCCTAAACGCTTACGTTCACGAAGACCAAACAGCACTGCCATGGCCACAAGGCTAACGCAGGCCAGCAACATGGCCGGAAGCATCGGAATAAAGATGTCGAGGGCATCAATGCGCAGTGCCGCTGCGGCACGGGCTGTCGGGCCACCCCATGGCGAGAGGTTCATGATACCGCTGGCGAGGTTGACCAGACAGGTCATCATCAGCACATTCATACCCAGCCGGTGATAGAGCGGCAGGAACGCGGCGATAGCGATCATATACGTCGTGGAGCTGTCACCATCCAGTGAAACCAGCAGGGTCAGCACCGCCGTGCCGACCAGCACTTTCAGGGGATCGCCGCGCACCATCCGGAGAATAAAGCGCACCAGCGGATCAAACAGTCCGGCATCAATCATCAGACCAAAATAGAGAATGGAGAAAGTCAGCATGACGCCGGTAGGAGCCAGCTTCTTGACGCCGTCCAGCATCATGTCACCCAGGCCCGCGTAAAAACCGCCAATCAGCGCAAATACGGTTGGTATCAGAATCAGCGCAATCAAGGCTGACATGCGTTTGGTCATGATCAGATACATGAAGCAAACAACCATGGTAAAACCCAGTATTGTCAGCAAAATAACAGCCCTCGCAATGGCGTAAAAGTAATGAAAAGTGCTTATGACCGCAGGAAAATTCAGGTAATTACTTAGTCTGGTAACGATTAACCTGTTGTTTTAGTTAATCCTGCGCAGGATGGTGATATTAAATTGTTATCAGCATTTAGCATTTATTTAACAAAAAAAGGTGATGACGACCATTCTTAAACGAATCTTAAACGAGTTTGTGTGACTGGGATCAAAGCGTGACGAGGGGTAACCGGGGATTTCGGGCCAGCAGAGGGCCGAATCAGGCGATGTTAATGGAGAAGAAACAGGGAAAACGGCTGAGGCAGGACGCCCTGCCGGTTAAAAGTATTAGCTGCCTAACAGCTGAATAATCATTTCAGGTGTTTTGTTCGCCATTTTACTGACGGCAGTCTGGCCCTGCTGAATAATCTGGTTACGAGCCAGCTGACTGGCTTCTTCTGCATAGTCCGCATCCTGTATGCGGCTGCGAGCTGCTGAGGTATCCACGCCCTGCTGCGCCAGCACATTACGGTTTGATTCGTAACGGTTAATCTTCGCGCCATAAGTCGACTGATAGCCGCTGATCTTCGCCAGCGCGCGCTCCAGCGCTTTCATGGTGCTGGAGATGTCCTGACTGTTCAGCAGTGTTGTGTTGTTCAGCCCCAGGGTTTTGGTATCTGACGGTGTAGCCGGGATGGTATCCGATTGCACTGGCTGACCATAATCTGCGCTGGTGACCACTTCCAGAGGACGACTCTCATGTGGCGGCGTTTCAGGCACGCCTTTAGGTTCGGGCAGTTTTCCCCAGGTCAGATTACCCGTGAAAGAGCCATTGCCCACCACCACCACAATCAAATCTTCGTTTACAGTATCCAGCGTGATGCGCTCAAGCCGGTTACTGGTGATGGTCCCGTTATTGAAATCGCCGCTGGCGACATCTTCATAACGATCGCCATCACCGCTATACGTGATGTTCATGCCGTTATAAGTGCTGCTGTTGCTGCCCGCCAGCGCCCAGCTTGTACCGCCCTCGAGCAGTTGCGAACTGTCATATGCCGCACCGCTGCCAAAACCGTTTTTGCTGGTCAGCAGGCGGGTATCTGCGGTAGCCGCATTGGTGATGCCTTTGCTGGCCCAGGTGTAATCGGGCGCACTGCCATCCAGCGGTGTACCGACCAGATGCTTACCGTCGCGGGTAAAGAGCTGGAGATCGTCATCCATACCCAGCGAGTCGATGGTGATGCTTATCGCTGTCGAGCCTGCCGGAATATAGGCCAGCGGGATCACGCCGGAGGTAAAAGAGTAATTCTTGCCTGGAACCGGGAACTTCGTGTTGATAGGGTCAATGTTACCCAGTTTCGCAGGAGGCAGATCGGGATTATTGGTCGCCAGCGGATAACGCCCGAAAATCTCGGTGTGATCCGCGATGTCATTGATGCCTGCCAGAATCTGCTGATATGCACCGTTGACGCTCTGCCTGTCCGCATCCGATAGCGTGCCGTTGGCTGCCTGAACCGAAAGCGTGCGGGCCTGGATCAGCAGATCGACAATGCTACCCAGGCCGCCGCTGGCGGTCTGGGAATAGCTGATAGCGTCATTGAGGCCGCGCGCTACCACCGCATCGGCGTTGATATTGGCCGTCATGCGGTTGGCAATCGCCTGACCTGCCGCATCGTCTTTCGCACTGTTAATCCGCATCCCTGATGATAACCTTTCAACCGTTCGTCCCAGAACAGAGTCAGTGCTGTACCGCATTTTGTTCGTGATGGCGGCGGGCTCGTTATGGTTGATCGTTAACATGGTCGCTTTGAACAGGGAGAGGAGTCTCTGTTTTATCGGCAGGATAATAAGCAGCTTTAATCTCTCAGGCGACAAAAACGCAGGTCTGGCGCGATTAAACGGTCAACAGGCTGATGGCTAACCGTTTTTAAGATAAAAGAAACTAATGTTTTAATGGGTGCGGAAGCAGAGCCTGCTGCGCCGGAACGAAGCAGGCGAGGGCAGATCAGTTAAACACCATGCCGCCATCAATCAAAAGTGACTGGCCAGTCATGTAATCGGAGTCGGGACTGGCGAGGTAGGCGACGCAGGCGGCAACATCTTCCGGTTCAGAAAGACGTCCCAGCGTAATACGTTTCGCAAATTCCTCCGTGCCGTAACCGGCGGGCTTTCCAGCTGCTTCGGAAATCTGTCTGTCGATCTCTTGCCACATTGGTGTTCTGACAATACCCGGACAAAAGGCATTTACCGTGATCCCGGCAGGCGCCAGATCACGCGCGGCGGTCTGTGTCAGGCCGCGCACGGCGAACTTGCTTGAGCTGTAAACCGCCAGCTCCGGATTACCAACGTGACCCGCCTGGGAGCAGGCGTTGATGATTTTGCCACCGTGACCTTCTGCAGCAAACGCTTTAATCGCGGCCTGCATACCCCAGATCACCCCTTTGACATTGACGTTGTAGACCTTGTCGACCACCGCTTCGGTAATCTCCGCAATTGGCGTGGAGGGCGCAATACCTGCGTTGTTAACGATGACGTCAAAACCACCCAGTGCGAGACGAGCCTCTTCGACTGCGGCCAACACCTGATCGCGCTGCGAGACATCGACCTTCAGGGCTATCGCTTTTCCGCCCAACTGGTTGATCTTGTCTGCGACCTGGCGGGCGGTCTCCTGATTGAAATCGGCCACCGCGACCGCCAGTCCATCTTTCGCCAGACGCAGGGCGATCGCTTCACCAATGCCCTGGCCTGCGCCAGTCACAAATGCCACTCTGTTTTTCATCATGATTTCCTTTTTACATGAACTTAAAGAAGCTGACTCAGATGCAGCTGGCCCATCAGTAACGGGTTGTCAGCGTAATCAACAGGCACAGCCACAACTGCAGGTCCCTGAACATCCATCGCTTTTCGCAGCGTAGGCTCCAGTTCTGCTGCACTGGTCACCGCAAAGCCCGCAGCCCCAAATGCTTCTGCGTAGGCTTTAAAATCAATCGGGCCAAAATGAACACCAGAGACGCGGTGATATTTCTTCTCTTCCTGCATCGCCACCATGTTGTAGGCGTTATCAACCCAGACGATGTGCAGAATATTTGCTTTTAACCGGACGGCGGTTTCCAGCTCCATGCTGGACTGCAGGAAGCCGCCATCACCTGAAACCGACACCACTTTGCGTTGCGGATCGACCAGCCAGGCGCCAATCGCCCACGGCAGGGCCACGCCCATGGTCTGCTGACCATTGGAGATCATGATCTGGCGGGCGCGGAAGCTGTAGAGATAGCGGGCGATCCAGATGTGGAAGCTACCCATATCAACGGTGAGGCTGACATCGCTGTTAATAATGTCCTGCATGGCGCGCACGATGCGCAGCGGATGCAGGGCAAACTGATTGAGGCTGGCACCCTGCATTGCCAGTAATTTTCGTTGCTGCTGGCGATCGTCAAGAATAGAGGCAGTTTCTGCAGTCAGTTGCCGTGGCGCAGTAATACGCGCAGCCAGTTTACGCACCGTGGCCGCGATATCCCCCACCAGCTCCGCATCGGGCAGATAGCGGTTGTCGGTCTCTGCGGGTATCACGTCGATATGAATCAACGTGGCATTGCCGCTGTTCCACATCGCCGGTTCATATTCTACCGGGCTGTAGCCGATGGTCATGATCAGGTCAGCCTGTTGCAGCAGCCGGTCGCCTGCCTGGTTATTAAACAGCCCGACACGCCCGGCAAAACGTGAGAAGTGATCCTGTCTGACGGCCCCGGCTGCCTGATAGGTGCTGGTGACCGGAATATGACTACGGGTCAGCAGCTCGTCGATGGCTTCGCTGTTCTCCGTCTGGCTCGCCATCAATCCCAGCAGGATAACCGGATTTTTAGCCCCGGCAATCGCCCTGCTGACTGCCTCAATCATCGCGTCTGGCGCGGCACCTAACACCGGACGGCCTTTACTGCTCAGCGCTTTGCCGGTCACCGGCTGATCGACAATATCCTGTGGCAGGCTGATAAAGGCACCGCCGCCGCGGCCATGTTCCGCATGGCGAAACGCATTTGACAGGCATTCAGAAAGCGCAGAGGGATCGGTCACTTCAACCGCATATTTGGTGATCGGGCGAAACATCGAAACGGTGTCCATGCTCTGATGAACCTGCTTTGCACTGTCGGAACGTTTCACCTGGCCGCCGATAGCGACCACCGGATCACCTTCGCTGGTGGCGGTAGCCATACCGGTGATCAGGTTAGAGCAGCCCGGCCCTGAGGTAACCAGCGCCACACCCGCGTTGCCGGTGAGACGGCCAACTGCGGCGGCCATAAACGCGGCGTTAGCTTCGTGGCGAACCGGTATGGTCTGAATGGATGAGTCCAGCAGCGAGTCAAAAACCTTATCGATCTTTGCGCCAGGGATGCCAAAGACATGCTGGACACCCTGTGCCTCAAGTTGCGCGACCACCAGGTCAGCGCCACAGGTCCAGAGCGTGGTATCGGTTGAAGTTTTCATCGTCATTCCTCTGATTAGCTTTCTACCGCTCGGATCGCGGCGTCAAGATTGGCGGGGTTCAGGTCGGCATTGAGAAAGTCACTGTCCTGCGGCAGATCCACGACCAGCTTGCTGATGGCACCAAAGGTCAGGGTGCCCTGTTCCAGCGCGTAATCGAGAATGTGGCCGCCGCCTTCGCGGTCGTCGGTAATAAAATGTTCGTGATAGCCCGCAACGTTAATGCCCTGCATATATTGCGGCGTGCGGAATCCAATCAGTTCCCCCGCACGCTGGCTAAAGGAAAAGGTAGGCTGATCGTCCAGCACTTCCGGCATGGATCGATACGGGCGGCACTGGCACGGCACGGTGCGGGTATCGACGCGGCTGAAACGACCGCTGATGCGTAGCGCACAGAACTGGTTATCGGAGGTGATTTCGCTGTCGATCACCCGATGGATTTCCTCGCGTGACAGCGGCCGGTCAAACTCAAACAGGTGCTGCGGCTTGAAAAAGGTCATGACCGCAAACGGAGTTTTCTGCGCCGGATCGGCTGGATGCGCGCTGCCGTCGGCGTGCAACTGATAGACTTTGCTGTCAAACGCGATCATCTCGCCATCCAGCCGGTTGAAGGTGCCCAGGCCGAAATCCCCTTTGCGCAGCAGGTCGGCAATGCGGACATTACCGTCATAGACGCCGCTCAGCAGCGCACTCATTAAAGAGGTCTGATAGATAACACTTTCTGGCGCATCCTGGGAAAGCGTTAAGACAGTATGTTTTAGTTGATCCTCGCAGGAACAATCAGTTACACAATTGCTCATTTGATGCCTCGTCGATTAACCGTTAAGCCGTGTTAACCTAATGGTGAACCGATTCAGTCGGTGGGTCCAATAGCGAAACCTGTTAACTTTGAGACGTTTTTGATATGGAACTTCGCCATCTGCGTTATTTTGTTGCCGTAGCCGAGACGCTTCACTTTACCCGAGCCGCTGAATTGCTGGGGATATCGCAGCCGCCACTGAGTCAGCAGATATTGCGGCTGGAGCAGGAGATCGGCACGCCATTGTTGAAGCGGCTGACGCGCGGGGTTGAACTCACTGAAGCGGGAGAAGCGTTTCTGGCGGATGCCCGACAGATTGTGCAGCTGGCCGATCAGGCGCTGGAAAACGCGCGTGGCATTGCGCGCGGGATCAGCGGTCAGTTGTCGCTGGGATTTGCCAGTTCGGTGGCGTTTAATTCGCGCATCTTCACGCTAATCCATAAGTTTAAGAAACGTTATCCCGCGATGACGTTGCTGACGCGTGAAGAGAATATGGCGTTGCTGATGCAGGATTTACAGGAGGGATTACTGGATGCGGCCTTTATCCGGCTGCCGTGCGAAAGCAGCAAAGCGTTTAATCTGCGTGTCATTTCCACCGAAAAAATGCTGATTGCGCTGCCGCGTTCTCATCCCTTAAGCGGTACACCCACTGTGCCGCTCTCCGCGCTGGCGGATGAAACCCTGATCATTTTCCCGCGTGACGTCTCGCCGAGCCTGTATGAGCTGATTGTCACTGCCTGTCTGCGGGCGGGCTTTTCGCGCCACACCTTCCAGCAGGCGCCGCAAATCACCACGTCGTTGGGTATGGTCGCGGCCGGCTGCGGGATTGCGCTGGTGCCGGAGTCGATGCGCTGCGTCGATAACCCCGACGTGAGCTTCTGCGATATCGAAAACAACACGCTGTTTACCGACGTGGCCTTTGCCTGGCGTCGGCTTCATCCGTCAAAAGCGGTGCTGCATCTGCTGGCAATGCTGGCAGAACTGCCTGCGCCACACTAAGAGATGGGTTGATAAGCGCCAGCTATTGTAATGAAAACAATAACCAACTGGCGGCACGAAGCCGGGATGCCAATAATCGGTGCATGACTATATATCGCGTAAGAGTCGGGTTTCATAACCCGTCAGCCCTGACATTCAGGCAACTGGATGAAATTCTGGAGCCGCAGCGATTCTGGAGAACAGATTCGGCAGGCGGCCAGTTCCGCTATTTCATGGAGTATGAGTACCAGTCTGACGTGCGTGACCTTTGTTCGGTCTGCTCGCTGGCCTACAGTCAGGCCTGCAAAGTCAGAAAGTGCCCACTGATTCTGGTCGAGGTGATGAACTGAGGACGTCCGGCGATTCTGCTGTTCCTGGTACAGAATCGCCGGACTTTTTTTGAACGGATTTAACGTGAACGGCGTTCCATCATCAGACTTAACGCAGCGGGCAATACCGTAAGTGTCACCAGCGTACCGCTCACCAGCCCACCAATAATCGCCAGTGCCATCGGCCCCCAGAAAACCTGATGAGAAATAGGGATCATGCCCAGGATTGCGGCACACGCGGTCAGCACGATTGGACGCGCCCGGTGATGGGCGGCCTGCCGGATAGCTTCACCAGCGGCAAGTCCGGCGCGGCTGTTCGTATCCACTTCACTGATCATAATCACGGCGTTGCGGATGATGATTCCCGCCAGTGCAATAATCCCCAGCAGCGCCACAAACCCCAGCGGAGTACCCGCAGGCAGCATTGCGGATATGATGCCTGGCAAACCAAACGGTGCCATGCTTAGCGCCAGCAGCATGCCTGAGAAACGTTGCAGCTGAATCATCAGCAGGATCAGCATGGCGCAGATCGTTACCGGCAACAGAGCAAACACAGAACCGTTGCCTTTGTCTGATTCTGCCGCCACGCCACCTTCTTCAATACCATATCCGGCAGGCAGTGAAGCACGCAGAGCGGCGACACCTGGCGCGAGCTGTTGCGAAACCTGTTCAGCCCGCTGACCGGGTGCGATATCGGTCTGTACGGTGATGTAAGCCAGCCGCTGACGGCGCCAGATCACCGGGTCGTCCACCCCCCAGTTCAGCGTCGCGACCTGCCGCAGCGGAATTTTTTGTCCGCTGGCATTGGTAATCATCAATCCTGCCAGCAAGTCAGTGTCCTGGCGCGCCTTGTCATCGCCGCGCAGCACCACATCGATCAGGCGGTTGCGATCGCGCAGCGTGGTCACCACGCTGCCGGACATCAGCGTATTCAGCGCGGTGGCTATCGTGTCTGATGAGAGTCCAGCCGCGCGGGCCGCTGTCTGGTTTACTGCCAGCCTGATAACGCGTTCTGGCTCTCCGGCGGTGAGATTGACACCCCGGGTCAGCGGTGAGCGAGCAAGCTGTGCCGCCAGCCGATCGGCGACCTGCCGAACCTGTGCATTGTCCGGACCGGTGATGCGATATTTCAGTGGCCAGCCAACCGGCGGCCCCAGCTCAAGCGGTGAGACGCGAGTACTGATATCGTTAAAATCTGCTGCCAGTTTTTGTTCCAGCCGGCTGCGCAGCCGATCGCGCACGGTGAGATCTTTTGCCACCACCACCAGCTGCGCGATGTTTTCATTATCCAGCAGCACATCCATCGGTAGATAGAAGCGGATTGCACCTGAGCCAACGTAGCTGGTGAAGTTCGCCACATCCCGGTCATTCTGGAGCATTTTTTCAAGTTGTACGGTACGACGCAGGGTTTCGGCCTGCGCGGCATTGGCGGGCAGCGTCAGGCTGACCAGCAATTCGGGGCGGTCTGACGCCGGGAAAAACTCACCCTGCATAAAGGTGGTGGCATAAAGGCTGACTAACAGCACTGCCATTGCCACGCCCATTGTCACCAGTCGGTTACGCAGAATCACGTCCAGAAGTCGGTGATAAGTGCGCGCAAGCACGCCCGGCGACGGGTGGGCTGTTATGTGCTTTACAGACAGCAGCCAGCAGCCGGTGAGTGGAGAAAAGATTACTGCGACCACCCACGAGCAAAGCAATGCAAGCGCAATCACCACAAACAGCGAATAGCAGTACTCTCCGGCACTGGAGGCAGCGAACCCGACCGGAATAAAACCCGCAATCATCACCAGCGTGCCGGTCAGCATAGGGAATGCGGTGGTTTTGAACGCATACGTCGCGGCCTGCCACTTACTGTCGCCTGCTTCCAGCCGCGCCACCATCGCTTCGACAGTGATCATCGCGTCATCCACCAGCAGCCCCAGCGCAATGATCAGCGCACCCAGTGAAATTCGTTGCAGGCCGATGCCCGCCAGCAACATGCCGGTAAAGGTCATGGCCAGCACCAGCGGAATGGCCGCTGCCACCACCAGACCAGCACGCAGTCCCAGCGAGACGAAAGAGACGGCTAACACGATGACGACCGCTTCGCCCAGTATCCGGACAAAGCCGCTGACCGCATTTTTCACCACGGATGACTGGTCAGCCACGCGGGTCAGGGTGATGCCGTGCGGTAACTGACTGGCCAGTGTCTGCATGCGCTGGTTAAGCTGCTTGCCGAAATCGAGCATGTTGCCGCCTGGGGCCATGGAAATCGCCAGCCCGATAGCCGGAACGCCGTTAACCCGAAACGTGGGTGCCGGGGGATCGGCAGGTTGAAGAGTGATGGTAGCCAGTTCAGTCAGCGGGATGAAACGCTCTCCGATATGCAGGGTAATTGCCCGCAGGTTTTCGACCGAGGTCAGGGTGCCACTGACCCGCAGCGCAATGTTCTCGCGGTCGGTTCGCAGGCTGCCCGCGGGTACCACGTCGTTCTGCGCTTTGATGGCGTCGCTGACCTGCTGTAAATCGAGTCCCATGCCGTTTAGCTTGCGCGGGGAAAAGGCGATAACCACCTGCTGCTCCTGCACACCCAGCAGGGTGGTTTTTCCGATGTCGGGCAGACTCGTCAGACTTCGCCGCAGGTTATCGACCCGATCGCGCAACTCTCTGGCGGTAAAACCATCAGCCGTAAACCCATAAATTGTGCCGAAGGTGTCATCAAACTCATCGTTCACTGCCGGACCCTGCACGCCCTGAGGCAGTGAAGCGGCAACGTCTTTCATCTTTTTACGTAACTGATACCAGGTGCCAGCCACCTGAGAGGGTGGTGTGTCATCACGCAGGTTGACATATATCACCGTTTGCCCGGCGCGGGTTTCGCTCTCAACGGCGTCCAGCGACGGGATCTCCTGTACCTTCTGTTCCAGTACGTCAGTGACCAGTTGCACCATATTGTCCACGTCCGCGCCCGGCCACTGGGCCGAGATGACGGCAGTTTTGATGGTAAACGCCGGATCTTCATTGCGGGAGAGACGTTCATAGCTCAGTACACCTGCCGCCATCACCAGCAGCATGAAAAAGATGACCAGTTGCTGATGCGCCAGCGCCCAGCCAGAGAGGTTAAAGCCAGCCGGTTTTTTCATGGCGCCTCCTGCATCAGCGAGACCTTTTCGCCGGGCTGCAGGGTATTAACGCCGGCCGTCACAACGCGCTCGCCCGGCTGGATCCCGGCAGTTACAAAGATTTGATGCGCGTTAAAGCGGGCAAGGACTACCGGACGAAGCTGCAAGCGTGACGCTGCATCAACAACCAGCAGCGCGGGTTTGTCTGAGAAACGGGTCAGAGCGCTGGCGGGCAGGGCGATCACTGGCGGTTGTGCATCGGGCAGGCTGACGGTGACCGTGGCACCGGGTGCCATCGCCTCAGGTGGATTTATCAACGAGATGCGCAGTCGCCACGTGCGGGTCTGCGGATCGGCTTGTGGGCTGATGTCACGCACCGTGCCGCTGGCCTGCACGGTGGGATCGGCGAGCAGCGTCACCTTTAGTGGTATTTGGCCGTCAGGACGCAAAAGCGCTGGTGTGGTCAGGTCAAACACCGCATCGCGTGCATCTCCCGCTGCCAGCGTCATCACATTTTGTCCAGCGCTGACCACCTGGCCAGGCTGAACCGTGATGGCGGTGATCCGGCCTGCGGTGGGTGCAGTGAGTTGAGTCCAGCTGAGAGTGTCCTGGGCATTTTTTAGCGCTGCTTCGCTGCTGAGACGGCGTGACTGCGCGCTTTGCCAGTCTGCCTGGGCGCTGTCAAGCTGGCTGCGGGCGATGGCGCCACCGGGCATCAACAGCCGCATTCGATGAAGATTAAGTGCGGCGACCCGTTCGGCGGCGCGAGCGCTGTCGAGATCGGCCTGTGCGCTACTGAGCTGATTACGTGACTGATCATTTTCCAGCGCTGCAAGCGGTTGTCCGGCGCTGACGCGATCGCCCAGTTCAGCCGCACGACTCACGACCCGGCCATCCAGCCTGAAAGCAAGCGCGACCTCTTCATGGGCGCGGATTTCTCCGGTCAGCACCAGTGAAGCATCACTTCCGAGCGGCGGAACAATCACCGTTTTAACTGGTCGCGGCGGGGCAGCGGGCGGGGCAGAATTATTGTCCCGGCAGCCAGTCATGATGAGCACGCCAAGCAGCACAAACATGGCTGGTGCAAAGATCTGAACACTAAAAAGGTGACGCCACACCTGGCGGGCAGCATCCGGGATTAAATCAGTCATAGCCGGGTTCCTTTAATGAGTTGTGCTCATTGAACCCGGCTTGTGTCCAGAAACGTTGCATGAACCATCAAGAAATGGTCAAGCCAGAACAATTTATCTCCCCGGCAGCGTTATCCCGATTAACAGGCCGCCGTCAGCGGGTAACGTGGCGCGAAGTGATCCGCCGTGCGCCTCGATGATAGCTTTGGCGATCGACAATCCCAGACCGCTGCCGCCAGAGTGGCGAGCACGAGAGGAGTCAGCCCGGGTAAAGCGATCAAACAGCTGCGGCAGAAAGTCCGGCTCTACACCCTGACCATAATCGCGAAAAGTCAGGGTAACCGCCCGATCGTTCTGGCTGGCGGAGATCAGCAACGCCCCCCCGTCCGCCGCGTAGCGCAGCGCATTCTCACAAAGGATCGTCACCACCTGGCCCAGGCGGAATGCATCGGCATCGAGCATCAGAGCCTCTGGTGCGATGACGCTGATGGTCACACCTGCCTTTTCTGCCTGCGGCAGCAGCCAGCCCGTACGCTCGCGCAGTAACTCACTGAGATTAAACCGTTCCCGGTTCAGGACCAGCTGACCGGCATCCGCCAGTGACAACAAATGCAGTTCATCGATCAGTCGGCTGAGCTGCGTCAGTTGCTTCATGATCATTGCCAGTTGCTGCGGCTCCGCTGGAAAGACGCCATCCAGAATACCCTGCAACCGGCCCATCGCCGCCGTCAGGGGTGAGCGAAGTTCATGTGCCATCGCCACATGCGAGGTGCGCAGCTCGCGCTCGTAACGCGCCAGTTGCTGCGTCATCTGATTAAAATCTTCGGTAAAGCGCACCAGCTCCTGCGGAGCTTCTTTTACCACTGCGGCTGTTCGGCCAAATTCCCCTTTTGATACCGCGCGCGCCGCGGTCGCCAGCTGGCTGAACTGCGTGGAGAGTGGGCGCGCGAAACGCAGTGCCATAAACACCATAAACGGGATGGTGACGACCACCAGCGCAATCACAGTAAACCAGTCCGACGAGGCCAGCGACGGATCAGAAAAAGTGAGCCCCCACCATTGATCCACGATCTGGTGAAAGCGTGCCGGGTCGCTGGCAGGATGGCGCCGTAGCTGTGAAAACTCCTCCAGCAGTGCGGGTGGCATACGGTAATAGACCCAGTACGCCTGCACCGCGAAGCGCAACCACATACAGAAGGCGATCAGAATGACACTGCCAATCGCCAGAAACATGACCCTGACGCAGATCCAGCGCCACAGAGAGTTGTAGATGTTTTTATTCATGGCTGTCTGAACCGGTAACCCACGCTACGCACCGCAGGTAACACGTCAGAGATGCCTGCAGCTTCCAGTTTACGGCGCAGGTTGTAGACGTGTGTATCCACCACCCGCTCCAGCGCATCGCTTTCCGGCAGACAGTGCTCCAGCAGAAACAGACGGGTAAACGGACGCGTTGGTGCGCGCATCAGGGTGACCAGCAGGGAAAATTCAGTGGGTGTCAGATCGAGACGGCGCGATGTGCCACTGTCGCATTCAATTACGGCTGTGAGGGCGATCGGATCAACGACCAGACCGGCCCAGCGCAGGATTTCGGTGACCGGCGCGCTATTCTGACTGCGGCGCAACACCGCCTGCACGCGCGCCACGACTTCGCCTGGATGATAGGGCTTGACCACATAGTCATCAGCGCCATAGCGGAGTGCACCGATGCGGTCCGGCGCATCGCTCATCGCCGTCACCATGATCACCGGCGTATCGTCGCGACGTCGCAGTGAGGCCAGCACTTCGGTGCCGTTCATGCCAGGCAACATGATATCCAGCAGGATCAGATCGGGCTGCCAGCGTCTGGCGGCATCCAGCCCGCCAGGTCCGTCACCGACAATCATAACCTCATAATTTTCACGTTTCAGATAGGCCTCAAGGACGCCGGCCGCGTCAGCATCATCTTCAATAATCAGGATACGTTTTAGCTGCATTTCAGATCACCTTGACTGTTTCTTCATAAATCCCTGGTCGTTCATTGACACTCGCCCCGCATACTCCGGCCAGTGACGCGGCCCTGAATCCCTCAGCTCCGCACCTGATGTGATAATGAGGAAACGAGATGATAACCGGAAAAATAACGCTTCACATGGTCTGTTTTTCACTGGCATTAAGCGCGGCTGCCGCAAGAGCGGATGACAGTGCCACGCCTTCGTCCAGTGTGACGGTGGGCATTGCAGGCATCAATGCACCGCGTTACAGCGGCGCAGATAAGCAGCACTGGCAGCTGACGCCGATTATTCAGGCGCGCGACGGGGCTTTCTTTCTCGATTCGCAAAAAGGGATTGGCTACGATCTACAGGCAGATAATGGGTTGTATCTGGAACATACCCTGGGCTATGGGTTAGGCCGATCTGACCGCAATTCCTCATGGCGTGACGGTGATGACCGGCTCAGGGGCATGGGAAAGATCGATGCCACGGTGAACACCGCGCTTGCGGTGGGATGGTCAGTCACACCATGGTTTGTGCTGGAGGGCAAAGCGACGCTGCCACTAAGTGACAGTCAGGGCGTGCAGTATCGGACATCCGTAACGTTGATTCCCTGGCAGACCAGCGATGATACGGTGGCACTGCAGGTGGCAGGTCTGTTTGGCGACGGACGTTACATGAACACCTGGTACGGTGTTAACCGCGAGCAAAGCGCGCGTAGCGGTTATGAACGTTATGACGCGGCGGGTGGATTTTATGGCACCGACACCAGCCTGACCTGGAGCCATCAGTTCACGCCCGCCTGGGCTGCCAGTGTCATCGGTGATTACACATGGCTGGATAAACATGCCTCAGATAGCCCGATTGTCGCGCGGCACAATGGCGCATCGGCAACCCTGGCATTGAGTTATACCTTCTGAATGGCACCATGAAGAAAAACGGGATGCGCAGCCACCGTCGTTTGCTTGCTGCGCTGATTCTGTTGTATCTGCTGGTTTATGCAGTGATTGTTGTGGCGTTGAGTCTGTTCGATGCGCCGGTACGGGGATAGGGCACTGCAGCGGCTATGAGTTGGTGTGAGGCGCAGCGAGGATTATCATCATTCAGCCGCAGGTGGGTGAAAATGCTGCAACGACCTGATGATTTTTCCTGTCTTCCTGTTCCGGCATTGCCATCGGCATATCGAAGTGAAACAGCGTAATAAAGGGAGTCATACCCTGTGCCAGCAGTTCATCAATGCGCTGGTTACAGAAGACAACAGCCTCCTGACTGACGTAGTCGGTGCCATTGTTGAAAAAAAGGAGAGGATCGGGAAGTCAGGAAGGGTTCAGGTTTATGACGCTATTGCTGACGGAGAGCCTCTGGAATTATCCAGCAAAGCGTGATCTTCTGGAGACTTAAACCCTGCGCGACCAGGATGTCTGGTGGCGCAGGTTGAGTCTTTACTATGACGTCAATGCCACTTACGAAGCAGGAGGCTGGCGTTGACGCCGCCAAAGCCGAAACCGTTCGACATGGCATAGGTCAACTCCGCCGGGCGTGCAGTGAGCGCCACCAGGTCAAGATTGCCTGCTGCGTCATCGGGATGATGAAGGTTCAGTGTCGGCGGGATAAGCTGCTGACGCAGCGCCATCAGGGTAAATATCGCCTCAACGCCGCCCGCTGCACCCAGCAGATGGCCGGTGGCAGATTTGGTTGAAGAGATCGCGACCTGTGAATTATCGCCAAATACAGCTCGAATAGCGGCCAGCTCGCCGTGATCGCCAACCTGTGTTGAGGTTGCATGAGCATTGATGTGATGAACGTCATCCGCGCTGATACACGCCTGGCGCAGAGCGGTTCTCATTGCCCGCGCAGCGCCACTGCCATCTTCCGGACCTGCGGTAAGATGGTAAGCATCGGCGCTGGTGCCATAACCGATAATTTCCGCCAGTGGCGTCGCACCCCGAGCCTGGGCATGGGCAAGCGACTCGATCACCAGCAAACCAGCACCTTCGGCCATCACAAAGCCGTTTCTGTCGCGATCAAACGGACGTGATGCGAGATGCGGATGCTCCTCATAGCCCGTGCATAGGGCACGCGCTGCCGCGAAACAGCCCAGCGTTACGCGATCCAGCGCCGCTTCTGTCCCGCCACAAATCGCAATGTCCGCTTCGCCGCTTCTGATTAACCTTGCTGCATCACCAATAGCCTGCACGCCTGCGGCACAGGCTGTAACCGGTGCGCCCAGCGGGCCGGTAAAACCGTATTTAATAGAGACATGACCCGCGGCCATATTGGCCAGAAACGAGGGGGCAGTGAAGGGCGAAAGTCTGCGCGGACCGCGCCCATCCGTGGTGCGCACGGCGTCAGCAATTGCGCCAAAACCGCCGACGCCGGAGGCAATAATCGTCGCGGTGCGTTCACGCGCGGCCTCATCTTCAGGATGCCAGCCCGCCTGAGCCAGCGCTTCTTCTGCCGCAAGCAGCGCAAATTCAATAAATCGCGACATTTTCTTACGCTCTTTCGGCGCAATGAATGACTCCGGGTCATATCCCGCCAGCGGATCTTCATCAATGCCTGGCACAAGGCCACCTACTGAAATCCCGGTGCCGGCAGTGAGTGTGTCGGGCAGCGTGCGGATACCGGACTCACCCGCCGTTAATCGCTGCCAGACGTTGTTAACGCCACAACCTAATGGCGAAACGACGCCCGCGCCGGTAATCACGATGCGTTGTGATGAGGATGAGTGACTCATGAGGTTGCTCCCGTAAGCTGTGCGGGCAGCGATTGACATGCTGACGCGGAGAGGTGAAACGCGCCTGAAGCGCAAATAGCGACGCCCAGCACAGGATAGTGCGATGGACGCGCGCAGAGATGGAACATCACAGGCTGAGATAAGCGAAGTAGCATCAGAATCCAGAGCGATGACAAAACAAGTCGCTATATTTGATCTGGTGACTAATTAAGTCAATAGTCACATTATGCGGAATGCTCAGGGCGCCAGGCTGCGTAATACCAGCGCTGCCAGCTGCGCAGAGGCTTCCTCAGCGTCGTCAAGACTGTACTGGAGCAATACCGGACTGGCATAAGGTTTAAGAACCCGATAGATCGCTTCTGCTGCTTCATCAGCCGGTGTTTTACGCTCAAACTCACCCGTTTCGCGCCCCAGGCGCAGTATTTGCAGAATCAGGTGAAGCAGTCGCTCTTCATGAGCTGAGGCTGATGGCCAGCGATCGCGAGATGCCACAGCGGCAATATCGTAGAGTTTGCGTTCATGAAAAAACAATTCAGTGCCGGTGGCAGAAAGCGTGCGAAACAGCCGTCGCAGTTGTTCTGATGCCCCAGGTGCATCAACCATCGCTTCTTCGACACGCTGCATAATCATCGCCAGCCGATTGGCACATATTACTTCTCCAATCGCCTGTTTAGATTCAAAAAATTTATAGATATATGCTTTCGAAAAACCAATAGCTCTTGCGAGATCAGAAACCGTCGTTTTTTCATAGCCATAATGTGCAAAGTGTTGCATGGCAGCATCAACAATCTGGTCACGAACGTTGTGCCCGGCCGGACCACGTGTCGCATTTTCTGTTACAGACTGGATCATTGTTAAAACCTGACAGAGTAAAGGTGGATGAAAACTCAGTGACCACTGTTATTAATGGTCACATGTTAGGCTGAGCTGCGGTGAAAATCTACAGTCCGGATAAGATGGAGAGAGTCTGGCACTGTTTATGCGACTCAGTACCTCATCGGTGAGAAGGATCAAACAATCGAATCTCCTCTGGATACGCCATAGTAGTGCCAGCTAAACATCATCTTAGTGAAATGTCAGATTCAGGTTTCTTGAGTGCTTCTTTAATTGAGCTGAATTATACTGTCGGGAATGAAGGAAAATTCAGTGGTTTTTTAATGATTTACATTATTGATGGCCAGATCACCTACAATTCTGACGACTGTACCCTCACGCACATGCCTACCCAGGAAACGCTGAGTCTGAGTATTTCTTCTGGTCGTCTTTTTGAGCAGCTACTGAATTCTCAGGGAGAAGTCCTGGCACGCGAAATCCTGCTGACTGAAGTCTGGGATAAATATGGCCTGCGCGGCTCAAACAGTAATCTGAATCAGTATCTAAGTATGCTGCGCAGAGCGCTCGCCGCTTATGGCTGTGAAAATTTAATTATCACCATTCCGAAAATTGGCATCAGACTCAACACTGACATCAGCATTGAACGTGAAAGCCCACAGGCTACGGATGTGACAGATGCCCAAACGGATGAGGTGAACGCTGAAGATTCTGGTTCAGTGGAGAAAAGCCACACTCTATTAACTGAGTCTGTTAATCAGGATGTCAATGTCAAAAAACCGCTCCTCAACTTCAGTAAGATGATTTTTTTCATTATTATATTGGTGTTACTGGGCAGTTCTCTCTGGTATTACGCGGGGCCTGGCTTTGATGAAAAGAGTTACTCTATGAGTACCATCAAACTGGAAGGCGGCTGCGAAGCTGTGATATTGCAAGGGCTCAATGTTTTTGAAAAAAAATCATTTAATAAAGAAATTACAGAAATCCTGAAAGAAAATAATCAATCCTGTATACCAGGACGCCGTATCTATTTTGATAAAAAAACCTCATTAACGACGACTAATTATGGCAGAACGATGCTCTCTGCATGCAATCTTAACAGTAGTGGTCATATCGTTTCCTGTGACAACTTCTATTATCTGGACTGGAGAACGTCTTGAAACGAAATGCCACGCTGACAATATCCCTGGCTGCACTTTTACTGGTGATTTTTACAGGATTTAACTTTTTCAAATCCCGGGCTAACGATCTGCCTTTCCGCTGCTCAGCATTCAGTCGCTACGAGCTAAGCCGTCATGATGCTAGTAGAATTGAGTTTGCTGTAACACAGGATCTGCGTTTTATCGATTCTGATACAGGATATCTGTTATTAAATGGTCAGGTTACAGTTGATGATAAGATTACAGGACTTAATCGGCGTATTGCGTTAAGTCAGGGCCGGAAAATAGACAGTGATACATACCGTTATAAAATCACAAAGATGATCACTTCTACGAATGATTCAACACCAGACGATGTCTTTAATATCTTGCTGGCTGAGATTACACTCGACCCCAATTATTTGCAGCTGGACTTCACCCGGCTAAATGGGAATGCTTATCTTATAAGTGGTCCCCTTTCAAGTTTATTTACCTGCCAGCGGTATTAAACCCGTCAGTTTTTAGTGGGAATTATACCCGTAAGATAGAATGCTCTTACGGGTATTTTTCTGATGCCATTTTTCAGGCGCAACGTAAATCCCCGATTAGTAATAAATATAGGCGTTCAGATGAGCGTTTTTTTTGGTTTTTAAAATCCCGTTTGCCAGAGTATTGATAATACGGATGGTATGCATTCTGCCATCAAGATTTCAATGCGAGGACAAAAGCGGATCTTACCAAAATAGAGAGTGCAGAGCTTACACTATGTACACCTGCAGGTAAGATAGGGTGCTGGGTGCAAAATCTCCTTTTGGAACTTTAACCTATATTGAGGCATTAAAATAGAATAAAAACCTAATTATTAGATTGTTGTGGATTTAAATGTCCATTTTGGGAGCGGTGTGTCCTAATTAAGCCTGACGGATGTTTTGTTTTTTATCAATACAGGACTTCACAATGATGGCTGAATATTTTTATTCTCAACTTTGGCTATATCTCAACACTGTAAGGCTTTTTTGTATGCCTGATATGACGAATCGATAACCTGTATGCTCAGGTGATTATGATTTCCTGAGAAAACGACAACGCTATCATTTACTTCGTTAAAATTCTGACGTGTGCTTTTGTCTGCTAATTTACAAGCATTTAAGTGGTGTAATGATATTTACTGATTTTTCTACTAATCACTAACCTTGTGTTAGTCAGATTGAGTTAATTATTATGTTTAGAGTAACCGAAAATCATGAGCGGGTCATTGATGCATTAGCCGGATATACCCAGGCTGCAAATCCAGATGAGATTTCGCGTGGGAAGCGTCGCTATCATCTTACTAAAGATAATCTACGCCGAATTATGTTCATTCTTGATGGTGATTTCTTACTCAAGTTAAAGGGCGATCATAAGGTGTTGAATGTCTTATCGGCTCCCTTTGTTGTCGGAGTTACGCCAGCACTCGATGAACCTCCCGTTTATCTGGAAAGGATTGATTATGGAAAAGTCAGTTTTATTGATTACGATCTATTCTGGCAACTGATCTTCGAGAAAGACCTTTTCAATGACGCTATGTCTATTTTATCTGGCCAATATTCTGACCTGATGAACTATATACAGTTATCTAAAAATAATTCCTATGATGAAGTGGTTTCCTTAATCCGGCATTGGGAAAAGCTACCACCGCACCTGAAAAAGCGATTTTCAGCACTTTGTCTGATTCAAAGTAGTTCACATCTTTCAAAAAGCTCAATTTGCAGAGTGCTGAAAGAATTGAAAGAGAAAGGTGAACTCACCCTGGTTAATGGCAAGTTTACCTGATTATTTTAACTTTTGAGATGCTTAAGGAAAAAATGGATTTTAAAGTTGTTTGTACAAATGAAAACTACTTCTTTCGGTTGGGCATCTCAAAAATAATTGAGGAGGCATTACTATCTGATTCATCTGTGGAGTTTTTACGAACTGACAGTTCACAAAGTCTGGGCCTGGCCGATTTTATACTCATTAATGCTGCTCAGTGGCGTCTTTATATGTGTCAGCCGGCTTACCGTGCTCGGAAGCCCGGTAGCATTATAATAGTGTTCACTGACAATGTAGAAGACATCACCCTTGAGCAACTTCCTGTATGCTATCACTCTATTATTATTATTTCGCGCAATGATTCCATTCGGGATATTCACGAGAAAATCATTCGCTTCTGGATCGGTCATCAGGGAAACAAACAAGGTTTTCTACCGTCATATTGCGCAGGCTGTGTTTTTGCACGTGTGACGATAGTCCAGTTGCAGGTGCTGAGTTTTTTAAAAAAAGGGTATAATGTCGGGCAAATAGCTAAGCATCTTAATCTTTCAGTTAAAACTGTTTACACACATAAGTATAATGTAATGAAAAAGTTCTCACTCAACGGTGACAGGCAATTTAACGCATTTATCAATGATCTTTCTGTGTTTGAGCTTTATAAAGGAATTATTGATACCCCAGAGCCTTAATCGACAATGTCTCTTTTTGATGTGGTTCGGTTGTTCTTTTTTTGTTGGGTGAGAGGAGTGACAAACTTATGACATCGTTATGAAAGAGTTTAATGAGAAGATGCTATCGTTATAAAAATTAATACACGTTTCAGAATGCTGAAAATACCTAAACAACTTCATTTTTCGAATAATAAAAAGTATGTGAGAATTAGCCTGTTAATTAAGAGTGTGCCTGAAATTAATGTTGAGAGAGTTAAATGGAAGTCGCCAATAAAATAGCAATCTGTTCTCTGATGCTGGCTACCGTGCAAATGAGTGGCTGCACGTCTCACAATGCTGAACCACAGCGCCTGATAATGCGTAATCCCGCCAGCGAGTGGTGTCTTCAGCGCGGTGGAAAGCTGGTGCAGGAGGCATCATCCAGCGGCAGTACGCTCTATTGCGTTTTGCCATCAGGAGAAAAGATTGAGCAGTGGGCATTATTTCATCGTGATCAATCGAAATAGTTCCTGGATTATTCGATAGTCAGCATGATGATGCTTAACTTTGTTGTATTATAAATAGTTTTGCCTGGTTTTATCATGGATATTTATTAATTACCGTTCCGTTATTCAATGAGTTTTCTTTTCAACTGAACTGATTAACGTTTCTGGCCTCATTCCTGTAACAGGAAATGAGGCTGAATTTTTTTATTAAGTGCAGTCGCTGAAAATAATTTCTTTTATGAGTTGTTTTGCCGGGTGTGCAATTAAAAAAATCTTAAAAAATTAACGGAACAACACACTCCGACTCCTGTTTCTGGACGCACTTTTCTACAGGTCTCTTTCGTTATTATTCTAGTTTTTTGATGGTGTTTTTTCGCTGAAAGAAAATTTATGTTTATAATTTATTTCTGCATATCTAAATTTCGGGATGCTAAAAATTTCGAAAGAAGAAAGTTTGTTTAATTTGTTCAGATAAAAGGATTTATTCATTGTGCTATCTGAAATTAATTTAACTGTTCTTTTTACGAGCAGCACTAGCGTAATCCCAAATCAGATTAAACAGGTAAGCATAGACCAGAAAAAACAGCACCAGCCCGCATTCCAGTTTCAGCGCTGCGAGTAGCGTAATATTCAGCCACCATGCTGCAAAAGGTATCAGCACCACTAACAGTCCAGCCTCAAACAAAACGGCATGGAGGCATCTCATTCGCCAGTCTTTTTTAAATCCTGTTCGGAGCTGGATGCTGTCAAACATCAGATTGAACAGGTAGTTCCATCCCATTGCCAGCGTTGATGAGACGATCGTCAACAATGCCGATTGTGCGGGGGCAGCTGAGGCCCAAATCATCAGGATAATGAATACCAGCACATTGGCAGCAACTTCGAAAACAACCGCGTGCAGCACTCTCTCTTTGGTGGTGCGCACCGGGGATAAATAGTGTTCCAAAGCAAACTCTCATTGATTAGTCAGGCACCGTAATGGGTGCAGGAAAAATGCAGGACTATCCTGCCATCAGTATCTGAATGCTAAAACGTTCTGCAGGGTGCCCCGTTGTCGGTTTCAGAGCAACTATGTTGCTTCGGCTTTTGTTTCGGCATGACTGCGTTCCATATTCGCTGTGATGATAACAACTCTTGAGCGGGGTAAACTATTAAAATGCCAAATGAATCCTAAATAGATTTATATTTTAATTTTTATAAAAATGTCAGTTTTGAGGTCTGTTTAACAGGGGTGCCAATCTTTCTGAAACATTCATTGAGCACCCGAACCACGGTTGCCAGCCCAACCCCTGCCCTTAGGGCAACGTCTTTCAGCGACATGTCCGCTCCTTTGAGGTAAACACCTCAAAACACCATGCGATGAGTTTAAGACGCCGCGTTATCCTGCTGGTTCAGCTTTCTGCTGGACTATGACGGAGTTCAAAATGAATAAAAAGCAACGTGTTGCCCTGTTGGGATGTGGCTTTATTGGCGAAGTTCATGCCACGAATCTTCAGGCGCATCCTGAGGTTGAACTGGTTTGGGTGGCCGATGCAGAACCTGCACGCGCTGACGCGTTCGCGACGCGCTTTTCGACCCGTGCAGCATCCGTGAGTGAGGCGATCAATGATGCAGAGATCGATATGGTGTTAATCGCCAGCGCAACGCCGACTCATGCCGATTTGCTGGAAACCGCCGCCCGTGCCGGTAAAGCAATCTACTGTGAAAAACCGATCGATCTCTCTCTTGAGCGTGCACGCTCAGCTGTGGCTAATGTCCTCCCTTACAACGTACCAGTCACTGTGGGGTTTAATCGCCGTTTCGATGTCAGTCATCAGCAGCTTAAACAGCAACTCCGCCTGGGGCGGATTGGGCCGGCAGAACTGATACAAATGGTCTGCCGCTCTTCGGCCATGCCGCCGCTGAGTTATCTGAAAGCTTCCGGTGGCCAGATGCGCGATCAGGCTATCCACTTTTTTGACCTGCTGCGCTGGCTGACTGAAGATGAGGTCACGGAGGTTGCTGCTATGGGGGCAGCGCTGGCGTTACCCGCGATCAGCGAATTTGACGATGTGGATACCAGCACGTTGCTATTGCGGCTGCACGGCGGGGCGCTGGCACAGCTGGACAATGCTCGCCGCACTGGTTATGGCTACGATGAACGTATCAGTGTGATGGGACCGCTCGGGATGCTCGAATCGGCTTCTCAGCCACAGCGGGGAGTCAGCTGCTATCAGAGTGCGCAGATTCTGCAGCCGGGGCTGCTACCCGACTGGTTTAGCCGGGTGCAGCCCACTTACTATGCCCATCTGGATGCGTTTATCCGCTCGCTGAATGGTGAGCAGATTGACGATCTGCCGAACCTTGAGGATGGTCTGAAAGCACAGGCAATTGCGGAAGCCGCCGTAATTTCGCTGGCAGAAGGGCGCTTTTGCCAGGTGGAAAAACTGCTGATTTGATCAGGCATGGCAGGCTGATAAAAAATAATTTTATTTTTATCGAATAGAAACCGGCGCTGAGGTGTTTACCGTACAGCGCCGCGATAGCGGACTGCATCCGGCGGACTTTATTGCCTGCCTCACAGACCCGATAAGGATAAATTATGACAACGCGTTCTGGTATTTCTCTGCTTGCTGTTCCGGCTCTATTGCTGATGCTGCACTCTCCGCTGAGTATGGCGATGGGTGATAATGACAGTGATAAAAAAACGCCCGACTGTCCAAAAGGTCAGGTCTATGACAGTCATACGAAAAGCTGTGTGCCCGAAAAAACCAGCAAGTTGAGTGACGATGATAAAACGCGCTATGCCTATCATCTGGCAAAAAAGGGCGAATATCAGGCGGCGCTGAACCTGCTGGATACACTGAAAAATCAGGATACGCGCGAAGCCTGGAACTACCGTGGTTATGCCACCCGCAAGCTGGGGCGTACCGACGAGGGTATTGGCTATTATCAGCGCGCCATTGCGCTTGATCCTCGTTACGCTAAAGTGCGTGAATATCTGGGCGAAGCCTGGATGATTAAAGGGCGTCCTGATCTGGCACGCGAACAGTTAAAAACCATTGCCGGGATTTGTGGTACAGATTGCGAGGAGTACCGCGATCTGCAAGCCGCGATCAATGGCCATCCTGAGGTCTGATGCGGCAGGGAGGAGCGAAAAATCACTCACAGTGACATCCGTCAGCACCTTGCGGAACATCTGACGCGGCTCTGGCGTTATGGCTATGTGTTGTCACACAACCGTGACATGGCAGAAGAGCTGGTACAGTCAACCTGCGTGCGCGCGCTGGAACGCAGCGCGCAGTTCATGCCGGGCACGCGTATTGATCGATGGCTGTTTTCCATCCTCCATTCCATCTGGGTTAGCGATTTACGCGCACGAAAAGTGCGGCAGGGGCAGGGATTTGTGGATCCCGATGCGCTGCTGGCCGCGGATAATCACGCCACCAGCGACGACAATCGCCATTTCCAGCGCATTATGCAACACGTTAACGCCTTACCCGAGGCACAGCGAAATGCGCTGTTTCTGGTTTACGTGGAAGGACTAACCTATCAGGAGGCAGCAGAGACGCTGGCTGTCCCGGTTGGCACCATTATGAGCCGTCTGGCCGCCGCACGCGCCACGCTAGCCAGACAGCCGGCGACCACGCCCTCACCGAAGGAGAAACGGAGATTAACAGGGAAACTTTTACGCCGCCGTGGCGCGATGAGGCGATTGTCGCCTGGCTGGATGGTGAGATGACGCCGCGAGAAGCTGCGCAGTTTGAACAGGCGATGGATGAGGATGCTGAACTGGTCGAGCGGGTTGCGCATTTTCAGCACACCAGTCTCGATTTTGAACAGGCTTTTTCGCCGCTACTCGAACAGGCACCACAGGCCAGAATGGCCCAGCGCCTGGCGACCATTCCGGCACCCGAGGTGGCCACCGGGTATAGTCGTCGCGCGCTTATTGCCGCATCGGTCAGCTTTTTACTGGTGGGCAGCGGCATTGGTTTTCTGGCAAGACCCTCAGATGATGGGAAGGATGAAAGTCAGAATATCCGCGATCTGGAGGCGCGCTATATGTCGCTTTACAGTGCTGAAACGCTGGCCGATACCCCCAATGACGCCGCAATGCTGCAGAGAGGTCTCGACCGTACACGGCTGGATTTAGGACTGGAGCTGCACCCGCAGCAACTTCGCCTGCCAGGCGCTGAACTGAAAATGGTGCGGATCCTGCGTTACGAACGAACGTCGATTGCACAGATCGCCTGGCTGCATGCTGATTATGGTCCGATGGCGCTCTGTATCTCGCCTGCACCACAGGATTCGAACCCGATTACTCAGGAACAGCGCCACGGCATGCAGCTGGCCTGGTGGAAGCGCGGTGGCTATCAGTATGTGTTGATAGGGCGTAATCCCTCTGCTCAGTTGGCTGCCATCGCTGAAACATTGGTGACCACGCTCAGTTAAAAAAGTCTGTCCCTGAGCGCTTGCTTCAACAGCGATTATCTGGCCTGTGCGGCAATAATCAGCGCAATGTTTACCCGATCATCAACCACTCCAACCAATCGATCCATTCCAAAGGCAGAGCGGGATATCGCGGTGGAGGCATGCAGCGCCAGAGAGCGTGACGCCGGATCAATTGTTTTACCACTGTCCAGTGAGGCCTGCATCACCACTGACCGGCTGACATTTTTAACCGTTAGCACGCCAAAAATACGGTAGTTACCCTCACCCAGTGAGGCAACACGACTGCTCACAAAGTGAATCTGCGGGTAACGCTCCGCATCAAAAAAGAGATCGCTTTTCAATTGCCAGGTCAACAGACTGTTCGATGCCACCAGTGTGCCCACTGGAATATTCACTTCGATACGATCGTCATGGTCTTCATCCGGATTAAGTGTCACCGTGCCAGACACACCCTGTAGTCTGGCTTGCGAAAAATCGTGACCAAAGGCACGCCATGAGAGGCCAATCGATGTTTTATCAGGTGTTATGGTATAGGTTACTGGCGCGGCGTAAAGTACCGGACTGAGCAGGGCGAACAGGGTGCATAAACAGGCGACACGCATCATCACAATTTTCTCTTTTTTAGGCAGACCAGACGTTAACGCCTCAAACCACGATCTTATTCGATTTTTTTAGCACTGTTTTCACCCTTCAGGCACAGGTAATCTGACAAATATTAACTGACTGTCACCTTAGTTTCACCAAAGTGTAATAATTATTGTTAGGGCTGAACATTAATAACGAACAATATTAAGAATACATTAAGACGCTTTTATCGGCGGATGTTTTCGGTGAAATTAACAGGATACTGATTTGATCAGGAGTTGCCTGGTGTGTCTGGATTTATTTTCAGTAAAATCATTTAGTTGTATTGAATCTCAGATATTGCTTCTCTGGTGGGTGGGTTTATGATCTGAGAAGTGGCAGCCCTTGCGATCTTAAACAAAACATCAATAAATCAAAAATTGAGAGCGGAGTCATTATTATTAACTTAAATGTGAACTTTTTCGTAAAACCTTAACTCACTCTTCTTTCATTTTATTGCAATGAACACTATTCATTTAATGTTCAGTTAAGTTTCATACGTTAGTTTGTATTAGCAGTCCGGTAACCTCAATTCCAGAACGGGAAAATAAGGTGTCGATAACGCCATAACCGGATGTTGATAATTCGCTATTTCAATTCTTTTGCCGGCGTTGTGTCTGATTAACAACGCTCGACAGCTAATGAGTTTGATCTGCAGGAGTTTTAGCATGGATTTTTTGCCATTTTCCCGCCCTTCATTTGGTGATGAAGAGCTGGCTGCTGTTAAAGCGGTATTTGACTCCGGGTGGATAACAACAGGCGCTAAATGTGCGGAACTGGAGCAGGCTTTTGTACAACTGACTGGCAACCAGCACGCCATTGCGGTGAGTTCTGCCACAGCGGGGATGCATGTAACGCTGATGGCGATGGGAATCGGGCCTGGCGATGAGGTCATTACGCCGTCCATGACCTGGGTCTCCACTCTGAACCTGATCACGCTGCTGGGCGCCACGCCGGTGATGATTGATGTCGATCCTGACAACCTGATGGTGACGCCGGAACTCATAGCTCAGGCGATTACCTCACGTACCCGCGCGATTATTCCGGTGCATTACGCTGGTGCTCCCGCCGATCTCACGCCAATCTATCAGCTTGCTGAGCAGCATGGCATCGCCATTATTGAAGATGCGGCTCACGCGGTGGGCACGACTTATCACGAGAAGCCAATCGGGCATCGCGGCACGGCTATTTTCTCTTTCCACGCCATCAAGAATATCACCTGTGCGGAAGGCGGCCTGGTGGTGACCGATGACGCTGCTCTCGCCGATCGTATTCGCAGCCTCAAGTTTCATGGCCTGGCGGTTGATGCTTTTGATCGCCAGACCAAGGGGCGTCTGCCACAGGCAGAAGTGATGATGCCGGGCTTTAAATATAATCTGCCTGATATCAGCGCAGCCATTGCGCTGGTGCAGTTACAGAAGCTACCCGGTTTTATTGCTCGCCGCCGTGAGATAGCTGAGCGCTATCTGGAAGCGCTGCACACGCTGCCGTTTACGCCATTGTCACTGTCTGCCTGGCCACATCAGCACGCGTGGCACCTGTTCATTATTCGCATTGATGAGCAGCGCTGCGGTCTGACGCGTGATGCCTTTATGCAGGCACTTAAGTCGCGGGATATAGGCAGCGGATTGCATTTCCGTGCGGCGCATACCCACAAATATTATCGCGAACACTATCCCGATTTACGTTTACCTGCCAGTGAACTGAATAGCCAGCAGATGTGTTCGATTCCGCTGTTTCCGTCAATGACGGATCAGGATATCGAGCGTGTGATTCAGGCTTTACATGACATTGCCGGAGCCTGAAATGCGCGATATCAAACCGATCAATATGCTCTCCGTGGTCATCCCGGTCTATAACGAACAGGAAAGCCTGCCGGAGTTGCTGCAGCGGACCAGCGCGGCATGTGACGCCATTGAAATTGAGTATGAAATTCTGCTGGTTGATGACGGCAGCAGTGACCGTTCAGCCGAACTGATTGAACAGGCTGCCATCATTCCCGGCAGCCGCATAACGGGCGTACTGCTCAATCGCAACTACGGTCAGCACTCCGCCATTATGGCCGGATTCAGCCAGGTCCGTGGCGATCTGATTGTGACACTGGATGCCGATCTGCAGAACCCTCCGGAAGAGATCCCGCGACTGGTTGAAGCTGCGCGTCAGGGTTATGACGTGGTGGGTACAGTCCGCCAGCAGCGTCAGGATACCTGGTTCCGTCGCAAGGCCTCGCGCACGCTCAACCACCTGATTCAGCGGGTCACCGGCAAAGCGATGGGCGATTACGGCTGTATGTTGCGTGCCTATCGGCGCCATATCGTCGAGGCGATGCTCAATTGTCACGAACGCAGTACGTTCATTCCGATTCTGGCCAACACCTTTGCCCGAAACACCATTGAACTGCCGGTGCTCCACGCTGAGCGGGCCTTTGGCGATTCGAAATACAGCTTTATGCGCCTGATCAACCTGATGTACGACCTGGTGACCTGCCTGACCACCACGCCGCTGCGATTGCTCAGCGTAGTAGGCAGCCTGATTGCACTCTCCGGCTTCGCTTTCTCGCTGGTGCTTATCGTATTGCGACTCTTTTTCGGTGCGGCATGGGCGGGAGATGGCGTTTTCGTCCTGTTCGCCGTGCTGTTCATGTTTATCGGTGCCCAGTTTGTGGGTATGGGACTGCTCGGGGAGTATATCGGGCGAATTTATAACGACGTTCGGGCGCGTCCGCGCTATTTCGTTCAACGCATTGTTCAGGCTCCTGAAGAGCCTTCAGTACAGGATACTCAATCATGAAGACCGTTGTTTTCGCCTATCACGATCTGGGCTGTGTCGGCATCAATGCACTGCTTAGCGCAGGCTATGAGATCACCGCCATTTTTACGCACAACGATGTGGCTACCGAAAATCACTTTTTCGGCTCAGTCGCGCGTCTGGCGGCAGAGCACGGCATTCCGGTCTATGCACCGGACGAGGCGAATCACCCAATCTGGCTTGACCGCATCCGCACCATGGCGCCAGAAATGATCTTCTCCTTCTACTATCGCCATCTGCTGAGCGATGAGATCCTGCAATGCGCTGAAAAGGGGGCTTTTAACCTGCACGGTTCACTGCTGCCAAAATACCGCGGTCGGGCGCCACTCAACTGGGCGCTGGTCAACGGTGAGACGGAAACCGGCGTTACGTTACATCGCATGGTGAAGCGTGCGGATGCCGGTAATATTCTGGCGCAGCAGAAGGTGGCCATTGAGGATGCAGACAACGCGCTGACGCTGCATCGTAAACTGACCCAGGCTGCAGAGCAGTTACTTAACGACGTCTTACCTCGCCTGCGCACGGGTGAGGTCAGTGAGACGCCACAGGATGAGAGTCAGGCGACCTGTGTTGGCCGTCGCACGGCCGAAGATGGCCGCATCGACTGGAATCAACCCGCAGAGAAGATTCACAATCTGGTCAGAGCGGTTACCGATCCGTGGCCAGGCGCCTTCGCCTTCGCCGGTTCGGTTAAATTTATCGTCTGGAAGAGCCGGGTTCATACGCACCCGCATCAGGCGAAGCCAGGTACGGTGATTTCTAAGCAGCCATTCCTGATCGCCTGTGGTGAGGGTGCACTGGAAATTCTCACCGGACAGTCCGAGCATGGCGTTTACATGAATGGCAGCCAGCTGGCGCAGAGCCTGGGCATGGTGCCTGGCGCACTGCTCTATTCAAAACCGCAGTCGGCGCTGCAACGTCGTACACGCGTGCTCATCCTCGGGGTTAACGGCTTTATTGGTAATCATCTCACCGAGCGTTTATTGCAGGATGAGCATTTTGAAGTCTATGGCCTGGATATAAGTTCAGACGCCATCAGCCGCTTCCTGGAACATCCGCGCTTCCATTTTGTTGAAGGGGATATCGCTATTCACTCCGAATGGATTGAGTATCACATCAAAAAATGTGATGTCATCCTGCCGCTGGTGGCGATCGCTACGCCGATTGAATACACCCGTAATCCGCTGCGCGTCTTTGAGCTCGATTTCGAAGAGAACCTGAAAATCATCCGTGACTGCGTGAAGTATCAGAAGCGCATTATTTTCCCATCCACCTCTGAAGTCTACGGCATGTGTACTGATGCCAGCTTCGATGAGGATAGCTCGAATCTGGTGGTCGGGCCGATCAACAAACAGCGCTGGATTTATTCGGTATCGAAACAGCTGCTGGACCGTGTGATCTGGGCTTATGGCGAAAAAGAGGGGCTGCGTTTTACCCTGTTCCGTCCGTTCAACTGGATGGGACCGCGTCTGGATAACCTCAACGCAGCACGCATCGGCAGTTCTCGCGCGATCACGCAACTTATCCTCAATCTGGTTGAAGGTTCACCGATTAAGTTGATCGACGGCGGCAAACAAAAGCGCTGCTTTACCGATATTCAGGATGGTGTGGAAGCATTGTTCCGCATTATCGAAAACAAGCAGCAGAATTGTGATGGTCAGATCATCAACATCGGTAATCCGGACAATGAAGCCAGTATCAAAGAACTCGCGGAGCAGTTGCTGGCCAGCTTCGAGCGTCACCCGCTGCGCAGCCAGTTCCCGCCGTTTGCCGGTTTCCGCGAAGTGGAAAGCAGCAGTTACTACGGTAAAGGCTATCAGGATGTGGAGCACCGCAAACCGGCTATCCGCAATGCGCGTCGCCTACTTGGCTGGACGCCAACCGTCACGATGGATGTCACTATCGACAACACGCTCGATTTCTTCCTGCGTACCGTTGAGCAACAGGCTGATAAGTGATGAAGAAGATCGGTCTGCGGATTGACGTAGATACCTGGCGCGGCACGAAGCAGGGTGTGCCGGCGCTGCTTGAGCTCTTCCAGCGTCACGCAGTGCGGGCCAGCTTTTTCTTCAGCGTGGGACCGGACAACATGGGCCGCCATCTCTGGCGGCTGGTGAAACCGGCGTTTCTCATGAAGATGCTGCGCTCCCGCGCCGCATCACTATATGGCTGGGACATTCTGCTCGCCGGAACGGCCTGGCCGGGAAAGCAGATGGGACGTGGCCTGCGGAACATTATGCAGGATGCCACACGCCAGCATGAAGTCGGTCTGCATGCCTGGGACCACTTTGCCTGGCAGACCTGGGCGGGTGTCTGGCCGCAGGATAAACTGGTTGAGCAGATAGCACGCGGCACCGAAACGCTCAGTGAGATCCTTGGTCATCCTGTCAGCTGTTCGGCCGTTGCAGGCTGGCGTGCTGATGGTCGGGTCGTTGCCGCCAAACAGGATTTTGGCTTTCACTACAACAGTGACTGCCGCGGCAGCGGGCCATTCAGGCCCATACTGCCAGATGGCCAGATCGGCACTGTACAGATTCCGGTGACGTTACCCACATGGGATGAAGTGGTTGGCCGTGAGGTCAGCGCAGAAGGCTATAACGATTACATTCTGGCGAAAATGCTCGCTTCTGATGATGGCGCTGTCTATACCGTGCATGCCGAAGTGGAGGGGATTATTGGCTTACCAGACTTCGACAAATTGCTGAATGCAGCAACCCGTAATGGCATTCAGTTCTGTCCGTTAAGCGAGCTATTGCCCGACGACCTGACCACCTTACCCGTGGGAAGGATCGTCAGAGGTGAAATTCCCGGACGGGAAGGGTGGCTGGGCTGCCAGAAACTGACTAAAGAGGCGAACTAGTGCGGATACATAAGAACACGAAGTGGCTCATTTTTTTTAGCTTTTTCATTCTCTATTACCTTCTGCCGCCGATGTTCCGCGACCTCTGGCAACCGGATGAGACACGTTACGCAGAGATCAGCCGGGAGATGCTGGCAACCGGTAACTGGGTGACACCACACTTCTTCGGTCTTCGCTATTTTGAAAAACCGATTGCGGGTTACTGGATAAACTCACTGGGCCAATGGCTGTTCGGCCATAACAATTTTGGTGTACGGGCAGGATCAATATTCTCAACAGCGATAACCGCCGCGTTGATCTTCTGGCTCGGCCGGCGGATGTTTGGTTCGGTCCGCACCGCTGCTGTGGGTTCTCTGATTTTCCTGAGTTCACTGCTGGTTTATGGCGTTGGCACCTATGCCGTGCTCGATCCGATGCTGATGCTCTGGCTGGCGGCTGCAATGTGCAGCTTCTGGCTGGCGACGGAGGCCAGCGGGCGCGCCGGGCGCGCGGGCGGCTATCTGCTGCTGGGTCTCGCCATCGGCATGGGATTCATGACCAAAGGATTTCTGGCACTGGCGCTACCGGTGCTGGCGATTCTGCCATGGGTGATCTGGCGAAAGAGAATACCTGAGCTGCTTTGCTTCGGGCCGCTGGCGATTCTCTCTGCCGCAGCAATCAGTGCACCCTGGGCGCTGGCGATCTATCATCAGGCCCCTGATTTCTGGCACTACTTCTTCTGGGTTGAGCATATTCAGCGCTTTGCAGAAGAGAATGCACAGCACAAAGCCCCTTTCTGGTACTACCTGCCGGTTCTGCTGCTGGGAACACTACCGTGGCTGGCGCTGTTACCGGGTGCACTGATGACCGGCTGGCGCGAGCGTCAGCAGAATCCCGGCGCACTGTATCTGCTGAGCTGGACGGTGATGCCGCTGCTGTTTTTCAGTCTGGCAAAAGGCAAACTGCCAACCTATATCCTGCCCTGTTTTGTGCCGCTGTCGCTGTTGATGGCCCATTATGGGCTGAACGCGGCGCAGCGGGCAGGGCGCGCATTAACCGTTAATGGCTGGATCAACCTGATTTTCGGCATCCTCACGCTGGCAACCGTGCTATTGGTACTCGCGCCCTGGAGCGTAACGCATCACCCCCTGTTTGCCACTCATGAGATGCTGAAGCTGGGACTGGGAGCGCTGGCGTTTCTCATCTGGGGACTGGCGGGCGCATACAGCTGCCGATTTTCACAACGCCGCTGGCTGGTGGCCGCGCTTTGCCCGCTGGGGGTCGCTCTGTTTATTGGCTCAGCTATCCCGGATAAAATCCGTGATGCCAAACAGCCGCAACACTTTGTCTCTGTGATCAGCGAGCGTCTGGCATCCAGTCATTTTATTCTGGCGGACAATCCGGGCGTGGCATCTGCCGCAGCCTGGCACCTGCAACGCAGTGATATCGGCTTCTATGATAATAAAGGTGAGCTGCAATATGGGCTGAGCTACCCGGATGCGCAATCCCGCTTTGTCTCTCAGGCGGATTTTGGCGGCTGGCTTGCCGATCATCGCCGCATGGGAAGCGTGTCCCTGCTGTTACTGGTTGATTCCCCACACAGTGATATCGGCGAGGATGTGCCGGTTCCGGATGCGGTCTATCGCCAGGGCAGGCTTGTCTGCCTTTATTACGGTCAGATGAAGTAAATGCTGCTGCTGATTGTGCTGGTGAGTCTGCTCAGCTGCAGCGCGCAGCTGTGTCAGAAACAGGCGACCCACGCGGTATCAGGCCGCATCCGCTTAAGCTGGATTGGCGTAAGCGTGCTGCTGTTGGGTATCGCGATGCTCCTCTGGCTGCTGGTGCTGCAGCGGGTGCCCGTCAGCCAGGCGTATCCCATGCTGAGCCTTAATTTCATCTTCGTTGCGCTGGCCGGACGCATTTTGTGGCGCGAACGGCTAACGCTTCGTCAGATTGCAGGCACGCTGCTGGTGGTGACGGGCGTCGCGCTAATGGCGAGCCAGCTATGAAAGGATATGGATGGGTTACGTGCAGCGTGCTGCTGGTCTCAGCGGCACAGCTGATGATGCGCTGGGCGATGCCGCGCCTGCCCGATGTCAGTAGCCTGACGTCGCTGCCAACAGTTGCCATACTGCCTGCCTTGCTGCTGCTGGCCGGGTTGGGAGCTTATGCTGTTTCCATGCTCTGCTGGATTCGGGCGCTGCACTATTTTCCGCTTAATCGGGTCTATCCACTGCTCAGCCTGAGTTACGTGCTGGTCTGGCTGGTGGCGGTTTGCTTACCGGTATTTCACGAAGCATTTAGCTGGCGTAGCTTAGCTGGTGTGGTGATTATTGTAATCGGGCTACTGTGCATTGTTGTTAAGCCCTGAACATTCCGTCTTTTACCATTTCCGCAATGAACACCGTTTTTATTAACGTTTCCGGGCGGTAGTTAATGCCGTCATGATGGCTTTTTTAACGTTTTCATGATAAATATCCATTTTGTTATCGTTTTCGGGCGACGGATAAAGGATTCGACATGCTGGTTGGCTTCAGCGCACTGTGCGAACGTTATGCTATCAAACTGGCGCAGCCCTTACGCGTGAAGTCAGCTATCGGAACCGTACGCTCACATCATGAGGGCCAGGGACAGGTAGAAAATCATTATCCACCAGGCTATCAGCCGGAAGATGATTTTGCGGGTCACTTTGCCTTTGGTCTCAAGTACGAAGAGATCCATCTGGAGTTTTTCGCACGCCTGTTTACGACCATCGGACCACAACCTTTGGAAGCTTGGTGTCGGCAGGAACCGTTCGGACAGTATGCGCGACGGGCCGGCTTTCTCTATGAATGGCTGACTGGTAATACCTTACAGGTACCGGATGTCACCAACGGAGGCTATGTTGAGGCGATTTCATCCAAAGCGTATCTGACCCGAACGACCGTGAACCGTAACAGGCGCTGGCGCATCAATAATAATCTGCCAGGATCCGCTGATTTCTGCCCACTGGTGCGCAGAACCGCAGCCATTGAGCAGGCGCTCACGTTCGATCTCAACGATGCTTTGCATGATCTGGATAACACCTTTGGCGCGGATATTCTGATGCGCACCGCCAGCTGGCTGACATTTAAAGAGTCACGTGCCAGTTTCCTGATTGAGAAAGAGGCGGACCAGGGCGATCGTATTCAACGATTTGCCCACGTTATCGCGCAGTATTGCGGCCAGCTTGAGGATCCACTCAGCGATGCCAGCCTGCATACCATACAGCAGGGCATTCTCGGGCAGGATGCGCTGGGATTGGGGCTGCGACGTTCGCCCGTGTTTGTCGGACAGTCGACCATGCGTGAAGATATCGTCCACTATATTGCACCACACTATGATGACGTTCCGCGCTTTATGAATGGGCTTAAAGCCTTTGAGCAGGCTACGCGGGGTGCCGCACCACTGGCTCGTGCGGGGGTTATCGCGTTTGGCTTTGTCTATATCCATCCGATGCGCGACGGCAATGGCCGCATCCACCGTTTTTTAATCAATGACACACTGATTCGTGATGGAGCGATACCGGATGGCGTGATCCTGCCTGTTTCAGCCACCATTACCAGTTCGATGGATTTTCGGGTCGGTTACGATCGCACGCTGGACGTATTTTCTAAACGGCTAATGCGGCGCTATGCAGGCTGCTATCGGTTTGGCGAGTTGAAAACATATGAAGATGGCACGCGGAGTAATTTCACTTTCACCGAGTATGAGGATGCCCGTTTCGCCTGGCGTTATCCCGACTTAACCGAGCATGTGCTCTATACCTGCAGAGTCATCGAGCACACGGTCCGGACTGAAATGGCTGATGAAGCGCGCGTATTGGTGATATTTCAGCGCGCTCAACAGCAGCTGAAGGAGGTCGTTGAGATGCCTGATCAGGACGCCAGTCGTATTATCCGTTCGCTGAAAGAAAATGGCTGGCAGATTTCTGGCAAGCTCAAAAAAACGTTCCCGCTGCTGGACGATACAACTACTGCACAACGGATTGTGGAAGCGGTCAGGTCAGCGTTTGAGACCCACACAGACTAAGTATTCAGGTGTCATGTGAGGTCGCTGAGCACTGCATTTAGCAGAGCGGTTTAAGTTTTGTGGCCAGCGCACCTATATCGCTGACAATCAAATCCGGTGCAGGTGCCAGCGGGTAAAGTGCCTGTCCTTTGCGGGTAACAAATGCGGTTTTCATTCCTGCGCGTTTTGCTCCACCCACATCCCAGCCATGAGCGGCCACCATCATGCACTGTGATGCAGGCTGATCCATTTCCTGCATTGCCCACTGATACACTTTCAGATCGGGTTTATAAACCTGAACCTGTTCCACACTGAGAATGCGCGTGAACAGCCGAGCCAGTCCGGCAGAACTGAGCTGCTTTTCGGCCAGTGCCGCAGAAGAGTTGGTCAGCGCGACCAGTGTAAATCCCTGTTGCTGCAGAGCACTCAGTCCTGAGGCGACATCAGGATGGGCTGGCATGGCTGCGATAATGTCAGCCAGCGGTGTTGCGTCTGCAGGCAGAGTAATACCATAGCGTGTGGCGGTCATCTGCAGCACTGCTTCGGCAATATCACCAAAGTTATGCCAGCTGCCGGTCACCGACTCCACGAGTGAATGATGTAACAACGAGGTAAACCAGGCCTCAGCACGTTCCGGTCGGTCACCGAGTCGCTGCGCGACAACCCGGTTCAGCTCAGTGGTATCCAGCAGGGTCTCATTGACATCAAAAAACAGGGTGCCGCTGTAGGGTGCGGGGTTGTGACTGTCGGTCATCGTGCCTCCGGTTGGTTTAATGGATGTGACAGGTGAGGCGTTAAAGACGCTCTCTGAAGGTAGAACACCGGTGAGGATTGCTCAATATCGGGTGCTGCGATAGTTAGAAATCAAACTGGAAAACCTGATGTGATTCAGAAAAATATTAATACGCAAAATACTAGTTATGTTAAATAAGATACCTGGCATGCCAGTTTTTCCTCGTTATTCTGTTCCCTGCAGTGCTCTTTATCTTTATAGATTATCATTGTCCTTAATGGCTCTTTAAACTGGCAATCATTTAAAACGTCATCGCTTCTTCTGCCTGTGAACCTCCGCGCTCACATCAACATGATATCAAACTGTGTGCTTTTGGTTTCTTACTACGCAAAATCTGACATGAAAAACTTAAAAAAAAGAGGTGTATTGACATTTTTTGAAAAATTGAAAATCGCGCCACCACTACATAACTAATTGAAAAATAATAATTAAATTTATTTTAGCTGATGCAGGCTCGAACTCGTTGCATCTGCATTTATAATTTGATTAAATAAATTAATAGGAATATTCTTATTTGACTTGTTTCGGGATTTAGTGGCCTCTCAAGGACTTGAAATGACTATAGATTCACATCAACTAATTTCTTTGTTTAGAAAATATGGTTTCGAATATAAAAAAAGTTCTTCGGGCAATGGGTTTTATGCTTTCACCTTTAAGACCGGCTTCTTCCATAATGCTGAAGTAGTTTATACAGATGAATGTAATTCAGACGATGTAGAGAAATGTTTAAATGATCTAAAAAATATTGGTTACTCTACTAAAAAGTCTTTATTTAGAAGTTTGGAAGAAGTTGCTGAGCAATTGTTCAAAGGTTTTTTTAATGTGGATGAATGGAAGGAGCGTATTTCTTATGAATACGGTCATTACTGCGATAAAATGATATCTCTTCTTCCGGATGGTGCGAAAAATTATAGTTATGTTCAGGTTCCCTTTGAGAAAGACAATAAAAAACTAAATAGTGGTTTGATAGAGGATATTTTAGCGGAAATTAATAAATCAACCTCTCAACTTATAATTATTGAAGCGCCAGCAGGCTTTGGAAAAACCTGTACTTCATATGAAATATTAAATTCGCTAATTTCCGATGATGATGCTCCTCTTCCGTTCTTTACTGAATTCTCAAGGGATCGTCAGGCAAAAGTATTTAGTCATGTTTTTGTGCGTGAAGTTGATAGAAGTTTCAGAAATGTTAAAAGTGATTTGGTAATAGATGAAACCAAAAATGGAAGAATTGTTTTAGTGCTCGATGGATTTGATGAGCTTTTAAACGACACATCTACTAATAAGACAAATGAAATTGATTTCGAGAAAGCTCAGCCAATGCTTGAAACTATTGGTGAATTACTTACTAAATCCGCTAAGGTAATACTCACATCAAGAAGAGCTGCAATATTTGATGGTGAAATCTTCCAAGAGTGGAAAGATAATTATCAAGACAATTTTAATGTAGTAAGGTATAAACTTAACTCCCCTGAAGTTAAAGACTGGCTTAGTGCTGAGAGAATAAATAAACTTGAAGAATCTGGCTTGGATATAAAAAAACTATCTAACCCTGTACTTTTGGCTTTTCTCCGTTCTATCGATGATGAAGAGTTCAGCAAATTATGCGGTCAAAGTTCTAAGATAGTAGATCATTATTTCCAGGCAATGCTTGAAAGAGAAAGAGAACGGCAAGACTTATTGATGGTACCTCTCAAGCAAACCTCAATCCTATCTATGATTGCATTAGACATGTGTGAAAATGACTACACTAGTGATAATAGAGAAAAGATTATTTCACTTATAAAAAATAAAAGTTTGAACATACTCGAAGAAACAAGGCATCTTTATCCTGGGAAAGATCGACCGACAATTGATGCTCTGGCAAGTAAAATTGCAACACATGCTTTTTTTGACAGAAGTAATCAAGGCGAAAACAAAATTGAATTTGTTAACGAATTTGTTTTTGGGAATTTTATTGCAAATGGAGTAATTGCTAATGATTCGAATGAATGGTTGGCAAGTGATGAGCGTTTCGTTGAGCCAGCAGTTCAATCTTATCTACCAAGGGATACAGATGACCGAATCCTATTATGGGAAAGACTAAGTGGTATGCGAGAGTTCTTAAGTGCCACAGATCATATGAAATATGAGTATATGCTTTGCCAAGAAGTTGATGAAAATGTGTATTTAGAAACTACGATAACTGGCCTTGATTTTGATAACGCAATATTCTTCCCAAACCAAAAAATAAAAAATTCAGTATTTAATGAATGTGTATTCTCTAACATTGTGTTTAACTTCAATCATTTTAAAGATGTGACATTTATATCCTGTCAATTCTATGGGTGTGAGTACGATAATAATAATCATCCGTACGACATTAGCTTTTTGAATTGCTCAGATAACAATGGCATTATAAATGAAATCGAGTCGTACGAAGTCTCACAGAATGATGATGATTTGGAACTTCAGCTGGAAAAAGAAATTTTGTCTAAATTTATGCAGTTGGGTTCTAACTCAATAACACGACTCCATATATACACTGGGGTTTTGTATAAAATTGATGGTTACACTAGAAAACAAATAACCAGAGCTATTAAGAATCTGAAAGAAAGAGGGATTTTGGAAAGCGCAAATAAAAGCTCCTTCACAGCAATAAATAGATTCAATGTTGGTGAAGTCAAGAAAATTCTGGGACGATAAAATGAATAACTTCAGCTTTAGTGATACATTAAGATCAGATGTAGAAGATTTAATATCTTCAAAGCTTAATAACTTAGGTATAATGTTTCGATTATTTGCTAGGAACAAAGACACTCAGTCATTAAATAAGAAGTTAGAAAATACAAAGTACGGCATAACTCACAAAATTCAAGATGCACTTGGTGTAAGAATTGCACTGTATTTCAATGATGATATTGAGTTAGTTCATGCTATTTTGAATGAAATTTTCATTGAAAGAGAAAAAGACCATAGTATTGACATAATGACAGCCGCTGAATTTTCAGCGGTGCGTTATAATATAATTTATGAGCTCCCAATAAATTTATTATATGGAGAGCGTAACTTTCCAGCCGCTTCAAATTTTATTGATTCCACTTTTGAACTACAAATAAGATCTATTTTATCTGAAGGTTGGCATGAAGTAGAACATGACCTTAGATATAAAGCAAAGCAGGATTGGGAAGGAAATGACGTTGAAAGTAGAAAGTTAAATGGAATTTATGCCACATTAGAGACATCTGAATGGACTATGATAAAAATATTCGATGAATTAGCTTATAAGCATTATAAAAACAAAAATTGGAATAGTATGCTGCGTCAGAAGTTTAGATTGAGACTAACGGCGCAAGAGCTACATCCGGATATAATAAGTCATTTCGATGCGAACTTACATGTTGCAAAAGAAATATTTAGAATCCCAAGGAAGACATTGCTTAACAAGATGTCTGAGAAGGATTACACCCTCCCTCTAAATGTTAACAATTTAGTTTATTTTAGTAATTTATTCTTTATAAAAGATCAAGCTTTAAATCTAATAACTCCAAATATATTCAGTGAAGAGTTTGCTACTGACTAAATATGACTAAATCATTTTAATGAAGAGGGCAATCTGCTCTCTTTGTATCTGATTATTTTCTTTGATGACATTAAGAATTTCTTTATATGATGTTTAAAACTCCATTAATCTATCCTTCGCTTATAGGCATCAGATTACTAATAAAATTTTCGTATTGGCATAACTTCATACATAAAAAAACCCATGACCTCTGAGGCCGTTATGCCATTTTTCAGCTAATGCGTGTACTAAGAAATATAACCTTATATAATTATCATTATTGTAGCCTGGAGCCCACTACTCAGCACCCTGCCACAACAAGAACATGGTTCATATTTATTACTTCGTATAATTATTCTTATACGAAGTTATGACAGGCTGATGCTGCCGGGTTATGATGGAAACTATAACAATGCCACACCGATAGATGACAACGCTACGTGAATTCTGGCAGGTAATCCCCCTGCTAACTTCTCAGAATTCACGTAGCGTTGTCTGGACATGTTTTGGTTGATAAGTGAGCAAAAATGAATGAGTTAGAGCCTGTCACCTATTTGAGTGTGGATCCGAACAGCGACATCACAGAACGCCTCAGGCAATTCGTCCAGGATAAAGAGGCTTTCTCACCTAACACCTGGCGGCAGCTGATTAGCGTCATGCGGATCTGTAATCGCTGGTCGGAAGATAACCAGCGCAGCTTCCTGCCGATGAGCGCTGATGACCTGCGCGACTATCTCTCGTTTCTTGCTCAAAGTGGTCGGGCTTCTTCAACGATTACTTCACACGCGGCCCTGATCTCGATGTTACACCGTAACGCCGGATTGCCGGTGCCGAATGTATCTCCTTTGGTTTTTCGTACCATAAAGAAGATAAATCGCGTGGCCGTGATGAACGGTGAACGTGCTGGCCAGGCTGTTCCCTTCAGGCTTACTGACCTGCTGGTACTGGATGGAAAATGGTCAGGATCTGAAAACCTTCAGTTAGTGCGCGATTTGGCCTTTTTACACGTAGCCTATGCCACGCTACTCCGTATCAGTGAACTGTCGCGATTAAGGGTGCGTGATGTGATGCACGCCGTTGATGGCCGTATCATTCTGGATGTTGCCTGGACAAAAACGATTGTTCAGACCGGTGGATTAATCAAGGCGCTCGGCACCCGCTCAACCCAACGTCTGGAACAGTGGATAGAAGCCTCCGGACTCTCTAATCAGCCCGATGCTTATCTGTTTACCGCAGTTCATCGATCTGGCCGCGTACTGGTTGCCGAAAAGCCAATGAGTACCCGGGCTCTGGAACAGATCTTTAACCGTGCATGGCGCAGCGCTGGGAACGTTGGCGCGGTGAAAGCTAACAAAAATCGCTACAGTGGCTGGAGTGGCCACAGTGCCAGGGTGGGTGCCGCTCAGGATATGGCGGATAATGGTTATCCGATTGCCCGTATTATGCAGGAAGGCACATGGAAAAAACCGGAAACCCTGATGCGGTATATCCGTCATGTGGATGCACATAAAGGCGCAATGGTAGAGTTTATGGACCAGTATGCTGACACTGACTTATCTGACTGATAGCTTCTAAAAAGGCCATCTGAAGCTATATTCAGGCTAAAGTTATCCACAGAAAAAGTGGACAGCCTGTGTGTAAGCCTGTACTGAATAGGTCGTTATCTGGCCTTTGTTCCCATTATCTCGCTGATTTAAAGCATTTATTCACCAGGTATGCTGTTTTAGGCTCATCTGTTCTGGAAAAATATTTCGCTTCAGAAGCCAGGATCAGGGATGCTGCCAGCATCACACCCTTCTATAACATCAGCTTCCCACACTGGAAAATCATGTCTCCTGACAGGGGTTGTTAATAGGTCTTCTCAGGCGGTTTACATCACTCCAGATAACTTTAATTCAGCTTACATCTGTCTGAACAATATCATCAACGTCACTTATCCGCTGTGGCGCTGAAAAGCCCGTCACCCAGCGGATAAAGTAATTGAATCTGTTGTTTCTTTTTATTGTGCGTAGCCTTTCTGTTTATCGCAGCTGCCGTGGCAGCCGTGACAACGTCCCTTTCCCTCCTGCATCATGCCTGGTATTGCCTGCACCCGGCTTCCTGCTTTTCGCAGTGCAAACAGAATGACCATGTTAAGCAACAGTATGCCAATCAGGCAGGTTGCGCTAAATGCAGGATGCTCGGTAAACGTGACGGTCTGATAAAACAGCGTGGCCGTGGTGTAAGCAATATTCAGTCCCCAGAAGAATGAGAACATCATCCACTTTCTGCCGGCTTCGCGCGCAATAGCGCCCATGACTGAAACACAGGGCACATAGAGCAGGACAAAGATTAAGTAACTGTATGCGGCGAAGCCACTGCCAAATTTGGCTGACATGATGCCCATAGAGCCGGATGCCATCTCACCATCACCTTTGCTGGCATCGATGGGATGAGCCAGTGCATCAATTCTCAATGCAGCTGTTAACCCCGCCCAGGTCTGTGTCAGCGCATCGGTCAGCTCAGCTTTAAGGTTAAAAGTCTGCGGATCAAACGCGTTGTTCTGGAGCGCTTCAGTGGTGTAAAGGCTGTTGAGTGTGCCGACCACGACCTCTTTAGCCATAATGCCACTCACCAGTCCAACGGTCGCCTGCCAGTTATCCTGAGTGATACCAATCGGCAACAACGCAGGTGTAATCGCTTTACTGGATGCCGCCAGTGCAGAATGGTTAATGTCTTCGACCAGCTGGCCATTAAATGCAAAGCTGCTCAGTACGCCAACCAGCATGCTCACCAAAATGATGACCTGTCCGGCCCGGACGACAAACATTTTCAGCCGCTGCCAGGTCTGCAACAGCAGACTTTTCAGATGAGGCCGGTGATAGACCGGCATTTCCATGATAAACGGGGATGCTTCCCCGCTCAGCAGGGTGTGCCTGAGTACCAACCCGGTGATGATCGCAACAACAATGCCCAGCAAATAGAGTGAGAAAACCAGGCTGGAGCTATGTGCGTCAAAAAATGCTGCAGCGAAAACCGCAAAAATCGCCAGCCGCGCCCCGCACGACATAAAAGGTGCAATCAGGACCGTAAGCAAGCGCTCACGCGGTGTGTCGAGTGTCCGGGTGCCCATGACTGACGGTACATTACAGCCAAAGCCGACGATTAGCGGCACAAAGGATTTACCCGGCAGGCCCAGCGACTGCATAAGCCGATCTATCACAAAAGCAGCGCGCGCCATGTAGCCGGAATCCTCCAGAAAAGAAAGGAACAGGAACATCAGGCCAATCTGAGGAATGATCGGCAGCACGGTATTTATGCCGGATCCGATGCCCTGGGCCAGAAAAACGGTCAGCCAGTCCGGGAAGTGGCCGACATAGCCCAGCCATTGCATGCCATGAATAAATATGGCCACAGAACCACTGTCGAAAAGTGGCTGCAGTGCGGCACCGATATTAATTGAGAGCACAAACATCACATACATCACTGCCAGGAATATCGGAATGCCCAGCCAGCGATTCAGCACGATACTATCAATCTGACGGGTCCGACCGGCTGGTAATACCTGATGAATATTACTCACGGCTGCGCAAAGTGCGTTGATGGCACGATAACGGTAATCGGCAATCTGTACGCCGGTGTCATTGCCCGCCTGTTTCATCATCTCAGGCAAATGCGGGAGCAGCTCCGGGCAAAGCTTCTGGCTGTTAATATCACCCTCCAGCAGCTGCAATGCCAGCCAGTAACGTTTTTGAGGCGCTATCGTTTCGGGCATTTGCAGACACAGCTGCTCAATTGCTGAGTTAATCGCGGCCGGGTAACGCACCCGTTCCGGAGCGCAGTAAACATGAGCCTGATCGATCAGGGTTTTGAGCTGGGCAATACCATCGCCCCGGGTTGAGGTCACGGAAACAACCGGACAGCCAAGACGTGCAGATAACGCCTGAATATCAGTAGTGATGTTCTGACTGGCGGCAACGTCCTGCATGTTAAGGGCGATAATGCAGGGCACGCCAAGCTCCAGTAGCTGCAGGGTCAGGAACAGATTACTTTCCAGACTGGATGCATCGACCACGTTAATCACCATATCGGCGTGATCCTGATAGAGATACTGGCAGGCGATGCTCTCATCAATGGCGCTTTCAGCAGACAGCGTCGTCAGCGAACGAGTTCCGGGCAGGTCGATGAGCCTGACATCTGACTGTGCAGTAAAAAATTGCCCTTCTTTACGCTCAACTGTCACACCCGCCCAGTTACCGACCTGCTGCCGGGCTCCGGTAAGCTGATTAAATAGCGTGGTTTTGCCGGTGTTAGGATTTCCAATCAGCCCGATGGTGATCTTTTTCATCAGACGATTTCCTCCAGGATCATAGAGGACAGGTCCCGCTGTCGAACTGCCAGACTGATACGGCGCGTGCGAATTTGCACAGGGTCCCCCATTGGCGCCACGCGAACCGTCTCAAAAACGGCGCCGGGAAGCATGCCCATCGTCAGTAATTTCTGACGCCAGGCGAAATTTACAGACGGCTTATAGCCAAGAATTCGATAGGTACTGCCCATGTTAATTGCCATAACACGCTCTGCCTCAAGGTAAGAAGCACTCATTTTATAAATGATAAGCGTTTCGCTTTTTGATCTGGAATGAGCAATCGAGAGAAAACATGTCGTCAATGCGTATGTGGAAGAAAACGTATCCTTTCACAGGAGCCTGGTGACGGGTGAGATGGCCTGATACGTGTAAATAGAGACATCATGGCTTGTTGCCACTGAGTCAGACCTGCATCATAAGCGGTGACAATGTCAGGCAACTACAGAGGCTATTCGGCCATAATGAATGGCACAAAATCTTACGGTAACCTTGGGGTAGAGAGCAGCCCTGGATCAATAAGGATTATATGAAACAAATTACGTTGAGTGACCTCCAGAAACAAAGCGAACAGGCTGCACACTCTCCTCGCTTGCGAGCTAATCGTAATCTACATCCCGAATTAAGCGATCCGGTTCAACGTCTGGCCATCGCTATGGAGCCGGGCACTTATGTGCGCCCACACCGCCATCCGCATACTTTTGAATTGCTGATGCCTCTTCGAGGACGCTTCCTGGTATTAAATTTTGATGACAATGGTTATGTGACCCAGCGGGTGATGCTGGGTGAAGAGTGCAAGGTGCTCGAAACGGATGCCGGCATCTGGCATGCGGTACTCTCCATGGATAAAGGCGGGGTTATTTTTGAGGTAAAGCATGGCGGTTACCAGCCAGTTACTGAACAGGATCTTGCCCCATGGGCACCCGCCGAGAATGAGCCTGGCACCATGGAACTGATGGCATGGTACGAACAGGCGCAGGTGGGTGATGGTAGTTTCACTCGATAATTTTTAGCTTATTTACAGCGGGCGGTATGGTGGCCGATGCCGTCCTTCAGGTGACATCTGGCAATTTTCAGGGTTGCCTGCACTCATCTCTAAATCCAGTGATTGGCTTTTACGAACCCTTGAGATGTAAAAAACGGGTATCCGAACACAGTAACTAAGTAGGCTTAATCAGGTTCCGGTAGTAGCTTAGCATTTGAAACAGACCATTCGGATGATGCAGTAAATTGAGCATTAAGCCATCTATCAGGTCAGGCAGCGCCATTTCAGACGTCTCCACTGCACTATTGAGGTCAGAGAGGCAATAAACGTCATCAGCCTTACATTCGAAATAAGGCTGAGGAATTTGTCTTTTAACCACCTTTGAGCTTTATTGAAAAGTTATTTTTATAATTCATCCTCTATAACCGTAGTTTAAATGGTGGATACACCAGCGGTTCACGGTATTGATTTATGGGGAGTGCGCATTACGGATGTGTAACCACTACAATATTCCCGGACACTCTGTTAAAAATGACGCTTCTCCAGCTTCACTGGACTTCGTAAAAGAATCTTACCGATTATAAAACTGTGGTTTTTGTCGATTCAGATGATATCGTTTCTGAGTAGTGAAAAAACACACTGATCTTCCCTCTTTTATTTGCTGCAAGGGCATTTACGGTTGATTATCATGGCATGTAGCAAGTCTTAATCCTCCCATTGATAAAACGGCAGAGCCAAAACCGAAACATGCCCTTTGAGGCTACGGCCTATGCGTTTAAGGGCTGATTATACCGCCGTTGAAGTTAGCTGGAACGTATTTATAGTTTGCTGATATGAGCCTTACGCAAGTTTTAATGTTGTAGCTGTTAAGGATTAGAGGACAGTTACGGGATCGCTGCTAAAAGTTAATACATTCATCAATTTAAAGGGAAAAATCAGAACCCAATAATAGCACTTAAACAGGATCTTGCAGAAAATTAGTTACATCATACATAAGTCTATCACGTCTATGTACGCCCCTTCGGGGCGCGGGGGCGGCTAGTCAAAAGGCACTCGGAATTCCAGAATAACTTTGTTTTTAGTACATCAATAAACACACAAAATCAGCAGGCCTTCTCGTGTTATTGAAACTAATTTAACAGGGTGTTGTAACTAACCTGTCGCGTTATTGCTCTTTTATCACTTAATATAAATTATACTTTCCATTTTCCTGTGGAACGGCTAACACTTATTCCCTTCACATCCCGATTTTTTATCATCTGAGAAAAGCGGTTATAAATTTAAGTTCAGCTTATTTAAATAGTGCGTCGTTCATTTTATAATCAGATGCACATTCAGGATTTTCTTTATCTGAATTGAAAGTTTCATTTATCGCAAATACATGTTTGATTTTCTATTGCAGCTTTTTAACAAAACATGCTTAATCATCATACACCCCAACACATTACAATTGATCTGCATCAGTCTTTTGGCAGATAATTTTCCGAAGGCTGGAATTGTTATCGTGTCGTTTAACAATTTTAGCTAATAATGCCACATCTTCTTAAAAACTAATGACAGGACAGTGAAATGACATCTTTCAATTCTGGCAAAAAATTCGTCTGCGCTATTGTGATGACGGCTGCAGTAATATCCATGACCGCCTGCTCAAGCAATTATGTCATCTCTACCAATGACGGGCACATGATCACGACTCATGGTAAACCCGCCAAAGATAAACAAACTGGCATGATCTCGTATAAAGATGCAGACGGAAATATGCATCAGTTGCAGCAGCACGACGTTAAAGAAATTGTACAAAAATAAATCAATTCAGCCAGCAATCGTAATCATTAATTTTAAAATTTAAAAGCAGTGGAACTGAACAATGAAACTTTCTGTAATCAGCATGGGTATGCTGCTGTGCGTCTCTTCGTCTGCAATGGCCATTGGCTTGAATGTGGAGCAAGGTAAAAATACCACTGCGCTGGACGCAGAAATTGGCCGCTCATCCAGCGGAATTTATCTGGATAGCCAGTGGATCAAAAATACGGCGGATGGTGTTCAGATTGGTCAGGCGGGTACCGGTTATAATCTTGAACTTGGTCCGGTAATGCTGACTGCTGGCGCCAAAGCCACTTATCTTGGTGGCAAGAAAGGGGATAACGGCGTCGCATTTCCTGTCGGTGGCGGTGTGAAAATCAATCTGCCCGCTGATTTTGCGATTTATGGTGAGGGATATTCTGCTCCGGAACAACTGACTAACAGCGTTAAGAATTTTGTGGAAGCGAACGCCGGCATAAGCTGGTCACCGCTGGGGCCGCTGGTCTTGAAAGCCGGCTACCGTTATGCAGGTGTTGATGGCAAAGATGGACGCCCGGGCCATACCCTGATCGATGGGCCTTACATTGGTGGCGGCCTGACATTTTAATATCAGATAACGCTCCTCTTCTATAGGGTGAGGAAACCAGCCAGCTTGACTGATCGGTTTCTTTACCCATTTTTCGTTATGACTCTGACGGAAAGCAGTGAGAAACAGATGATGAAACCACTCATGTTGATGTTATTTACCCTTTGTCTGACAGGATGTGTCCAGTATAAATGGGTCAAGCCTGACGCATCTGAGCAGCAGGAGTTCGTGGCAGAAACAGCCTGTAAAGCTCAGGCACTCAGGGATTTACCGCCAGACAATGTCGTTAGCGGTAAATACACCTCAAAAGACAAGAAACACAAGACAACTGATACGAATTACTCAACCAGCGATGCTAATGAAAGTCAGCGAGACATATTGGTGAAAGACTGTATGTTCAAACAAGGCTGGCAACAGATTGAGATTCAGCACTAACGACATTGAACTGTCAGAGGCCAGGTAAAATCCTGGCCAGCACTGACCCGACAGGTTTTATCGATTGTGGCCGGAATTTATTCGGGCATCATCCTGCTGCTGCTGTGCAGTACGCTGCCGACGGCACCGTTCCGAGCAATACAGAACCTCTTCCCAGCACCTTTCCCATTTTTTTCGCCATGACATCGGTTTGTTACACGTTTTGCAGTAGCGCACCGGTAGTGACTTTTTATTGCCTTTGAACACGTCAATCCTCCAGAAAACCCAGGATACTGACAAAGCCTATGCCATATACAGTATAGCTAACCGTCGCACTGGATAACTGATGACAATGGGCGACAAAGTTAGCAGACTGCTTTTTTTCATACTCTCTTGTTCTATGATTATTCTTCGACGACCCCATTTGCTCTGACATTGTACTGTGAAATATCTATTACAGGTTTTTGGCATTATGCGCTGCTGACGACGAATTAATTAGCCAGGTTAATAATAGCCGCTTCCTGGCACACCGTTTTCAGTTCAGTGTCTGGCAGCATGTCCATCGATGTGTTTTGGGACAGGCTGGCGAGGTGATTGCAAAATCACATGGTTCACGGACTGAGCTGAATGAATATCGATGAAAAATGCTATCGCTTCCGTTATCAGCATCAATGACAACAGGGTAATAACGTGGGGAAATAATGCTGTCTATGATTACGTTGTAAACTACCTCCCTCTTTGAATCTTTACAGAGCTTCAAAAATCATGACTCTTGTAAATAATTGACTTTAGCCCACAACGGGTGGCTCTCGTTTTGACGAGTTTGTATCCATTTATTTGATGGCTGTAGGTGGATGCAAACGCTTAAATCAGCCATAACGCAGGCCGGCCCGCTCTTAAATAACCCTATGCGCTGCATAAGAAAAAAACAACCCATTATCATGGCGTTACAAATAACCACAGTTAATCAGTGGGCTAATTATTTAAAGCGTCACCGTGCCAGTCATTCAACAAAATTACGATTAACATCATGATCTTATCCAGTTTTAGCTGTCTGCCCTGAATCATTACCTTTAATTTTCAGAGCAATGCGTGTACAGGATTTGCGAAGCGACTTTGCTGAAAACAGCGTTAAAGCACAATTTCCCTATACCCGCTCCCAATTAACTAACTTTTCAGATGTCGTTTTTTTGACATTTTGAGCTAAGAGCACCGCAAAGAGTAACTCTGCTTCAATTTAAGAGTGATACGGTAATTACAGTTTAAACTCTTGTAGAAAGCGATTAATATGTTAGCGTTGAACTATCGGTTCTGTATTTTGATTCTTCGAAGGCAAGCATTCTAAAAAAGCAGGTCTGACGAAAAGCATCAGCGTGAACCCGCTCTGTATTTTATTATCTGAACATGACTATGGTGACTTTGATGAGTGACACTCTCAACAGCTTGAATAATATCCGTACCCTTCGCGCAAACGCTCGCGAGCTTGACCTGGCTGCCCTGGAAGAAATGCTGGAAAAACTGTCAGTTGTAGTGAGTGAGCGTCGGGAAGAAGCTCAGGCTTCGGAAGCAGCTAATCGTGAAAAAGCCGAGAAACTGGCAAAATATCGCGAGTTACTGTTGCAGGAGGGTATCGATCCTAATGAACTGTTAAATGGTATGCCAACTGCACCCGCTGAGAAGAAAAAACGCGCACCTCGACCAGCTAAATATCAGTACACCGACGAAAATGGTGAAGTTAAGCAATGGACTGGCCAGGGCCGTACACCCTCAGCTATTAAATCAGCCGTTGATGCAGGTAAATCACTGGATGATTTCCTGATTTAACTCAGTCTGCATACATGAAAACAGCCTGCTTTAAGCAGGCTGTTTTATATCACATCGACATCCGGTAGTAGCTCTGACATTATCCGTCGGCCCTTACCCCGCCCTTCTGCAATTTGTTTCATCCGTCAATCTACAGTTCTTCCCAGGCGTTTCACTACACTTAGTTGCTGAACATCTTCCGCAACAGACACCCGGCTTCATTCTTCCCCTGAGCTGATTTATTTATTCAGCGCTTACATGTTACGAGCGCTGATAATTTCCAGGCCGATCTGCTGACTATAAGAGAGTTCACGCGTATTGCCATCAGGGTCGGAAAAAACGCCCGGTTACCCATTGGTGCATCAGATTGCTGAGCGTCCCTTAGGCAAAACACCGTCAAGCCGTGCGCGGGCAACGTTGACATCTATCCCTTCACGACGGGTAAAGGCCACACCAATATAACCAAAGGGACCCGGCGGCGTATCTTTACTGTTGTCAGATTGCACCCGCACCAGCGCAGCACTGCAAGATGTTGAGCAGAACATCTCAAAGGATAATGCTTCAAAACCACGACGAATTTTTGGCGATGGCCAACCACTATCATGGCAAGGCATCATGCCTGTCCTGAATAAAACCTCATTTCTGATTCACGCACAGTTAATAAAAAAGAAAATTCTAAACCCAGCTCCGCTTCTATAACGAAAACCAGGCATTAGCCAGCAGATTACGCTTAAACTGTACGATTTACTGGATTAGATACCACCATTCTCACCTGATAAACAGCGAATAAAACCACATTGGCCCTTCAAATGCCGCGTACGGAAATGTTACCCTTGCTGGCTGAATAATTTGCACTTTATTGATTAACTTGAGTATTTGAGGATTGGTATGAGTAAGAATCTGAGCAGCCTGAATAATATCCGCACAATGCGTGCTGAGGCACGCAATATGACGCTGGATCTGCTGGCAGAGCTACACCAGAAATTAGAAACAGTGGTAAATGAGCGTCGTGAAGAGGAAAGTGCACGAGAGGCAGAAGCCCGTGAGAAAGCTGAAAAGCTGGCGTTTTATCAGGAGTTGCTGATGGAAGAAGGAATTAATCCGTTGGAACTGGTAAATAGCGCTTCTCCTTTGGTAACCGGCAAAAAGAAACGGGCGAAGCGTCCGGCTAAATATCGTTACAATGATGAAAACGGTCAGGTTCGTTACTGGACGGGTCAGGGCCGAACCCCTTCAGCCATTAAAACTGCGATCGAAAATGGCCAGTCACTGGATGATTTCCTGATTTAATCGCGCTAATTTCTTGCCGGAGTGTTGACCGCCAATGGGCGGCAATATTCCGGTCCGCAGAGTCCCATGGCACAGATATTTATCCTAGTGTCCTGGCGTCCTTCTTTTCCACGTTATCATTGGCCATCACTGGCTCAGAACCACGAAACGTTCGACGCCACTCGCTGGGTGAAACACCAAACCGCGATTTAAAACGCTGACGAAATGAAACCGGCGACTCAAAACCCACCTTTTCGGCCACACTTTCAATATTCATAGTGGTTGTTTCCAATAGCCACTGGCTGCGTTGAAGGCGCTCAGCCGTCAACCACTCACCCAGAGACATACCCGTTGCTCTTTGGAAGTGACGGGTCAGCGTTCGCCGGCTCATGCTGAGCCTGCGCGAGAGGGAATCAAGATTCTGCGGCTTATGCAGATTCTCCCGCAGTGACGCCAGCAGTGCATTAATCTTACTGTCACGCGTTGTTTCCGGAACCGGACGCTCAATAAACTGCGCCTGACCGCCTTCACGGTAGGGCGGCACCACCATTCGTCTCGCTACCCGATTGGCAATGGCACTACCATAGTGATGACGGATGATATCCAGACAGCAGTCGATCCCTGCAGCGGTACCAGCAGAGGTTATCAGACGATCGTCACGGGCATAGAGCGCGTTGCTATCGAGCTGAACGGCCGGAAAGCGGGAACTGAAGTCCTGCTCAAATTCCCAGTGTGTGGCAGCCCGGCGCTGATCAAGTAAACCTGCATAAGCCAGTACATATGTGCCCAGACACAGTCCAACGACTTCCGCACCACGCTGCCAGGCCGCTACCAGCTTATTAAGCAGCACCTGCGCCGGTTTTTCAGCCGGATTGTGCCAGTAGGGAACTATAATAATCGCCGCCTGATCAAGGAGTTCAGGGCCATGCTCTACGGTGATTGACAGTCCCATATCGGAACGAACCACGCCAGGTTTTTCTGCAAAAACATCAACCTGAAACAGCGCCTGCTGTGGCATAGCCGATCCAAATAAAATGCAGGGAACTGAAAAGTGAAATAGACTAAAACCTGCGGTTGCCAGCACTGCGACTCTGAGCCCAGCCATTATCTTCCCTCACTGTACACGCATGGCGGTGGAAACCGATTGTAAAGCACAAGCCGTTCACAAAGCGCCTGTGTTTAGTGAAGGGCCGATTAGAACGTCATGGAGTCACCATCTTCCGGGATCAGCACTTTGTCAGCAATACCCTGTTCTGAGGTATAGGCGCGCAGTTCAGCACGTGTCAACAGGCAGTGGTTGATGGCTTCCATATGAGAAGCAACAACTATCACGCCAGGGAGGATGTTCAGGGTACGCAGCGTATCCTCTTTGCCCATAATAATCGGACCATAGAGATCGTTGGTAGCATTGCCAATATTTAACACCACAACCTGCGGCTGGAAACGTTGCAGACTTCTGACATAAGGTTTGACCCACACCGTATCGCCAGCAACATACAGCGTTTTTTCTGCCGGATGAGTAAACACCAGACCACAGGCATCACCCAGAATCTCGCCCATTGCTTTGTCAGCATACAATGCATTACTGCCATGCTGCCCATCGGTTTTATATAGAGTGAGACCATCGATGAAACGGTTTTCATCCTGCAGCACCCGCACGTTTTCAAAACCCTGTGACCGAATCAGCGCAGCATCACTTTCATTCTGGCTGTAAATCATCATATTCTTTGGCACCTGCTGTTGCGCAGCTTCATCCCAGTGATCGGCATGGGTGTGGGTGATGATGACCGCATCTACTGCCAGCAGTTCGTCCAGCGGGACTGGCAGATCTACCATCGGATTTCTGAGGTGAGGTCGGGCATTGCCGGCAAAGCCTGGCCAGGCCTCTTTTTCGGCCAGCATAGGATCGATAAGGAATTTTTTTCCTGCATACTCCAGTAACAGCGTAGCGTTACGAATTTGGGTCAGCTTCATGCCAGGCTCCATAAACAGTTTCAGTGAAATCAGCCAGCTTTACTGGCGCTTATGCGATTACTTTACGTCACTGTTCATCGTGTGCATGACAGGCCCAAAGGTCAGCATTCGATGGGATCGGGCCAAAATGTGAAATTATCTTTTGGCAGGTGGGAGAACCGGTCTCAAAGAGCGGACCAATGACGGTCGGGCTGCTGCAAGGGAGTCCGCTGTGAAGTTCGGCTGAAAACCACACAGTGCGACATTATCAGCACTGAGATTCATCCGCCCGGGGCAGTCATTTAAAACAGCGGCAGAGAAAACGGGCATATCCCGCGCCACATATTTCCGTCCGAAACGAAAATTAAAAGCAATTCATTCCATTGATTTAAATCAATAAAAACTCAACTGGCATTTCCGCCATAAAGGAACAGAAGGCGATAATCCCTGCTCTTTAATCACGAAACAGGAGTTCACAGAATGGCTATACCTGTTTATTTACGGCTGAAGGATGATGGTGGAAATCCCGTCAAAGGCTCTGTTGATGTGCAGCAACGAGAAGGAAGTATAGAAATAACCGCACTGGCTCACGGCATATGACTCCCTACGGATAATCTGTCCGGTAAGATAACGGCCACTCGCGAGCATGCGCCCTTTATGCTGACCAAAGCGCTGGACTCTTCAAGTCCATACCTTTATCAGTTCGTCAGCGCCGGAAAGCTTTTAAAGTCTGCCGAGCTTAAATTCTATCGCATTAATTACGCCGGACAGAAAGAAGAATATTTTAACGTATTTATTGAAAATGTCCGCATTACCTGTGTCGTACCCTTTATGGAAGATGTTAAGGACCGGGATTACGAACGTCACGATCACCTTGAAGTGCTCGAAATGACGTATGAAAAAATCACCTGGAAATATCTGGACGGCAATATTATTCACTCTGATTCCTGGAAAGAGCGTAGCGCGGCATAGGAGAAAACATATGGCATGGATATATCACCAGAGTACCGGCGAACTGTGGCACCGCGGTAAGTTAATGGGTAAAGGTTATTCAGGGAGCCTGACCAACAAAAACAACCCGGATCGTCAACACGTTAAAGGTATGGGGCCAATTCCTCGCGGTACCTGGCATATTGACGGACATACCAGTACAAAGGGACCATTTACCATAATTTTGACACAAACCTCTGGCGAAAGTTATGGCCGCTCTTTATTTCGTATACACGGTGAAAGGAAGCCGCCGAAAGTACCTGGATTCGCTTCTGAGGGTTGCATAATCCCTGGGCCGGTTATTCGCACAAAAATCATTCAGTCAACAGATAAAACGCTGGAGGTAGTGAGATGATTTTGCGAATCATCTTGCTGATCGCCTGCACTATTCCGTCCTCCTGCATAGCATCATCAAATGAATGGAAAGCTTATATCCAACTGATTGAGCAGGCAGACAACAAAACGCTCCATGCGTTTCCGGGAAAAATTGACAGTATTGGTGATACCCTTGACGCTGCTCATACAGAGGAATTGACCACAGCTCTTAGCATGGCGTTAATTAAAGATCCAATATCTGTAATTAACGCAACCAACTCGCTGGACAAAAGTACCGACGCCTTAAAGCAGCGATTTGGCACATCAATGGTATGCGGTATACCTTTAATCACACATGCAAATCAGATGAAAATTGAGGAGTATTTCGCGAAGGCAGAACCCGTGCTGGAAAAAGCTGGAGCTGCTGCTGCAAAATGTCTGAGCAATATGCGTGACACGATTGACGAAGTCAGACAAGAAACCGCAAAAAATTCAGGACATTAATCCTCAGAACAAACCTGGCGCTTGCCGGGTTTTCTGAACGAATACTTGTTAATAAAAACAATACATTATAATCTTAGCGTGGTTTTTTAAACTGTTGACCCTTAAACCCAATCAGCGTGATTGCGGCTGGCCTGTCTGATGGACTGCTGACAAAATAAAGGCAAAAAAAATGCCGCAGCAGGCTGCGGCATATCATTTAGATTCCCATCAGAAATCGGCTTTCAGTACGACACGGTAATTGGCTTTACCGGCGCGGACGTGATCCAGCGCTTTATTGATGTCCGACATCGGGAAGAACTCAACCTGTGGGGCGATATCTGCACGGGAAGCAAGACGCAGCAGCGAGCGCAGCTGACCTGGTGAGCCGGTTGATGAACCGGTTACCGCTTTGTCGCCCAGAATCAGATCAAAAGCACTCACTTCAATCGGCTTCATCACTGCGCCCACGGTGTGGAATTTACCCTGAGGTGCCAGCGCGGCGAAATAAGGTTTCCAGTCCAGATCGACCGCCACAGTGCTCAGGATCAGGTCAAAGCGACCCGCCTGCTGCTTCAGGGCTTCAGGATCGCGGCTGTTTACCACTTCATCTGCGCCCATATCCAGGATTGACTGCTTCTTATCTGGCGTTGAGCTGAATGCCACGACTTCTGCACCCATCGCGTGCAGGATTTTGATGGCAATATGACCCAGCCCACCGATACCGATCACACCTACGCGGCTGGTCGCCGTGATGTTACTCATCAGCAGTGGTTTAAACACGGTGATACCACCACACAGCAGCGGACCGGCGCTTGCTACATCCAGTTTTTCCGGCAGCGGGATAACCCATTGCCAGTCGGCGCGCAGCTTCTCGGCAAAACCACCTTTGTTCATGATGGTCGGGATGCTGCCCTGCTGACAGTTCACCTGCTCGCCGTTAATACAGGCATCGCAGTGCTGACAGCTTTTTGCTGTCCAGCCGATTCCTACACGCTGGCCGATTGAGAGACCTTTATTTTTGGCCGCTTCGCCCAGGGCAGAAACCCGACCAATCACTTCATGTCCTGCAATCACCGGGAACTGAGAGATGCCCCACTCGTTATCGATCATCGACAGGTCTGAGTGGCAGACGCCACAATATTCGACCTGGACTTCGACTTCTTCGGCTGCCAGCTCGGCGGCATCGTACTCATAGAGTTCAAGGGCCTGGCCAGCCTGCATGGCTGCATAACTTTTAATTTTCATTCATACCTCTGCGTGATTAATCACAGACAAGTGTAACAACTGAAAGCCGGCCTTGCCTGGCCGTTGCGCTTACACCGCACTTTTTTGTCTTTTATTCAGATAATTCAGCCTTTAACCTGCGCACCTGAAAGAGTTTGTAACACCTTGAGCTGCGCGACGGCTTCCTGCATCGCATCCATTCCCTGCGTCAGTTCGCGCAGGCTGCCGAGGTGCTTCGCGATGTCGGCGCGCTCATGACGCGTCTGCTGGTTCATCGCCGCCAGCGTATCGGCTGCTGAAATACTGCGCTCTGCCATCTGCGCGGCGGTCTGCGCCGAATCACTGGCCACCAGCCGGATGCGTGAGATGGTGCTGACCGCCTCACCAATGTTACTGGCTGTGGCTTCAGCCTGCTCTTTCGATGAATGCGCCAGACGCCGGACTTCGCCCGCGACCACGGCAAATCCGCGGCCAGCCTCGCCCGCACGAGCTGCTTCTACTGCGGCATTCAGCGCCAGAATGTTGGTCTGGAAAGCAATATTGCTGATGCCATGCGTAATCTCATTGATGCCGTTGGAGATTTTTTCCAGATCGTCCAACCCATCGTCCAGTCGTCCCTGAGCCTGCTGACTCTCAGTGGCGATATTGCTGATATTACGGATGCTGCTTTCTGCCAGGCTCAACGTTTCACCCTGGCTCTGGGTAGCCGTTTCCAGCACTGGCAACGCTTCCATCAGCGGCGTCAATGCCTGCTGATAGTTGATAACCCGATCAAGGACCCGCGTCTGAATACTGTTCAGCGCTTCCCAGCGACGCAACGCACGCTGCGCGTAATGTGCGGCGTAACCGGCATACTCCACCGGGAACTGGCTCATCGCTTTAACGTCATGATTAAAGAACACCAGTGCAGAGAGCGTCTGATTGATTGGCACGCCCAGAATTTCGCCAAAGCTGGAGAAGCCGGCGGCAGCGATGCCTTTAAAAAAGTGGGCGCTGTGAAGCTTATCAGCATTACCGACACGACGCAGGATACAGTCGTTCATCAGAATCGCCGCCGGTTTGCCATGCTGCGCGGTAAAAGCCTGCCACTCCTGCTGCGTCGCTTGTTTGAAGTCTTTCTCCTCCATCAGGAACAGCCGGTCACCAAACTCGAGGTCACAAAAAAACTGCACGCCACCCGATTCAATTCTGGCGATCGAGCGAATGAAGTATTCCCCGCCGACTTTAACGCCAAAGGTTAACCCTTTCAGCCGTTCGGTCAGCTGCGCTTCAGTGCAGTTAAGGTGTTCACACAGCGATGCGACAAACGGCTGCTGCTGACCCTGGCGATTAAACACAGAGGTGACGGTGCGCGCAACCGGATCGGCTTCGGCAATCAGCCAGCTCTGTTCGCGTGGCGTAAAGTTCTGACTTTTAAACGGAGCAAATGATTTTCCGGGTGCCATCTGACAGAACATAATCACAGCTTTGCCCTGCAGCACCTTGCCACCAGTACCGATCCAGGTGCCATCAAAGGTAATTTTACCGCCCGCTGAACCGCCAATCGCCAGGCATGGGAAACGTCCGCAGTTGTACCAGGCCTGCATCAGAAAACCTTCGGACGCGGACAATCCGTCGCAATAAATCATCGCGAAAGTACGGTCTGCCGAAAGTGGCATCCGCACCTGCAACCGCATAAGTTCCTGCTGGATGGCGGTAATACGCTGGCTGGCAGTCTGAGTGTCCGCGACATGCAGGTCGACAATGTGCGTCTCATGGCTGGCGATCAGCGTGTCAGGCAGCCAGAGATAACTTCCCTCCGGGCCATTGCCATCACAGTAAGTACTTTGCGATCGGCTGCTGCTCAGCGCACCGTTGGAAGAGAGTGTCAGCACGGTCAAATCGGCGGAATTAAAGCGTTGCCAGGCCTGACTGACCCGCTGAAAATCGGCTTCAGGCGGAACAAAAGTCATCAGGATCCCGCCCGCGCGCGAGCTTAACCCGATGGAAGAGAGTGATTCCGGCAGCGCACGACAATCCCAGGTGCCATTCGCTGGCTGGCTGCTACGCCTGAGACGGGCAACAGGCAGGCGACTTTTGATCGTCTTAATGATCGACATATTATTATTTTCGCTTTTATCAGAGTAGGTTGCGCTTAAACTCGCGCTTGCTGGTGTTTTTTAAAAGGAGGGCTAAATGCAGGTCCGTTCGCGTTCAGAACTCGTCGCTGAGTACCGGGTTCATCATTGATCGGCGCGCTCAACGCCATTGGGTTATCGCCACTAGCGGGAAAACCTTTAGCAATTGCTGTAGTTGGTTTAATGAATGAAGTTGTTACATTTTAGTAGCATAAAATAAGCCAGAATGAGGGCCTGGCACTATTCCTGTTTATCTGTCACTCATCTGTTGCCTCTGCTTTTCGCAGCGTTTGCGTGCTACGGCGGGCAGATCCCCGCCAATCTCCCCGCGTGTCGAGCAAGGTCGCTTTACTCATAACATTCTCCTTTTTCGTCAGGCCTTTATGCGCAGTTCATCTCTCCTTACCATGCCGACGCCAGCGCTTTATTAAAAATTAATGTCAGCATTATCAACAACTTCAGTCTGTGCATTTGCATAAACGAAGCGGACGACTATGCTTCCTGGTGTGACTAGCTAGTCCTTTTTATCTAATGGAACATTGATATGAGGTCTTCCTATGACACAACAGAAGTACAGAGGTGGTGCCGGCAATTTTGCCAACGATCCAGAACGAGCGAGTGAAGCTGGCAGTGCAGGAGGCAAGGTCAGTGGGGGCAACTTCAGAAACGATCCTGAAAAGGCCAGGGAAGCCGGTCGGAAAGGAGGCAAGATTAGTCGACGTCCTTCTAAGTAATTCTGAATAAAGCGCTTTAGGACGTATTACGCCATGGAGTGGCATCTCTTCCGTTAACACTCAGAATAGGTTCATCATTCCCCCTCTTTTAGCCTTAACGCCTCTCTGACCAGGTTAAAAGCCGGTGAATGCTGCTTGCGGCTGGGATAATAGAGATAATAACCGGGAAACGGTTCGCACCAGCGCTCCAGCACCCGGATCAGCGTGCCCTGCTCCAGCCCTTCTGCGACTTCCTGTTCAGGCAGAAAAGCAATTCCCAAACCGGCCACTGCCGCTTCTGCAATGTGTGCCGAAGTGTTGAAGGTTAACTGTCCATTTACCCGCACATTCAACGGCCCTTCTTCTCCGTCAAAATCCCAGACATACAACCCACCCGCTGTTGCCTGTCGCATATTAATGCAGTTGTGATGCAGCAGATCGTGTGGGACCTGAGGCGCAGCATGACGACGAAAATAGTCTGGCGCCGCCACCGCAGCCATTCGTAACGGTGGGGTTATGGGCATCGCCACCATATCTTTATCAATTGTGTCACCCATTCTGACTCCGGCATCAAACCGATCGGCCACGATGTTTCGCAAGCCATGATTCGCATCGAATTCGAGTCGGATATCCGGATAAGCCTCCAGCAGTGGCGTCAGTTTTGGCAGCAGGAGTGAACTGAGAATATGCGGGCCACAAGTGATGCGTACCGTGCCGGCGGGCTTGTCACGCATCGCAGTCAGCATATCCAGCTCCGCCTCAATTTCATCGAATCGATTGCCAATCGCCAGGATTAACCGTTCACCTGCTGCGGTCGGTGAGACGTTCCGCGTCGTGCGGGTCAGCAGCCGAATTTCCATCCGGTTTTCCAGGGCAGTAATCGTCTGACTCAGCGCGGGCTGCGTAACGCCCAGCAGTGCCGCTGCACGGGTAAAGCTGCCCTCACGCGCTACGGTAATAAAAGCCTGCAGATCATTCATGTTGCGCTTCATGTTGCGCTCCCATTGGTGGATTCATAACCGCTGGTTATAACCCCATTAAGGATTCATTAGCTAGTCAATATAAAGTTAAACCGTAAAATTTCCTGAGTTCATCATGACCCCCAACAATGAAACAGGATTCAGCATGACTTCTCCGGAAACAACAGCATATTCCCCTCAGCACAACGTCGCTCATTGGGGTGGCGTCTGGGCGATGACGCTTTGCGTATTCGCGTTGATCGCATCTGAATTTATGCCAGTCAGCCTCTTATCACCGTTATCATGTGATTTGGCGGTCAGTGAAGGTCAGGCCGGACAGGGCATTGCTATCTCCGGCGCATTGGCGGTGATGACAAGCCTGTTGATCACCCGTATTGCAGGCAATCTCGACCGCAAAATCCTGTTGCTGACGCTGACACTTCTAATGGCGCTATCCGGATTGATGGTCGCGATGGCACCCAACTATCTCACCTACATGACTGGCCGGGCGTTGATTGGCGTGGTGATTGGCGGGTTCTGGTCGATGTCAGCTGCGGTGGCTATCCGGCTGGTCCCCACCGGGCAGGTGCCGCGTGCACTGGCTATTTTTAACGGCGGTAATGCGCTGGCGACAGTTATCGCTGCACCGCTGGGGAGCTATCTCGGTTCTGTCATCGGCTGGCGTGGCGCTTTTTTCAGCCTGGTGCCGGTGGCCTTGCTCGCCCTGCTCTGGCAAGGAGTTACGCTGCCGTCAATGCCCGTCGATAAAGCACGGCAGCGAAGCGCAAACCTCCTGCAGCTGCTGCGTTCACCGCTGGTAACAATAGGTCTTGCCGCCTGCGGACTGCTCTTTATGGGGCAATTCACCCTCTTTACCTATCTCCGTCCGTTTCTGGAAACCGTCACGCAGGTTGACGTTTCTACGCTATCGCTGGTGCTGCTGACCATTGGCGTTGCCGGTTTTATCGGAACACTGATCGTCGGGGTTGTTCTGCAGCGTGGATTTTATCTCACCCTGATGATTATTCCACTGATCATGGCGTCAGTCGCAGGGCTGCTCATGGTATTCGGTCATCAGCTGTGGCTGGTGGCACCGTTGCTGGGCATCTGGGGACTGGTGGCAACTGCCGCACCCACCGGATGGTGGGCCTGGGTCGCCAGAACCTTCCCGGATAACGCGGAGACGGGTGGCGGATTAATGGTTGCCATTGTCCAGCTGTCGATTGCTCTGGGATCGACGCTGGGCGGTCTGGCCTTTGACCATGCAGGCTGGCAGCTCACCTTTGCCATCAGCGCCACATTACTCATCGCTGCCGCTGGACTGGCGTTGATCACTGCGCGCAAAGAAAGCGCCGCCTGATAGCAGATTCATTGTTTAACCGGGCAGCCTGTTGCCCACTTCTCGTCAACCCTGAGGATCCTTTCATGAGAGCATTAACCCTGATGTTTGGACTGTTGATCAGTTCATTTGCAGCCAGCGCTGCCGATATGTCACGCGGCGCCGACAACTTTTATCAAAGCGATAAAGTGACACGCGAAAAAGTGACGTTTAAAAACCAGTATCAGATGGGCGTCACCGGCACCCTGTTCAGACCTAAAGAAGCGAGTAAAACAGCGCGTCTTCCGGCGATAGTGGTGGGGCATCCGATGGGCGCAGTCAAAGAGCAGAGCGCCAGTCTCTATGCGCAAAAGATGGCTGAGCAGGGCTTTGTTACCCTGGCAATCGATCTCTCATTCTGGGGCGAAAGTGAAGGCCAGCCACGTAATGCGGTTTCTCCGGATATCTATGCCGAAGACTTCAGTGCCGCAGTCGATTACCTGGGGACACGCGAATTTGTCGACCGCAATCGGATTGGTGTGCTGGGCATCTGTGGCAGTGGCAGTTTCGTCATCAGCGCGGCAAAGATCGATCCCCGCATGAAAGCGATAGCTACCGTCAGCATGTATGACATGGGATCAGCCAACCGTAATGCGCTGAATAAAAGCCAGACGCTGGCTCAGCGCAAGCAGATCATTGAAGCAGCAGCACAGCAACGTTATGCGGAATTTACCGGGGGTAAAATCGCTTACACAGGCGGTACACCACACAAAATTGATGCTGATTCACCGCCAGTTGCTAAAGAGTTTTATGATTTTTACCGGACACCTCGGGGCGAGTTCACCCCAAAAAGCTCGTCAGCTGCACTAACCACGCACCCGACGCTCACCAGCAATGTGAAGTTCATGAACTTCTATCCGTTCAATGATATTGAGACCATCTCTCCGCGCCCAATGCTCTTCATCACCGGTGATAAAGCGCACTCACGCGAGTTCAGTGAAGATGCTTTCCAGCGCGCAGCTCAGCCCAAAGAGCTGTATATCGTACCTGATGCAGGTCATGTCGACCTTTATGATCGCACTGATCTGATCCCGTTCGCCAAACTGACGGCTTTCTTTAAACAGAATCTGTAATCTTCTGCTCATCGACTCCAGCCCGTCTGCAGAAAACTGCAGACGGGCTGTCTGCGTGATTAGCCTTTGCGATGGCGGGTCAGATAATGCTTCACCAGCACAAAGAACAGCGGAACAAAGAACAACGCCAGGACCGTGCCTGCCAGCGTGCCACCGATGATGCCGGTCCCGATGGCAATGCGGCTATTAGCACCCGCACCGGTTGCCACCGCCAGCGGGATCACGCCAGCAATAAAGGCGAGTGACGTCATCATAATCGGCCGCAAACGGGTTCGTGCTGCCTGCAATGCAGCTGCACTCAGCGAACTGCCCCGGCGCACTGCATCTTCTGCAAATTCGATGATTAATATCGCGTTTTTAGAGGTCAGTCCGACCGTGGTCAGCAACGCCACCTGGAAATAGATATCGTTGCTCAATCCCCGCAGCGCCACTGCCAGCACGGTACCCAACACACCAAGCGGCACCGCCAGCAGCACTGAGAACGGCACCGACCAGCTTTCATACAGCGCAGCCAGACAGAGGAAAACCACCAGAATCGAGATCGCATAAAGCGTAGTCGATTGCCCGCCCGCCTGTTTTTCCTGCAGCGAAAGCCCGCTCCACGCGCCCGTCGTGCCTGCAGGTAATTGATTAGCCAGCCGCTCAATCGTATTCATGGCATCGCCGGAGCTAAACCCTTCGGCATTCTGACCCTGAATTTCATAGGCGGCAGAGCCGTTATAACGATCAAGGCTTTCTGGTCCCATGGTCCACCGGGTCGAGGCAAAGGCCGAGAATGGCGTCATAGTGCCTTCACTGTTCCGGATGTACCACTTATTCAGATCTGACGGTGCTGAACGATACTGACTGTCGCCCTGCACATAGACCCGCTTCACCCGTCCACGATCGATGAAGTCATTGATATAAGCACCACCCCAGGCGCTGGTTAGCGTATCGGTCACATCATCCAAATTCAGTCCCAGCGCCACCGCTTTGCTGGTATCAATGTCAACCTGCAACTGCGGGGTCTGCGGCAGGATATTCGCCCGCACGCCCGTTAACTCCGGGCTTTGCGCTGCGCGTTGTAATAGCTGATCGCGCAGGTTACCCAATTGTTCACGCGTGGTGCCACCGCTGGCCAGCAGCTCATAGGTGAAGCCGTTGTTCTGTCCCAGACCTGGCACCGATGGCGGCGTCAGTGCAAAGATCTGCGCATCCCGAATCGACGCCAGCGCATAGGTCGCGCGTCCGGCAATCGCCTCGGCGGAGTTCTCACTGCCGGGTCGCTGGTCCCAGTTTTTAAGCTTGATAAACGCCATACCGGCATTCTGCGCAGCACCGCTGAAATTAAAGCCGTTAATGGTGAAGATCACATCAACATTCTGTTTTTCTTCAGTCAGAAACCAGTCAACTATTTGCTGGTTGACGGCCTCTGTACGACTGGCCGTAGCGCCCGCTGGCAATGTAGCCTGAAGCATGATACTGCCCTGATCTTCGGTCGGCAGGAAACTGCCTGGTAATCGGGTGAACATCACAAACAGCACCACGCCCATTGCCGCATAAAGCGACACCATGACCAGCGGACGACGCAAGGTGCTGACCACTTTGTGGCGATACTGGCGCTCGGTGGCGGCATAAAAGCGGTTAAAACCGCCAAAGAAGCCTTTACGATGCGGTGTTGTTGGCCGCAGCAGCATGCCACACAGCGCGGGCGTCAGGGTCAGCGCCACCACCACGGAGAAGGTCATAGCCGCAATGATGGTGATGGAGAACTGCCGGTAAATCACGCCGGTCGATCCGGCGAAAAACGCCATCGGCAGAAAGACTGCCGAGAGCACCAGCGCGATAGCCACCAGCGCGCCGGAGATCTCTTTCATCGACTTTTCCGTTGCCTCTCGTGCCGGCAAACCTTCGTCATGCATGATGCGTTCGACGTTCTCGACCACTACGATTGCATCGTCCACCAGCAACCCGATGGCCAGCACCATGGCAAAAAGCGTCAGGGTGTTGATGGTGTAGCCGCATAACGCCAGTACACCGAAGGTGCCGAGCAGCACGACCGGCACCGCCAGCGCCGGGATCAGCGTCGCGCGTATGTTCTGCAGGAACAGGTACATCACTACCACGACCAGCGCGATCGCTTCGATCAGGGTGATCACCACATCCTCAACGGAGATTTTGATGAAATCGGTGCTGTCGAGCGCATAGGCCACTTCGTAGCCTTGCGGCATTGAGTGGCGATACTCTTCAACTTTGTTTTTCACCAGCGTCGCGGTGGCCAGCGCATTCGCGCCCGGTGCCAGCATCACCCCGACCCCGGCTGCAGGATGCCCGTTAAGTCGTGTGGTCATGTCATAGGATTCGCCGCCCAGTTCCACCCGCGCCACATCACCCACCCGCACGATCGCGCCGCTTTTATCACTTTTGACGATGATATTGCGGAACTGCTCTGGCGTCTGCAGTCGCGACTGCGCTCTGACCGTGGCGGTGAGTTGCTGATTATCGGGTGATGGCAGGCCGCCGATTTTACCGGCTGAGACCTGAATGTTTTGCGAGCGTATCGCCGCCGACACGTCAGACGGCTGCAACGCATAAGCGTTTAGTTTGAAAGGATCGAGCCAGATGCGCATCGCGTACTGACCGCCGAACACCTGGATGTCGCCGACCCCTTCGGTCCTGGCCAGCGGCTCCTGCATATTACTGACCAGCCAGTCACCGATATCTGTGCTGTTGCTTTTACCCGTGGTGTCATACAGCCCCATCACCAGCAGAAAATTTGACTGCGATTTCGTCACGGTGACACCAAGCTGCTGCACCTCGCTGGGCAGACGGGAAAGCGCCTGCTGCACCTTATTCTGTACCTGCACCTGAGCGGTGTCGGGATCCGTGCCCTGGCTGAACGTTACAGTGACTGACACGTTCCCCTGCGAGCTGCTGCTGGAGGTGAAATAGAGCAGGTTATCCAGCCCGGTCAATTGCTGTTCAATCACCTGCGTGACGCTGTTCTCCAGCGTTTCCGCTGACGCCCCGGTGTAAGTTGCGCTGATATTCACTGAGGGCGGTGCAACATCGGGATACTGTTCTACCGGTAACAGGGTGATAGAGAGTGCGCCAAGCAGCATAATTAAAATGGCAACAACCCATGCAAAGACGGGACGATAAATAAAAAAACGAGAAAACATCAGCGGGATCTCTTCCTTTGGGCGGGGGCAAGACCTGCATTCCTGCGGGCCAACAAACTGCGTTGATTATAGGTTGTACCTTTCGGATAAACATCCTGACATTACCTTTTCTTACACCAGGCTGAATGCAGCGATATTTTGCCCCTTAGCTGCTGACAAGCCAGGTTAGCGCTGGCAGGATGGTGATTCTCTGAGCTGATCTGAGCAGCCGGGTAAAACCGTCGCTTTTATGCCGGACTGGAGATGATGAACTGCGGCGGGTAAAACGCTGACAGAGAGGAAAGCAAGACGCATGCAAAGGGATGATTATCAGGCTGGCGGTGGAGCTTAAGCGCATAAAGATTAAAAACAGGCCTCGTTAGCCAGGTGGCATAGTCATACCGGATTGTATCGCTTCCCTTCCCGCGGAACACGATGATTTCTCCTTCGGTTCCGTTGTGGGATATATTAGCTGCACTCTCGTGACATTTACTCTGAATAACAGGTATTCCCGGCAATGGCTCTGATCCCCAAAAACTATACGCGGCTGGAAGGCGGCTATCGTGAGAAAGCACTTAAAATCTATCCATGGGTGTGTGGACGCTGCTCACGCGAGTTTGTCTATTCAAACCTGCGCGAGCTGACGGTTCACCATATCGATCACGACCACACCAACAATCCGGAAGATGGCAGTAACTGGGAATTGCTGTGTCTCTATTGTCATGACCATGAGCACTCAAAGTACACCGAGGCTGACCAGTATGGCACCCGCGTAGTGGCAGGCGAGGATGCACAAAAAGATGTCGGTGAGGCTACCTACAACCCCTTTGCTGACCTGAAGTCGATGCTGAATAAGAAGAAGTAATGGCTTAACTGTCAGGCTGGCCGATCGGCCCGACAGTCTCGCTTCCCGAAGAGGATCTCAACGTCTGGCCGCGGCCACAACGCACCGTAGTCCGTCATGCCAGATGCCACCCTCACCAGACTCCGCGCGATATGAATCCTGTACCAGCCGGTTATTTCAGATTTTGATATCCGTCATGGCCGGGTGAACCGTACATCAATCCCCCCCTCACCGACACTCTTTTTGAGGCTACCTGTCGACAGCATCTTTCCTATCGGCGTGTAACTATAGGAGGTCTGGAATGTCTCGTAAAAAAGCACCAGCGTCTTATTGCCATACAGCATCACATCGCCCTGCTGGATCGTGCCGGGTTTATGCGGATCGTTTTTAAGGGCAGCAGGCAGGTCTGCAAACTTCTCGTTGCCGTTCAGCTCCTCCATCGTCATGGTCAGCGGAAGTTGCTGTAAAAATGCTTTCGCGGTGGGGTTATCCGCCAGCGCAATCTCATACGACTGATGGTTGATCGTCATAATAATCTTCATGGGACGCAGCTCTCCAGCCCGATCCGGGCCACTGGCTTTAACGGGCATCAGACTATAAGTGGAAAGTAAAACCAGCAAAAGTAAGGCTCTTTTCATAAGGTTGCTCTCCGGATTATGGTGCATCTATTCAGACATGGCGTGCGTTACTGCAATCGCCGTCCAGCCATAATAAACGGGCTCACTTACCCGCCGTTGCCTGATGGTAAAGATTTATCCTTCCTCCTTTGCCTGCCTCATCATCCTGTCGGCGGAACTCGGGCGCCGCTTATTCTGCAACAGCCCGGATGCGCTGCGCTTCATCTGATGTGCGGCTTACGTTTCGGGCTGTCGAAACATTTTGAGAAATAATTTCCCTGAATTACAGCCAGTTTCCGCGTTGTTGCCACTGTTTCTGTACCAGGCTTATCGGATAACAATAGAGACACTGTGGAGCATTATGAAAGAGCAAAATCGCACAAATGGCATCGCCCCTTATGGGGGGGCTGCCGGTGGCTGGGGCGCACTAAAGGCGGTTGCGGATGCGATCCGCGGCCAGATGTCTGTGAAGCAGGATGTGATTGCCCTGTTTAAAGTCAACCAGCCGCAGGGCTTCGACTGTCCGGGCTGCGCCTGGCCCGACCCGCAACATGCTTCCTCCTTTGAGTTCTGCGAAAACGGTGCAAAAGCCGTCTCGTGGGAAGCGACCAGCAAGCGCACCACGCCAGAGTTCTTTGCGGCTCATACCGTGACTGAACTGTGGGAGCGCAGCGCACTGCATCTGGAGGGCGAAGGACGCCTGACCCATCCGATGAAGTACGATGCCGCTACCGACACCTATCAGCCTATCGAATGGGATACGGCATTCCGGGAAATTGGTGAGCATCTGCGCAACTATGACGATCCGGATAGCGTGGAGTTTTATACCTCGGGTCGCGCCTCGAATGAAGCGGCGTTCCTGTGGCAGCTCTTCGCCCGCGAATATGGCACTAATAACTTCCCCGATTGCTCAAACATGTGTCACGAACCGACCAGCGTCGGGCTGCCGGAATCAATTGGCGTGGGCAAAGGCACGGTAGAACTGGAAGATTTTGATCACTGCGACCTGGTGCTTTGTATCGGCCACAACCCAGGTACCAACCATCCGCGCATGCTGGGCACGCTGCGTGAAGTCTCTAAACGCGGTGCGACTATCGTGGCGATCAACCCGCTGCGTGAACGCGGACTGGAGCGTTTTACTTCACCGCAGAGCCCGATTGAGATGCTGTCAATGAGCTCCACTGAGCTGGCATCGACCTACTACAAAGTGCGGGTAGGCGGCGACGCGGCAATGCTGAAAGGGGTGATGAAGATCCTTCTCACTATGCACGAGGAGGCGCTGAGCAAAGGCGAACCCGGCGTCATTGATGAAGCCTTTATCACTGAACACACCGAAGGTTTTGACGCCCTGAAAGCCGACCTGGAGAGTACCGACTGGGAGCATATTCTGAAAGTCTCTGGCATGGCGCGCGAAGAGATCCAGCATATCGCCCGGCTCTACGCTAGTGCTGAACGCACCATCATCTGTTACGGCATGGGGATTACCCAGCACCAGTATGGCACCCAGAACGTGCAGCAAATTGCCAACCTGTTGCTGATGCGCGGCAACATCGGTAAGCCTGGCGCAGGTATTTGTCCGTTACGCGGTCACTCCAATGTGCAGGGCGATCGCACGGTGGGCATCACGGAGATCCCGCCGCAGTCGCTGCTGGATGGCATAGAGAAGGTGTTTGGGTTCCACCCGCCGCAGAAGCATGGTCACGGCGCAGTTGAGGCGATTAAGGCGATGCGCGACGGCAAAGCTAAAGCGCTGCTCTGTCTGGGCGGCAATCTGGCAGAGGCGATTTCCGACCCACAGGTCACGTTCCCGGCGATGCGCAAACTGGATCTGGTGGTGCATATGGCCACCAAACTCAACCGCTCACACCTGTTACTCGGTAAGCACAACTATCTGCTACCAGTACTGGGCCGTACTGAAAGCGATGTTCAGGCTACCGGTGTTCAAAGCGTGACTGTTGAAGATTCAATGTCGATGGTGCATGCCTCACGCGGCTCGCTGGACCCGGCTTCGCCTCATCTCAAATCTGAACCGGCGCTGGTGGCCTCCCTTGCCAGGGCAACTCTGCCAGACAGCGTGGTTGACTGGTCAGCCATGGCGGCCGATTACAGCCGCATCCGTGATGCCATTGAAGCGGTGTTCCCGGCGTTTGAAAACTTCAATGAGAGGATTAAGCATCCGGGAGGATTCCGGCTTCATAACGCTGCGTCAGAACGCGTCTGGTTGACGCCATCTGGCCGTGCTCAGTTTAAGGTGATGCAGGGCATCAATGAAGATCCCCGCTCGCTGAAATGCCATGATCTGGTACTCACCACCCTGCGCAGTCACGACCAGTATAACACCACGCTGTACGGCCTGAATGACCGCTATCGGGGCGTGACGGGCCGGCGTGACGTGCTATTTATCAATGCTGAAGAGGCGGAAAAACGCCAGCTGCGGGTCGGTGACCGTGTCGATCTGATGGCGCTGGACCCGGATGGCAATCCCACTTCTCGCCAGATGAAAAACCTGACTATCGTGATTATCGATATGGCCTCAGGTTCGGTTGGCGCTTACTATCCGGAAGCGAATGTGATGGTTCCGCTCGACAGCCACGATACCAAAAGCGGTATCCCCGCTTATAAAAGCATTCCTATCTCCATGACGCGCGTCACCGACGAGACGCAGATGACCTCAGGCGTTCTACGCTAATCGGACATGTCAGAATATGAATGTTGTCAGCGTGGCCGGTGCACCGGTCACGCTTTTTTGTTTTTCCGCCCTGCAGAGATGTTTTTGCTCATCCTTTCTCTCTGCTTTATCCCCGTTAAAGCACCTGGCGTGAAGTAACCCTGACGGCAGCATCGTATACACTACAGTGCTGAAAACGGCTCTATAAACCCTTGTCTCTTTTTTGCCTGCGCGGATATTCAGCGCCCTACCGGAAAAATGCCATGTTTCACCTGATTTTCAGCTTACCCAGCTGGTATGTTATTGCGCGCGTCATTATTCCATTATCTATGCCTCTGGCCATCAAGATCCTGCTCTCCGCACTGGTGCTGCTGGCTTCACAGTATCTGCTGGTAAGCCGCTTTACCTCAGGCGGAATTTTTTCCGCCGAAATGCCCCGCATCATCATCATCCTGTTTAACTGGGCATACAGCACCGTACTGTTGCTGGCGCTGCTGCAGATGCTGATGGATGCGGTCATGCTGATTGCCCTGCTGTTACGGCATCCGCTGGAGCTGGTTCCCGGTATTCGCTATCTGGCCGTCGTGCTGGCAATGGCGCTGGCTGCCTTTGGTGTTCAGCAGGCGATACGGGTGCCCCCGGTCAAAGAGGTGACGCTGGTGCTACCCAACCTGCCTCCAGAGTTCGATGGCTATCAGCTGCTTCAGCTGACCGATCTTCACATCACCCGGTTATTTAATGCCGCCTGGACCGCCAGGATGGTTGAAAGAGCGATGTCTCTTAAAGCCGATCTGATTGTGGTGACAGGCGATGTGATCGATGGCAGCCTGGAGCATCGTCGGCATGACGTCGCGCCGCTGCGGAAGCTGGCCGCGCGCGACGGCGTATGGGCCATCACCGGCAATCACGAATATTTCTTCCATCAGGCAATCTGGACGGCGCATCTGGCCTCACTGGGGCTACAGCCTCTGCTCAACAACCATACCGTTATTGAGCGCGGAGCCGCAAAGCTGGTGATTGCTGGCCTGCCGGACACCTCCGCGCCAGGCAGGAACGCGACCGGTCCGGATCTGGCCCGCGCACTGGAACAGGCACCTGAAAGCGCGCCGGTGATTCTGCTGGATCATCAGCCACGAAATGCCCGCCAGAACGCGGCGCAGGGGGTAGATGTGCAGCTCTCCGGCCATACGCATGGCGGACTGATTATCGGGCTGGACCGGCTGTTTGCTAAACCCAATGGCGGTTTTGTGTCCGGGCTTTATCAGGTCGACGGAATGCAGCTCTATGTGAATAACGGCACGGCACTCTGGCCAGGCATGGCGGTCAGGCTGGGTCGTCCCTCCGAACTGACCCGGATTACCCTGCGCCGCCAGCCCTAATCGCGTGACGAAATAGCCTCACGAAAGTGCGGTTTTCGCAGGTGTGCATAAGCTTGAGTGAAACAAAGGAGATCACTATGACGATGTTATGTACCGCCTGTGGAACCGCTTATCCCTCTGCTGCCCCTGATGAGCACTGTAAAATCTGTGAGGATGAACGCCAGTATGTTCCGGCTGCGGGTCAGCGCTGGATCGCATTTGATGAACTGCGCGGCAGCCACGCCAATAAGTGGACGGCCCATAGCGATGCGCTATTAAGCCTTAAAACTGTGCCTGAGTTTGCCATCAACCAGCGCGCTTTTCTGCTGCGTACGCCGCATGGCAACGTGCTATGGGACTGTATTGCCAACCTGGATGATGCAACTTATACGCTTATTGCCGCGCTGGGTGGCATTGATGCTATCGCGATTTCACATCCGCATTACTACACCACCATGCAGGAGTGGGCTGAGGTCTTTAACGCGCCTATTCATCTGCATGCCCGCGACAGGCAATGGATTGTGCGGCAGAGTCCGCATATCCAGCTCTGGCAGGGTGAGTCGCTGACGCTGATGCCCGGTGTGACGCTGTTACGGCTGGGCGGTCATTTTCCCGGCGGCTGCGTGCTGCACTGGGATGAAGGCGAAGGCGTGATGCTGGCGGGTGATATTATTCACGTCACGCCGGGTGCGCATGGCGTGTCGTTTTTGTGGAGCTACCCGAATATGCTGCCACTGTCAGCCGCGACCGTGAGTGACATCATGCATCGGCTTTCCGGCGTGACGTTCGGACAGCTTTATGGCGCGTTCGAAGGTCAGGATATTCATCATCAGGCAAAAGAGAAAGTGATGCGGTCAGGAGAGAAGTATCTGGCCTGTCTGCAGGAACATCAGGCGTAGCGGACGATAAACACGGAGAAGAGAACAGCCGCCCACAGGTGGCGGCTGTTTTAACTCACTTATGCGGTCTGGAATACCGCGACCATCGTACGCAACTGACCTGCGCGCGAAGCCAGCTCCTCTGCAGAGGAGGCAGACTCTTCGACCAGCACGGCGTTCTGCTGCGTCACCTGATCCATCTGGTTCACCGCAATATTAACCTGCGAAATACCGCTGCTCTGCTCTTCAGATGAAGCAGAGATATCGCGCATCAGCTGAGAGGTCTGTTCAATCGCGCTGACGCTCTGCTTCACTTTGTCGCCTGCGTTCTGGGCCATCGCGATCCCTTCATGCGCATGCGTCACCGACTGCTCGATCAGGCTCTTGATTTCTTTCGCTGCACTGGCTGAACGTTGTGCCAGCGCACGCACTTCCGACGCGACAACCGCAAAGCCTTTGCCCTGCTCACCCGCACGTGCCGCTTCAACGGCCGCATTCAGTGCCAGGATATTGGTCTGGAAAGCGATGCTGTCAATGACGGAGGTGATCTCTTCAATCTGTCCAGAACTGCCCCGGATTTTCTGCATCGTCTGCATCACGGAATCCATCGCCGCACCGCTTAACAGTGCCGCCTGAGTGGCTGATTCTGCGCGATCAGAGGCAAAGCGGGTGTTATCCGCATTCTGCTGAATGATTGATGCCAGTTGTTCCATACTGGCCGCTGTTTCAGCCAGAGATGCAGCCTGCTGTTCGGTGCGTGATGAAAGGTCGCCATTGCCACGAGCAATCTCTTCAGAGGAATTGGCGATAGTGGCTGCGTTACCTTTGATATCCGAAACCAGCTGGGCAAGACGCTGCTGCATCCGCATCAGCGCATTCAATAGTTCAGCCATTTCATTGCTGCCGGAAACAGTCAGCGCTGCCGTCAGATCGCCGGCCGCAACACGGCTGGCAACTTCGACCGCTTCTTTGACCGGACGGGTGACTGAACGGGTGATCATGACAGCCAGCAGAATAGCCAGCAGCGCGACGGTGAGCAGGCCTGCCAGCAGCAGGTATTGCGCCTGACGACGTTCATCAATTTGAGATTGCAGTAGTTCCTGCAGTCGACCACTACTCTGATTGCCCAGCATGGCGTAGCGGTTAATCGCCTCGGTTAAGACCCTCACATATTCAACCGGCGTAATACTGACCTGTCCGGTTATGATGGCACCTTCAGCCAGCTGTAATGCACTCAGGGCCTGTTGTTTTGCATTCTGCGCAAGGTCACCAAAAGTCGCCTTTAGATCAGGTTCAATCATAAACACCTTATCCATATTACTGCTGAACTGCGACAGTACCGTTTTGCCATTATCAATCTGAAATGCCAGCCGGCTGCGATCAGCATCAGAGGCTTTACCGCTGGCAATCAATGAAGCACCATTTCCGCGAATCTGACCCAGCGTTTCAGTCAGCAGCGGCAGTCGGCCAAAAATGCTAACAATCAGTTGATAGGTATTTAAGTCAGCATCCAGCGACAGCTGATAGAAATCCAGCACATCCTGATTAGTGTCCAGCAGCACCTGAATCAGATGAGTGTGCTGCACCAGGCTGCTCGCCAGCGTCAGTCGGCCACCATTGAGCTCCTCTTGCAGCTGACGCCATTCCTGATTAACCTTCTCAAGTCGCTTTAATGGCTGTGCCTGCTCATCGCTTTGACGCAAATCGTCAGCAATGCTCTCAGACAAACTGTTAATCTGGGTCACCAACGCCATACGCGGCGGATTATCCGGTTTGTTCTGACCGATTGCGATTGCGCTTTCAGCCCGATGACGCTGTAGCAGGTTCAGTAACTGAAGGACTTTTTTCTCAACCGGAATACCGGTGAGCTCAACTTTTTTTGTATCGATAAGCTGATTGCCTGTCTGAATAAACAAAAATGTAGGTAATATAAACAGGACCAGCGCAAAAGATCCCAGTAACAGGAATTTCGCTGGCAGATTAATTCGGTCGAGTATTTTTTTCATTCTTTTCCGCTCTGATGTATGAGGCGTGCAGGTGAGCCCTGGACAAAATAAGGTTTGTAATTTTATTTTTACTTCTTCTTTTACATAGCCAGACGTGCTTCATGCAGCACAGTATTGGTATGAAGAGATGAGTTTTGTATGAAATTCAGAAACACATATAACAACAGAAAGGAGTATAGATTGCGTTCCGTTATTTTTCAGTGAATAAAATGACGATATTTACTGCAAGATTAACCTAACTCAAACTTAAAAATAACCATATTTATCATAAAGATAAAAAACAAACCCTTCGGCGGACACCTTAAGCCGTTAGCGTGTCTTCAGCATTATTGTTTTGAAAATAAAGAAATTAAAGTCGACTCGGAAATCGCCGATAACAAATATCCGCACCCTATCTGATTAATTATCATTACGCTATTAGCCGAATATAAAAACCACGAAAAAAACAAACCTAATCATATAACTCTAAAGAGTTACTTCTGTTTTAGTAATGAAATCGATTTCATTTTATTTAAAAGAAGTTATTTTATTGATTAATGCTAAAAAAAAGCCCCCACAGTGTGGAGGCCATTATGCTATTGGTAAACTGTTAAAAACTTTCCCAGTTCGCCTTCGTCATGTCGATGGCCTGCCGCTCAGGCTGCTTTGCCTGCAATACCGGACGACGCAGAGCTGCGGCCTGCTGCGGCTGAGCGACACGGTGATTGCTCTCCAGCGTAAAGGTCGCCACCAACCCTGCCAGTGTCTCTGCCTGCTCCTGCAGCGACTTAGAAGCAGATGATGCCTCCTCCACCAGCGAGGCGTTCTGCTGCGTCACTTCATCCATCTGGCCAATTGCCTGATGAACCTGCTCAATGCCTTTGCTCTGCTCAGAGGTTGCTGCGGCAATCTCATTGACCAGATCGGCCACCTGCTGAATCGCCTGGCGGACATTTTCACTGTTTGCACCAACGCCGCTGGCCTGCGCTAAACCGTGCTCAACCTGCGAAACCGACGTAGAAATAAGATCTTTGATTTCCCGGGCAGCAGAAGAGGAGCGCTGCGCCAGATTACGCACTTCTGAGGCGACAACGGCGAAGCCGCGGCCATGCTCACCGGCACGTGCGGCTTCAACGGCCGCATTCAGTGCCAGAATATTGGTCTGGAACGCAATGCCTTCAATCAGGCCGGTGATTTCAGAGATTTTGGCAGAGCTGCCGCGGATTTCATCCATAGTGCTGAGCATCTGCTTCACCGCTGACCCATTCTGGATTGACATGTTATTGGCATTATTCACCAGGCTGCTGGCCTGATGCGCACCTTCTGAGTTCTGACGCACCGTTTCACTCAGTGTGGCCATACTGGCAGACGTCTGCTCCAGTGAAGCAGCCTGTTCTTCCGTGCGCGCAGAGAGATCCTCATTGCCTGCGGCAATCTGCGTTGACCCGGTACTGACCGATTGTGCGGCATGACTGACCGACAGAAGCGTGCCAGAAACGCGTGCCAGCAGCTGGTTAAATGCCATTGCCGTTTTACCGATCTCATCCTTACTGCGGACTTCAGCGGTGTGGGTCAGGTCAAGCGTATGACTGACCTGGGTCATGGTATTCACCATGCCTGAGAGGCTCTTTTTGATGCCCAGAATCACCTTCGTGGAAAAAGCGGCCAGTATCAGAATAAGCAGCAAGGACCCGCCAGACATCATCCACAGCGTCTTGTTATAAACACGCTTATTCTCAGTTCTAAGCTGTTCGCCAATATCGATGTTCAGCTGAATCTGACGGGTGAAATCTGCCTCCATCTTACGCGCTGCAGCACCAATCCCATTCTCACTCTGTAATAACGGCAGTGTGACCGCATCATTGTGGGCGCGTGATGCAGCAATAAAGGCCGGCAATGCGTTACGGACTGCATCCAGATTTTTATCGGCCTGCTCAGTCATCGCTTTATCTTCATCGCTCGAGATGTCGTTCGCCATATAATAATCATTGAGTGACTTAATCTGCGAAAGCAAACTCTCAATGCGCTCTTCTGCCGCGGAGAATTTCGTCGCATCACTGGTGCTATGATGGCGATAAAGCGCAATACCTAGCTGATTGGTCACGCTGATTGATTTATTGAGATCACGAATGCTGGGTATCGCGTTGACCTGGACATATTCAAATCGCGACTGAAAACCCGAGATCACAGACAATGAGATAATAACCAGCGCAATCAGTGACATTGCCAGCAGTGAAAAAATCAGTACGAGACGCTGTGTAATAGTCATACGAGCCCTTAAAAAAGAGTAATTTGAATATATCGAAAGCTGGATCGTTCTTATCGGCTCTGGTCAGCAGTGCTTTAATTAATTGGGGTAAATATATTTTTTTAATTGTTCTGGCGAATCTCAGAGAATGCACTATCTATCAAAATGATGCTTACCATCAGGACATAAAGTTTTACATTTAGTCGTATTTACATAATTTCCTCTTTTTCAGAATGGTGTTTTTTTACATGCAGCAAGGTCATCTTTGTTACATATCAGCCATTCATTTGATCCTAATGATTAGCGAGCTAATTCAACAGCCTGACTGACAATAATCATCTGTCAGAAGGAGGGCAACCCCAGAGAAATCTTGCTACAGACCCAGTAAAAATAGGAAAGGGATTACTAAGCGAAGACTGAGAGCCAAAATCACAACCCCTGTTTATCATCAGTGGCACTGATGTATGTGTTATTGACTGTCCAGAGGCTTAAAGGAGAAGGCATAGGATTTTAGCCATTCGTGGCAGGCCCAGATTAAATCAGTGAAATGACTGGCGGAATGCTGATTCTGGTCTATGCTCACTGGCCCGACCAGGCTTTAGTCTGTCGGATAGCAATATCGCTTAAAATAAAAAAGGTAGTGATCATGGATTTAGCCACATTTGAAACCAGAACGGGTCTTTGGCCACACATGCAGTTTACGGATGTTGAATATGACTTTTGCAGCGCTGGCGTTGAAATCTACGCCATTGACGTCAGCCGTCAGACTAAAAGCAAGCTGTTTATCTGCCGTGTCGCCAACGAGCAGCAGGCTGCGTCACTGACAGCCCAGTTCAAAGAGTGGCTACCGAAGTTAAAGCTTAAAAAACGCAAAGTTGCTTTGAATCTGGCTCGCATGGCGTGCGACAAAAGTTATTCCGCCAATCCTAAGTTTCAGGATCGGTCAGATTTGCGCCACAACACGTCAAGGCTCTGATGTTTATTCAGCCTGCAAGCGTTAACGCGGGCAGGCTTAAACGCTCTCTTGTCTGTTGTGTATGACGATTCTGCGGCACGTTTTAAGTGCGCGCCGCGGGCACCTGAAACAGCCGACAATCACCATCCTCAATCGAAATATCGCTGAAAGTGGTTATATGCATTTCAATCCAGGTGTTCGCGGCGCGAAATGTGTAAGAGGCATTTCGCTGTTCAAGCTCAGCGACAAAATCCCGGGTGCTTACTGTGCACTGACCGACATCATCCTGCCTCATCGCCTCCCTGAATGCTGTCCAGACCTCATCATCCTGTGACATCACATTTACCCCGCTCTGGCTCAGGCCCAAAATAACTGTATATACAAACAGTACAATTTGTTTTTGATGCGGTCAAGTCTTCGTGAAAAGCCTGATTCAGACACTGTGAGACATCACTGTTCCGGCCACTTTTAGCAGAAGCGGCAGGTTTGAGGGGACTTTAATCCTAATCTTAGAAATCGTTTTCACATCAGATTAAGTCATTGATAAAAAAAGCAAGTATCATAAGTAGCATTTTAATTATTTGATATCTAAATAAAAAAACTGTTAAACACAGCGGCATCAAAGTTGGTTTTGCCCTATCTTTAAATGGCTCTGTAATGAAATCCACTTCTTTTACAGAGTGATTTGACTCCTACCCTTGCCCCCTTTTACAGGGGGCACTTTTTCAGATAACACAGGTGACGACATTCGCGAGTTTATGCTGACGGGTAATATGCGTGTATTTAGCGAAAATGTGGTGACTACGTTAATGCGCTGTCTGGAAAAATGGTGTATTTGTAACCTGATGATTCATCAGCCGGGCTTAAATTATCAACACTTAAAAACAGTTGTTTGAATTTAAAGGTATTTTTTATGAAATATCTAAAGAACAACACTTATCTGCTAAAAAAGCTCGCCAAATCACCATGGTAAGGAGAACAAAAAACGCGTAATAATCAGTCACTATTGTTTTGACCGGCGCCTCACCAGGGATGTCGTAACGTTATAATAATGCGCTATATCCGATATTCGCCCCCGCTTTTGCGGGGGCTTTTTATTTTACTCATTCCTTTATCACCTTCCCGCTCCTGAGCGATGCAATACGTCAATCCTCACAATCCTGACCACGCCATAAATTGATAGCCCGATTAATGCTGTAAGCAAAAGGTCATAATGGCTACAGTTGTGCCCTTAGCCATCAATTTTTCTGTGATATGGTTAATCAGTAATGTTTGGCCATATGAGTTTGCTTATGCTCTCCACCCTTATATATCGCAGCCAGCTTGTGGCTTCTGTCTCGCCAGAGAGATTACTGGCGCTGGTGGAACGCGCCAGTATTAAAAATGCCGAGGCTGAGGTCACTGGAATCCTGCTCTATGATGGGCAGTACTTTTTTCAGGTGCTGGAAGGAAAAGTCGATAATGTCCAGACTGTCTTCCAGCGTATCTGTCAGGATGATCGACACTTTAATCTGATTGAGCTGATGCGAGATTATGCGCCCGCACGTCGCTTTGGAAATGCTGGTATGGCCCTGTTTGATTTACGTGACTATCCGCAACATGCCGTGGTGGATGCCCTGCTTAAGCGAGTGACTCTGAGTGATGAGCGCATCAAACAAGACCGGGTAGTAAAGTTCCTGCGTTCTTTCGTCGAAGGACGTGATAAAGCGACGTTTATTGAGATCGATCCCGCCAGTCTATGGACGCTGACTTTACCTCTTAAACAAGACGTTCAGCCCGCCGGGCAACAGACTTCCGGGCAGCGCTGTGAATTTGCGCTCCAGCCAATTGTCGATGCAACAAATCGTCAGATTGTTTCCTGTGAAGCCCTGATACGCGGCCCACATGGCGCCCCACCCGCCGACTATTTTTCACAATTGCAGGAGAACGAGCGATACCAGGCCGATCTGCACTCTAAAGCCTACGCTTTCAAGCTGGCCAGACACCTGGGATTGCGGGAGCTGACGCTCTCCGTCAATCTCCTGCCCATGTCGCTGGTCGTGATCGATCATGCGGTAGACCATCTTATCCAGCAAATCATTCAGCAAGGATTGCGACCTGAGCAGGTCGTGATTGAGGTGACGGAAGATGAGATCATTTCGCGCTTTGACGAGTTTCAGTCTGCCGTACAGCAACTTAAAGCTGCCGGAATCAGTCTGGCGCTGGACGATTTTGGCGCCGGTTTCGCAGGCCTGTCACTGTTAGCCGATTTTCAGCCCGACAAAGTTAAAATTGATCGCAAACTCATCACCGATATTCACCGTAGCGGCCCTCGCCAGGCGATAGTAATGGCCATTCTTAAATGCTGCCAGGCGCTGGAGATCACGGTCATCGCGGAAGGAGTAGAAAAAATTGAAGAGTGGCTCTGGCTGGAAGGTGCTGGCGTTCGCTATTACCAGGGGTTTCTGTTTGCCCGCCCGGCCCTGAATGCGCTGCCTGCAGTAAGCTGGCCATCGCGCCGCCCGGACTGACTAAAGAGGAGAGCGTTCCTTTTATCTCTCCTCTTTTACTCAGAGTTTGACCCGGCTCACACCTCCCCGCTGCAAATTGCAAAAGCTGTGCCATGCTTTATTCATCTGGCAGCCAACAGGCAAAACAGATATTCATCACGTCCCTGGATAACAACCGAAATTGGGAGAATCACCATGAACGAAGATCGCATCAGCGGTAACTGGAAGCAGTTCAAAGGTAAGGTTAAGGAAAAATGGGGTGATCTTACGGATGATGATATGACCGTTGTCGAAGGGAAGCGTGATCAACTGGTCGGTAAAATTCAGGAACGCTATGGCTACGAAAAAGATCGTGCTGAAAAAGAAGTGAAAGATTGGGAAGACTCCAATAAGTATCACTGGTAATGCGTTCTGAATCGCCGGGCGTTACAGCGCCCGGCACCTGCTTTGATTTCCCTCAATCCTTATTCACCCGACTTAATGTCAACTGCGCCTGATGCGGGCAGTGATTATGGAAATGATTATTTCTTTATTTGCCGATGAAGCGCATACTGCGACTCTCGTCCCTGAACATGGGACCTCAAAATCGTCCGGATATTACCTATGCCTCACCACACTACCGACACCGTATGTGGCCTTGTCGGTGTTCTTCCTGAAACTCTGCGTCGCTGGCGCCGTGCCGGGCTAATCACGCCACCGGGTCCTGCTGGCTACTCAGATAATCAGCTCACGCGTGCGCTATGTGTGCGTGAAATGACGTCGGGAGGTCATACGTTGTTCGATATCCATACGGCAATTAACTGGCCCAACGTGGCACTGTCAGGCGGGTGGGCTTGTCGCGAAGAGGATATTTTGCAGTTGCTGGCCAATAATCCAGATGCTGATATCGATCGCGAACTTCAAATGATGAACACCGACTACTGTGGTGACGATTACGTTAATTGCTACCTGCGACCCCTTAACCTCTGGCTGCGCGCTGACCTGAGTGATGGAGCGGATATGCGTCTGCAACGCTTTCATGCCGCGGTTGTCGCGCAATGGGAGCGCCTGTCTCTGGCAGCCCGTCGACGCAGCACGGTTCCCTTGTTCCTGGAAGCGGTCAGCGTTACAGATGAAACAGAGATCTGGATGGAGGCGATACGGCTTAATGGACAGGGTTTTCGGGTTGAAGTGGCCGCAGTCGCTTCTGGTCAACCCGCCGTGGCACAATGTCGTTTTGAACATCATCTGATGTGGTGTGGTGATGGGATTAGTGCCTCAATGAAGGCGGCATTCAATGCCAGTCTTGAAGCGGGTAAACCCATCATGCTGACTGGCACTAACATCGATTTGCAGTCGCAAAATAATCTTATCTTTGCCAGCGCCTGAGCACCGTCACCTTTTCACCAGCCGGCACTTAAAAGGCGGAAACAGCCTTTGCCGTCTCCGCCCTGTTCATATTATTGATGTTCCAGCGTACGCTGACCGCCGATTGCAATCGGGATACGTCGCGGTTTCTCACTCTCTGGTATTTCCTGGAGCAGATCGATATTGAGCAATCCTTCCGCCAGGCTGGCTTCAGTCACTTTTATATGCTCCGGAATAGAAAAGCTCAGCTGGAAATCGTGCCGGGAAATGCCGCGATGTATCCAGCGGCCACTCTCTTTGCCGGCCTCATCGGATGCGTGCTGAGATGCTTGTTCTCTGTGCCCCGCGACTGAAAGCCGATCGCCACGTAACTCAATCTCCAGTTCATGCTCTTTCCAGCCCGGTACGCTAACGGTCAACGCATAGCGGTTTTCCTCAACATGCTTAAGATCATAAGCAGGAACAGAGCTTACCGGACTGTCGCCAGTAAGCTGACTAAACAACTTATCGATGCGATTAAAGCGGTCTGAAAAAACTGAATCAGACAGGGAGGGGAAAACAGAAACGTGTTGTACTGACATAGTGATAATCTCCTGAACAGGTTCATCCAAAAGTTCATCTGACCGGTAACACACTTCCAGTCAACTTCCTAAATAGGGTTGTTCAGTCAGTTTTCAAGCCAGAAACTGGCTTTTTTTATTGTTATCATACAGCCGGTTATTGCAGGGAATAACACTAAGGGCGATAACACAGCGTCTATTTCTTACTCTGGGGTGAAAGAACGAAATGGGGATGGCGGCCAGCCAATAATAATAGCAACTCATATTCGCCCTGACTTAATAACGTTGGATTGCCTGCAGCTTCTTTGGTTTGCCAGACTCTCAGGCTAAGGTCAAAACGCTCAGCAGCACTCTGCTGCGACAGGCCGGCGGCAAGACGAAGTTCACGCACGTTACTCTGGACAACCACAGGCGACTGGGGGGGACGGTTAACCAAACAAAGACTCCTTCAACACGATGAAACGAAAACGCACAGCGCTTCGCGATTGACTGAGCGAAGCGATCTGAAAGCGGTGAGGACGACAAGACCAGAGAATAATTGACTATTTTGAATAAATGTCAAATTTTCAGACTTAAGATTCAGACATAAATTTTTTAAGCGAAGCGGCATATTTCAACTCATCGGCGATTTTTCTATTTCGTTAGAGTGCTTTATTCTTCCCGCCAGGAATTATCCTGTTATTTGCCTTAAGGTCCATTCAGGGATTAATCCGCTACCTCATTACGCCTTTTTTCATCAGGATAGATGCTTAGCTTGAGAATTATGTTCAGGCTGCTTCATTGAAACCAGAGGAGGATAATAAATGAAAAATCCTATCCAGCGTCGCTCGCCTGATGATTTGTCACAGGTGGAAATTCGCGAACAGTGGCAAATCACTTACTGGACCCAGGAATTAGGTACAACACAGGAAAGGCTGACGCGCGCTATCCGGGAGGGGGGGCCGCAGACAGAACAGGTCCGGGACTGGCTTGAGCAAAATCCGCCGCCACGCCGTCCAACATAATCCCAGAGGGCTAAAAGTTTAATAAATCCTGACTGAAGCGCTGGTTTTCCGCCAGCCATGCGGTGGGTTGACCTGCATCAGACAGCGTTATGCTGACAGGTCACATCTGCCGTTCAAAATCACATCCTGGCTTTTGCTTAGTGTTTTTATGCGGTTACCTGTCCTTCGACCCGCAAGTTGCCATTGCTCTGCATGTAAACGTTGTGCTTCGGTGTAAAATTGCCTTTTAAATAATATTAACCATCCTGAATGCTTATTCATCTCATGATGACAGATAAACATTAGCCCTTCTTAAAATTACCTTTTTTATTTATAAAATGAAGAAGCTCAAATAGTCTCATGCCTCTTCGATTAAATTTTCAAATCGTAAACACGCTTTTAATGCGTTAAAGAAAATATTAAGAGACACCCAGTGCATAGTCCCTTATCATTAAGTTGAAAATAAAAATCACACTCTATTTCCTGCCGCCCGAATCACATTTCGTTCCGGACAGTTTTCTTTTTTTCGCACTGTAATCAGCCGGTGCGGGGGTTCTACACACATGCTTAACAATCCAGACGGCGACAACGAGCGCCGAGGACGCGCTTTACAGGCTCTGCGCGCCCCAGATGAAAGCCGCGACGAGGTTCTGCGGAAGTTTGTCCGGCTAGCCAGTCAGGCCCTGGGTATCCCGGGCAGCTTTATCTCGGTGCTGGATGATGAATTTCAAACAGTACAGGCATCACACAATTTTGATCTGCAACGCTCAACCCGCGCAGATTCACTCTGCCGCCACGTGGTTGACAGTGACAGTGCCGTTATTGTGCCTGATACATATCATGACGCGCGTTTTGTCACCCATCCTCTGATTACGGGCTCGCCCTTTATTCGCTTTTATGCCGGTGTGCCACTGAAAACCCGCGACGGTATGATTCTGGGCACACTCTGTGTTACCGACACCCAGCCACAGGCATTTGCGAGTAAGCAAGTGACGATATTGACGTTGCTCTCCACACTGGTGATGTCATTCCTGGAAGCCTGGCACTCGGCGGGTTTTACCGATCCGGTGACCGGCCTGCCCAATCGTCAACGCCTGATACGGGATTTGCAGTATCTGGCCCTGGCCGGCGATACGACGCCACGCCGTCTGGTTCTGATTGACTGCATTGATATGTCACGCGCTTACGAACTGGCCCGAACCATGGGAATGACACCGGTCGAAAGTTTGCTAAAAGATATGGCTACCCTGTTGCCGCTGCGCCTGCGCCCGGCAGTTGGCGAGATGATCTATACCGTGGCAACGGGCCGGTTTGCTATCCTGACGCGAGCGGACAGCCGGCTCAGTGCTGCCTGGGTAGCCGGTCGTCTGGAGGGTATCAGCGCAGACATGGATGAAGGTCTTTCGGTCGCACTGACTCCCCATACTGGTGAAACGGGATTTGTTGCCGGTCATCTGCCAGCATCAGAAATATTACGTCGCGCGGTTAGTGCATTGAATGAAGCTGTTGGCCGTGGGCTGCCTTCTCAGTGCTTTAATATTGCATCGGAAACCCAGCGTTCAGAAGATTTCATGCTGATGACCGATCTTAAAACGGCGTTACGTGAAAATACCGGGCTTTACATGGTCTATCAGCCGAAAATTTGTCTGCAAAGTGGTAAACCGGTGGGTCTGGAAGCACTTATCCGCTGGCAACATCCCAGCCGGGGAGAGCTCTCACCCGCTGCATTTATCCCGCTGGCTGAACAGACCGATCTACTCTCTGTATTGACCATCTGGATTATCGATCAAGCGGTCGAACGTCTCAGCAGGCTGCGTAATAACTGTATCCAGTTGCCCTTGACCATAAACGTTAGTGTGCGCGACTTTGCGCGCGAGGGATTCGCTTCAGCGCTGGAAAGCAAGATGCTGAAATCTAAACTTCCGACTTCTCTGCTGGGCATCGAATGTCTGGAGACCGAACGTATTCTCGAAAGCCCCACCGCTCTGCGCGGGCTGGAGATGCTAAGGGAACGAGGATTCAAAATTTCACTCGACGATTTTGGCGCCGGCTACAGTAACATCAGTTATCTGCGCCGTATGCCGCTGGATGTGATTAAGCTGGATCGCTCCCTGATCAGTGAACTGTCCTCAGATACCGCTTCACGCATCATTGCCCGTAGCATTATCGCGATGCTCAAAGAGCTGGATTATACCGTGGTGGCTGAAGGGGTAGAGTGTCCGGACGCGGTGTCATCCCTGACTGAGTATGGTTGCGATCAGGCTCAGGGGTATTTCTATTCGAAGCCGCTACGCGAAGAAGCTCTCGATCACTGGCTTCACTGGAAGCTACGTGGCGAGTGTCATTAAACTGGCCTGAGCGCGATCTGATATCAGATCGCGTTTCGCACATCTGGTCCTCTCAAACACCCTCATATTCATTCATTCAAAATAATTGAATGATTTCAGCAAATATTAGCTATTTTAGTCCGGCATGATCTTGCCTATGATTCATTACATCGAGGCAAAACGCCTATTCCTGAATGAAAATGCTGAGGATGCTGCCCATGAAAACAATCAAAAATTTCGTTGCTGTTACCGCACTACTGATTTCTTTTAGTAGTTTTGCAGAGAGTATTACCGCTACTGCTTCGACATTGGATGCTGCTGAAGCGAAAGTCGCGTCGCTGGCCAAAGATGCTGGTGCATCTTATAAAATCACCGGCGCACGCGTTGATAACCGTGCCTACGTCTCTGCTGAGCTGATTAAATAACGTTTATCAGGTTAATATGACGAGGCTGCCATTATGGCGGCCTTTTTTACTATGTAGCAGGCATGCAGTTGTCTGTTCAGTATCCGTGTCTTTAATACTGTCAGCGATTATTGAAATCGCTCCATCAATTTGCCGTTACGCTTACTGCCATCTGCTCTGGTGCAGTCTGTGCGACACTGAATAAGTAGTGATGAAACATTTATTGAACAATGTTAGCGTGTACCCAACATTCATATAAAGCTGAGCTGCACATGCTGACTACCATAATTTATCGCAGCCATATTTCTGATGATTTTCCGATCAGAACCATTCCCGCGATGGTCGACAACGCCAACAGAATAAATACGGCTCACGACGTGACCGGCATTTTATTATTTAATGGTACCCATTTTTTTCAACTGCTTGAAGGTCCGGAAGCGGGCATTCAGGCTGTCTATCAGCGAATTTGCGCCGATCGGCGACACCATAATGTAGTCGAGCTGATGCGCGATTATGCACCTTACCGCCGCTTTGGTAACGCGGGTATGGCGCTCTTTGACCTGCGTGAACACGATCGCTCATCACTGCTGCAGGCTGTGCTGGATAAAGGGACGTCAAAATATCGCCTGACCTATGATGATCGGGCACTGCAATTCCTGCGCACGTTCGTAGAGTCACGTGAAAAAGAGAATTACTACGAAGTTCTCCCGCCAGGTTACTGGGAGTTTATTTCCGAACACAATGATGTACCTGACTCCCGTCCCGAGACAGAAGGCGTCAGTTTCCGTCCAGTGGTCGATCCCCTGGCTCGTCAGGTCACGGCCATTGAAGCAACAACACTGAGGCCTGCGCATGCTGATGACGCAACAGGGGACCAGCTTTATGCTAACGATCTGGAAACCGTTAAAGCGACATTTGCCCATGCAGGGCTGGTCTGCCCGGACGGTATGACGCTTTACGTCAGTCTGTTACCGATGACACTGGTGGTGATACCTCAGGCTGTTGAGCAGATTGTAACCGCCATTCATCAGGCGGGGCTGGTTCCTGAGCAGGTCGTTATCGGCGTAAGTGAAACTGCAGTTATCTCGCAGCTGGAAGATTTCTCTGAGGCAGTACGCACGCTAAAAGCGGCTGGAATTAGTCTGTCCATCGACAATTTTGGTGACGGTTCCGCAGGATTGTCATTACTGACTCATATTCAGCCCGACCGCATTCGCATAGATGCTGGTATCACTCGTGACGTCCATCGCAGTGGGCCAAAGCAGGCCGTTGTGCAGGCGATCATCAAATGCTGTTCAGCACTGGAGATCAATGTGATTGCCGCAGGGATCGTACAGGCTGAAGAGTGGATGTGGCTGGAGGCCGCAGGTGTGATTAATTTCCAGGGCACGCTGTTCGCTGCTGCAGGCCGCTACGAAGCACAGTCTGTCGCCTGGCCCGAATATCGGGAAGCGATATAGGGCAAGCTGCCTGAACAGTATCAAGCGGTGCGCCCGGGTGCGGCCGCTTTGATAACTGTCCTTTAAAGAGTCATTCAGCGCTTTAACCTCATCCCTCTGAACATGCCCTCCCCCACTGCCCTCCGTGTTGTGATATCGGGAAACCCGGCCACTTCTTACTGCAATTGTTGATAAATCTCTGGTCTCACTATTCATTCTCGCTAAGATCTCAGAGCAACCACTGTAGTGAGAAAAGCTCACCTTTTAACATCTGCATTGAGAAATCAGCGATAGCAGATCCTTATTTCGTATCAAAATCCATCAGCTAACCACTGTAGCGAGTAGACAGGCCTCATGCAGATTTTCGGAAACCACTATAGCGAGTAAATGAAAAAAGCATTCAGGGCAACTCAACCACTCTGGCTTTAAACACACCTCAACAGCACCCGTGCACGTTAGTCATGCCCTAACCACTGTAGAGAGTAAAAGACGAATCCCCTTCACAATAATGAAAGTTGACTCTTGATTGCATCAATTGTCGCAGTCTGCGGCCTTACAGAAGAGCTTTTAAGGATGCGATAAAGCATTTTGTCAGCGAAATTCTAAAGGTGGGTATCTTTATTAACGGCTGTAACGAGTAACAATTCAGGGAGAGGTTTAATTGAAGCTGTTAACAAAAACCTTACCTGGAGAGGCATTAAATGATAGTGAGTAATCACTTTAATCAGGGATTCATTGCCAGGCATAAAAGTCCCTGACAATAACAACCACTATGGAGAGTAAGCTAAACAATTCTGCTCCCAATTAATAACCACTGTAGCGAGAACATTTCATTATTGATCGTTGTTATCTGAGCATTAACTGGCCGTTTTTACGAAAAATTAGCCTGATAACCATTATAGCGAGTAAAGCCTGAGCGCGTCGGAGAGGAAAATCAGAGGATTAAGCAGAAATCAGGAGGGACTAACCACTGTAGCGAGTAACATAAAAACTCAAATTTTATCCCGGTAGCGCATCTGGTCTCTCTAACCCAGCGATTGCCAGTCTGAAGCAGACGTAGTAACCACTGTAACGAGTGAATAACAGGCCATTGTTTGGTTATCTGGCTTTAACAGATTAACAGACAGGTCCCTATACACAGTGAGTAACCACTGTAGCGAGCATGAAAATCACCGGACTCAGTTCAGAAAAAGAGTAAATGACAAGTGAGCATGCTGGCAGCGACGCTATTAAGACAAGATATCTGTTGTTAATCACTGTTCACTAACCACTGTAGCGAGTAGCAGTACTCGCTACAGTGGTTACCGTTTTAAAGAAGCCTATCCCTGCAAAATGGCGAGAGCGACACAGCGAATCTGTCACAGCTTCTTCTGCTTTCTGATTTTGTTGAGTAATTCTTTTTCCTCACGAGACACCATGACCAGTTCACTGTTCTCCTCTTCGATCATCGGTTCAGGCAGGCTGACATCAATAACGCCGGGGTCAAGATCAAGATCGTCATAATCGTCGATCTCATCATCGATCAGGTCAGAGTTGCTGAGTGGCAGTTCGGCCGGACGCAGCTTAGGATGACGATAATGCACCCAAAAGTAGACTGACGAGCCCCGCCGTGTTTCGGTGTAATCAAGATAACCAATCTCTTTTAACTGCTCCATGGCCTTTCTGACAGTCGCATTCTGGGTAATCACGCGTGACGTCAGGTTTAGTCTGGCACGCAGACGCGCCATTGATATCGGGGCAGGCTTAGGAGGAAGGCTTTCAATGAAGGTGTAGAGTGCCTGAGCGGATTCTTTGCGGGCCAGCTCATTGATAGCTTTCAGCTGCAGCAAAACCTTTCTGTCGAACTGATACAACTCAAAGATTTTGGGGTCAGCCTGCAGCGTTACCGTATCTTTCTTGATGCTGTATTTAGCCGACTGCACCAGATGCGTCGTGTAGTTTTCTCCGCCTTTACTGGTAAAGGTCAGAGTATTCGATGCGATACGCGTCAAGGATGCGTCCAGGCGGCTCCTGAGCTTCGAGGAGAGTCGTACCGAAGGTATGCCACAGAGTTTTGCGAATTCAACGAAAGAGAGCGTTACAGTGTCTCCCAGACACTCATGCGTGGCGAATGCTCGAATGATCCCGACCCAGGTTTTAAAATCATTATCCATATCCAACCGGGCACCCAGAATCTTAATGTTGTCATAGCCTTCTGACCTGACCAGGGATAACTGCTTAAGATCCTGTGTCACATCCATGGCATTCATCTGGTTTTTCTGACTGCGCGCCGTAGATTTGAGCGTCGGAACAAATAAGCCGAGCCGCATCAGCGCTACCGGCTGCACGGTGTTGTTACTGTTGGGGGTAAGAGTAACAACTTCACCTGTGCGTTTGTCTGTTTCGCTAAACGCATCGGCTATGTTCAGGATATCTGGTTCTTTTCTTGGCAT
>NZ_JAJNDH010000008.1:0-157344 GCF_021043305.1 Pantoea sp. MHSD4 | reverse complement strand
GAAGCGGACACCGCACATACCTTAAAATTGTAAGCAGTATGGGTTAAGTAGAAATAACTAACCACCTAACTGTATCGTAAAAATTAACTAAATAAGGAAAAAAACCATTTTTCCATTTTTGCTTTTATAAACTTGTGGCAAACAGCTAAATCTATCCCTGTAATGCTACTTATTAACCCAAATAATAAGGTAATAATTACTGTAAATCCGACTAGATTACCTTTGAATAACTCGCTTTTGATCAACGCAGGCTGTATTTCATCAGGAATACCTTTCACCGCTGCCAAGCAAAGAGCGAAAACAAGCACCCCACTGAAAAACCAAGCTATTGAACCTGCCAAAAAGGCACTGCCCTTACGTATTTTGCGCTCTAAAGATTCAATTCTTTCCTGCGCAGCTTGGTTCTCCTGACTAATGGCCTGAAGTTGTGTGGATGCTTCTTGACGTACAGTCTCAATTTCCGAACGACTTCGGTCTTCAAGTTCTGCCATATCACTTTAATGTTTTTCATCATGTTTTCTCTTAATAGTATTAACAACGTCGAAAACATCTTCCTCGGAAAAATTTTCTCCCACATCAACAGAAACATCATGGACAAGTCGGAGAAGATCACTATCCCAGCGGATTTGAAGAAATTCATCTTGAGTAACATCTCCGCGTTTTTCAAGTTTTTCAAGACGACTGATGAAAGCTTCCCAGAAGCGATCATCGGTATACAATAAGCTGTAAGCTGTTGAAAGAAGCTGCTCTTGAGGTAGCCGAGCATAAATGTCCGGCTTTTTTAGCCAGAACATGGCTGTCATCCATTGCTCTGAAACGACTACAGGAATAGCCTGGCGGTTAGTTTCATGGCGGAAAAAATCATTAGCCTCCTTGACCAAGCCTGTATTGGGAGTAACAAAAACACTAAAAGACTGACTGAGGTTGTTGATTATTTTACCTTCCCGCATATTGTGTACACGGGAAACGCAAACAGTGTCGTGCTCGAGATTTTTATCTCGCCGAAAAGCCTTTCCAATAGCACTTTGAAGTTTTGCTTCATCACATTGATACATTGTCTTAGGACTAAAACCGAGCTGAACATCGATGCCAAGTTTATAAATATTACTTTCCAAAAGCTTAAGATCAGTATCAATACGTTCTGCATCATAGCCTTGCGCCCTCAGCCACTCTAACGTTTTTGTATTAAATCGTTCATAACGTTTCCGTGAAATGTCATTTTTCCAAGCATAAAGCAGGCCTTCAATTTCACTAAGTGTGCGGTCAAAAATCACTATTTTAATATCTAGTGATTTTAAAAGGTTCAAAAAGTCTATATATGCTTCTTTAGCTTGACGTCCGCTGTAACCTAGCATGCCTATGACTATTGGAGAGTCAAGGTAGACGGTAATGCCTTTATAAGATTTCTTGTCTGTAGCTTTATCCGCATAAAATAGATAATTAGCTAGTAACATTCCTTTAACACACCGACTGAAGTGCTCAAGAACTCCAGGCTGATTGCGATGAATATGACTTATAAAAGATGCAATAACATGGTTGGTGTTTTTAATGCGATCAGCAAGTTCCATTTTTTGATAAGCCCGGTGGCTAATCACGCTGCTGACATTCACTTCAATAAATCCAGTAATTAGTTTCTCAGCTTCACTGTCAGAGATTTTCTTAGCAAAGTTGGTCTCCGTAAAGATGATAAACTCATTTTTGAGACTTGCAAGCGAGGTTTCAACATCTTCTTTTTTATGCTCAAAGCCATTTTTCCATTCAGTAATTTTATCGTGAACGGGAATGAAAGCATAATTTTCACGGATTAGAAGGCCTCTTTTTTTAGCTCGTGTCATTAAGACCTTCACCGCTGCCAGTGGAGGCTTAAACCCAAAGCTTTGCTGCAGTTTATACTGTATATCACTCTCATTTATAACTGGCTTGCCAATTTCTGATGCAGTTACTGCAATAAAAGGTAGAAATAAATCTATTTCATCGTGTATATCGTCTCGCTTTAGAGTTTCAAGCAAAGCGAGCTGAAGCAGCGGACTATTTATTTCAAATTCTGTCATTTTTTAACAGCACCAAGAGATTTACATAAGAAAAATCTTATTATCCACTTTTGTGTGAAAGTCTGCCACTCCTATACATAGTAAAAATTAATGATTTCACTGCATGTGACAACTGCCGCATATCGCTCTTAGCGGACATTGGCTTGGCGTCAATCCGCCAGGTGCCTGATGCAGACGTTCACGCGCAGGAGTTGCGCGTGCAGATGCAGCACTGTATCGCGCCAGGCGCAGCGGCCGGGACCGGTGGTCAGTGTGATTTCCGTCGTCCGGATCCTGCGCGGGAGGGCAAAGCACTGCTCAGGGTTAACCAGAACCGGATTGTCAGAACTGATAACTGTAGTTCATGCTGAAAAAGTAAATTGCAGGGTCGTTATAGCCACCTTTAACAACTGGCGCGCTGACGCCGGAAGACTCCATGGTGAGATATTCAAAAGCGGCACCCACGCTGCTGGCAGGCGTGACCTGGTACTGCGCGCCAATGCCAAAGCGCCATGCTGCGCCCGACGGCATGGTCAGGGAGGAGTTATCCTGTGAGCGATAGAAACTGCTGTCATAGGCCATGCCGGTGTTCAGACGCCAGCGGTCATCGGGCCTGAACTGCACGCCCAGCGCGGTGTGCCAGGTGTCGCGCAGACGATTATCACGTGCGAGCGGCTCACCGCTGATATAAACCTGGTTTGCTCCGTAAGCGCTCCAGTCCTGCCAGCCCAGATCGCCCAGCACCGACCAGCGCGGGCTGAAATCATGCACCAGGCTGAACATCAGCTGCGCAGGGGTGTTAACCTGCGCCGAAAGCGGCAGGGTATATTGCTGATTAGGCAACTGAGGGAAGCGTGCGGTGCCGTCAATGTTGAAGTGATACTCGATTTTACTGGCATACGTCAGGCCGGCGCGCGTGGCGTCCGTGATGTCAAACAATAACCCGGTTCGGAAGTTGGTGGCCCAGTCGTGGTCGCTCTGCTTCTCATCCTGGCCGCCGAGGTTGCGGGTCAGGGAAAGAAAGCCGTAATTGATACCTACACCCGCGCCCCATGACAGGCGGTCGTTGATTTTCCACGCCAGTGCCGGGCTCAGCGTCATGCCGACCAGCGTGCTCTTTTTGATAAGGCGTTCTCCCGCCCAGTTGCCAAAGTCCAGCCCGAGGCCGTAATTGCCGTAGAGACCTATACCCGCCGACCAGCGGTCATTCAGACGCTGGTGATAAAAGATGCTGGCTCCGGGGAACCAGCCAATCGTATTGCCAGGGCTGTTCCCCTGCAGTCCGGCATCGTTATTCAGCGTATAAGGCGTATCGCCGTAGAGCGCCTGAAGACCCCCGGTCAGCATATAGTCATGCAGGCGCGTCATCCCTGCGGGATTGGAAACCAGTGTGGATGCATCCTGGCCAGCGGAGCATCACCATTCATCATGAACAGGGCTACATAACTCATTACGTGACCCCAATTATGCCCCGGTATTCTGTGCTTTTTCGATAGCGGACTATTTAAAATCGATCTGCATCAGTTCGGCAATGGTTGAATCACGCGTTGTCAGCACGCAGCGATCCAGATAATCGGTAAACCGCGAAGGCTTATTCATTCCAAGCTGCATTAGCTTAGAGTTATCAAATACCACGTTAAGGTTTGAGAAATGACCGTACAGGTTCATGGCGCGAAGCATTATCCGCTCATTGCAGGGTCCAAACAGATCCTTAAAAGTTCTCCGACTTTCAGAAAGCTGTTTATAAGACACCTTCTGGTAATCAACCCCCAGTGGCCTGCTTCCTGATGCTTTGGCCATCGCTTCATCAATTTCGGCAAATGTCACACAGCTGTTTGTTCCTGCAGAAATATGAATTACCTCATTAATCACATCTTCTGCATCAAGCAGCATGATAAGCGCTTCCGCGCAGTAATCAACGGGAACTACATCAATACGGTCATTCAGGTCGCAGGTGAATTTACCCAGTGCCAGCGCCATCCGGAATACCCAGAAAATGCTGGCTGAAGGTAGGCATCCCAGAACGGAGTGACCCACTACGATCGACGGCCGGGCAATAACCAGTGGCAACTTCGGCAGCTTCTCTGTCATCAGCTTTTCAATCGAAGCCTTACTCCAGGTGTATTCAACGATATGCTGATCCCGGCAGGAGTTGAGCCCGCCCTCAGTGACCAGTGAGCCGGGTTCCGGCGCACAGGACATAGCGGTTCCAACTTGGATAAATTTCTTTAATCCTTCAACACGGCTCATTCGTTCAGCAAACCGAAATGTGCCTTCAACGTTTACTTTCCAGATGGTGGGATTTTTACCAAATGAGGCCACAGCTGCACAATTAATGACATGGGTAACATCATTAAGTCGTGCGTCATGAATAAAATTATCCGTAAATTCCATGTCACCCAAAATAATATTTTCAGGTGCTATTGTATTGGTAACTGACTCATTTAAACCAAAGTTCTTCAGGTTCGCTTTGAGCCGGCGCAACCCTTCCTCAACAGTTTCGCCTCTGACCAGTAGTAGCAGTCGATCCTTAACGTTGTTATGTAATAAATTTGCTACGACAGCCCCGCCCAGAAAACCTGTAGAACCGGTAATAAGGATTTTTTTCATGATAGTGCCATTTAATCTGTTTTATCAATGGAAAGCATTAATAGAACACTTCCCGAGCATTAAAATAATTCACAAATTAATAAAATAATTGTAATTACATTGTTTTTATGAATTTAAGGGTGAAGTTGTTATTTGATACTAACTTCCCTCCTGCCGAGTTAATCACTTGTCAGGTAGTAAACCACACCAGTATAAAGCTAATAATAACCGCCAGACTCAACAACAGTGCATACATTTCATTAAATTTATTCATTTAGATTCTGTTTATATCCTATGCATATAAAGCAACTCTTGAATCTCCTCATCCCTGCTGAGTTCACGCTCTGATTTGAGCAACTTTTGCCATTTGGGATCAAGCTTTATTTAAACTCTTTTTCATGAACTTATTATTATTTTAATAAATGACGTTTTTCCTGCACTTATTTATGGAGAGTCAGTTCAGACTTTGTGTAGAACATGTGTAGAAGCTAAACAAAGAGGATTTATAGTATAAATCCCAGCATTTGTTTACCCCTTGTTTAATATCTATCCATTACACCCTTGCCCGTCATGAAATATTTCCGCACAGATTCTCAGGCGGACTCTCGCGTTACACTTCAGGTGACAGGCATGTTTACAACACACTTAAAACTTAAAAATACCGGCTGGGAAGCGTGTACGCCATCCGCGTACGCTCAAATTTACGCTGCATTTGGGGGGAGTGTTTGCACCCATCCCCGCGTTCTCGCTTATCTTGCTCAGCGTGAAGGCGTCCGGATTCACTACTACATGAAAAGGCGACACGGACAACCCATTGCTGCCGTGTTTTCTATCAATGGCTCGCTGGAATATAAAAAATCCAATCTTCCCTTTGTTTTTGATGATCTTATCCTCCCGATTAAGGCGGGTGAAAAAGTCATTCTTCCATTTAAAACTAAGCGCTTATCGCCCCATTCTCAGGGCGTCATCTTTAACAGCATCCGTCACAACCTGTTTAAAAAGAAAATGGCTCACATCAAGTCTGACTTTTCCGTGAAAACCGCTAAGAAACGTACCGGTGAGGTCCGGCGATTCAGAAAAGCAGGCGGAACAGTCGAAGATGTGACCTCTTTTTCTCCTGCTGAACTTTCCGCTATCTATCAGCACCTGTTCGATTTGCGTTGGCAAAACAGCCTTAAGTGTACTGACACCGGCATCCTGACTGAGACGTTCACCACGTTCAGAGACATGATTTTCGGCAAAGTCTTATTCATCAATGACTCACCCTGCGCGTTTGATCTTAATTATAAAGTTGAGTGCCCAACATGGTATTACTTCGAAGACTTTAATGGCGGGATAGATCCCCGGTTTAAATCGATGGGGGTTGGCTCTGTTTTGCTCTGGGAGAATATCCAGCACGCCAGATGGTTAGCTGCGTCATCAGATAAAAAATTTATTTTTTCTCTGGGGGCCTACAACCCAGGCTGGCATTACAAAAAACAGTGGTGCGATATTATGCCCTCAGGCCGTACGCTGTTCTGAAAGTGAATGCAGTCAGGTTTTTTCATTGCCAGCCGGTTTTTCGCTGGCAATACAATAAAATAAAAAAATTTCGCTTCTACACACAATCTCAACACACCCTCAACGGCGAATAAACGCGTGTCCGATAATATGGGTCATCACTCTTTGAGACGAGAAACCCATGTTGTCCCTCAAACACTTTTCGCTGCCTTTATTTTTGGTTGCCCTGATTGTCGCGCTGACGGGCTGCGATGATAAAACCATTAATGAAGCTGAAGCCCCTGCTCCTCAGGTTGCCATTGAGGTGATCCAGCCACAAGTGTTAGCGGTCAGCGAGATGCTTCCGGGTCGCGTTAACGCGCTGCACACAGCAGAAATACGCCCGCAGGTCAGCGGTATTATTCAGCGTCGTTTGTTTGAACAGGGCGCAGAAATTAAAAAAGGTACGCCCCTTTTTCAGATTAACGCGGCGCCTTTTGAAGCGGAAGTCGCCAGTGCGCAGGCCGGTTTACAGCGTGCCAGGGCCGCCAATGACAAGGCTCAGCAGCAGGCGGCGCGTCTGCGGCCACTCATGAAAACGGGTGCAGTGAGCCGTCAGAGTTTTGATGAAGCTATCGCGAATGCTCGTCAGGCCGCGGCAGATGTTGCGCAGGCAAGCGCCGCGCTCAGGCGCAAAGAGCTTGATCTGAGTTTTGCCACCGTTGAGGCACCGATATTCGGACGTATCGATCAGGCTCTGGTTTCCGAAGGGGCGTATGTGACAGCCAGCGACAGCACGCCACTGGCTCGCATCTACCAGACAGACCCCATTTATGTGGACGTCCACCAGCCCGCTGAGGTTTACCACCAGCTGCGCCAGCAGGCGGCGATTCATCAGGACGCCGCTGCAGGCGTGCCGGTAAAGGTGTTGTTACCTGGCGGCACGGTCTATCCACAGCCGGGCAGGATCCTTTTCTCCGGCATGAGCGTTGATACCGCGACGGGCGACGTGATGGTGCGCATCCAGGTGAGTAATCCTGACCGCGAACTTCTGCCCGGCATGTTTGTGCGGGTTGAGATCCCTCGTCAGCACTATGACGATGCGCTGATGGTTCCCCAGCAGGCGGTCTCGCATCAGGAGGGGCACGCTGTGCTCTGGATAGTAGATAGTCAGCAACAGGCCCGTCAGATCAACGTCCGCGTCGGGGAGTTAATCCATGGCGCCTACCGCATTGCCGAAGGATTACCTGCCGGCAGCCGTGTCGTCGTCCAGGGCATGGATAAGCTCAGCAACGGCACCAAAGTCGCGGCAGTGATTTCAGCTGCCACCCCTGCAATTCTGACCATGAAGGCCGGAGAGTAAAATGACTCAGTTTTTTATTAAGCGCCCGGTTTTCGCCTGGGTGGTCGCCTTGTTCATCATTCTGTTCGGGATTATTGCGATCCCGAAACTGCCGGTGGCCCGTTACCCCTCGGTGGCACCGCCGAATGTCACCATCACCGCGACCTGGGCAGGCGCTTCACCTCAGACGATGAACGACACGGTCGTCAGTCTGATCGAGCGTGAACTCTCCAGCGTTAAGAATCTGCTCTATTTTGAGTCATCCACGGACACATCAGGCCAGGCGACCATTACGGTCACGTTCAAACCGGGCACAAATGCTGAACTGGCGCAGGTTGATGTTCAGAACCGTATTAAGACGGTGGAATCCCGCCTGCCTCAGGCGGTGCGGCAGAATGGGCTCCAGGTTGAATCGGCTGACACCGGCTTCCTGATGATTATCAGTCTCACCTCTGAAGCCGGGAAAACAGACAGCGAAGCGTTAAGTGACTACATGGCCCGAAACGTGGTTGAAGAACTGCGCAGACTGCCTGGCGTAGGACGTGTTCAGCTGTTCGGCGCGGAAAGTGCCCTGCGCGTCTGGGTGGATCCTGCCAGACTGCTTTCACTCAACCTGACGATGAATGATATCTCTGCCGCCATCACCCAGCAGAATGCGCAAATCGCCCCGGGACGGGTCGGCGACGAGCCCGCGTTGCCCGGTCAGATGGTCACCCTTCCCTTAATGGTAGAGGGTCAGTTAACCACGCCGGAAGCGTTCGGCCGCATTGTGCTGCGCGCGAATCAGGATGGCTCCAGCGTCAAACTCTCTGACGTGGCAAAAGTGGAGGCCGGTTCTCAAAGTTACAGCATGCTGATGCGTGAGAACGGTCAGAACTCAACGGGTGCGGCGATTATGCTGGCGCCCGGTGCCAACGCGGTAAAGACAGCAGAAGCGGTCACGTCCCGGATGCAGGAACTGAGTCTGTCGATGCCGGAGGACATCCGGTACGCGCTCCCTTTCAACACCGCACCCTTCGTAAAGCTCTCAATCGGGAAGGTGATCCACACGCTTCTCGAAGCAATGGTGCTGGTGTTCGTGGTGATGTATCTGTTCCTGCAGAACATCCGCTATACCATTATACCCGCCATTGTCGCGCCGATTGCCTTGTTGGGCACGCTATCCGTGATGCTGCTCTCTGGCTTCTCCGTTAATGTTCTCACGATGTTTGGACTGGTGCTCGCCATCGGCATCATCGTTGATGATGCGATTGTCGTGGTTGAAAACGTTGAGCGCATCATGCGTGAGGAAAACCTCGGGCCCCGTGAGGCGACCTCAAAAGCGATGCGCGAAATAACGGGTGCCATCACCGGCATTACGCTGGTGCTCACGGCGGTCTTCATCCCCATGGGATTCGCCAGCGGTTCAGTCGGCATCATCTATCGTCAGTTTTCCCTCTCAATGGCAACCGCAATTCTGTTCTCCGCGTTGCTGGCCCTGACCCTGACGCCCGCACTGTGCGCGACGCTGCTTAAAATGCCTTCCGATCATGCCCGGCGCGGTTTTTTCGGCCTGTTCAATCGCGGCGTTGATCGACTGACAAACCGCTATTCGGGCTGGACAGGTGTGACTCTGAAGCGCTCTGGCCGGATGATGCTGTTATTTATTGCCCTGTGCGCAGGCACCGGGCTGGCATTCAGTCAGCTCTCCTCAGCTTTTCTGCCAGAAGAAGATCAGGGCTATTTCATGACTGCGTTTCAGCTACCGGCAGAGGCCACTCAGCAGCGGACACTGGCGGTGGTAAAAAAATATGAGGAAGCCCTGAATTCGCGTTCCGCCATCGCGACCAATCAATCCATCATTGGCTTTGGCTTCTCCGGTGCCGGGGCGAACACCGCACTGGCTTTCACCGTACTGAAAGAGGGTAAAGAACGCGGCAATAACACGACCCGGGGTGAAGTTGAATTTGTCGGACAGGCCATGCGCGACTCGCCGGAAGGCACCATCATGACGATGATGCCCCCGGCCATCGAGGAGCTGGGAAACACATCGGGCTTTACGCTGAGACTTGAAGATCGTGCGAATCAGGGTTATGCGGCGCTGGAAGCCGCACAGAATACGCTTTTACAGCTTGCCGCGAAAAGCAGCAAAGTCACCCAGGTGTACCCGGACGGTTTGCCGCCGGGAACGACGGTCCGGCTGAATATTGACCGTGAAAAGGCCAATGCCATGGGCGTTTCGTTCAGCAGCATCAGCGATACGCTCTCCGCCGCCATGGGGTCGCTCTACGTCAACGATTACCCGAATAAAGGCCGGATGCAGCAGGTAATTATTCAGGCAGAGGCGAAAGATCGTATGCAGATTGATGACATCCTCAATTTGTATGTCCGAAGCAGTGAAAACCGGATGGTGGCGCTGAAGACCTTTGTAACGCCGGTCTGGTCGTCAGCCCCTCTCCAGCAGGTCCGCTATCAGGGCTATCCCGCGATGAGGCTCTCCGGTAGCGCTGCGCGGGGTGTGTCAAGTGGTGATGCCATGAAAGAGATCGAAGCGCTGGCCAGACAGCTGCCGCCGGGGTTCGCAGTTGAATGGACCGGCCAGTCGTTGCAGGAGCAGCAGTCTGCCGCACAGGCACCTATGCTGATGGCGCTCTCTATCCTGGTGATCTTCCTGGTCTTAGCGGCGCTCTATGAGAGCTGGGCCATTCCGCTCTCCGTATTGATGGTGATTCCGTTGGGGATCGCGGGCGCTGTCGCCGCCGTGATGATTCGCGGATTGCCTGATGACGTGTTCTTTAAAGTGGGGTTGATTACGGTGATTGGACTATCAGCCAAGAACGCCGTGCTCATTGTTGAGTTTGCCAGACAGTTACACCAGGAGGGCAAGAGCCTGCGTGAAGCGGCAATCACTGCGGCCAGAATGCGTCTGCGTCCGATTATCATGACCTCGCTGGCTTTCGGATTGGGCGTCGTCCCGTTGATCATGGCTTCAGGACCCGCCAGCGAAACCCAGCATGCCATCGGCACCGGCGTTTTTGGGGGGATCATCAGCGCTACGGTTCTGGCCGTTATTTTTGTTCCGCTGTTTTTTGTCACCGTGATGACACTGCGCAACAGGCTGAGTACGCATGAAAAATGATATGCATACCGCGCGCCCAGCGCGTATCTCGTCTGATTTATTGTTTCACGGACCTGATATCATCATGACAACGTCCCTGAAGCCATAGCGACGTTAACACTCTTTTAGTATGAGCCCGGCGGCGGTCTTTCAGAATCAGATCTGCACCGTCGCCGTCCGGGTCGATACAGATCGAAGACAGGATAAGGATGAACAGCAGCGTGATTTTAATCGTCGAAGATGATGTTGAAATAGCCGCAATATTAACCGCCTATCTGCAGAATGCCGGTTACACGGTAAGTCATGCGGAAAACGGAGCGTTAGCCCTGGCGTTTTGTGCGACATCCTCACCTGAGCTGATCATACTGGATGTCCGCATGCCGGTGATGGATGGCTGGCAGGTGCTGGCCGAAGTGCGTCGGCGCGGAAATACCCCGGTCATTATGCTTACGGCCAACGACGATGATGTGGATAAACTTTCCGCACTCCGTATTGGGGCCGATGATTATGTCGTTAAGCCGTTTAATCCTGCTGAGGTTGTGGCACGGGTTCAGGCAGTATTGAGACGTACCCAGGTTATCACGCGTTCGGAAGATATTTACTCTACCCGATCGCTTTCCATTAACCTGCAGCAGCACAGCGTGGTTGTTAAACCTGACGGGACGGATATCGCCCCCCGCCTGACCACAACCGAGTTCAGATTGATCACCCATTTTGTGCGCGAACCTAACCGGGTTTTTAGCCGGGATGAACTGCTGGACGCGTGTTTTCCGGAAGGTGACACGTTACCGCGAACCGTTGACAGCCATATCAGTAAATTACGCAGGAAACTCGATGACGCGGGGGTATCAGGACTGCTGCAAAATGTGAGGGGCTTCGGCTATCGCCTGGGAGAGAGTAAATGAAGCAGCGTGGTCTTAGCGGGCAGCTGAACTGGCTCATCGTCAAAGTTACGATCTATTCCTTCCTGACCTCGTTTGCCACCTACTCACTTTATCCGACCGTTATTGGATTATTTTCAGGTCAGCTTGTTCCGCTCGATCTCGACCAGGGGACAGCCAGCGACTGGATTACCCTGCTGGTGACAACGCTGTTAACGATAGCCGTCTCGGTGTTTTTTTCTGCACGGTTCGCGCGTCAGATGATCGTTCCTCTGGAGTCGCTGACTCACAGTGCAAAGCGCGTCGCGGAAGGTGATTTAAGCGCACGAGCGAGTGAAGGCGCAATCGAAATCGGTGAGATTAATGCGCTGGTCAAAGACTTTAACCGCATGGCGGAAACACTCGAAACCCTGTCAAACGATAGCCGGACCTGGAACGCCGCTATCGCACACGAATTAAGAACCCCGGTGACGATATTACGCGGGAGACTTCAGGGTTTAGCTGACGGTATATTTGCGCCCGATCATAAGCTCTTCGTTAATCTGATTCATCAGGCCGATGGCCTGACGCGGTTAATTGAAGATCTCCGAACGCTGAGTCTGGCCCAGACGGGACATCTGCATATTCACTATGAGCGCGTGAATATCAAAAGTGAGATTGAATCGTTAGCTGAACTGGTGAAAGAGGATTTCAAAGCCAGTCACCACTCACTCGTGCTGAAAGTTAATCCGGCCATCATTGAATGCGATGCTTTACGCTTCAGGCAGGTGATGCTGGCCTTTCTGGAAAATGCCCGTCGTTATTCTATCCCTGGCGTCGTCATGATTTCCTGTGAACAGGAAGCTGGCTTCGTAGCGGTGCATATAGATGATGAGGGACCCGGCATCGATCCGGCTTTTGCCAGATCGATCTGGGATGCGTTTGTGCGCACAGATGATTCACGTTCACGCCTGAGTGGCGGAACAGGCTTAGGTCTGGCGGTTGTCAAAGCGATCGTGCTTGCACAGGGTGGAAAGGTGTCATGCGAAAAAAACAATCTTAATGGCACCCGATTCTCTTTCTGGCTGCCTGAAACTAAAGTCAGTCACCCTGACTGAAGGCAGAATAAACTCTGCCGCAAATATTTCTGAGGATAAAGGCGGGTTGATAATTATAAAAGTTGTCCTGCTTATACGTTGCTGGCGGAAAAGAATTACGTGGTGCCCGCTTGGTGCCAGGAGCAAACGTTTGGTGGTTCTAAAAGGTTTCATAGCGCGGCAGATATTACGACCACTAAACAGAGTGGCTTACTGACGGCGCAAGAGCCGAATAATTACGACGTTATTCAGCGCGAAAATTAATTGTTAAAACACCTATGATGAAGGATTCACAGTACACAGAAGTGTTGAATGATAAGGCTACTCACGGCCAGGCTGTCAGAGCGAGTTCGGTTCCTGTACTTTGAAAAAAAATCGCCATAGTTAAGAAATTTGCTGATTGATGCACCTTCTAAAAACCACCTGACCGAGAGGTTTTTTCATCTACACCTTGAACGAAATGCTTTCAAGATGAACATAACCCGCATTTGTCAAATCCGATTATCTAATACATTCTTAAGGATAAAAATGAAAGAACGCATAACACTTATGCCTCTAAAAATAGCTGACATTGCTGACTTCAAGTCAGATTTACAGAAAGCTTTTTCTGTAGCGATAGTGGATAAATTTGAAGAGCGTTCAGATGAGCCAATCCCGTCAGATAAAACGCTAGACATGACAATGAATGCTACCAATGCCGTATCACTTCACATTCTTTGTAATGGTCGAAAGGTTGGAGGTGCTGTGCTGAATATTGATAGTAAAACCCATCACAATTCACTCGATCTCTTTTTCTTAAGGGCTGGAGAAGAGGGCCGAGGCATAGGCCTTAAAGGCTGGCATTTAATTGAGAAAAAATATCCCGAGACAGTATCCTGGCAAACACATACGCCCTATTTTGAAAGGCGTAACATCCATTTTTATGTAAACAAGTGTGGGTTCAAAATCGTCGAATTCTTTAATAAAAAACATCCTGACATTAACCATTCAGAAGATGATGTTTTCCTCGGGGAAGACAATGATGCATTCCGTTTTGAAAAGGTTATGCGCGAATGCGACATATAGCGTCAGATGTAACCCGACATCTCTGCCAGGTGAAATATCGGAAATATCAATTACCAATACCGGGTTAGGTTGTACAACTGTAAATTAACCCTGCGTACTGTTGGAGGTAATGACAGAACACTTCCTGAGAGCGCCTTCATCACCATGCCCAGAAAGGCTCCTGGTGAATCGTTGGCGCAAAATTTTACTTTGTTAAACTGAGACGCTTCAGGTAACACAATATTAAGGAATACCAAGGTATAGTAGCCTCATTAATTAATGATGGTAAATTTACAGACGTCCGCTCTTCGCTCATAGCGGACATTGGCCTAGGCATCAGTCAGCTTTGCGCCAGAAGCGGACGTTCCAGAAGCCAGCTCCTTTTAACGCCAGCGGGATCATTATGTTTTTAACACACTATTTCTGGCTCGAAAGGCCGCGAACCATTCTCACAGGATTAATTCTGTTGTAGCCAGCGCTGAATCCCCATTGATGCAGACTCAATGGCGCCTGCCAGATAGCCTGAAAACTGCGGCGACCATTCACTGGCAATACCCGTTATCTCACCAGACCATTCTTCACCGGCGGGAAGTTGCTCAGGCATCACGTGTCCGGCGTCCTGCAGAAGATCAAAGTCCGTTGCAGTAAACGGATCCGCCGCTCAGTCTTTTATATACTCAGCTTCGGGCTCTGCCGCATCCTGGCCAAATAAGCGTACGAGCTGCTCCCGGCAAAGGTTTTTGAGAGCAGCTTCGCTGACAGTCCATCTCGATTTTGCCGGTACGCCAATAAAACCAAATATCACCGTTTTACCCGAGTCTGGCTCGGACACGTCGTGGATCTCAGCCATTGGCCCCACGCGGCTCCCTGCATGCCCTGAAAGCTGTCGTGCATGCAATAAGTCCGTTTTATATACAGCGACATATTTCGCATGAGGGGCCATCCATATCGGGGTTTTCCGCCAGCCTGACAGCACCTGTTCCGGCATCGCCGGTCTGAATTCTATTTTAGCTGCCAGGGCAGGAGGCAGAGCGAGGAAGACATGCTCACCGTTAAACACGGTTTTTTTACTGCCTTCGGCCCTAGTATGGACCTGCACTTCTTTGCCAGCCCGGGAAACCGCCACCACCTGATGGCCGGTTTTAATCTTCTGAGCAGGGATCTGACTTTTGAGTGCCGCCGTCAGCGCCTGCATTCCTCCCTTCAGCCTGAAAGACGCAGGGGTGCTCTCCCATGCCGGGTAGCGTTCGGGGGGCGAATTCAGCTGGCGTTCGTAGAGCATGTCACCCGGACGGCCATGCGCGATGTCGACTTTTCAGAGGGCAGTCGCGGAGCGGGCAGGGAAGAGGGAAACATAGTGATTCCTTTTAAGTACGGTCCTGGCGGTTGCCTGCTACAGCAACCCACTGACGGGATAGGATGGATTGCTCAATGGCGGTCAGAACCTGCTGATTCTGCAGGCCAAATGCAAAGCAGGAAGTGAGAGCAAGAGCCAAGTACCAGGATTAAGCAGATTAGCCCACCTCAATGGTGGGCTACCTCCCGGCAAACACCCTCTGATAAACCATCTTGTAAGCTCATCTCCCACCCACTACAAACCCAATAAGCACAATGAGGACCTCACAATGCAAAGTCGAGCCACCAGCGCCAAAATCACCAAACAACAAATTTGCCGCTCCGCTGCTAGCTCAACGGCTATTGAAACGGGTGTAGCTGTGCAGAAAATTGAGCAAAAGCTATAGGCTTAGCTCGCTAATTCGGCAAAATATCGTCAACAAGCTGTATCATCGGCATATAGCTGTCGATGATTTCGGCCTGAATAGCCTTCAAAACGCTTTATGCCCGTCAAAAAGACTGTAAGCCAGTATCTGCGTGAACTGATAACACATCAAACTCGGCTTCATCGATAATACCCAGTCTATTCAACAATATGCTATCCGATGAACCTGACTAGCGTATGCTCTCCAAATAATCCAGACCATATCTAGCCAATTCTCATCCTCTCTGGAATAAATTTACGACATTGCTGGTGGCCTGTTCAATATGATTGACCCTGTTTTCCCACTGTTCTAATGCCCTTCTTTTCTCTACAAGATAATCATAACGGTCATAATGCTTCGAGCTGACATCCTGTAATGCATGGTTTTGAATACGGTCACGTAACTCTTTCGAGAGACCTATTTCGCCCATCAGCGTTTTGCAGGTCCGCCGCAAATCCCTCGCAACAAACACCGGATTGTCAGAAAAATGCTCGCGATAATAGATGATTGCCTGCGCAAAGCTGTCAGTTCGTAGATGCTTACCTGCATCCAACCGCTGCGAGAAGATATACGGGCTATCATTAACGTTCTCGCTCTTCAGCCTTTCCAGAATTTCTATAGCTGAATCCGTTAACGGCACCAGATGGTCGCGCTTGTTCTTTGAGACGTCAGCAACTATCAACAGCGTTTTCTCTTCCCAGTTCACGGCATCCCACCGACTGGAAGCCAGTTCATGTGGGCGCTGACCACCAGCGTAAACACATAAATTAAGCAGCAAGCTCACCGTGCTGCCGACGCTTGGCGTTTTGGGAAAATCACCCATTAGCTGTTGCAGCTCATTCAACTTCAGCCAGTTGGTTCCCGCTTTCTCTGCAGCCGACTGCTTAGGGATGACGCCCACCGGGTTCATCTCAAGTCCAAACATCACGTTCTGCTGGTGGTTGGCCGGATCGTTGTCCGCTTTGAGCCCGTAGTTGAAAGCCGCCATCAGATAAGAGCGCACACGATTCGCTTCAACGCTCGCCCCGCGCTGAATGATGGCAGACAAAATCTGTTTGATATGTAGCGGTGTGACTTCGTTAGCTTTCGTATCTTTGGCGATGAAGGAATAGGTTTCCTTTTCCAGACGGTACAGCACCTGCTGCCATGTCCGCTTTCCATCTTCCCGCATTTTGTTGGTATAGCCCTGAATAAGCTGCTCGATGCTGCCCTTTAGCTGTTCGGCACGCTTTTGCTTTTCCAGCGCGATTTCCTGTTCAGCCTTTTCGACCTTAGGGTTCTTTCCTTCCTTCAGCGTACCGGCATAACCTTTCGCAAGCTGGCGAGCCTGAGCTAACGACATTTCAGGGTAACGACCCAACTGAATGAAATGGCGCTTAGCATCCCAGTAGTAGCGATAGTAGAAAACCCGCTGCCCGGATGGCTCAACTTTAACGCCCAGACGCCCTGCTCCGCGCTCACCACTTTTGTCCCATACCTGATAAGCCGAGTCGCGCGCTTTCAGGCCGCGCACCATTGAGTCCGTTAAATTATCTGCCAAAAGAGAGTCCTTACGAGAAATGTTTTACTGCCGTTTTCTGGGTGATGTAGCAGGTGACGTAAGGATGATACTGAAAGCAAATACCCGGAACAACATGAAACGAAGACACAAACATAAATTACTGATTTTTATTATTTAAAAGGTGGGAATGATTAAAGATGGAAAATGATGAAACAAGCTATTCATATGACTCATAATCGCTTGGTCGCTGGTTCAAACCCAGCAGGGGCCACCAAATTTAGTGATGTATATCATGCAGTTAAGCCATCTTTCAGAGGTGGCTTTTTTGTCTCTGTCAGTCAACTGTCCCCTTTTTGTCCCATCAGGCTTAGCTACATACTAGCTGAACAGACGAAACTTGAAATGCCGAACCCTCACATTTGAAGGGCGTATACCTTTGTTGAGGAGTGTCAAAGTCCTCTTTAGCAGTAAAACAGAATTTCCTTCCGGATGATTTAATTTGTTGTTATGCAAAAATACCTAACTATGATAAATACCGTAAAAATATCAATAACTTATGCATACTTCTTCTGTAATTGGCGGCAAAATGGCGGCAGCGATTTTGCTAGTATTAAGTTTGCATTTTACTCATAATTACTCAGCCACTGGTAAATCCTAGCAAGGCCATCAAAAAGATGGTGGCCTTTCTTCGTAAACTTCTAAGTTTTTCAAGAACGTCCAGCTGTTTCTTCTTTAAAGATTTTTTGCTTAATGTTGTGTTTCCAAAGATACCATTAAAAAGATAATTTTAGCTTTGCAAAGGAATGAGTTACTAATGGCTTTCAACGAAAAAGAACTAATATCTAAAATAACAGGAATGATTCCATTAACTGCCATAATTACTGGATATATTGTATTGCTGGGCTTCGCTTACACTTATGGTTATTGGTCATCGTATAACATTGACTTTCAAGTAGTCTTAGGGCTAATTTCACCACTAGACATGGTCAAATTTCTTATCATGCCCTTCATAACAGCTTTTTTCTTTACTGCTTTTTATATTTTAAGCATGGCTAATGATGACGTTATTGCTGACGAAAAAGAAGAGAAAATAAAGTTATTTAAAAGATATGATAGAACTATAAAATTCCTTCAATTTATCTTTTTCTTGTACGGCATTTATTATTCCTATAAATATCTAATACAAGAAATAGATTTTTATGGATCCGTAATATATTGCTTTGGATTCTCTATTGTAATTTTTTGGACTGTTAATCATTACTTGCTTAAGTTAGATTATTACAACTCAAGAAGATTAGCATTCTTTGCCTTTATTTTTATCTTCTTGCCCGGATTATGCCTTAATCTCGGACATGTTAAAGGAGAACCAAAAATAGAAGAATCAAGCCTTGTTATGAAAGGTCACTCTCAGTGCTCACTTGACACTTCAGACCAATTCGTTCTTTTAGCAATTTACAGTCAAAAAGGAATTAGCATTTCTGTTAAAACAAAGAGTATATGTTTGTTTGATACAGAAAATCAAAGTTTTATAAATTACATTCCAAAGAATTATTCTTTTCCACTTGATAAAAAATCAATTTGAATTTTATATTTACAGGATTTTCTTATTCATTTTGATCTAAAACACTTTGCAGCTAATTGCTTCTGCCAATGACTATAAGCCGCAGTCCACGCCTCATTTTCATTCGTGAATATTTTATCTGCTACAGGAAGCCACTCAAGTTTGTTGTTTTTAACATGCTTGAATCGGACATCCCAGTATTCACCCCGTGGCCATAACACGTATCTGTTATCCGGTCCCAGCCGGTCATTCCAGATAGTTTCATGAGTTAGCTTTTCTCCCCGCTCCATAAACATAAACAGCGCGCCATTAAGTGAAATACGTCGCATTTGGGCGACCTCTTGCCAATAAAAACACTGTACATAAAAACAGTGTATATCTTACTGTGTTTTTCAGCCTTGTAAAATGTCCTGAAACCTCTGAAACCCTTGTCCTATCTGCTTTGGCTGTTGACTCGCTTAGTCTTATTGAGATCCACTTGAGATCCAAAAAGTGAACAAAAATATTTAATATGCTTTAAATTCAACAAACTATGCTTACCCTGAGATCCAATAGAGATCCAGAGAACTGAAAAACACTGAAATTCTTTTCGCTCTTTTCAGTTGGCGAACTCAGGCAGAACACCAGCAATGGCGCAGTCTGGCCATGCCCATTGTAAAAAAATAAAACTGAAAAATTTTTATGATCCAAAACCTGCAGGCGGGTGCGGTGTAGCGCCGATTTTGTCTTCACAGCGATTATTTTGCCGGGGCTGACGCGCAGCCAGTGCCACGCTCTGCGGATGATCTGTCGGAGGTAATTGTGCGTAATGGTCGCGCCTGCGCGTAGCGCAGCGTGCGTCTGAGGCGTTCTGGTGACGGGCAATAAAAAACCCGCTGCGGTAGCGGGTTAGCGTGCTGGCTTACTTGCCTATGACGGGGGAGTATTTCTTACTGAGCGCAGCGGCCTGCTGGCCACTCTGTGCGATGGCGCTGCTGTTCGTGGGCTGACCGGTTGACGGGTGCGTATGGCTGGCCAGCTGTTCAGCCAGCTGCTGCACAAGTGCCACGGTATCGAGCATCAGCTGGGCAACGTTAATCTTCTCTGAACCAATCCACACCACCGGCGCGATAATTTCCTGACGCGTCCCGGCAATGCTCTGGCGCAGCTGGCCGATTTTCTCAGTCAGTGCCTGCCCGACTTTTATCGCCGCGCTGCCCGTAACGTCCGATTCGGCATTGCCGCCCACTGTAATCAGCTGATTCTGCTGTGCGGCCACGCTGTAACTACCGGTCGTTACGTGCTGAATGGCTCCGGCCATCAGTGACGTCGTTCCGATCACCGTGGTCCTGTCCGTTGCTTTCACAGTCGTTTCCCTGCTGACCAGCTCACGCTTTTCCGTATCGGCTTTAACCTCCCGGCTCATGGACGTTTCACGGATGGCCTGATCGGTCTGGCGCTCCCAGTCTCCTGCCTGCGTTACCCGCTGCGATACTTCCGCGCGCTGCTGCTGCAGCTGTTCGCCCGGCTTAACGTCCGGCAGGCTGGTCCCTTCCGGCATCGTCTGGCGCACAAACGGCTTGTCCGGGCGTCCGCCGGTAAAACCGACCTCAACCAGCGTACCCTCCGGCGGGAACTGAAACATGCCGGGATCATTACCGGTTATCGGTACAGGCAACGGCACAGCAGGATAAACCGGCGTACTGCCGTCAGGATTACCGTCAGCGTCCAGCAGCTGCAGATTGACGTCATAGCGCGGCCTGAAAGGGGTCATCAAAGTTTCCGCTTTTAACCGCCTCAGTCGGGGCAACAACACGCGCCTTTCAGGCAGGTGCAGACCGCTGGCCAGCTCCGGATAATGGCTTTCAACCTGCCGCTGTATGGGTGTTTTCTGCAACGGCTGGCCTGTTGTGCGGTTTCGCGGCGTCCAGGTGATAATTCTGTGTTATATGGCGATACTTCTGTGAAGGAGTTCCGTTATGGTCAGGCCTTAGGGAAGGTAAATCATATTATTGTAATTGTGTGGCAGCTGACAAAACGGGGAACTTTATCACCTGCTATGAGCAATCAGAAAAGCCAGCGCCCTGCACGGGCTGACTCAATAAACATTCTTATGGTCAGTGGCTCTTTATCCTGTTTTACATTTTTGCGTGAGAACAGCGAGGAGGATTTCCAGGGGAAATAAGCGACAAGATTGAAGCCTGCTGGCTGCACATCAAAGTCATTAAAAAAATTTTTCGCCATTTCAGCGATATCATCCGCCTCGAACTGTTCCTGCAGAATGTCATCGTCGCCGACTTCAATTTTCTTCAACAGAAACGTCGTCACCAGCGGCAGTTCACGCAGAATAAATTCGCGCACTGCATCAGGGGTTACTGTCATATTATTCACCAGATTTTATCCTCCGATCGCACAATCAGGTTATAGCGATGGACAGTGTGGAAACTAATTTGTGCAACATCGTTTGCCAGAATCAACCATCCGACAACAGGCACGGCTCTGCCTACAAATGCCCCCAGATTGTTTACCCAAAAAATCTTCAGCCCACGCAGGCTGAAAGATTTGGCGGTCAGCGTTGGCAGAATGCGGCACCGGAATTTGTAAGAAAGGTGTTTGCGGAAAAAGAGCGACGCAACGGAAGTACCGGGGGTTGCCGTGTTAGGTTTCCCCGGAACGTCGATATTATTGTTGCCCAGAATTAATCCCGCAACGGCCAAAATATCCTGAACGCCTAGTTGCTTTTGTGTCTCATCAATAAGTATCCAGAACAGCAACTCCTGCGGCGTCAGATTAGGCAATTGGTTGAAATAATACGTACCATCCAGTTGCTCTGTTGTATCCATACCTGCTGATCCCTTTCGTTAAATGGTTAGCGAATTTTACTTTACCATCTGTGTGCCAGGTTGTTAATCCATTGCCAGTTCGCCAGTCAGGCGGGCTTTTCGGGCCAACTGATATGCGGCGTGGCTAACACATTGGTGATCTGCACTGCCCATACGTACTTCATCCAGGCGGTGAGCGCGGCCATAATATCAAGTTTTTGGGCAAGTCGTTGCCCGCTCAGAGAAAGGCATAGCATGGCGATAGGTAAATTACCCACTGGGGAATGGCAGACTCAGGTTTTCCCGAACGGCCGAGACGGTAAGAGAATACGCCGCCAGTTCGCCACTAAAGGCGAAGCGCAATCTTTTAAGAAGTTCGTAAAAGATCAGCGTCAGGACAAGCCTTGGCTGGGTGAGAAAACAGATAAGCGCCGGATAATTGAGCTGGTTGAATTGTGGTTCAACACGCATGGCATCACCTTGGCGGATGGTGAGAAGCGGCGAACTACGATGGCGTTCGCCTGCGAAGCGATGGGAAATCCACTCGCTACCGAGTTCAACGCGAAGATTTTTGCGTCCTACAGCGAGCAGCTATTAAGCGGGAAGATCACCCGCTCCAGTCGAGTAAAGACGGTTACGCCGCGCACGGTAAATCTAGAGCTGGCATATTTCAGGGCGATGTTTAATGAACTGCGGCGGTTAGATGAATGGGCCGCACCGAACCCGTTAGAGAACGTGCGCGAGTTTAAAATCAGTGAATCAGAGATGGCCTATCTCACCATTGATGAGATACGCACGTTACTTGCCGAATGTGAGAGTAGCCGTTCTAAGGATTTAACGACAGTCGTTAAAATTTGCCTTGCTACTGGAGCACGCTGGAGTGAAGCAGAAGGTTTGAAAGGGAACCAGATTCGTGCGGGTCAGATAATCTACGTAAAAACTAAAGGCAAGAAAAACCGTGCAGTGCCGATCACTGAGAAGTTGCAGGCTGAGTTGCCATTAAGCAGAAAGGCGCAGCCACTCTTTTCTACGTGCTATTCAGCTTTTAGAAAGGCAATGCAGCGCGCAGGCATTGAGACACCTGCCGGACAGCTAACGCATGTTTTACGCCACACTTTTGCTTCTCATTTCATGATGAATGGTGGCAATATCCTTGTGCTTCAACGGATATTGGGACATACGGATATTAAGGTAACGATGCGATACGCACACTTTGCACCAGACCATTTGTCTGAAGCGATGTTGTTAAATCCTTTGAATAGAATGGAATTGTGATGAAAATGGAATGCCATAATAATGAACTGAGCTTAGAAGATCTACTATGCCTAAAGGTATTCAGTGAGACCTTCGAAGTAATCGGTTTGGATGATTCCATTAAAGCAATAACAAATTGGGCAGAAAGAGAGATTATAGCTGGAGAAGAATCAGACACACTCCTGATTCTGGCATCATTGAATCTCGAACCCACACCAGACCGCCATGATGTAGAAAAATACCTACGCATTTATCAACGTGAAAAAAACATTCAAAATCCAGACATTTATTACAGCGCGTTAGTTTGGCTCAGGAGGGAGATAAGTTATTTAATAACAGATTCATCATCCAATGAGATAGAAAAAAGGTTGGCGTTTTTTACTCACTACTTTTCGGATTATCCGCCAAGAGCTTTCGCCAGAATAACGAATTTAATTTCTAATTTTTATTGGGAGCTTTACGACGAAGCAGTACCCGTTTTTAACTCCAGAGCTTCAGAGATGAGTGAACATCAACTGATCACTTACTTGAGAACACGTTTACGACCTTTCTATCGAATTCTTAGTAACCGTGATTGGTTACGGATTTTAGTTGACTAGTTTTCAAAATAATTGGCAGCAGAGCGCAATGCTATTAAACGCTTTCTGTCTCTATTCGGCCTAAAGAAAATATAAAAATCAGTAAGTTACTGATTTAACTCACTTCGAATTGGGACTCATAATCGCTTGGTCGCTGGTTCAAACCCAGCAGGGGCCACCAAATTTAGTGATAAAAAAACATATACCTAAGCCGCTCGTTGAAGCGGCTTTTTTGTTACTGGCTTTTCGAGTGGCGGCAAAGTGGCGATGCATTTTCACTGCCATGGGAAATCCTCAACTGATTATCCTGAGCAGCCCGAATCAAGACCGTGAATTGCAGAGCCTTCTGCGAGTCTTTATCATCAATGGCACGGCTGGCGCCACACAGCAGAATCAGTAGACGGTTTCAAAGAGTCCACCACGCATCAATAATGGCTGAAGCCGGAAACAGCGACACGGTTTCTCACCTGTAACTAACCCTCAACGCCTCTCATAAATCCGGCCCATTAAATATTAGCTTCATGTTAAAGTCATTGGCATTGCCTGACTCGAACAAGTGAGCAACAGCTATGCATCAGATTTTCGAAATACTCTCAGAGTTATTTAGCGCGTGGCCTGTCATGTCGGGAAAGCGAAAGGAGAAGAAGCCCGCCAAGGACACCAGGAAGATCTCAGGTCTTGCCTACGAACCTTTATGCAAGATAACGCCCGACCAAAAAAGAAATGATGTGCCGCACAAAGATGAGAGCAACTGAGAAAACGTACTCATCCTCATATTTGCTGGTGTGAACACAAGCGAAACTTGCAGAAGCTATCTTCCACGCTGACCGTTTTACCTCAGCTCACAGTTTTCATCCTCTCAAGCGGCACCGCGAATCGTCAGCGATAGTCCTGAATGTGGCGTCATCGCCACATCGCAGATCATTATCCCGAAAGCGCCCGCAACACCATACTGGGTAAGGTACGACAACGGGTTGTGATATTCTCCAGCCAAACCTGGCGATATCCCGCATTGCCCTCTGCCTGATCGTCAGATTTAGTCATCTCTTATCCTTTCTGATCTGCAACCGCTCTTCATCCGAAGTTATCCCTGCGACCTGTCGATAACGTATGGAGAAAAGGTAGCTGCGATTAAAACAGCCTGACGAGGCAATTACTGTCGCCAGCATTTAGATTTCAGGTAATTTAACCCGCGCAAACCCCATGCTATCTTGTGGTTTTGATTTTTTCAGTGGGCAAAACAGATGACAAAGTTGCGGGTAGGGATCGTGTTTGGCGGGAAGTCGGCCGAGCATGAGGTGTCGTTGCAGTCGGCCAAAAATATCCTTGAGGCGATCGACAAAACCAGGTTTGACGTGGTGTTGCTGGGCATCGACAAACAGGGACACTGGCGTCTGAATGATGCGTCCAACTTCTTACTTAACGCTGAAAATCCGGCGCTGATCGCACTGAATCACGCCGCTGAAGATGTGGCGCTGGTGCCGGGCAAGACGCAGCAGCAGATCATCACCCGTCACAACGCCCATCCACTGTCGCAAATCGACGTTATCTTCCCGATTGTTCACGGTACGCTGGGTGAAGATGGTTCTCTGCAGGGTCTGCTGCGTATGGCCTCTTTACCGTTCGTCGGGTCCGATGTGCTGGGTTCTGCGGTGAGCATGGACAAAGATTTCACCAAACGCCTGCTACGCGATGCCGGCCTCAACGTCGCGCCGTGGCTGAGCGTCACTCAGGCACAACGCGCCCATCTGGATCCAGAGGCCGTGATTGCCCGCTTTGGACTGCCGCTATTTATCAAACCCGCCAACCAGGGTTCTTCAGTGGGCGTGAGCAAAGTAGATAGCATTGAAGAGTTTGATGCCGCGCTGGCACTGGCTTTCTCCTTTGACCGCAAAGTACTGATTGAACAGGGGATAAAAGGTCGGGAGATTGAGTGCGCGGTGCTGGGCAACGATGCACCTGAAGCCAGCCCCTGCGGCGAAGTGGTGGTGCATGACGCCTTCTACACGTATGACACCAAATATATTTCTGAGAACGGAGCACAGACGGTGGTCCCGGCGGCCATCGCAGCGGAAACCAGCGATGCGATTCGTGACGTCGCCATCAAGGCCTTTACCGCGCTGGAGTGCTTTGGCATGGCGCGCGTCGATGTGTTCCTGACTGACGACGGCGAAATTATCGTCAATGAAGTGAATACCCTGCCCGGCTTTACCAACATCAGCATGTACCCGAAACTCTGGCAGGCAGCCGGGCTCAGCTATCAGGATCTGATCAGCCGTCTGATCGACCTGGCGATTGAACGCCACCAGCAGGCCAGCACGCTGAAAAGCAGCGTCAGTTGACCCGCTCCGGCGGCGTGGCGTTATGCCACGTCGCTGGAGATGCCGCAATAGTTGACGGGTGAGGTCTGATTACGGCCATTGCGCTTCGAGAGATAGAGGTTTTTATCCGCCGCCGAAATGAGCCGGTTAATCACACGGTGCCACTCCGTCGCTTCTCCGGCACTGCTATGCGCCAGTCCCAGACTGACGGTCACGGTAGCCGTACTGCCCTGTAGCCAGAATTTCTCTTTCGCCATCTTCTGCCGGATGCTCTCGGCGAGAAAATAGAGCTTTGCGGGATTCTGGTCGAACAGCACCACCACAAATTCCTCTCCGCCAAACCGGCAGACGCGTCCCTCTTTACCGATAACCTGCTGCATCCGGCGAGCGATCTCTTCCAGCACGCTGTCACCCGCGTCATGACCAAAATTATCATTAATCGCTTTGAAGTAGTCGACATCCAGCAGGATCACGCCCACCTTACGATCCGGGAAAATAGGCTCCGCACGCAGGCTTTCATATAAGCCGGAACGCGACAGCAGCCGGGTCAGGAAATCGTAATTCGCGCGCAGCGCGAGCCGTTGATTCAGCTGGCGAATGGCATCCATGCTCGCGGCCACGATCAGCGGGCTAATTGCGATAGTCGCCACACCCAATCGCGCCGAGGTCAGGTGGCTGACGAGCAGGAGGGTATCATCGCCCTGAATGTTCATTACGCCGTGCGAAACCAGAATGATTTCGACAATACCGCTCAGCAGAATCACCAGGCTGGTCAGCGGCATCGGCAACACGATGGCACACCACACCAGCGCCGGAACCGGTAACGTCAGGCTACCTGCGCCACCCATTATTGCCCCAATCATCATCGAAAAGATCAGAGCGATAACGGGTGCCAGCTTGCGCAGCTGCAAAAACTGGCGGGGCGACAGCGACGACCAGTCACGCGTCAGCAAAAACGGCAGTACCATGAGCCCGGTAGAGAACTGCTCACTAAACCACTCACCCCAGGCGATCGCCAGACCGACAGTGAAATCAGCCTGCTGTGCCAGTGCCCCCCAGCTGGCACAGGCTAACGCGGCCAGCAGGCAGGCGGGGAAAATACGTAGCACATTGATAATGCGCTCCCTTCCGGAATCATTCTGAAGATGTTTTATCAGCAGCGTAACCGCTATCAGCACAAACAGAAGATTCGCCAGGTTCAGCGTGAAGGCAGAAAGCGCCCAGCCTGAAAAAACAGTGTCGTTAAACACCATGCCAGCAAACGTAGCCAGGTAATAGCGGGTCTGATGCAGATAAGGATTTCGGACGATAATGCCAGTGACGATCGCGTTGACTGGCCAGAACAGTGACAGCTCCTGTGGGATGCGCAGGTGTCCGCCGATAAAGCAAAATAACAACGTCACTAAAAACAGCGAAAATGCGTTCTTCTTAGCGTTGTGCTCTTCAAACAGCTGCATGCGCATACATCCGGACCTTGTCGCAGAGAGGCTGGCTGTCCACGTCAGCCTGCACAGGCGCGTGGTGTCAGAATGATTAAATCCTGGATACTCTCACTGTCATCCGGCGGTCAACCGCCCTTCCTGGGCTGACTCAGGAACGTGACGCTGAAGAGTCTAACCTCATCAGATGACAGTAAAAATTGGGGACTTATTATGCCTCGCAAATAAAAAAAACGGATATCCGAGATATCCGATTTTTCCCTCTCAAACGACTTTACCGTTGCGTTTAGCGCTATTTTACCGCAACCGGCCACTGACTCAGGCGAATGCCGCGTTTATCAGCGTTATCGCCAAAATCTTTCAGCACCGCTTTGACGTCGGGATCGATATATTCCGCATTGTCGTTATCAACGATGACCACGCTGTTCTCTGGGATCTCATCCAGCAATCCCTGGAGCCTGGGATTATGCATAAAGGTCAGGTTCTGCTGAAAGCGCAGCACATAGTGGTCATCATAGCGGGTGAGCTGCAGTGCGTTGCGATGACTCTTATAGATGCTATAGAGGATCTGCGTGGCGATACCGATACCAATACCGACCAGCATGCCCAGCGTGATAATCCCGATGATGGTGGCCAGAAACGGCACGTACTGCTGCGCGCCCATCCGGAACTGCTCAACGAACAGTCGCGGTGTCGCCAGTTTATAACCGGTATAGAGCAGTACGGCAGCGAGGCTGGCCAGCGGAATGGCATTCAGCATCTCGCTGAACCACATGCCGCAAATCAGCAGCAGTACACCATGAATGAAAATCGACAATTTGGTCTGCGCGCCCGCACTGACGTTCACTGAACTGCGCACAATCACCGCCGTGATCGGCATCGCGCCAAGGAAACCGGCCGCCAGGTTACCGATACCCTGCGCGAACATCTCTTTGTTGGGCGACGGCGCGGGCGTCTGAGGACGCAGTTTTTTCAGCGCCTCCTGGCTCAGCAGGGTCTCCAGACTGGCGACCAGGGCTAAGGTCACCGCAACCACCCAGACCTGCGGATTCTGCCAGGCCATCCAGTCAGGCGTTTCCAGCTCCGCCACCAGCGCAGAGACGCTGTCAAAAGCGGGCAGCGAAATGCGAGCCAGACCCTGCGTCATCTCAGGAAACAGCCTCCCACCCATCACGGTAGCCAGGCAGCCGATGAGCACGGCAATCAGCGGGCCGGGGATCCAGGCCAGCGCCTTGATCCGTTTCACCGGTGCGGTGGTCCAGAGACATAAAATGGCCAGACCGACACCTGCTACCACGATGGCGGGCAGCGAGAAGGTCATCTCGCCGGTCACCAGCGACACCAGCTCCGCATCGCCAGCGGCACCCAGTGCCACCGGGATCTGCTGCATGATGAGCAGCAAACCAATCGCCGCCAGCATCCCTTTGATAACGCTGCCCGGCACCAGCGAAATAAACCGTCCGGCACGCAGCAGACCAAACAGGCATTGCAGCGCCCCGGCAATAATCAGTGCAGTGAGAAACGCGGAGAAACTGCCTAGCGACGCCATTGAGGCGACCACGATAGTGACCAGGCCCGCTGCCGGGCCGCTGACGGCAAATCGGGATGGACTCAGCGACGTCACGACCAGACCGCCAATCACACCCGTCAGCAGACCGGCAAACGGCGGTAATCCGCTGGCCTGTGCGATGCCAAGACAGAGCGGTAAGGCGACCAGAAACACCACCAGACCCGCCGGAATATCGCGACGCAGGGTATCGAGGTTCATAATGAAGGTTCCTCTGCAGATTGATGAATCAGTTCTTTGAGATGACCGGAGCGCAGGTCATAAACACAACCAAACACCTCCAGTTCCTGGCCCGATTGCCAGATTTGCCGGACCGGTTCAGATTTCACCAGTCTGGCGAATTGCGCCTTCACGTTGGCCTCAACCAGCCGATCAAGCTGTTCACCCGGCGTCACGTCTGAGGCCGGGCTTTCTGCCAGCCCCTGCTGAATATCATTTCGCAGCGTCTGAATACGTCTCGCCAGCGCGCTTTCCTGTCCGTCCAGCACGCTGCCCGGCAGGTTTTGCGCGGCTTCTACGCCGCCACAGCCATAGTGGCCGCTAAGGACAATGCGTTTCACACCGAGAAAGAAGAGCGCGTATTGCAGTACGCTCAGCAAATTGTCGTCGTCCTCAATCACCATGTTGGCGATATTACGATGTACAAAGAGTTCGCCAGGATGGGAGCCGGTTAATACCTCAGCCGGAACGCGACTATCAGAGCAACCTATCCAGAGTGAGTGCGGCTTTTGCTGATGAAGGAATTTTTTAAAATAATCCGGATTACGCTGGCGGCGCTGCAAGGCCCAACTGCGATTTTTCGCTAATAAGGGTTTAAGTGTCGTCACAATCATCTTCTCTCTACTACCGGGATGTCGCATCCTGGCTAACCACAACATGTGTCGGCACACAAATAAAGCATGAGCCGCCAGGGAAATAAGAACTGAATCACAGAAAAAGGTTATAGACGCTAACCATTCCCAATGCACGGGCAATATTTCACAACGCTTTGTTCTCACGGGTTTTGTCAATTTGCCGTCAGTAAGAGTCAGGGTTACGTAAATTTAATTAAGCAGCAAAGACGAAAGGGAAAAGCCAGAATTCATTTTTAATGAATCAAAAACATGTAGTTAGAAAATTAACTAAAGTTAATGCTGACAAATAAATACAAGCATTAACAAAGGGGTTTTTCAGCACCATACCAGCCAGCGCTCATTTCACCAGGAATCCTCTTAATTAAAAAATTAACCATTAGCACAATCAACCGGCTTAATGGGTATAAGCCAGTCAGATATACCTGTAATGAGTTAAGAAGGGAGCAAGAGATGATTAATTTAATTTGCAGGAAAATAGTGACGACAGTAAGTAAATAAGGACCAATAATAAACAGAGCCTGAACGAGCAGGCTCTTTTTCTTGACGAATTATTTACCGTTCCAGCTCTGCAGACGTGATTCACGCACCGACAACTGCTGTTCCGGGGTCAGCTTATTGTAGTTTTCCGCCATTCCGCTCTCCCAGTCGCCGTAGAGTGGATTGGGCAGCACGATGAACTGCGTACCAAACTGCTGATGGTTGAGATTCACGAAATCGCGACGCGTCTGATTACCCTTATGCCAGGTCGCCCCACCAAAATCGTTGAGGTTATCGCCGACGTAAAGCACCACGTTATAGCCCGCATTTTTGATGGCATCGAAACGTGCCTGCTTATTGGAGCTGTCGGTATTCAGACGTACCGTTTTATCGCTGACGTCAGGGAAGCCGAGCTGCTGCATATTGGCGACCGTGGCAGCGTAATCTTTCTGATCGCGGTTCGACACATAAAACAGCGTGCCGCCATTTTCTGTCACATGACGCGCGAACTCAACCGCGCCCGGCACCGCTTTCGCCTGACGCGCCTGCGTCCAGGCTGACCAGGTTTTGCTGCTGAACGGCTGGCCGTTTTTCGCCTGCCACGCGCTGTAGGCGCTGTTATCCAGCATGGTTTCATCCAGATCGACAATCACCGCTTTGGGTTTGCCGGTCAGCGACGGTGCCTGATCAAATGCCATGCGCGCGGTGTTAAACGCCTGCCAGGTCAGCGCCTGATATTCGCCAGACTGCTGGAACCAGTTTACAGCCAGCACCGATTGCTGACCGAGTTGCTGTTGCGCGGTCTGATGTGTCGACGAGGCGCAGCCGGTCAGGAGCAGCGCGACCAGTCCGGATGCTGCGAGTTTTGCGGAGGTTTTCATCATTTCATCCTTAAGGTGAGAAAGGTCTGAGGAGAAGCTTCAAAAATGTAGCAGTTAACGTAAGCTGTTGGCAGCCCAACGCACGCTGTTATAACAGGAGATTCTTATGGCCGTGATCCCGCGCTCGCCGTTGCTCGATTCGCTGGAGTGGCTCGATTATGCGTTTCAGCCAGCCGGTGAGCCACCTCCCGCCGATGCCGCCTATGGACATCAGCGCCACAGCGCAACCGTGGTCACCGATAGTGAGAACATTCCGCCCAAAAGCTGTGAGTCCGATGGCGTGATCGGCAGCGGAACGCGACCGGTGGCGGTCTACACCGCCGATTGTCTGCCGGTGCTGTTCGCCGACCGCCAACAGCGGATCGTGGCGGCGGTGCATGCCGGACTTAAGGGCACACTGGCGGGTGTGCTGACCCGCGCCGTGGAAAAACTGGGCGAGCAGGGCTGCAACCCGCAGGATCTGGTGGTGGCGATTGGCCCGGCGATGGGCCCCTGCTGCTATGAGCTGGCCGAACCGCAGCTGGCGGAGATTGCGCAGAACCCAGCGTTTGCCAGCGGGTTACGCTGGCACCGGAATCAACCGGTAAACCCACAAGCACAACGTCCACAGGCCGCAGCCCATCAGCAGGGTGTCTGGTTCGATCTGCCCGCACTGGCGACGCAGCTGCTGGTCAACGCGGGTGTGCCGGCCGCGCAGATCGACAACGTTAATGTCTGCACCTATTGCATGGCCGAGAGCGGTTCCAGCTACCGCTTCAATACCCACCATAGCAGCGGCTATCGTTCGCGCTATTCGTGGATCCGGCGGCGTTAACGGTTTCAGAGCCAGAAACATTAAAAGCCACGCACGCCACGGATGGCCGTGTTGCTTAAGGCCCGGGTTCCCTGCGCTCGCTCGCCCTGCTCACCTGCCGATGTTTATGATTTCACTCACACCCTGACATTCTTTCACTTTTTTTTAATGCAGAAGGGGCTAGAGTAAACTCATCCGACCACTTTGCTGTGAGTGACTACCATGTCCGTCAATCCTGATTATCCTGCGCTGTTTACGCCGCTGGATCTTGGCTTTACCCGCCTGAAAAACCGCTTTCTGATGGGGTCGATGCATACCGGCCTGGAAGAGCATCCGGATGGCGCAGCCCGGCTGGCGGCGTTCTACGGCGAGCGGGCACGGGAAGGCGTAGCGCTGATTGTCACCGGCGGCATCGCCCCCAATGCGCAGGGTGTTACCACCGCGCATGGCGCGATGCTCACCGATGAAGCACAATGTAGCTGGCATCGGCAGATTACGGAGGCGGTGCATCAGCATCAGGGCAAAATCGCCCTGCAAATCCTGCACACTGGCCGTTACAGCTATCAGCCCGATCTGGTCGCGCCCTCCGCCCGTCAGGCACCCATCAACCCGTTTACGCCACAGGCGATGAGCGAGACGGCGATTGAACAGACCATTGAGGACTTCGCCCGCTGCGCACGGCTTGCCCAGCAGGCAGGTTACGATGGTGTGGAGATCATGGGTTCCGAAGGCTACCTGATTAATCAGTTTCTGGTGAAACACACCAATCAGCGCACCGACCGCTGGGGCGGCGACTTCCGGCAGCGGATGCAGTTCGCACTGGCAATTACCCGCGCGGTTCGCGCCGCAACCGGTGACGCTTTTATCATTATCTTCCGGCTGTCGATGCTCGACCTGATCGAAGAAGGCAGTTCGCTGGAGGAGACCCTGTTGCTGGCGGGCGAGCTGGAACAGTGCGGCGTCACGCTGTTCAATACCGGCATCGGCTGGCACGAAGCGCGCATCCCGACCATCGCCACCTGCGTGCCGCGCGCGGCCTTTGCCTGGGTGACGCAGCGCCTGCGTGCCCACGTTTCGGTGCCAGTGATCGCCACCAACCGTATTAACCATCCCGCTGTCGCTGAGGCCCTGTTGCAGTCGGGCTGTGCCGATATGGTGTCGATGGCACGCCCTTTCCTCGCCGACCCCGCCTTTGTCAGCAAAGCGCAGCGCGGCGAACCGGACAGCATCAACACCTGCATCGCCTGTAATCAGGCCTGCCTTGACCAGGTGTTCGCCGGTAAAATCACCTCCTGCCTGGTCAATCCACGCGCCTGCCATGAGTCGCTGATGCCGGTCATCGCCAGCACCGCACCGCGCAGACTGGCAGTGGTGGGTGCCGGCCCGGCCGGAATGGCGTTTGCCCTGCAGGCGGCGCAGCGCGGACATCAGGTGACGCTCTATGAGGCCGCGCCCGGGATTGGCGGTCAGTTCAATATTGCCCGGCAGATCCCCGGCAAATCTGAGTTCAGTGAAACGCTGCGTTATTTCCGCTATCAACTGGCGGCAGCAGGCGTGACGGTTCAGACGGGCTGTCGGGTCACGCCCGATCAGCTGAGTGACGCCGATGAAGTGGTGCTCGCAACCGGCATTAAGCCGCGTACACCGGCTATTCCGGGCATCGATCACCACAGCGTGCTGAGTTATCTGGAGGTGCTGCGCGATAAGCGCCCGGTGGGTAAACGGGTGGCGATTATTGGCGCGGGTGGGATTGGCTTTGATGTGGCGGAGTATCTGTCTCAGCCGTCGCATGACGAGGATCTGGCGGCGTTTTACACAGAATGGGGCATCGACCACAGCCTTACACAGCGCGGCGGCCTGGTTGCCCCACAGCCGCCTGCCGCATCACGGCAAATCTGGCTATTGCAGCGCCGATCAGGGAAACCGGGTGCCAGGCTGGCAAAAACGACCGGCTGGATTCATCGCACCAGCCTTCAGGCGCGCGGCGTGGAGATGTGGGGCGGCATTGAATATCTGGCCATTGATGACAGCGGCCTGCACCTGAGGCGTAACGGTGAAACGCTGCTGCTGGAGGTCGATAACGTGATTATCTGTGCCGGCCAGGAGCCGCAGCGCGAACTGGAAGCCGCGCTGCGTGCAAAAGGACAGGTGGTAACCGTAATAGGCGGCGCAGATGTCGCGGAGGAACTGGATGCGCGCCGCGCGATAGCACAGGCGACGCAACTCGCTTTGACGATCTGACTAGCGCATTTTCACCGCGCGCAGCACCACAAACTTCTGGTTTGAGGCGATCAGTGTACAGTTGCCGAACAACTTCTTCAGCTTGTGGTGATAATCGAGGTGGCGGTTGCCGACAATGCGCAACTCGCCGCCATACTGAAGGCAGCGTTTCGCATCGCGGAACATCTGCCATGCCAGATGATCGGTAACAGCGTGCTGCTGATGGAATGGCGGGTTGCACAGCACCGCGTGCAGCCGATCTGATGGATAGCCGCTCAGCACGTTATTCACCAGGAACTGACAGCGCGACAGGTCATCAGGACGGTTTACTTCTACGTTCCGCTTGCTGGAGGCGACCGCCATATAAGACTCATCAAGGAAATGCACCTCGGCCTGCGGATTCTGCTCCAGCGCCACCAGTCCTACCACACCGTTGCCACAGCCCAGATCGACAATCTCACCTTCAATGTTTTCCGGCAGATGCTGCACAAACAGTCGTGCGCCGATATCCAGCGAAGAACGCGAGAAGACGTTAGCGTAGTTGTGGATCTGATAAGAGGTGCCATCCAGCGGCCAGACCAGCGTCGGCGTGGCCTCACGCAGTTCAGGCTGACTGAACTGGCTGTAGATCAGGCGCGCTTTTTTCCAGGCCAGTGAGGTTTTGGTTTCACCGATGATCTGTTCGAACAGCTGCAGAGTCGAGTTGTGGATCTCTTTGGCGCGCGCCGCCGCCACAATCACCGTATCTGGCGTGACGACTTCACGAATGGCACGCAGCTGATGCTCCAGCAGCGCCAGCGTTTTAGGCACTTTAATCAGCACCGCCGCCGGAGCCGCGGGCAGCTCAGCCAGGCTATCAACAAAGTGCACGTTGCTGTCATCCATCTCATTGAAGCTCAGATTTTGACGAGCGGCCTGCTGGCTCAGCCAGGAGTCGCTGACGTGCCAGACAGTGCGCGGATTCAGTGCGCAGGTTAACGCCCCGAAGCTGTCGTTGAAGATCAGCACGGGTCCTTCTGGCAGCGCCTGCTGTAACAGGTATTCATCAGCCGCATCCCAGGCTTGTAATGGACTTTCGTCACGCATCTGCGGGAAGCGATGCAGGATCAGTGTGCGATCGTTCAGTTCAAGTTGGCTCATGAATTCTCCGGCGTGGTACACTTTGATTGATTTTCGCCCCAAAATCGGGGGCGCAGTATACTGTCTTTCGCCAGGAATCCCTAATGTCCTCACTGATCTACCTTCAGGGTTATCCTGCCCCTCTTCTTGAGCAGGTCCAGACGCTAATCGCCCACCAGCGCTTAGGTGCATTTCTGCAGGAACGCTATCCTGACACCCACGACGTGATCAGTGATAAGGCGCTGTATGACTACACGCAGGCGCTGAAAAACCGCTATATGCGCAACGCGCCGCCAATCAGCAAAGTGATGTGGGATAACAAGATCAAGGTGATGAAGCATGCACTCGGGCTGCACACGGCTATCTCGCGGATTCAGGGCGGCAAACTCAAGGCGAAAGCGGAAATCCGTATCTCAACCTTTTTCCGCCTCGCCCCTGAGCCATTTCTGCGGATGATCGTGGTGCATGAGCTGGCCCACCTGAAAGAGAAAGACCACGATAAAGCGTTTTACCAGCTCTGCTGCCATATGGAGCCGGATTACCACCAGCTCGAATTTGACGCACGCCTGTGGATGACTGACCAGGCGATGCGCGGCAATGCGGCTTAAAGAAACTCCTGCGCTTTCTGAATCAGGCTGGTTTTAGTCAGCGCCCCCAGAAAGCGTCGCTCCTGAGGATTATTCAGCACCGGCAGACGCTCCAGCGTGACCGCGGCAAACGCCTCCCATCCCTCACGCATGCTCTGATTCTGAAAGACCACCGGGAAATCCTGATCCATGACGCACTGCACCGGGGAGTCGAGGGTGATCTCCTGCGCCAGCACCCGCCGTGAGATCTCATGAATCGACACTACGCCAAGGAATGCCCCTGCAGCGTTGATTACATAGACGTAGCGTTCACGTTTTAGCGAGCTGACTGCCAGCGCCTGCCCCACTGACTCCTCAGGCTGCAACGCCGCACCAGGAATGATCAGCTCAGCAATGCGCATGTTATCGAAATCGTATTTCGCTTCTGAACGGCTGAAGTGATGACTCACCACTGGATAAGTACTGGCGGATTGCAGGCGATAAACCACCATCGACGCCAGCACTGTTGCTATCATCAGCGGAAACAGCAGGCTGCTATTCAGCGTCATCTCCAGCACCATCAGCATCGCCATCAATGGCGCCTGACTGACCGCCGCCAGCACCGCTGCCATGCCAATCGCGGCATAAAGCAGCACATTGCCCAGCGGCAAATGCAGCGCCGCCCCGATCATCGCGATAATCACCCCAAGCAGCGCGCCTATCAGCAGCGAAGGCGTAAAGAGTCCGCCGACAGCGTTCGACCCCACAGACAGGCTGGTGGCGAGGGTTTTCAGCACCAGCAACAGCAGTAATCCCGGCAGCAGATAGTCGCCTGCCATGACTTTGACGATGACTTCGTAGCCGTTGCCGAGAATATCAGTAGAGATCAGCGCCAGTAAGCCGACGGCGAATCCACCCGCGCCCAGGCGCAAGGGCAGAGAAGCGATGCCGCTGAACAGTACTTTGCTGCGGGCGATGCATTTAATCAGAAGCCAGCCCGCCAGACCGGCGCTCAAACCAATGACCACCGTCATCAACAGGCTGCTGAGATCCATGGCGAAGTTTGCGTCTGCCAGTGGATAGAGCGCGCTGCGGAAGCCCAGCGTCCACATGGTCATCACCGCTGTCGCCGACGCGATAATCAGAGGGATCAGCCGCTGCAACGCAGAAATACCAAACGCAATCTCCGCCACAAAAATCGCCGAGGCCAGCGGCGCATGATAGACCGACGCCAGGCCCGCCGCAGCCGCCATCGCCACCACGTCACTGTTTTTCAGGTTCAGTGAGGCCGGTAACAGGCGGCCAATCGCACTGCCGCACAGCGCCGAAAGCTGCACCATCGGCCCCTCTTTACCGATCGAAGCACCGCTGCCGATACTGGCAATCGACGATAAGGCACGGAACAGCGAGGTTCGTGTCGGTACCGCATCGAGTCGGGCGTTGATCACTTCAAGATAATCCGTTTTCACCGTCTGCTGTTGCTCAATGGCAACCGCATAACGCAAAAAATAGCCCGCCAGCACCCCGCCCGCCCCCACCAGCAGCGGCCAGAAGATCCACGGCCAGAGATGCAGGGATTCGGTAATTTCGCCACTTCGGGCAAAGAGCAGATGGTTGATCAGTTCTATCACGCCGCGAAAAGCCAGCGTCACCAGCGACGCCGCACACCCGACCGGAATGGCGATCAGTAGTGTGGTCCAGTTTAATGCGTGCTTACTTGCTTTCACCTTCGCTCCCTGGTTGATGCCTGAATATCATGGCTTCAGCATATTATTGGAATGCGGATCGCAGGATCAATCCTTGCGTACCCGGCCCCCTTGCACCGCCTCGGGGAGATGTTACTCTGCCGCTTTAACGCTGCCGGAGAGATGACGTGATTCGTTTTGCCATTGTGGGAACAAACTGGATTACACGCCAGTTTATTGATGCCGCCCATGAAACCGGAGCGATGAAGCTCTGTGCGGTCTACTCACGCAGTCAGCAGCAGGCCGACGCCTTTATTGCTGATTATCCCTGCAAACAGACCTTTACCTCACTGGATGCCCTGGCCGCCTGCCCGGAGATCGACGCGGTCTATCTTGCCAGCCCCAATGCTCTGCACTGCCAGCAGGCGCTGCTGTTTATGTCGCACGGCAAGCATGTGATTTGCGAAAAACCGCTGGCCTCTAACCTGGCGGAAGTGGAGCAGATGATCGCCTGCGCCCGTGAGCATGAGGTGGTGCTGTTCGAGGCGTTTAAAACCGCCAGCCTGCCAAACTTCCAGCGGCTGAAGCAGGCGCTGCCAGACGTGGGTACACTGCGAAAAGCCCTGCTGAATTACTGCCAGTACTCCTCACGTTATCCGCGTTATCTCAACGGCGAGAACCCCAATACCTTTGATCCACGCTGGTCGAATGGCTCAGTCATGGATATCGGTTATTACTGCCTGGCATCGGCAGTAGCACTATGGGGCGAGCCAGACCGTGTGCAGGCCACCGCGACGTTGCTGGCGAGCGGCGTGGATGCCCATGGCGTGGTGGTGCTGAGCTACGGCGATTTCGACGTGACGATTCTGCATTCCAAGGTGAGTGACTCTTCACTGCCCAGCGAAATTCAGGGTGAAGCGGGTACGCTGGTCATTGAGAAGCTTTCGGAGTGCCAGAAGCTGACCTTTATTCCTCGTGGTGCTGAAAAGCAGGCGCTGAGTGAGCCGCAGCATATCAACACCATGCTATATGAAGCGGCTGCGTTTGCACGGCTGGTTGAGCAGCGTCAGGTGGACCATCCCGGACTGGAGGTTTCGCGGATTACCGCCGCGCTTCTGACCGAAATCCGCCGCCAGACCGGTGTCATCTTCCCGGCCGATCAGGCTGCTGTGTAAATATTTCTAAATATGTCTGAGATAGGTTGCTTCCTGTGCGGCTAAACCGTAACTTACTCTCCTGCAAAGGGGAGTAACTTGTAAGCTGATTGATCGTCACTACGTTGCGAAAGCATCCGGTCATCAGGCAACCCGGAATCGATTTCTGTGTTGTAAGTGAGACCTTGCCGGAAGGCGAGGTTTGCTTACACAAAAATAAGCGGCTGACGTCTTCTGACTTCAGCCGTTTTTTTCTTTTTAAGACAGGATACGAATATGCAAACTGTGGGTACGCCTTTACTCTGGGGCAGCTTTGCGGTTGTGGTGCTTATCATGCTGGCTATCGACCTGCTGTTGCAGGGACGCCGCGGCGCGCAGACCATGTCTTTCAAACAGGCGGCTGTCTGGTCGCTGATCTGGGTTTCCGTCTCACTGCTGTTTAGCGCCGCTTTCTGGTGGTATCTGGAGGGCAGCGTGGGACGTGAAGTCGCTAACACCCAGACGCTCGCCTTCCTGACCGGCTACGTTCTGGAAAAAGCGCTGGCGGTAGATAACGTCTTCGTCTGGCTGATGCTGTTCAGCTACTTCTCTATTCCGGCTAACCTGCAGCGCCGTGTACTGATCTACGGTGTGTTAGGCGCTATCGTGCTGCGTACTATCATGATCTTTGCCGGTAGCTGGCTGGTCACCCAGTTCAGCTGGATCCTCTATGTGTTCGGTGCCTTCCTGCTGTTTACCGGTGTGAAGATGGCGCTGGCGAAAGAGGATGACGGTGCAGTGGGTGACAAACCGGTGGTGCGCTGGTTGCGTAAGCATTTACGCATGACCGATGATCTCGACGGCGAGAAGTTCTTTACCCGCAAAAACGGCGTGCTGTTTGCGACCCCGCTGCTGCTGGTGCTAATCATGGTGGAACTCAGCGATGTGATCTTTGCCGTCGACAGTATCCCGGCCATTTTCGCCGTAACCACCGACCCGTTCATCGTGCTGACCTCAAACCTGTTCGCTATCCTGGGCTTGCGTGCCATGTACTTCCTGCTGGCAAACGTGGCAGAACGCTTCTCGATGCTGAAGTATGGTCTGGCGATTGTGCTGGTGTTTATCGGCTTTAAGATGCTGATTGTGGACCTGTACCATATCCCGGTTGGTATCTCACTGGGTGTGGTCGGCGCCATTCTGGCCTCAACCCTGCTGATTAATGCCTGGGTTAACCGCAAAAGAGATCAGAAAAAGATCGCACCATAATTACCTGCAGGGGCAGCGTATGCCCCTGTTTTATTTTGCGACAGACTGTCGTGCCATTTCATCCCTCTGTCACACTTCCACTATTCAGCATAATTAAAATCTGACCTGCGCCACACTGACAGAACTTTCTCTTTTCTCATCTGATGTTTTCCTTATACTCCGCCGGGCAAACCGTTTTAGCCGATGTAAAACATCGCGTCTGAAACTACATCCGCGACAAAATACAGAAAATATTATGCAGAAAACTTTCTCCGCACGACTGGGCACGCTGCTCGCCGGAAGCCTGGTGAAGCAAATCTTGATTGGGCTGATCGCTGGTGTGGCGCTCGCCTGGATTTCACACGATGCCGCGCTGGCAGTCGGTCTGCTGGGTGAACTGTTTGTCAGTGCGCTGAAAGCGGTCGCGCCATTGCTGGTACTGATGCTGGTGATCGCCTCGATTGCCAACCACCAGCAGGGCCAGAAAAGTAATATCCGGCCAATTATCATGCTCTATCTGCTGAGCACCTTTTTCGCGGCGGTGGTCGCGGTGGTCTTCAGCCATCTGGTTCCGCAGACACTTACACTGGCGGCAGGCACCACGGAAATCGTTCCTCCTTCCGGCATCACCGAAGTGCTCCATGGGCTGCTGATGAGCATGGTCGCCAACCCAATCACCGCGCTGATGCAGGCTAACTATATTGGCATTCTGGTGTGGGCCATTGGCCTGGGGCTGGCGTTCCGTCACAGCAGTGACAGCACCCGCGCCTTGCTGAATGATGCGTCTCATGCCGTAACCTGGCTGGTACGCTGCGTCATCCGCTGCGCGCCAGTCGGTATTTTCGGTCTGGTGGCATCGATTCTGGCTTCAACCGGCTTTGGGGCACTGTGGCAATATGCGCATCTGCTGGCGCTGTTGATCGGCTGTATGCTGCTGATGGCACTGGTGGTGAACCCGATGCTGGTGTTCTCTAAAATCCGCCGTAACCCTTATCCACTGGTCTTCACCTGCCTGCGTGAAAGTGGCGTCACCGCCTTCTTTACCCGCAGTTCTGCTGCCAACATTCCGGTGAATATGGCGCTGGCGAAACGTCTGGATCTGGATGAGGATACCTATTCGGTGTCGATTCCGCTGGGCGCAACCATCAGTATGGCGGGTGCGTCGATCACGATTACCGTGCTGACGCTGGCGGCGGTGCATACGCTGGGGATCAGCATTGATGTGCCGACGGCGATTCTGCTGAGTCTGGTGGCGTCACTTTGCGCTTGTGGTGCATCGGGCGTGGCGGGCGGTTCGCTGCTGCTGATTCCGGTAGCCTGCAATATGTTCGGCATTCCGAATGACCTGGCGATGCAGGTGGTGGCGGTCGGCTTTATTATCGGCGTACTGCAGGATTCGGCGGAAACCGCGCTGAATTCCTCTACTGACATTCTGTTTACTGCCGCCGTCTGTCAGGCAGAAGCAGAGCGCGAAACCAGCCGGGCTTAATCTTTCAGATAGCTCAAAAGCTCAAAGAGCGGGTGGCAGAGTCCGAAGAGCAAAGCGTCCCGCGCCAGGGAAGGCGCGGGCCGAGCGAGCAGGGATGCTTTAAGCGACTTTGCGATCGGACTCTGCCATCCGCGAAGGGCACAGGATTAACCGACGGTAATGACGACCTCAAGGCCGCCATTTCGTCCGGCAGACTATAACGTCACACCACTTTTGAAAATCGCCAGCTCGCGGAAGTCGTTCTTCTCGTTGTTGGTCGGCTGACCGCTGGCAATCGCCACAATGCTGTCGACAAAATCTTCCAGCAGCGCATCCATGCTCATGCCCTCGATCAATCGTCCGGCATTAAAGTCGATCCAGTGCGGTTTCTTCTCCGCCAGCGGCGTGTTGGTCGCCAGCTTCACTGTTGGCACAAAACCGCCATATGGCGTGCCGCGTCCGGTACTGAACAGCACCATGTGGCAACCGGCTCCTGCCAGCGCACTGGTAGCGACCGCATCATTGCCCGGCGCACTCAGCAGATTGAGACCAGGCGTTTTTAACCGCTCGCCATACTTCAGCACATCGACGACCTGGCTCTGCCCCGCTTTCTGAGTACAGCCCAGTGACTTCTCTTCCAGCGTGGTGATGCCGCCTGCTTTATTGCCCGGCGACGGATTCTCGTAGATGGGCTGCTGGTGATCGATAAAGTACTGCTTGAAGTCATTGATCATGGCTACTGTTTTGCCGAAGGTCTCTTCGTCGCGACAGCGACTCATCAGAATCCGCTCTGCGCCAAACATTTCTGGCACTTCAGTCAGCACGGTCGTGCCGCCATTAGCGATCATCTGGTCCGAGAAACGCCCCAGTAACGGGTTGGCCGTGATGCCAGACAAACCGTCCGAACCGCCGCACTCCAGACCAAACTTCAGCTCGCTGAGTTTGCCTGGTTCACGCCGGTCATGCCGCATTTTTTCATACAAGGCATGCAGGCGCTCCAGCCCGGCTTCAACCTCATCATCATGCTGCTGGCACACCATAAATTCGACCCGGTCGCTTTCAAACGCGCCGAGGGTCTCACGGAAAACATCGACCTGATTGTTTTCACAACCGAGACCAATCACCAGCACCGCACCCGCATTAGGGTGGCGCACCATATTCTGCAGCATGGTGCGGGTATTTTCGTGGTCCTGCCCCAGTTGCGAACAGCCGAAGGTGTGGCTGAACAGGAATGCGCCATCGATTCCTTCGGCCTCCTGTGTCTCTTTCAGGAAACGCTGCAGGATCTGACGCGCAATGCCGTTTACACAGCCGACGGTCGGCAGGATCCACAGCTCATTGCGGATGCCGACTTCGCCGTTAGCACGACGGTAGATCTGAACCTCACGGTCACCCGGCTGCGGCGGTAAGTTCACGAACTCAGGCTGATACGCATACTCATCCAGATCGCTGAGATTGGTGCGAGCGTTCTGCGAATGGATTAACACACCGGCGGCCACAGGCTGGGTGGCATGGGCAATCGGCAACCCATACTTGATCACCAGCTCATCCTGGGCGATAGGCTGCAGGGCAAATTTATGCCCGCGCCCGACCGCCTGTTGCACCGACACACTCAGTGGTGGCAGCTCTATGGTGGCGCCCGCCTCTAAGTCACGTAACGCCACGGCGACATTGTCGCGGGGATCAATTTTAATTGCGTCTTGCATAGCGTTATCTCAGTTGGCTCAGCGCCTCACGCATTCCGTGGGCGATGATATTTTGCAGGTGTTGGGTGACAACCGTAGCCAGTCCGGGCTGACGGGTTAAATCTTCGCCCCAGTGTTGCGCGTCGCTAAGCACGCCGTGCACCAGCTGTTGCGGTGACAGCTGATCCGCATCAAGTGCTTTCCAGGCGTCGGCGTAGTGCTGTAACCACTGCGGCTCATCCTGTAATGGCCAGCTTTTACCGGCTGACTCGCCGCGATAAAAGGCGATCAGCGCCGCCAGCGCAAAAGTGATGTGTGTCGGCCATTTGCCCGTTTGCTGATGCGCGGCAAGCAGTGGCGTCAACAGACGGGTGCGGAACTTGGTCATGCCATTAAGCGCAATCGACAGCAGCGCATGGCGAATGAACGGATTGCGGAAGCGGCGTTGTACCGCATCAGCAAAGGCGTGCAGTTCATCGGCTGGCAGATCCAGCGTCGGGATCACTTCATGACGCAGCAGGTTATCCACAAATCCGGCAATCGCCGGATCGGCCATCGCCTCCCCGACACTTTCAAGACCGGCCAGAAACGCCACCGGCACCATCGCGGTATGTGCGCCATTGAGGATCGCCACTTTCTGCGCTTTATAGGGCGCAATGTCATCCACATGACGCACCTGTGGCGACAGCGCCGCCAGTTTCAGTTCACTGAACAGCGCCGACGGCCCCTGAATCACAAACTGGTAGTAGACTTCGCCCGCCACCAGATAGCGATCTTCATAACCCAGTTCACGTTGCAACTGCTCGCTTTCCGCCGGAAAGCCGGTAACGATGCGGTCAACCAGGGTGTTATAGAAAGCACAGTGCTCATGAACCCAGGTTTTAAATTCGGATGGCAGATGCCAGTGATCGGCGTAACGCAGCACCAGATCGCGCAACGCGTCGCCGTTATGGTCAATCAGCTCACACGGCACCACCAGCCAGCCACGATCGCTGGCGCCATTGAAATGGGAATAGCGCGCCCACAGCAGCTGCGTCAGTTTGCCGGGGAAGCTGCTGGCGGGCTGATCGGTGAGCTGATCCGTGCCAACAAAGGCGATGCCCGCCTCAGTGGTGTTGGAGAAAACCATGCGCAGGTCGGGATTCCGGGCCAGCGCCAAAAATTCACCAAACTGCTGCCAGGGCTGGATCTCACGGTTGAGGCTGCGGATCAGCCGGGTTTCACTGACCTGCTCGCCCTGATCGTTGAGTCCGCGGATCAGCGTGGTGTAGAGGCCATCCTGCTGATTGAGGCTGTCGCTGACTTCACGGTTGCGCGGCCGCACCACCACAATTCCGGCATCGGTGCCCTGATGTTCATTCAGCCAGTCAATCTGCCAGTCAATAAAGGCGCGCAGGAAGTTACCTTCGCCGAACTGAATGACCCGGTCGCGATAGCGTGCGCCCGGGAAGTCGTGGCGGTTTAGCCTTTTCATCATCAGGCTCCCAGCTCGATGCCGAAGTAATCGCGGGCATTGTTGAAGCAGATGTTCTGAACCATCTGGCCTAACAGCGCTTCATCGGCTGGCGCTTCACCCTGCTCTACCCAGCGGCCAATCATCTGGCACAGCAACCGGCGGAAATATTCGTGGCGGGTGTAAGAGAGGAAGCTGCGGCTGTCGGTCAGCATCCCGACGAAGCGGCTCAGCAGGCCAATCTGCGCCAGCTGGGTCATCTGACGCTGCATACCGTCCAGCTGGTCATTGAACCACCAGGCGGAACCAAACTGCATTTTCCCCGCCTGACCTTCACCCTGGAAGTTGCCTGCCATCGTCGCCAGTACTTCGTTATCGCGCGGATTCAGGCAATAGAGGATGGTTTTCGGCAGCGCATTATTAAGGTTCTGTGCGCCCAGCAGGCGGGCCAGCGGTTCAGCCAGCGGCTGGTCGTTAATGGAGTCAAAGCCCACATCCGGCCCCAGCAACTGGTACTGGCGTGGGTTGGTATTGCGCAGTGCGCCAATGTGATACTGCTGTACCCAGCCACGGCGGGCATATTCGCTGCCCAGCCAGACCAGTACCGCCGTTTTGAACTGCGCCGTTTCGTGCGGATTCGGTGCTGTACCGCTGCGACGGCGCGCCAGAATCACATCCAGCGTGGCGTCGTCCGCCTCGGCATAACAGACCACATCCAGCGCGTGATCCGAGACTTTACAGCCATGCGCCGCAAAGTGATCCAGCCGCTGATACAGTGCGCTGCGCAGATCGTCAAAACGCTGCACGCTGATGTCGGTCAGTTGTTCCAGCGTCTCAATCCACGGCAGGAAGGTGTCGGCTTCGATATTAAAGGCTTTGTCCGGACGCCAGCTCGGCAGCACTTTAACGCTGAAACTGGTGTCGTCTGCCAGCGCGCGGTGATGGCGCAGGTCATCCAGCGGATCGTCTGTGGTGCCGACCATCTTCACCTTCATCTGCTGCATGATGCCTCGCGTGGTAAAGCTATCCTGCGCCAGCAGTTCATTGCAGCGATGCCAGATATTGTCGGCGGTTTTCTCAGAAAGCAGCGTGTCGGTAATGCCGAAAGGCCGGCGTAATTCCAGGTGGGTCCAGTGATAGAGCGGGTTGCCGATGGTGTGCGGCACGGTACGCGCCCAGGCGTCAAACTTTTCACGATCGCTGGCGTTGCCGGTACAGAACGCCTCAGCCACACCGTTGGCGCGCATTGCCCGCCACTTGTAGTGATCGCCCTTCAGCCAGATGTCATAAAGATTGGCAAAGCGATAATTTTCGGCAATCTGCTGCGGCGGTAAGTGGCAGTGATAGTCGAAAATCGGCTGATCCTTCGCGTAGTCGTGATAGAGACGGCGGGCGAATTCACTATCCAGCAAAAAATCCTCGGTCATGAAACGTGACATACATGCTTCCTCATCTACTGAACCACTGATGGCCCAAAGTTATCATACCAATTTTAGTCCGTTACGGATTTATTTGCGATCCTGCTCACATAAACGGCGATGTCTGGCTACCGTTATGGACATTTTTGTCGCCCGCAGCGCGCTAAATGGCTGTCATTACGCAGGTTTCCAGTATCCCACAGTGCAGAAAGGGTTTTTGTGATGGCTCTCAACTTTTAAAGTTGTATAACAAGTTAGGCTCTCGTCCTATCGTGAGGTCGTTAGCGGCCCACAAATGGCAAGGTAAGAACAGGGTTGCTCAGACAGAACCTGCGGGCGTGAGCAAAGCTGCATCACGGGCTGTCCCGCTCCAGATAACAACAGCGGCAAGACCGCATACAGAACTGGAAGAGGTAGAGGATGCGTAAGATTAAAGGGTTACGCTGGTACATGATTGGACTGGTGACGATCGGTACGGTATTAGGGTATCTGACCCGTAATACCATCGCCGTGGCGGCCCCGACATTGATGACAGAGCTGCATATCACTACGCAGCAGTATTCATACATCATTGCGGCCTATTCAGCCTGCTATACGCTGATGCAACCGGTGGCGGGTTATGTGCTGGATCTGCTGGGCACCAAAGTCGGCTACGCCGTGTTTGCTGTGCTGTGGGCAATCTTCTGTGCCGCCACGGCGATGGCAGGCAGCTGGGGCGGCCTTGCTCTGGCGCGTGGTGCCGTCGGTGCGGCTGAAGCGGCGATGATCCCGGCGGGTCTCAAAGCGAGTAGTGAGTGGTTCCCGGCCAAAGAGCGTTCGGTCGCGGTAGGCTACTTTAACGTCGGTTCATCTATCGGTGCGATGCTGGCTCCGCCGCTGGTGGTCTGGGCAATCGTGGCACACAGCTGGCAGATGGCCTTTATCATGACCGGTGTGCTGAGCATGGTCTGGGCACTCTGCTGGCTGGTGTTTTACAAACATCCGAAACAGCAGAAGAAGCTGAGTGATGAAGAGCGCGACTACATTATCTCCGGTCAGGAAGCACAGCATCAGACCGGCAACACCCGCAAAATGTCGGCGCTGCAGATTATCCGTAACCGCCAGTTCTGGGGCATTGCTCTGCCGCGTTTTCTGGCAGAACCGGCGTGGGGAACCTTCAACGCCTGGATTCCGCTGTTTATGTTTAAGGTGTACGGCTTCAATCTGAAAGAGATTGCGATGTTCGCCTGGATGCCGATGCTGTTCGCGGACTTCGGCTGCATCCTGGGCGGCTATCTGCCGCCGCTGTTTCAGCGCTGGTTCGGCGTTAACCTGATCGTTTCCCGTAAAATGGTGGTGACGATGGGTGCGCTGTTAATGATTGCGCCAGGCACCATTGGCCTGTTCACCAGCCCTTACGTCGCCATTGGTCTGCTGTGCGTCGGCGGCTTTGCGCATCAGGCCCTTTCAGGTGCGCTCATTACCCTGTCGTCAGACGTTTTCGGCCGTAATGAAGTCGCGACGGCTAACGGCCTGACCGGCATGGCAGCCTGGACCGCCAGCACGATGTTTGCGCTGGTCGTGGGTGCCCTGGCCGATACGCTGGGCTTCAGCCCGCTGTTTGCTGCCCTGGCGGTGTTCGATCTGCTGGGTGCCGCAGTGATCTGGACAGTCCTGAAAAATAAACCGATTTCAGAGCTGGAAGCGGAAACGGTGATTCCACCAGCCAGCGCCGTTCACAATTGATTTGCCGGGCTGGCGCGAGCCAGCCCATTTCCTCGCACCGCCTGAAGTGGTATAACAACTTATCTGTCTGCTACCAGGATTGTGCTATGGACCTCACTGAATCTCGTCGACTCTACCAACAGCTTGCCAGCGAGCTCAAAAGCCGCATTGAAACCGGAATCTATCCGGTGGGCGACAAACTGCCTGCTGAACGCCTGATTGCCGAAGAGATGGAAGTGAGCCGCACCGTTGTCCGTGAAGCGATCATCATGCTGGAAGTAGAAGGCTATGTTGAGGTCCGTAAAGGATCGGGTATTCACGTCATTGCCAGCCAGCAGCAGAATCGCATCGCCCCCACCAGCAGCCAGCTGGAATTTGCCACCTTTGGCCCGTTTGAGCTACTGCAGGCGCGCCAGCTCATTGAAAGTAACGTGGCCGAGTTCGCAGCCACCCAGGTCACGCGTCAGGACATTATCGACCTGATGGCGATTCAGGAAAAAGCCCGCCAGGAGGATCACTTCCGTGATTCCGAGTGGGACATGCAGTTTCATGTGCGCATCGCACAATCCACCCAGAACAGTGCTTTAGCCGCCATCGTTGAAAAAATGTGGCTGCACCGCCTGCACAATCCCTACTGGCTCAAACTTCATGAACATATCGACCAGCGCAGCATTCTCAGCTGGTGCGACGACCACGATCAGATTCTCAAAGCGCTGATGCGTAAAGATCCCGCCGCCAGCAAACTGGCGATGTGGCAACATCTGGAAAATACTAAACAGATGCTGTTTAACGCGACGGCGGATGATTTTGAATTTAATGTGGATCGTTACATGTTCGGTGAGAATCCGGTCATCCTGCCTGATGGGTCCAATAACGCCCGCTAAAAGCGCCTGAAAACAGCCTGAGATGGTCAGTTAATCTGCAATAGTGTCAGGTCATGTAAAGCTCCTTTTTACAGGGCGTTTCACAAGGTAAAACTCCTGTTCGCAAGAGAGTTTTACTGTCTCAGACAGGCGATTTTTGTTACAGTTATCGCCCTTTTATTACCCTTTGCGACAAGGGTTTATAAAGTTGCTGATTTAACAATCGATTCTGGAAGGATCCGGAAAATCCCGCCCAGGCTGCGCGCCTAAAATTTATAACGAAATGCCGGTCTGCGTTTAAGTCCCTGTGGGACATGTTTAACAATGATGTTCAGGAATGATTGATGGATATTTTGCAAGCGTTGCTGCATGCCCTGTGGCAACAGGACTATGAAACTCTCTCCGATCCCACGCTGGTATGGGCCATTTACGGCGTGTTGTTCATGATTTTATTCTTAGAAAATGGCCTTCTTCCTGCCGCATTCCTGCCAGGTGACAGTCTGCTGATTCTGGTCGGCGTACTGATTGCCAAAGGCACCATGAGTTTCCCTTTAACGATTCTGGTTCTGACGACCGGCGCCAGTCTGGGCTGCTGGGTGAGCTACATACAAGGCCGCTGGCTGGGTAATACGCCCACGGTTCAGAAATGGCTCTCTCATCTGCCAGCCCAATACCACCTGCGCGCGCACAGCATGTTTCACCGTCACGGCTTATCTGCCCTGCTGATTGGTCGCTTTATCGCCTTTGTCCGAACGCTGCTGCCCACCATTGCCGGGCTGTCAGGCCTCAGCAATGCCCGTTTTCAGTTCTTTAACTGGGTCAGTGCATTCCTGTGGGTGGTAATTTTGACCGTAATCGGCTTCGCGCTGGGAAAAACCCCGATTTTCCGTCGTTACGAAGATGAGATGATGTTTTTCCTGATGATGCTGCCACTGGCGCTGCTGGTATTTGGCCTGGTGGGATCGCTGGTGGTGTTATGGCGTAAACGACAGGCGAATCAAAACGGGAAAGCCGAGTAATGAAACTGCTGCAGGCTATTCCTAAACGGTGGTTACCGTGGTTGATTGCTGGCGCGTTTGCGCTGGTCGCGCTCTGTGCGATCCCACCTTTGATGAAGCACGAGACAGTGGTGCAGATTCGGGTTTCTCATGCAGGTGCAACGCTGCCAGATGGTTTTTATCTCTATCAGCAATTAAGCGCACAAGGTATTCGTATCAAAAGCATAACGCCCGCGGGTGATGCGCTGATCATTCATTTTGACAGCGAAGAACAGAGTCTGGCAGCACAGAAGGTGTTGCGCCGCCTGTTGCCACAAGGCTTTATTGTGGCGCAGCACGATCACTCTCAGCACCTTTCGCTGGCGTAATCCCCCTCTCCCTCTTTTTCAGACCGTTGCCGCATGCCGCGACGGTCTGAAAGCCGCTCTATCTCCCGGTCTTCTTTGAACTTTTTACTATCGGTGTCTATGCTTAAGCGAGAGTCGATTCTTAGCACCCGCAGGCACAAGATCGCGCAGGTGATGAGGAGTCAGGTCGCAATGGAAGGTTCAGGACCGATGAAATATCAAGTATTGATGGGCATTGCTCTGTTTTCGCTATCGGGTTCGCTGCTGGCAGCAGAATCGCTGTGTGAGCAGAAAGAGCAGGATATTCAGCGTGAAATTGGGATGGCGCAAAAGCATAACAACCAGCGCCGGGTTAATGGTCTGGAGCGCGCGCTGACCGAAGTCCGGGCAGATTGCAGCGATAAAAAGCTTGAAGCCGCCCATCTGGAAAGAATTAACGCGCAAAAGCAGAAAGTTGCAGAGCGTGAGCACGCACTCAGGGAAGAGCGTGAAGAGGGCCATGACAGGGAAAAGATTGCTAAGCGACAACAAAAACTGGATGAAGCGCGCCGGGAACTGAAAAAGTTACAGGCGGAGCCCTATTAATTGGAATTAACCAACTGATGTTAAAGGAGTATTTTATGTCTAAAGACACATCATCGGAACATTTGCGTGCTGAACTGAAAAACCTCGCCGATACCCTGGAAGAAGTACTGAGCAGCAGTACTGAAAAATCCAAAGGTGAGCTGGATAAACTTCGCAGCAAAGCGCGTGATGCGCTGGACAGCTCACGTGAACGTCTGGGCGAATCAAGCGAGCGCATCGCTGCGACTACGCGTGAAGCGGCACAGAGAGCTGAAGGCTATGTGCGTGAAAATCCATGGCATGGTGTGGGCATCGGTGCAGCGATTGGCGTCGCACTGGGCATGCTCATTTCGCGTCGTTAACTATGGCTGACTCACAGCATAACCACGGCCCGGCTAAAGGGGTCATTAACATCGGCCAGCGTATTGTGACCACGCTGGTTGGCATGGTCGAGACGCGTGTTCGTCTGGCAGTGGTGGAACTGGAGCATGAGAAAGCTAACCTGATTCAGCTGCTGTTGATGGTTGGCCTGACCATGCTGTTCACTGCATTTGGTCTGATGAGCCTGATGGTTCTGATCATCTGGGCAGTAGATGCACAGTACCGTCTGATGGCCATTGGCATCACAACCGGCACACTGTTCCTGCTGGCGGTCATTCTGGGACTCTGGACACTTCACAAGTCGCGTCAGTCAACGCTGTTACGCCATACGCGTAAAGAGCTGGAAACTGATCGTAATTTGCTTGAGGAACAACGCTGATGAGCCGCCGCGAGCGTGAAGAACGCATCCATGAACTGCTTAAGCATGTGCAGCAGCAGCGGCTGGATTTAAGCGCTGCGCGGCGTGACTGGCTGGAAGGGACCGCCCATTACGATCGTGGCTGGTTTACTTTCCTCAGCTTACGTCGCTATCTGGCTATTGGCAGCAGCGCGCTGGCCGTCTACTCAATTCGTAGTCCCAGTAAGCTCTTACGCTGGGCCAAACGGGGATTCGGTGCCTGGAGTACCTGGCGCATGATTAAATCGGCTCTGCCACCGCGTTAATTTTGTTAATAGCCGGTCCTGAAAAGGCCGGCTTTTCTTCATCAGATTTTCTGAAAAACACAGACAGTATATCTCGCTTACAACCTTTCCACTCCGCGATTATCATCTCCAGCCATCAACCCAATGAACGCAGTAGTGCTTTCAGCGGGCATAAACCCTGCGGGCAGCTTGCCCTGCATTCCTGATAGCGCTGGAGTAGATGATGAAAAAATTCGAAGATGTCGGTTTATTAGTGGCTCGCATCCTGATGCCAATCCTGTTCATTACGGCCGGCTGGGGCAAGATCACCGGTTATGCAGGTACTCAGCAATATATGGAAGCGATGGGCGTCCCTGGCTTTATGCTGCCGCTGGTTATTCTGCTGGAGTTTGGCGGCGGTCTGGCCATTCTGTTTGGTTTCCTGACCCGTTTCACTGCCCTGTTCACTGCAGGCTTCACCATCCTGACCGCGTTTCTGTTTCACAGTAACTTTGCCGAAGGTGTGAATCAGTTGATGTTCATGAAAAACCTCTCTATCGCGGGTGGTTTCCTGGTGTTAGGTCTGGTGGGTCCAGGCGCATACAGCATTGATCGCCTGATCAGCAAAAGAAAATCATAGGCGATTGCGCGCTAATCTCACATAAAGCGTAATGCCACATATACTTAGCAGGGCGGGGACATTTCCCCGCCCTGCTTGCATTGGAGCCATTATGGGACAGTTAATTGACGGTGTCTGGCATGACACCTGGTACGATACTAAATCTACCGGCGGACGTTTCAAACGTTCAGAGTCGGCTTTTCGCAACTGGGTCACGGCGGACGGTAGCGCCGGCCCGGTGGGCAAAGCGGGATTTGCTGCTGAGCGCGATCGCTATCATCTTTATGTCTCGCTGGCCTGCCCCTGGGCGCACCGTACGCTACTGATGCGTCAGCTGAAGGGTCTGGATAGCATGATCGACGTCTCCGTGGTGCATCCGTTGATGCTGGAGAACGGCTGGACCTTCGATGACACCTTTCAGGATGCGACGGGCGATAAGCTCTATCAGAACGAGTTCCTTTATCAGCTCTATTTGCATGCTGACCCGCAGTACAGTGGCCGTGTAACCGTGCCGGTATTATGGGACAAGCAGCAGAACACCATCGTCAGCAATGAATCGGCTGATATCATCCGCATGTTCAACAGTGCGTTTGATGCGGTCGGTGCCCGTGCCGGTGACTACTATCCCGTTGCACTGCGCGAAAAGATTGATGAGCTGAATAGCTGGATCTACGACACGGTGAACAACGGCGTCTATAAATCGGGTTTTGCGACGTCGCAGTCCGCATACGATGAAGCTGTAACGGCGCTTTTCCACTCGCTGTCGCGGCTGGAGCAGATTCTGGGCCAGCATCGCTATCTTACCGGCGATCAGCTGACCGAAGCGGATCTGCGTTTGTGGACCACGCTGGTGCGCTTTGATCCCGTCTATGTGACTCACTTTAAGTGCGATCGCCACCGGATCAGTGATTACAGAAACCTGAGCGGTTTCCTGCGTGATATCTATCAGATGCCGGGCATTGCAGAGACAGTCAATCTGCCGCATATCCGTCATCACTATTACTGCAGTCACAAGACCATCAACCCGAACGGCGTGATTTCGCTTGGGCCAGCGTTTGACTGGGATGAACCGCACGGCCGCGGTTAAGCTGCATTCGTATAGCGCCACAAAGCAAAAACCCCGCCGAAGCGGGGTTTTTGGTAAAAAATCGACGCTGACCGGTAAGCCGCGTTCTTTTCATGGAGCGCATCGTGGACAGTCATTCATCGCTGCCTGCACATAGCCCGCAAAAGCAAAAACCCCGCCGGAGCGGGTTTTCTGGTAAAAAATCGACGCTGACCGTTAAGCCGCGTTCTTTTCATAGAGAGCGTCGTGGACAGTCATTCATCGCTGCCTGCACATAGCCCGCAAAAGCAAAAACCCCGCCGGAGCGGGGTTTCTGGTAAAAAGTCGACGCTGACCGTTAAGCCGCGTTCTTTTCATAGAGAGCGTCGTGGACAGTCATTCATCGCTGCCTGCACATAGCCCGCAAAAGCAAAAACCCCGCCGGAGCGGGGTTTCTGGTAAAAAGTCGAAGCTGACCGTTAAGCCGGGTTCTGTCGTGGACAGTCATTCATCTAGGCCAGCAATCGCTCACTGGCTCAAGCAGCCTACCCGGGTTCAGTACGGGCCGTACCTTGTGAACCCCTATTTGGCCTTGCTCCGGGTGGAGTTTACCGTGCCACGAACTGTTGCCAGTCGCGCGGTGCGCTCTTACCGCACCCTTTCACCCTTACCTGATCCCATTTCTGGGCCATCGGCGGTTTGCTCTCTGTTGCACTGGTCGTAGGCTTGCGCCTCCCAGGCGTTACCTGGCACCCTGCCCTATGGAGCCCGGACTTTCCTCCCCTCTGCCCGTCTCCCCACAAGTGAGGACGACGACAAAGCGGCGACTGTCTGGTCAGCTTCGGCGCGGGATAATAGGACATCCGAAGGCATTTGTCACGCCTCTTGCTGCTCCAGCGCATACTTATAGAGGGCATTCTTCTTCACGCTATGGATCTCAGCGGTCAGCGCAGCCGCGCGCTTCAACGGCAGCTCTTTTTGCAGCAGCGCCAGCGTACGCAGTGCATCAGCGGGTAACGCATCGTCATCATCGACTTTGTGCCCTTCGACAATCAGCACCATCTCGCCTTTACGACGATTCTCATCTTCTTTGACCCAGGCCAGCAGCTCGCCGACCGGCGCACCATAAATCGACTCCCAGGTTTTGGTCAGCTCACGAGCCAGCACGACGTAGCGCTCAGGCCCCAGCTCACTCACCATATCCTGCAGGCTGTCGATTAAACGATGGGTTGATTCATAGAAAATCAGCGTGCGTGGCTCCTGCACCAGTGCTCGCAGGGCATCGCAACGGCCTTTGGTTTTTGCGGGCAGAAACCCTTCGTAACAGAAACGATCGGATGGCAGTCCTGCGGCGCTCAATGCGGCAATGGCGGCACAGGCGCCCGGTAGCGGCACTACACGAATGCCCGCTTCACGGCAGCGGCGCACCAGATGGTAGCCCGGATCGTTAATCAGCGGCGTGCCAGCATCGGAAACTAAGGCTATGCTTTGACCCTCTTGCAGCTTCGTCAGCAGCAGCTCAGCCTTATGCTGCTCGTTGTGGTCATGAAGTGAGAAGAGTCGCGCATTGATGGCGAAATGTTGTAGCAACAGCCCGGTATGACGTGTATCTTCCGCAGCGACCAGATCGACGCTCGAAAGCACCGTCAGCGCCCGCTGGGTGATATCACCCAAATTACCAATCGGGGTTGGAACGATGTAGAGCGTGCTGGCAGAAATCTCTGCCCGATCGAGTTGTTTCATTGTTTCATCCGAATTGCCGATTTAATATTGAGCATCTTGAAAAAAACATCACTGGATACAGTATGCTTCCTTCAAAAGTCGTTCGTCATAAAGCAGGACGCTTTCTGCCTGTCATTCTTGCCGGGCTGATTTTAGCCGCATGTAGCGGTCAGGCGCCGCAAACCTCAACCGTCAATATTCAGGGGCCAGCCACCGCCAGCTCCGCTTACTATCTGCAGCAAGCGCAGCAAAGCAGCGATGATAGCAAGACCGACTGGCAATTACTCGCAATCCGCGCCCTGTTGAAGGAAGGAAAGTATCCCGAGGCCACTCAGCAACTGAGCCAGTTGCCGCAGCAGCTCTCTGAGACGCAGCAACAGGAATCTCTGCTGCTAAAAGCGCAGTTGTTGATTGCCCAGCAGAAATCCAAAGACGCTGAACCGCTGTTAGCAGCGGTAAAGACCAGCGCACTGTCGCAGGATCAGCTGGCGCGTTACTACAGCCTGCAAATTGCCAGCGCGCAGGGCCGCCCTTCACTCTCACTGCTGCGCAACTATATTGCTCAGGAACCGCTGCTGAAAGACGCCGATCATCAGACCAATATTGACGCTACCTGGCAGACCCTGACGCAGATGTCGCCACAGGAAGCCAGCAACCTGGTGATCAATGCCGACGAAAATGTGCTGCAGGGCTGGCTGGATCTGCTCGCGGTCTGGCGTGCTAATGCCCAGGATGCAGAAATGCTGAAGTCCGGCATCAAAGACTGGCAGACTCGCTATCCGCAGAACCCGGCGGCCAAAACGTTGCCGACGCAGCTGAGCCAGATGCAGAACTACACCAAAGCCTCTACCAGCATCATCGCGCTGCTGCTGCCGCTGAATGGCCAGGCACAGGTGTTCGCGAATGCCATCCAGAAAGGCTTTAACGACGCGAAGAACGGCGTATCCGCGCCGGTCGCACAGCCTGCGGCAGCAACTGCCCAGCCCGCCGCTGCGGATGCAACAGCCAGCGCGCAACCTGCCGCCGCTGCGGGATCGTCTGCCGATCCGATCAGCGCACCGCAGCAGTCGGCTACCACCACACCACAGCAACAGCAACAGCCTCAGTCACAGCCTCAATCTCAGCCTGCCGCCGCCGCACCGGCCAGCAACGCTCAGATCAAGGTCTATGACACCAGCAGCCAGCCGATTGAGCAGGTGATGCAGCAGGCACAGCAGGATGGCGCCACTATCGTGGTTGGCCCACTGCTGAAGAGCAACGTTGAGAAGGTCGCCAACAGCCAGACCCCCTTAAACGTGCTGGCGCTCAATGAGCCGGAAAAGATCCAGAACCATCCGAATATCTGCTACTTTGCGCTTTCTCCTGAAGACGAAGCACGCGATGCCGCGCACCATATCTGGGACCAGGGCAAACGTCAGCCGCTGCTGCTGGTTCCGCGCAGCGGCCTTGGCGATCGCGTGACAAACGCTTTTGCACAGGAGTGGCAGACGCTGGGTGGCAGCACCGTCATGCAGCAGCGCTTTGGCTCGACCGCTGAGCTGAAACAGGGCATTAACAGCGGCGCAGGCATCAGCCTGTCAGGTACGCCGGTCAATGCGGCACCTGCTGAGCCGCAGGGCGTTTCCATTGCGGGCCTGACCATTCCGGCACCGCAACAGAGCACGCCTGATGTGGTCAGCACCAGCAGCGGCGGTGGCATCGATGCGGTCTACATCGTCTCAACCCAGGATGAACTGCAGCTGATCAAACCGATGATCACCATGCGCACCGGCAGTCGCAGCAATATCTCGCTCTACGCCAGTTCGCGCAGCGCGCAGGCCGGCGCTGGCCCGGACTTCCGGTTAGAAATGGATGGCCTGCAGTTCAGCGATATTCCGCTGCTCTCCGGCAGCAATCCTGGCCTGATGCAGCAGACATCGAAGTCATTCAATAATGACTACTCGCTGGTACGCCTCTATGCCATGGGTATGGATGCCTGGACGCTGGCGAACCACTTTAACCAGATGCGCCAGTCACCTGGCTTCACGCTGGATGGCAATACCGGCAAGCTCAGCGCCGACACGGATTGTGTGATCAACAGGAAGTTGACATGGAACCAGTATCGCCGGGGCGAAATCGCACCGGCCAACTAAATCGCCGTCAGATTGGCGCCGGACATGAAGAAGATGCCCGGCGCTATCTGGAGCAGGCTGGCCTGATATGGGTCGCCAGTAATGTTCACTTTCGCAATGGTGAACTTGACCTGATTATGCGTGACGGGCACTGTTGGGTGTTTGTTGAAGTCCGCTACCGACGCGATGCGCGTTATGGTGGCGCGCTCGCCAGCGTAACCCGGAATAAACAACAAAAGCTGCTGCGCGCTGCCGCTCTCTGGCTGGCGCAACGCGGCGGCAGTTTTGAAACAGTGAATTGCCGTTTCGACATCATCGCCATTACCGGCACGGCGCTCGAGTGGCTGCCGAATGCCTTTAATGCAGACGTTTAGAACCAGGTGGTCGTGTGCAGGAAAGAATTAAAGCGTGTTTTACCGAAAGTATTCAGACTCAGATTGCCGCAGCCGAGGCGTTGCCCGATGCCATCTCCCGCGCGGCCATGACGCTGGTGCAGTCGTTATTGAATGGCAATAAAATCCTGAGCTGTGGCAACGGTGCCTCATCCGCCAATGCCCAGCACTTCGCCGCCAGCATGATCAATCGTTTCGAGACCGAACGCCCCAGCTTACCGGCGCTGGCGTTAAGTGCCGACAACGTGATGCTGACCGCGATTGGGAATGATCGTCTGCACGATGAGATCTATGCCAAGCAGGTACGCGCGCTGGGACACGCAGGTGATGTGTTACTGGCCATCTCGACCCGTGGCAACACCCGTGACATCGTTAAGGCCGTAGAAGCAGCGGTGACACGCGATATGACTATCGTTGCGCTTACCGGGTATGATGGCGGAGAGCTCGCCGGACTGCTGGGTCCGCAGGATGTGGAAATCCGCATTCCGTCGCACCGCAGCGCCCGTATTCAGGAGATGCATATGCTCACCGTGAATTGCTTATGCGATCTGATCGATAACACTCTCTTTCCCCATCAGGAATGACTGAAGGAGCACGAATGAAAGCATTGAATGCTATAGCTATTCTGTTAACCGCCATGCTGCTGCAGGGCTGCGTGGCGGTCGTCGCTGGCGGCGCAGCTGTTGCCACCAAAACGGCCACGGATCCCCGCTCGGTGGGTACACAGGTTGATGACGGCACGCTGGAGCTACGCGTCACGAACGCGCTGGCAAAAGATCAGCAGATTAAAACCGATGCCCGCGTTGTCGCCACCGCCTATCAGGGCAAAGTGCTGCTGACCGGTCAGGCGCCTTCGCAGGAGATCGCCAATCGTGCCAAACAGATCACCATGGGCGTTGATGGCGCAACCGAGGTCTATAACGAGATCCGCATCGGCCAGAAAGTGACGCTGGGCACCACGTCGTCAGACACCTGGATTACCACCAAAATCCGCTCGCAGCTGTTGGGCAGCGATCAGGTGAAATCCTCCAACGTGAAGGTGACGACGGAGAATGGCGAAGTGTTCCTGCTGGGTCTGGTGACACAACAGGAAGCGCAGGCCGCGGCTGATGTCGCCAGCCGCGTCAGTGGCGTGAAACACGTCACCACCGCCTTTACCATGCTGAAGTAACACGCTAAAACGCAAAAAGGCGGCTATGGCCGCCTTTTTTATTGCCCGATTTTCAGACCGGAATATCGATGACCAGCGCGCGGGTCGCGGTTTTCGCCTTCAGCTGCAACAGCTTCTCTTCCTGCAAAAACGCACCATCGCCACAGCCCAGCTTTTCCTGATGATCCGTGCCGGACATCGCCTCCAGCGAACCATGAATTGACTGCAGATAGGCGCGTGGCCCCTGTATCCGCAGCGAGTGCTGTTCGCCCGGCGCCAGCTCAACCTGATGAATCCACACCTGCTGACGCAACTGCAGACTGTCATCTATCCCATCCGGCGAGGCGATCAGCTGAGACAACCGGCCTTCCGTCAGGGCAATCTTTTGCATCCGCGGATTTTCGCGCTCAGGACAGGCTGACAGCCATAGCTGCATACGTGTCAGTGGACGATCTTTGCTCAGGTTAATTTCGGTGTAACTTACCCCCTGCTGGGCAGAGAGCAGCAGCGCCTCTCCTTCCCGCACGCTGATGGTGTTGCCTTCGCTGTCGCGGTATTCAGCTTCACCCTGCAGCACGATGTTCAGCACATCGACCTGAGGATAGGTACGCGGCTGAAAAGCCGCACCCGGTGCCAGTACTTCCTGGTTCAGAACACGCAGCGATGCGTAGCCCATCAGTTTGGGATCAAAATAGTGGCCAAAAGAGAAACTGTAACGCCCCTGCAACCAGCCGAAATCGGCCTGACCACATGCGGACGCACTGCGTGTCGTTATCATTATTTACCTCCGGCATCCGGTGACGAGGATCGGCCACGGACTTTATGCACCCATGGTAAAAGTCTGGACGCCGGATTGTTAGCCAGTTAATCTGCCCGGCATGTTCAAATTTCCTGACAGAGAAACGGGATGGCCAAAGAGCGTGCGTTAACCCTTGAATCTTTACGCGTTATGGATGCGATTGATCGACGTGGCAGTTTTGCAGCAGCAGCAGATGAACTGGGGCGTGTCCCTTCAGCCCTCAGCTACACCATGCAAAAGCTGGAAGAGGAGCTGGATGTGGTGCTGTTTGACCGCTCCGGTCACCGCACTAAATTTACCAACGTGGGACGCATGCTGCTGGAGCGTGGCCGGGTACTGCTGGAAGCGGCCGATAAGCTCACCACCGATGCGGAAGCGCTGGCGCGTGGCTGGGAAACCCATCTGACCATCGTTACTGAAGCACTGGTGCCCATTGATGCACTGTTTCCGCTGGTGACAAAGCTGGCTGACAAAGCCAATACACAATTTTCGCTGGTTACCGAAGTATTGGCAGGCGCGTGGGAGCGGCTGGAACAGGGCCGTGCCGATATCGTGATCGCCCCCGATATGCACTTCCGTGCCTCCACCGAGATCAATACCCGTAAGCTCTACACCATGATGAGTGTTTACGTCGCCAGTGCTGACCACCCGATTCATAACGAGCCTGAACCTCAGTCTGAAGTGACGCGGGTGAAATACCGGGGCATTGCAGTGGCAGATACCGCGCGTGAGCGCCCGGTGCTGACCGTGCAGTTACTGGATAAACAGCAGCGCCTGACCGTAAGCAGCATGGATGATAAGCGCCGTGCCCTGCTGGCGGGGCTGGGTGTCGCAACCATGCCCTATTCACTGGTGGAGCAGGATATCGCGGAAGGCCGTCTGCGCGTGGTGAGTCCGGAATACACTCGCGAGGTTGATATTATTATGGCGTGGCGGCGCGACAGCATGGGCGAAGCCAAATCCTGGTGCCTGCGCGAGATCCCCCGCCTGCTGGCGAAGAAAAACTAAAAGCCTATGGCCGACTCAGGCAATCCATCGCCACCGCCCTGAAGCAGGTGAAATCGGTGCAGTCCCGCAGTCGGGTCATCGCCCTTTCACGCAGGAACGTCACAAACAGATCGTATATCGCCATCGCCTCTTCATATTCACGTTTGCTGATCGCCAGCAGGAAGATGACATAGGCGGTATCGTCTCCCCAGGGAATACCGTGTGGGGCCAGCACGGTATAGACCACGGTTTTCTTTGCCAGGAGTCCCAGCGAGTGCGGCAGCGCAATGCCTTCGCCCAGCATCGTGCTGACAATCGCTTCACGCTCTTCGACCGACGGATAGAACGCCTCATCCACAAACCCCTCCTCCTGCAGCTGATCGCTCAGCTGGCGAAACAGCTCAGACCGGGTTATTGACTTGTCGACGATATGAAAGTGCTGGGCATCAAAAAATTTCGCCAACATATAGGGCCGGGTACGATCGACCAGCACCAGCTTGCCAATCTGCTCCAGCTGAAAACCGGTGGGAAACGGTGACATCACCACCACGGGTTTCTCTTTTTCGCTGAGCCGGATGGTTGAGATGACAAAATCTTCGTCAATGCGACTGCGCGCCTCATACTCGCGCTGTGACAGGCGGGCCGTGACCTGCAACTGCGGATATTTCCGCAGCAACATCGCTTCAATCATGCGCAGCGTGGAGTTACCGCTGTCGCACACCAGCAGCACCTGTGGATGACGCTGATAGCCCACGTCATAGTGGCGCTCCAGTCCGACACCAATATGCAGCACCAGAAAGCCAATCTCATTCTCGGTAATGACGTAAGGCGTATATTTTCCCCAGCTGGTCACCGCCGCCAGGGTGACATCATAGGCCATCGGATAGTGCTGCTTGATGTTGCTGAGCAGCGGGTTAGGGATGTGAATCTGATAGCGCACCCGGGTAATCATGGTTTTGATGTGGGTGAGCAGATCGGCTCGCAGCTGTTGATCGTTTTGCAGATTGAAGTTGTAGTGCGTGTTGATAAAGCTGAGCAGGTAATCCACCAGCGCGTCGGCATCATCGGCATTGATGGCGCTGGGAGCGATCGCCTGAATGCGCCGCGCGGCAATGTTAACCCGCAGCCAGTTTTCTTCAGCGGGTGAAATTGGTTTGCTGACCAGTGGACGCATCAGATTAATCAGCTGATGTGCCGCTTCACGCACCTCATCGCCAATCTCCTCAGCACCGGGATCGTTAAGCGGATAACCTTCGCTGATGCGACGCACAGCAACGGCGCAATAGAGCCGCAGATAGCGCTCGCCCTCATCACTGAGGCGAATGTTGTGCTGCGCAAAACAGCTTTGCAGCAGCGGACGCAGCGTCTCCAGCATGCCGCTGTTCAGCGCTTCAATAGTCAGCAGCGGACTCTCTGGCATCGCCTGATCGATTTGCCATAACAGGTCGGTGAGACAGGTCCGAATCGCCACTTCGCTGCCAAATAGCTTCATGCCGTAGTGCGGTTTACTCTCAATGGTGAGGTGATAGCGACCCAGCCACTCGCGCACCTCTGCCATATCGTTCTGCAGGGTCGCGCGGCTGACAAACCACTCTTCCGCCAGCTCTTCAAGTTTCAGTGAATAGGCAGCGGTAAGAAAACGGGTCAGGAGGTAGCGAACCCGGTCCTGCGAGGTACGCGGCACCCGCAGCGGTGAGGCAGTATGCTGCTGCAGATGCTGAAAGCGCTGAGCATCCTCGATCTTCAGCTGATAACCCGCGCCACGGCTCAGGATAAACTGCGCACCATGATCTGCCAGCAGCGCATTCAGCGCCGTAATATCGGTACGCACGGTGCGTGTCGAGACAGCAAAACGCCGCGCCAGCTCATCCTGAGGCAGCGTTTCGTTTTGCAGGGCATCGAACAGTTGCGCAAGGCGCTGATTGGGAAATCTCACAAGCGTTACCTGTTTGCTGGCAGAGAGTGAAAACTTCAGCCTACGGCGTTCGTCACGCAACGTCCATGCTGCACGATCTGCCTGTCAAAGGCAGATCGTGTCGATCACCGGGCCAGTACTGTTTTACAGATGGCCAGCAGCTGCTTCACATCGTCAATGCGGGTCTCTCCGCTGGCTTTGTCAATGATCGAACTGTAGACGTGCGGGATCACTTTGCTGACGCCCGCGTCCAGCGCAATGCGCACGATCTCGCCGACGTTTTCCAGATCGATGCCGCCGGTGGGCTCCAGCCAGAAATCCTGTTTTGCACAGGCTACCGCCACAGCGCGGTACTCATCCACCGCCTGCAGACCGCCCATCGGGAAATATTTCACCGAGCTACCGCCCATATCCTGCAGCATCGCAATCGCCGTTTCGATGGACACAATCCCATCCTGCCGTTTTGCGCTGCGCGGTCCGGTAGAAATTTTTACCTGACCTGGCGTGCCGGTTGGCGAGACCAGACCGTTCACAATAGTCTGTGACTGACCCAGCAGCGCACGACTGGTGGCGACACCGGTAAAGACCTGATTCACATGCTGCGGTTGCAGCACCGCCGAAATCTCACTGACCATCTGTGACTGATTTGGATCGCCCGCGCCCAGGCCCACCGAGAGGGCATTATCGATCAGCGCAGCATATTCATGCATATCAGCGATAGCGGCGTCATTGCTGGTGTAGTTTTTTGACAGCACGCCGACCAGCACGTGTCCTTCTGCTGCCTGCCAGATAGCGCGCGCATTCTCTTTTGATCCCGCAAGGACGTTAAGGCAGAGACGATCCTGATAAAAATTAGGTGTCAGCGTCATGCGTGTTTCTCCCCGTTTAACAGTGCCTGAATGCGGGTAAAAATAGTGTGCAGTTGATCGGCGCTGACGCTGCGCACATCCGCTTCAATGATTCCTTCGTTGGCTTTATAGCCGCGGAAATAGATCGCTACATCGCCCTTTTTCAGCGCCTGCACCAGATCGCCGGTGCGTTGCTGAATCGCGGCTTCATCGAACTTAATTTCAGCGCGGGCGATATCGCGTCCGGCACTGTCCCACACGACGCGGGCCGTCACGCCGTTCAGGCTGTTAAGCTGTTCAATAAACGGCGTCATTTTTTCCACCATCTGCGCGCCGCTGACTTTTGGCTGTGACAGATAATTTTCAATCGCCTGGGTCAGCCCCAGAATCCCCTCTTTGCCCACTTTCATTGCGCGGCCAATGCCGTTGGTCTGGCGTTTGACCCACTCAACGTAATGGTGTCTGCCAATCACCAGCCCGCTGGTCGGCCCTTCAATCGCTTTTGCGCCGCTGTAGATCACCAGATCGGCTCCCGCCTGGTAATAGCATTGCAGATCCTCTTCTGCTGCCGCATCGACGATCAGCGGAAGCCCATGCTCCCGCGCAACTGCCGCGGCCTGCCCGACATCAAGATGGCTCTTCTGTACGCAGTGATGCGATTTCACATAGAGGATCGCCGCCGTCTGTGGCGTGATCGCCGCTGCCAGCTGGGCAGATGAGCATTCGTTGCTGTAACCCGCTTCAACCAGTTGCCCGCCACCCAGCGCCACCATGCTGCCGACCGGCGCGCCATAGTTCACGTTGTGCCCTTTCGGCACCACAATCTGGTGCGGAACGGTCAGCGGCGCGGCGTGCAGGTTATCCACCAGCCAGTCGTTGTCTTTTACAATCACCGCCGCCACGCACTGGGCGATTCCGGCCGAGGCGCAGGAGACCACCAGCGCGTTCTCCACTTTCAGCAGACCGGCGATATACGCACCGGTCTTATCCACCAGATCTTTCATTTCGAAGTAGTGATCGAGGCCATACTTCACCGTATCGACCACGTCACTCGATGGGGTCGATACGCCGAGGATCGTCATACGACCAGAGGCGTTAATCACCGGCTTCAGGCCATACTTTTCATAAACCGAGGTCATGCGCTATTCCTTCTTCAGTGGCGATCCACGTACCAGCGACCACCGCCGCCAGCGGAACCAGATGCTTCTCACCGGCGACCTCTTCACCTTCGGAATCGATAAAGGGCCGGGTTTCCTCTTTGATGCTAAAAACAGTCAGATCGGCGTCGTAGCCGACTTTCAGCTGGCCTTTACGCAGCAGGCGCAATCCGGCGGCCGCGTTTACCGTCACGCAGTCGATGACCTGCGGCAACGTCATGCCGACGCTGAAAAATTTCGACATCACATGCGCCAGGCTGTGAACCGGCCCGGCCAGACGATTGCGGCAGTAAATGTCAGAACTGATGGTGTCGGGCAGAATGCCCTGCGCAATCGCCACCCGGGCGACCTCAAAGCTGAAGCTGGCGCTGCCGTGGCCGACATCAAGTTTTACGTCGCGCGCAATGGCATGTTTAACCGCTGCTTTGAGTTCACCCTGCGGCGTCAGGATGCGGTTGGGTTTGCCATTAAAGCAGTGCGTGATGATGTCGCCCGTGGTGAGCAGATCGGCAATCTGGTCAAGATTGGGCGGATTATTGCCAATGTGAACCATCAGTGGCAGACCGCCGCTCACCTGCTGAATAGCCTTCGCTTTTATCAGTGGCTGGACGCCGTTCTGACCGACCACGCTGCTGCTGATGCGCGCCTTAAGGCCGACGATAAAATCGGGCAGTCGCGCTACAGCCTGCTTCACCGCCTCCCCGTCGATCTGCGTCATGTCGGCCAGCTCATTCTGAGTGACGATGCCGGTGCGGGCGATATTAATCAGCGCATACACCTGGGTCTGTGCTGCGCGCGTCAGCTGGTAGAAATCATCGATGTGCTCTGCGCCGGTGCTGCCTGCATCGACCACCGTGGTGACACCGTGCGCTACGCCAATCGCGTCCGCTTCATCATGATAAAGGGGAGATTTGGGATAGCAGTGAACGTGGGAGTCGATCCAGCCCGAGCTGAGGTAGAAGCGACCCGCCAGATCGCGCTCGCGCCGTGCCGTGCCCTGCACGTTGCCCACCGCGGCGATACGGCCATCCTGCAGCGCAATGTCGACCACCTGCTCATCGCTAAGGCGCGCATTGCGGATAATCAAGTCGTACATGGTTTCTCCTTAACGGCAGCCCGCTGCCGGGCTGCCGGTGAGATCAGAGAGCAATCGGGAACAGCGCACCCAGGATCATCGCGCCGAGAATCGCACCGCCGGTGATCGGCTTGTTCCAGAGATAGAACAGCAGCGCACCCAGCAGCGAACCCAGACCAATCGGAATCGAGGCCGCCATGGCGGACAGGATAATCAGCGGACCCAGAAAGCGCCCTGAGGCATTACCGGCTCCCATCATCACGTCTGCGCCGTAGGTGGAGTCGCTCTGATTGATGGTGAATTTACGCGCCAGAATAATCAGGTAGCCAATCGCCACACCAATCACCAGGCCCGTCACCAGCGAGGCCGCAAAATTCGCTACCGGAAAGACGATGCCCGCGCCCAGCAGCAGTGCCGGCACGCCCAGGCCGACGCCGGTCTGAATCGCCCCGCCGATATCCAGAATGCCCACCAGTGAACCTTCAATAATGCGGGCAAACAGGAAACTGGCACCAAAAGCGGCGACTGCGCCGTAGACGCCGGTCTCCATGCCTGCGCGCAGCATCGACACAAATGCCACTTCGTTGAACGCGCCGATGCCGTAGAGGTAATACATGTGCGTCCCGGCAAAGACACCCGAGGAGAGCAGGCCAACAAAGATCGGGAAAGACCAGTCGGCATACCAGAAGCCTTTATTTTCGTTCATCGCATCGCCTCTTATTTGCCGCTGACTGAGTTGTGGATCATGTCGAGCCAGCCGGGAATGCCGAGCTGGAAGGACTGCAGCAGCTTCATATCGAAACCACGGAAGAAGCCGCTCAGCACAAACAGCAGCACGATAGCGGTCATCATCACTTTGGTAACCCGATTCCAGCCGCTCTCTTCCACCCCTTTGCCGATCAGAATACCCAGCACCAGCCCAGGCACGGCGTTGCCCATGATTAGCTGTGCCAGACCGCCAAAAATGGTGGCCCAGAAGCCTGACTTTTTACCTGCGTCGATTGCTGCCAGCCAGAAGATTACCGGCATCACCGTGTTCACCAGCAGGTTAGCGGCGGGCACCAGCACTTTGACTGCGGTAACCTGCAGCGCAGCGGGAACAGCTGACGCGGTAGAGTTGAGAAAGGCAACGACGATCATGCCGATAATGCCGCAGGCGATGGCCATTTTTTTCGGGTCGTGCAGCGTCTCTGCCACATTACGATTCTTCACCATCAGCGCGGCCGCGCCCCAGTTTGGGATGATGCGGTGATCGACATCCTGCGTGAATGAACCGGCTGCAACCGACGATGCCCAGGCATTGAAAAAGAAGCCAAGACCAAAGGAGAAATGAGAGGCCGGATCGCCTTCGCACGAGTTCAGCTCGCCCAGCGTACGAAAGGCGCCCATGCCCTGGGTGGTGGGCGCGTGGAACATGCGTGCAGCACCCGCCCCCACACCCACACCGACCAGTCCGCCAATGATCAACGACTTAAACAAAATGATTAAAAACATGTTGTTGTACCTTGTTGTCGTTTTTACCCATCCTGCCTCAGCGCCCGCGTCGCTCCGGTCTTAGCGTCGCGCTATCGCGACAGCTGAGATTCGGTTCAGTAGCGGGCTGATGTAAACAGGTTCTGTTTTACGATGCCGCCGTAAACGTCACCCGTTCGGTGTCGAAAACGGTGACGCTGACAGTGATCTCCAGGGTGACGCTGAAGCTTCGCCGCTGACGTGCCAGAAAGAAGAAGAGAAACTTCTCGGTTTTGACGCTCTCCTGCGCGCACAGCACCCGGACATCCTGCGGTTCGATGCGCAGCAGAATTTTTTGCGTCGCGCGCAGAACCTGGTTTTGCACCCGACTCAGCGCGTCTGCAAAGGCTTTCGCTTTGGTATCGCCTTTGCCTTCGACCGTCACCTGAGTAACGTATTGTTCTTTCATAATCAGCTGCCGTGCTTCTTGTTCCAGGCCTGCACCAGCCGCTCGCCTAACTCTTCTTTATCCATGAAACCAAAACCCAGTACCGTGGCACCTTCATTAATGGCGGTGACGCCCTCATCGATAGAGCGCATACCATGCTTTGCTTTGTAGCCATATTTGTTCTGGGCGGTAATGGCGCCAGCGCCGCCGCTGCCGCAGAAGGAGATACCGAAATCGGCATTTTCTGCCTTCATCACGTCACCCAGTTTCATATCAGCCGCCACACCGGGTACCACAACAGCACGGCCACCTGCTTTTTCGATGCCAATAGCCACTTTCTGGCCTTTACCTAAACGATCGCCAATCACTACTGTTACCATGTTGTCTTCCTCTCTAGTTGTTGGATCGCGCGACTTCAATATGCACTGACAGCAGCCAGGCCTCTTCCCGGGGCAGATTGCCAAACAGATCGACCACCTGCTGCGCCAGTGCCACGGTTTCCGGTGGAATATCTTCAAACAGCTCCGCTTCCACGTCCGGCAGCGGCTCTCCGCTCAGCGAGCGTGACGCCATGGCGCCGACATGGGATTGCAGCATCTGCTGCTGGACCGCGTTGGGCTGAATGCCATGCTGCTGATAGAGCGCCGCAATCTGCGTCATTACGCTGTCAGCCAGTTGCTGCACTTTCTCCGGTGACGCTTCATACACCGGGACGCCCTTATTGCTCACCTTGCTACTCCTGTTAAACCGGATAATTCGCGTTAAAAATAAATTAACGGTCATCACCCCGACTGTGGAGAGGCAACATTTCCAGCAGTAAGTGGAAATTGACGTGAAGGTTGTGCGTCAGATCGCAGCCTGCACGCTTAGTGCGACAGGCGTCGCATAATGCGCAAAATGCGGGTTTTAACAGGTAAAGACGACGATGTTGTGCGGCGACAGGCGCGTTGCAAGAGGCTTTACGGCGCGGTAATAAGCAGAAGTGATGGTAAAAATCGCCGGTCAGGGTGACCGGCGATCTGATTAACGGAATTTCTTATGGTTGGTATTGCGGATGTCATCAAATTTAGCAGCTTCGCGCTTAGCGCCATCCACGTTGTTGGCTTTCGCCAGTGCACTGACCACGTCGATCTGCGCAATCAGCGAATCGAGGCCCGCCTGATAATCTTTGACCTGCGCGCTGTCAGCAGGCTGACCTTCCAGCTTATCCGGCGTTGATTTTTTGGCATCCTGCGCCGCGGCACGCATTTTGGTTAACGCCTGCTGCATCTCCTGAGCATTTTCACTTTTCTTGACGATTTTCAGGTTCGCATTCAGCGTGTCCATATCCTTTTCCAGATCCGCCGCATAGAGGCTGACGCTGGAGAACAACAGAGAAGCCGACAACATTGCAATCACATGCTTACGCATCATTACTTCCTTTTTATTGTGATGAAAAAAAAGCAGCCAACAGGCTGCTTCAGGAATCCATCTTATTGTCCCGCTATTTTCATCTCAGGCAGTAACACTGAACCGCACTGGATATTACTGCGGGTTTCAATATCGTCACCAATGGTCACCATGTTGCGCCACATCTCTTTGAGATTTCCGGCGATAGTGACTTCGCTGACCGGGTACTGAATAACGCCATTCTCGACCCAGAAACCGGCTGCACCGCGTGAGTAGTCCCCAGTAATGGCGCTGACGCCCTGGCCCATCAGTTCAGTCACCACTAATCCGGTGCCCATCTGCTTCAACAGTTCGTCAAAGCTGTGGCCCTGGCCCGCAATGCGCCAGTTATGGATGCCACCAGCATGACCGGTGCTGGTCAGGCCCAGTTTACGGGCTGAATAGCTGGTCAACAGCCAGGTCTGCAGCACACCATCTTTGATGATGTCGCGCGCCTGAGTCCGCACCCCTTCGCTGTCGAATGGCGTGGAGGCGAGCCCTTTCAGCAGATGCGGCTGCTCATTAATAGTGAGCCACTCCGGCAGGATCTGCTGCCCCATGGAATCCAGCAGGAAGGTCGATTTACGGTACACGCTGCCACCGCTGATCGCGCCCACCAGATGACCAAACAAGCCGGTCGCCACTTCAGAAGCAAAAATCACCGGGGCTTTCATGGTCGGCAGTTTACGCGGAGCCAGACGGGAGAGCGTACGGCGTGCGCACTCTGCACCCACCCACTCCGGGCTTTTCAGATCCTCAAACGCACGGCCAATGGTATAAGCGTAATCACGCTCCATATTGCCATCCTGCTCGGCAATGACGCTGCTGGAGAGCGAGTGGCGGCTTGAGCAATAGCTCTGCAACATACCGTGGCTGTTGCCAAAGACTTTGATGCCGACGTGGCTATTGAAACTGCCCCCTTCGGTGTTCGTAATACGCTTGTCTGCACGCAGCGACGCCTGCTCCGCCTGTGCCGCCAGTTCAATGGCGCGGTCGGCGTCAATCTCCCACGGATGGTAGAGATCCAGGTCCGGCGCATCATACGCGAGTAACTCCGCGTCAGCCGGGCCGGCAAACGGATCGGGCGACGTGTAGCGCGCAATATCAATCGCCGCCTGCACGGTGCGTTTGATGGCGTCCGGACTGAGGTCGGTCGATGAGGCGCTGCCTTTACGATTCTGATGATAGACGGTGATGCCCAGCGCACCATCGCTGTTGAATTCGACGTTTTCCACTTCGCCATAGCGGGTGCTGACCCCGATGCCGGTAGTTTTACTTACTGCCACTTCCGCGCTGTCAGTGCTTGCTTTAGCCAGTTCAAGTGCCTGCGCAATGGCCTGCTCCAGGACTTTTCGCTGTTCTGCAACCTGAGTAGATACGTTCATCGACCTGCCCATAATCTTATGTGTGAATGATTTGAGTCTATCAGAGTCAGAGAACAATTTCGCAGTCACCCGATAAACTGGTACGATTAGCCTCTTTTTTTTGGGAGCCCGGAAATGACCAAACAGCCCGATGAGTGGCTCGACGATGTGCCAGATAATGACGAAGAAGAAGATGAAGAGATTATCTGGGTCAGTAAGAGTGAAATTAAACGCGATGCAGAAGAGTTAAAGCGCCTGGGTGCCGAACTGGTTGATCTGGGTAAAAACTCGCTGGATAAAATCCCGCTGGATGAACGCCTGCGTAACGAAGTTGAACTGGCGCAGCGCATTAAGAAAGAGGGTCGCCGCCGTCAGCTGCAGCTGATCGGTAAACTGCTGCGCAGTATAGATGTGGAGCCGATTCGTGTTGCGCTGGACAAGCTCAATAATCGCCACAATCAGCAGGTTGCACTGTTCCATAAACTGGAAATGTTGCGCGATCGTCTGATTGAGCAGGGCGATGAGGCGATGGGCGATGTGATTGCGCTCTATCCCGAAGCCGATCGTCAGCAGTTACGCAGCATGATTCGTAACGCGCAGAAAGAGAAAGCGGGCAATAAGCCGCCGAAGTCTGCACGTCAGATTTTCCAGTATCTGCGCGAGCTGGCCGAAGCGAAGTAATGCCATGGCAGACGTGCTCAGACGGCGCACGGCCAGGGCAGGAAGTCTGAGCGGATTTGTAACGGCAAGAGATGAAAGGATTTACCAGGATTTTCCTGCAAAATAAGCGCCCTGTCGGGCGCCTGTCATATCAGGCCAGCCTGTCCAGCAGCTTCTGATGAATACCGCCGAACCCGCCGTTGCTCATGACCAGAATCGTGTCGCCTGGCTGAGCGGCTTTGACCACCATTTCGACCAGGGTATCGATATCCGCACTCCAGTGCGCAGGCGGTATACACGCTTCTGCCACGTCTGAAACCTGCCACGGAATATGGTGTGGCTGGAACAGGAAGACCTCATCAGCCCGCGCCAGAGACGGGGCCAGATCGTTTTTGCTGACGCCCATCTTCATCGTGTTGGAGCGTGGCTCCAGTACCGCCAGGATACGTGCTCTGCCGCCCACTTTACTGCGCAGCGCAGCCAGTGTTGCCAGAATCGCGGTCGGATGATGCGCGAAGTCATCATAGACTTTGATGCTGTTCACTTCACCGCGCAGCTCCAGCCGGCGACGTGCATTGATAAAGGTGTTCAGCGCCTGGCCTGCATCTTCCGGCTTCACACCGACATGCCGCGCGGCCGCAATCGCCATCAGGCCATTGTGCATGTTGTGTTCGCCAACCAGGCCCCAGTTCACTTCCCCGACTTTTTCGCCGTCGAGCCAGATTTCCCAGTGAGAGGCATCGTTGGTCAGCTTCTTCGCCTGCCAGCGCCCGTGCTCGCCAACGCTCTCCTGCTCACTCCAGCAGCCCATCGCCATTACCTGTTTGAGGTTAGGATCATGTTCCGGCAACAGGATCTTGCCCTGACCCGGCACGATCCGCACCAGATGGTGGAACTGCTTCTGGATCGCCCGCAGATCATCAAAGATGTCAGCATGATCAAACTCAAGGTTGTTGAGGATCAGGGTACGCGGACAGTAATGGACGAACTTGGAACGCTTGTCGAAAAACGCGCAGTCATACTCATCCGCTTCAATGACGAAGAATGGACTTTTTCCTAATTTTGCTGAGACATCGAAGTTTCCTGGTACACCACCAATAATGAAGCCGGGTTCAAGGCCGCATGCCTCGAGAATCCACGCTGCCATGCCTGCTGTGGTGGTTTTACCGTGGGTTCCGGCCACTGCCAGTACCCAGCGATCGCGCAGCACAAAATCGTGCAGCCACTGTGGGCCAGAGAGGTAGGGAATGTTGCGTTCCAGTACGGCTTCCACGCAAGGATTACCCCGCGTCATCGCATTGCCGATGATGACTAAGTCAGGCATCGGATCCAGCTGGCTGGCGTCATAACCTTCCGTTAATTCAATGCCTTGCTGTTCGAGCAGGGTACTCATTGGCGGATAAACGTTGGCGTCTGAACCGGTCACCTGATGACCAAGTGAACGTGCCAGCATCGCCAGACCGCCCATAAAAGTGCCACAAATCCCGAGGATGTGAATGCGCATAACATGATCCATTACTCAAAAGTTCGGCGCACAGTGTAACGCCGCTCGCAGACGGAAGAAACGGATTAGGACTATGGTTTTTGAAGTTCATTCGGCTAAACTGCGTACGCATCCGTTGGCAGACTGTTACGCGTGCTGCCACTCCATCGAAGATTCAGGGAATGTGTTATGAAAACGTTGGGCGAATTTATCGTCGAGAAGCAGCACGACTTTCCGCACGCCACAGGTGAACTGACGGCGCTGATTTCAGCTATCAAGCTGGGTGCCAAAATTATCCACCGCGACATCAACAAAGCCGGTTTAGTGGATATTCTCGGTGCCAGCGGCGTGGAGAATATTCAGGGTGAACAGCAGATGAAGCTTGATCTGTTTGCCAACGAAAAACTGAAGGCAGCACTGAAAGCACGTGGCATCGTCGCCGGTATCGCTTCTGAGGAAGAAGACGAGTTCGTTATCTTTGAAGGTGAGGAAAACGGTAAGTACGTGGTGTTAATGGATCCACTGGATGGTTCTTCTAACATCGACGTTAACGTTTCCGTCGGCACCATTTTCTCTATTTATCATCGCGTTAGCGAACCCGGCACGCCAGTGGTTGAAGCGGACTTCATGCAGCCAGGCAACAAGCAGGTTGCTGCCGGTTACGTGGTCTACGGCTCATCCACCATGATGGTTTATACCACCGGCGCAGGTGTGCATGCGTTTACTTATGATCCGTCACTGGGTGTATTCTGCCTCAGTCACGAACGTATGACCTATCCGCCAACCGGATACACCTATTCGATCAACGAAGGTAACTACATTCGTTTCCCGCAGGGTGTGAAGAAATATCTGAAGTTCTGTCAGGAAGAGGATCTGCCAACGCATCGTCCTTATACCTCACGTTACATCGGCTCGCTGGTTGCGGATTTCCACCGTAATCTGCTGAAAGGCGGTATCTACCTCTATCCAAGTACCGCCAGCCATCCTCAGGGCAAGCTGCGTTTGCTGTATGAGTGCAACCCGATGGCGTTCCTGGCCGAGCAGGCGGGCGGTAAAGCGACCGACGGTCAGAGACGTATTCTGGATATTCCACCGGTCACGCTGCATCAGCGTTGCCCGTTCTACTGCGGTAATGAGGCGATGGTGAACGACGTTGAGCGTTTCCTGGCTGAGTTCCCGGATTGCCGTCAGGGTTAATCCGGAAGTAGTATAAAAAGTCATATAGAAAGGGCGCGATTTCGCGCCCTATCTGTTTTTTACGCTGTCTGCAATCTGAACTGCGCCATCGTTGACTGAAGCTGGTCGGATTGTGCTTCCAGCGACTGAGTCGCAGCGGTTGCCTGCTCTACCAGCGCGGCGTTCTGCTGAGCCGCGGCATCCATCTGCGTGACGGCCAGATTGACCTGCTCAATGCCACGGCTCTGCTCGTCGGAGGCCATCGAGATCTCTTTCATCAGTGCCGTGACGCGCATCACCTCACCAGAAATCTCATCCATGGTTTCCCCGGCGCGCGTCGCCATCTCACTGCCCTCTTTCACCCGAGACTGTGAGTCACTGATCAGCGTGCGGATCTCTTTGGCTGCGTTAGCACTGCGCTGTGCCAGCGTGCGCACTTCATTTGCCACCACCGCAAAGCCACGGCCCTGCTCGCCTGCACGCGCCGCTTCCACGGCGGCATTGAGCGCCAGGATGTTAGTCTGGAAAGCGATGCCATCAATCACGCTGAGAATGTCGCCGATACGATTGGCGCTTTCGGTGATCTCATTCATTTTTTCCATCACGTAGCTGACGACCTCAGCGCCGCGATCGGCAGTATCGGAGACCGCGCTTGCCAGCTGGTTCGCCTGCTGAGCATTTGTGGCGTTAAGTCGCACGGTGGCTGTAAGCTGCTCCATACTGGCCGCCGTCTGCTCCAGCGAGGCGGCGGACTCTTCGGTGCGCTGAGACAGATTGACGTTACCGGCCGCCAGTTCACGGCTGCCGATGTCGATCTGCATACTCGCTTCACGCACCTGACTCACTGAGGTCCGCAATGAGTCCTGCATCCCCCTCAGTGCATGATTAAGCCGGCCCAGCTCATTGTTGCTGGACGGTGGCAGCGCCTGCGACAGGTCGCCCGCCGCAATCTGCTCAAGATGGACAATCGCCTGGTTCAGCGGCTGCAGCAGCATCCGGCGCAGCAGTTGCCAGGCAAGCACCAGCAGCAACAGCGTTAATATCCCTGCCACACCGATCAGGACTTTCATTTTGGTTTCGTTTTGGGCCGCCTGCACCAGCTGAGCCTGCGTGACCTGGTCAGCAAACTGGCTGAAGTCAGTGACCGCCTTATCGTAACTGGCCGCCAGTGTTGCCAGGTTGCCTTCCAGCAGCTGGTAATATTCGTCGGTATATTGCTTATCCAGCGCGTCCATCATCGGTTTGATGCCCTGATCGAGATAGGCTTTGTAACTGGCTGAAACCGCATCCGCCAGCATCTTACCGTGCGCCGTCACCGTTCCTGCGTCCACAAAGCGCTTCAGGTTGAGTTGTGATGACACCACATCCGCCTGTGAGAGTTTTGTAACTGCCGCGCCCTCTTCCAGCATACCAATTTCAATTTTACGCACTGCCAGCGCCGCGTTAGCGCGGGCACGCATCAGATCTGAATTGCTCTTATAAAGACTGTTCAGCTCGATCCCCTGAATGCGGTTAACCACATCCAGCGAGCGGTTTCCTTTGTTAATTGCCACGATACCCATAGAACTCACCGCCAACAGCAGCAGTGTCATAAATGCCAGCAAAGCCAGCAACCCCGTGCGAAGTGATAACTGTTTCATCCTGATAGTTTCCGTGTATGTGAAAAGGCGAATTTCAAGCGGCCTCAAAGCGGAGGAATTATCGGCAGTAACGGTCCGAAACTTTAACGCTGATTAGTGTTAACAACTTGATCATCACAGAAACATCCATCAAGCTGATTGCCGCCCATCCGTTATCCGGAGAAAAGAATGAAACCAGGTTTGTTTCTGATGCTGATCTGCCTCAGCACATCGGCGCTGGCAGAGGATATACCGTCAGACGCTTCGCCTGATCGCTGCCTCAATAATGCCTCAACGACTCTTGCAATGAATCAGTGCTACGCGGCAGCAAGCAAGGTCTGGGATCAGGCGATGAATAAGCAGTACAACAAGCTGATGAAAACGCTCTCCGGCGAACCGAAGAACAAACTGCGTGCCGCTCAGCGTGCCTGGCTGAGCTACCGCGACAGCTGGCTGGAGGCGAGTCGCAGTCAGCTCAGTTCTCAGGGAACACTGGGTAGTGTCGCCCTGAGCGCGCAGAGTCTGAGCCTGGTGCGGAATCAGGCGCTGATGTTGCAATCACTTTCTAAAGGCAGTTGTGCGAATCCCGATGACTGCTGATCGATAACTGGCTTTTGCACTGGCGGAAGTCAGTGCGTTCCATAACCTTCAGGGAGAAACCATGGCTGCTTACGCCTCGACCATCATTCTGATTTGCCTCGCCGTGCTGAGTTATTTCGTACACAACAATGCGGTCACGATTTCGATTCTGGTGCTGCTGGCGATTAAAATTACCCCGCTGGCGCAGTTCTTCCCCTACGTCGAAAAACAGGGCATTACCTTAGGCATCATTATTCTTACCGTGGCAGTCATGGCGCCGCTGGCGAGCGGCTCACTGCCCGCCTCCGCCTTAATCAAATCCTTTGCCAACTGGAAGTCGATTGTGGCGATTCTGGTGGGGATTTTTGTCGCCTGGCTGGGCGGTCGTGGCGTGAATTTTATGAGCGTACAACCCTCTGTAATCGGAGGTCTGCTGATTGGTACGGTGATAGGCGTCGCGTTCTTTCGTGGCGTGCCAGTAGGGCCACTGATTGCCGCAGGCATTGTTTCACTGTTTGTGGCAGCTAAGTAGCGTTTGGGCGCATTCCGAAACGCCAAAAAGGGGGCATACATTCAGAGTCAGTTGGCTATAATAGCCGACACTCAACATACGACTACTGAAGGAATACCAGATGAGTTTGAACCAGGTGCCAGCAGGTAAAGACCTGCCAGAAGATATCTACGTTGTCATTGAGATCCCAGCGAACGCTGATCCGATCAAATATGAAGTTGATAAAGAGTCTGGTGCCCTGTTTGTAGACCGTTTCATGTCTACCGCCATGTTCTATCCGTGCAACTACGGTTACATCAACCATACCCTTTCTCTGGATGGTGATCCGGTTGACGTACTGGTTCCAACCCCGTATCCACTGGTCCCAGGCTCCGTGATCCGCTGCCGTCCGGTTGGCGTGCTGAAAATGACCGACGAGTCTGGTGAAGATGCCAAACTGGTTGCCGTTCCGCACACCAAGCTTTCTAAAGAGTACGATCACATCAAAGATGTGAACGACCTGCCAGAACTGCTGCGTGCACAGATCACCCACTTCTTTGAACACTACAAAGATCTGGAAAAAGGCAAATGGGTGAAAGTGGATGGCTGGGATAACGCCGAAGCCGCTAAAGCTGAAATCATCTCCTCTTATGAGCGCGCACAGAAGAAGTAATTCTGCTGCCGGTTTGTAAGTCGAAAAAAAACACCGTCCAAATGGACGGTGTTTTTGTTCAGGCCTCTGGCTCCTCATCACGCTTTAGCCAGTCACCACTCATAATGCGCTGGCGTCCTGCCACTGAGCGTTGATAAACATAAAGCCATGCACTGCCAAACGGCGTCTGAGTCAGAAATCGTTTGTACTCTCCCCCTTTGGTGCGAAGCGCATCCAGCTCCGCCAGGGTTGAGGCATCAATGCGGTACACCTCACAATGTACCGCTCCATTGCCCTCTATAACGCCGGGATAATGGCCCAGACTATACAGCTCAAAGCCTTCAATCTGGTGATCACCCAGCCACTGCGCATTGGTCATCCAGTGACTGTTTCCCTGTTTGCGCCGTAAACTGCCGTAGACAATTATTCGCATTGCTAAAACTCAAACTGATAGAGCAAATCGAGAGCCTGATCCACACCGGACACGGCTTCCAGATAGAGCTTAGGCATCAGGCGGTAACGCAAGGTTAACGTCGCCAGTGAATCAAATATGCCAACACCGTATTTTACCTGCAGACCCGGTAGCACGTAGCCGCTGACCTGCACCTGCTGGCTATCGCCAACACCGGCAGTATCAACGGCGAGATTGCTGACACCGAAGGTCTCTCCGATTTTACCCACAACCTGACCACTTTGTGCAACCCCTAAGCCAACAAGTGCCGACGTTAGAGCGTTACTGTCGCCGTCGCTGCCTAATCCCTGACCACGCAGCAGGTAGGAAAGCGCTTCCTGTTGCGACATCGCCGGATCGGAGAAGACTTCCGCTTTAGGTTCATCGGCAAGGCCGGTCACGCGCAGACCGGCAGTGACGCCATCTTCCGTCGCATCCGGGTTACGAATGGCTTCCAGGTTAACGTAAGGCTGATCAGGCGGCCCGGCAAACTGCAGCTCACCTTTACGCACAATCAGATCCTGACCATAGGCGTGGAAGCGACCGGATGGAATGTTGATCTGGCCGTTTAAGCCCAGTCCTGACTTATCCTGCACCATTTTCAGATCGCCATTCAGCTTCGCTTTCAGACCAAATGCGGACAGACGCACATCGTTGCCGACGTGGATCACCAGGTTACTGTTAATCGGAATCGCAGCGGTTTGCGGTGTAATCGGCTTCAGCTGTTTATCCAGCATCACCTCATCTGACGAGACGCCCGTCGCGCTTTCCGGCACTTCCTGCACCGTAATGCGCGCCCACGGAATATCGACGCTGCCATCAAGGTTAAAGGCGGCTGGCGTCGCTTCAAATACCAGATCCGGCGAGACATCCATGCGCACCATCGGCGGCACGGTGACGCGAACCCGACTGCCCTGCGCCGCAATGCGCGCACGCCAGTTATCGAGCTGGCTCCAGTCGGCGTTACCGCTGAGATTGATGTTGCCCTGTGCAGTCTGGACCAGTCCGTTCAGGGTCGAGCTCATACCGTTGAACACCAGATTCAGGTTGGCGGCGGTCAGATCGACCGGCATAAAGTTGCCATCCACATCCACACCCGTCAGACCCAACTGCCCAAACACCTGCGGCTGCTGCACACTTCCCCCCAGGCGAAGGCTGCTGTTCAGGCTGCCTTTGATATTCTCGCCCTGCATCAGCGCAGGATTGATCATCGCCAGCGAGATATTGCGGATGTTCACGTTACCGCCCAGCGTGCGGCGATTTTGCGGATCGTCGATCTGCACGTTGCCATCCAGCTGCCCGTTTTTGGCAATGCGGATCAGCCAGTCGAGCTGTGCGCGACCGTTTCGCAGTGCGGCATTCAGGTTAAGCGTGTCAAAGGCGATCGGCAGGCTGTTGCCCTGAACATCCTGCACCACTTTTACGCCGTTACCCTTCAGCGCCACAGTACCGGTTGGCAGGCTGCCATCCGCCGTCCAGTTAACGCGTACATCACCACTGAACAGGCCGCTGAGCTGGGTTGCCTCCGGCATAAATGGCTTGACCATCGCAAGGTCAAAACGGTTCAGCACCACATGCGCCTTACCTGCCGGGCCCGCTTCAATCGGCTCCGGTACACAAATTTGTGCATTGGGGTTCTGCCAGCAATGCGGCCCGATGGTCGCCGTCTGACGGCTGTTCAGATAGTCGATGGCCATGGCGCGGGTCAGACGCCACTCGCCCACGGGCGTGTCAAAGCGGGTATCGTTTAGCGAGCCTTTCCAGCGCTCGGTCTGGCGATCAAAGCTGCCGTTGAGCGCCAGCTGACCCGAGACCGGTTTGCCCTGCACAGTCAGCTTCAGCTGATGCTGACGCTCATTCCCCTCTGCATTCAGCGTCAGCAGGCCGATGTTCAGCGCATCCTGCTTCAGTTGCTCAACGCGAAGTTGCAGTTTACCGGCCACCTGTTCGCCGGAGCGGACATCGCCATTCAGGGTGACGCGATTAATCTGCATCTGCTGCCAGCGCAGACCACGGGCATTGAGATCGGCCAGCAGCTGCGGTGCCTTCAGAGTGCCACGCGCTTTAATCGTGCCGTTGACCACGCCGCCCAGACCCGGCAGCGCATTGTCGAGCTGTGGCGCATCGATACTGGCATCAAGATCCAGACTGTCGCCCAGCGCCCCTTTTACATCCAGATGGTTGCGTCCCAGCGCCAGCTTAATACCCGGCACCGTCCACTGGTTGTAGCTGTTACCGGTCAGTGAGCCGTCAGCGGTTACGGCATTCTTTTTCACGTTACCTTTTAGCTGAAGCTGCGGCACGCTCAGCTGCCAGGTGCCGCCATACAGACTGCCGCGCGTGGTGATTTTGCCATCCAGCCGCGCGGGCCAGTCGGGATACTGTTTCGCAGTATTGATCCCTGCCAGCGTCAGCTCACTACGCCAGCTGATTGCCTTACTCCAGTCCACCAGCGCGGTGAGATCGATATTGCCCTGCAACGCAGTTACGCGCAGGCGATCGAGGCTGAACTGCTCAACGTTACCTTTACCCGTCAGCGAGACATTGGCCGGTGGCACAGATTCGCCCTTCACGGCGGTCTGCAGTGACATCACATAGTCGGTGGCTTTGCCTTTGAACTGATAGTCCAGGTTATCGGCCTGATACTGTATCGGTCCGGTTAGCGGCCAGCGCAGTTGCGGACTGGTCAGCTGAAGTGACAGCGGCAGTCCCGCGACAGCCAGTTGGGTCGTCGCATCCAGCTGCGCATTGACCGGACCTGAGAGATTCAGGCCCAGCTTCAGCGTGTCGCGCATCGCGCCGTTAAGTTTCAGCGCCAGCTTTTCGCCTTTAATCGGATCGGTATTGACCGTGCCATTCAGGGAGAAATCGACCGGCCAGTTATCCGCCAGCGTCGCCTGCCCACTCCCCTTCAGATTGCCCAGATTCGAGTCCACTTCCAGCGTCGTTAACTGCATCTGCCGATCGGCGGTTTTGGTTTTTAGCAACAACCGGCTGACAGCGATATCGGTGTCGCCGGTCACGCGCAGCTGCTCGCCCAGAATCTGCTGTACGTCAATATCCAGCGGCAGACGGAAATCAGGCAATGCCGGTAGCAGCGGTTGCGCAAACATCGCCTGCAGCGTTTCGCCCAGCGGTTTCTCAGCGGGATGCGGCTGCTGAACCTTCGGATCGACCACCTCTTCCTTCACCACTTTTGCCGCTTTTGGCAGCGCAATCAGCAGGCTTTGGATATGGGTCGGATTCAGCGTCAGCGCGCGATCCTGCCACTGCAGGCCCGTGGTGAAATCAAGCAGCGAGATCGCGGTGTCATCAACCTTCACATTGATGTTGTGCAGGCCAAGATGACGCAGCGTGATGGGGTATGGTGTGCTGAGGTTAGTGTTGCTACTCTCCTCTTCCGGTGCGGCGGCGGCAGGTGCCATTTTCTTGCTGTCGACGACCACGCTGATATCGCGCAGGGAGACATCGTTGACGCACACGGAGGAGTGCAGCAGGCAGTTGAGATCCACCGCCAGGTGAATCTGCCCGGCATCAACACTGACGCCGGGCATCTCAAAGCGCAGACCGTTAAGGGTCAGGTTACGCCAGCCGCCATCGACCTGTTTGATCGACAGGCCAGGCACCCAGCGCGATGCACCCTTGAGCACTAAATGCAGTCCCGGCGTGGTCCCGATTAAAAATGCCACGCCACCCAACAGCACAACCAGAAAGATCAGAATACCGATCAGGACCTTTTTCCACAGCTTCATAGTTCAGGCCCCAGTCCTACGTAAAATTGCAATCCATGCTCCTCGTCATCCCCGATAGGTCTGGCAATATCAAATTTGATGGGGCCAACCGGTGAAGACCAGCGCACACCGACACCTGCACCGGTTTTGATATTGCTCTGTTTAATGTCGTTAACCGCTTCGCCTGAGTCGACAAACACCGCGCCCCACCATTTACCGGTGACGTTATACTGATATTCCAGCGATCCGGTGGCGAGTTTTGATGCCCCGGTGAGTTTGCCGTCGTCGTCACGCGGTGAAATATTTTTGTATTTGTAACCGCGAATACTGCGGTCACCACCGGCGAAGAAGCGCAGATCCGGTGGCACCTTGTCGAAGTCGTTGGTTTCAATCCAGCCAAGATTGCCGCGCGCCACAAAGCGATGACTGTCACCGAGAGTGCGAATCCAGACGTTTTGCGCCTGCAGAATCAGGAAGTCGACGTCGGAGCCCCATGTCGTATCGGAAACGTCGACGGAGTAGCGCTGTGAGTCGCCCCAGGTCGGCATCAGACCGCCGCGCGAGCGGGTGCGGTTTACGCTGACGCCGGGATAGAGCAGCATGGTGGTATTGGTCACACTGCCCTGCGTAAAGTGATCCAGGCTCCAGCGCAGGTTGACCGCCTTCTGCCAGCCGCTGCTGCTGTCCCAGTTGCGCGACATCGCAAGCGTGGTGGTGTCGGCTTTGGTGTCGTTAAGGTCGGTACGCTTGAGGCCTCCGGAGAAGGTGTAGTACTGCTCCAGTGGGCTCTTCAGTAACGGGACTTTATAGCTGAGGTCGACCTGCTGTTCCGGCGCAGACACGTAGGCGCTGGCTGTCAGGCTGTGGCCGCTGTCGTTGATCCACGGTTTTTTCCACGTTCCTTTCAGCCGCGGACCGACGTCAGTTGAGTAGCCGACGCCGGTTTCAATGGTGTTTTCGGTGCGGGGTGACATCACGGCACTCAGCGGCAGCACTTTAGTCTGTCGTCCCTTGCTGAATTCCGGCGCGACCACCACCGAATTAAACCAGCCGGTGGCGGAGAGGCGGCGATTCAGTTCGGCCAGATCGCGTGAGCTGTAGTAATCCCCTTCTTTAAAGGGCACCAGATTTTGCAGATACTCTTCACGAATCTGCGATCCCTGAAAAGTGACGTCACCAAAGCGATAGCGCTCGCCGCTGTCGTAGTCGATATCCCAGAACGCTTCATGGCGCTCAACCGAGACGCCGAGCTGGCTTTTTTTAAAGGTGCCGTCGAAGTAGCCGTTACGCAGCGCAAGATTAGAGAAGCCGCTTTTAAATTTGTCATACTGCCCGTGGTTAAGCTGCGTGCCCACTTTGGGCCGTCCCTGCTTCACCCAGGCTTTGTAATCAGGATCATTGCGCGCATCACCTTCCACCACAATGGTGCTGCCGCCAATTTTGACAGCCTCGCCCGGCGTCACATGTGCGACTAATACCGGCCGTCCTCCCTTCGCAGGCGCGGGGCGGGATTCGAAATCGATGGTCGGCTCGTAATAACCAAGGGCGCGCAGCCCCTCTTTTATTGCAACAGAGACACGTGCACGAAAACGGCCATCATTCGAGACCTCGTCGCTGCCGATGGTGGAAAGGCGCGCTCTGACATTCTTTTGCAGATCCCCGGTTAAGCCATCTACCTGTAATCGCACGGTCGCCGCCTCAAGGGCGGGCGCGGCAAGCAGCAGGCCAGCTATGCAATAAACATAAAATCGTGGCACCTGTACTCCTGTTAATCATGCCGGCCCCTTTTCCGCGGGGCACTTATTAATCATCTTTGCCCGCACTACCGCAACGGCAACATCCTCATCATAGCCGCACTTTATGGCAAACGGCGGCGCAAAATCGACTTCTAACTCAAATAACGCGGCTATTGTCGGTAAATGGGGGGATTGATACAACTCCTGCAGGCGGGAATGAGCGGTCCAAAATGATTCACTCAGATAAATCTGAGTCGATAACGTACCGTTCTGCCTGCTAATCCTGAGGGAAGCGGCAGATTGCCCTCTGGCGGCCCGATGAGCGCTCCTGCTATAATCTGCCACCACAGGCATTCCGCCTGTTTTCATTTCTGCCCCGACATGTACGTTGTCGAACTGGCGCAGACATTTTTGGCACGGATAGCTCTGTTTCACGGATAAACCAACTCTGTTTGCGCTTACCCACGCTGCCCAGGCCAAAAATGACAAGTGGATAACCCTTTGGATCTCATATGTTAGATAGCTTGCTTGTCATTTTATTGCTGATTGTAATCAGTGCCTTTTTCTCCCTGTCGGAGATCTCGCTGGCGGCCGCCCGTAAGATCAAACTGAAACTTCTGGCCGACGAAGGCAACGTCAATGCCCAGCGTGTGCTGAAAATGCAGGAAACGCCGGGCATGTTCTTCACCGTGGTGCAGATTGGCCTTAACGCTGTCGCCATCCTGGGCGGTATTGTCGGCGACGCGGCATTTTCACCGGTTTTCAGCGGCCTGTTTAACCGCTTTGTTTCGCCGGAACTGGCGGAACAGCTCAGCTTTATCTGTTCATTCACCATCGTGACCAGCCTGTTTATCCTGTTTGCCGACTTAACACCAAAGCGGGTTGGCATGGTCGCACCGGAAACCATCGCGCTGCGCATCATCAATCCGATGCGTTTCTGCCTGTTAGTGATGCGTCCGCTGGTATTTCTGTTTAATGGCCTGGCCAACGTCTTCTTCCGTATTTTCAAGCTGCCGATGGTGCGTAAAGATGACATCACCTCCGACGATATCTACGCGGTGGTGGAAGCCGGTGCGCTGGCGGGCGTTCTGCGCAAGCAGGAGCATGAGCTGATTGAAAACGTGTTTGAGCTGGAGTCACGTACCGTTCCCTCTTCAATGACCTCACGCGAGAATATTGTCTGGTTTGATCTGCACGAAGATGAGACCAGCCTCAAGACCAAAATCGCCCAGCATCCTCATTCGAAGTTTCTGGTCTGCAGCGGCGACATCGATCATATCGTTGGCTATGTCGACTCAAAAGAGCTGCTGCTGCGCGTACTCGGCAATCAGAGCATGGCGCTGAACAGCGGCCTGCAGATTCGCTCTGCGCTAATCGTGCCGGACACGCTGACGCTCTCAGAAGCGCTGGAAAGTTTTAAAACCGCTGGTGAAGATTTCGCGGTGATCATGAACGAATATGCGCTGGTCGTGGGCATCATTACGCTGAATGACGTCATGACCACACTGATGGGCGATCTGGTCGGTCAGGGCATGGAAGAGCAGATCGTGGCGCGCGATGAGAATTCATGGCTGGTTGAAGGCGGCACACCGATTGATGACGTGATGCGCGTGCTGGACATCGATGATTTCCCGCAGTCAGGCAACTACGAAACCATCGGCGGCTTTATGATGTATATGCTGCGTAAGATTCCAAAGCGTACCGATTTTGTGAAGTTTGCTGGCTATAAGTTCGAAGTGGTAGATATCGATAGCTACCGTATCGATCAGCTGCTGGTCACCCGCATTGATGAACGACCACCCGTGCTGAACCTGACCAAAACCGAAGAAGAGTAAATGACTCAGAGCGTGTCCCGGCGGCTATTATTGTCCCAGGCAGTCCTGGATACAGAGCGCGCGGAACAACCGGAACGTTTACGTAGCAGTTGGAGATTGTGGGCACCGTCCGTGTTCGGACAGGCAAAGGGAATAGCCTGATAGGTCATACACTAAGGGCGCCATCGGCGCCCTTGTTATTAGTTGAACTCAAGTTTGAGACGAACGACCTGGCGGTTAATTTCTGACATCACGCTCAGGTGCTGTTTGTCTTTGACGCGAGGGATTAATACTTTCCCTTTATCGAACTCGAACGCGCCCACGTCCTTGATATACAACCTTCCTTTGAACAGCGTTTTTACATATTTCGCTATTTGTAGCGGATTATAGCGCTGGAAGATCTTCATGCTGTTTAACTCCTGTACATTTTTAAGCACGCTTCGCCGTTTCCAAATTTGGTTCCAGCCCATGAAGCGCGAATTCGCGATAACTATAGAACACTAAAACTGACTGATGTTCCTAAAAGTGAATTTTTTTACTGAATTGACACATCATTACAGAACACTCTGTTATCAGGCTCACACAACACAGTATAAACCTTCATTGATTAAGGAATTGTGGCGGCCATAACAAACCTGACACCTTTCCAGGACAGGCGCATCATCCCTGCTTACTATTGCAGTAAAATGACTGACTGGTCTGATCACCTAAGGAAATAACAATGCGTATAACCCTGGCAGCTGTGGCGTTGTCTCTGTTGATACCGGCAGGCGCGATGGCTCATAACCTCAGACTGGATATGCGGGTACCGGCTGTAGGCGTGAATGACAAAGGCGAGCTGTTATTGCAACAGGAGAAGTTTAGCTACAAAAACTGGAATAGCGCGCAGCTCAGCGGAAAAGTTCGCGTCATCCAGCATATTGCGGGTCGCTCATCTGCGAAAGAGATGAACGCGGCACTGGTAGAAGCGATCAAAGCCGCGAAGCTGCCGCATGATCGCTATCAGACCACCACCATCGTCAATACCGATGACGCGATTCCGGGCACGGGCATGTTTGTGCGCAGCAGCGTCGAGACCAACAAGCAGCAATATCCCTGGTCTCAGTTTGTCATAGACAGCAAAGGCAACGTGCAGCACAGCTGGCAGTTACAGCCTGGTGGTTCCGCCATCGTCGTGCTGGATAAGCAGGGCAAAGTGAAGTTTGTGAAGGATGGTTCGCTGACGCAGGATGAAGTGACAAAAGTTATCGCGCTGGTCAACTCACTGCTGAAAGAGTAATGCTGAACACCCGGGAGCGAGAGAATCGCTCGCCGGGCATTTATGCCAATACCGTCTTAAAAGAGCGAAACGCGGAAGCCGGGATTCAGGAAGGATTCGCGCGGCGCATAGTCCAGGGTTTTGCCCTGCCAGTCATGTACATGCGCACCCGCGGCCATCGCCACGGCATGACCCGCGCCGGTATCCCAGATATTGGTTGGCCCGAAACGGGGATAGAGCTGAGCTTTACCTTCTGCCACCAGACAGAATTTCAGTGAGGAGCCGGTCGCAACGGTCTGATGCTCACCCAACTGCTTCAGGTACTCTTTCATCTCGTCGTCGTCACCATGTGAGCGGCTGACCACGACCAGCGGAGGACGTGCGTCACGGACATGAATCTGTTCGCGATGACCGCCCTCTTCTTTCCACGCTTTACCCTCTGCCGCGGAATACATTACGCCCAGCACTGGCGCATAGACGACGCCCATCACCGGCTTGCCCGCTTCAATCAGCGCAATATTGACGGTAAATTCACCGTTACGCTTGATGAACTCTTTGGTGCCATCCAGCGGATCAACCAGCCAGTAGCGTTGCCAGTGCTGACGGACATCCCAGGCTGGCGGATCTTCTTCTGAAAGTACCGGTATGTCAGGCGATAGCTGTTTCAGTCCCTCCATGATGACTTCATGCGCCGCGATATCCGCAGCGGTCACCGGCGAATCGTCCGATTTGTGAGAAACGTCAAGCGGCGCGGCACCGTTATAGACCTGCATAATCGCGTCGCCAGCTTCGCGTGCCAGTTGGCAGATTTGCTCTAACATTTTTCACCTCGTTTTTGTCTGTCTGCTGCAGGATCAGCCCATCTTCAGATAGTGACATTTTAGCAGTTCCGCCTGACCAGCCTGTTTACTGGTCCGGCGGCGATTCAATTTATAGATATATCAATATCATAGTTACGTGCTTATCGCCATGCTGACGCCAGTGAGCCTTTATCGTATAAGAATGAGTCGCAGGCCGATGCATCAAAACGTTATATCCATCACGATTTAAAATGACTATCTGTCATGCTTTTACATTATTTTGAGAGCCTGAATTTAATTTGCAGCAGGAGCAAGCATGTTTAAGCCCGGAATGATGTTACTGGCCCTGAGCGTTTCCGTCGCCGCCCAGGCCGCGACGGTCGATTTACGCGTACTGGAAACCACCGATCTGCACAGCAATATGATGGATTTCGACTACTACAAAGATACGCCAACCGAGAAATTTGGTCTGGTGCGCACCGCCACGCTGATTCACGCCGCCCGGCAGGAGGTGAAGAACAGCCTGCTGGTTGATAACGGCGACATCATTCAGGGCAGCCCACTGGGCGACTACATGGCGGCTAAAGGGCTGCGTGAGGGCGAAATCCATCCGGTCTACAAGGCGCTTAATACGCTGGATTACGCTGTCGGCAACCTCGGTAACCATGAATTCAATTATGGTCTGTCCTACCTGAAAAAAGCGCTGGCGGGTGCGCGCTTCCCTTATGTGAACGCCAACGTGATTGATGTGAAGAGCGGCAAACCGCTGTTTACCCCTTACCTCATCAAATCCACTACGGTGGTTGATCGCGAGGGCAAATCGCAGACCCTGAAGATTGGCTATATCGGCTTTGTGCCGCCGCAGATCATGGTGTGGGATAAAGCCAATCTGCAGGGCAAGGTACGGGTGGATGACATCACCGAAACAGCTCGCCGCTATGTGCCTGAGATGCGCGCGCAGGGTGCCGATCTGATTATTGCTATCCCTCACTCCGGCCTGAGCAGCGAGCCGTATCACGCAATGGCAGAAAACTCGGTTTACTACCTCAGCCAGGTGGAAGGTATTAACGCCATCCTGTTTGGTCATGCGCATGCCGTCTTCCCCAGCAAGGAGTTTGCTGGCATCAAAGGCGCAGACATTGCTAACGGCACGCTGAACGGGGTTCCGGCGGTGATGCCAGGCATGTGGGGCGATCATCTTGGCGTGGTCGATCTGGTGCTGAACAATGAGGGCGGACGCTGGCAGGTGAGCAGCGGCAAAGCAGAGGCGCGACCGATCTACGATACTGCCGCGAAGAAATCGCTGGCGGCGGAAGATCCGGCGCTGGTGAAAGTGCTGGCTGACGATCACCGCGCCACGCGGGAGTTTGTGGCGAAGCCCATCGGCAAGTCGGCTGACGTAATGTACAGCTATCTGTCGCTGGTTCAGGACGATCCAACGGTGCAGATCGTCAATAATGCGCAGCGCGCTTATGTGGAGCATTTCATTCAGGGCGATCCGGATCTAGGCCGTTTGCCGGTGCTCTCTGCTGCCGCGCCGTTTAAAGCGGGCGGACGTAAAAACGATCCTGCCAGCTATGTCGAAGTGGAGAAAGGTGCCCTGACCTTCCGTAATGCGGCCGATCTCTATCTCTATCCCAATACACTGGTCGTGATGAAAGTCACGGGTGCGCAGGTGAAAGAGTGGCTGGAATGCTCAGCAGGCCAGTTTAACCAGATCGATCCGCACAGCAGCAAAACGCAGTCGCTGATTAACTGGGATTTCCGCACCTATAACTTCGATGTGATTGATGGAGTCAATTATCAGATTGATGTGACCCAGCCCGCGCGTTATGACGCAGAGTGTCAGTTGATCCATCCTGACGCCTCACGCATCCGTCAGCTTACCTGGCAGGGTAAACCCATCGATCCGCAGGCTCTCTTCCTGGTGGCAACCAATAACTATCGCGCATATGGCGGCAAGTTTGCCGGCACCGGAGATAAGTACATCGCCTTTGCCTCGCCAGATGAGAACCGTTCGGTGGTAGCAGCCTACATCAGCGCGGAAACCAAAGCGCATGGCGCAGTTCAGCCGAAGGCGGACAATAACTGGCGTCTGGCACCGATTACCTCATCCACTCCGCTCGATATTCAGTTTGAAACGGCACCGGGCGATAAGGCGACCGGATTTATTAAGCAGCATGCGCAATATCCGCTTCAGCCCAAAGGAACAGATGCGATTGGCTTTGCACTGTGGCAGGTAAATTTACAGCAGAAATAAGGCGGGAGAAAACGCTGCAACCGGGGTGGTTGCAGCGTCTTATCTTACAGGATTTCCAGCAGCTCAACTTCGAAGAGCAGCGTGCTGAATGGTGGGATAGAGGCACCCGCACCGCGCTCGCCATACGCCAGGTTCTGTGGGATCACCAGTTCCCATTTTGAGCCAACCGGCATCAGCGTCAGCGCTTCAATCCAGCCAGGGATAACGCCGCTTACCGGGAATTCTGCCGGTTCGCCACGGGCAACTGAGCTGTCGAACACGGTGCCGTCGATCAGTTTGCCGGTGTAGTGAACGCGTACGCGATCCTGACGTGATGGGATTGGACCTTCACCCTGAGTAATCACGCTGAACTGCAGACCTGATTCGGTGCTGCTCACGCCTTCACGCTGCGCATGTTCCTGCAGGAATGCCTGACCTTCTGCGGCCATAGCTTCGGTACGCTCACGACGCACGCCTTCCGCGCGTTCGTGCACTTCACGCAGTGCGCGATGAACCACATCAACCGGTACGGCCGGCGAGTTCCCTTCCAGCGCGTCGCGCAGACCCGCGAGCAGTGCTTCTGGTTGCAGACCCTGCAGACCAGATTCCAGCAACTGCTGGCCAACCTGTAAACCAATACCGTAACTTGCTTGTGCTTCGACGCTGTCGAAAGAAGGGGTAGTCATCTTCGTTCCTTTCACTCTCGGATAAATTCGAACCGGCAGCATAGCAGCGCAGGCCGCTGGCGTAAAATGCCCTGCGTCGCAGATGACTTTTGCTGATGAAAGAGAAACAATAGCCACGTCAAATTTATCAATGCTGGCAGGCACTTCGCGCCGGTATTGCCCATACTATAACTATCGATGGGGATCACCTCATCTGTAGCACCTGAATAAGAGAGCAAACATGGGCCAGATTGCCCCACGCCGCCGCAGGATGCGTGCAAAACAAATGGTATCCCGGCTGCAGACCTGGCTGGCCGCACGCAGGCTACAGCAAACTGCCGGAGAGGAGGAAACCCGAATGGCTTCAGACACGTCATCCCGCCTGCCGACATGGCTTCAGCGTATCTGGCATTTTACCGACCATATTCGCTGGATGGATCCGCTGCCTGCGCCGCACCGTCGTGGCATTGTGGCGGCACTGCTGGTGATGCTGGTGGCGTTTCTCTGGCCCACCAGTACCCTGCGTTATCCGGTCGAGCAGTCTTCGCCTTCTGCGGAGAAAGAGGTGCCGATGCAGGCGGATATTTATGATAACAACCGTGCCCGTCAGCCTTCATCCTCAGCGTCTCAGCAGACGCCAAAAGCTGATTCTCAGGGCGAATGGCGCAATATGACCATTGCGTCGGGTCAGACGCTGGCGCAGCTGTTTCGTGACAACAGTCTGCCGGTCAATGATGTGTTTGCGATGGCGCGGGTGGAAGGCAGTGACCAGCCGCTCAGCTCACTGAAAAGTGGTCAGCAGGTGAAAATCCGTCAGGATGCGCAGGGTGTGGTAACCGGTCTGACCGTTGATGGCGCAAATGGCCCGGTGCTGTTTACGCGTCAGCCAGATGGCAGCTTTATTCGCGCGCAGTAAGGCCAACAGCAGTTTATTGAAAGGCATAAAAACAAAAACGCCGGCACAAGGCCGGCGTTGATGTCGTGCTCAGTTAATAAAATTAACCAGCAACAACTTTCACGTTCAGTTTAGCGAAGACTTCGCTGTGAACCTGGAAGCTTACTTCATGCTCACCGGTAGTGCGCAGAACGCCGTTCGGCAGACGAACTTCGCTCTTAGCGACTTCAACGCCAGCTGCAGTAACTGCATCAGCGATGTCGCGGGTACCGATTGAACCGAACAGTTTACCTTCATCGCCCGCTTTAGACGTGATGGTTACAGTGCCCAGTGCATTGATTTTCTCAGCGCGTGCAGTTGCTGCAGACTGAACGTCAGCCAGTTTGGCTTCCAGTTCAGCACGGCGTGCTTCGAAGAACTCAACGTTTTTCTTGGTAGCAGGAACAGCTTTGCCCTGTGGTACCAGGAAGTTACGAGCATAGCCCGCTTTAACGTTAACCTGATCACCCAGGGTGCCAAGGTTTGCTACTTTATCAAGCAGAATAACTTGCATTACCTTATCCTCTTAAAGTCGTTAATGGACAGTTGCCGATTACTGATGACGATCAGTGTACGGCAGCAGAGACAGGTAACGCGCACGCTTGATGCAGCGAGCCAACTGACGCTGGTATTTTGCACGAGTACCGGTGATACGGCTCGGGACAATTTTACCGCTTTCGGTAATGTAGTTTTTCAACGTTGCGATGTCTTTGTAATCGATCTCAACAACGCCTTCCGCGGTGAAACGGCAGAACTTGCGACGACGGAAATAACGTGCCATTAGGCTAGTCTCCAGAATCTATCAATTCAATCTGCTCGGCATGGAACACCACTTTGCTCTGGCCATTTCGTGCCTGATGGCAACTAATGAAACCGTCGAGTGTGAGTTGCGTGCCGACCGTTATATGTTGAGTAATCACCTGATGGGCGCTGCCGCTAATAATAACAGGCATACGACACCAGGCTTGCCGGTGAAACCCGGCCTCCTCCTGCACTGAGCGGTGCTCAAGCACAAACTGACAGTGAGGAATTCCTGACGGGCTAACTCTTCGAACCGGTGTCTTGCACACAGTGCCAGACAGGCGAAGTCGATTGACCGTCACGATGGATTACTCTTCAGAATCCCCAGCATCTGACTCATCAGCGGATTCGTTAGCAAAATCTTCGCGACGATCACGACGCTCATCTTTCGCTTTAACCATCGGTGATGCTTCAGTTACCGCGTTTTTAACGCGCATAACCATGCTACGGATAACGGCGTCGTTGAAGCGGAAGTTCGTTTCCAGCTCATCGATCGCTTCCTGCGGCGCTTCAACGTTCATCAGAACGTAATGCGCTTTGTGCAGTTTATTGATCGGGTAAGCCAGCTGACGGCGGCCCCAGTCTTCCAGACGGTGAATCGTGCCTTCAGCACCAGTGATAGCACCAGTGTAACGCTCGATCATGCCAGGAACCTGTTCGCTCTGGTCAGGATGAACCATAAATACGATTTCGTAATGACGCATCGAAATTGCTCCTTACGGATTATTCAGCCTCCTGTCGGGGTCAACCGCGGCCCATGGAAGCAAGGAACGTTATAGGCTGTGTCCCACAAAGGTTCGCAGTGACGAGCGTTTGTGGGACACAGCCTGAGAATGCGGCTGAAAAATTGACGCGTAATCATACCGGCGAAGGTGCCTGAACTCAAGCGCACATTTAAACAAATCGCAGGCGTCGTGCCAGATATCGGGGGCTTTTTGTGCTAATGACGTAAATACAGCAGGTTGGGCGGCGAAGGTTCAAAAATGCTGACAAAGAGGTTCAGGTGGATGATCTGGCGATAATTTACTCAGTCGCTAAACTGATTAGAGACGTCACGGTTCGCTTAGTGGCGTCACGCAGAGTGTGTTCCCTGAAGTGAGGAGTCGGGCATGAAAACGTTCGTCATCGCCACTTTACTGGGTCTCTTCCTGTCTCCACCCGCTCTTGCCAGCCATGCTGACTGTGCGCAGCAGATGAGAAGTCACAGCAGCGAAGCGGCATCGGGTTATGTTTACGTTAACCGGCTGGATACGCCGGAAAGAAACCCGGTTAATGCGCCTGCCAGCGCAGCAGAAAAAGCGTCTGCGTTCTGGTAAGTGCTGGTAACTTTACGGGCGGCAGAGTCCTTCTCCGCCCGTTCATTATTTATAGCTGCTGTTTAAAAAAGCTGACCAGCGCCGTTAATGCAGAGGGCGTGATCTTATGCCCGATCTGTTTTTCCGACAGTGAGGTCAGATGCTGCGCCAGTCCATTGTCACGCAGCGCCCTCTCCAGCCGGACACTCTCCGCCCAGGGCACAACCTCATCCGCTTCGCCATGCCACAGCAGTAGCGGACGGTTAGCCAGTGCCTCCAGATGGTTGCAGGGATCATAGTCCGTCAGGGGAGCCATGCGGGCCGCAAACTGCGCTTTCTGCTCCGGCGTATCAGCCACCAGTGGTGGAAACAGCGATTCGCTCAGTTGCATAAAATAGCCCGATCCCATCATACAGGCGACGCTCTGGATCTGCGGATAACGCGCCATCGCGCCCAGTGCTGTCATGCCACCCATCGACGCACCCGCCACTGCGAAACGCCTGTCAGCGATCAGATTGTCTCTACGCAGCGCAGCCTCCAGCCATGGCAGCTCATCAATGTTCTGTTTCAGAATCTCCCAGAAGCGGCCCAGGCGTGCATTGGCATCACCGTAATAACGCGCGCCGTGCAGCTCCGCATCTGGCATCACCGCCCGAAACCCCGCCTGTGCCAGCGCCACGGCGAAATAGGCGTAGACCTCTTTTGATGAGGTAAAGCCGTGATAAAACAGCACGGTTGGCAGTGGCTGATGCCGTTGTCCGGCAGGCGTGGCGTGCAGGCATTCGATACCGGCCAGTGTTTCTGTAGTGAGTTCAATCATGGTCTCTCCTGAGAGGCAGCAAGGCATGCCGATCAAGTCTGTGTTCTGCGGGTTGATTTGCGAAATCACCCGCTCCGCTTAGCTGTCTAACTTCTCCCTAAACTTTTCCCGCACTCTGCCGTTGATCGTGTACTCCCTTAACTTGATCAAAGGTAATTTATGAAGCGTCTCTCTCTCAGCGGACTGAGTCTCGGAGTTAAGCTGTCTGTACTGACGTCTCTCAGCGTTGCACTGCTGTTGCTGGTGCTGACACTGACTCAAAGCCACAACGCCTCGCGCCAGCTGGAAAATCTCGCCATCGATGACATGCACAACCAGGTGCAGGGCATCAGTGAAATGGCCACTATGTTTAATGCCACCCTCACCGAAGAGGTGGCTCACTATACCGATCTGTTTACCAGCTTCCTGCCTAAGCGCTTTAGCCTGGATGAAAGCTCGCGGGTGCAGGTCGGTGCCTTTTCGACGCCAGTGCTGCGTGCCGGGTTGAAAACACTGAATCTCGATCAAACTGCCGTAGACGATTTCACCGAGCGCACCGCCGCCGTGGCGACCATTTTCGTGCGCGATGGCGATGACTTTGTCCGTGTTTCAACCTCGCTGAAAAAAGAGGATGGCAGTCGCGCAATCGGTACGCAGCTTGACCGCACCGGGGCGGCCTGGAAACGTGTTCACCAGGGCGAAGTCTACCGCGGGCTGGCGACGCTGTTCGGCCATCGCTATATCACACAGTATCAGCCGATAAAAGATGAGAGCGGTAAAGTCGTTGCCATTCTGTTCGTCGGTGTGGGTATTGATAAACAGTATGCGCTGATGCGAGAAAAAATCCTGGCGCGTAAGCTGGGTGATAGCGGTCATTTCTTCGTGCTCAACGGCACGCCCGGTAAAACGCAGGGAGCGTATCTGTTCGATCAGCACGACGAAGGAAAACGCCCCGACTGGGATGATGCAACGCTGAAACCGCTGCTGACGGAGCCGAAAGGTATGCAGCAGGTGGAGATCAATGGTGAGATGCAGATTCTGGCCTGGGAGCAATTGCCGGACTGGAACTGGGTGATTACCGGCGAAGTTAACCGCGACAGCCTGCTTGCGCCCATTACGCATAGCCGTAACCTGTTCCTGATTACCGGACTGGTTCTGGTAATCGTCTTTGCGCTGGGCTTTGTCTGGTACAGCCGTCGGGCGATTACCCGTCCGCTGCAGCAGGTGATTCATCTGGCGGAGCAGTATGCCGCCGGCAACCTGCAGGTCCATATGGATACGCTTCGTCGCGACGAAGTTGGCCAGCTGATCATTGCAATTAACGGCATTGGCGATGGCCTGGAGAAAATTGTCGGCCAGGTGCGCGGTGCGGCGCAGGAGATCAGCGACGGCACGGACACCATCGCGGCCAGCAGCCATAACATCAGCGAGCAGATCGGGCGTCAGGCCAGCAGCGTCGAGCAGACCTCTGCCAGCATGGAGCAGTTTGGTGCCACGGTTGAACACACCGCCGAAAGCCTGCGTCAGGCGATGTCACTGGTGGCCGAAGCCAGCAATATCGTCAGTCACGGCAGCAAAACCGTGGTGCGCTCTGTCAATACCATGTCAGCCATTAAGGTTTCATCGCAAAGCATTGCGGATATCACGCATGTGATTGAGTCGATCGCCTTCCAGACCAATATCCTGGCGCTGAATGCTGCGGTTGAAGCGGCGCGTGCTGGCGAACAGGGCCGGGGTTTTGCCGTGGTAGCCGCCGAGGTGCGCGCGCTGGCTCAGCGTTCCGCGCAAGCCGCTAAAGAGATCGACGGACTGATTGCGACCTCTATCAGCAACGTGGCAGAGGGCCATCAGCTCTCTGAGCAGACGCGCGATGCAATGACCAACATTGTGACGCACATCGAGCAGGTGCAGGCACTGATGGGCGAGATCAACGTGGCGGCGCAGGAGCAGGCGGCAGGTATCGGTCAGGTTAATATTGCGATGAACCAGATCAGTCAGGCGACGCACCAGAACAGCGAACTGGTGGCACAGGCGGAAAACAGCGCGCAGAACCTGAGTGATAAAGGGCACCACCTGACCCAGCTGGTCAGCGTATTCAGCCTGAAATCCTGACGTCTTTCAGGGCGATGACGTACACTCATTGTCTCGTCCTGAAAAAGGGTTTTGCTATGCGTTCTGCTTATTTACTGGTGTTCAGCCTGCTGCTGGCAGGCTGTTCGGCGTTTGACACCACGCCAAAAGCCCCGCCTGCGCCGACTCAACAGGCACAGGAGATTTCACGGGCGCAGAGTGGCGGTTTGCCGAAGCTGGGCAATATTACCGTTAACGTACACGGCTCACCGGATGATGCCCAGCGTGCCGTTGCCGCCCAGGCCAATCAGGCCGGAGCCGCTTACTATCAGATCGTGATGGTGAGCGAAACGGTCATGCCGGGCTTCTGGTACGCCAGTGCGATTCTGTACGGCGCATCACCTGCCGCAGGCACGGTCCAGTAAACGATCGGTAATCGCGGCCTCAAGCGGGCGCGAGCCACGCTGGTCGAGCCACTGCTGGCACCATGCATCCGCCAGCGGAGGTTCGGCATATTTCAGTAGCTGTGCACCCATTGCCAGCAGCAGCAGCGTGCGGGTAACCTCACGCGCCTGCTCTTCAGGAACGTGGTTAAGCCTCAGACGCAGCTGACGCCAGCGCGTATCAAAATGGCGGTTACTCCCTTTCACTGCTTCAAATTCCTGACTTAGCATCGCGGTAACCTCTGCCTGACGGGCAAGCACGCGCAGCACATCAAGGCACATCACGTTGCCCGATCCTTCCCAGATGCTATTGACGGGCATGTCACGATAGAGGCGCGGGAGCTCACTGGCCTCGCAATAGCCGATCCCTCCCAGCACCTCCATCGACTCCGCAACGAACGGCGCACCCGCTTTGCAGATCTCATATTTTGCCGCGGGCGTAAACAGGCGGGCAAAGGTGACTTCATGCGGTTTTGCCGGTTGTGACCAGGCGCGCGCCAGCCGCATCAGCAGCGCAGTTTGTCCCTCCAGCTGCAATGCCTGCTGAGCCAGAACCTGACGCATCAGCGGCTGCTCCACCAGATTTTTCCCCATTACCTGACGCTGATGGGCATGCGAGACGGCTACCGAGAAAGCGCGGCGCATCTGACCGTGACTGCCAAGGGCGCAGTCGAAACGCGTCATGCCGCCCATCTTCAGGATCAGCCGCACGCCTTCGCCCTCCTCACCCAGCAGCCAGCCAGTCGCGTCGCGAAACTCCACTTCACAGCTGGCATTGGAACGATTGCCCAGCTTATCTTTTAGCCGCTCCAGCTGGATGGCATTGCGTGACCCATCGGGTAACAGCCGCGGCAGGAAGAAACAGCTTAATCCGGCAGGCGTCTGAGCCAGCACCAGATGCGCATCACTCTGTGGCACGGAGAAAAACCATTTATGGCCCGTCAGGCGGTAGGCTTCACCTGCGCCACGCGCACCCAGCGGTTCAGCGTGGGTGGTGCTGGTGAGCAGATCGCTGCCGCCCTGCTTTTCCGTCATACCCATTCCGATTAGCAGACCCCGCTTCTGGTCGCCGGGCTGTGCATGGGTGTCGTAGCGATCGCTGAGCAGCGGATCGAGCCAGCCTTCAAAGGCGGCCGGCAGATAAGTCTGTAGCAGGGGAATGGCCGCGTGTGTCATGGTCACCGGGCAGAGCGTGCCCGCCTCAACCTGCGCATGCAGAATAAAGCGCGCAGCGCGCGCCACGCTGGCCTGTTCACGAACCGTGGGCTGCCAGCTCAGGTTGTGCAGGCGACTGGCGCAGACACCCTGCATCAGCAGATGCCAGGCGGGATGGAAACGAACTTCATCCATGCGTTCGCCACGGGCGTCGTAGCGCAGCAGTTCAGGCGGCTCAGCATTGGCGAGTCGGCCCAGCTCCAGAGACTCGGCGCTGCCCAGCTGACGACCTACCGATGCCAGCCATTCCCGATCCCATCCGGCACCTTCGCGTGACAGTGCCTCGCCAAGCGGCGTATCAGACAGAAACAGATTGCTGTTGCTCAGAGGATGAGGCTGATTAAAAACAGTGTGTGTTGTCCAGGTCATAACGGCTCCTCGCGGATGTCACTCAGTAAGTATACCCGTCGTCTTTCAGGCTGCATGTTTGTTGGCTGCGTTCGCTCACCCGAATCACTTACTCATGTAAGCTCATCGGGATTCGTTCTCTTGCCGCCTCAATGCAACCCGAAATTCTTTGGGTATATACGAATGACGTGTAGTTATGCCTGGTACAGAAACTAATTTGTGGCGAGGATCACATCGGGGATCAGGCGTTGCGCTGACGCACCGCTTCAAACAGGCAGACGCCGGTGGCGACCGAGACATTCAACGAAGAAACGCTGCCCGCCATCGGAATGCTGATCAGCTCATCGCAATGCTCACGGGTCAGACGACGCATGCCTTCCCCTTCTGCGCCCATCACCAGCGCCATCGGGCCGGTCATTTTGCTCTGGAAGACGGTATGGTCCGCTTCACCTGCGGTGCCAACGACCCAGATGTTATATTCCTGCAGCAGACGCAGAGTACGCGCCAGGTTGGTCACGCGGATCAACGGCACATTCTCTGCCGCGCCACTGGCCACTTTTTTGGCGGTGGCGTTCAGGGGAGCGGAACGATCTTTTGGCACGATGATGGCGTGAACACCGGCAGCATCAGCGCTGCGCAGGCAGGCACCCAGGTTATGGGGATCGGTGACACCGTCCAGCACCAGCAGGAACGGTTTGTCCAGGCTCTGCAGCAGATCCGGCAGATCGCCTTCCTGATACTGACGGCCCGGTTTCACCCGGGCTACGATACCCTGATGCACACCGCCTTCAACCTGGCTGTCGAGCCACTTGCGCTCGGCCAGCTGAATAACAATCCCCTGAGCTTCCAGCGCGGCGACCACGGGTTGCAGACGACGATCGTCGCGGCCTTTGAGGATAAAGACTTCCTGGAAACGTTGTGGGTCACGTTCCAGCAACGCCTGCACGGCATGGATACCAAAAATAATTTCGCTCATCGATCTGCTCAGTGTTTGGAAATGAATAAATGACCGCCCTTTCTCAGGAGAAAGGGCGGGTGCGCGCATCAGTCAGGCTGCGCCTTTTTTCTGGCGCGCTTCGCCCGGGTGGCGGCGGCGATTTTACGGGTTTTTTCCGAGACATTTTTACTTTTATTCGCGGAATCCGCAGCGGCGGGCTTGCCTTTATCACCCCGGAACGCAGAATCCGGCTCGAAGTTAGACTTCCTGCTCGCATTGCGACGGCGTTTCGTTGGGGCGTTATCGTCACGTTTTGCCCGGTCACGCGCGGTTTTACCTTCACCACGGACCTGACGCTGGCTGGAGATCAGAGCAAAGTCGATTTTACGCTCGTCCATGTGGACCGCTTCAACACGCACTTCAACCGTGTCACCCAGACGATAGGTGCGACCGCCCGATTCACCAATCAGACGCTGACCAACCGGATCAAAACGGTAGTAATCGTTGTCGAGCGTTGAAACGTGCACCAGACCGTCGATGAACAGATCGCTTAAGCGGACAAAGAAGCCAAATCCGGTGACGCTGGAGATGACGCCGTTGAAGACATTGCCAACCTGATCCTGCATAAAGTCACACTTGAGCCAGTCCGCGACGTCGCGGGTCGCTTCATCCGCACGGCGCTCGGTCAGGGAGCAGTGCAGACCCAGCTGCAGCATCTCCGGCATCTCGTAGTGATAGCCGCCGGTTGCCGTAGTGAGATCTTTGGCATTTTTATCTTTAGGCATCAGGTACTTGATGGCACGTTGAACCAGTCCCTTGCCTTCACCCTGCTCTTTCGCCAGCAGATACTTGATAGCGCGGTGCAGCGTCAGATCCGGGTAGCGGCGAATCGGCGAAGTAAAGTGCGCATAGGACGAGAGTGCCAGACCAAAGTGACCGCGGTTTTCCGGATCGTAAACGGCCTGCTTCATCGAACGCAGCAGCATGGTTTGCAGCATTTCCGCATCAGGACGATCGGCAACCTGCTTCAGCAGCGCTGCATAATCAACCGGCTGCGGTTTATTGCCGCCAGGCAGCGTCAGTCCCAGCTCATTAAGCACGGTACGGAAGCTCTTGATGCTCTCGTCGGTCGGGCGATCGTGATCGCGGAACAGTGCCGGTTCCTGATTTTTCTCAACGAAGCGTGCCGAGGCGATGTTCGCCAGGATCATGCACTCTTCAATCAGTTTGTGGGCGTCATTACGTGATGCACGCTCAACACGTTCAATACGGCGCTCGGCGTTGAAGATGAACTTCGCCTCTTCCGTTTCAAACGAGATTCCGCCACGCTCTTCACGGGCAGCTTCCAGCGCATGATAGAGGTTATTCAGCTCTTCGAGGTCTTTGACCAGCGGTGCATACTGCTGACGCAGCTCTTTGTCGCCCTGCAGGATGTTCCAGACTTTGTTATAGGTCAGACGCGCATGGGAATTCATTACCGCTTCGTAGTGCTTAAAGCCTGTCAGCTTGCCCTTGGTCGAAATGGTCATCTCGCACACCATACAGAGACGATCGACCTGCGGGTTAAGCGAACATAAGCCATTCGACAGTACTTCGGGCAGCATCGGAACAACCTGCGACGGGAAGTAAACTGAGGTGCCGCGCTGATGCGCTTCGTCATCCAGTGGCGTGCCAGGACGGACGTAGTAACTCACGTCGGCAATCGCCACCCACAGACGCCATCCGCCACCGCGCTTCTTCTCACAGTAGACAGCATCATCAAAGTCACGGGCATCTTCACCATCGATGGTGACCAGCGGCAGTTTACGCAGATCGACGCGGCCTTTTTTGGCCTCTTCCGGCACTTCTTCTTTCAGCTTACTGATCTGCGCTTCCACTTCTGGCGGCCAGGTGTGCGGAATTTCATGGGTACGCAGCGCCATATCTACGGCCAGGCTGGTGCCCATATCATCGCCCAGAATCTCTGCAATTTTACCGATCGCCTTGCTGCGACGGTTCGGACGCTGGACCAGCTCAACCACCACCACGGAACCCATACGGGCATTCATCGTCTCTTCAGGCGGGATGAGAATATCAAAACTCAGGCGACTGTCGTCCGGTACCACAAAACCTGCGCCAGCGTCGGTAAAGTAACGGCCAACGATCTGATTGTTGCGGGGTTCCTGCACGCGAACCACACGCGCTTCGCGGCGGCCTTTGCGATCGGCACCCAGCGGCTGCGCCAGGATCACGTCACCGTGCATACAGAATTTCATCTGTTCTGCGGAGAGGTAAAGGTCATCTTTCTGGCCTTCTGCCCGCAGGAAGCCGTAGCCATCACGATGGCCAATGACTTTACCGCGCAGGAGATCAAGGCGTTCTGGCAGGGCATAACACTGACGGCGGGTGAACACCAGCTGACCATCACGCTCCATAGCGCGAAGGCGGCGACGCAGCGCCTCAAGGTGCTCTTCTTCCTGCAAATTCATCTCTTCAGCCAGCTCTTCACGGCTGGCCGGTTTTTCACGTTTTTCTAGCAGAGCCAGAATAAATTCACGGCTCGGAATAGGGTTTTCGTATTTTTCAGCTTCTCTATCCTGAAATGGATCTTTTGACATAGCGGTTCCTCCGATGTCATTTAATATTTATTGCCACTGGCGATCTGGACAAGATGATCTCATAAAGTGGTGTATTGCCTTCGACCAGGTCTGCCAGGGTATAGTTATCCAGCTCCTGCAAAAATCGCTGCACTGCATCATGTAATGCCTGCTTCAGACGACAGGCTGGCGTGATGGAACAGGAGGCGCAGTCAACCAGTTGTAGTGGCTCCATCTTACGTACCACGTCGCCAATGACAATCTGGCGCGCTGGCATACCCAAACGAATGCCGCCGTTTTTACCACGCGTGGCGGCGACATAGCCCGCCCGGCTCAGCTGATTGATGATTTTGACCATATGATTGCGGGACAAACCATAGGTGTTTGTCACTTCCGTAATATTGGTCTGCTGACCTTCTGGCAACGATGCCAGATAAATCAGGGCGCGTAAGCCATAATCAGTAAAACTCGTGAGCTGCACAGTAACCTCGGTGAACCTTCAGGCGTGGCATTAGGTTATTCGCCTTACGATTGATGTCAGGATTGAATCGGATCGCCATTCGATTAACTACGATGATAAACCAGAGTCTGATCAGCCGTGCGTTTTTTTAAGCCAGCACAAGGTTTGACAAGCGAAGGGAGATTAAGTGGCATCTGAGAGTGGAAAAACAAGGGCCGGACAATGTCCGGCCTGAATGATTATGCGTCAAACGGGTCGCGCAGAATCATCGTTTCACTACGATCGGGACCGGTTGAGATGATATCAATCGGCACACCTGTTACCTCTTCAACACGCTTGATGTAATCACGCGCGGCCTGAGGCAAACCTTCCAGCGTCTTCACGCCAAACGTTGTCTCGCTCCAGCCTGGCAGGGTCTCGTAAACCGGCTCAATGCCTTCCCAGTTCTCTGCCGCCAGTGGCGTGGTGGTCACTTCGCGACCATCAGGCATACGGTAAGCCACACAGATTTTCACCTCTTTCAGGCCATCCAGCACGTCCAGCTTGGTCATGCAGAAACCTGACAGGGAGTTGATCTGAACCGCGCGGCGAACCGCTACTGCATCCAGCCAGCCGGTACGGCGGCGGCGACCGGTGGTCGCACCAAACTCATTACCCTGCGCACAGAGGAATTCGCCGGTTTCGTCGAACAGTTCGGTCGGGAACGGGCCTGCACCAACGCGGGTTGAGTAAGCTTTCACAATACCCAGAACGTAGTCGACATAACGCGGACCAATGCCTGAACCGGTTGCAACACCACCTGCGGTCGTGTTGGATGAGGTCACGTACGGATAAGTCCCGTGATCGATATCCAGCAGCGTACCCTGCGCACCTTCAAACATAATCAGATCGCCACGCTTACGCGCGACATCCAGCAGTTCAGAGACGTCAACCACCATGCCAGTCAGGATGTCAGCGACTTCCATCACATCGCTCAGCACTTTATCGAAGTCGACTGCCGGCTCTTTGTAATACTCCACCAGCTGGAAGTTGTAGAAATCGACGACTTCTTTCAGTTTGGCGGCAAATGTTTCTTTATTAAACAGGTCGCTGACGCGCAGTGCACGACGGGCAACTTTATCTTCATAAGCAGGACCGATGCCACGGCCAGTCGTACCAATCGCTTTGGCACCACGGGCACGTTCACGCGCCATATCCATCGCAACATGATATTGCAGGATCAGCGGACAGGCTTCAGAAATCAGCAGACGCTCGCGTACCGGAATTCCGCGCGCTTCCAGGCCTTTCATCTCTTTCATTAAGGCTTCAGGAGAGAGCACTACGCCGTTACCAATGATGCTGGTCACGTTATCGCGCAGAATGCCAGAAGGGATCAGGTGGAGGACGGTTTTTTCACCGTTGATGACAAGCGTGTGGCCCGCATTGTGGCCGCCTTGATAACGCACAACGTAATTCGCGCGCTCAGTCAGAAGGTCTACAATCTTACCTTTACCTTCGTCACCCCATTGGGTGCCCAGTACGACGACGTTCTTACCCATTTCTCAAAATCACCGATTGCTTAAAAAAGGATTCTACCATCTGATCCTATGCTTTTCAGCACTTTTAGCATACGATTGCGCGCTTTTTTGCCTGCGTTTTGATCACTACAACATATTGGGGATAACGGCGCAAAGAGGCACAATTTAGCCGATCTTCTCCCGGTTTACAGGTTGCCGTGCAGACTCAGCATGCAATAGATCACCATGCCAGCCACCACCAGTCCACCACCAAATCGGTGCAGCAGGCGATCGGGTAAACGGCTCATCGTCAGGATCATGCGTCGCCAGGCGCGTGGCATAAACATCGGTCCCAACCCTTCCAGCACTAATACCAGCGCCAGTGCCATCCAGATGCTCGTTTTCATTCTGATACCCAAAAAAAAGGCCGACAACATTGTCGGCCTACAGGTTATATCAGTTCTTAACGTGTCGCGTTAGAGGGCGCCTTCATATATCGGAAGAAGTCGCTATCCGGACTTAACACCATCACATCCTGATTTTCACTGAAGCTGTTTTCATAGGCGCGCAGGCTACGAATGAAAGCGTAGAAGTCAGGATCTTTGCTGAACGCATCCGCAAACAACCGCGCCGTTTCCGCATCACCATCACCACGTGTAATCAGCGCTTCACGCTGGGCTTCAGCCAGAGTACGTGTCACCTGATAATCGGCCTGAGCACGCAGTTTTTCAGCCTCTTCCTGACCCTGCGAACGCTGGCTACGCGCTACCGCTTCACGCTCGGCACGCATACGGTTGAAGATCGCATCGGAAACCTCAGTCGGCAGGTTGATCTGCTTGATGCGCACATCCATCACCTGAATACCTAATGCCGCCATACTGTTCGGATTGGGCGCCGGCTCGCTGCTGTTGGTTTCACGCTCTACACGAGCCGCTGCACTGGCAATAGCGTCATCGGCAGCAGGCGTTGCGATTTCATCATCGCTGCCAGCAGAACCGGTGTTCAGCGCATCACGGACATCCGTCGTCAGGCGACCACGAGAGTCCGTTACGATATCTTTCACATCCAGACGGCCCATTTCAGAACGCAAGCGGTCACTGAACTTACGTTTCAGCAGCACTTCCGCCTGAGAGACATCACCGCCGCCGGTAGCCAGGTAGTAGCGACTGAAGTCGCTAATACGCCACTTGATGTAAGAGTCGACGATCAGATCTTTCTTCTCTTTAGTGACGAAGCGATCGGCCTGGTTATCCATGGTCTGAATGCGCGCATCCAGCGTTTTAACCGTTTCCAGGAATGGGATCTTGAAATGCAGGCCCGGCGCAAACACCTGCGGTTTGTTTTCACCATCGCGCAGGACTTTGCCGAAGCGCAGAACAATGCCTCGCTCCCCTTCCTGCACCACAAACAGCGACGCATAGAGCGCCACCAGCACGACAATGATCAAAAATACTATTGGCTTACGCATCGATTACTCTCTCCCTTCGCGCTGGCTGTCGCTGCGCTGAGCATTGGCCCGACGCTGATCCATGATGTTGTCCGGACTGTATGACGACGTGTCATTGCGGCTGGCGCCGCGATCGGAGATAGCCGGCAGCGAAGAACTGTTACTGCCCTTCTGACCGCTCTGGCCCGGTGCAGCCTGGGTGCCACGCATCAGTTGATCCAGCGGCAGCACCATCAGGTTATTACCCCGATCGTTAACCAGGACTTTGCGGGTATGGCTCAGCACACGTTCCATCGTCTCGATATAAAGACGCTCTTTGGTGATTTCAGGCGCGGCTTTATATTCCGGCAGAATTTTGGCGAATCGCGCCACTTCACCCTGGGCTTCCAGAACGGTACGCTCTTTGTATGCACGCGCCTCTTCCAGAATACGTTGCGCACGGCCGTTAGCTCGAGGCTGAACTTCGTTGGCGTAAGCTTCTGCTTCACGGACGTACTGCTCACGGTTTTCGCGTGCCGCAATCGCGTCATCAAAGGCAGACTTCACTTCTTCCGGCGGACGGGCAGCCTGGAAGTTAACGTCCACAACCGCGACACCCATGTTGTAAGGGCGAATCGTCTCATCGATTTCACGCTGGGTTTCGCTACGCACCACGGTACGGCCTTCAGTCAGAATGCGGTCCATGGTGGAACGACCAATCACGCCGCGCAGCGCGCTGTCAGTTGCCTGACGCAGGCTGTCGTCCGCGCTGGTGACTGCATAAAGATAACGTTCCGGATCGGTCACGCGGTACTGCACGTTCATTTCGACACGCACAACGTTCTCGTCCGAAGTCAGCATGACACCTGAAGCCGCCAGTTCACGTACTGATTCAACGTTAACCGCACGAACCTGATCAATGAATGTAGGTTTCCAGTTCAGGCCGGGTTCGACCAGGTGACTGAACTTACCGAAACGCGTCACTACGCCACGCTCCGCTTCTTTGATGGTGTAGAAACCGCTTGCAGCCCAGATGACTACAGCAGCAACAGCCACGATGCCAACAATTTTGCCACCGCTGCCGGAGCCGCGTTGACCGCTGTCGCTCTGTTTGCCACCGCCCAGTCCACCAAGCTTCTTGCTCAGCTTACGGAAGATATCATCCAGATCAGGAGGCCCGGATTCCCGTCCTCCCTTATTTCCCCCAGAGTTGCCGCCTTGATTATTGCTGCTTCCCCACGGGTCGCGGTCCTGTCCGTTATTTCCGGGCTGATTCCACGCCATGTCTCTACTCCATTTATTGTAATTACGGTTTTTACCCTTCATCTTTCGGATTGCAGCGATGTTGGCTGCCTTCGCTCACCCCGGTCACTTACAGCAGTAAGCACCCAGGGATTCACTCAGTTGCCGCCTTGCTGAAATCCGAAATACCCGGGTAAATCCTGCGTATCTGGCCTGCAACGAAAATGCGACAATCTTCAATTTTGAGGTAAGTGCGTCGGGCAATATCAAACGATGTAACTGGTCAGCGACGGTTCCTGCTTACATAAACGCATCCATTCAATGATGGGCATACGTATCTGCAATCCTACACTGCCGTCTTCTTCATTCCACTCTTTCTCAATCGCCTGCAACTGATAGAAACGGCTACGAAGTCGCCCCGCTTCCGGTGGCAGACGTAACGCATGCTGGGCAATTTCACCCGCCAGACGTTCAGAGAGCGCCTGCCATAGCAGCGGAATACCCACACCGGTCTGAGCGGAGAGCCAGACGCGAATGGGCAGATTCTCTTCGTTACGATCGATACGCGGTTCAAAACCGTCAAGCATATCGATTTTATTCATTACCAGTAACGTCGGGATTTCATCCGCTTCAATCTCTTCCAGTACGGCATCAACAGCGGCGATATTTTCTGTCACGCGCAGGTCCGCGCCATCAATCACGTGCATTAACAGCGTCGCCTGACGCGTCTCCTGCAGTGTGGCTTTAAAAGCGGCAACCAGATCGTGAGGAAGATGGCGAATAAAGCCGACCGTGTCTGCCAGCACCACATCTCCGACATCGGCAACATTCAGGCGGCGCAGTGTGGGATCAAGGGTCGCAAACAGCTGGTCTGCGGCAAAGACGTTGGCAGAAGTCATGGCGTTAAAGAGGGTCGACTTGCCGGCGTTGGTATAACCCACCAGCGAAACCGTTGGCACATCCGCTTTGGCACGAGACTGACGTCCCTGCTCACGCTGTTTTTCAACCCGCTCAAGACGAGACAAAATCTGACTGATTCGTCCGCGCAGCAGTCGTCGGTCTGTTTCTAACTGTGTTTCACCCGGACCACGCAAACCGATCCCGCCTTTCTGGCGTTCAAGGTGAGTCCAGCCACGTACCAGACGTGTCGCAAGATGGCGTAACTGTGCCAGCTCAACCTGCAATTTACCTTCGTGGGTACGTGCACGCTGGGCGAAGATATCCAGAATTAAACCAGTGCGATCTATGACGCGGCATTCGCACAGGCGCTCGAGGTTTCTTTCCTGAGCGGGCGTGAGGGCATGATCGAATAACACGACCGATGCTCCAGTTGTTTTTACCGCATCGGCAATTTCAACGGCCTTTCCTTCACCGACAAAATACTTGGGGTGCGGCGCTTTACGGCTGCCAGTAACCACTTGCAGCGCCTCAACGCCAGCAGAAGAAACCAGGGTTTCAAACTCCTGTAAATCTTCTACTTCTTTGTCTTGGGAGAACCAGATGTGTACCAGTACGGCCTGCTCACCGGCTTCATAACGGTCAAACAAGCTATAACCTCGCTAAATAAAGACCAGGACGGAAAACGTTTGTCTTCCGTGCCTGGCTGTACGATGACGCGTTATTCTGCGCTATCACCGTCTTGTTGTGGCTGTGGCTGCGCAGTTGTGTTGCTGCCGCCCTGATGATAATTGTTGCTGCCGCCGCCGCCGGTATTATTGCTATGGTGAGAAACCGGGCGCGAAGGAACAACGGTAGAAATGGCATGCTTATAAACCATCTGACTTACCGTGTTTTTCAACAAAATGACGAACTGATCAAATGACTCTATCTGACCCTGCAGCTTAATACCGTTAACCAGATAAATCGAAACCGGAACACGTTCACGACGCAGTGCGTTCAAAAACGGGTCTTGTAATGATTGCCCCTTAGCCATTCTATCTTTTCCTTATATGCTTGTTGTTTGTTGCTAGTAGAACCTATGGTTCGAAAAATACTGCGTAAAAATTTGCGCACGATAACCCATCAATTGTACACAATCACCCATGCTTCGCACTAAGAACCTGTAACACTGTATCAAGCGCCAGCCGGGGCTCGTCACTGTCAAGCCAGTGAACATTTTCCCAACCGCGTAACCAGGTTATCTGTCGCTTAGCAAGTTGCCGGGTCGCGCAAATTCCCCGATAAACCATTTCGCTGTGATCGATTTCGCCCGATAAATAAGACCACATCTGACGATAGCCAACACAACGAATGGAAGGCATGTCCGTATGCAAATCACCTCGTGCAAACAGGGCCCGAGCCTCCGCTTCAAATCCTGACGCTAACATCTGCTCAAAACGCAACGCGATACGCTGGTGCAGCAATTCGCGGCTCGCGGGGGCGATGGCAAACTGTTGCACGTCGTAGGGTAACGCTTCACCGGATGTTTTTGTCAGTTCCGTTAAAGTTTTACCCGAAATAAAAAAAACTTCCAGTGCTCGCGAAAGTCTCTGCGGATCATTCGGATGAATACGACTGCCGGCAACCGGGTCGATTTCACACAGCTGGCGGTGTAAAGCATCCCAGCCTTTTTCACGCGCCGTTTGCTCTATCCGCTGACGAACATCAGGATCGGCCGAGGGCAACGGCGACAATCCTTCAAGTAACGCCTTGAAGTAGAGCATGGTTCCACCAACAAGCAACGGTATTCGTCCGGCTGCAACGATTTCCGCCATTTCTGCTAAAGCATCCCGCCGGAACTCCGCTGCCGAATAGGCTTCTGCGGGATCGCGGATGTCGAGCAGATGATGGGGCGCCACTGCTAACTCTTCAGCCGACGGTTTCGCCGTACCAATATCCATCTGACGATAAATAAGGGCAGAATCAACGCTGATAAGTTCCACGGGTAAGTGCTTACGCAACTCAATCGCTAAAGCGGTCTTACCCGAAGCCGTAGGTCCCATCAAAAAAATAGCCTTTGGCCGGCCAGCCTGGTTTAATTCACTCATGCTTCAACGCGTTGACCGCGCTCTCAATCTCTATGGGCTGTAATAAGCCTGAAGGCGGCGATTTAAGCAGCTGTGGGCAAAGCCGTTCAAGCTCTGCCAGCAGGTTGATCGCCTGTGAGTGATTCCAGTCGGAGGACGCTGTTTCCTGACGCTGCGCCAGCCACTGGGCCAGTTGCGTCGCAGTGTTCTCCTGCTGCCGGGCGAGATAGCCTAACAGCTCAGGAATCAAGATTTGTAAATTTTGTGTTCGTAACGGTAAAGGCACCGCGCGCAGCGTCACGTGTTCACCATCGATCTGAAGATCGATACCCATCTGATTGAGCAGACTACTGTTTTCTTTTGCTGCCTGTCGTTCATTCAGCGCAATTTTCAGCCTGACTGGAATCAGTAGCGGCTGCGGCTTAAGCCCCTCTTCACCCGGTTCCAGCTGAGCCAGTTTCAGCCAGCGTGCCGCAACCGGCAGCGACATCAGCATTAATGTCTGGTCCTGCTCCAGCAGCGCAAAGTGATTGTGCAGAATCGTCAGCACCCGGCCAAAACTCTGGGCATGGGGGGCCAGCGGCGAGGGTTTCGGGGCCGGACGCGGTGCTGGCTCGCGGGCGCTCAGCGGCGGTGTGGTGCCGGACGAGGGGGGGCCGGAAGGGGTTTTCAGCAGTTGCTGATAAACCGCGCCTTCGCGTTGACGATAAACATTCTCTTTGTTTTGCCAGACAGGCGGAGTTTCACGCGCGGACGAGGGTTTTGTCTCACTGGCAGACGCTGCAGGCTGCGCAAAATGATTTCCCCCGGCCGCCTGACGATTTTCAGGCTGCCAGCGTGGCGCGGGTTCTTCGGCCTGCAGCGCGGGTAAGGTGGGTGCCGCCATCGCCTGAAGCGCGCTGACCACGCCCTGATAAATAAAGTCATGTACCAGACGTGACTGGTGAAATCGTACTTCATGCTTGGCCGGGTGAACGTTGACATCCACCTGATGCGGATCGATCTCCAGATAAAGCACGTAAGCGGGCTGCTGGTCATCCTGAAGCTGTGTCTGGAATGCCTGACGGATAGCATGATTGATCAGCTTGTCGCGCATCATCCGGCCATTGACGTAGCAATACTGCAGATCGGTGACCTGTCGCGACCCTGCGGGATCGGCGACCCAGCCACGCAGCGAGAGGTCATCATGTTGCCAGTCAATTCGCAGCGCATGCTGCATAAAGGTGGTGCCGCAGATTGCCGCCAGTCGCCGTTCACGCTGACTCTCCTCACTGACAGCACGGTACTGACGCATCATTTTACCGTTGTGACTTAATGATATCGCCACGTCAAAACGTGCCAGCGCAATACGACGAATCACTTCGTCGATATGGCCGAATTCGGTTTTCTCCGTGCGCATAAACTTGCGGCGTGCCGGGGTGTTATAAAAAAGATCCAGCACTTCCAGCGTGGTGCCGCAGGGATGCGCTGCCGGTTTAACTGTCACCGTCATGTCACGCCCTTCCGCATAGGCCTGCCAGGCTTCAGTTTGATCGGCGGTACGTGAGGTTAAGGTCAGGCGGGAGACCGAACTAATGCTGGCCAGCGCTTCACCGCGAAAGCCCAGACTCATAATCGCTTCCAGGTCATCCAGTGAGGCTATTTTGCTGGTAGCGTGCCGGGCCAGCGCCATCGACAGCTCAGCTTTAACGATGCCGCAGCCGTTGTCACGGATCCGGATAAGCTTTGCGCCACCCTTTTCAATATCAACTTCAATGCGCGTAGCGCCAGCATCCAGACTGTTCTCCACCAGCTCTTTGACCACCGATGCAGGACGCTCAACGACTTCACCCGCCGCAATCTGGTTAGCCAGTTGTGGCGGTAAAATTTGAATCGGCATGGTTTTCCTTTTAACTGGTAGCCCGGCGCAGCGGCCGGGCAAGCAATCAGGATGCAGGAATTTTCAGGTTCTGCCCCAACATGACGTTGGTCGACTTGAGATTATTAGTCTGCATTATCGCTTTCGGGCTGACGCCGTAATGTGCGGCAATGCCAGTCAGCGAATCACCGACCACCACTTTATGGCGTACTACACCGCGTGGTGCCGCGCGCGCAGTTCGACTCGCCACTGCACTGGCCGGGACTTTTAATCGCTGTCCGACCCACACCACATCACGCTTCAGCGCGTTCATCCCACGCAGCGTGTCCATGCTGACACCATACTTTGCGGCAATGCCGGAAAGTGTCTCCCCGCGCGTCACCGTATGACGCTGTGTCACACCGGTGTATTGCGGTACACCGGTCGCCGGATTACTGGCTACGCTGACCGCTGGCGACGAGCCCAGCGGCCGGTTTTCCTCCTTTGGGATGGATTGTAGCGGGTGCGCCAGGAAATAAGTGCGCAGACCTCTGTAGATCGACTGCGCAATCTTATCCTGGTGTGCGCTACTGCCAAGCAGTCGCTCCTCCGAGGAATTACTGATAAAGCCGGTTTCCACCAGCAAAGAAGGGATATCTGGCGAACGCAGCACGCCCAGGCTGGCATGCTCAGGCAGACGTTTATGCAGCGACGTTACGCTGCGTAGCTGCTGTAACACTTTCTGGGCGATGTCATAACCCACGCGCTGCGAGTGACCAAACTGCAGGTCCAGTACCGCCTGGCTGAGGTAAGGATCGGCCTGACTGTTGGCCAGCAGGTCACCTGCGCCGCCCAGCAGCTCAGACTGTTTCTCTTTCTGCTCCAGCCAGTTAGCCATCTCGTTATTTGCGCGACGGTTGGATAATACCCAGACCGATGCGCCAGTCGCCGCATGGCTCGGCGCGGCGTCAGCGTGAATTGACACCAGCACGTTGGCATTGGCTTTACGCGCGACATCAGAGCGGCCCATGACCGAGATAAAATAGTCGCCATCACGCGTCAGCACGCCTTTGAACATCGGATCATTGTTTAGCAACACTCGCAGTTTGCGGGCAATGGCGATTGTGACGTTCTTCTCTTTCAACCCGCGCTGCCCGATAGCGCCCGGATCCTGACCGCCATGTCCGGCATCAATCGCCACAATCACGGTGTCATTCTGGCTGACCGCACGACCTGGACGTACGGTGCTGGCCGTGCTGGTCACTGAGGTCACTGAGGTCACTGGATTGGAATTAAATGGGTTAACCGCGTCGGCACTCTGTGTCGGCACAGGTCTCGGGGCCGTGACCGGCGCAGGCGCACTGCGCGTAATAGCAGGCGCCTTACCGGTAATTGTGAAGACCACGCTATAGCTATTGCCATTGCGCTGGGTGACCGCTCGGGTTTTACCCGCCTGCGTCAGTTCAAACACCAGCCGCACACTCTGTTTATCTTTAGGGGTGCTGGTACGAATCCGCTTTACGATATTTTCGCCGCTGAAATTGAGTGGCAGTCCCTGAACCACGCCGCTTTGGTTAACATCAAGCACCACACGATTCGGGTTGTGCAGTGAGAAAAAGGCATAGGCAGGCTGTCCTGCAAAGTTCAGGGTGATGGTGGCCTGACTGTCGCCATTGGCCACTTTGATATCTGACAGAGTAGCGGCAAAAAGAGGCGTACAGACCAGCAGCAGCAGTGTTACCAGCGCTATTTTCATCCGTGACATCATGTCTTATCCCTGCTCTGATCAAACAGTTCCAGCCATTTCTGGCCCGATGCCGACTGTGCCGTCAGCTCTGCCTCACGCGCTTCGCCCACGTAGCGCAGCGTTAACGTAAGGTCGGGCGAGGGCAGAAAACCGGCACCCTGCTGCGGCCATTCCACCAGACAGATGGCATCGCCACTGAAGTAGTCACGGATGCCCATGAACTCAAGCTCTTCAGGATCGGCAAGTCGATAAAGGTCGAAATGATAGAGCGTATGGTTGTTAAGCGAGTAAGGCTCAACCAACGTATAAGTGGGGCTTTTGACGTTGCCCTGATGGCCCAGCGCCTGCAGAAAGCCGCGGCTGAAGGTGGTTTTACCCGCCCCCAGATCGCCATAGAGATAAATGACTGCCGCGCTGCCACAGGCGCGCGCCAGTTGAGCGCCCAAATCGAGCGTAGCCGCCTCATCGGGCAAAGAAATAACACAGGTCTTCATGCTTCTTTATTCATCTCAGGATTAACAAATTGCCACAGCAGATCCAGTAAATCAGTTGCCAGCATACCGCGTGTTCCGCGTTCTGCAGCCACCGCATCGGCCGCTGCACCATGTGCCACGCAGCCAGCGCAGGCTGCATCAAACAGCGTGAGTTTCTGACCCACCAGCGAGGCGATAATTCCACTCAGGAGATCGCCCATACCACCAGAAGCCATGCCGGCGTTGCCCACATCCGCAAAGGCCAGTTCGCCCTGCTCACTGGCAATGATCGTGCCGGCACCTTTCAGAACCACTACGCCACCATAATGCTGCGCCAATGTCTGCGCTGCATGTAAGCGGTCACTCTCAATTTCACTGGTCTCGATATTCAGTAAACGCGCCGCTTCTCCAGGATGCGGCGTAATAATGCGATTCTGACGTTTCTCCGCACTGATTGCCAGCAGGTTAAGCGCATCCGCGTCCCAAAGCATCGGCTTTTCACTACGCGCGACCTGCTCCAGCGCCCGCTTGCCCCATTCACGCTGACCCAGACCAGGCCCAATCGCAATAACATCGGCCCACTCCAGCGCCTCAGTCAGCCGTTCATCGGTCAGCTCATCGACCATAACTTCGGGCCGGGCGGTAAGAATCGGAATGATATTATCTTTGTGAGTAAGTACTCGCACTAATCCGCTGCCGCTGCGTAGCGCGGCTTCTGCGGTCATTCGTACCGCGCCCGCGGTACCGGCATCGCCCCCGACGACCAGCAGCCGCCCATGACTGCCCTTGTGGGAGGTCGGCTTACGCGGTTTTAGCCAGCGGGTTAATGCACTGGCGTCATAACGCGCGATGGGCGCCGCTTCGCCCGCCAGAAAGGTGGCCAGGCCGAGATCGGCATAGCAGAGCTGTCCGATGTAGTCTCGCGCCTTGCCGGTGATCTGACCCGGTTTCAGTGCGACCATACTCAGCGTATGGCTGGCATTAATCACCTCACCAGGTGCGGTGCCGTTGCGGGCGGATAAGCCGGAAGGCATATCAATGGCGAGTATGGGTGCAGCGTGGGCGTTGGCCCGCTGGATAAGTGAGGCATAGGGTTTCCCGGGCGCACGATTACAGCCGGTTCCCAGCAGCGCATCGACAATCACATCCACCCGCTCTGGCCAGGCGGCATCGGCCGCATGAATTTCACCGCCCGCATCCAGCCATGCCTCCCGCGCGCGCTGCGCCTCTTCCGGCAACGCTTTTTCACTTTCGCACGCCAGCAGCGTAACGGTTTTCCCAGCCGCCTGCCCCAGCCGCGCTACGACATAACCGTCACCACCGTTGTTGCCGTGACCGCACAGAATCAGCCAGTGGCTGGCATCAGGCCAGTTCGCATTCAGATGGTCATAAGCAGCCTGCCCGGCTCGCAGCATGAGCTCATACAGGGTAATTCCGAGTACATCGGCGCCCTGTTGCTCAAGCGTTGGCACAGCCTGCGCAGGCCAGACAGAATATGGTAAACTACGGCTGTTTTTCTTCGAATCCTGGTCACTCATGTCATACCCTCTCGATCTTCATCAACTCGCACAACAGATTAAACAATGGGGATTGGATCTCGGCTTTCAGCAGGTCGGCATCACCGACACCGATCTCAGCGCAGAAGAGCCGCGCCTGCAGGCGTGGCTGGACAAACAATATCAAGGCGAGATGGCGTGGATGGCGCGACACGGCATGATGCGGGCGCGTCCTCATGAACTGCTACCCGGCACGCTGCGTGTCATCAGCGTTCGCATGAACTACCTTCCGGCCAAAGCCGCCTTTGCCAGCACGCTGAAAAATCCTCAATTGGGCTATGTCAGCCGTTATGCACTCGGTCGTGATTACCACAAAGTATTGCGCAATCGACTGAAAAAGCTCGGAGAAATGATCCAGCAGCATTGTGGCGAGCTGAATTTTCGACCGTTCGTGGATTCGGCGCCGCTGCTTGAGCGCCCACTGGCGGCTAAAGCAGGACTGGGGTGGACGGGCAAACATTCTCTGATTCTGAATCGGGAAGCGGGCTCGTGGTTTTTCCTCGGCGAACTGCTCATCGATATTCCGCTACCGTCAGATGCCCCGCAGGAGGAGCAGTGTGGTCGCTGTGTCGCCTGCATGACCATCTGCCCCACCAGCGCTATCGTTGAGCCTTACGTCGTCGATGCCCGTCGCTGTATCTCCTATCTCACCATTGAGCTGGAAGGGGCTATCCCGGAAGAGTTTCGTCCGCTGATGGGCAACCGGATTTATGGCTGCGACGACTGCCAGCTGATCTGTCCGTGGAATCGCTATGGACAACTTAGTGACGAAAGCGATTTTTCACCGCGAGCGGCGTTACATGCACCGGAACTGATCGATCTGTTTCAGTGGGATGAGGCGAAGTTTTTACGCATAACAGAAGGCTCAGCGATTCGTCGCATTGGTCATTTACGCTGGCTGCGTAACATCGCTGTCGCGCTGGGCAATGCGCCCTGGTCACCCGAAATTATTCAGATTCTGGAGCAACGATTGGGTGAGAGTGAACTACTGGATGAACACATTCTGTGGGCAATCGCACAGCAGCAGCAGAAACGCGAGCAAATCGTGGTTGAAGTGCAGCCTGCCCAGCAGAAGCGGCTGGTTCGTGCAGTAGAGAAGGGATTACCGCGTGATGCGTGATTGTACAGCCCGATCGTGAATTATCGTTTTCCACATGCTGTGAATAAAAATAAAAAGCTGTTGTCATTCAAATGCAATAACACTGATTTCGTTGCGAAATAACACATTGAAATATCTTAATTTATCTAAATATCAATAACTTATGTAAAAGTTGTGTTTATTTGATAATGAGGCTATCGCTTCGGTTAAAGCACAAAGCTGTGGATAACTCTGTTCAAAAACAATTTACAGATCGCCGTAAAGGGCGCAGATGATGGGATGCAGTGTTGTGGATAACCTTCAGGAAACAATCAAAACCCCGCGGCGTAAAACAGCCGGAAAACGGACTGAAACAGGGTGATGTAAATCTGGAGCGGGAAACGAGACTCGAACTCGCGACCCCGACCTTGGCAAGGTCGTGCTCTACCAACTGAGCTATTCCCGCATAGAAGGGCACTGCTTAATCAAAACTGGAGCGGGAAACGAGACTCGAACTCGCGACCCCGACCTTGGCAAGGTCGTGCTCTACCAACTGAGCTATTCCCGCAAAGAGGTTACTGCTTACATTTTAAAACTGGAGCGGGAAACGAGACTCGAACTCGCGACCCCGACCTTGGCAAGGTCGTGCTCTACCAACTGAGCTATTCCCGCGCCTTGTACCGTTAATAAATTCTTCACCGGTACGGGGTGCGCATTATACGAGAAATCGTTGCTGCTGCAAGCGTCTGAAAGCAAATATTTTCGCTTTCAGCGCGTTTGATGATTAAAACAGCAAACTGGTGATTTCATGCGCACCCTCAGTGGATTAAAGCTGCAAAAAGTGTTCGCGGTAGTAAGCCAGCTCCGCGACAGACTCACGGATATCATCCAGCGCCTGGTGCGTACCACCTTTTTTGAAGCCAGGCAGGATCTCCGGTTTCCAGCGACGTGCCAGCTCTTTCAACGTACTGACATCCAGATAGCGATAATGGAAATACGCTTCCAGTTCAGGCATGTACTTAAACAGGAAGCGACGATCCTGCCCGATACTGTTACCACAGATAGGCGACGTGTTCGCCGGAACCCACTGTTTCAGGAACTCAATGGTCGCCAGCTCTGCTGCGCGATCGTCAATCTGACTCTCCTTCACCCGCGCAACCAGACCGCTGTTGGTATGGGTGCGGACATTCCACTCATCCATCAGCGCCAGCTGCGCATCGGACTGATGGACCGCCATGACCGGACCTTCTGCCAGAATGTTCAGGTTGGCGTCAGTCACCAGGGTTGCAATCTCAATAATGCGATCGTGCGTCGGATCCAGTCCGGTCATCTCAAGATCAATCCAGATCAGATTCTGTTCATTTCCAGTAGCCATGCTTTTTCCTGCGGTTGCTGTAGTCGTCATTCACGATGAATAAGGTGTATCATAGACGTTTTGCCCAGCCGGGCGAAATCTGGCTAACGCTGTGAGGGTGAGTGAGTAAAAATAAACTGTCGAAGGGCCAACAACGTCGCGTAAGCGCTAACCACGATCGCCGTCTCAACCAACGCAGAGAGCGTCCGGAAGCGGATGACAACATGTTTGGTGAAGCTGCAGATGGGGTCGTTGTCAGTCGTTTTGGCATGCATGCTGATGTTGAGGATAGCGCAGGCGTCACCCACCGCTGCAATATCCGCCGCACGATCCGTTCTCTGGTAACGGGCGACCGGGTGATGTGGCGTCCGGCCACCAGCGGCGGCAAAGGCATTGTTGAAGCGGTGCATGAGCGCACCAGCGTATTAACCCGCCCCGATTTCTACGACGGCGTGAAGCCCATGGCGGCGAATATCGATCAGATCATTATCGTCTCTGCGATCCTGCCGGAACTGTCGCTTAACATCATCGATCGCTATCTGGTCGCCAGCGAAACGCTGGACATCGAACCGTTACTGGTCCTGAACAAAACCGATCTGCTGGATGACAAGGCGCGCGCCTTTGTCGATCAACAGATGGATATCTATCGCAACATTGGCTACCGCGTAGTGATGGTCTCCAGCCGGGCAAAAAACGGCCTGGACGATCTGAAAGCGGCCCTGACCGACCGCGTGAGTATCTTTGCTGGTCAGTCCGGTGTGGGTAAATCGAGTCTGTTGAATGCCCTGCTCGGCTTCGACAAAGAAGAGCAGGTCGCGATTCTGACCAACGAAGTGTCGGATGGCTCTGGCTTAGGCCAGCACACCACGACCGCATCGCGGCTGTATCACTTCCCGCACGGCGGCGACGTGATCGATTCTCCTGGCGTCCGTGAGTTTGGTTTGTGGCATCTGGAGCCGGAACAGGTAACACGCGGCTTTGTCGAATTCCGACCCTTCCTGGGCTATTGCAAATTCCGCGATTGTAAACATGACAGCGATCCGGGATGTGCCATTCGTGAAGCGGTCGAACAGGGAAAAATCAACCGGTCCCGTTTCGCTAACTACCACCGCATCCTGGAGAGCATGGCGCAGGTAAAAACGCGTAAAAATTTCCCTGATAGCGAAAATTAATCGGTATAACCGCGTCTGAACGGATAAGCCGGCGCTTTTTGCGAAGTGCGTTCCAGTGGTGCGTTCAGGCCGTGCAGCGTGCCGGAAATCGCGTATAGTCGCCATCTGAACGGGGCGCTGCTACAATCCGTCCCCTTTTTTACAACGTCCTGAAATAGCCAGGAGGCTAAGGTGTTTGATCGTTTAAAACTCGGCTTGAATCATATTCTCCCGAAGAAATGGCTGACTGAACTTGCCGGTTGGGGCGCCAGTCGCCGCGGTGGTTGGTTGACCAAACTGGTCATTGACATCTTTGTCTGGTTTTACAAAGTCGATATGGCGGAAGCGCGTAAGCCTGATACCGCAAGCTATCGCACGTTTAATGACTTTTTCGTTCGTCCGCTCAAAGACGATGCGCGTCCGCTGGATGCTGACGCCAGCCTCATTGCCCTGCCTGCGGATGGTGCGATCAGTCAGCTCGGCCATATTCATGGCGATCAGATTTTCCAGGCTAAAGGTCATCACTACACCATTGATGCCCTGCTGGCCGGCGATGAGCGGATGGCCGCTCAATTTGTGGAGGGTGAGTTCGTCACTACCTATCTGGCTCCACGCGATTATCACCGCGTCCACATGCCGTGTAACGGTATCCTGCGTGAGATGATTTACGTGCCCGGAGACCTCTACTCTGTAAATCCGCTGACCGCGCGTAACATTCCTAACCTGTTTGCCCGTAACGAGCGCGTTATCTGCTACTTCGAAACCGATATCGGCCCGATGGTGCAGATCCTGGTGGGTGCCACCATTGTCGGCAGTATTGAGACCGTCTGGGCTGGCACGATAACGCCGCCTCGTGAAGGCGTAATTAAGCGCTGGCATTATCCGGCTGCGGACGACGAAGGCGCCGTGGTGTTGCTGAAAGGTCAGGAAATGGGCCGCTTTAAACTCGGCTCTACCGTCATCAACCTGTTCGCGCCCGGTCGCGTCAAGCTGGCGGAAAGCCTGGAAGCAGAAAGCAAAACCCGTCTGGGTCAACCGCTGGCGATTGCGCTGCCGGTCGCCACAGACATTTCCGACGTCATTGTCGATTAAATTGAGTGTCCTCTGTGCGTTCGATTCTCCTCCTGCTGCTGAGCCTGTGGCTCAGCAGCCCGGCCTTTGCGGCCAGCCTTCCTGACGCCAGCCAGCTCAAACAGCAGCTGGAAGAGATAAAATCGGCCAAAAGTTCTCCGGCTCAGGCCGAACAGATCCAGACAATTGAAGCCGCCTTAAACTTCCTCTCAGAACGTGATGATTCCCTGGAGCGCGCGGCGCAATATCAGCAGGTGATTGATGACTTCCCGCGTCTGGCGCGCGAATTGCGTCAGCAGATTGCTGCGCTGAGTGACAACGGAAAAACGGTGCGAAGCAACATGAGCAGCGCCGAGCTGGATCAGGAGATCCTGCAGGTTAGCAGCCAGTTGCTGGAAGAGGGCCGTCAGGCGCGCCAGGAGCAGGATCGTGCGCGGGAGATCAGTGATTCATTGTCGCAGCTTCCACAGCAGCAGACGGAAGCGCGTCGGGCGATGACGGAGAGTGAACGCCGGCTGCAGGGCGTCAGCAGCAGTTCACCGCAGGGCCAGTTGCAGCTGGCAGCGCGTCAGGCTGAAAGTGCCGCGAATAAAGCACTCGTCGATGAACTTGAGCTGGCACAGCTCTCTGCCAATAATCGCCAGGAACTGGCGCGGATGCGGGCTGAAGCCCACCAGCGCAAAGCCACTCAGCTCGACAACTATCTGCAGGCACTGCGTAACCAGCTCAACGATCAGCGGCAACGCGAAGCGGAAGTTGCACTGGCCCGTACCGAGCAACTGGCGGAAAACAGTGGCGATCTGCCCCCAGAGATTAGCGATCAGTTTCGGGTTAACCGTGAACTCTCGGTTGCCCTGAATCAACAGGCGCAGCGCATGGATCTGGTGGCATCGCAGCAGCGGCTGGCGACTAATCAGATTATTCAGGTCCGTCAGGCGCTCTCTACACTGCGCGAGCAGTCCCAGTGGCTGGGGGCTTCTAATCTGCTGGGCGAAGCGCTTCGGGCACAGGTTGCGCGCCTGCCGGAGATGCCTAAGTCGCAGCAGATTGACAATGAGATGGCACAGCTTCGCGTACAGCGTCTCTATTATGAAGATCTGCTGGAGCGCCAGGAGACGCTGCGCAAGGGACGACAGGCCGATGGTCAACCCTTTACTGCTGAACAGAAGCGTATTCTTGATGCACAGCTACGCACCCAGCGGGAGCTGCTTAATTCGCTGATATCTGGCTGTGACACGCTGATTCTGGAGATTACCAAGCTCAAAGTCGGCAACACCCAGTTGCAGGATGCGCTGACGGAAGTCAAAGACGCGACCCACCGCTATCTTTTCTGGACCGCCGATGTCAGTCCGATCGGTTTAAGTTATCCGCTGGATCTGGCCAAAGATCTTTCCCGTCTGCTGTCGCTGGATACGCTGGGTCAGCTTGGCAAAGCGATGGCGATGATGTTTACCAGCCGCAATTCGGTGATCCCCATTATGGGTGCCTTGCTGCTGGTCGGCTTCAGCATCAGTTCTCGTCGTCACTTCAATGCTTTCCTTGATCGCTCCGCCAGCAAAGTCGGCAAGGTCACCCAGGATCGTTTCCGCCTGACCATCCGCACCGTGTTCTGGTCGATCCTGGTGGCGCTACCGCTACCGGTATTGTGGGGGGCATTGGGTTATGGTCTGCAGAACGCCTGGCCCTACCCTATCGCCGTGGCAATTGGTGATGGTATTACCGCCACGCTGCCGCTGCTGTGGGCGTTTATGATCAGCGCCGCCTTTGCCCGTCCCAACGGACTCTTCATTGTGCATTTCCGCTGGCCGCAAAATCGGGTGGCGCGCGCCATGCGCTACTACTCGCTGAGTATCGGCCTGATTGTGCCGCTTATTATGCTGCTGATCGCCTTTGGCAATCTGGAGGATCGACAGTTCTCCTCGTCACTGGGCCGTCTCTGTTTCATCCTGATTTGCGGGGCAATCAGCATTGTTACCGTCAGCCTGAAACGTTCCGGCATTCCGCTTTATCTCGATAAAGAAGGAAATGGCGAGAACATGGTGAACCGGATGCTGTGGAACCTGATGATCGCCATGCCACTGATGGCTGCCCTCGCCTCTGCTGTGGGTTATCTGGCTACTGCGCAGGCGCTGCTGGCGCGACTGGAGACCTCCGTCGCCATCTGGTTCCTGCTTCTGGTTATCTATCACATCATCCGCCGCTGGATGCTGATTCAGCGCCGCCGTCTTGGCTTTGATCGCGCCCGTCAGCGCCGTGCCGATATGCTGGCTAATCGTGCGCGCAGCGAAGAAGAGAAGGAGCAAGGCTCTCTCAATACCGACGCGATTGAGATCGAAGAGCCTGTGATCGATCTGGATGCGATCAGTGCGCAGTCGCTGCGGCTGGTGCGCTCGATCCTGACGCTGATCGCTCTGGTCTCTGTGATTGTGCTGTGGTCAGAGATCCACTCGGCCTTCGGCTTCCTGGAGAATATTCAGCTGTGGGATGTCAGTACGTCCGTACAGGGCGTCGAGTCGATTCAACCCATCACGCTGGGGTCAGTCCTGATCGCTATTCTGGTGTTTATTATCACCACGCAGCTTGTGCGTAACATGCCCGCACTGCTTGAACTGGCGTTGTTGCAGCATCTCAATCTGACGCCTGGCACAGGTTATGCCATCACCACACTGACCAAATATCTGCTGCTGCTGATTGGCGGACTGATTGGTTTCTCAATGATCGGCATTGAGTGGTCGAAACTGCAGTGGCTGGTTGCCGCACTGGGTGTAGGACTGGGGTTTGGTCTGCAGGAGATTTTTGCCAACTTTATCTCTGGCCTGATTATCCTGTTCGAAAAGCCCATTCGTATCGGCGATACCGTGACGATCCGTGACCTGACCGGCAGTATCACGCGGATTAATACCCGTGCGACCACCATTACCGACTGGGACCGCAAAGAGATCATCGTGCCCAACAAGGCCTTTATCACCGAGCAGTTTATTAACTGGTCGCTGTCAGATTCCGTCACGCGCGTGGTACTGACTATTCCGGCACCGGCGAAAGTGAGTAGTGAACAGGTCACAACCATTCTGATTCAGGCGGCTGAGCGCTGCAGCTATGTGCTGGACACGCCGCAGCCAGAAGCCTTCCTGGTCGATCTGCAGCAGGGAATTCAGTTGTTTGAACTCCGTGTGCATGCTGCGGAGATGGGACACCGAATGCCGCTGCGCCACGAGCTGCATCAGTTGATTCTGAGCGGATTTGACCAGCACGGTATTGAGATGCCGTTCCCGCCATTCCAGATGCGTATGGAGACCCTGGGCAAGAAGGTGCCTGCCAGCAACGGGGCACCTGCAGCCCGCGCCTATAAATCTGGCGGCCTGTAATGCAAAACGCCCGGCAAAGCCGGGCGTTATTACAACTCTGAGCCGTCAGTTACTGCTTAACGAACTCTTCGCCCTGAGCGATATCTTTCTTCAGCGTGTCCAGCATGCCTGACAGCGCCTGCTGTTCGAACGCGCTGAGAGTACCAATTGGCATGCGTTCAGCAATGCCGTTTTTACCTAACAGCAATGGCTGAGAGAAGAAGCGGGCATGTTCACCCTCACCTTCCACGTAAGCACACTCCACCACATTCGCCTCACCCTTCAGTGCACGAACCAGTGATAAACCGAAACGTGCAGCTGCCTGGCCCATCGACAGCGTGGCCGAACCGCCACCCGCTTTGGCTTCCACCACTTCGGTACCGGCGTTCTGAATGCGTTTGGTCAGATCAGCCACTTCCTGATCGCTGAAGCTGACACCTTTGACCTGCGACAGGAGCGGCAGAATGGTTACACCAGAGTGACCGCCAATGACCGGTACTTCAATCTGATCTGGCTGTTTGCCTTTCAGCGCTGCCACGAAGGTATTGGCACGGATGATGTCCAGTGTGGTGACACCGAACAGGCGATTTTTGTCGTAAACGCCATGCTTTTTCAGCACTTCTGCCGCAATCGCAACGGTGGTGTTAACCGGATTGGTAATAACACCAATCAATGCTTCAGGCGCCGTGGTAGCGACCTGTTCGATCAGGTTCCGAACAATACCAGCGTTAACGTTAAACAGGTCTGCGCGATCCATACCAGGTTTACGTGCGACACCCGCGGAAATCAGTACCACATCTGCACCTTGTAAGGCGGGGGTGGCATCTTCTCCACTGAACCCCTGGATAGACACTGCAGTAGGAATATGGCTGAGATCGACGGCAACGCCCGGTGTAACCGGCGCGATGTCATACAGTGAGAGTTCTGAACCTGCGGGAAGCTGGGTTTTGAGCAGAAGTGCGAGCGCCTGGCCTATGCCGCCAGCGGCACCGAGAACGGCAACTTTCATTCTTAACTCCTTATTAAGATGGGGCAGAGATGGGCCGAAATTCTATCTGTGTCAGACCTTAATCAACTGCTCAGGCGATGATAAATATCCGCTGTTAATTCTACGTGTTTTCACAGTTAATCGCCGGATTCAAAAGTTACTTATCATTGCGCCTGAATGACCGACAACTTTGCCGTCGTCAGACAGAGAACGGCTGTGAGCGTTTTCTGTTGCTATTTCTGTTACTACACCACCAATAATATAACAACTTTGCAACCTTCGCCTTCCGGGGCTGTGACGGGGGTTTTGGTCTGAGCGTATTTATTTGCTATCATCGCCGCCCGCTAGCCGCCCGAACCCTGCTCATCAATCGACCGATTGCATAAAAATGCATTAAAATGCATAATCACCACTCTGCCGCAGGCGGCTGCGCGGTTATTCTCTCTATTTATTGGTAACCTATGCGAAACCCATCGAAACAAGACGATCTGATCAAGGCTTTTAAAGCCTTATTAAAAGAAGAAAAATTCAGTTCCCAGGGCGAAATTGTTCAGGCGCTTCAGGATCAGGGCTTTGAAAATATCAATCAGTCCAAAGTCTCGCGCATGCTAACCAAGTTTGGCGCTGTGCGCACCCGCAATGCCAAGATGGAGATGGTCTATTGCCTGCCTGCTGAGCTGGGTGTGCCGACCACGACAAGTCCGTTAAAAAACCTGGTACTGGATATCGACTACAACGATGCCCTGGTGGTAATTCATACCAGCCCGGGCGCAGCACAGCTGATTGCACGCCTGCTGGATTCACTGGGTAAGTCGGAAGGGATTCTTGGCACCATTGCTGGCGATGACACGATCTTTATCACCCGTGCGCGCGACTTCACGGTTAAGCAACTGCACAGCGCAATCCTGAACCTGTTTGAACAGGAACTGTGATTGCTGACTGACGGCCTGCACTCCCGTGCCAGGTCGTCAGTTTGTTTTCTCTTCTCACCGTGTTACATCACACTGTTCCGCTGCTTAATATGTCATAAGCCCGCTTTCATGCGCCTGACCGTCAGACATATCGCTTACTCTGCTTCACTATTTGCGCTATTTTACACTGCTTTACATCACCGATCCGGTAACATTGCCCGGATCCAGATCAAACTCCAGTCCAATCCCCGCCAACTTTCGCACTAAACGTTAAAGTGATCTATCTCACTGTTTTTGTGATTATAAAACCCTCAAAGGCTACTTTTTAACCCGTTTTTATAACGTTAAGTTATTAAAAGTAGCCATAAGGATAAAGAATCACAAAAAAACATTATTAGCGGAGTATTAATTTCTGTCGTTATTAGTTCTATACTTCTTTTCGTGATGCAAATCACACTAACTAAAAAGATAAAAATAGACGACGAGGAAATATCTATGAACGTAAAAACTACCATCGCTGCCCTGAGCATTCTCTCTGCCCTTTCATTTGGTGCAGTTGCCGCAGAATCTATCGATGCCTCTCAGGCACAGGATCTGCAGGCAGTCGGCACCATCAGTGTCAGCGGCGTTGCCGGTTCACCGATGGATATTAAGCAGCAACTCAGTGACAAAGCCGATCAGCAGGGCGCAAAAGCCTATCGCGTGATTGAGGCTTACAACAACGGCAATTATCACGCTACCGCCGCACTGTATAACTAAGGCGTAGCCCGATAATGCCAGTGGTTCTCCGTCTGACGCGCCCTTTGCGCTCCGGAGTGAAGCAAATAATTCAGGAGATTTGACCATGAAAACGAAATTAGCGATTGCCGCACTGAGTCTGGCTTCACTGTTCTCAGTAGGTGCCAGTGCTGCAAGCCTGGTGTCCAATGAGCAGGCACAGGGCCTGCAATCAATGAATCAGACCATCAGTATTGGTGGACGCAACGGTGACCAGACGCATGTCCGTCAGGTCCTGTCTGAGAAAGCGGACGCACAGGGTGCAAGCCACTATCGCATCATCGAAAACAACCAGGATAACACCTGGCATGTCACCGCTGAGCTTTATAAATAATTAACCGTGATGGCGCCTGAAGGCGCATGAAAATATCGACGACCCGCCTTTATGAGTAACCGCAGGTTGTTGATTGTATTGAGGAGATAATCATGAATATCAAAACAACCATCGCTACAGTCAGTCTGCTTTCCGTTATGGCGTTTGGCGCATCTGCTGCGCAGCTGGTAACCGGCGATCAGACGCAGAACCTGCAGCCTGCGGGCACCGTAAGCATCAGTGGAACCGCGGGTGCACCAATGGATTACCGTGCAGCGCTTTCACAGAAAGCGGATGAACAAGGTGCCAGCGCCTATAAAGTCATTGAAGCGCGCACGGGTGATAACTACCACATCACCGCACAGCTTTATAAGTAATTCCTCGTCAGATTTATGACGAACCCTTTGGCCCCGCTCGCCGGGGCCTTTTTTTATCTGACGTTAAAGTGCAGCCTGCCTTCCAGCTCCTCTTCCGCTTCATCAAATAACAGAATCAGCGCACCATAGCGACGCCGCTGTCCCCTGCCGAGATTTATAAATTCAATCTCCAGTGGCATGGGTAACAGATCGCTCGTCACGACATCCCATAATCCATCCAGGTCGCAGATGCGGCGTTCCTCCAGCGTAAAACGCTCGCTGAACTGGCGGAAAAAATGGGCCTGATCGACAATTTCATTAAAATCAAAACGCTCGATTTTCATGCTGACGGCTCCCATGCTCCGTCTGCGGGCGGCCTTTGCCGCCCCCGTTCATGTCCGCTAGTCCAAGCCGCCCAGATGCAGCGCTTTGACCTCCTGATACTCCTCCATGCCAAGTACCGAGCCTTCCCGACCCAGACCCGACTCTTTAACACCACCAAAGGGTGCCAGCTCGGTTGAAACAGCACATTCATTAATACCGATCATGCCACTTTCCAGCGCCGCTGAAACACGGAACACCCGTTGCAGATTTTGAGTGTAAAAGTAAGCGGCAAGACCAAACGGCGTATCGTTGGCCCGGCGGATGACATCCTCTTCGTCATCAAAGCGGAAACAGGCGGCCACCGGACCAAACGTCTCTTCCTGGGCGAGTTGCATACCTTCGTGTGCCTCGGTAATTACGGTCGGCTGCCAGAAGTTGCCGCCCAGTGCATGACGTTCGCCGCCCGCCAGTAATTTGCCACCTTTCGCTACCGCGTCTTTAACGTGTTGCTCAACCTTCTCCACTGCTGATGCTTCAATTAAGGGGCCGACAATGACGCCCTCTTCCATCCCGTTGCCCACCTTCAGCGCGTTCACTTCGGCGGCCAGTTGTTGTGTGAAGCGGTCATAGACGGCGTTGTGAATGTAAAAGCGATTAACGCTGACGCACACCTGGCCCGCATTGCGAAATTTGTTGGCAATCGCACCCTGAACGGCAGCCTCAATGTCGGCATCGTCGAACACGATATAAGGGGCATTCCCGCCAAGCTCCATCGATACTTTTTTCATGGTTTCGGCGGCATTGCGCATCAGCAGCTTGCCCACCTGGGTAGAGCCGGTAAACGAGATTTTGCGCACCCCTTTGCTGGCCATGATTGCATCGCTGATAGCATGAGTATCACCCGCGACCGCGTTCAGTACGCCATCTGGCACGCCTGCCTGCTTCGCCAGTGCCAGCAAGGCAAAGGCGGAAAGTGGCGTGTTGTTGGCGGGTTTAATAATGCCGGTACAGCCTGCTGCCAGAGCCGGGCCCAGTTTGCGGGTCAGCATTGCCATCGGAAAATTCCACGGCGTGATGGCAGCCACTACGCCAATCGGCTCGCGAGTGGCCAGAATACGGGAGCCTGGTTTTGCGGGTGGAATGATCTCTCCATTAGCTCGTTTCGCCTGCTCGGCAAACCACTGGATAAAACTGGCGGCATACTCGACTTCCCCTTCCGCCTCTTTCAGGGGCTTGCCTTGTTCGGTCGTCATTAGCTGTCCAAGCCAGCGCTTATTCTCAATGATCAACTGATACCAGCGAGTAAGAATGTCAGCGCGCTCTTTCGCCGTCTTCGCCCGCCAGGCAGGAAAGGCACGTTCTGCGGCGGCGATTGCCTGTTCCGTTTCAGCTTTCCCTGCTTTTGCAACCTGCGCAATCACCTCACCGGTTGCCGGGTTAGTGACGTCAAAAGTGGAGGCAGCCTGATGCCACTGACCGTCCGCTAAATAGCCGGTCCGGAACAGTTCGCTCTCTTGCAGTGATTTCATTGATTCGCTCCTGTCAGTTTTACGCTTCCGTCTGAAGAGTATAGTTGGCAAAAGCGACAGATTTTGTGTCGGGCGGGGATTGCGCCGGCCGCTGCAGGTGACAGCGGCCAGTTTCAGATTTGGATGAGCGTGTTCTGATACTTATCCAGCATCATCGCCAGTCGTTTTACGGGTTCTGTTACGCTGACGGGTGCATCGTAATGGACCAGTTTCTCCTGATAGACATCCAGCTCCTTCAGCAGACGCTCAAAGTAGTAACGGCGCTTGTCGTCGCTGCTGGCGGAGATCACCCGATCTGCGGTGTAACGCAGTTGTCGGTGATACGCAGAGAGGTCTGCGTTAACCGGCACGTCTGCATCACGTAAGCGCTGATGGCCAATGATCAGTGTCAGCGCGATGCGATATTTATTGATATCGCCTGGAAACAGATTCAGCAGCAAAAACAGTTGCTGATAGAGCGCTGGCAAATGGTTTTCACGTCGCCGCGCCTGATTGGTGGTCATGGCGGAGACGGCCGCATACATAAAGCGATTCAGCAGCTTGCGTCCGGTACGCGCCTTTGATTTATCACGAATTAACAGGATCACCATCATCGCCACAAAGCAGCCGATAACCTGTCCGAGCACGTTGTCCAGAAAGACATTGGTATGAAATTGCATCGGATTATCAAGAACCACGACGTTGAGAGTACCAATTAAGGCGCCCAGCGTGCCGATCTGACGCCGCTGAATAAAGATGCCAGCGATAAAGCCCAGCACGCCAATTGCGATGCAGAGCAGCAATGCGCTCTGCTGAGTAGCAGGGAGAACATACATAAAGTAGAGCGCACCCAGCGGAACCGCGACTGTCATGCCGTAGAGAAAATCTTTGGCCATCATCAGTGGATTAGGCATACGCATTGCCAGTGCGGTGATTACCGCCAGCATCACCATACAGCCACTGCCTGAGGTCCAGCCGGTATAAAGCCAGAACAGTGAACCCAGCGCGGTGGCAACAAAGGTACGAATACCATTGATCATGGCATGATGTGTTTCAGCGGAACGCGCCTGAATCACCACTTCCCGCTGTAAAATCTCCTCTTCCAGCGAGGTGATTCGGCTGTTGCTTTTAATACCATTGAGCAGCAGGAGATATTCGGTGGCAGTGCTAACCCAACTGGCCAGCGTGACCGGCGTCGATTTGCCACTGGCACCGATCACCCGCCGCATCACTTTCATCCGCTTGTGCACCTCTTCAACCGTCGACGCGGGCTTTTCAACCATCAAACGATATTGAGGCGGAATGTAGTCAGGGCGAGAATTCTGAATGAGGAAGGTTTCAGCAGCCTGCGTAATCAGCGTCAGCGACAACGTGTTCAGCATCTGCAAACGGCGGTGACTGTTCTTCCAGCGTGACGACTCCATCATCAGCTGGCTGCGCATGCTGTTCAGGGCTGAAGTGCGACGCACCAGGGCTCCCCATGCTTTGTCGACCTCTTCTTTATCACCATGTGCGACGCAGAGTTGCAGCAGGTGATAATGCGCCACCAGCAGCGAATCCACTTCGGCGTCGATCACTTTTTTGATTGAACGTGGCGAGAAAATCATGTCGGCCAGAATGGCACACAAAATACCGAGAACGATTTCACTGCAACGCTCAACGGCGTATTGCGGTACCAGTGTCAGACCGCCGCTGGCGTTGGCCGTGACCACAATAATGAGCGCCGTGTAGCCCGCCAGTCCCAGTGCGTAAGAGTTTTCAACTTTGATCAGCGACGAAAGCCAGACGCAGAGCCCTGCCCAGATGCAGCACAGCAGCAGCATCACGACCGGCGCACGAACGGTGGCAATCATGATGGTCAGCGCGGCAATACACCCAATGAATGTCCCGATAATACGCAAAACACCGCGATAACGCAGCGCCCCTGAATAGGGATCACCACCGGCCGCAAACGCGGTGCCGCCCGCCACGATCCCGGCGGTCATCACTGCCCAGCGTGGCGTTTCAAGGTTCAGGTGGAACCCCACCATCAGCGCTAATACCAGCGCAAAGGTGAGTTTTACCGGGAAACGCAGAAACTGGATCATATCGCCCTCTTAACCAAACTCACGCAGGCGATTAAACAGTCGGATCATCGGTGACACCTGTTCAGGCTGACGATCGACCTGGCCCGTTATCACCACCGTTGCCGTGGTTCCTGCCGGGAAGCGATTACCTGGCTGGTCATCCAGCCGAATTCGCACAGGCACACGCTGCGCCAAACGGACCCACTCCAGGTTGGAGTCCACTGTTGCCATACCTTTACTGTCGACCGAGCTGCTGCTATTGGTCACGCCAGCCGCCACACTATCGACCGTGCCACGCAATACAATGTTGCTGCCAAGCGGCGTAACTTCCGCACGGTAACCCTTCTCAACACCGTGCAGCTTGGTCTCTTCCAGGTAAGCCAGTACATAGAAGGAGTGCTGCTGAACCAGCGCTACTGCCACAGAACCGCGGGTAATAAACTCACCCTGGTAGACATTAAGGTTAGTGACCCAGCCGTCCGATGGCGCTTTTACAGTGGTGCGCTCAAGGTCAATCGCCGCCAGATCGCGTGTTGCCACCGATTTCGCCAGCTGATGCTCACTGGTTTGCAGATCGTTATTGGATTGCTCGATAGCCTCGCGCGACATCGCGGAGGTGCCAAGCTGATTTCGTCGTCCGGCTTCGCGACGTTTCTCACTCACCAGTGCCTGATAGTACTCAACATCCGCCTGTGCCTGATCAAGCGCTTTCTGATAGCGCGGCCGATCAACCACAAACAGCGTATCGCCCTTTTTAACCAGCTGATTGTCGTGTACCGGAACATCGGTAATGAGGCCGGTGACGTCAGGCGAAATCGCCACCACGTCTGCCGCGAAACGTGCATCCCGGGTCCAGGGCGATTCGGTGTAGAACACCCAGGCGCGGAAAATGATTACCACAGCGATGATGACCAGCAGAATAGTGATCGCGTAGCGCGCGATTTTTCTTATGAGTGCTTTCACTTCAACCTCAGACTAATAAACGGGAGACAAGGTAAAACACACAGCAGTAAAGCGCTGTATTAAAAAGTGCCGGATGCCAGACAAGATCGTAGATACCGCTCGGCGTGAGCACACGTTTCACTAACCAGAACAGCATCAGTGAAATAATAAGTTCGATGAAAACGGGCGGAAAAGAGAGCCCAAACATGACAAATACCGGAAGCACACTCATCAAAAATCCTTAGTTCGACCTTGCCGGGATACTCCTTTGCCTTTCAGATGTCGCGGGAAAACCATCTGGCAGCGCTATCCGAACCGCAGCTGGCTTAATAATAGCGTATCATCGAAGGGTATCAGGCAATGAAGAATCACCGGGAAATACCCCGGCGCGCATATAGTAACGCGCCTGACTATACGTTTTCTACAGAATGTGATCTAAATCACTTTTAAGCCAGAGTAAATAATGGAACGACTGAAAGGCATGTCTGTCTTCGCCAGAGTGGTCGAACTGGGTTCGTTTACCGCCGCGGCACGCCAGCTTCATCTTAGCGTCTCATCAATTAGCCAGATTGTCGCGAAACTGGAAGATGCATTGCAGGTTAAGCTGCTGAATCGCAGCACCCGCAGTATCGGGCTGACCGAAGCGGGTAAAATCTATTATCAGGGTTGTCGCCGTATGCTGGCCGAAGCGACGCAGGTGCATGAGCAGCTCTATGCGTTTAACAACACGCCCATTGGCGAGCTGCGAATCGGCAGCTCCTCAACCATGGCGCAGAATGTGTTAGCCGGCATGACCAGCGACATGCTGCGGGAGTACCCGGGACTGAGTGTGAATCTGGTTACCGGTGTACCGGCGCCGGATTTGATTGCGGATGGTCTGGATCTTGTGATTCGGGTGGGCGCACTAAAAGACTCCAGCCTCTTTTCACGTCGTCTTGGTGCCATGCCAATGGTGGTGTGCGCTGCAAAAAGCTATCTGACGCAGCATGGCACGCCCGAGAAACCAGCTGACATCGATAATTTTTCCTGGCTGGAATATAGCGTACGGCCCGACAACAATTTCGAGCTGATTGCGCCGGAAGGCCTGGTGACCCGCCTGTCACCGCAGGGACGGTTCGTGACGAATGATTCACTGACGCTAATCCGCTGGCTGAAGTCGGGCAATGGCATCGCCTATGTGCCAATGATGTGGGTGATTAATGAGATCAACGCGGGCGAGATCGATATTCTTTTTCCGCAGTATCAGTCCGATCCGCGACCGGTCTACGCGCTCTATACCGAGAAAGATAAGTTGCCGCTTAAGGTGCAGGTTTGTATCGATTACCTGACCGGCTATTTTGAACAGGTGGCTGAACAGTATCAGCAGCACCGTAAAAGCTAACAACCCGCCAGGTGGCGGGTTGTTGAGGTCACATCAGGCGGTGCCGCCGATGGTCAGTTTATCCAGCTTCAGCGTAGGCTGACCGACACCGACCGGCAGGCTCTGGCCCTCTTTACCGCAGACGCCAACGCCTTTATCCAGCGCCAGGTCGTTACCCACCATCGAGATCTGCTGCATCGCTTCAATGCCGGAGCCAATCAGCGTGGCACCTTTGACCGGTTTGGTGATTTTGCCGTTCTCAATCAGATAAGCCTCTGAGGTTGAGAAGACAAATTTGCCGGAGGTGATATCCACCTGACCGCCCCCAAAGTTTGGCGCATAGATGCCGTACTCAACGCTTTCAATAATATCCTGCGGTGATGATTTGCCTGCCAGCATGTAGGTGTTGGTCATGCGCGGCATCGGCAGATGGGCGTAGGATTCACGGCGTCCGTTACCGGTCGGGCTGACGCCCATCAGTCGCGCATTGAGCTTGTCCTGCATGTAGCCTTTCAGCACACCATTCTCAATCAGCATGTTGTACTGGCCGGGAACACCTTCATCATCCACCGCCAGTGAACCGCGCAGCCCTTCAAGGGTGCCGTCATCCACCACGGTACAGAGTTCAGACGCAACCTGCTGACCGATTTTACCGCTGAACACTGAGGTGCCACGGCGGTTAAAGTCGCCTTCCAGACCGTGACCAACTGCTTCATGCAACAGGACGCCAGGCCAGCCCGCACCCAGCACCACCGGCAATGCGCCGGCAGGTGCCGCTACAGCAGAGAGATTAACCAACGCCATGCGCACCGCTTCACGCGCCCAGGCATCAGCGCGCACTTCGCCATTTTCATCTTCAAGGAAGAACGTATAACCGGTACGCGCACCGCCGCCGCTTGCGCCGCGTTCACGCTTGCCCTGATCTTCAACCTGAACGCTGATAGAGAGGCGAACCAGCGGACGAACGTCAGCCGCCAGTGTGCCGTCAGTCGCGGCCACCAGCACCTGCTCGTAAACACCGGTCAGGCTGGCATTGACTTCCTGCACGCGCGGGTCAGCCGCACGGGCCACTTTATCAACGCGATGCAGCAGGGCAATTTTATCTTCACGTGTCAGGCTGCTCAGCGGATCGACCGCAGAATAGAGCGAACGGTTCATTACGGCAGAGAGCGTGTGTGCCTTGCCATTTCCCTGTTCACGTACGATGCTACGTGCCGCTTCAGAAGAGAGACGCAGTGCATTCAGTGTGATCTGGTCTGCATAGGCGAAGCCGGTTTTCTCCCCGCTGACCGCGCGAACGCCCACACCCTGATCGATATGGTATGAGCCATCTTTAATAATTTTATCTTCCAGCACCCAGGATTCGTGAAAGCTGGATTGAAAATAGAGATCGGCATAATCCAGACGACGTTCTGAAAGCTGCCCTAACAGGGAAAATAGGTCCTGCTGATTAATGCCGTTAGCAGTCAGTAACTGCTCACTTACCAGGTTCAGAGTCATCGTTTCTCACTCATTATGTGCTCAGATAATCATAGCCTGCGGTAATTCCGGTACGGCGTCAAATTCACTTGTTGTCAGTTTCACGCGGTTTACGCAGTACTTCATTGATTTCCGGCTTATCCAGTGGGCCACTGATGTGATAACGCAGCAGCGATATCTTGTTCCAAAGGGGTCCCAGAACTTTACTGGCGGCAAACACCGCGGCACCAATCACCGGATTGATGGCAAAGGCGGTTGCCACGCCGACTGAAGCGGATATTTCCGGCGCCACCACCGCTTCCATGTCAATCTGACGTTTTACCAGGTCGAGATTGCCCTGCATGGCGATATCGGCTTCCAGCCCATCCACCAGCAGGTTATCGGTGCGCATCCTGCCGTTTTCGATCCAGGCGGTGCCGTTAATCGAATCGAAATAGAACGAGTTGGTAAAGGTGTCGCTGAAGTCGAAGCGCAGCTTGCGCAGCAGCGCATCAAAGCTCACCAGTCGCAGGATTTTTCCCGCTGTGCCTGTGTTGACATCCGCAATCTGGCCTTTGCCAAAGTGGGTCTTCAGGGTACCGCTCAGCGTCTCTGCGGAGGGCTGCCAGGGGGCAGAGCGCCAGTGCAGATCGTAAGAAATATCAAATGGCGCATCGCGCAGCGGCGTGTTGACACCAAACCAGTTGGTCGCGTTATTGACATTCGGGCCTTTGAGCGTCCCCTTCAGCGAGGTGCGCTGGTCATCGGGACGGTTGATCCACTCACCGTTAATTTTAAGCTGCGAACTGCCGGTATCCACTTTACCATTAGTAAGCGCTAACTTATCTCCTTCAGGTTGCAGCGCCGCAGATATCTGACCATATTTCTGGCCGAGCACCCAGCATTCTTTACAGCGTAATTGCAGAGCGGGCCACTGGCTGAAATTAATGTTTTTGGCTTGCTGAGGAGACGCTTTGCCGCCTTTATCGGCATCACCTGCATCATTACCCCACTGCGGATTGTAGTAGAGGTAATCCAGGTTCACTTGCCACGGCGCTTTAGGTGCCATTAGCAGCGCACCACGCAACTCTTTCGCATTGACGCTGACCTGGCTATTGCCGCCTGAACCCTGCGCCAGCGTCGCCTCAACATCATGCCATTGCTGCCCGGCCAGCGTGACTGCCGGACTGCGCAGCGTGATGTTACCCGGCAGCGTGACGCCACCCGTCTGGAAATCGCTACCGCCGCCTGATGCACGTGTCCCGGAAGAACCTCCGGCAGCCATCATCGCCACCCAGGCCTCGCCATCCAGCGCAGGCAGGTTCAGCACCATGCCAGCATGATCGGGCAGAGCCGGCGTTTTCCGGGCATCATTCAGCCAGATGCCGCGGTCAACACGCAACGTCGGCTCCAGCAACCAGCGGCTGTTAAAACGGTGGTCTTCATCAATGCTGCCACTGAGATCGAAATGGTTCAGGTCACCGCTGGCCTGAATGGCAATCGGCATTGCCTCACCGGCATTTTTATCGAGCGGTGCAGGTAAGTGACTACTTACTTCTTTGGCATTACCGTTCAGTACCACGTCATAACGCGCCCCGCCATGATGGGGCAGCGTGATATTCACGTCGCCCTGCCAGGGGAGATGCCCGCCCAGTTGCTTACTGACAGCTGCCGGGACCTCGCTGATTTTAGCGGGTTGCCAGTCGCCCTGAAGGTTGACGTTCACGCCAAAGTCGTCCGGGTTCTCTTTGGTGCTGAAACGGACGCCCATCGGCTGACCAAACCAGTTTGCCCGCAGATCCTCACTCTCCAGATTGCCATTATCGTAACGGAAGCGGCCTGAAAGGTTGTTGATCGTGGTTTTTAACGGCTTGATAAACAGTGAATTATTGTTCAGATCGACATTGCCGCGGGCGTGCACCTGCTCTCCATCCAGTGGAATATCCAGATTCAGATGGCCACCGACGCGGCCTTTGATTTCCAGCTCCGACAGCGCGGCACCCAATGAAGGTTTCAGCGGCGTCTGATCGAAATAGTCAGCGATCTGCGGACCTTCGCCGCTGATATCCCCGTCGATGATCAGTTTTTCTTTAAGATAGTCCGGGATCACCGCCGTGACATTATGCGCGTCCACCTCGCCCAGTCGGGCAATGGGTGCTTTCATCCACAGACCGTCGTTCAGGAAGTTAAGGTCAATATCGAGATTGCTCAACGCCGGCCATTTGGGCTGAAACGCATAGGTCGCCTGGCGAAGCGGCACCCAGACCTGGAACATGCCATCATTGTGCTTGAACGGGAACAGCGCCGGGTTACCTGCAAACAGCAGCGTGGCATTGTCCACCTTGCCACCCTTCACTGCCCCACTCAGATAGTGCGTCAGGCTATTACCCATCAGCGGTACCGGGAAGTAGCGCCAGGCATCGCCCGCATCGGTAAGCCGGATACCGGCCAGAATATCCAGACGGGGTTCACCACCGCTATTCTGCTGATAGCTGAAATCCCCACGCGCCCAGAGCGAGCGAGCCTGCAGGTCAAGGTTTTCACCCGCCAGCGTGAGGCCATGTTCATCACGCAGCCACCGCACCGCACCGGTCACGCGCTTAATCTCTAAAGGGGCCTGGAACATATCGCCATAGGGAACGGTTGCCGCCCCCATATCTACACTGACCTGACCATTGCTCAGGCTGCCGCGCGCTTCACCGCTTAAATGGCTGATGCCCGGCAACAATTTCCAGTGCTGCCAGCTGAAATCACGCCACTTTACCTGGACGCGGGTTTTTTCAGGCTGCTGTAAGGGAATATCCAGCGCCAGGCCATCGACGGTGCCTTGTGGCTGCAGCGTCTGCCAGTTTTCAAACAGCGCCGGAGAGAGCGGCGCAAACAGCGGAACGATAGGTGCAATATGGCTCAATACCAGTTGTGTCGCGCGAACACGTACTTCCGGCTGACCTTCCGGCCCCAGCAGCTGTTTATCCTCAGGACGCCATAACAGAGAGAAGTGGCCGGCGGGCCATGACTGGCCGTCAGTGCTGAGCCGCGTGTGCGGCACATTGACGACCCAGCCATTCTGGAAGCGTGACAAATGCGCGGTCAGCCCATCGACGTCTATGCGGTGTCGGCCGGTCTCGCCCTGCCAGCTGGCGCCCCCCTTGCGCAGCAGCAGATCACCGGCATAAATGTCGCCATCACGCAGGTTGACCCAGGCTGCCAGGCTGAAGCGGGCGCTGTCCAGGCGGGTGTTATCGCGCACCCAGCGGCCCAGCCATGGACGCATGTCGACGTCGTCGGCCTGCATCCAGATGCGACCATCATTGAGTACGCCGTTGCTGTCATTGAGATCGAGCCGCACCTGAACTACGCCGTGCTGGCCGGTAAAGCTCGACAGACTGACTTCACCCTCGGCCCGGTGGCGGTTGTCTTCGTTGACCCAGGAGAGTCGCGGAATCGCCAGTTCAGCATGCTGGCCGGAAGGGGTGCGGAAACGGATGGTGCTATCCCGCAGGTCGAAGTGGTCAAACTGACGCAGAAAGAGTTCATTAATCTGCGCCGGACGGAAGCTGTTTTTCTCTTTGTCGTTGTCGAGTAAAGGACGATTAGTCTCGAGGTGCAGCTGCCAGAAGGTCAGATCGCGAAACTGCCAGCGCCAGTGCAGCAGGGATTGCCAGACGTCGAGCGCCAGGTTGATGCGATTGATCGAGAGTTTACCGTTCTCCTGCAGATCAACGTTGAGATCGCGTACCTGCAGAGTCGGGCCAAAGTTCTCCCACTTGCCCTCTAACTGGCTGGCGTTAACCGGCACACCTGTGCGGTCAGAGATGAATTGCAGAAGGTTGCTGCGATAGCTGTCGAGATGCGGCATCACCAGACGCAATCCGCTGACCAGCAGCGCGACAATCACGATGATTGCCGCGACCAGCAGTAACAAAATCCTCGGCAACTGCCTCACGCACGCCTCTCCTTGTGTTCCGTAAACGACGGATAGTTGGTTCTTAATACCCGACCGTCTTCAGATGAAAGCGTTAAAAGCGCGCATTTTATCTCAAACAAGGGCGATTTTTCAGCCCGATTTCCGAAGAAACCGGTATTCGGACTGGTGTTACATCATCACCACGTCGAACTGCTCCTGAGTGTAGAGCGCTTCGACATGGACTTTGACCTGCTTGCCGACAAAGATTTCAACTTCAGCCAGTGCATGAGACTCGTCGGTTTTTAACGCTTCACCGACCGTCGGTGAAACATAGACCAGGAAACGGTCAGAATCATAGGCGTGGTGAACCCGGACAATTTCACGCATGATCTCATAGCAAACCGTTTCAACGGTTTTCAGCGTGCCGCGCCCTTTGCAGACCGGGCAATCCTGACATAGAACGTGCTCAATGCTTTCACGGGTACGCTTACGCGTCATTTCCACCAGACCCAACGTCGAGAACCCATTGATACCGGTTTTAACCCGATCTTTACTGAGTGCGCTTTCCAGCGAATGCAGTACCCGGCGCCGGTGGTCTTCATTGCTCATGTCAATGAAGTCGATAATGATAATGCCTCCCAGATTACGCAGTCGCAGCTGACGCGCGATCGCCTGAGTGGCCTCAACATTGGTATTAAAGATCGTCTCATCCAGATTGCGATGGCCGACAAACGCACCGGTGTTGATATCGATAGTCGTCATCGCTTCGGTCTGATCGATGATCAGATATCCGCCTGACTTTAGTTCAACTTTGCGATCCAGCGAACGCTGAATCTCATTTTCGACATCAAACAGGTCGAAAATAGGCTGTTTACCGTTGTAAAGCTCCAGCTTGCCGGCCATTTCCGGGATATATTCACCGGTAAATTCCACCAGCATGTCGCAGGTCAGACGGGAGTCGACCCGGATGCGATCCAGCGCAGCGCCGGCAAAATCACGCAGAATACGCTGGGCCAGCGCCAGCTCGCCGTAAAGCAGGCAGCGGGTCTGGTTGCGCTTTTTACGTTCGCTGACTTTGGTCCAGAGACGTTTGAGAAAAGCCGCGTCCTGCGCCAGCTCCTCTTCTCCAATTCCCTCTGCGGCGGTGCGGATGATAAAGCCACCGAGGTCGTCGCAGTAGTCAGCCACCACCGCTTTAAGCCGATCGCGCTCTTTCTCACTCTCAATGCGCTGAGAGACACCAACATGCGATGCGCCCGGCATAAAGACCAGGTAACGCGAAGGCAGGGTAATGTCCGTCGTCAGCCGGGCACCTTTAGTACCCAGTGGATCCTTGACGACCTGAACCACCAGATCCTGTCCCTGACGCACCAGCTCAGCGATATCACGCACGATGAAGTTTTTCTTTTCGTCGCCCGCCACACATTCAGTATGCGGCATGATGTCAGAGGCGTGCAGAAAGGCCGCTTTTTCCAGACCGATATCGACAAAGGCGGCCTGCATGCCGGGCAGAACACGACTGACACGTCCTTTGTAAATATTGCCAACAATGCCGCGCCGCGCTTCACGCTCAATATGTATTTCCTGAAGGATGCCGCCGTCAATATAGGCAACACGCGTTTCAGAAGGCGTGACGTTAACCAGTAATTCAGCCGTCATGTTGACCTCTTACAGCACGCAGTGACTGGAAATGGCTGATCAGCTCCGCTGTCTCAACCAGAGGTAATCCGACCACTGCATGGTAGCTTCCATTAATTTTTCGGACAAAGTTTCCTCCCCTGCCCTGAATACCGTATGCACCCGCTTTATCCATCGGTTCGCCGGTAGCGATATAGTCGTCGATGTCGGTCTCCGTTAAGGTGCGGAATGTCACATCAGTGGTCACAACGCAATCCAGCGCCTGCTGGCTGTCGGCCAGCGCTACCGCCGTCATCACCTGATGTGTATGGCCCGAGAGTTTGCGCAGCATCGCGTGGGCATGGGCGGCATCGCGTGGTTTTTCCAGCACGTCGCCATTCAGCACCACGATGGTATCCGCGCCCAGCACCGGCAGATCCTGCGCGGCCAGTCTGACACCTGCCTGCGCTTTGTCGTTTGCCAGACGGCGGACATAAATTTCCGCCGCTTCATTTGGCTGACGTTGCTCTTCAACGTCAGTCACGATGCGCTCAAATGTCAGGCCAAGTTGAGTTAACAGCTCACGACGACGCGGTGAACCGGAAGCAAGATAAAGGGTTACCATAAATTTCCTTATTGAACAGCGAACTGACGACGAATTTTTCTCATTAATAAGAATAGCCAGGGCCAGAGAATACCGTCGACGACACTGCTCCAGAAAATTTCAGGTCGGAATGAAACGTTGATTACCAGGAACTCTGCCCAGAAGACAATCACATCCATCGCCAGTGACAGCACCATAACCATTAACGCTTGCTGCCACAACGCTAAGTTGCGGAATAACTGGAACTTAAAGGCAATCAGGTAGGCGATGATACTGAGCGCCAGCGCACGCACGCCAAGCGTCGATCCGGCAACCAGATCCATGATGGCACCCAGCACAAATCCAGTACCGACATTGACCCGATGTGGCAGTGCGAGAACCCAATAGATGAGGATCAGTAGCAGCCATGAGGGCCGGAACATATAAATCTCTTCCGGCCACGGCATGATTTGCAGGACTAACGCAACCAGGAAAGAGAGCCAGATGACCCAGCGTCCCTGGCTACGATATCGACTCAAGGCTGGCCCCCGCGTGAACGCGAGGAGTTGCTCTGTCCGCTGCTGCTGGCAGACGGAGCAGGCGGTCCCATCTGAGCGGCTGGCGCTGGCGGGCCCATTTCACCGGCAGGCGGTAAAACCTGCGGCATCATCTGCATCAGACGCTCGTTCGCAACGCGGTGCACTTCATCCTGCGGCAGTGGCATATCGCCATTGCGGTCAGCGCCCCACAGCAACAGCAGGTAACGCAGACGCTGCAGACCGGCGGTCGGATGGGCCTGAATCACCGTGTAAGCGCGCTGGGTGTCCACTTTCACAGAGGAAACTACACCCACCGGATAACCTTCAGGGAAACGACCACCAATGCCAGACGTCACCAGCACATCGCCGACACGAATGTCAGTATTACCCGGCAGATGCTCAAGCTGAAGATCTTCATTACAGCCGTTGCCGGCGGCAATCACACGAATGTCATTACGCAGCACCTGAATCGGCAGGGCATGAGATGCATCACAGATCAGCAGAACACGGCTGGTGAGTTGTCCGACCGCGATGACCTGACCCACCACACCTTTGTCGCTGATGACCGGCTGACCTTCATAGACACCGTTAACGCTGCCTTTGTCGATCACAACCTGGTCGGTGTAAGGATCGGTGCCGGTGGAGATCACCTGCGTCACCATCTTTTGCTCATCCTGACGCAGCGGTGAACCCAGCAGTTCACGCAGACGTGCGTTTTCCTGCTTATATTGCCCCAGCATTAGCAGGTTACTGTTTTTCAGGAAGAGTTCACGACGTAACGCTTTGTTTTCCTGCTCCAGTTGCTGACGCGATGCCAGCGACTCGGACACGCCATCCAACAGCTGACGTGGTCCATTGGCCAGGAAGTAAAACGGACTGACCGACGTATCCAGATAGTTGCGTATTTGGGTAAAAGAACCCACACGGCTGTCGGCAATAATAATGGCAATCGCCACAATTACCGCCAGAAAAAGACGCAACTGCAGGGAAGGCCCCCTGCTAAAAATCGGCTTCATATAATCTGCGTGATCCTCGACAACAGGAGAGGAAGCGACGGCAAAAAACCGTGCTTCCCTGGGCTGAACGCACTGTACCGGCACAGATATCGCCGGTTCACATGCCACTCCCTCGCATGATCATTGCGTTCTCAGCCGGTTGAGGCAATTATTCTTCGCTGAACAAATCGCCGCCATGCATGTCGATCATTTCCAGCGCCTTGCCGCCACCGCGAGCCACACAGGTCAGCGGATCTTCAGCAACCACCACCGGAATGCCCGTCTCTTCCATCAGCAGGCGATCCAGGTTACGCAGTAATGCACCACCACCGGTCAGCACCATGCCACGTTCCGAGATATCTGAAGCCAGCTCAGGCGGACACTGCTCAAGGGCAACCATCACCGCGCTAACGATGCCGGTTAATGGCTCCTGCAGCGCTTCCAGAATTTCGTTGGAGTTTAGCGTAAAGCCGCGCGGTACACCCTCTGCCAGGTTACGACCACGGACTTCAATTTCGCGGACTTCATCGCCCGGGTACGCTGAACCGATCTCATGCTTGATGCGTTCTGCGGTCGCTTCGCCAATCAGTGAACCGTAGTTACGACGCACATAATTAATAATAGCTTCATCGAAGCGATCACCACCAATACGGACTGATGAGGAGTAGACCACACCGTTCAGGGAGATCACGGCCACTTCTGTTGTACCACCACCAATGTCGACGACCATTGAACCGGTTGCTTCAGAAACGGGCAGACCTGCACCAATCGCCGCAGCCATCGGTTCTTCAATCAGAAAGACTTCACGCGCGCCTGCGCCCTGAGCCGATTCACGAATCGCACGGCGTTCTACCTGGGTTGCGCCAACGGGCACGCAGACCAGCACACGTGGGCTGGGACGCATAAAGCTGTTGCTGTGAACCTGCTTGATGAAGTGTTGCAGCATTTTTTCGGTCACGAAGAAGTCAGCGATAACGCCATCTTTCATCGGACGGATAGCTGCGATATTGCCTGGCGTACGGCCGAGCATCTGTTTGGCGTCATGACCCACGGCCGCGACACTTTTCGGCGAACCGGCACGGTCCTGTCGAATAGCGACCACGGAAGGCTCGTTCAGCACGATGCCCTGTCCTTTTACGTAAATCAGGGTATTCGCGGTACCCAGGTCAATGGACAAGTCGTTGGAAAACATGCCACGAAATTTTTTAAACATACTAAGGGATAATCCTGCAAGCTGGGGGCGGAAAATAAAATCCGCTTACTTTACCAACCACACGAAGCTGCCACAAGGCGCAAAAACGTTCTGCTTCGGTGAAAAAAGACGCCTGATTGCGTTTAAGTCATCTGAACCGACGATCTGCAACAGCAGAATGCCGACCAGACGCCATCAGCACTGCTTTTCCCGCGTTTTCCCTGCGCCATGCCCGACATAAAATCTAACATTTCCGGCAGCAAGGTCAGGGATTCAGATGCGGCTAAACATTAAAAAAACCGCAAATTGTCGTTGTTACGACGGCAATTCATTAAATACGGTAACGTTGAGAATATTTCTTCACGTTACTGTTTACCGGAAGCGAAGAGGCAAAAAAGTCTCCCTGTCCGCCTGCGACACCCAGCGCCACTAATGTCTGCCACTCCGCCTTTGTACGAACACCCGTTGCAAACACCTGAATGCCAGTACATTTACAGACTTCAAGCAGGCTCTGCACAAACAGCTGGTTTTCTGTTCGCCGCTCAATATTACGGACCAGACCCGCATCAAGCTTGATCAGTTCCAGCGGCAGCTGTCGTATATAGGCGCTGCTGACCACAGTCAGACCCGCCTGATTGACGGCAACCCGGCAGCCAAAGGCTTTAAGTGCGCGGAATACTGGCACTAAACGGTTGATGTGTTGACATACATCTGCCTCGGCAAGTTCAAATAAAAATCGTTTTCTTTGTGCTTTCGGACACTGCAACAGCATATTCTGTAGCCAGACGACAAATGGACGCTGCAGGAGCGAGGTTATTGTCACCGGGATGACCAGCGTCTCTTCCGGCCAGAGTTCTGAGAGTGCGGCAATGCGGGTCATCAGTTGGCGATCCCAGGCATCAGCCATCCCCAGTTGCTGAACCAGCGGCATATATTCTGCGGCCAGCACCTCTTTATCGCCATCGAAGATGCGGGTCAGCATCACCCGATGCTGAACTTTACCTTCAATATTAACGGTGGGTTTGTGGTAAAGCCTTGGACCACCCCGGCTGAGTGTGTTCTCCAGCAAGGTTCGCCAGCGCACACTTCCGCGTCCGGCATCCTGAGGATTTCCAGCACCGTTAGTCCAGTTGTTACCGCCCAGCAGTGCCGCTCGTCGGGTGGCCATTTCAGCATTTTCAATGACCTGCGGCACGGTCTGCCCGCTGTGCCAGGCACTGATACCGATGTGGATCAGATCATCACGATTCACCATGCGCATCGGCGGCAGAGAATCGACAGCATTAATAAGTTGATCAGCAATACTGTTAGCCTCTTTGAGGCTGCGATGCGGCAGTAATACGGCAAAATCACTGCGGAAATAGCGTGCCAGTAAAGCGCCAGGGTAGCGCAGCACAAAAGTAGAGAGCATGTTGACGAAATTAAACAGGTACTCCTCAACCAGTCCCTGCTCCAGCCTGTCTTTCAGTGTGTCCAGATCGGGCAGACGCACCATCATCACAACACCGTGAGTGCCGACATTTTCCTGATCCTCCAGCAAAGTCGCGAGCTGGTTGTCAAAGAAAAGTCGGTTATTAAGACCGGTACGCCCGTCCTGTGCGGCAAAGGTACGGATTAGCGTGTCGATACGCAGGCGCTGTTCGCCCGCTTCCTGCAGATCCGCCAGCAAGAGATCCATGGCACGGCTCGCCCTGGGAGGCCACTCATCCGCACCACGGTCTGGCATGATTCCACGCTCACCGTTAATAATCGCCTCTGCCCGTGCTTCAAAATTTTCCATGCCGCGCCACTGCCGACTGAGCCAGCGATGCATCATCAGCAACAACAGACTCATCACCAGCACAACGGTAAACAGAATGCCCAGCGTGTAAGTTCCGGTGATAGAACGTAGCCAGGTTTTAGCAGGATCAAGGGTAACGACCCGCAGCTGTAAGCCGGTTTGATGCATTAAAGGCACATCGACCTGAAAAAAACGATTGGGCTCGTCTTCCAGCATCTGATTTTCGTGTCGGGAGAGAGTGAGAAAAGTCTGTTTGCCGTCGTGAAGAGAAATCTGCTCAGCATTCATTATCGGCATCATACGCGTAAGCCAGCCGTGCAACGCTGCAGGCGACTCAGTGAACATCGCCTGATCGACCTCCGTCGCCAGCACCTGCGCCCGATGCTCAACCCGCTGATGGCTGAACCAGAAAACACTTAATGCGCAGCCAGCCAGCATCAACGACATTGCCAGCAAACTTAAAAAGGTAATAAACGCAGATAATTTTGTGGTTAATCGCATCCCTGTGCCTGTATTACTGCGGTGATAACCGGATCATCCGACCTTGTACCCTTAGCCTGACGAAAACGCGAGCAAAATAGCATAATTTGCCCCTGCCGACAGCGCCTGGACGCATGAAGCCGAAGTATATCCCCGGGATATCATCGCAGGTGTTAATCCCGGCAACTTTCAGTGCATTCTCATCGCCGTGCTCAGCCAGGAAATTTCACATTTTCACAGCGAAACTGGCTGATATCAGCGATAGTCATCATGCTGGATGATGACATCCTGTCTGGAGAAGCCCAATGAAACGCATATCCCACCTGACCGAAGCCGACGTAACGCCGGAAAGCATTTTTAACCTGAAGCGCCGCCAGGTGCTGAAAACGCTGGGACTGAGCGCGGCGGCAATGGGTATGCCGGGCGTGGCGAATGCCGATATTCTCAGTTGGTTTAAAGGTAATGACCGTCCACCCGCGCCCGCTGGCCGGGCGCTGGACTTTACTAAACCGGCGAAATATCAGGCCGATCTGACCTTAACACCTGAGGATAAAGTCTCTGGCTACAACAACTTCTATGAGTTCGGGCTGGATAAGGCCGATCCGGCTGCCAATGCAGGTACGCTAAAAACTGCCCCCTGGAAGCTGACCATTGATGGCGAAGTGGCTAAGCCTGTGACGCTGGACATGGATGACATCTTTAAGCGGTTTGCTATGGAACAGCGAATCTATCGCATGCGCTGCGTAGAGGCCTGGTCGATGGTCGTGCCCTGGATAGGCTTTGAGCTGAATAAGCTTCTTTCGCTGGCGGAACCCACCAGCAAAGCGCGCTTTGTCGCCTTCCAGACGTTGTACGACCCGGAGCAGATGCCCGGCCAGAAAGATCGCTTTATTGGCGGCGGACTCAACTATCCTTATGTAGAAGGTTTACGCATTGATGAAGCGATGCACCCGCTGACGATACTGACCACCGGTGTCTATGGCAAAGCGTTGCCGCCGCAAAATGGCGCACCGATTCGTCTGACGGTACCGTGGAAATATGGTTTTAAAGGCATCAAGTCGATTGTGAAAATCACGCTGACCGACAAACAGCCGCCAACGACCTGGAATCAGATTGCTGCCGACGAGTATGGCTTTTATGCCAATGTGAATCCCCATGTTAATCACCCTCGCTGGTCGCAGGCGACAGAGCGATTCATTGGCCCTGGCGGCAGTCTGAAGGTCGAACGCCAGCCAACGCTGTTGTTTAACGGTTATGCCGAACAGGTAGCGTCACTCTACCGAGGCATGGATTTACGGGAGAATTACTAGGTGGTCCGCCTGTCGCTAAAACAGATCACATGGCTCAAGGTGATCCTGCATCTGGCGGCCCTGTTGCCGCTGGTTTATCTGATTCTGGCCGCAATGCAGGGTGGACTGAGTGCGGATCCGGCAAAAGATATTCAGCATTTTACCGGCCGCATGGCGCTGAAACTGCTGCTGGGGACGCTACTGGTTTCACCGCTGGCACGTTACGGCAGGCAGCCGCTTCTTATCCGCACGCGTCGTCTGCTCGGCGTATGGACCTTTGTCTGGGCGTCCCTTCATCTGCTGAGCTATTACCTGCTGGAGCTGGGCGTGGACAATCTGCGTCTGCTGGGCAGCGAACTGATCTCCCGTCCCTACCTGACGCTGGGTATTATCAGCTGGCTGATATTACTGGCCCTGGCGGTAACCTCTTTCCAGCGCGCTCAGCGCAGACTCGGTAAGCGCTGGCAAACCCTGCACAACGCGGTCTATCTTGTCGCGATCCTTGTGCCGATTCACTATATCTGGTCGGTGAAAATCCTGTCACCCCAGCCACTTATCTATGCCCTTCTTGCTGCGATACTGTTAGCGTGGCGTTACAAAAAATTTCTCAAATGGTGGTCCCGCTAGCGCTTCACCCGTTGTTTTCCTCTGCCGTTTTCTGATAAAAGATGTGGCCCGCAGGCTACATCCGATCATCTTCGCAGATAAGACCAGTATTTTGCTGCGAAATGACACGAAACGGATATAATGCCCGGCTTTATTGCTCGTCGGGTCTTCTTTTTAGCCCCGAAAGGTGACAAATGAAGATTCGCAAGGTATTTTACGCGATGCCTCAATGATTGCGGGAGATGGCAGCACGATGGCGCATAAATTACATATTCTGCTTTTGAACGGGCCCAACCTTAATCTGTTGGGAACACGTGAGCCTGAGAAGTATGGTCATACCACGCTTAGTCAGATCGTGGACGATTTGACGCGTCAGGCAGACCAGCTGAATGTGGAGTTGAGCCACCTGCAGACCAATGCTGAATTTCAGCTGATTGATCGCATTCATGAGGCCAAAGGCAATGTGGATTACATCATCATTAATCCTGCCGCGTTTACCCATACCAGTGTCGCATTACGTGATGCCCTGCTGGCGGTAGAAATACCGTTTATTGAGGTTCATCTCTCTAATGTGCATGCCCGCGAGCCCTTCCGCCATCACTCCTATCTTTCTGATGTTTCTGCTGGCGTGATCTGTGGGCTTGGCGCTGACGGCTACACATGGGCTTTACAAACGGCAGTAAAACGCCTGTCTCAATCTCATTAATCAAACTGAGTACGGAACCCCACTCATGGATATTCGTAAAATTAAAAAACTGATCGAACTGGTTGAAGAGTCTGGCATTTCTGAGCTGGAAATCTCTGAAGGTGAAGAGTCCGTTCGCATCAGTCGTGCCCCTGTCAATACGGGTTACCCGATGATGCAGCAGGCTTACGCTGCGCCGGTTCAACAGCCTGCTCTGGCAACCGCTGTAGCCCCTGTTGCAGCGGCTGCCGAAGCGGCACCGGCTGAAATCAGTGGTCACATCGTGCGTTCACCGATGGTAGGGACCTTCTACCGTACGCCGAGCCCGGATGCGAAAGCCTTTGTGGAAGTTGGCCAGAAAGTGAATGCTGGCGATACCTTGTGCATCGTCGAAGCCATGAAAATGATGAACCAGATCGAAGCTGATAAGTCAGGCGTAGTGAAAGCTATCCTGGTTGAAAGCGGTCAGCCGGTCGAATTTGACGAGCCACTGGTTATCATCGAGTAACGGGGCAGATCATGCTGGATAAAATTGTTATTGCTAACCGTGGTGAGATCGCACTGCGCATTCTGCGTGCCTGTAAAGAGCTGGGCATTAAGACTGTCGCGGTTCACTCAAGCGCGGATCGTGACCTGAAGCACGTGCTGCTGGCAGACGAAACTGTCTGCATCGGCCCGGCGCAGTCAGTTAAAAGTTACCTCAATATCCCGGCGCTGATCTCTGCTGCAGAGATTACCGGCGCGGTGGCGATTCACCCAGGCTACGGCTTCCTCTCTGAGAATGCCGATTTTGCCGAGCAGGTTGAGCGCTCCGGCTTTATCTTTATCGGCCCGAAAGCAGACACTATTCGCCTGATGGGCGACAAAGTCTCTGCGATCAATGCGATGAAGAAAGCAGGCGTCCCAACCGTACCGGGTTCTGACGGTTCACTGACCGATGATATGGACAAGAACCGTGCCTTTGCTAAGCGCATCGGTTATCCGGTCATTATCAAAGCCTCGGGCGGCGGTGGCGGTCGTGGTATGCGCGTCGTGCGCAGCGACAAAGATCTGGAACAATCCATCAACATGACGAAAGCGGAAGCCAAAGCGGCATTCAGCAACGACATGGTTTACATGGAGAAGTATCTGGAGAATCCACGCCACATCGAGATTCAGGTACTGGCTGATGGTCAGGGCAACGCGATCTATCTGGGCGAACGTGACTGCTCAATGCAGCGTCGTCACCAGAAAGTGGTTGAAGAAGCGCCAGGCCCAGGTATTACTGAGGAACAGCGTCGCTTTATCGGCAATCGCTGTGCTAAAGCCTGTATTGAGATTGGCTATCGTGGCGCAGGTACGTTTGAGTTCCTGTATGAAAACGGTGAGTTCTACTTCATTGAGATGAACACCCGTATTCAGGTGGAACATCCGGTGACCGAGATGATCACCGGTGTTGATCTGATCAAAGAGCAGCTGCGTATCGCCGCAGGCCAGCCGTTGTCGATCAAACAGGAAGATGTGATCATTCGCGGACATGCGGTCGAGTGCCGTATCAACGCCGAAGATCCCGTGACCTTCCTGCCAAGCCCGGGTAAAATTACTCGCTTCCACGCGCCAGGCGGTTTTGGCGTGCGCTGGGAGTCGCATATTTATTCAGGCTATACCGTGCCGCCTTATTACGACTCCATGATCGGTAAGCTGATCACTTACGGCGAATCACGCGACGTGGCCATCGCCCGCATGAAAAATGCACTGGCGGAACTGATCATCGACGGTATCAAAACCAACGTTGAACTGCAGATGAAAATCATGTCCGACGAAAACTTCCAGCACGGTGGAACCAATATCCACTATCTGGAGAAAAAACTCGGCCTGCACGAGAAGTAATCGCAACGCTGAGTAGTCAGAGGCCGGTTAATCCGGCCTTTTTCTTTTTCCGCTGGCGTTAAGGTTGAATCATGGACGCTCGTTTTATACAGGCTCATAAAGAGGCGCGCTGGTCGCTCTGGCTCACGCTGCTCTGGCTCGCGGCCTGGGGGCTCTCTGCCTGGCTGGGTGGCAGTGAAATCGGTGTCACCGGTCTGCCGCGCTGGTTCGAACTCTCCTGCCTGTTTGCTCCCCTGTTGTTCATTTTCCTGTGCTGGATGATGGTGCGGGTCATTTTCCGCGACATGCCGCTGGAGGATAAAAGTGAACAGTGAAATTATCCTGCCATTGCTGATTTATCTTGTCGTCATTGCCGCGCTGTCGGTATTTGCCGTTCGTAAAAGACGTGAAGGCAGTTTCCTGACGGAATACTTCCTTGGCAGCCGCTCCATGGGCGGGTTTGTGCTGGCAATGACGCTTACTACCACCTATATCAGCGCCAGCTCGTTTATTGGTGGCCCCGGTGCTGCCTATAAATATGGGCTGGGATGGGTATTGCTGGCGATGGTACAGGTGCCCGCCGTCTGGCTGTCGTTAGGTGTGCTGGGGAAGAAGTTTGCCATTCTGGCGCGTAAGCATAATGCGGTGACGCTGAATGACATGCTCTACGCCCGCTATCAGAGCCCGCTGCTGATCTGGCTGGCGAGCCTGAGCCTGCTGATCGCCTTTATCGGTGCCATGACAGTGCAGTTTATTGGCGGGGCGCGGCTGCTTGAAACCGCCGCAGGTATCCCCTATGACACCGGTCTGCTGATTTTTGGCGGCACTATCGCGCTTTACACTGCGTTCGGCGGATTCCGTGCCAGCGTGCTGAATGACGCGATGCAAGGCATTGTGATGCTGATTGGCACCTTTCTGCTGCTGTTCGCGGTGATTCATCAGGCTGGCGGCCTGAGCACGGCCGTGCAGAAACTGCATGACATCGATCCTGCTCTGCTGTCGCCGCAGGGGCCAGGCGAAATCATTACACCCACCTTCCTCAGCTCGTTTGTCGTGCTGGTCTGCTTTGGCGTGATTGGCCTGCCGCATACTGCGGTGCGCTGCATCTCATATAAAGACAGCAAAGCCGTACATCGGGCCATTATTCTCGGCACTATTGTGGTGGTGATTCTGATGCTGGGAATGCATCTGGCCGGTGCGCTGGGCCGGGCAATTCTGCCTAACCTGACTGTGCCGGATAGTGTTATTCCTGTCCTGATGATTACCGTACTGCCTCCGTTAGCCGCCGGATTGTTTCTGGCAGCACCGATGGCCGCGATCATGTCGACCATTAATGCCCAGCTGTTACAGGCCTCGGCCACGCTGATTAAAGATCTCTATCTGCGTGTCGCACCGCAACAGCTGGAAAATGAGACGCGGCTGCGACTGTTATCTGGCACCATTACCTTCGCACTGGGTCTCCTGCTGCTGATGGCGGCATGGAATCCACCCGATATGATTATCTGGCTCAACCTGCTGGCATTTGGCGGCCTTGAGGCGGTTTTCCTGTGGCCGCTGGTTCTGGGCCTCTACTGGGAGCGCGCTAATGCCGCTGGGGCCATCACCGGCATGGTGGTGGGGGGAGGCTGCTACGCTTTTCTGGCGAGCCTTAACCTGCAGATACTGGGTTTTCACCCCATCGTGCCCTCACTGCTTTTGAGCCTGCTGGCATTTTTAGTGGGCAACCTGTTTGGACGCGCGCCGCAAGCGGTCGACGCGCCGCAACACTGACGGAAAGAGAGACGTTATGCCGTGGATTCAAATCAAAATTAACAGCTCAGGTGAACATGCGGAAACGCTGAGCGATGCGCTGATGGACATCGGTGCGGTTTCAGTGACTTTTCAGGATACCCATGACACGCCGGTGTATGAGCCACTGCCAGGCGAAACGCGTCTGTGGGGTGATACTGATGTGATCGGCCTGTTCGATGCTGAAACTGACATGGCTGTCATTACTGCCGAACTGGAGCAGCATCCGCTGCTGGGCGCCGGTTTTCGCCACCGGATCGAGCAGATCGAAGACAAAGACTGGGAGCGCGAATGGATGGAAAACTTCCACCCAATGCGCTTCGGCGAACGTCTCTGGATCTGCCCAAGCTGGCGTGACGTGCCGAATCCCGATGCCGTCAACGTGATGCTTGACCCGGGTCTGGCGTTTGGAACGGGTACCCACCCCACTACCTCACTTTGCCTCACCTGGCTTGACGGTCTGGATCTGGACGGCAAAACCGTGATCGATTTTGGCTGTGGATCGGGGATCCTGGCGATCGCCGCATTGAAGCTGGGTGCAGCTCAGGCAATTGGCATTGATATTGATCCGCAGGCCATTCAGGCCAGCCGGGATAATGCGGAGCGCAACGGCGTCTCTGACCGCCTGTCACTTTATCTGCCCCACCAGCAACCCGACAACCTGCAGGCTGACGTGGTGGTCGCGAATATTCTGGCCGGTCCGCTACGTGAGCTGGCACCGCTGATCAGTGTACTGCCCAAGTCTGGTGGACACCTGGGCCTTTCGGGCGTTCTGGAGAGCCAGGCTGAGAGCGTCTGTGAAGCATACGCCGGCGAGTTCACACTCGACCCGGTTGCCGTTAAAGAGGAGTGGTGCCGAATTACCGGGATTAAATCCTGAATCTGGCGCCTGTCTACCCCTTCTGATATCGCACTGGCCGGCCCGCAGTGCCTTAACAGAACATTCAACCAGCCCGCAGCGTAAGCTGCGGGATTTTGCGATTTGAAATGGATGCTTGTATCGTTAATCACGTTATGTGACGTTTTTTATCTGGTGAATTGACGTACTTTTCTGGAAAAACTTTTGTTCACAATTTCAGCATAAAAAATTAACTGACTGATATTTAAGGTGAATAATCATAATCCCCGATCATCATCCGGATTTCATTGATCTTTCTTGCTGATTGTTCAAAGTTTGGCCTTTCATCTTCCTGCAAAAATGCGTAATATACGCCGCCTTGCAGACACAGTATGGCCATTCTGACTTCATGCGTATTGGAAACCTCCAGCTGAGAAATCGACTGATTGCAGCACCGATGGCCGGTATTACCGACAGGCCGTTCAGGGCGCTGTGTCACGAAATGGGTGCAGGTATGGCAGTTTCTGAGATGTTGTCTTCTAACCCGGAAGTGTGGGCTAGCGACAAATCCCGATTACGCATGGTTCACAGTGATGAGCCAGGCATTCGCGCCGTGCAAATTGCCGGTTGCGATCCCAGTGAAATGGCGCAAGCTGCACGCATTAATGTTGAGGCTGGTGCACAGGTCATCGACATTAATATGGGATGCCCTGCCAAGAAGGTTAACCGCAAAATGGCGGGTTCAGCCTTGCTGCAATATCCCACCGTGGTGGAGTCTATCCTCTCCGCAGTGGTTAATGCAGTGAATGTGCCGGTTACGCTGAAAATTCGTACTGGCTGGGATCCTGAAAACAGGAACTGTGTCGCGATTGCCCAATTGGCTGAACGCTGCGGTATACAGGCTCTGACGATACATGGTCGCACTCGTGCCTGCCTGTTCAACGGAGAAGCTGAATATGACAGCATTCGGACAGTTAAGCAGAGTGTCTCCATTCCGATTATCGCGAATGGAGACATAACTGACCCGCATAAAGCCAGAGCGGTGCTCGACTATACAGGGGCCGATGCTCTGATGATAGGACGCGCTGCTCAGGGAAGACCGTGGATCTTCCGGGAAATCCAGCATTATCTGGACACTGGGGAGTTGCTTGCCCCGCTGCCAATGGCAGAGGTCAAGCGCTTGCTTGTTTCGCATATACGTGAGCTGCACGACTTTTACGGTTCAGGCAAGGGATACCGTATAGCGCGAAAGCACGTCTCCTGGTACCTGCAGGAGCACGCCCCGAATGACCAGTTTCGGCGCACATTCAACGCCATTGAGGATGCCAGCGAACAGCTGGAGGCGTTGGAGGCATACTTCGAAAATCTTGCGTAACGAAATAAAGAGCTGAAAGAACTATGTTCGAACAACGCGTAAATTCTGACGTACTGACCGTTTCTACCGTTAACTCACAGGATCAGGTAACTCAAAAACCTTTGCGTGATTCGGTTAAACAGGCACTGAAGAACTATTTTGCTCAACTGAATGGTCAGGATGTGAGCGACCTGTATGAGCTGGTTTTGGCTGAAGTCGAGCAGCCTCTGTTGGACATGGTGATGCAGTATACCCGTGGCAACCAGACCCGTGCTGCCCTGATGATGGGTATCAACCGCGGTACGCTGCGTAAGAAATTGAAAAAATACGGCATGAACTGATTTTTAGTTCTGTCTGTTAATCACGCCAGCCTTCGGGCTGGCGTTTTTATTTGTGCCTGTTCACACAAATTCATCGCCAGACCAGTGAAACATTTGCGGGTAATATGGTAACTATAGTTGCAATTGCTGGCGTGATATTTCACCTTCTCGCTTTTGCTTGTGCTGATTTGACTTAATCTCTCTTCTGAAAATCACCCAGCCCAAACCCCTGCCAGTGCTGGGGATGTGACTTTCTACGCATTAAAAAAGCAATACCACCCCTTCGTACATATATGCATGAGCGATTGCTCACACTGCTCCCATATAGTGAAACTATTTGCACTAATTGTGATCGAGTCGACTCGCATTGCTTCCTTTTGGTGCGCCATATTAGCGAAACTTTCTAAGTACTTCCGAATATTAACCGTTCTTTCATATGAATTCAGGATTCTGCAAAACTGGCATCAGCTTTGCAAAGTCGTGGATGGCTGACCGCCACAGACAGGAAAAAAACGCACATTAAAGTGCGCAAACATAACAACATGATCCCGCCACACAGGATGCTTTATGAAAAAGATGATGCTCTCTACGCTGATCGCCGCCGCCTCACTGGTTGGCCTTGCTCAGCAAGCACACGCAGGCACCACTCTGGATGCGATAAAGAAAAAAGGTTTTGTTCAATGTGGTATCAGTGACGGCCTGCCGGGCTTCTCCTACGCAGATGCGGGTGGCAAGTTTACCGGTATCGATGTAGATGTGTGTCGTGCGACGGCTGCCGCTGTGTTTGGCGATGCGACCAAAGTGAAATATACCCCGCTGACTGCGAAAGAGCGCTTCACCGCGCTGCAGTCAGGCGAAGTGGATGTGCTCTCACGCAATACCACCTGGACTTCATCGCGCGATGGCGGCATGGGCTTTCTGTTTGCGGGCGTGAACTATTATGACGGTATCGGCTTCCTGACTCACAAGAAAGCCGGCCTGAAAAGTGCGAAAGAGCTGGATGGCGCGACGGTCTGTATTCAGTCAGGTACCGATACCGAGCTGAACGTGGCGGACTATTTTAAAGCCAACAAAATGCAATATACGCCAGTGACCTTTGACCGCTCTGATGAATCTGCGAAAGCACTGGATAGTGGACGCTGCGATACGCTGGCATCTGACCAGTCTCAGCTTTACGCCTTACGCATTAAGCTCGGCAAGCCTGACGACTTTATTGTTCTGCCAGAAGTGATCTCCAAAGAGCCGCTGGGGCCATTGGTACGTCGTGGTGATGATGACTGGTTCACCATCGTCAAATGGTCGCTCTATGCCATGCTGAATGCGGAAGAGATGGGTATTAACTCGAAAAACGTCGACCAGATGACAGCCAAACCAACGACACCAGACATGGCACACTTCCTGGGCGCCGAAGGTGATTTTGGTAAAGATCTGAAGCTGGATAATAAGTGGGCCTACAACATCGTTAAGCAGGTAGGTAACTACCAGGAAAGCTTCGATCGTAACGTCGGTAAAGATAGCGCACTGAAGATCGCACGTGGCCAGAATGCGTTGTGGAATCAGGGCGGTATCCAGTACGCACCACCGGTACGTTAACAGACCTCACCAATCGGGCACCGTATTCTGCGGTGCCCTGCCCCAGCTCTCGTATTGAGGTTTCAACATGTCACAACGCCCAACCGTGAAAAGGGATTTTTCATTTGGTAATCCCACGGTTCGCGCCTGGATTTATCAGCTCATCGCCGTCGTCGCGGTGCTTGGTGTGGTGGGTTATCTGGTGCATAACACCATTATTAACCTGGACAATCGCGGCATTACATCGGGGTTTGGATTTCTTGAACGCACTGCCGGTTTCGGCATCGTTCAGCATCTTATTGAGTACACGGAGGGAGATACCTACGCGCGCGTGTTTCTGGTTGGATTAACCAACACGCTGCTGGTCTCTGCGCTCTGTATTGTTTTTGCGTCGATTCTCGGATTCGCGGTCGGTCTTGCCCGCCTGTCTGACAACTGGCTGCTGCGGAAGCTCTCAAATATCTATATTGAAACTTTCCGTAATATCCCGCCTTTGCTTCAGATTTTCTTCTGGTACTTCGCGGTTTTACGCAATCTGCCAGGCCCACGCCAGGCGCTGAATGCGTTTGATCTGGCGTATGTCAGTAATCGCGGACTTTATGTGCCGTGGCCGACCTATGCACCTGGCAGCTGGCCGTTTGTTATCGCACTGCTTCTGGCGGTAGCGGTGAGCTATGCTCTGTACCGCTTTAACCGCCAGCACCAGTTAAAAACCGGTGAGTTACGTCGCACCTGGCCCGCAGCCGTTGGAATGCTGATTCTCTTTCCTTTGCTTGCGCATCTTGGGTTTGGCGCAGCGATGCACTGGGATGTGCCGCAACTGCGTGGATTCAATTTCCGCGGCGGCTCGGTGATGATACCGGAGCTGGCGGCACTGACGCTGGCACTGTCGATCTATACCTCGTCGTTTATCGCTGAAGTGATCCGCTCAGGAATTCAGTCTGTGCCGCATGGGCAGCATGAAGCCGCCCGGTCGCTGGGTCTGCCGAGTCCGGTAACGCTGCGCCAGGTCATCATCCCTCAGGCCATGCGCGTCATTATTCCGCCGCTGACCAGCCAGTATCTGAACATCGTAAAGAACTCCTCACTCGCCGCCGCTATCGGTTATCCCGATATGGTGTCGCTGTTTGCCGGATCGGTGCTCAATCAGACTGGTCAGGCCATTGAGACGATCGCTATCACGATGAGCGTTTACCTGATTATCAGTCTGCTGATATCGATGCTTATGAACTTCTATAACCGCAAAATTGCGCTGGTTGAGCGTTAAGAGAACGGGATAACTATGTCTGTGACTACGCATGAAACGCCCCCCGTCCCGACGACGCCTGTCAGTCGCGCCTGGCTTTGGGCTCGTAAAAATCTATTTTCCAGCTGGTTTAACACGTTACTGACGCTGTTCTGCATCTGGGTAATCTGGCACGTTATTCCGCCCGCGCTGAACTGGCTGGTCTTTCAGGCAAACTGGATTGGTACCACGCGCGCCGATTGCACCAAAGAGGGAGCCTGCTGGGTGTTTATCCATGCGCGTTTCGGCCAGTTCATGTATGGGCTTTATCCGCATGAGTTGCGCTGGCGTATTAATCTGGCGCTGGTGATCGGCCTGGTGTCGATTGTGCCGATGTTCCTGAAGAGCCTGCCGTATCGTGGACGCTACATTGCGGCATGGGCCGTGATCTATCCGGTGATTGTCTGGTTCCTGCTGTATGGCGGGTATCTGGGGCTGGAGCGTGTCGAAACACGTCAGTGGGGAGGATTAACGCTGACGTTGATTATCGCGTCGGTCGGTATTGCCGGTGCGCTGCCGCTGGGTATTTTGCTGGCGCTTGGCCGTCGTTCACGTATGCCGGTGGTCCGCACGCTGTCGATTATCTTTATTGAGTTCTGGCGTGGCGTGCCGCTGATTACGGTGCTGTTTATGTCATCAGTGATGCTGCCGCTGTTTATGTCTGAAGGTACTAACATCGACAAGCTGGTGCGCGCACTGGTGGGCGTCATTCTGTTCCAGTCCGCCTATGTGGCCGAGGTGGTTCGCGGTGGTCTTCAGGCACTGCCTAAAGGCCAGTATGAAGCAGCCGAGTCTCTGGCGCTGGGGTACTGGAAGACGCAGATGCTGGTGATTCTGCCGCAGGCGCTGAAACTCACCATTCCCGGTCTGGTTAACACCATTATTGCACTGTTTAAAGATACCAGCCTGGTCATCATCATTGGTCTTTTCGATCTGTTCAGCAGCGTCCAGCAGGCAACGGTCGATCCGACCTGGCTGGGGATGTCGACTGAAGGTTATGTCTTTGCTGCACTGGTCTATTGGATTTTCTGTTTTAGCATGTCGCGCTACAGCCAGTATCTGGAAAAGCGCTTTCACACCGGGCGTACATCGCACTGAGGTTTTACATGACTGACTCTATGACACACACTTCCGACGCGTTGATGATTTCGCTTGAGAACGTGAATAAATGGTACGGGCAGTTTCACGTACTGAAAGACATCAACCTGCAGGTCAAACCCCGTGAACGCATCGTGCTGTGCGGGCCTTCCGGCTCCGGCAAATCGACGACGATCCGCTGTATTAATCATCTGGAAGAGCATCAGCAGGGTCGCATTGTTGTTGACGGTATCCACCTCAACGATGATGTGCGTAACATTGAGCGCGTGCGCACCGAAGTAGGCATGGTATTTCAGCACTTTAACCTCTTCCCGCACCTGACCGTATTGCAGAACTGTACGCTGGCACCTTCGTGGGTGAGAAAGATCCCTAAGAAGGAAGCAGATGAACTGGCCATGCATTATCTGGAACGCGTGCGCATTGCCGAGCATGCGCATAAATTTCCAGGCCAGCTCTCTGGTGGACAGCAGCAACGTGTCGCCATCGCCCGCTCACTCTGTATGAAGCCTAAAATTATGCTGTTTGATGAGCCAACGTCAGCACTGGATCCTGAGATGGTTAAAGAGGTGCTGGATACGATGATTGGTCTGGCTGAAGACGGGATGACCATGCTGTGCGTCACCCATGAGATGGGCTTTGCCCGCACCGTGGCTGACCGGGTGATCTTTATGGATCGGGGTGAGATCGTCGAAGTTGCGCCACCGCAGGAGTTCTTTGCGAATCCTAAATCGGAGCGTACCCGGGCGTTTTTATCGCAGGTTATTCACTGATTACTGGCTCAGTGATCTTACAACCCGGCCTGGTGCCGGGTTTTTTATGGCCTGAAAACTGTCTGAATGCGCTCATTGCGTGGATGCACTGATGCACTGATGATGAACGCGAAGAGTGATGGACTGCTATGAGGGTGTTTTATTGCGGACTTCCACAATGAAAGTGGATTGCCGCAACGAAAAAAGCCCTTCGCATACGCGAAGGGCTCTCTCTTATTTGATGCCTGGCAGTTCCCTACTCTCGCATGGGGAGACCCCACACTACCATCGGCGCTACGGCGTTTCACTTCTGAGTTCGGCATGGGGTCAGGTGGGACCACCGCGCTACAGCCGCCAGGCAAATTCTTTTATTTACCGAACTCGTGTCTTAACTGGTGCTGATACCCAGAGTCGAACTGGGGACCTCACCCTTACCAAGGGTGCGCTCTACCAACTGAGCCATATCAGCACACTAAATTTGATGCCTGGCAGTTCCCTACTCTCGCATGGGGAGACCCCACACTACCATCGGCGCTA
>NZ_JAJNDH010000007.1:0-227257 GCF_021043305.1 Pantoea sp. MHSD4 | reverse complement strand
GTTCGCGCGGACTGACAAGTGTTTATTGCGAAAAGATTACTGTTCGCAGTAATTTTCATCAAATCGCGCTATTTCGCTACGATTTGCCTGGTAACTGTGCAAAATCATTAGCAAAAGTGCGTACCTGCTGCCAGTCCGTGTACTCCACTTCTTTTGTGGAATCGGTCTCACCGCCAGTCATACGCATAATCAACTGAATCATGACGCGATCAAACCAGCGATAGCGCGGATAATAGAGCGCGCCCGCAAACACGGCACAGCAATCAGGTTGCCACGGCGAGCTGGCCAGGAACTTCTGCGTATAAGCATTCGTTTCAGGAGAACGCTTCTCAGGTTTGCGCGCCGTGAGGTTTACCGAAAAGAAACCACTGGTACGCTGCTGCAATGCAGGGAGGTGAAGCTTTACGAACTTATCGACGACCGGCTGGAAATGACCGTAGCGAATAGAGGCGCCAATCAGCACGCGATCATACTGCGCCCAGTCAGGCAGAGCGGCATCCTGAATATCCAGCACATCGCATGGCTGGTGCTGACGGATCATCTCGGCTATAGAAGAGGCAATCTTCTTTGTTTGTCCGTCGCGGGTGGAATAGAGAATCAGCGCTTTCATATCAGCATCCTTATTAATTATTCACGCCAGAAAGTAGGCGTGAACAGCACCAGCAAGGTAAATACCTCGAGACGCCCGAACAACATGGTGGAGATAAGAATCCATTTCGCCACGTCATTCATTGAAGTGAAGTTATCGGCCACAACCCCTAAACCGGGCCCGAGGTTATTCAGCGTCGCGGCAACGGCAGCAAATGCCGAGAAGTCATCGACACCGGTGGCAATGATCGCCAGCATGCTGACCAGGAACACCAGCGCATAAGCCGAGAAGAATCCCCATACGGCCTCAAGGATACGCTCAGGCAATGCCCGATTCCCCAGCTTAATGGTGTAGACCGCATTCGGGTGAACCAGACGCTTAAGCTCACGGTTACCCTGCTTGCATAATAGCAGGATGCGGATAACCTTCAGGCCACCGCCGGTTGAACCGGCACAGCCGCCGATAAAGGCGGAGCACAACAGCAGCACCGGCAGGAACAAGGGCCAGCGTGCGATGCTGTCGGTCGTGAATCCTGCCGTGGTGGCCATGGAAACGACCTGGAAGAAGGCCTGGTTCAGCGTTTGCCAGCCACTGTCGTAAACATTGTGGAACCAGAGCACCAGCGTGCAGATCAACACCAGCGTCAGCTGAACGCCTATAAACATGCGGAATTCAGGATCGCGCCAGTACACGCGCAGATTGCGCCCGCTTAACATGGCAAAGTGAAGGCCGTAGTTACAGCCTGAGATCAGCAAAAACACCGCCACGATAGTATTGATAGTGCCGCTGTGAAAATAGCCGATGCTGGCATCATGGGTTGAGAAGCCGCCAATCGCGATGGTCGAGAAGCTGTGACCAATAGCATCAAAGGCCGGCATGCCTGCCAGCCACAATGCCAGCGCACAGGCCACCGTCAGCAGAACATAGATCAGCCAGAGTGTTTTCGCTGTTTCGGCAATACGCGGCCGCATTTTATTATCTTTCAGCGGCCCCGGCATTTCAGCGCGATAGAGCTGCATACCTCCGACGCCCAGAATCGGCAATATCGCCACCGCTAACACGATGATTCCCATACCGCCCAGCCACTGCAGCATCTGTCGATAGAAGAGAATAGCCTTGGGCAGCGAGTCCAGCCCCACCAGCGTAGTGGCCCCGGTCGTTGTCAGGCCAGAGAAAGATTCAAAGAACGCATCCGTCACGGAAAGATGGGGCTGTTCGGCAAAGATAAAGGGCATGGCCCCTACGCTGCCCAGCACCGTCCAGAACAGCACGACAATCAGAAACCCTTCCCGCGGTTTGAGTTCGGTTTTCTTTTTGCGATTCGGCCACCACAGCAGCGAGCCGATCACCAGCGCCATCATAAAGGTCTGGCTAAACGCCCGCCCCGCGCCATCGCGATAAATCAATGCGACCAGGCCGGGCAAAATCATCGTCACTGAAAAGAGGATCACCAGCAGACCGACTATGCGGGTAATGGCGCGAAAGTGCATTCAGCCGTTCCTTTAAATAATAGAGATGAACATCAGGGTGTGAGCGGGATCAGCGATAATGCACCCCGACTAAAGTCTGACAGATTTTTTTTAAATCCGTCGATTTGTCCGTAAGGTACAGCCAGCGTCAGCGCAATGCGATCCTGAAACTGACTGTCGGTCACCTTACCGTCAAAACGCTGTACCAGCCGTTCAACATCACTGAGCTGTGGATAGTCACATTGCAGAGTGAACAGCTTCATCGGCACTTTGCGCTGTCGTGGCAGCAGCTTAAGCCCCTGCTGAACGCCACCACCATAGGCTTTCACTAAGCCGCCGGTTCCCAGCATGATGCCGCCGTAGTAACGCACCACCACGGCAGTAATCTCGCCAATATCCGCGCCCATCAGCTGCGCCAGCATCGGTTTCCCTGCTGTACCCGAAGGTTCACCATCATCAGAGAAGCCGAGCTGTTGAGAATCATTCGGCGCGCCCGCGACCCATGCCCAGCAGTGATGCCGGGCAGCCGGATGCTCGTTTTTGACCTGCTGGACAAAGGCGCGCGCCGCCTCTGCCCCCTCGGTGTGCGCCAGCAGCGTAATGAAGCGACTCTTTTTGATCGTCTCCTCACTGCTGCTCACGGGCACCGCGGGAATATCAAAGGCTTCCATCAGGCCAGATGCAGATCGCGGGTCATGTTCTCAACGCGATGCGCATGGATCACCACGTTATCCTCGATACGAATTCCGCCATAAGGCCGAAGTGCATCGATAGCCTGCCAGTTAAAGTGCTGACTGAAACGGCCTGCACGCAGTGGTGCCAGTAATGGGTCAATAATATAGAAGCCTGGCTCGATGGTTAATACCATGCCCGGTTGCAGCACGCGGGTACAGCGAAGATAAGGATATTGCGCAGGCGCGGCCAGATGCGTGCCCTGATCATCCTGCATAAAACCCGCTACGTCATGCACCTGCAGACCCAGTGGGTGCCCCAGCCCATGTGGCATAAACGGCCCGGTCAGATCTTCAGCCACCAGCGCTTCTTCGCTGATGCCCTGCACCAGCTCAAACTTCAGCAACATCTTCGCAATACGCTGATGCATCTGAAGATGATAATCGGTGTAGCGCACGCCCGCTTTCAGCGTGGCGATCAGCGCCAGCTCTTCCGCGTTCATCGCCTCAACCATTCTGGCATAGAGCGAACTGCTCTGCGCCGCATAGCTGCGGGTCAGGTCGGCGGCGTAGCCAAGATACTCAGCGCCCGCATCAATCAAAAAGCTGTGGCGTTTCGCCGGCGGCTGATGATCCAGCCGGGTGTAGTGCAGCACCGCAGCGTGTTCATTCAGCGCAATGATATTGCCGTACGGCACATCGGTATCGCGATGACCGGTCGCGGTCAGATACGCCTGGTTGATATCGAACTCGCTTAAGCCCGCCGAGAACGCCTCTTTCGCTGCGCGATGACCCGCCACTGCCAGCTTCTGCGCCTGGCGCAGACAGGCGAGTTCATAATCTGTTTTGATACTGCGATGGAAATGCAGGAAGTCGATCACCGCTTTAGGATTGATATTGCCGGAGGCGATACCAAGCTGTGCCGCCCGTGCGTTGATCGGGCCGATATAAGCGACATTATCACGCTGTGCAGGCAGCAACTGCGCAATCTCATCCGCATTTTTCAGGCCGATAACCTCGACATCTTCAGTCCAGAAGCTATCCGGCAGAGGTTCAACGTTATGCCAGTAATCCACCGGAGAGTAGAACCACAGTTTCGGTTTGTTCACGCCATCAATCCATAGCCAGCAGTTGGGAACCTGTGTCACCGGCACCCAGGCCTTGAACTGCGGATTCACCTTAAACGGATAAGTGTGGTCATCCAGAAACACCGTCAACAACTCACCGGAATGGATCAACATCGCATCCAGTTTATTGCGTGCCAGCACCTGCTGCGCCCGTTGTTGCAACGTGGCGATGTGCGCGTGATACAAGGTCTTCAGTGAATCCATTGACGTCTCTCCAGTGTCGCGAAATGGCCGCAAGTTTAGCATACCCCTTGCGCAGTTGCTGATGTCGACACGGCTGTGATCTTGTTAGCAAATAAGCAAAGAGCAGTTTGCAAATAATTAACATCCCTCCCACACTCACGATCATCTGGTATGACCAGATCACCTTTCGCGGTTTCAGGAGACGCACATGCTCTACCAAGGCGCTAACCTTACACTTCACTGGCTGGACGATGGTATCGCCGAGCTGGTTTTTGACGCTGCAGGCTCAGTCAACAAGCTTGATACGCAAACTGTCGCCAGTCTGGGCGAGGCAATTGCAGTGCTGGAGCAGCAGCCAGATCTTCGCGGCCTGCTGTTGAGCTCCGCTAAACCTGCTTTTATTGTGGGTGCGGATATCACCGAGTTCCTTTCACTGTTTAATGCACCCACCGAAAAGCTGAGCCAGTGGCTGAGCTATGCCAACAGCATCTTCAATCGTCTGGAAGATTTACCCGTGCCGACCCTGGCCGCCATTGACGGCTATGCGCTGGGTGGCGGATGTGAGTGTGTGCTGGCAACCGATCTGCGTATTGCTACTGCGGACGCCCGCATTGGCCTGCCGGAAACCAAACTTGGCATCATGCCTGGCTTTGGTGGCAGCGTGCGGTTGCCACGCCTGCTGGGTGCCGACAGTGCACTGGAAATTATTGCGGCGGGCAAAGATGTTGATGGCAATGCCGCCCTGAAACTCGGTCTGGTCGATGCCGTGGTCGCTCGCGAAAAACTGCGCGAGGCGGGGATCACCATGCTCAAAGCCGCCGCCACTGATGGCAGCTGGCGCGCGCGCCGGGCACCGAAACTGGCTCCGCTGAAACTCAGCCCGATTGAAGCAGCCATGAGCTTTTCTATTGCGAAAGCGATGGTGCTGCAGACTGCAGGTAAACACTATCCCGCCCCGCTGATGGCAGTGAAAACCATTGAAGCGGCGGCCAGCCTTGGCCGTGACGATGCATTGAAACTTGAAACCGCGGCGTTTGTGCCGCTGGCGCAGTCTGATGAAGCTCGCGCTCTGGTCGGCATCTTCCTTAACGACCAGTACGTCAAAGGCCTGGCGAAAAAGCGTGGCAGCGAAAGCGGCGCCCCCGCTCAGGCGGCAGTACTGGGCGCAGGCATTATGGGTGGCGGCATCAGCTACCAGTCTGCGTGGAAAGGCGTGCCGGTCAGAATGAAAGATATCAACCCACAGGCGCTAACCCTGGGGATGAACGAAGCCAGTAAGTTACTTAATAAGCTGTTAGAACGCGGCAAAATCGACGGCAACAAACTCGCCAGTGTGATCGCCACTATCCAGCCCACACTCGATTATGCCGGTTTTGATCAGGCCGATGTGGTGGTGGAGGCCGTGGTTGAGAACCCGCTGATCAAGGCCAAAGTGCTGGCTGAAACCGAACAGCATCTGCGTGAAGACGCGATTCTGGCCTCCAATACCTCGACCATTCCTATCAGCCAGCTGGCGCAGGCGCTGCAACGCCCGGAAAACTTCTGTGGCATGCACTTCTTCAATCCGGTGCCACGTATGCCGCTGGTTGAAGTGGTTCGTGGCGAGAAAACCAGTGAAGCCACGCTGAGTAAAGTGGTGGCCTGGGCCAGCAAAATGGGCAAAACCCCTATCGTGGTGAATGATTGTCCCGGCTTCTTTGTTAACCGGGTGCTGTTCCCCTACTTCGCCGCTTTCAGCCTGCTGCTCCGCGACGGCGCTGATTTCCGCCAGATTGATAAAGTAATGGAAAAACAGTTCGGCTGGCCGATGGGTCCCTCCTGGCTGCTGGATGTGGTAGGCATCGATACCGCACATCACGCGCAAAGCGTCATGGCGGACGGTTTCCCGGATCGTATGAAGCATGACTATCGTGATGCGATTGACCTGCTGTTTGATGCCGGTCGTTTTGGCCAGAAAAATGGCAAAGGTTTCTGGCGCTGGGAAGAGGATAAAAAAGGCAAGCTGAAGAAAGTGCCCGATGCAGAGGTGGACACACTGCTGCAACAGGTCTGTCAGCCCGCGCGGGTCTTCAGTGACGAAGAGATCCTGAACCGCATGATGCTGCCGATGCTGAATGAAGTGGTGCGCTGCCTTGAAGAGAAGATTATCGCCTCACCCGCTGAAGCAGATATGGCGCTGGTATACGGCCTTGGCTTCCCGCCGTTCCGTGGCGGCGCATTCCGCTATCTCGATACCCTTGGCAACAGTAATGTGGTCGATCAGGCACGCCGCTATAGCGCGCTCGGTGGGCTCTATGCCTTGCCTGCGCTGCTGGTGCAGAAAGCCCATCAGCATGAAAGCTGGTATCCCGCCGCTAAACCGATTGATGAAGCCGCGCTGAAAAGCGCCTGAGGGCAAAAAGATGGAAAATGTGGTGATTGTTGATGCGGTGCGCACGCCAATGGGACGTTCAAAAGGCGGAGCCTTTCGGAACGTGCGCGCTGAAGACCTCTCTGCGCACCTGATGCGCGAAATTCTGAGCCGCAACCCGGCAGTGGATCCGAGTTCGCTCGACGATATCGTCTGGGGCTGCGTACAGCAGACGCTGGAACAGGGATTTAATATCGCGCGTAACGCCGCGCTGCTGGCCGAAATCCCGCACTCTGTACCGGCCACTACCGTTAACCGGCTGTGCGGTTCGTCAATGCAGGCGCTGCACGATGCGGCCCGCACCATTATGGTGGGCGATGCACAGTGCTGCCTGATCGGTGGCGTGGAGCACATGGGGCACGTGCCGATGAATCACGGTGTGGATTTTCATCCCGGCCTGGGACGCACCGTCGCCAAAGCCGCAGGCATGATGGGCTTAACTGCCGAGATGCTGGCACGTATGCATCATATCAGCCGGGAGCAGCAGGATGCGTTTGCCCTGCGTTCGCACCAGCGCGCATGGCAGGCCACCCAGCGCGGCGACTTCGCCACTGAGATTGTCGCCACTTATGGACACGACAGCGACGGCATTCTTAAACGCTATGACTTTGATGAAGTGATCCGCGAGGAGACCAGCGCCGAAGGACTGGCGGCGCTCAAACCCGCCTTCGATCCGGTGAATGGCACCGTCACGGCGGGCACGTCGTCGGCGTTGTCAGATGGTGCAGCCGCCATGCTGGTCATGAGTGAATCACGCGCCCGTGAACTGGGGCTGACGCCACGCGCCCGCATCCGCAGCATGGCAGTGGTCGGCTGTGATCCGTCGATCATGGGCTATGGACCGGTTCCGGCCAGTAAACTGGCATTGAAACGGGCGGGGTTAAGCGTCAGTGATATCGACGTGTTTGAACTGAACGAAGCCTTTGCCGCGCAGACGTTGCCCTGCATCAAGGACTTAGGTTTGCTGGAGCTGATGGATGAAAAGGTGAATCTGAATGGCGGTGCGATTGCTTTAGGCCATCCGCTGGGCTGTTCCGGCGCGCGCATCAGCACCACACTGCTGAATATTATGGAACGACGCGATGCCCGTTTCGGACTCGCTACCATGTGCATCGGACTGGGTCAGGGGATTGCGACCGTATTCGAGCGTCTGTAATACGTTGAGTCTTACTTTGTCAGATTTACCCGCCGTTAACCGGCGGGTTTTTTCTGTCTGCTACAGCCTGCTACCGGGAATCAGATAAAGGCAAACGCATCGCCATACATCTGTGACTCTACGGCGCCACGCTCGGCACAGAAACGATCGCGGGCAATCTTCGCCATCTCAAACCGTCCGGCGATGTAGATCTCATGCTCGCTCAGCGTGCTGAAGTCCTGCATCACGGCTGTCAGGACCGTGCCTGACCGACCCTGCCAGCCCGCTTCGGGCTGCTCGACGACCGGGATCACCTTCAGGTTCGGGTGCTTGACTGCCAGCGCATCCAGCTCGTCCATATCGTACAGATGCTTGAGCTCACGTCCGCCCCAGTAAATGGCGATATCGCGCTCTGGCTGTTCCGCCAGCGCGGTAAGCAGAATTGAACGGGCATAGGAGAAACCGGTGCCGCCCGCAATCAGAATCAGCGGCTTAGTGCTCTCTTCGCGCAACCAGGCGTCGCCGTGCGGCATATCAACCGTGATCTGGCGATCGTTACGGATGCGATCCATAACGGCCATGGCATAGAGGTTCAGATCGGACGCGCCGATATGCAGCTCAATGATATCTTTTTCCATCGGCGTTGAAGCCAGTGAGAACGGACGCTTGTCGCGCTCATCCATCACTACCATCAGATACTGTCCCGCGCGAAAACTGAACTCCGCTTCAGGGATCAGGCGAACGCGATAGACCGTGTCGGTAATCGCCTCAACTGAAGTTACTTTACAGCTTAACGTTGTCATGCGTTCCCTCTGTCGGGTCGTCTTTATGGTTGTGCTCGCCATCAACGCTGTGGCGGCTGATCAAAAATACCTAGCTCATCCCAGATGGCATCAATGCGCGCGGTGACCGCAGGGTCTTTCACAATGGGTGTACCCCATTCGCGCTGCGTTTCACCCGGCCACTTGTTGGTCGCATCCATCCCCATCTTCGATCCCAGCCCGGACACAGGCGAGGCGAAATCGAGATAATCGATCGGGGTATTTTCCACTAATACCGTATCGCGAGCCGGATCCATACGCGTGGTGATCGCCCAGATCACATCGTTCCAGTCACGCGCATTAACGTCATCGTCACACACAATAACAAATTTGGTGTACATGAACTGCCGTAAAAACGACCAGACGCCAAACATGACACGTTTGGCATGCCCTGCGTACTGCTTTTTAATTGTCACAACCGCGAGGCGGTATGAGCAACCCTCTGGCGGCAGATAGAAGTCCACGATCTCCGGGAACTGCTTCACCAGAATCGGCACCAGCACTTCATTCAGCGCCACACCCAGTACCGCAGGTTCATCCGGTGGACGGCCAGTGTAGGTTGAGTGATAGATAGGCTTATGGCGCTGCGTAATATGCGTCACAGTAAACACCGGGAAGCTATCTACTTCATTGTAGTAGCCCGTGTGGTCACCGTAAGGGCCTTCCGGCGCCATATCGCCCGCTTCGATATATCCTTCCAGCACGATTTCAGCGCTGGCAGGCACCTCGAGATTGTTCGAGAGACACTTCACCACTTCTGTTTTATTGCCGCGCAGCAAACCGGCAAACGCATATTCTGACAGCGTATCAGGCACCGGCGTCACGGCACCAAGAATGGTGGCAGGATCGGCACCCAGCGCCACCGACACCGGAAAACGCTCACCCGGATGCGCTTTCGTCCACTCCAGATAATCAAGCGCACCGCCACGGTGCGACAGCCAGCGCATAATCAGACGATTTTTGCCGATCACCTGCTGCCGATAGATACCAAGATTCTGCCGCTCTTTATGGGGACCACGCGTCACAGTCAGGCCCCAGGTAATCAGCGGTGCCGCATCACCGGGCCAGCACTTCATCACCGGAATGCGCGTCAGATCAACGTCATCGCCACTGAACACCACCTCCTGACAGGGTGCATTACGCAGCCGTTTGGTCGGCATGTTCAGAACCTGCTTAAACTGCGGCATTTTATCGAACAGATCGCGGAAGCCTTTTGGCGGCTCCGGTTCTTTCAGGAAGGCCAGCAGTTTACCCACTTCACGCAGTGCGCTGACCTCCTCCTGGCCCATGCCCATTGCCACGCGCTTTGGCGTGCCGAACAGATTGCACAGTACCGGCATGTCGTACCCTTTCGGGTTTTCAAACAGCAAGGCGGGACCACCGGCGCGCAGTGTACGGTCGGCAATTTCGGTCATTTCCAGTTCGGGATCGATCGACTGGGTAATGCGCTTTAGCTCACCGCGCTGTTCGAGCAGCGCGAGAAAGTCTCTTAAATCGTGATATTTCATGCGGCTTTAGCTTTCCGGCCAGAGTGAATCGGCCATTATAGGTCTGATTAAGCGGATATGCTGAGGTTTATAGTGCAGCCTCTTAAGCAGACGTCAATTTTCAGTTACCTTTTCACCTGCCAGCCGGCCTGTTAAGAAAAGTCTCAGTTTATTTTCTTTGCAGGACGCTTTACCCTGCCCCTGCGCTATAACTCTGGCAGCAGGTTTGCTATTCTTAGCGTCCATTCAATGGGAGCAGTTATGGAATCCTGGTACTTACTCTATTGCAAACGTGGACAGCTATTGCGCGCGAAGGAGCATCTGGAGCGGCAGGAAGTGCATTGCCTGAGTCCGATGATCGCTCTGGAAAAGATCGTGCGCGGAAAACGTACCACGGTGAGTGAGCCACTGTTTCCAAATTATCTGTTTATTGAATTCGATCCGGAAGCGATTCACACCACGACCATCAGCAGCACGCGCGGTGTCAGCCACTTTGTGCGCTTCGGCACCACACCTGCGACCGTGCCATCGGCCGTGATTGAAGCGCTGGAGACTGATGTCCCGCAAATCCTGCTTGATCCGGAAACCCCTCAAAGCGGCGACGAAGTGGTTATCACTGAAGGGACCTTTGAGGGGCTGCGCGCCATCTTTGCCGAGCCGGATGGTGAAACACGCTCGATTCTGTTGCTTAATCTGCTGAACAAGCAGGTGATGCGCAGTGTGGATAACAAGCAGTTCCGCAAGCTTTAAGCCAGTCTGAACAACGTCCGCGCATTCTGATCAATGCGGACCGCCAGTTCCTCAGCATTCTCCCCACGCCATGTCGCCACCTGATGCACAATATGCGGTAAAAAGCAGGGTTCGTTCCGGCGTGAAGTCGGGCGCGGACGCATGTCGCGTGGCAGCAGATACGGCGCATCGGTTTCCAGCAGCAGACGATCGGCCGGAATCAGTGGCAGCAGCTCTCGCAGTTCCAGACCACGACGCTCATCGCACACCCAGCCCGTGATCCCCACGGATAATCCCATGGCCAGACAGCCTTCAAGTTCATCACGCGTGCCGGTAAAGCAGTGAATCACCGCACCCGGCAATTTTGGCAGCCAGGGTTCAAGCACCGCGGCGAAACGTGCATGGGCTTCACGGCAGTGAAGGAACACCGGCATGTTGAGTTCCGCCGCCAGTGCCAGCTGTGCATCAAACGCATACTCCTGCTGCTCATGCGCCGACAGGTTGCGATTAAAATCGAGCCCGCACTCACCGATAGCCACCACTTCCGGTTTTTCAGCCAGTCGACGCAGGGTACTGGCAATGTCCGTGGACCATTCGCTGGCATGATGAGGATGAACGCCTGCGGTAGACCAGCAGAAATCGGGTTGCGCTTCAGCCAGCCGCTGAGCCTGCTGGCTCTCCAGCGCATTAGTGCCGGTAATAAGCATGCCGGTGACGCCCGCATCACGCGCGCGTTTAACCACCTTTTGCCGGTCGGAGGCGAATTGCGTGCTGGTCAGGTTTACACCGATATCAAACATAATTTTTCCCACAGTTTATAAACAAAAACCGCCCATCAGGGCGGTTTGGATTGATCGCTTCCCGCCAGTGCGGGTAACGGTAACGCTGTCGGCATCAGGAGTCGATGTTCTCGTCCTCATCCTGTGACCGGCGGCCTTTACCCACGTAGTAACGGGAAAAGAATACGCCGACTTCAAACAGGCAGTACATCGGAATAGCGAGCAAAGTTTGGGAAAAAACATCCGGCGGTGTGAGCAACATCCCGACGACGAAGGCACCCACCAGAATATAAGGACGTTTCTTCTTCAGATCGTCCGGACTGGTGATGCCGGTCCAGCACAGCAACACAATCGCCACCGGCACTTCAAACGCCACGCCAAATGCCATAAACAGCGTCATGACAAAATCGAGGTATTTGGCAATATCTGTCGCAACGGTGACACCGATCGGCGCGGTTTTGGTGAAAAAACCAAATGCCAGCGGAAAGACCACAAAATAGGCAAACGCTACGCCGAAATAGAACAGGAAAGTGCTGGAAAAGAGCAGTGGCATAACCAGCCTGCGCTCATGCCGGTATAGCGCCGGAGCGACAAATGCCCAGACCTGATAGAGGATCACTGGCACCGCAAGAAACACCGACACAATGATAGTCAGCTTAATCGGGGTGAAAAACGGTGAGGCGACATCAGTCGCGATCATGCTCGATCCAACCGGCATCTGGCTAATCAGAGGTGCCGCGACCAGCTGGTAAATATCATTGGCGAAGAAAACCAGCACCAGAAAAATCGCTAATACTGCGATCATGCAATTCAGTAGTCGCTTACGCAGCTCAATCAGATGACTGATGAGCGGTTGAGTATCTTCAACGGCCATTATCGTTCATCACTTGCAGAAGAGGGTGGAGCGGAATGTCGCGCAGTATTGGCCGGTCTGGCGGCTTCAACCGCAGGCGCCTGTGCCGGTGCGCTGGCCACGGCGGCAGGTGCGGCAGAAGATTGCACAGCCGGCGCGGATGAAACGGCTGACGGAGCCTGTGCCGGGGCAGTGGCAACAGCGGAAGGTGCCGCAGCAGGTTGCACAGCCGTGACAGCGTCTGAAACCGGAGCAGGGGCCTGTGCTGGCGCGCTGGCCTGATGTTCTGCGGTAGCCGGTGTCGCCGAAAGTTCCGCCGTGCCAGACTCAGATGCGTCTCCTGCTTCTGAAGCAGGATGAGACACGGGCCTGTGCTGGGCCGAGTGAATGGTGTTTGCCTCGTCTTCCTCTTTTTCAATGTCGATGCTCTGACTGACCGAGCGTTTCATTGAATCCGCCGTTTTACGCAGCTCTTCCATCGACTCTTTCAGCTCAGGTGAGAGCGTGCCGCGGCTCGCTTCTTCCACCTTTTTCAGGCTGTCCTGCAGCTCCTGCAGCTTGAGCTCCTGCGCCAGTTCATGTTGCACATTGGCTGCCAGCGAACGAATCGCCCTGATCCAGCCGACTACGGTTTTCACCGCAACCGGTAAACGTTGCGGGCCGAGTACAATCAGCCCGATAACGAACACTAATACCAGTTCACTAAAACCAATATCGAACACGGTTTACACCTGCTTGTCGTTCTTGGTGTCTTCTTTGGTAGCCGAAGTGTGCTGTTTATCAGCCAGCGTTTTGGCCGCGAAGTCAGCATCCTGCTCTTTCGGTTGATCCTTTTTATCGTCCTCGTCACTCATGGCTTTTTTGAAGCCACGAATCGAAGAACCTAAATCCGAACCCAGATTACGTAATTTGTTGGTACCGAACAGAAGTACAACAATGACGGCAATGATTACCAATTGCCAGATACTGATACCGCCCATGAGATAGCCTCTAATATTCTGTGAAAACGATGAGGTAATGCACCACAGAGTGCCCTTTTCAACCGGGCCTGAGCCAGCGACATTACCTTTTTTTAGACGGACGTGACAATCAGTTTGTCTTACGCCAGCCGATTAACCAGGAGACGATTCCCGCCGCCATTAACACCGCCGGGAAGAAGTCCCAGTCCGGTCGGGTGAGCAGTACAGCCGTTCCGCTTAACAGCAACGTTGCCCCGACGCCAAACAGGTAGCGCGCCTGATGGTGACGAACGCGCTGTGCGTGCATATCACCCACCAATTTATCGACGCTATGCCGTAGCAACTTGTGCTGGCGCAGGCTGTCGTAAAACAGCTCGGGCAGCTCGGGTAACTTTTCAGCCCAGAATGGCGCTTTCTCTTTCACCGCACGGATAATGGCCGGCAGACCGACCTGATCCTTAATCCACTCTTCCAGGAACGGCTTGGCTGTCTTCCACAGATCGAGCTGAGGATAGAGCTGACGGCCAATCCCTTCCACATAAAGCAGCGTTTTTTGCAGCAGGACCAGCTGCGGCTGCACTTCCATGTTAAAGCGGCGTGCGGTGTTAAACAGGTTCAGGAGCACATGTCCGAAGGAGATCTCAGCCAGCGGCTTTTCAAAAATCGGTTCGCAGACCGTACGAATCGCAAACTCGAAATCTTCGACATTGGTATCGGGCGGCACCCAGCCGGAGTCTACGTGCAGTTCCGCGACCTTACGGTAATCACGGTTAAAGAACGCGATAAAGTTTTCCGCCAGATAACGCTTATCTTCTTTGTTCAGTGAACCCACGATACCGCAGTCAATGCCGATATATTGTGGATCTTCCGGATGGTCATAGCTGACAAAGATGTTGCCCGGATGCATATCCGCATGGAAGAAGCTGTCGCGAAAGACCTGGGTGAAAAAGACCTGCACGCCACGTTCAGCCAGCAGCTTCATATTCACGCCATGGCGTTCCAGCGTAGCAACGTCAGAAATCGGAATGCCGTAGATACGCTCCATCACCATCATGGTTTCGCTGCAGTAATCTGAATAGACTTCCGGTACGTAGAGCATGCGGCTGTCTTCAAAATTCCGGCGCAGCTGAATGGCGTTGGCTGCTTCACGTAACAGGTTCAGCTCATCAAGCAGGGTTTTCTCATAATCGCGCACCACCTCGACCGGACGCAGACGGCGGCCATCCGGCAGCAGACGCGGAACCCAGCGGGCCAGGCGATAGATCAGCTTCATGTCCGCTTTGATCACCGGCAAAATATCGGGGCGGATCACTTTGATCACCACTTTCTTGCCGGTCGATTTCAGCGTGGCGGTGTGCACCTGTGCAATGGATGCCGACGCCAGTGGCTTGATATCAAAATCATCAAACCAGGTTTCAATCGGCGCGCCCATTGAGGCTTCAATCTGCGCTTTCGCTTTGACGCCATCGAAGGGCGCTACGCGGTCCTGCAGGATCGCGAGTTGATCGGCGATCAGCGGCGGGAAGAGATCCCGACGGGTCGAGAGCATCTGCCCGAACTTGATCCAGACCGGACCCAGTTGCTCCATCGCCATGCGCATACGTGCGCCGATGGGTTCATGCTGATGCAGATTCGGGATCCAGAAAACAGAGCGACGCCACAGGCGAAACAGGAATGTGAGGCGTGTCTGAGGTATCAGTTCATCAAGGCCATAGGTCAGAAACACCTTCATGATCAGATATAAGCGGCGGATCTCTCCAAAACTCATTTTGCCTCCAGCTGCGCCAGACGCGCATCAAGCGCCTCAAGCGAACGTTCCATCGCGTCGACCTCCTCAGAAAACCAGGCTAATTCCAGCGAGCCAGGCGCAACACGCCACTCTTCGGTGATAGCCTGTCCGAGATAATCCTGGCGACGCTGCACTTCGCCTGTGAAAAAGCGGAATGCCTGTTGCGAGCGCTGACTGATGCCCTGTGCGGCGATATCGCCTACCCAGGGAGCCAGATATTCTGCCGGGTCCAGCTCAGCCAGATCCATCAGCGCGGAGAACTGCTGCACTACCTGCAGGTCGCCATCAACCTGCAGCTCACCGCTGCGAATCAGCGGCGTCAGCTGCTGGCGATCGCGCAGCTTCGTCAGCGTTTTCAGCGAGGTGATCACCGTGCAGTCACTGCTATCCTGCCAGTCCGATAACACGTCCAGTTGCTGTTCACTGAAAACCAGCACCAGCGGATAAGAGAACTCAGTCAGGCGCAGCGTCAGCACTTTGCCATTCAGACGTTGCCGCGCCGGTTTCAGGCCGCGATCGCGATAGAGAATACGGTTCAGCGCCGTTTCCAGGCCCGCGGTAATCAAGGGCATCAGGTTCATTACCATCTCACTCAGAACTTAAATCCACGATGCAGCGCGACAATGCCGCCGGTCATATTGGAGTAAGTGGTATTTTCAAAACCGACATCGTTCATCATCGCTTTCAGGGTCTCCTGATCGGGATGCATACGTATCGATTCGGCCAGATAGCGATAGCTCTCTGCATCCTGCGCCACCAGCTGTCCGATACGCGGCAGAATGTGGAATGAGTAAGCGTCATACGCCTTGCTCAGCGGATCCAGCACCGGCTTAGAGAACTCCAGAACCAGCAGACGTCCGCCCGGCTTAAGGACACGGAACATCGAGGCCAGCGCTTTCTCTTTTTCCGTGACGTTGCGCAGACCAAAGGAGATGGTGATGCAGTCGAAATAGTTATCGGGGAAAGGCAGAGCTTCTGCGTTGGCCTGTACGTAACTCACATTGCCAACCACACCCTGATTGCGCAGCTTTTCGCGGCCCATCTTCAGCATGGAGCTGTTGATATCGGCCAGGACAACCTGACCGGTTTCGCCCACCAGGCGAGAGAATTTTGCGGTCAAATCGCCCGTACCGCCGGCCAAATCTAACACGCGCTGACCGCGACGTACGCCGCTGCTGTCAATGGTAAAACGCTTCCAGATACGATGGACGCCAAACGACATCAAATCGTTCATCAGGTCATATTTTGCCGCTACGGAGTGAAACACGTCCGCGACTTTGTCAGCTTTTTCGCTTTTGGCGACCGTCTGAAAGCCAAAATGGGTGGTTTCCTGCTGTGATTCATCTGCCATCGGTTTTACCTGCTCCACAAACAATACTTCCCGAAGTGTATCAGAGTCACGGAAGTCAGGCACGCTGCGCCCATACTATTCGTGGAGGCGTCTCACACGCGGCTCACTCTCATCCGCATCCCTGTCGTCATCTGCATCCTCATCCGCCCGGTTTTCCGGCATGGCGCGTTCGGCCAGTTGCGGGTTGATGGGCCGTTTGATCTCCACGCCCAGCGCCCGAAATCCCTCTGTCTGCGCAATCAGGTTGCCGCGCCCCTCTGACAGCTTTTTCATCGCCTCGCGATAGCTGTTTTGCGCCTTATCAAGACTGTGACCAATGCCGGTCATGTCATCGACAAACAGCCGCATCTTGTCATAAAGCCGGGTTGCCCGATCGGCAATACGCTGTGCATTGCGGCTCTGATGCTCATAGCGCCAGAGATTATTAATGGTTCGCAACGCCACCAGCAGTGTGGTGGGGCTGACCAGCATGATGTTCTGCTGCAGTGCCTCGCCAATCAGCTCAGGCTGGCGATCAATGGCCAGCAAAAAGGCGGGCTCAACCGGGATAAACATCAACACATAATCCAGCGATCGTAAACCGGGCAACTGTTGATAATCTTTTCGGCCCAGCAGACGGATGTGCGCCCGCATGGCAGCGACATGCTCCTGAATCGCCTGCTCACGTTCAATTTCATCTTCTGCATTGAAGTAGCGCTCATAAGCCACCAGCGTCATCTTGGCATCCACGACGACATCTTTGCCCTGCGGCAGACGCACTATTACATCCGGCTGCATCCTGCCCTGTTGTTCTGACTGAATGCTCACCTGGGTTTCATATTCATAACCTTCACGCAGTCCGGAGGCTTCCAGCACGCGGCCCAATACAACTTCACCCCAGTTACCCTGAATTTTGTTGTCGCCCTTCAGCGCTTTGGTCAGGTTTAATGCCTCCTGCGCCATCTGCGCATTCAGCTGCTGTAACTGCCGGATTTCATGGGTCAGGGTGTGGCGTTCACGCGCCTCTGCGCCAAAGCTCTCATGAACCTGACGACGAAAGCCATCAAGCTGCTCACGCAGCGGGCCAATCAGCCCATCCAGACTCTGGCGGTTTTGTTCATCGACGCGACGGCCGCTGTTTTCGAAAATACGGTTGGCGAGGTTTTCAAACTGGGCGCTGAGGCGTTGTTCGCTGTTGGTCAGCAGGCGCTGTTTCTCTTCAGCTGCGAAGCGGGTCTCTTCCAGGCGGATGGTCACTTCACGCAGTTCTGCTTCCTGCGCGCTGTTAACCTCCAGCTGATTACGCAGTTCACGATTGAGCTGTTCGCTTTCATTGCGCCAGTAATCAAGCTGTTGCAGTCGCTCATTGGCACCGCTTAGTGCGCCGTGAAGCTGACGCAGTTCCTGCTCACGCTGCTGCGTCTGCTGCTGAAGCTGTTCGATTTGCTGCTGCTGGCGCTGTTGCGCCTCTTCCTGCAGACGGCGCTCGGTCTGGAAACTGGCGACCTGATGACCGGCACGTAACTGTGCCAGCATCCAGCCAATCCCTAACCCGGCAAGCGCCAGACAGGCGCTGATGATGATGTGCTGATCCATGATTTCCCCGCGACTCAGGCTGCTGAGGGAAAAGGTAGAGTCGCACTGTATGAATGTCCAGACAATTTTAGCCAGACTCAGCGGCTTACAGAGCCGCCACCGTCAGCTTTCCAGCCTGCCACGCATCAATCAGGAAAAACGGCATCGGCAGCAGCCATTCACCGTTTTTGACCTGCGCCAGATAGTGCCAGGTTGTCTCGCCGGAGGTGATCGCGACGCGCTGCCGGCTACCGTCAGCGGCGCTGGTTTTACCGGTCATACTGGCAAATCCCGCATTACTACCAACGTGAAAATGCGGCGTATTCCAGCGCACAGGCCTATGGTCAGGCCACGGCTGGGCCTGATGGAAATGAAACAACTCATCATGGCTCAGGAGGCTTTCGCGCACAGTTGGCCACAGCGCTACCTTGAGGAAATACTGGTCGGTGAAGCGTTCACTGCCCTGATACTGCGCGATGAAATCACGCATCGCCTGTTCCACACCCCGGAAGACGCCGTGACAGCCGCCCCACATCCCTGCCAGCAGCAGTTCGGTATGAGAGAAGTAGTCACGCATATGGTGGAACCAGTAAGGCGACGCCAGCCAGGCATTAACCGCCGCCGCTTCGCGCTCCGAGAGCAACGAGTCGGCATCGCGCACGATAAAGCGCTTCACCGCGGGATCGTCGAGCACCAGAAAACGCCACAGGGTTGGATACACGATTTTTTCGTGAGACATATCGACCAGCTGGACGTGCGACTGGTCAAGGCGCTGCCAGACATGCTGCGGTACGCTGTCATCAAGATAGATGCGACAGACCCAGCCGGGATAAAACTCAGGCGCGACTTCAACGTTTTTGATTAAGGTTTCGCAGTAACGTGGCTGATCGCCATACAGGCAGAAAGCAATGACATTCTGCTGCGGCTGACGGAGATCAACAGGCTCAGGTTGCGGAGCGGGAAAGGCCATGCGCTGCCCCTGACTGAAACGTGCATCAGAACGCATCAGCGACGCCAGACCGTAACGTGCGACTTCGTCCTTTTTATCCAGCCAGCCACACACTTCGGTCAGGCCATCCAGCCAGGTTTCAGAAGCTGTAGCCTGCACAGCGGGCGGTGACTGATAAATCTTCTGATAGATTTTGTACGCTTTATTGTACTGACCCAGACGCAGCAGACAAAGGGCGTAGTCGCTCAGCACCTGCATCTGGTTGGGCATTGAGCGCAGCACCTCTTCGCAGCACTGGGCTGCCAGCGCATAGTCGCCCTGTTGCATGGCGGCACGGAAACGTTCGGCACTGCGTTCCAGGCGGGCATTGAGTGCGGCAGGATTCGCGCCGGGGAGAGGACGTCGGACAGGAATGGTGTTGCGCATAAACACTCTCAGGTTTCACTGACGTTACGCGCCATTAACGACCGGCAGCAGGTTTTGAGTCTGGACAAAAACCTGCTGCCTGACGCGGCCTACAGCAAGCGACGCGCCGCTTCGACCACAATCTTCACTGCGTCACTTTCTGTCTGTTTCATGGTGACCGCATCCGGGATCTCTTTCTGCGTGCGGTTCACAATCACGCCCGCCACCATGCCGGCTCGCAGACCCTGGCTGGCGCACATGGTTAACAGTGTAGCGGATTCCATCTCATAGTTAAGTACACCCATCTCCTGCCACTCTTTCATCGAACCTTTAAAGCGGCTGACGACGCGGCCTGAAACAGTGTCGTAACGCTCCTGGCCCGGATAGAAGGTGTCAGATGAGGCGGTGATACCGATATGGGTCTTCGCGCCACAGGCTTCTGCGGCAGCAACCAGTGCGGTGGTACAGGCAAAATCTGCCACTGCCGGGAACTCCATCGGCGCAAAATGCAGGCTGGCCCCGTCCAGACGAACCGATGCGGTGGTCACCAGTACATCGCCAACATTGATATGTGGCTGGATCGCGCCAGTGGTCCCGACACGCAGGAAGGTGCGCACGCCGAGCTGTGCCAGCTCTTCCACCGCAATCGACGTTGAAGGACCGCCAATACCGGTTGAGCAGACCACAACGGGTTTACCATCAATTTTTGCCAGCCATGAAGTAAATTCACGGTGTGATGCGAGATGCGTGGCATCTTCCATCAGTCCGGCAATTTTCTTCACACGCTCCGGATCGCCCGGCACAATCGCCAGGGTGGCGCCCTGCAGATCGGCTTTAGTCAGGCCAAGATGGAAAACGTCAGACTGTGTCATTTTTCAGACTCCTGTTAAGGGAAGGTAGCGCGCCACTCTACGCCAGCACGCCCGATAAATATGTGACAGCATTCACTTAAGAAAATGAAAGTTACATTTCCAGCCAGATGAAATGTGATTGATATCACACAATAACATCTTCCTGGTCCCGATAGCTCTTCGCGAGGCTGTGTCCGGGTCAGCGCAATGTTAAAGAGGAGGATGATTTTATTCGCTGCTGATTCTGTTACCCGACACCTGGCGCATATGCTTTGTCGCCAGGCTATAGTTACGTGATTGCGCAAATGCTTGCACGGAGAGAATAATGAAACCCAGTGATAATATGGCACAAAAACCGGCGACGGGCGGCTTTGCCCCTGCCGTGCAGCCCACCGCCTCTACGACCATCATTACCGAAAGCCCGGCCATTCACGCAGGTGAAACCTCGGTTCCCAGCCAGGGCGAAAACATGCCGGCATTTTTTGCAAAGCCTCACTCAGCGGAAGGCCCGTTGCCTGTTGTCCTGGTGGTGCAGGAAATCTTTGGTGTGCATGAACACATCCGGGATATCTGCCGTCGTCTTGCGCTGGAAGGCTATCTGGCGATCGCGCCCGAGCTCTATTTCCGCGAGGGCGATCCTTCTGAATACAATGATATCCCGACGCTATTCAGCGAGCTGGTCAGTAAAGTCCCTGACACTCAGGTGCTGGCTGACCTCGATCATGCCGCTAACTGGGCGGCGCGTAATGGCGGCGATATCCGTCGCATGGGCATCACCGGTTTTTGCTGGGGTGGCCGCATCAGCTGGCTCTACGCCGCGCATAACCCACAGCTGCGCGCCGCGGTTGCCTGGTATGGGCGACTGACCGGTGAGCGCACGCTGAAGCAGCAGAAGCATCCTATTGATATTGCGGTCGACTTGAGTGCCCCGGTGTTAGGTTTGTATGGTGGTCAGGATGACGGCATTCCACTGGAGAGCGTCGAGCAGATGCGTCAGGCGTTGCATGCCGCTAATGCAACCGCCGAGATCATCGTCTATCCCGAAGCGGGACATGCGTTTAATGCTGATTACCGTCCGAGCTACCATGCTGAATCAGCGAATGATGGCTGGCAACGCATGCTGGCCTGGTTCAGGCAGTATGGCGTGGCATCAAAATAAATGAAAAAGGGGCGCTTCTGCGCCCCTGATTTTACCCACCGGCCCCATTCCTACGCCGTCTCACCACGCAGTTTCTTCGCCGCCGTCACCATATTCGCCAGCGCCTGACGCGTCTCCGTCCAGCCACGCGTCTTCAGACCGCAGTCCGGGTTGACCCAAAGACGTGTTTCCGGAATCCGTTTCGCCGCCTTCCGCAACAGTGCTTCTATCCACTCCACGCTGGGAACATTGGGGGAGTGAATATCATAGACGCCGGGCCCGATTTCATTCGGATACTCGAAATCTTCAAACGACTCCAGCAGGTCCATGTCTGAACGCGAAGTTTCGATCGTGATGACATCCGCATCCAGGGCTGCGATGGCGTCCATAATGTCGTTAAACTCGCAGTAACACATATGCGTGTGAATCTGGGTTTCATCCCGCGCCACCGCCGCATTCAGCCGGAACGCTTCAACGGCCCAGTTCAGATAGGTCGCCCACTCAGACTGATGCAGGGGCAGACCTTCACGCAGCGCAGGCTCATCAATCTGAATAATCCCGATGCCCGCCTTCTCCAGATCTTCCACTTCATCACGCAGCGCCAGCGCGATCTGCTTGGCGATGATTTCACGTGACACATCTTCACGCGGGAATGACCAGCAGAGAATCGTCACCGGACCGGTCAGCATCCCTTTTACCGGCTTGTCCGTCAGCGACTGGGCATAGCGGGCCCACTCCACAGTGATCGCCTCCGGGCGACTGATATCGCCAATAATGACAGGCGGTTTCACACAGCGAGAACCGTAGCTCTGCACCCAGCCGTTCTGGGTAAAGACAAAGCCGTCCAGATGCTCGCCGAAGTACTCAACCATATCGTTACGTTCTGCTTCACCATGCACCAGCACATCCAGCCCCAGCCGCTCCTGCTCGGTAATCGCCTGTTTAATGTGCTCCGCGATGCCGGTGCGGTAATGACTGCTGTCAAGACGGCCCTGTTTAAAGTCGAGACGCAGGCCGCGAATTTCAGTGGTCTGTGGAAAAGAGCCAATGGTGGTGGTGGGCCAGGCGGGCAGATTGAAACGCTGACGCTGCAGGACGGCGCGAACCGGGTAAGCACTCTGCCGCTCACTGTGCTGTGGCGTGATGGCCTCCAGACGCTGCCCCACCGCCGCATTATGCACCCGTCGGGAGTGAGCACGGGCCTGCACCGGCGCGCTCCAGGCGTCCAGCGACGCCGCATCATTGTTGTTCAGAGCCTGACTCAGCAGCGAGAGCTCAGCACATTTCTGCAGCGCAAAGGCGAACCAGCTTTTGACTTCGTCATCCAGGCGGGTCTCGACACTCAGGTCGATCGGGCTGTGCAGCAGTGAGCAGGAAGATCCAATCCACAGCTGCTCACGCTCTCTGGTCAGCGGTTGCAGGCGACTGAACCAGCGGCTCAGATCGGCGCGCCAGACGTTACGTCCGTTGATCACGCCCAGCGACAGCAGCCAGCTGGCGGGGAGTTGCTGATTCAGCTGCTTAATATCATCATTGCCATGGACCAGATCGACATGCAGGCCCTGCACCGGCAGCGCACGAATCACATCAATGTTCTGGCCGATGCTGTCAAAATAGGTGGTCAGCAGCAGCTTGCTGTGGCCCTGCAGAGCGTCATACGCCAGCTGAAAGGCGTCGCGCCAGGTCTGCGGCAGCTCCAGCGCCAGGGCGGGTTCATCAATCTGTACCCATTCGATGCCGCGCTTTGCCAGTTCCGCCAGCACCTGCTGATAGACCGGCAAAATCGCCGCCAGCAGCGACAGACGTTCAAAGGGTTCACCTTTGACTTTACCCAGCCACAGATACGTCACCGGCCCGAGCAGCACCGGCTTAATGTTATGGCCCAGCGCCAGCGCCTCATCAACCTCGTCCAGCAGCTGAGTCCAGCTCAGTTTAAATGTCTGGCCCTGAGTAAATTCCGGCACGATGTAGTGATAGTTGGTGTTAAACCATTTGGTCATTTCTGCCGCCGCCGCGGGTTCGCCGGTCGGCGCACGCCCGCGCCCCACGCGAAACAGCGTATCCAGATCAACGGTGCCCTCTGTGTTCTGATGACGTGCAGGCACATTGCCCAGCAGCAGGCTGGTGGTCAGCACATGATCATACCAGGCGAAATCGCCGACCGGCAGCAGATCGACGCCCGCCTCTTTCTGCTGTTGCCAGTGTCGCGCCCGCAGCTCGCGGCCCGTCGCCAGTAGTGCCTGCTGCGTGCTGTCGCCTGCCCAGTAACTCTCCAGTGCTTTTTTCAGTTCACGGCGCAGACCAATGCGGGGAAAGCCGAGGGTATGGTTGAGGATAGTCATGTGCTGTTCTCCAGATAATCTTTCACTTTGGCTAAAATGGGCAGCCAAAGATGTTTAGCCGTCCAGATGTTTACACTGCTATAATCTGCGGGTACTGTATGTCGCTCAAGCGCAATATGTTCATTTTCGATGTGAAGGACTCTCATGATCGAACTCAAGCACCTGCGGACGCTTCAGGCTCTGCGCAATACGGGATCGCTGGCGGCGGCGGCGGCCCAGCTTCATCAGACGCAATCGGCGTTATCTCATCAGTTCAGCGATCTGGAGCAGCGGCTGGGATTCCGCCTGTTCGTGCGTAAAAGTCAGCCGCTACGCTTTACGCCGCAGGGGGATATTCTGCTGCAGCTGGCTGAGCAGGTGCTGCCGCAGATTCAGCAGGCGTTGCAGGCCTGTCATGAGCCGCATCAGACCACGCTGCGGGTGGCGATTGAGTGTCACAGCTGCATTCAGTGGCTGACTCCCGCGCTGGACAAGTTCCGCCAGAGCTGGCCGCAGGTGGTGATGGATTTCAAATCAGGCGTGACCTTTGATCCGCAGCCCGCTCTGCAACAGGGTGAGCTGGATGTGGTGCTGACCTCCGACATTCTGGCGCGCTCGGGCCTGTTCTACTCGCCGATGTTTGATTATGAAGTGCGGCTGGTACTGGCGACGGACCACCCGCTGGCGCAGGTTGAGCAGATTTCGCCAGAAGATTTGGCCGATGAAGTGTTAATGATCTATCCGGTTCAGCGTCAGCGTCTGGATATCTGGCGTCACTTCCTGCAGCCAGCGGGCGTGAGTCCGGCTCTGAAAAGTGTGGATAACACCCTGCTGATGATTCAGATGGTGTCGGCGCGCATGGGGATTGCCGCACTGCCGCACTGGGTGGTGGAGAGTTTTGAGAAGCAGGGTCTGGTCGTTACCCGCACGCTGGGCGATGGCCTCTGGAGCCGTCTTTATGCCGCCGTGCGCGAAGGCGAGCAGCGTCAGCCTGTGCTGGAAGCCTTTATCCGCTTTGCCCGTCAGCACGCCTGCGAGCATCTGCCATTTGTGCGCGACGCCGCGCTGCCCGGTGCAGTATTACAGCGGTAATCCGGCGGGCACAAACCTGCGCGAACGCGGGCGAAATCCCCTATAATGCGCAGCCTGTCGACTGAACATGAGAAGATCTCACCATGACTAACAATGATATTCTGCGCAGCGTGCGCTACATGCTCAATCTGAGCGATGCCAAAATGGTGGAGATTTTTGCGCTGGCGCAATGTGACGTGCCGGTAGCGGATATTCAGGCGTGGCTGAAAAAAGATGACGATGCCGCGTTTCGTCCCTGCCCGGATGTGCTGATGGGTTATTTTCTGAATGGCCTGATCTTTTACCGTCGTGGCAAAAGTGAAGATGCGCCCGCGCCGTCCATAGAACGCAAGATGACTAACAATATCTTCATGAGAAAGCTGCGCATCGCTTTTGATCTGAAAACCACCGACATTCCTGATGTCCTGAAGCGCGTGAATTTTACTGTTTCACAGGCTGAGATTGGCGCGATTTTCCGCAAACCGGATCATAAGAACTATCGCGAGTGTGGCGACCAGATTCTGCGCAACTTCCTGAAAGGGCTGGCGATGATTCAGCGTCCTAAGAGTGAGAAGCCTGCCTGATATGGTGCCATCCAGTCGGAAATGGCGGGTTGCTGCGTAAAGACGGCGTAAATCCATCCCTGGAGCCTCGACCGCCGCATCCCTGCGGCGGACGCTTTACTTCTCAACCCGCCATCCCCTCCTTCATATTCGCTCTGAGTCCTTTGTTCAACTGCGATGATGCTGTTAAGTCTCCCGGGCTGGCGCGTCTGAAGAGCGAAGCGTCCGGGCCAGGGATGGCCCGGACGATCCACAGGGAGGTGAGATTCCTTCGCGATCGGACGCGCCAGCCCGGGAGGCCGCAGTCCGGCTACAGCAACGGTTTGTCCCAGCACCTAATGATTACCGGTCACTACGCCCCACCACCCACCGCTTATGCACCCACAGCGAGGCGAGGATCACCAGCGCGCCCGCAATAAAGCTCGGCCAGTGCGGCTTCTCCTGCCAGATAGCCAGATTTACCAGCAGCCCGGCGGGAACGTGCATGTTATTCATAATGCCCAGCGTACCGGCATCGACCTGCGTCGCACCGTAATTCCACATAAAATAGCCGAGACCGGAAGCTGCCACCCCCAGCCAGACCAGAATGCCCCACTGCAATGAAGTCGTCGGCAACTTCTGCGGGTTACCCCAGGCACACCAGGCGATCACCGCAATCAACACTGCCCCCAGATAGAACCAGGAGAAAGCGGTATGCTGCGGCATGGGTCGGGTCTCCTGCAGACGCTTATAACCTACCATTCCCGCCGCAAAGCAGATGTTTGCCAGCTGCACTAACAGCAGGCCAAACCAGAAATGATCGCTGACTTTGTCATAGCGAATAATGGCCGCGCCTGCCACCGCCAGCAACGCACTGAAGATATAGCCGATGCGCAACGGACGACGGCTGATCAGATCATAAATCAGCGTCACGTAGAGCGGGGTCATCACCGTAAACAGCAGGAACTCCGACACGCTCAGGTAGAGATAGGCTTCGAAGCTCAGCAGATACATCACGCCCAGCTGCAACATCCCCACCAGCATATAAAGCAGCAATGTCGAAGGGCGATGGCCGCGCCAGCGCAGGAAAGGGAGAAACACCAGCGCAGCAAGCGCCAGACGCATGAGCACAGAGAACCAGCTGTCTACCTGACCGGCAAGATACTCGCCAATCAGGCTGAACGAAAAGGCCCACAGAATGGTGGTAATAATCAATAAAAACACGGTGACGATCCCGAAATAAACAGGCCGTCAGTGTAAACAATGTGCAGCCCTCAGGCTGTTAAATCTGGTTGACATCTGATTACTAACCAGGCGATTAAAACGCCCGAAAAATGACTTGTTTACACTTACTGACATAAGCGGTGCCGGAATGGGTTTTATGCCAGATAAAATGCGCGAAATGATCCATCGGATGATCATATTCGCTCTCAAATGTAATAAAACTGTAACAAATGTGTCACTCATCACAGTAACGTTGCGCAACTAACACTATTCTTTGCGCGAAATGGAACATCCTGCGTCCATTTTTTTCTGCTCTTTTCCTGCCCCAACCTGCTGGGAATAAAAAACCATAATGTGCCCTGGAGGGCCTCACTGATGCTGAGCATTTTTAAACCTGCACCACGTCAGCCGCAGGTGGCGGAGGATCATGTCGATCCGCTCTACCGTCGCCTGCGCTGGCAAATTTTCATCGGGATCTTCTTTGGTTACGCGGCCTACTATCTGGTCAGGAAAAACTTCGCACTCGCCATGCCCTATCTGGTGGAGCAGGGTTTTTCACGTGGCGATCTCGGTTTTGCCTTATCCGGCATCTCCATTGCCTACGGCTTTTCAAAATTCATCATGGGCTCGGTCTCTGACCGATCAAACCCGCGCGTCTTCTTACCGGCTGGCCTGATTCTGGCAGCAGCAGTGATGCTGATTATGGGATTTGTCCCCTGGGCGACCTCCAGCATCATGGTGATGTTCGTGCTGCTGTTTGTCTGCGGCTGGTTCCAGGGCATGGGCTGGCCACCCTGTGGACGTACCATGGTTCACTGGTGGTCGCAGAAGGAGCGCGGCAGGATTGTCTCGGTCTGGAACTGTGCGCATAACGTAGGCGGCGGTATTCCGCCTCTGCTGTTCCTGCTCGGTATGGCGTGGTTCAACGACTGGAAAGCAGCACTCTACATGCCGGCGTTTGGCGCGATTGCTATTGCGATTCTGGCCTTTGCGCTGATGCGCGACACCCCACAATCCTGTGGTCTGCCGCCGATTGAAGAGTACAAAAACGACTATCCGCCTGATTACGATGCCAGCCACGAAGAGGAGCTGACGGCAAAACAGATCTTCATGAAGTATGTGCTGCCAAACAAGTTGCTGTGGTACATCGCACTGGCCAACGTCTTTGTTTATCTGCTGCGCTACGGCATTCTCGACTGGTCGCCGACCTATCTGCGCGAAGTAAAACACTTCACGCTGGATAAATCGTCGTGGGCCTACTTCCTGTATGAATATGCGGGGATTCCGGGCACGCTGCTGTGTGGCTGGATGTCGGACAAAGTGTTCCGCGGCAATCGCGGTGCAACCGGGGTGTTCTTTATGACGCTGGTGACCATTGCAACTGTGATCTACTGGCTCAACCCGGCGGGTAATCCTGGCGTCGACATGGCCTGCATGATCGTGATTGGCTTCCTGATCTACGGTCCGGTGATGCTGATTGGTCTGCACGCGCTGGAACTGGCACCGAAAAAAGCGGCGGGCACGGCAGCGGGCTTCACCGGCCTGTTCGGCTATCTGGGCGGATCGGTGGCGGCCAGCGCCATTGTCGGTTACACCGTCGATTATTTCGGCTGGGACGGCGGCTTCATGGTCATGATTGCGGGCTGTGTGCTGGCGGTTATTCTGCTGTTACTGACCATGGTCAGCGAACACAAACACAAAAAGACCCTCGCCTGACGGCCATAAAAACAGGGCCGGTTATCCGGCCCTGTTTTACGCTGACGGCTTAAGCCAGATAGAGCGTGCGAAGCATCTGCGGCACCGCATCATCGGCATTCGACCCAATCACATCCAGCGCTGGCAGCGTATCTTTCAACCGCTGATGGGCGTTCTGCATGATAAAGCCTTTACCCGCCATGCTCAGCATCTCCACATCATTCATGCCGTCGCCAAAAGCGATACAGCTTTTCAGCGTGTGGCCCAGCGTCTTCGCGACCGCCTCCAGCGCATGCCCTTTCGACACGCCACCCGCCATCACTTCCAGACAGGTTGGCAGCGAGAAACTGACATTAACCCGGTCGCCCCAGCGCGCTTCAATCGCCTGCTCCATCGGAATCAGATGCTCAGGATTTTCGCAGGTGAAGAAAACCTTGCTGATGTTATCAGTAGGCAACAGACCCGGCTCATAGACCTGATAGTTGAAGACCGACTCGCGGAAATAGTCCTGCTCCGCCGGGCTTGAACGGCTGACAAACCACTCATCGTCGCGGTAAACGTGCGTCAGAATATCGCTGTGATGATACTGCAGACCAAACAGATCGCTGGCGATGTCCTCATCCAGATTATGACTGAACACCAGTTCGCCCTGTGCGTTGTGCACGCGCGCGCCGTTTGAGGTGATCATATAGGCAGGAATGGCCAGGCTGTCGCGCATCTGTCCGACATCAATATGATGACGGCCAGTGGCGAACACAAAGTGAATATCTTTCGCGACCAGCTGCTGCAGTGTTTCACGCGCAAAAGGGGTCAGACGATGTTCGGGAGAAAGCAGCGTGCCATCCAGATCGGATGCAACGATGTGATACATGAAAACCTCGGGTATCTGGTTCTGCCGGTTTAACCGGTCGGATAAAAAACGTCAGTGGTGCGATGAAAAAAAGTCGACCACTGCATTGAGTGCTTCGGCGCGCATCTCATCCTTTTCAAACAGGATCTCATGACGCGCACCCTCGATCACCCGTGGCTTATTGCCCTCACACGGATGACCCGCCGCGGCCATTGCGGCACAAAACAGATCCTGTGAACGATTGTCGACCACCCGATCGTCGCTGGCCTGTAACAGCAGTAGCGGCGTGGTGATCTTATCGACCTGACTGATAATATTGCGACCGGCATGGATGCCTTCACGCACCCAGTGGTAGGTTGGCCCGCCGACGCGAATCGCCGGATCGTCCGCATAAAATCGCAGGTTTCGCCGGTAACGCTCGGTGCTGTGCGTCAGCCGGTTAATGCCAAACGGGTGCGCGCGCCAGCGTCCGGTGCCGAGCGCATAGCCATCGCGCATAGCCGGACGTTTCTCCGCCCAGTCAAGAAGCCGATGGGCCAGAAATGAGGGCAGCGGCAAGGCAATGCCAAACATCGGCGCCACTAACGCTGCCGCATGAAACGCCTGCGGCTGACGCGCCAGGAACAGCGTTAAGATTGCGCCACCCATCGAGTGAGCCAGCGCATAGCGCTGCTGATAGTGACCGCTGACAATCTCTTTAAGATAGAGCGTTTCAAGATCGTCGACATAATGGGTAAATTCCGCTACGTGACCACGGTGTGTATCTTCCAGCAGGCGATCGGAACGCCCCTGACCGCGATGGTCCAGAATCACCACATCAAATCCGCAGTGAAACAGATCGTACGCCAGCTCAGGATATTTTATGTAACTCTCAATGCGTCCTGGCACAATCAGGATCACACGCTTATGTTGCGGCGATGTGAAGCGGACATAGCGCAGCGTCAGATTTCCTACGCCGGTAAACTCCCGTTCTTCACGACTGTGCCAGAAATCGAGCAGCGGCCCGGTGGCGAAGGCAGCAAAGGCTTTTTCACGTCGCAGCCAACTGGCTTTGTGTTGATTCATTCGCCCTCCTGATGACCGGATACTGAGTCATGAATGCCATGCGCAGGCCGTAGCGTCGCGCTTATTTCTGGCGTATTGTGTCACAATTCCGTTACTAAAGAGAGCCTGACCCATGACCATCGAATGGTGGCTGACCTATCTGCTTACCACCACAATTCTCAGCCTGTCGCCTGGCTCCGGGGCAATCAACACCATGAGTACCGGTATCAGCCATGGCTACCGTGGCACGGTAGCGTCCATCTCCGGTTTGCAGGTCGGCCTGGCACTGCACATCGTGCTGGTCGGTATCGGTCTGGGCGCGTTGTTTTCTCAGTCGCTGCTGGCATTTGAAATTCTGAAATGGGCCGGTGCAGCCTATCTGGTCTGGCTGGGTATTCAGCAATGGCGCTCCGCAGGTGGCATCGATCTGGATGCGGTCGCCAAAGCGATGCCGCGTCGTCGCCTTTTCAAACGCGCCGTACTGGTTAACCTGACCAACCCGAAAAGTATCGTTTTTCTTGCTGCACTCTTTCCGCAATTTATCCAGCCACATCAGCCGCTGTTTATGCAGTATCTGGTGCTGGGTGTCACCACCGTGGTGGTCGATATCATCGTGATGATTGGTTACGCCACATTGGCAACGCGGATTGCTGGCTGGATTAAAGGACCAAAACAGATGAAGTTAATGAACCGCATTTTCGGTGGTCTGTTTATGGCGGTGGGCGCGCTGCTGGCCAGCGCCAGAAAGATCGCGTAAGGCCTTACGCGCCGACACGCTGAGGTCGGCGCGATCCTTCCCTGCATCACATCCCCTCTCCCTGGCGACGCTACGGCGCGGTCAATGGCACCGCACGCAACACAATAATTCCCGGTTTTGATCGCATATACTCCCTGAATGGCGTATCGACCACTTTGCGATGAGCGGCCAGCGAAGAGGCGTTCCTGAACCACAACCGTCCATCATGCCAGACGGCAATCCCAACGTGCGACACATCCAGCCCCTGAGCGTTGGTATAAACGCCAATGTAATCGCCGGTCTGAATCTGCTTCAGTACCTGCGATGTGATCGCGCGAGCTGGGATGTAAGTTATGCGTCGGGGAACCACACCCAGACCGGGCAGCCTTTCTTTTCCGCTGACCTCACGATTCAGTTGCTTCACCACCGTCACCGCATCCGGGCTGAGTGTGCGGGTTATGTCAGTGGCATTACGCGGGCTTTCAGCAAACCAGTCGGAAAAAAAGTGACGCCGTTTCAGGTAGCTGACCTCTCCGCCCGCGTAACGCGTCCGAACCAGGTTAGCCTCAAAGCTGGCGCGATCGTGGCTGCGGCTTAGCGCCTGAACGTAATCAAGCAGCGTGAAACAATCCACTCCGTTGAAATTGATCACCAGCGCTTCTGGTGTTTCGGGCGAGCCGATCAGCGTATCCGCCTGATAAGGCGTACCGAGAAACGCAGCGGAGATCTGGTTAATTCTTTCGCCCTGCTGCTGCTCAGACACCGGAGGCAACTGCGCCAGGATGGCCGATATCCTGTCTCCCTTCACCTGGTCAGGAACGCGATAATGGGCAGCCTCAGGCGCGGCGCAGGCGCTGATGCAGAACGCGATTAACAACACTAACAGGGGTTTTGTGTTCATTATCATCTCCATGAAAACAGAGTCCGTCGATACGACCATACCGGAGGTGAAGATTTCATTAATCAAAGAAGGGTGACGATTTATACGCGGTTGTAACAGTGGGGCGTTAACAGGTGCAGTTTGTGACAGTCGTCACGCACGTGAAGTTCAGAGAGATACCACAGGCAATGAAGTTTTGCCGGATGCGCAATGCGCTCTCCGGCATAAAGGGATTGCAGCGCTTAACGTGAAATAATCAGGTGGATACCAAAACCGGCAAACAGGACGCCTGCCATGCCATCGACCCACTTTGCCAGGCGCTGATATTTAGCGCGGATCCACGGTAGCGCAAAGATAGCCGCGACCAGGGCAAACCAGGCAAAGGTTTCACCAATGATCAACAGGAACAAGCCCCAGCGCTCTGCCGAACCCACATCATCACCGACGAACAGCGAGAAGACGCTACCGAAGTAAATAATCGCTTTAGGATTCGACAGGTTCGTCAGCAGGCCTTTGAGAAAGCTCATTCCGCGTTTCGGCAGCTCAACTACGGGCTCATCCTGCTGCGGCTGTTTGTGTCGCTGACGTGCCGAACACATCAGCTGCCAGCCCATCCACAACAGATAGAGTCCACCACCGACCATGATGATCTGATGCAGCCACGCCATTTTTTCCAGGATCAGGTGCAGTCCCATCAGCGCCACGCCCGCCCAGACAACGATACCCAGCGTAATACCCAGTACCCCCATCATCGCCTCTTTACGCGAGCGGCTGGCGGCGGTTTGCGATACGAAAAAGAAATCAGGGCCGGGGCTCATCAATGCCACCAGATGAACCAGCGCAACCGTTGCGAATAACATCAGCATAATCAGTGTCCTTTATTCTTCATCATCAAGATGCTCTTTGATCATCACCAGGAAAGGTTTGCCAAAGCGCTCCAGTTTGCGGTGGCCCACGCCGTTGACGCTGAGCATCTCCGACGCGCTGACCGGCATCTGTTCTGCCATCTCTATCAGTGTGGCGTCATTGAACACCACATAGGGGGGAATATTCTCTTCGTCGGCGATCGCTTTTCGCAGCTTACGCAGCTTGGCGAACAGCTTGCGGTCGTAATTGCCACCGAGAAACTTCGCCGGACTGCTGCTTTTTGTTTTCGCAGTAATCAATCGCGGCACTGCCAGCATCAAAGGCACTTCACCGCGCAGCACCGGGCGCGCTGCTTCGGTCAACTGTAACGCCGAATGCATAGCGATGTTCTGCGTCACCAGCCCCAGATGGATTAACTGACGTAACACACTGACCCAGTGTTCGTGGCTCTGGTCTTTGCCCAGTCCATAAACCGGCAGTTTGTCATGACCCTGTTCACGAATACGCTGATTATTAGACCCGCGCAGCACCTCAACGATATAGCCCATGCCAAAACGCTGACCAACACGATAGATACCGGAAAGCGCTTTTTGCGCTTCAACCAGACCGTCGTAGCGTTTAGGCGGATCGAGACAGATATCGCAGTTGCCGCATGGCTGCTGGCGACCCTCGCCAAAATAGTTCAGCAGCACCAGACGGCGGCAGGTCTGCGCTTCCGCAAACGCGCCCATCGCATTGAGCTTGTGGCGTTCAATATCCTGCAGCGGCCCTGGCACTTTCTCTTCGAGGCATTTACGCAACCAGGCCATATCGGCCGGATCGTAGAGCATCATCGCTTCGGCGGGCAGACCATCACGTCCGGCCCGGCCGGTTTCCTGATAATAGGACTCAATATTACGCGGAATATCGAAGTGGACGACAAAACGGACGTTGGGTTTGTTGATACCCATGCCAAAGGCCACCGTCGCCACCACGATTTGCAGATCGTCACGTTGAAACGCTTCCTGCACCCGGCCACGCTGTTCGCTGTCGATTCCGGCATGATAGGCGCCCACGCTGAATCCACGGCTTTGCAGACGCGCGGCGGTGTCTTCCACCTTCGCCCGGCTGTTGCAGTAGATAATGCCGCACTTACCGCGCTGATCCTGAACGTAGCGCAGCAGCTGATCGGTGGGTTTAAATTTCTCCACCAGCGTGTAACGGATATTAGGACGGTCAAAGCTGCTGATCTGGATCAGCGGATCCTGCATGTGCAGCAGGTTAACGATGTCATTGCGGGTGGTTTCATCCGCCGTCGCGGTCAGTGCCATCACCGGTAATTCCGGGAAGCGCTGACGCATCTTTCCGAGTGCGCCATATTCCGGACGGAAATCGTGGCCCCACTGGGAAATGCAGTGCGCTTCGTCCACGGCCAGCATCGCGGGCTGCCAGTGCGCCAGACTTTCCAGGAAGTTATCCATCATCAGGCGTTCGGGAGCGATATAAAGTAGCTTAACCCGACCGGTACGGCAGTCTGCCATCACCGTCTGCTGCTGATCGCGCGTCATGGTGGAGTTGAGATACGCCGCCGCCACGCCATTCGCCAGCAGCTGATCGACCTGATCTTTCATCAGAGAGATCAGCGGTGACACCACCAGCGTCAGTCCCTCGCGCACCAGCGCCGGAATCTGATAACAAAGCGATTTCCCTCCGCCAGTGGGCATCACCACCAGGCAATCGCGCCCGCTTAGCGCCTGATGAATGATCGTCTGCTGACCGGGACGAAAATGCTGATAGCCGAAGGTATCCTGCAATACCTGCTGCGCCAGCGCTTCCTGATTGAGAACTGCCGAGGTTGCCACGCGATTCCTGTCTTACGTTTGAGATTAGAACAAGTCGTTAAGCGTTACACCCACACCCAGACGCGTCTGGCGATGGTTGTAATCGATCAGTGATTCACCGTAACCGCTAAATACCTGAGTATAGAAGCGAACGTGTTCAGTGATAGGGTAGCTCCAGCCCATTGTCGCGCCGCCATAACCGCTGTTCCAGTTATAGTTGCCCTCAACGCTGAAAATACTGTCGCCTAGCCGGTAGCCCACTTTGGCACGGTAATAACCCATATATTTGGTGATATCAGGATTATCATCGCTGCTCTCCCCTTCCGGGATGCGATACCAGGGTTTGATTTCCGCCAGGAAGTTACCGTTCTCCGCCATCAGACGCGCATAAACACGGTTCCAGCTGCGTGAAGTCGGATCGCTTCGTCCATTGGACTGATGATTCAGACCCACTTCAACATCCCGTAAGGTCCAGCCCGCCAGTGAATAGTCGGTTGCCCAGCCGAGGAAGATCTGGGGTTCATAGTTGGTTTCGCGGAATGGCGAAGACTCCGCGCTATTCGACAGCTGCCACCAGGAACGCTGTGTATAAGAGGCCGCCAGGACGGAGTTGTCGCCCAGAATACCGCGCCATAACGGAAATGCCAGACTGAGCTGGAATTTCACTTCATCTTTACGGGCATTTTCTCCCCAGTTATAAGATGAGATCGCCTCTTTATTCAGATCGCTGGTATAGGTGTAGAGCAGATAGTTGTTCTCGTAAGGATAGAGAACAAACGGGTTGTCGTGCTTCTCCAGCAGGTTAGCAATAATGCTGCCCTGGACCTGTGGCGCGTCATGAACCTCTTTAATCTGGGCTTCATCCGCCTGCGCCAGCGCAGGAAATATCAACATTGCCGCCAGCAAGGCGCGATGCTTACGCATAGAATTCTCCGGTGAGCAACTGCGTATCAGAATAACTGAAAGGGTGTCGTAAAAAGCAGGCCATTCTACACACAAATGGCAGCGAGCATGAGTGCTGATTTCTTAAACTGGAAACACCCTCGCAGGCGTCATAGAATACACAACTCATTAACGTTCCGCGCCCCTCTGGCCCGATTTTTTCAGGACACATCATCATGTCATCACCCGTGCTGACACAGCAGGACGCTCGTAAGCTGGTCGGCGAAATTTTCGTTTATCACATGCCGTTTAATCAGGCGCTGGGCCTGGAGCTGCTGCGCCTTGACGCAGACTACGCAGAGATCAGTTTCAATAACAAAACCATGCTGGTAGGTAACCAGGCACAGCAGATTCTGCACGGCGGCGTTATCGCCTCGGTACTGGATGTGGCTGCGGGCATGGTGTGCGTCAGTAATGCGCTAACCCGTCAGGAGAGCATCACTGAGGAGGAGCTGCGCCAGCGTCTGTCGCGCATGGGCACCATTGATATGCGTGTCGACTATTTACGTCCCGGACGCGGTGAACGCTTCATCGCCACCAGCAGCCTGCTGCGTGCCGGTAACAAAGTCGGCGTGGCTCGGGTGGAGCTGCACAATCAACAGGGCGACTACATCGCTACGGCGACTGCCACCTATCTTATCGGCTAACCACGCCACTGAATGGATCGCATATGGATACGCAACAAACCCGGCAGGGCGTTGGCTTTGCACTGGGCGCTTACTTTATCTGGGGCATTGCGCCCGCCTATTTCAAGCTGGTGAAACAGGTTCCCGCGACAGAAATCATGACGCATCGCGTGATCTGGTCTGCGCTCTTTATGCTGTTGCTGATTACCCTGAGCCGCAGCTGGCCCGGTGTACGCAGCGTATTGCGCCAGCCCCGAAAAGTGCTGATGCTGGCGCTGACAGCAGTGACGATCGGCGGCAACTGGCTGCTGTTCATCTGGGCGGTCAACAATCAGCATATGCTGGAAGCCAGCCTCGGTTACTTTATTAACCCGCTGATTAACGTGGTGTTCGGCATGCTGTTTCTGCGCGAACGCTTTCGTCGCCTGCAGTGGCTGGCCGTACTGCTGGCAGCCGTCGGCGTGCTGGTGCAGCTGTGGCAGTTTGGATCGTTACCGATTATCGCGCTGGGCCTGGCGCTGAGCTTTGCCCTGTACGGTCTTTTGCGCAAAAAGATTCAGGTCGATGCGCAGAGCGGTATGCTGATTGAAACCCTGTGGCTGTTCCCGCTGGCGGCGATTTACCTGTTTGGCTTTGCCGACAGCGCCACCAGCCATTTATCGGCTAACCCGCTGAGCCTCAACCTGAAGCTGATTGCGGCCGGCATTGTTACCACCATTCCACTGATGCTGTTTGCGGCGGCCTGCAGCCGACTGCGACTCTCCACCGTGGGCTTCTTCCAGTACCTCGGCCCGACGCTGATGTTTGTCCTGGCGGTGGTGTTTTACGGTGAAACCATCACGCCAGACAAGCTGGTGACCTTTGCCTTCATCTGGCTGGCGCTGCTGGTGTTTGTCTGCGATGCGGTGGCGTTTTCATTCCGCTCCCGTTCCCGTGCGCGCGTAGCGTGAAATAAAGCGCGCTAAAGCCGGGCCGGTCAGCAGGATGGTAAAGAGACGCAACGTCTGCATCGCCATCACAAACGCCATATTGACCTGCGTGCCTGCAGCAATAATCGCCACCGTGTCCAGTCCGCCTGGACTGGTGGCGAGATAAGCCGTCATCAGATCGATATCCAGCATTCGGGTCAGCATCCACGCCAGCCCGCCACACAACAACATCAACCCGAAGATCGAGGCCAGCATTTGCGGCAGCGTGCGCAGTGCCAGCAGAAAAATCGGGCGGGTGAAACGCAGTCCCACGCTCCAGCCAATCAGCGCATAGGCCACGGCCAGCAACCATTCCGGCACCTGTAATATCGCGATATGACTGCTGTTCAGTGCCGCACCCGCCAGTGCGGGCAGCAGCAACGCGCCAGAAGGAATGCGCAGTCGTGTGCCCAGCCATGCACCCAGCAGCATGACGACCAGGGTAATGGCAAAACCGCGATTCAGCGCCGGAAACCAGAGCAGCGACACGCTGTGTGCTTCATCGCCCAGCCCGATGCGCGCCACCAGCGCGGCCGCCGAGGCGACAAACAGTACCCGCAGATACTGCATAAACGCCACCAGCCGGACGTCAGCGCCAAAGTCACCCGCCATCGCCACCATGGCCGATGCTCCCCCCGGCGACGATCCCCATGCGCCGGTCGGGCCAGGCAGATGACTGAAGCGCACCAGCAGAAAACCGGACAAGCCACTGGCCGCCAGCGTCAGCAACAGCACCGCCAGTACGATCGGCCAGTCCTGAATCAGCGGTGTCAGAATCGAAGGTGACAGGCTTTGCGCAATCATGCAGCCCAGAACGGCCTGAGCAACCAGGAAGAACCGTTTATCAATGCACAGCGTGGCACCTGATAGCCCCATCACCACGCCCACGATCATCGGTCCCAGTAACAGCGCGGCAGGCACATGAAAATAGTGCAGCACCGCACCCAGCAACACTGAGACCAGCAACAGCAGCGTCCACTGCGCGCGCAACGAAAAAGCGTCCATAAGAAGTTAATTATTTGTAAAAAAAGGAGGGTCAGAGTACGCAGAAACGGGGATGAGAGCCAGCAAAACGGGCCATCTGAGATGGCCCGTGGCTGTTTTAAAGCCAGTTTTTACGCTTGAAGTAGAGATAAGGTGCCAGTCCGGCAAGAATCATCAGGCCGATAGCCGCAGGATAACCAAAGCTCCACTTCAGTTCCGGCATAAACTCGAAGTTCATCCCGTAGCTGGAAGCCACCAGCGTTGGCGGCAGAAATACCACGGAGACCACGGAGAAGATCTTGATGATGCGGTTCTGCTCGATATTGATAAAGCCCATTGCCGCCTGCATCAGGAAGTTCACCTTCTGGAACAGCGATTCGTTATGCGGCAGGAGCGATTCGATATCGCGCAGAATTTCACGTGCCTGCTCCAGCTGATTGCCCGGCAGGCGCGCTTTACGCACCAGGAAGTTCAGCGCGCGCTGGGTATCCATCAGACAGAGGCGCACTTTCCAGCCGATATCTTCCAGTTCCGCTAACCGCGACAGCGCCTGATCGTACTCTTCGCCCTGCTGACCTTCCATGATCACCCGGCTGAGTTTCTCCAGCGCGCTGTAGATGTTCTCGATTTCATCGGCAAGCTGTTCGATTTTGGTTTCAAACAGGTCGAGCAGCAGCTCAAAGGCATTGCCGTCGATCAGCGTCTGGTTACGGGCGCGCATACGATAGAGGCGAAAAGCGGGCAGTTCGCGTTCGCGCAGTGTATAGAGGCGGCCTTCACGGATGGTGAACGCCACAGTAGAGTTACCGGCGTGATCGTCAGCATCTTCATAGAAGAAGAAGGAGTGAATATGCAGACCATCTTCATCTTCGAAGAAACGTGCTGAGGCCTCAATGTCTTCCAGCTCAGGCCGTGTTGCCAGGCTCTGACCCAGTTCTGACTGCACCCGATCACGTTCGCCCTCTTCCGGTTCAATAAGATCGACCCAGACGGAGGTGGTCAGTTTGTCGTTTTCGTCTTCCAGCTCCAGTCGCGTCAGGCGGCTGTGATCCAGTTTAAATGCGCTCAGCATAGCAATACTCCCCATTGCAGACTAAATGGGACAAGGCAGTCCGCCGTTCCTCAACATAGAACGTACGGCCTGAACACGGAAACAGAGTTTCAGAGATAAATCAGTGCTGACTCGTGCGACGGAATCAAAAAGGGAGGTCGCTGATAACCGCTAAGGCTACCCGCGTAAAGAGGTAGCCTTAGATGTTATTCCTGGTATCCAGGTCATCGAGCCAGCATCGACTGGGCGTGTCCAAGGCATTGTCCTCTCATGATAATAGTGGGCGCATGTTACGCTGAGACGAAAAAGCCGTCAACCGCACGCTAAAGCGTTTCCAGCTTCGCGTAAGCCGCCACCAGCCACTTGATTCCCTGCCCCTGAAACGCCACCTGCAGGCGGCTGTGTTCACCGCTGCCTTCCAGATTAATGATGGTGCCTTCGCCAAATTTCGCGTGATGAACACGCTGACCCAGCGCGAATCCGCTGTCATTTTTGGTCACCGGGGCACCCATCCGCTGATGGTTTACCGGACGGCTCACGCTGGCGCGCAGACGCACTTCTTCGATGCACGCTTCGGGCAGTTCGCCGATGAAACGGGAAGGCCGGTGATACACTTCCTTACCATAGAGTCGGCGGGTTTCAGCGTAGGTCAGCGTCAGCTTCATCATGGCACGGGTTACGCCGACATAAGCCAGACGACGCTCCTCTTCCAGACGTCCGCCTTCATCCAGCGACATCTGGCTCGGGAACATCCCCTCTTCCATGCCGACAATAAAGACCTGGCTGAACTCCAGCCCTTTCGCCGAGTGCAGCGTCATCAGCTGAACCGCATCCTGCCACTTGTCCGCCTGACCTTCACCCGCTTCAAGGGCGGCATGGGACAAGAAGGCCTGCAGCGGCATCAGATCTTCATCTTCGTCCTGATAGCTGAACTGGCGTGTTGCCGTCACCAGCTCCTCAAGGTTTTCGATACGCGCCTGGCCCTTCTCACCTTTTTCCTGCTCATACATCAGCCACAGGCCTGAGTCTTTAATGACCCGGTCGGTCTGAACATGCAGCGGTAAATCGGCGGTTTCCGTAGCCAGTGAATCGACCAGCTCACAGAAGCGTTGCAGCGCCGACGCGGCACGGCCAGCCAGCGCGCGGCTTTGCAGCAGTTCGCGCGTGGCCTGCCACAACGTCATCTGACGCTCACGGGCGGTCTGACGTACCACGTCGAGCGTGCGATCGCCCACGCCACGTGTCGGGGTATTTACGACGCGCTCAAAAGCCGCATCGTCATTGCGGTTCGCCATCAGACGCAGATAGGAGAGCGCATCTTTGATCTCCTGGCGTTCGAAGAAGCGCATGCCGCCATAAATACGGTACGGCATGCTGCTTTGCAGCAGCGCCTCTTCCAGCACACGCGACTGGGCGTTGCTGCGATAGAGAATGGCGCAGTCGTTGAGCGCGCCGCCGTTCTCCATCCAGACCTTGATGCGGTTAACCACAAAGCGTGCTTCATCCAGCTCATTAAAGGCGCAATAGATAGAGATTGGCTCACCATCGCTGCCTTCGGTCCAGAGCTCTTTACCCAGGCGGCCATTGTTGTTGGCGATCAGGGCGTTGGCGGCTTTCAGGATGTTATTGGTTGAGCGATAGTTCTGCTCCAGACGAATGGTTTCCGCGCCAGGGAAATCCTGCAGGAAGCGCTGGATATTCTCGACCTGCGCGCCGCGCCAGCCGTAGATAGACTGGTCATCATCGCCTACGATGATCACACGACCGCTGTCACCCGCCAGCATCCGAATCCAGGCGTACTGAATGTTGTTGGTATCCTGAAACTCATCCACCAGCACGTTGGTAAAACGTTCGCGGTAGTGATTAAGAATGTGCGGCTTGTTGAGCCACAGCTCATGGGCGCGCAGCAGCAGCTCAGCGAAATCGACTAGACCGGCGCGATCACAGGCTTCCTGATAGGCCTGATAAATGCGCAGCCAGGTCTGCTCAATCGGATTGCCGTAGCTTTCAATATGCTTTGGCCGCAGGCCTTCATCTTTTTTGCCGTTGATGTACCACATGCCCTGACGCGCAGGCCACTGCTTGTCATCAAGGTTCATGGATTTAATCAGGCGCTTAAGCAGACGCAGCTGATCTTCACTGTCGAGGATCTGAAAATCCTGCGGCAGACCGGCATCAAGATGGTGAGCGCGCAGTAAACGGTGCGCCAGGCCGTGGAAGGTGCCGATCCACATCCCGCCCTGACTGGTGCCGATCAGATGCTCGATACGGTGACGCATCTCCGCGGCCGCTTTGTTGGTAAAGGTCACCGCCATAATTGAATAGGGAGAGCAATTCTCCACCGACATCAGCCAGGCAATGCGATGCACCAGCACCCGCGTTTTACCACTGCCCGCGCCTGCCAGCACCAGCAGGTTACTGCGCGGAGCCGCAACGGCAGCGCGCTGATTGTCATTCAAACCATCGAGCAGTTCAGAAACGTCCATAAGCACCGTTTACCAGAGAAAAAGCGTTGTCGTCGCGCTGATTATTCCGCCTGCCGCAAGACAGTATCGCTGCCCGTCAGGCGGCGACACAGATGCCAGATTAGTGACGGCGGCAAAGCAGAAAAGAGGAGACGACTGGATAAATTTACAGCCATTATAGCAGTGAGGTGAGTGATGCCAACCGCGAAATTTCGACATGCGGCAACAGGCGCGCATCCGGGATATGCATCAGGTTGCCCTGCCGCAGGTTAATCCAGCAGGCCTGCAGTCCAGAGCGCAGTGAGCCCGCGACATCGGTTGTGAGGTCATCACCGACATGCAGAATATGATGTGGTGCGATATCAAGGCGTTGCGCGGCAAGCTGATACATATCCTGCCACGGCTTGGCGCGCCCATCCGGCCCGGCCCGCAGCGTAAACTGAAAGTAGTGCGCAATGCCCATTTTTTCCGGGCAGGCGTTACCGTTGGTGACCGCCACCAGCGGGATTTTTTCCGCCAGCGCTTTTAGCGTCTGATGCGTCTCATCCGGCATCTCGACCTGACTCCGCCACTGATGAAAGACCGCCATGACATCTGCCGCGCCCGCTGTCGCTTCAGCGGCCGAGAGGCCGACATTCAGCATCGCCAGCTCTACCGAACGGCGTCGCCACTCCGATACATCATGATAGATTTCAGGCTCACGCTGCAGCAGTTCGTCACGTAACTGCTGATAATCCTGCGGCGTGAAGTCACGCAGCGCCGGATGAAAAGCCTGCAACGCCGCATGGGACTCCAGCGTGGTACGACGAATCACCGGGTAGTTATCGTAGAGCGTGTCATCAAGGTCGAAGCTCATAGCTTTTATGGCCGACAGCGGACGATAAAACTTCATTCGTTCTTTCCTCGTTTGGCGCGGGGATGCGCAGCGTCATACACCGAAGCCAGATGCTGGAAGTCGAGATGGGTGTAGATCTGGGTCGTCGACAGATTCGCATGCCCCAGTAACTCCTGCACGGCGCGCAGGTCGCCGCTGGACTCCAGCAGATGCGTGGCAAAAGAGTGGCGCAACTTATGCGGATGGATATGGCTCGCCAGACCCTGTCTGATGCCCCATTCGGCAAAGCGCTTCTGTACGTTGCGGGGCGAAATGCGGTTGCCGCGCGTCGACAGAAACAGCGCATCATCCTGGGCACCGAACGTTTCACGCAGCGGCAGCCAGTGCTGGATCCAGGTGACGGCCGTGCGGCCAATCGGAACCCGGCGCTCTTTGCTGCCCTTACCCACGACCCACACTTCACCGGAATCGAGATCGACATGGCGGCAATCCATATTGACCAGTTCGGAGAGACGCAGACCGCCGCCATACATCACTTCCAGCATCGCCCGGTCGCGCACCGCCAGCGGATCGTCAAGGTCGATCTCCAGCAGCTGATTCACTTCATCAACATCAATATTTTTGGGCAGATGCCGTGCTTTACGTGGCGTCATTACCCCTTTGGCAGGATTAGCGGAGAGCAAACCCTGACTCACCTGCCAGTCGAGGAAACTGCGCAGCGCAGAGAGGCGCAGCGCCAGGCTGCTGGCAGAGAGTCCGGCACGACGGCTACGCGCCGCCATGCTGCGCACCTGCGCGGGTTCCAGCTGTGCCCAGCTGCTGAGCTTCATCTCGTCAGCAATCGCCACCAGCGCGGCAAGCTGTCGCGCATAGCTGCTCTGGGTTAACGGACTCAGCTGGCGCTCCACTTTCAGGTAGCGCAGGAATCCGTCGACAGCCTCCAGCAGCGTGCTGCTCATGCGCGCTCGACCCAGCGGGAAAGCAGATCAGGCATCATCTGCGACAGGTGCTGCAACAGCAGTGTCCCCATACCCGACTGGTAGTGCTGGCTATCGCGACTGCTGAACACCAGCACGCCGAGATCGCCCTCTTCGCCCATCAGCGACATGGCCACCGAACCGATCGCTTTTGCCTGCGGCAGCAGCAGCAGCAGTTCCGGGCCATTAATGTTGCCGAGATAGTGATGCTGGTTACCGAAGCGCTGAATACGCAGCGGTTCAAACGCCTGACGCGACAGGCTCAGCTGAAAGAAATCGGAAGGCGCGCCCAGCAGCCATTTATCACTAAACAGCCGCACATTGGCACCTGCCAGGCCCAATTCACGTGCCCAGCGGTGCAGTCGGTTGAGCATATCCTGCAGCGAATCAGCCGCTGCCAGATGACTTTCCAGCGACAGCAGACGGTCAAACAGTTCGTGGTTAGCGCTGGCCTGCTCCATCAGCAGCGTGATCTCTTCTTCCAGCCGCTGAATGTGGTTGCGTTGCCGCGCCATGTGCCACTCGACCAGCGACACGCTGCCGCGCACCGGATGCGGCACCGCCATCTGTTCAACTGCGCGTGCATTGCGGATAAAGAAATCGGGATTCTGCCGCAGATAATCACTGACGGCCTGATCGTCCAGCAGAACCGAACTGTCAGTCTGCTCTTCGATATTTTTCATAGATGAATAAACCCATCGTAGACGTGTGTCGCAGGCCCGGTCATATAGAGCGGCTGACCGGCACCTTTCCAGGAGATATGCAGCGTTCCACCAGGCAGATCGACACGGACGTTAGGTGCCAGAATGCCCTGCTGAATGCCGCATGCAACAGCAGCACAGGCGCCACTGCCGCACGCCTGTGTTTCACCCGCGCCGCGTTCATAGACGCGCAGGCGGATATGTTCGGGATTGATGATCTCCATAAAACCCACATTGACGCGATCCGGGAAACGCTCATGGCTCTCCAGAATCGGGCCCAGCAGTTCAACCTGCGCGGTTTTCACACTTTCAACCTGGATGACGCAGTGAGGATTACCCATCGACACCGCACCCAGCATTACCGTCTGTTCGGCAACGCGCAGCAGATAGAGGTTTTCGGCTTTGTTGGCGCGGAACGGCACCTGCTGAGGCTCAAAGTTGGGCTCGCCCATGTTCACGCGCACCTGGTCATCCGGCGTCACGGTCAGGACCATACGGCCATTTTGCGTACTGACCCGGATATCGGTCTTGTTGGTCAGCCCTTTGAGTTGAACAAAGCGGGCAAAACAGCGCGCACCGTTACCGCACTGAGCCACTTCACTGCCGTCGGCGTTGAAAATGCGATAGTGGAAATCGAGATCGGGATCGTAAGGGGGTTCAACAATCAGCAGCTGATCAAATCCGATCCCCAGATGACGATCGGCCAGCCGGCGGATCAACTCCGGCGAAAAAAAGACGTTTTGTGTCACTGCATCCACAACCATAAAATCGTTGCCGAGACCGTGCATTTTGGAGAACTGCATTTTTTGCTCCGCCGGATAAGCCATCAGATTAGTTCGCTTGTACGCCTGAGTTGCCGGTAACCAGTCCGCCCACATCGGCTTTTTTGGCATCCGCTTTCTGGCGTTCGGTCGGCGATTGTTGTTTCTTCGGCTGATCCTTCGGCGGGAAGTAAAGCGGTCCTTTCAGACCACAACCTGCAAGGCTGGTTACAGCCAGTGTCACGGCCAACAGGCTTATTACTTTCTTCATTCTTTATGCTCTTCATGTCCTTTACCTGGATGCTTATCATCGCAGTTGAAGGTGGAAAAGCAACAGGAAATCCCCGCTAATAGCGTGAACCGGGTGACAAGCCAGAAAGATAGCGGCCACCTGCAGAGCGCAGGCAGGCCGTCAGCATCAATGCACCTGATAGCGCGGTTGATAGTCGCTGTTGTCGTTGTCAGGCTGCGTCGTACACAGCTGCGTCAGCGTCTGACTACGGAACGGAATCACCTGGAATCGCTCACCCGTGTTCACAATCTGATAGAACTGCGGCAGGTTAAAGTTGATAAAGCTCGACCCATAGGTGAAGCGATCGTGCGATGAGGAGTAGAACCGACTGACGTCGCGCACCAGTTCCTCTTTGCTGCCTTCACAGTGGTGATAGACCTCAACCCGATTCGTCTCATCGAGAATGTAGATATTGAAGCCGCGCTCATCCGTGGTGTTTTCAAAGAAGAACTGAATGATGCCTTCGCTGGCATAGCCGTTAACGACGGGTGGCAGCGGTGTCTGATTCGTTTCGACTTTAATAGAGAGTCCATGCAGCTTGTTGTTGGAGATCGCGCCATAAAACTCAACGGCATTTTCCAGCTTCTGCACAGAAACACTCATACGTTCAAAGAACAGACCCCAGGTCTGGCCTGCCATGCGCAGCGCTTTAAAGCGGCCCGGCTCCTGACGTGTGCTGGAGAGGCGCAGCTCAATGCACTCTGAGACCAGCTGCTGCACGCGCGTGCGGATCAGACCGCGCAGATGCTGGCTGTAACAGAACACTTCCACCGTATCCGGCGGTGCGGCATCCTGATGCATCTTGCCAAGAATGGTTTTCAGTCCTTCGATCATCGCCTGTTCGCCGCTGAAATGCAGTGTACGCACCTCATTCCAGGAGTTGCGATAGAGCAGATCGATACTGCCAATCAGGCACTGCTGCTGCTGACCAAAGCTAAAAACATCCAGCTTGCGGAAGTCGAAGTGCACCACCTGGTTGCGGAAGGCCGCTGTCGGGTCATGCTCAAGGTTAACAATAATCGCCAGATGACGAATTTCGCACGGACTGTAGAGCGCTTTTGGTGTCGGCGAAGCCAGACGCAGCGGGAAGTGGCTGGAAACATCGTTGACCAGCTCCTGCAGACGCGCCAGATCGCAAATCTCATTGCCTTTAATATGCAGCCGGGTTTTGCGGGTCAGCAGACCATTAAACCACGCCCACGCCACCAGCTTGTTCAGGTAGCGGTTATATTCCAGCGGCTGATGGCTGATGATCGAATCCATATCCGGTGCCTGGTTATAGAGATACCAGCCGGAACGGTTGGCACGGCCAGGTGGGACATGAATAAAGGTCAGATTCGGTTCAGAGAGATCGGGCGAAATCTGCGGGTTCACCAGCGTCACTTTGCCCGGCAGCGCTTCAAACGCGGCATACAGTTTACGGGTTAATACACCGATATCCTGCGGGCTGGCGCTAACGCTTAAGTTATTGCGGCGGGCAAAGCGGATCAGGTTGCGATAGCTTTGCATCATCGCATCCAGTAATTCGTTATGGGCTTCGCGCACCCGCTCAATTTTCCACTCGGCGCGGTTGTCCAGAACGGCAATCTTCTCTTCGTTCCAGCCCCACTCTTTGACCAGCTGCGATAAAATCTCGCGACGCCAGCCGGTGCGATGATGATGATCTTCGGTGCTGAGCTTTTCACATACTTTGAGATAGAAGCAGCGACGAACCAGATCAAGACGCGGCTGATCGTCAACGCTGGTGAGATAGTGCGTTACGCGTTCCAGCATCATGCAGTAAGGATCGAGTCCGAAGCAGATGATTTCGCCGTCGTGCAGGCGCTGTTTGATATCCATCGCCAGCAGCTGCGTGTTCGGGTATTCCCAGCTATAGGCTTCCAGCAGCAACGTTTTCAGTACGGCTTTATAAGGCGAGTCGATGCTTTTATAGAGCTGCCACAGACTGGCACCAAAATACTCTTCAGCAGACAGCGTACCGAGGCCACCCAGATCGAGCCACTCATTGGGGGTCAGCACGCCTTTCGCGTACAGCGACATCACGTAATCGTCATAGTGATGCTCTTCTTCACCCGGTACCATATTCCACAGAAGACGTTTGCCCGCCATACGAACCGCGGTACGGTAAAACTCATCCAGTAGCAAAATGTGTTGGGTGGAGCCGCAATCTTCACCGCCCAGGCTGCCGCTTTCATTGTGACGGAAGCGGTTCTCATCAATCAGGAAGAAACTGACTTCCACACCCATTGAGACGCACCACTTCTGCAATAACGTACATTTGCGCTGCAGATTCAGGCGCTCTTCATTATCAAGCCAGGATTGATGGCAGACCCAGATATCGAGATCCGAGACGCTATTCTGGCCGACAGACGAGGTGCTGCCCATGGAGTAAATGGCGGTGATTGGCATCTCGCCTTTCGGCGCATCGGCATGGCGCAGATCGCTGTCGCCGGTGAGATCGGCCAGCAGCTGGCGCTGATTTTCATCAGGCGTGTAGAAGCTGATGCCATATGGAACGCTACCTTCAAGGTAACCCGGCATCTGAGGATGTTGATAATGTAATAAGGTTGGCAGCAGACTGTAGACGCGCTGAAAAGCGGGTCCCATAGCAGCCAGCGCACGATCAACGCGCAGCTGGTTGATTGCATCCAGTCTCTGTTTCAGTGTCTCAATGTAGAGGTACAAGACGTTTCGCCTGATTGTCCCAGTGTTTAAGCACCCTGTTTCCACGCTCTGCCGCTTATTAAAGTAAAAAGTGGGCAGATAATTGCTGGAAACGTGATCAATCTAACACTCGCCAGATTGACCGTAAAGAAAGTTGCGCTACTTAACAGTTTAGCACGTTCTTACCAGCTTCCCGCCTTTTCAGCGCTGGTTCCCACGTTATGGCTTGATAATCCGGGCCTGAAACCGTGCGCAGGCCCTTTTCAATCCGTTGAAACTGACAGTATTCATCCAGAGATGATAGGATATTCAGTGAACGATAAAAATGGTTAACAGCATGTTAGACAAAATTTTCAGAATTGCTACAAGACAAAGCCCGCTCGCATTATGGCAGGCACATTATGTACAGCAACGCCTCATGAGTGCCCATCCGGGACTGCGCGTTGAGCTGGTGCCTATGGTCACGAAAGGTGACATTATTCTTGATACGCCGCTGGCAAAAGTGGGTGGCAAAGGACTGTTTGTCAAAGAGCTTGAGCTGGCGATGCAGGATGGCCGTGCCGATATGGCTGTGCACTCCATGAAAGATGTGCCGGTCAGTTTCCCTGAAGGTCTGGGCCTGGTGACCATCTGCGAGCGCGACGATCCGCGCGATGCGTTCGTTTCCCATCATTATGACTCTATTGACGCGCTGCCACAGGGGGCCATTGTCGGCACCTCCAGCCTGCGTCGTCAGTGCCAGATTAGTGCGCGCCGTCCGGATCTGGTGATCCGTTCGCTGCGGGGTAATGTGGGCACCCGTCTCGGCAAGCTCGATGCCGGAGAGTATGACGCGATCATTCTGGCCGTTGCCGGGCTGAAACGCCTGGGACTGGAAGATCGCATTCGCCAGGCAATGCCTGCCGAAGTTTCCCTGCCCGCCGTGGGTCAGGGTGCGGTCGGCATTGAATGCCGTCTGGACGACAGCGTCTTAATTGACCTGTTACGGGCACTAAACCACGATGACACCGAAGTCTGCGTCAGAGCGGAACGCGCCATGAATACCCGCTTAGAGGGTGGCTGCCAGGTACCCATCGGCAGTTTCGCGGTGCTGGAAGGCAATGACCTCTGGCTGCGCGGGATGGTCGGCGCACCAGATGGCCGGGTGATGGTCAGCGGCGAACGCCGGGGTCCACGCGCGCAGGCAGAACAGATGGGCATTTCACTGGCCGATGAACTGCTGAATGGCGGCGCACGTGAAATCCTGAAAGAAGTTTACCAGGGGCAGCCGCCGGCATGACCATCCTGGTGACGCGCCCGGAACCCGCAGCGGCAGAGCTGGTATCGCGCCTGCATGCCCTTGGCAAACAGGCGTGGAGCCTGCCGCTGATCGAGTTCGCACCGGGCGCTGACCTCGCCTCTCTGCCCCAGAAGCTCGCCGGACTTCATGCTGGCGACCTCGTCTTTATCCTTTCTCAGCAGGTTATTCACTACGCGCAGCACGCGATCAAAGCATGGCCCACTGAGCTGGACTATTATGCAATTGGTCGCAGCACCGCACTGGCGTTTCACACCGTCAGTGGCCAGCAGGTGACCTGGCCACATGCACATGAAACCAGTGAGGAATTGATCCAGATAAACACACTTCAGCAGATTTCCGGTAAACGTGCGCTGATCCTGCGAGGCGATCCCGGACGCGAATTGCTGGCAGAGACCTTAACCCGGCGAGGTGCTGAGGTGACGTTTGCTGCCTGCTACCAGCGCTGCCAGAAGCATTATGATGGACCCGTTGAAGGCCGCCGCTGGCGCGATCGCGGCGTCTCGGTGCTGGTGGTGACCAGCGGTGAAATGTTACAACAGCTCTTTTCGCTGTTCCCCGCGGTTGATCGTGAGGAATGGCTGCTCCACTGCCGACTGATTGTCGTCAGTGAACGTTTGGCTACCCTGGCCGCTGGATTAGGTTGGCAGGATATTCAGGTAGCCGATGGTGCCGATAACGATGCGCTGCTGCGCGCGTTACGCTGAACTTTAACAATGGGATGTGCCACATATGACGGAACAAAAAGACTCCTCCGCCATGGTTGAAGAAACCACCCCAGCGGTTGACCGCTCCTCTTCCAGCAACAGCACACCACCGCGTAATGCGAAAAAGGGTGGCATGGTGTTGGGTGCCGTTGCGATTGTCATCGCGCTGGCGATGGGTGCGGGTTTATACCTTAACGGGAAACATCAGGCTGATTTACAGGCACAAACCAATCAAAAGCTGAGCGACCAGTTAAGCGCGTTGCAGCAGCAGGCCGGCAGCGATAAACAGCAGCTGACACAGCAATTAAGTAGCGCTGAAAAGGCGTTGCAGACTGCGCAACAGCAGCAAAATGCCTCAGCAAAAGAGCTGGAAACCCTGCGTGAAAAAGTAGCCGTGATCTCTGGCAACGACGTGCGCAGCTGGCTGCTGGCACAGGCGGACTATCTGGTGAAACTGGCGGGCCGCAAACTCTGGAGCGATCAGGATGTCACGACAGCCGCGGCACTGCTGAAAAGCGCCGATGCCAGCCTGGCCGACATGAACGATCCCAGCGTGATGAATGTGCGTCGTGCACTGACCCAGGATATCAGCAACCTCTCTTCCGTTACGCAGGTCGACTACGACGGGGTGATCCTCAAGCTGAATCAGTTGTCGAATAACGTTGATAATCTGCGCCTGGCCGATAACGACAGCGATGATGCGCCGATGGACAGCGATGGCGGCGAGCTCTCAGGTTCGGTGCGCGAATGGCGTCAGAATCTGGTGAAAAGCTGGCATAATTTTATGGATGATTTTATTACCATCCGTCGCCGCGATAACACCGCACAGCCGCTGCTGGCACCGAATCAGGATGTATATCTGCGTGAGAATATCCGCTCACGTCTGCTGATCGCTGCTCAGGCTGTTCCGCGTCATCAGGATGAGATTTATAAACAATCTATCGATACCGTGTCCGCCTGGGTTCGCGCCTGGTACGACACTAATGATGCCGCCACCAAAGCTTTCCTTGCTCAGCTGGATGAGCTGAGTCAGCAGAACATCAATATGGATCTGCCGGATAACCTGGAAAGTCAGCCGTTGCTGGAACAGCTGATGCAGACGCGGGTGCGTAACCTGTTAGCGCAACCTTCTGCCGCTGCTAATCAGCAGGGGGGCTAAGCATGCTTAAGGTATTTATCCTCTTTATCCTGCTGATTGCGGGCGTGGTGCTGGGACCGATGATTGCCGGTCATCAGGGCTACGTGCTGATTCAGACTGATAACTGGAATATCGAAACCAGCGTCACAGGCCTGGTCATTATCCTTATCCTCAGCCTGCTGGTGATTCTGGCCGTAGAGTGGCTGCTGCGCCGCGTGCTGCACACCGGCGCGCGAACCCGTGGCTGGTTTACCGGACGTAAACGCCGTCGCGCCCAGCGCCATACTCAGTCGGCGCTGATGAAGCTGGCAGAAGGCGACCACCGTCAGGTTGAGAAACTGCTCTCTAAAGATGCCGATCACGCTGATGTGCCTGTAGCCAACTATCTGCTGGCTGCAGAAGCTGCACAACAGCGTGGTGATGAAGCCCGTGCTAATCAGCATCTTGAGCGTGCTGCAGAGCTGTCGGAAAACAATACCATTCCGGTGGAAATCGCCCGCGCACGTATTCAGCTGGCACGTAACGAAGATCACGCTGCGCGTCATAGCATCGACCGCCTGCTGGAAGTGGCACCGCGTCACCCGGAAGTACTGCGCCTGGCCGAACAGGCGTATATCCGCACAGGAGCCTGGAGTGCGCTGCTGGATATTCTGCCGTCGATGCAGAAGTCACAGGTCGGCGATGAGCTGCATCGCGATGCCTTGCAGCAGCAGGCCTGGCTGGGTCTGATGAATCAGGCGATGGCTGATCAGGGCAGTGATGGGCTGAAGCGCTGGTGGAGCACACTGAGTCGCAAGACCCGTCAGGATACGACGTTGCAGGTCGCCATGGCGGATCATCTGATTGAGTGTGACGATCACGACACCGCACAGTCGATCGTGCTGGAAGGCCTGAAACGTCATTATGACGATCGTCTGGTACTGCTGATGCCACGTATCAAAAGCGGCAATCCCGAAGCACTGGAGAAAGCATTACGCCAGCAGATTAAACAGCATGGCGCAACGCCGTTGCTGCACAGTACGCTGGGGCAGTTGCTGATGCGTCATGGGGAATGGCAGCAGGCAGCTGACGCGCTGCAGCAGGCGCTGGCGCAGCGGCCGGATGCGTTCGATTATGCATGGCTGGCAGATGTTTATGACCGTCTGCATCGCCCGGAAGAGGCTGCAAAAATGCGCCGTGAAGGGTTGTTGCTGACGCTGAAGAATAACCCAAACGCCTGATGCGATTGTCAGACAGGATTAAGCCGGGCTCGCCCGGCTTTTTTGTGCCCAAAATCTGCCATCCGGTTCTCGCAGGCAAAAAAAACACCTGCCAGTGGCAGGTGTAAGATCAGGTCGGTAAGACAACCGGGAGGTACCTGACTCAACGTGGTGTCTGTTAACCCTGTAAGGCTTACGCGATACAGGCAGGCAGACAACAGGTACCGAAAATTGGCTCTGCATCATTCCCAGGTTTATGTAGCATAAGCAGACATAAGAGGTGGAATGAGCATCTACAGCAGAAGTATTGCACAAGCCGTGCCAGGTTAAGGTTTATATTTAAAGTAATTACAAATCAATAACTTAATCACAGTGCCAAATCTGTTCTTAGCCATGTCCGATGTTAAGTGTCGGTATCCGGCGACAGCTTGCATTTTCTCTGTCTCTTAATAGAGACAGCGAGGCCAATCTCTCTGTGAACTTAACAATAACAATGACTTATTTGTCGGCGATTCACGACGCTGCTACTCCTGCTTAAGCAACTTTAACTGACAACTGGCGAAATCAAAGCGGGAGAGCTGGCATCGAAGATTAGCAAACAGCAGCCCGTTCTCACCGCTGTGCCGGCTTCAGGGAGCATACGCCTTTCGCAAAGACGCAAAAGACGCCATCCCTGGCGGCCTCAGCGCGGGCCGTCCGTGGCCCGCGATGCTTTGCTACAGGCGTATGCTCCCTTCGCTTCACGTATGGCAGACGCATTAAGTACTTACATAAGCTTCAGAGAGTTTACAGCAATGAAGAAGCCCAATGCGTCGGGAACATGGTCAGAGGAGGAAAGCGTCCCACGCCTGGGACAAAAACGCCGGGAGCGTTTTTGAACAACGCAGAGCGTTGGCCCGGCTACGGGCGCACCTCAGGGATGAGGTGCGTAATCGCGTGGGCCGAGCGGCCATGGATGGCTTAAGCGACTTTCCGATCTGACCGTGTTCCCTTCGCAGACTCGAACTCACAGCAACATTGTTCCACAGCACCCAAGCCGGCCCGGCCCATATCTCCCGCAGACATTCGAATCCACTTTTCTACAGACGAAAAAAAACCTGTCTTTTCAGACAGGTTTCTAAAATGGTCGACGAGAGAGGATTACACTGCTCTATGAGCAGCGCCCTGCGGGCCGTTGCTGAAGCAACGTTGTCTCGCTTCGCTCGGCTCAAACCTCCTTCGGAGGTCCTCATCCTCTTTTATACAGACGAAAAAAAACCTGTCTTTTCAGACAGGTTTCTAAAAATGGTCGGCGAGAGAGGATTACCCTGCTCTGCGAGCAGCGCCCTGCGGGCCGTTGCTGAAGCAACGTTGTCTCGCTACGCTCGGCTCAAACCTCCTTCGGAGGTCCTCATCCTCTTTTATACAGACGAAAAAAAACCTGTCTTTTCAGACAGGTTTCTAAAAATGGTCGGCGAGAGAGGATTCGAACCTCCGACCCACTGGTCCCAAACCAGTTGCGCTACCAAGCTGCGCTACTCGCCGATTTTTTTAACTGTTTTGCCTGGTGCGAAGAGAGGGACTTGAACCCTCACGTCCGTTAAGACACTAACACCTGAAGCTAGCGCGTCTACCAATTCCGCCACCTTCGCGTTTCCCAGCAAAATCTGGGGTGGCTAATGGGACTCGAACCCACGACAACTGGAATCACAATCCAGGGCTCTACCAACTGAGCTATAGCCACCACAATTCTTAATGTCACAGATTTAAAACCTGCAGCATTTAAATCTCTACTGCCAACCGCGGTAAATCAACCACCGAAGCTCATGCGCACAAACGATATGGCGCGCCCGACAGGATTCGAACCTGAGACCTCTGCCTCCGGAGGGCAGCGCTCTATCCAGCTGAGCTACGGGCGCGTAGCGCCGTTGCGGATGTGCATACTAGAGATAAGCGCCCATCGTGTCTAGTGCTTTTTAAATAAAAAGACGCGTTTGATTACGCTTTGTGCACTTTCTCGACAAATAGTGCATTTCCTCTCTCACAATGCCTAAAAATGCGGCATTTATCAGCAATATCAGAGATCGCCGCGCCAGTGGTAGCGCAAATATTTAAGCAGTTTTAATTGCCTGCGCAGGCGGCTCGGTTGTCGAATCAGACGATAGAGCCACTCCAGCCCCAGTCGCTGCCAGATTTTAGGGGCGCGCTTTACATGACCGGTAAAAACATCGTAGGTTCCGCCTACGCCCATGTAGAGCGCATCAGGACAGTGCGCACGGCACGCCAGCATCAGCAGCTCCTGACGTGGCGATCCCAGCGCTACAGTGACGAGCTTCGCACCGCTAGCCGCAATCCGGGCAAACAGCGCATCCTGATCGGCTGGCGCAAAATAGCCATCCTGCGCGCCAACAATATTCACATTCCACTGGCGGCGTAACTTATCACAGGTTTCATCCAGCACCCGCTGGCGACCACCGATAAGAAACACCGGCGTCCCTTCACGCCCGGCGCGCTCCATCAACGCTTCCCATAAATCTGCTCCCGCAATGCGCTGCACCGACGCCTGCGGATATTTTTTACGAATCGACCGCACAATACTGATGCCATCGGCATACGCATATTCAGCCTGCGCTAACAGCGTGCGTAATCCCTCATCCCGCTCAGCGGTCAGAATCTTCTCTGCATTGATCGCTACTAAAATACCGCTGCGAACGCGCTGCGGCGGCATCAGAAAATTCACCGCCGACGGCATGTTTTCGAAGCCATACAAATCAACGCCGCGAATCCGGTACTGCGGCGTCTCAGTTAACGTTGTCATATCTTCCGTCAATCCCAGAGGTTAATCAGAGCGGGCTGTGCAACACCCGCCTGCTGCGGTCGCGAATCAAACCTGCGCGATCCAGTAACCAGAAAAGTAATTTAGCTATGCCCAGACAGGCAGCAAAAATGATGCAGAAAAACACCACGCGAGAACCGAACGCATCAAGACCTTCGCGGGCCAGCACAATCATGTTAAATACCGCGCCAAAACAGAAGCTTTGCAGGATGGCGCCGGTGTAGCGATTGGTCTCAAGGCAGCCACGCTGATAGATCGCATCAAAGGCTTTGATAATCATCCCTACCGCGACAGCACCAACTGGAATCGCCCAGACGCCGCCCATCACCACCAGCGATCCAATTAATGTGGGAGAAATCGCCAGGCCAGAATGGTTATTCAGCACTTCCCAGGTGAAGTAGTTCGCACTGTTTAACACCGCCAGCGGCCGATCCGGCCAGAGCCAGGTCGGAATGAAAACGTAGAAATCACGCCACAGCGGCGCCAGACCCTGGAACTCAATGCGGGCGTAGTTATCCAGCAGAAGAGCCAGATTCTCCCACGGTGAGAACGTATCACGCGTCAGATAGAGGAAGGTATAAAACGCTTCATCGCCCATTACGTCGAGGTTATAGCGGCGCAGCGCCAGCCAGAACATCCCCGCAATTGCCAGTACGCCCGCTGTTGCCAGCATCCACAGAGTGATCCAGCCACGGGTGATCCCGATGAACAGGAACAGGGCAAAAGCAATAATGATATTGGCGCGGGTGCCGCCCACCAGTGCGTAGGTCAGCAAACCAAAGGCCACTGTTACCACCAGGAACAGCAGCCAGTTGCGGCGCGTCGGGCTCAGAAAATAGGGGATCAACATCGCCGGAATAAAGAAGTAGAAGAAGCGCTTAAGCGCCACCCCCGAGACTTCACTGGAGAAGATCTGGTTATAGGCAGTCAGGCGGAACAGCAGAAAACCGTTGTGAATGAAAAACACAGTGACGGTTCCCAGCGCCACCAGCGCCAGAATCACGCAGGTCAGGTGCGTTTCAACCCGATTCATCTGCAGCCAGGGCTTCGCCGGTGGCGCACTGGCGGGCTTCAGCCGCACTTTATAACTGACGTAATAAATGGCGTAAAACGCCGTCGCTGACAGCAACGCCTCCAGCAGATTCTCGACCGGCACCACCTCAACATTAAAGCGAAACACCAGCACCGAGGTCAGTGGGAAGCCGAAGTAAAAGGTCAGTAAGAACAGCAGTGTGAAGAACAGATGGAAGTTAAAACGGACGCGCTTAAACTCCCGCCAGGTCAGGGTCAGAATAAAAACCAGCGACAGCATATAGACCACCAGCAGGCCGCCAAACTGCATAAGACTCATGACAACTCCCCTTCGCTGAGCTGTAACGCGGCCCGCCAGCCTGCGAGATACCCCGGCGCAAAAAAGGCGATCGCCTGTTTATCACAGCTCATCAGCTGGCGGCGTGCCTCGGCAATCACCGCAGGCGACAGCGTATCTTCGCTGAACAATACCGGAAGCTGCTGCTCAGCCACATCACGCCAGAACGGATTTTTGCGGGTCAGGATAAACGGCACGTTGGCCTGGATCAGCAGACAAAGTGTTCCCACTCCCTGCTGACGTTCAAACATAAAATAGCCGACATGACAGCGCGCCAGGAGCGCTAAATAATCATCAAACGCCAGATTTTCACGCATCAGATTCACCTGCCCGTCCGGGAACAGTGTCTCTGCTGCAGCCTGAATCTCACTGATGTACGCCTCGTTGCCTGGCGGATAGCCCAGCGGCACCTCGATACGCACCTGTGTGCCAAACTGCGCGCGAATCGCTTTTAAGCCTTCAATGTGCCGGTTACTCGGATCGCCGGAGTTGCCCAGCAGCAGCGTAAACGGCTCTGCGGGATCAGACTCAACAGCGGCGGCGGGCATTCGGGTCGGGAAATAGAGCAGTGAACCCGGCACCCTGCGATGACGCTGCTGGTAGTGATGCAGGTCGCCACGGGTCGCAAAAACCTGAGCAACGCGTCCCTGTGCTAGCCGGCGAACCAGATAGAACAGGCGAAACTTCAGGCTGCGTGAATCTTCATAGAGATCGGCACCCCAGACATGCCAGAAGATTTGGGAACGGCGCAACTTGCCACTGAGTAATGCCAGCCAGATCCACGGGTTAAACTGACCGTGGCAGAAAAAACGCTGCTGACGATGTCTGGCCCGCTGCAGCACCGCCTGCGCCAGTGCTTTTTTGCTGGTAAAGCACTCAATCTGCAATGCACTGAACGGTGCCAGGCTCTCTGGCTGCTGCGTTACTACCATAAAATGGCGTGGCGAAGCCACGGGCTGCTCAACGCTGAGTACATCGTTGAAAAAGCGCAGCACCGTAAGATTGTGGTGGGGAATGTCAGATCCCAAAACGTGAATTAAAGTCATTTTTTCCGGCAGTAAACAATAAAAGCGCCACAACACAGGGCAAAGTAAGCCACATAGGTAAACATATAGGCCTGCGCCGCACCCGTCGCGCCATGTAACGGGATCAACCAGCGTGAGAACAGCGTCAGCAACAGAAACTGGCTGATCTCAGTGAGAACATAAAAGCGCAGCGAGGCTTTGGCGATAACCAGATATCCGAAAACATAGGCACCGACTTTAAAAACATCACCGCACAGCTGCCAGACGAAAAGATCGCGCATCCCGCGAAAAGCCTCAGAGAACAACAGGCTGATGGCGAAATCGCGCAGCACCCAGACACTAAAACTGGCAACTGCCACGGCGGGCAGTACAAAACGCAGTGCACGGCCAATCTCGCGTGCAATGTCGCGTTTGCTCTCGAGCCGCGCCAGCGTCGGCAGCAGCCAGACGCTAAAGGTTGCGGTGATAAACTGCAGATAGGCATCCGAAATGCTGGTGACACCCTGCCACAGTCCGACCTGCGCCCACCCTTCCTGCTCTGCCAGCAGGTTACGCATCAACACCCAGGCGACCGGCAGGGTCACAGCCGTGATCAGCGCCATCAGGGTATATTTTGCCAGATTACGCGCCAGCTCAGGGTGCCATTGCGGACGCAGCCAGCTCAGCGGCAGCGGTGCGCGGCGTTTCAGCATCAGTAGCGCCGGCAGCAGCAGCAAGGCCGGCACCAGTGCCAGGCCAATCAGCGCCCCCTGATAGCCACCCAGCCACCAGCAGAGCAGATAGCCCGCCACGCCAGTCAGGCTGCCGAGAATCAGTGCCAGCGCATTACCGCGCGCATCGCGATAGCCCTTCAGCAGCGCCAGGGTAAAGTTGGCCCAGGCGATGCCGAGCTGAAGAAAGGCGACGGCGCGGATGACGCCCTGATAGCGATCATGACCAAACAGCGCGGTGCTGATGGGTGACGCCGCCAGCAGAAACAGCAGCGCCAGCACACCGGAAAAGCCCAGCACCATAGCGGATGCCGTGCCCACCATCGCGCGCAGTTGTCCGGGCTGCTGTTGATACTGCGCCACATAGGTGGTGACGCCATTGAAGATGCCCGCGCCCGCCAGCACACCCAGCACGGTGATCAGCTGACGAAAGTTCCCCGCCTGGCCGACACCCTCGGGTCCGAAACTTACCGCCAGCAGTTTGACTACCAGCAGACCAGCCACAATTTTTACCAGCGTGGACGATGCGGTCCACACTGAGGCTCTGGCCAATGACATCAGGAAAAGAAGCTCAGCAGTGAGCTGATAACCGTGCTCTGATTATTATCGGACAGGTTATAGAACAGCGGCAGGCGCAGCAGACGTTCGCTTTCCTGCGTGGTATAGCGATCGTCGCCGACAAACTGCGAGAAACGCTCACCGGCTGGCGAGCTGTGCAGCGGAATATAGTGGAACACCGTCAGTATCTCAGCTTCTTTCATCCAGTTGATCAGCGCCTGGCGATCGTCCTGATCGCGCAGTTTGATATAAAACATATGCGCATTGTGTTCACAGCTGGCGGGGATCACCGGCAGGCTGATACGTCCCTGGGCCGCCAGCGGCTGGAGTGCGTCGTAATAACGTTGCCAGATGCGTAACCGCTGCTGGTTGATGCGCTCAGCGGCTTCCAGCTGCGCCCAGAGATAGGCCGCCTGCAGATCGGCCATCAGGTAGCTCGACCCCATATCGCGCCAGGTATATTTATCGACCTGACCCCGGAAGAACTGGCTGCGGTTGGTGCCTTTTTCCCGCACGATCTCGGCGCGCTCGACCAGGCTGGCGTCGTTAATGAGTGTCGCGCCACCTTCGCCACCGGCGGTGTAGTTCTTGGTTTCGTGAAAACTGAAGCAGCCAATATGACCAATGGTGCCCAGGGCGCGCCCTTTGTAGCGTGACATCACGCCCTGCGCCGCATCTTCGATCACAAACAGCTTATGCTTTGCCGCCAGCGCCATAATGGTGTCCATTTCACAGGCCACGCCTGCGTAATGCACTGGCACAATGGCGCGGGTTTTTTCAGTGATAGCGGCTTCGATCAGCGTTTCATCGATGTTCATGGTGTCCGGGCGCACATCGACAAACACGATGCGCGCGCCGCGCAGCACAAAGGCATTAGCGGTCGAGACAAAGGTGTAGCTCGGCATGATCACTTCATCGCCGGGCTGCAGATCGATTAACAGCGCCGCCATCTCCAGCGAAGCGGTACAGGAGGGAGTGAGCAGCACTTTTTTGCTACCGAAACGCTGCTCCATCCACTGCTGACAGCGACGGGTAAATCCGCCGTCACCGCACAGCTTTCCGCTGTTCATTGCCGACTGCATATAATCAATTTCTGTGCCCACAATCGGGGGCGCATTAAATGGAATCATGACCTTTCCTGTAAAACCAGTAGGCGGTGCTGTCGAGCCGGGCACCGCTGCGTAAATAGAGGCGCATCGCCGTGAGATTACTCATCTGGGTGGCAACCCGAAGCTGAGCCAGCTGTCTTACCCGTGCCCAGTCCGCCGCCGCCAGCAGCAGTCGCTGACCCACGCCCTGGCCCTGCGCGTCAGGCAGCACGCCCAGCAGACCGATTCGCGCATCGCCGTCTGCCACGCGCAGCGAAACAAAACCCTGCAACTGACCGGTGGCGTCACTGGCTACCAGGCACTGGTCGTCAAATGTGCCGCGCACCGCATTTTCAATCCACTGCGCATAGAAGCGACCGCTGGCGTCCGGCGCATACCAGGGCGCGCGAAAACGGCTCTGGCTGAAGAGCTGAGATGCGGCATCGCGCAGTGGCGGAATTTGTGCGTCACGCGCAATGCGAATCCCCGCCTGACGTTCCGTCTCTTTAACCGCCAGCGTCAGGTCTGCTTCGCCTTCTGCCAGCTGAAACTGATGCTGCTGCAGCGTATCAATCAGTGCCGTCTCGCTGGCAGCGACTTTCATCTGTATCAGTGCACAGGGATGCCGCAGCGCCTGCTCCAGCGGCGTCTCGCCCTGCGGCTCCAGCCGCACGGTATCAACACCGAAGAATGTGCTCTCCCAGCTAAGGGGATTAATATTGACGTGGACGGGCATGTAATAAATCCAGCAGGTATTGGCCATAGCCAGTTTTTGTCAGCGCTTCACCCGCGGCGCGCAACTGGTCATCGCTGAGCCAGTTGTTACGCCAGGGACCAGTTTTACCAGCCGTCTACAGTATAAAGCGCACCAGAGCCGAACCGATAAAACCGGCACCGCCCGTGATCAAAAAGCGCTTCATCGCCACACGCCTTTGGTATCGACAATCCAGTTCTGCTGAACATCGGCGGCGTTAATCGCGCGGAAGGCACGGTGATCGACCAGCATCACCAGAATATCGGCCTGAGCCAGCGCCTGCTCGCAGGAGACCAGTTCGGCGTTATCAGCCAGCGAGTCCGCAAGCTGCTCGATGTGAGGTTCAACCACCCAGGTCTTGCCACTGTGCCACTCTGCGATTTTCTGAGTCACGCCCACGGCCGGGCTCTCGCGCAGGTCGTCAATGTCAGGTTTAAAGGCCAGACCAAAGCAGGCGATAGTGACCTCGCTGGCGCGCTTGCCGGTTTGGGTCAGGCAATCCGCCAGCGCGGTTTTCACCTGGTCCAGCACCCACTGCGGCTTGGCGTCATTCACCTCACGCGCGGTGCGGATCAGGCGTGCCAGTTCAGGATTCTGCGCCACGATAAACCAGGGATCGACGGCGATACAGTGACCACCCACGCCGGGACCGGGTTGCAGAATATTGACGCGCGGATGACGATTCGCCAGCGCAATCAGTTCCCAGACGTTAATTCCCTGATCGGCACAAATCAGCGACAGCTCATTGGCAAAGGCGATATTCACATCACGGAAGCTGTTTTCCGTCAGCTTGCACATCTCGGCGGTGCGGGCGTTGGTCTCAACGCATTCACCTTTTAAAAACAGCCGGTAGAGGTCGCTGGCGCGGGCGGAACAGGCAGGCGTCATACCGCCAATTACCCGGTCGTTGTTAATCAGCTCAACCATTACCTTGCCAGGCAGTACGCGCTCCGGGCAGTAGGCGACAAAAATATCGGGCGTCTCACCGTGCTGCGGAAAGCGCAGATCAGGACGCGCCGCAGCCAGCCACTCGGCCATCTGTTCTGTACTGCCCACCGGTGAGGTGGACTCCAGAATCACCAGATCGCCCTTCTTCAGAACCGGTGCGATCGACTCCGCTGCGGCTTTCACAAAGCGCAGATCGGGCTGATATTCATCTTTGAACGGCGTCGGTACGGCGATCAGAAAAGCGTCAGCGGGTTCAGGCTGCGTGGTGGCGCGCAGGTCGCCACGCGTAACCGCCGCATGCACCACTTCATCTAAATCGGGTTCTACGATATGGATCGCGCCACGATTGATGGTTTCAACGGCACGCGCGTTGATATCCACGCCCACCACTTTTTTTCCCTTTGAGGCAAAAACGGCTGCCGTCGGCAGCCCAATGTATCCCAGTCCAATCACGGAGATGGTTTCAAAACTCATAATTCAGCTCTGTTATCTTTTAAGGCTTGTAAAATTCGGCCACAGGCTTTGCCATCGCCATACGGATTATGGGCATGACTCATCGCCTGCCAGGCATCGTCGTCGCTCAGCAATTCACTGACACTGGCCACGATCCTGTCGATATCCGTCCCTACCAGTTTAACGGTACCCGCATCAACCGCTTCCGGACGCTCGGTCGTGTCACGCATCACCAGCACCGGTTTACCCAGTGAAGGCGCTTCCTCCTGAATGCCGCCGGAATCGGTCAGAATCAGCCAGGCACGGTTCATCAGCCAGACAAAAGGCAGATACTCCTGCGGTTCAATCAGAATGATATTCTCAATGCCGCTGAGAATCCGATTAACCGGCTCGCTGACATTCGGATTGAGGTGCACCGGATAGACGATCTGCGCCTCAGGGTGCTGGCGGGCAATCTGCGCCAGCGCGCTGCAGATACGCTCAAAACCGCCGCCAAAGCTTTCACGCCGGTGACCGGTAACCAGCACCAGTTTCTTATCCGGGTCGATAAAGGGATAGCGCGCCGCTAATTGTGCATTCAGATTGCAGTCATCCAGCACCCGATCGCGAACCCACAGCAGCGCATCAATGACCGTATTGCCGGTCACAATGATGCGCGAATCGGGCAGGTTTTCCTGCAACAGGTTCTGACGCGAGCGGGTGGTAGGGGTGAAGTGCAGACGGGCAAGATGGCCGGTGAGTTTGCGGTTGCCCTCTTCCGGCCACGGCGAGGCGAGATCGCCGGTACGCAGACCGGCTTCAACATGCCCGACCGGAATTTGCTGATAAAAGGCGGCCAGGCTCGCAGCCAGTGTTGTGGTGGTGTCACCATGCACCAGCACAATGTCTGGTTTGAAATCGAGCAGGACGGTTTTCATGCCCTCTAAAATGCGACAGGTAATCTCAGTCAGTCCCTGCTCAGGGCGCATTATATTAAGGTCATAATCCGGTTCGAGCTTAAACAGACGCAACACCTGATCGAGCATTTCGCGATGCTGTGCGGTGACGCACAGGCGCGATTCAAAAGCAGGATCCTGCGACAGCGCCTGAACCAGTGGCGCCATTTTAATCGCTTCGGGACGAGTACCAAATACGGTCAGAACTTTCACACTGTTTCTCTCACTCATGCGTGTCTGACATCAGACGCGGACGACGTGCCAGCGCCACTCCCGCGCCTGTTAATGCCCCAACGGCACCCCACATAATCATCATGAACAGACGTCGCGGACTGTCACGTGATACCGGCTCTTCCGGTGTGCGCAGATAACGGTAGGTCTGAAACTTGCTGTTCAGTTTTGGTCCGGCCTGCAGCGTGGTCAGCATTGCTCTGTTCTGATCATAGCTGATATCAAAGCTCGGCCCCGTTGCGCGCAGGGTATCCAGCTGGCCCTGTAAAACCGGCTGACCCAGCAGGAACAGATCGCTGTCTGCCAGATTCTCACCCACTTCGCGCGTCTGCTTCTCATTAATGCCCTGCTGGCTGGCGATCTTCAGCGCCTGCTCCAGCCGATGCTGCTGGCGCTGGAACACCGCGTTAGCCACATCTTCCTGACGTTTCACCTGCGCCTGCAGCTGATCGGTACGTACCCGCCAGGCACCTTTTAACTCATCGTTCAGATGACGCGCGGCGCGCTCACTGGCATAGGCAATGTACTGACGCAGTAAATTATTGGCGTCACCTGCCGTTTCCGCTTTGAGTTTGACGTTATCGGGCAGGTTATGGGCCGCGTCAGCAGGCGTAAACAGGATATTGCCGATCATATCGTCGAGCAGCGCAGCATCGTTATGCGCATTGCCGGTTTTGCGGCTCTTGAAGTAATCCGTCTGTTGCCAGAACTCACGACGCGTATCCCACGACGCGAGTTGCATGATGAACTCCTGATAAACCTGATCCATCACTGTCGGTGACGGTGCTGACAGGGTTAAGGTGTTGCTGCGCGCATCCAGATTGGTCAGGAATTGCTGCTGCGAATAGTATGAACCCAGCATGTTCACCGTGGGACGATCGGTGATCGCGGTGGTGCTCCAGACCTGTTTCAGCAGCAGCGTGACCAGCCAGGCGACCAGAGCAAACAGCAGTGCCAGCCCGATGATCCAGCGTTTGCCACGCCATAAACGGCCGCTCAGGCCGCGAATATCCAGTTCGTTGTCCACAACGTCAGAAGGCATGGAAGAAGTATCCTTTAATCAGCATCGGGTTCATTTATTTTTTGCTTCGCGGTAATGGCTCAGGCGGCGCTTAATGCGCCGGATACGTCGCGCCACGCGCCACGCATGTTTCAGGCAGTAGCCGTAAACCATGAAAGCGCCAAGGAACAACAGCAGCATCACCCACTCCGGAATGAACGCCAGATATTCGCCCAGCACACCGATCCCGGCAAGGATGGCCGCAGCAACAGTTATCAGCACAAAGGCCTGACGTGAGGTGAAACCGGCGCGCATGATCAGATGGTGGATGTGCTGACGGTCAGCCGAGAACGGGCTCATGCCTTTACGCAGACGACGATACATAATCGCCACCATATCCATCAGCGGAATGGCAATAAGCCAGAGTGCGGTGACGGGGGTAATGGGATGGCTCAGGCCCTGCGTTGTTTCCAGCAGAATCCAGATAATGGTGAAACCGATCATGGTACTGCCGGCATCACCCATAAAGACTTTGAAGCGGCGGCCAAGGAAGCCAAGATTAAGCAGAATATAGGGCAGCGTGGCGGCAATCATCGCAAAACACCACATCGCAAGGCTGGTCTGGCCATCGAAGTAGAGGATGATTCCCATGGCGGCAAAGGTGACGGAGGAGAGGCCGCCCAGCAGACCATCGATGCCATCCACCATATTAAAGGCGTTGATTGCAGCCCAGACGGCAAACAGTGTCAGCACATAGCCAAAGGGGCCAACGATAAGCTCGAACGGGCCGACGATAAAGCCCAGGCTGAGCAGATAAAGTTTTGCGCCAAACATCATCACCAGCGCGACAATGGCCTGCACGACCGCGCGGAATTTGACGCTGATATCGAAACGGTCATCCAGTGCGCCAACCAGCACCAGCACCCCTGCGCAGCCCAGATAGAGCATCGCATGAGGCAAGTAATAGTTGGTGATGGCAAACGTAAAGCAGATACCTGCGAACACAGAAATGCCGCCCACCAACGGAATCGCGCCATGATGGCGTTTACGTGAGTTAGGCTTATCAACTAAACCAATTTTTTTAGCTGCTTTTCGAGCAAAAAAGAGGAAAGCCAGGGAAAAGAGAAAAATTAATCCAAGCTCAGTACTCATAGTGAGTAAATTCACGTTAAACGCTCTCAGCTAACATCCCGCACAACAATACGCGAAAAAACGCGCCGGTCGCTGTGTCGGATTCCGAATTCTGCATTAAGAGACAGACGAACGGTCAAAAGTTCGCCATCACTACCACAGTCATTATAAATGCTCCTGCCAGTGTTCAATCCTATAGCTCACAAATGAAAAACGCCACGTTGAGACGTGGCGTAAGGTCGATTTTCTGCGCATCTGGACTAAAAAAGCCGAATCTGTGCTTCGGCCTGGCAATCCCGGATTAAGAACGCTTCATCATGTCGAAGAATTCATCATTGGTTTTGGTCATCGCCAGCTTGTTGATGAGGAACTCCATTGCGTCGATTTCGCCCATTGGGTGAATAATCTTACGCAGGATCCACATCTTCTGCAGCTCTTCCTGAGAGGTCAGCAGCTCTTCTTTACGCGTACCAGAGCGGTTGTAATCAATCGCCGGGAAGACGCGTTTTTCAGCAATTTTACGGGCGAGATGCAGTTCCATGTTACCGGTACCTTTAAACTCTTCGTAAATCACTTCGTCCATCTTAGAACCGGTATCAACCAGCGCGGTCGCGATGATGGTCAGGCTACCGCCCTCTTCCACGTTACGTGCAGCACCAAAGAAACGCTTTGGACGATGCAGGGCGTTGGCATCCACACCACCGGTCAGGACTTTACCTGAAGCAGGAACCACGGTGTTGTAGGCACGCGCCAGACGTGTGATTGAGTCGAGCAGGATGATGACATCTTTCTTGTGTTCAACCAGACGCTTGGCCTTTTCGATCACCATTTCAGCAACCTGAACGTGGCGTGAAGCTGGCTCATCGAAGGTTGAAGCGATAACTTCGCCTTTCACCAGACGCTGCATCTCGGTCACTTCTTCCGGACGCTCATCGATCAGCAGCACCATCAGCACGCAATCCGGGTAGTTATACGCCAGGCTCTGCGCGATATTCTGCAGCAGCATGGTTTTACCGGCTTTCGGCGGTGCCACAATCAGACCACGCTGACCACGACCGATTGGCGAGGCCAGATCGAGTACGCGTGCGGTTAAATCTTCCGTTGAGCCATTACCCCGCTCCATACGCAGACGTTTATTTGCGTGCAGCGGCGTGAGGTTTTCGAACAGAATCTTATTACGCGCGTTTTCCGGCTTGTCGTAGTTAACTTCGTTAACTTTCAGCAGCGCAAAATAACGTTCACCTTCTTTTGGTGGACGGATTTTGCCAGAGATGGTGTCACCCGTGCGGAGGTTGAAACGGCGGATTTGGCTGGGAGAAACGTAGATATCATCGGGGCCGGCGAGGTAGGAGCTGTCTCCGGAACGGAGGAATCCAAATCCATCCTGAAGGATCTCCAGCACGCCATCACCGAAGATGTCTTCGCCGCTTTTTGCGTGTTGCTTCAGGATTGAAAAGATAATGTCCTGCTTGCGCATACGAGCCTGGTTTTCCAGTCCCATATTTTCGCCGAGAGTAATCAGCTCAGCAACCGGCGTATTCTTTAATTCGGTAAGATTCATAGTGATGGGTTCTTAAACTCGGGGTAATACTCGGAATGTTTGTCGTGAGTGGTATGGCAATTAATCCATGCCGTTAATGGCTCTTTTCGGCTCTTCCCGACGATCATCGTATGAAATGGCGATCGGTATGCAAGAAGGTGTCCGAATGTGATGCCAGAGTTGGAGCTAACCGTAAGATTGCTGAACCGTTCTACCTTTATAAGGTACAGGGCGACAGGGTTCAACAAGGGAAAACTTTAGATGCTAACTACAAGGTAAGTTCGTAATGCAGTATTGGTAACTTAGCACGCCTGAAAGTGAACGTCCAGCAGCAGGAGATAAATTCACCACTGCCAGACATTCAGTCCTGCATTACGCCAGATTGGCGTTCAGGAACTCTTTCAGCTGGCCTTTAGACAACGCGCCCACTTTGGTCGCGGCGACTTCGCCATTTTTAAACAGCAGCAGCGTCGGGATACCACGAATGCCATACTTCGGTGCCGTGCCTGGGTTATCGTCAATATTCAGCTTAGCGATGGTCAGCTTGCCATCATACTCTTCTGCAACTTCATCAAGGATTGGCGCGATCATTTTGCAAGGACCACACCATTCAGCCCAGAAATCTACCAGTGTAACGCCGTCGGCTTTCAGCACGTCGGTGTCGAAACTGTCATCAGTCAGATGAACGATTTTATCGCTGCTCATGTTTTACTCCACAAGATTATGCCTGGCGAATTGGCGTAAAATATACCAATGTTGGTTGACTTTATTTCATCGGATACGCTTTCGTAAAGCGATAGTAAGCTGATATTCTACCACACTATGAGCAAAACACACTTAACTGAACAGAAGTTTTCCGACTTCGCCCTGCACCCAAAAGTGGTGGAAGCCCTTGATACTAAAGGCTTTCAATACTGCACGCCGATTCAGGCGTTAGCTCTGCCTTTTACGCTTTCAGGGCGTGATGTTGCAGGCCAGGCGCAAACCGGTACCGGCAAAACGATGGCGTTTCTGACGTCAACGTTTCATCATCTTCTCTCTCATCCTGCGGCGGAAGGCCGTCAGGTTAACCAGCCACGGGCATTAATTCTTGCGCCGACGCGTGAACTTGCTGTGCAGATTCATGCAGATGCCGAACCCCTTACCGCCTCAACCGGCCTGAAACTGGGTCTCGCCTATGGCGGAGACGGGTATGACAAACAGCTGAAAGTGCTTGAGCAGGGCGTTGATATTCTGGTGGCAACCACCGGTCGCCTGATCGACTACGCGAAACAGAATCACGTTAACCTCGGTGCTATTCAGGTTATGGTGCTGGACGAAGCCGATCGCATGTTCGATCTCGGCTTTATTAAAGATATTCGCTGGCTGTTCCGTCGCATGCCGCCGGCTACCCAGCGTCTGAGCATGCTGTTCTCGGCCACCCTTTCTTATCGCGTCCGTGAACTGGCATTTGAGCACATGAACAGTGCTGAATATGTGGAAGTGGAACCGGAACAAAAAACCGGCCATCGCATTCAGGAAGAGCTTTTCTATCCGTCTAACGAAGAGAAAATGCGCCTGCTGCAGACCCTGCTGGAAGAAGAGTGGCCCGATCGCGCCATTATTTTTGCCAACACCAAGCACCGCTGTGAAGATGTCTGGGGCCACCTGGCTGCTGATGGACACCGCGTCGGCCTGCTGACCGGCGACGTTGCTCAGAAGAAGCGTCTGCGTATTCTGGATGACTTCACCAAAGGCGATGTAGATATTCTGGTCGCAACTGATGTTGCAGCTCGCGGCCTGCACATCCCGGCGGTAACCCACGTCTTTAACTACGATCTGCCAGACGACTGTGAAGATTATGTTCACCGTATTGGCCGTACCGGTCGTGCGGGCGCCAGCGGACACTCTATCAGCCTGGCCTGTGAAGAGTACGCGCTGAACCTGCCTTCGATTGAAGAGTACATTGGCCATAGCATCCCGGTCAGCAAGTACAGCAGTGAAGCGTTGTTAACTGATTTACCGCCGCCTAAGCGTCTGCAACGCAGTCGTTCCGGCAACGGCCCGCGTCGCGGGGGAAATAACGCCAATCGTCGCGGCGCGCCTCGCAACAACAACCGTAAACGTTCAGGTTAGGGCACCATGCTAAGCGCATCGTCACTTTATGCAGCGATTGATTTAGGATCTAACAGCTTTCATATGTTGGTGGTGCGCGAGGTATCTGGCAGTATTCAGACCATCGCAAAAATAAAGCGCAAGGTTCGCCTTGCTGCCGGCCTGGATAAAAATAACCTGCTGTCAGCCGATGCGATGTCGCGTGGCTGGCAATGCCTCAGACTCTTCTCTGAACAACTGCAGGATATTCCCCCCGATCAGATTCGCGTGGTGGCGACCGCCACATTGCGTCTGGCTGCCAATGCGCAGACCTTTCTTGATACGGCTCAACAGATTCTCGGCTGTACTATCAACGTTATCAGCGGTGAAGAAGAGGCGCGCCTGATCTATCAGGGCGTGGCCCACACCACGGGCGGGTCCGACCAGCGTTTAGTGGTCGATATCGGCGGCGGCAGCACCGAGCTGGCCACCGGCGATGGCTCACATGCTTCGGTGTTGTTTAGTCTGTCGATGGGCTGTGTGACGTGGCTGGAGCGCTTCTTCAGCGATCGTCACCTGGCCAAAGAGAACTTTGATCAGGCCGAACTGGCGGCGCGTGAGATGATCCAGCCCGTGGCAGCGCAACTGCGTGAACAGGGCTGGCAGGCCTGTGTCGGGGCATCCGGCACGGTTCAGGCACTGCAGGAGATCATGGTGGCGCAGGGCATGGATGAGCGCATCACGCTGAATAAACTGCAGCAGTTGAAGCAGCGCGCTATTCAGTGCGGCAAACTGGAAGAGCTGGAAATCGAAGGGCTGACGCTGGAGCGGGCGCTGGTCTTCCCCAGTGGCCTGTCGATCCTGATCGCCATCTTCCAGGAACTCAGCATTGATAGCATGACACTGGCGGGCGGCGCACTGCGGGAAGGACTGGTCTACGGCATGCTGCATCTGCCTATTGACCGCGATATCCGCACCCGCACGCTGCACAACGTCCAGCGCCGTTTCAGCATCGATGTCGAACAGGCAGACCGCGTGCGTCAACTGGCAGAAAGTTTCTTCCGTCAGGTTTCTGCGCCGTGGAAGCTGGATCAGCGCTGCCGTGAGCTGTTACTCAGCGCCTGCGCGATCCACGAAATCGGCCTGAGCGTCGACTTCCGTCATGCGCCACAGCACGCGGCGTATCTGGTCCGTCACCTCGACCTTCCCGGCTTCACACCGGCGCAGAAGAAGCTGCTGGCCTGTTTGCTGCAAAACCAGAGCGGCAGCATCGACCTGGCGTTGCTGACCCAGCAAAACGCCCTGCCGCCGCGTCTGGCGGAAAGGATGTGCCGTCTGCTGCGACTGGCGATTATTTTCTCCACCCGCCGTCGCGACGACACCCTGCCTGCTGTGCGGCTACAGGCAGACGACGATGCCCTGCATCTGACCCTGCCCGCAGGCTGGCTGGAAGCGCATCCGCTGCGCAGCGAACTGCTGGAGCAGGAAAGCCACTATCAGTCTTACGTCCACTGGTTGTTAACCCTGTCGTAATGGTACCCGTGTGAGGCGAAGTGCCTTCGCCTCCTGCACCGGTTTAACTCTTTTTCGCCTTATCCAGCATCGCTCTCAGACCGGCGACACGGCTCTGTCCGGTTTTCATCCGCTCTTCCGCGCTGACCACTTTGCGCTCGGTCTCCCATTGCAAATCGTCCTGCGGCAGCTCCAGCAGAAAACGGCTGGGTTCAGGCCGGATTAACTCGCCATATTGCCGGCGTTCACGACACAGGGTAAAGGTCAGCTCTTTCTGCGCCCTGGTGATCCCGACGTAAGCCAGCCGTCGCTCCTCTTCGATATTGTTCTCATCAATGCTGCTCTGATGCGGCAACAGCCCCTCTTCCATGCCCACCAGGAACACATAGGGGAACTCCAGTCCTTTAGAGGCGTGCAACGTCATCAGCTGTACCTGATCCAGCTCTTCATCACTTTCACCGCGTTCCATCATGTCGCGCAGAGTAAAGCGCGTTACCACCTGCGCCAGCGTCATCGGCTCATCAATATCAGTGCCTTCCAGCATTTCTGTCATCCACTGAAACAGCGTGTTGACGTTCTTCATCCGCATTTCGGCGGCTTTCGGACTGCCGGAGGTTTCGAACAGCCAGCTTTCGTAGTCGATGCCGCGGATCAAATCGCGCACCGCATTCACGGGTTCACGTTCAGTGAGCTGGATAATCTCATTCAGCCAGTGGGTGAAGCGCTGCAGATGCTCCAGACCACGGCCACTTAGCGTCTGCCCCAGGCCGACATCAAAACTGGCATTAAACAGGCTCTTGCTGCGCAGATTGGCCCACTCACCGAGCTTCTGCAGCGTAGCCGGGCCAATCTCACGGCGCGGCGTATTGACGATACGCAGGAACGCGCTGTCATCTTCAGGATTGGTCAGCACGCGCAAATAGGCGAGCAGATCTTTGATCTCGGGTCGCGAGAAGAACGAAGTGCCACCAGAGATGCGATAAGGGATGCGGTTCTGCATCAGAAACTTTTCAAAGGTCCGTGACTGATGATTGCCGCGATAGAGGATCGCGTAATCTTTATACTGCGTCCGGTTGATAAAGTGATGTGCGATCAGTTCGCCGGTCACCCGTTCCGCCTCATGCTCTTCGCTGTTAGCGGTCAGCACTTTCAGCTCGCTGCCCTGCCCCAGTTCCGAAAACAATTTTTTTTCAAAGACGTGCGGGTTGTTAGCAATCAGGATATTCGCCGCCTTCAGGATGCGCTGCGAAGAGCGGTAGTTCTGCTCCAGCTTCACGACCTCCAGCGCAGGGAAGTCCTGATTCAGCAGCACCAGATTCTGCGGCCGCGCACCACGCCAGGAGTAGATGGACTGATCGTCATCGCCGACCACCGTGAAGCGCGCCCGTGCGCCAACCAGCAGTTTAACCAGCTCATACTGACTGGTGTTGGTGTCCTGATACTCATCCACCAGCAGATAGCGGATACGCTGCTGCCAGCGTTCACGCACCTCCTGATTACGCTGCAGCAGCAGCGTCGGCAGCAGAATCAGGTCATCGAAATCGAGCACGTTGCACGACTTAAGATGCTGGCTGTAAAGGGCATAGCAGTGAGCAAAAATATTATCCTGTTGCGAACGCGCCAGCGCGGCGGCCCCCTGCGGATCGATCAGATCATTCTTCCAGTTCGAGATGGTGGAAATGAGTTGCTGTAACAGCGTCTTATCCTCTTCCAGCCACTCTTTGGTCAGCTCTTTCAGCAGCGCAAGCTGATCCTGATCGTCGAACAGGGAGAAGTTGGACTTCATGCCCAGCGCCGCGGTTTCGCGTTTGATGATCTCCAGTCCCAGCGTATGGAAGGTCGAAATCAGCAGGCCGCGCGCCTCTTTGCGGCCCAGGGTTTGCGCCACTCGCTCTTTCATTTCGCGCGAGGCCTTATTGGTAAAAGTCACCGCAGCGATGTGGCGCGCCTGATAGCCGCATTCACGAATCAGATGGGCGATTTTATTGGTAATCACGCGGGTTTTGCCCGATCCCGCGCCCGCCAGCACCAGACAGGGACCGGTAACAAATTCGACGGCACGTTGTTGGCTGGGGTTTAAACGCATAGGAGAAATCGCCTGATTAGATCAAAAGAAAGGGGTTTATACTGGGCGGCAATTATACACAACCGAGATACCAACATGGCGAAAACCGCGGCGGCTTTACACATCCTGGTCAAAGAGGAAGCGCTGGCAAAAGAGATTCTGGCGAAACTGGCGAAAGGCGGCAATTTTCAGGAACTGGCAAAGAAGCACTCAACCTGTCCTTCCGGCCGGAAGGGTGGCGATCTGGGCGAATTCCGTCAGGGACAGATGGTACCGGCCTTTGATAAAGCGGTCTTTACCTGCCCGCTGCTGACGCCTTACGGGCCGGTAAAGACCGGCTTTGGTTATCACATTATCAAAGTGCTCTACCGCAACTAGTTACTTCTTCTGCTTCATCTGCTGCAGGACGGTGCTGCACTGGTTATCTTCGTTATCACTTGGAGAGATCAGTGCCAGCAGCGCCGCTGCAGGACCTACGACCGCGCCCAGCGCCACGGCAGCGGCACCACGCGCCAGCAGTGGCCCCGTTTTCACGCCCGCATCAGGATTTTTAAAGGTGCCGCGCACATAGAGCGGCGAGCGCAGCGTCACGATGCGAATGCCTTTACTCTCCGGATTCACCGACAAATCAAGCCGCTCGCTGGCGAAGTTTGCGTTGCCGGAGACATTGATAATCGCGTTCTCGGTGTCAAACACAAACAGGTTGGGCGTTGCCACACCATTCTGCAGTTTGAGATCGGTGGCGGCGCAGTTGATGCGCACCTGGTCATCGCCAAACAGTTTACCCACCACATAGTTACCGACATTGAGACCGGCAATTTCCATCAGGCTGCGGCTGATCAGACCGTCATTCATCAGCAGCTTAAGTTGCCCGTTACTGGTTCCCAGCAGGTCGGCCACTGAGTTACCGGTGCCGGTAAAGCTGGCATCGCCATTGAGCTGACCACGGCTGTTCTTCATCGCCTCCACCGTCGGGAAGAGCTGACGCAGTTGCAGCTTACGAACATGAAGGTCAACCCGACCGCGCATTGGCGAGTGATCACCCTCCAGCCGGATAGTGCTGTTGAGATTGCCGCCCGCTACACCAAAGCGCAGCGGGTCCAGCAGCAGATCGCCGTTTTTCATCTGTAAGTGGGTATAGAGATCGCTTAACGGCAGTGAATTACTGTGTTCGATCCGTTTGCCGCTGAACTTCACGTCGGCATCCATCACATCCCAGTTTTTGGTCTCGAATTTATCATGCGGCAGCACGCGATCAGCAGGCTGGTTCGATTTCTCACCGCGACGCGCTTTGGCCTGCGCGGTTTTTTCACTGCCTTTACCGGAGTCCACGCCAATGAGTGGACCCAGATCGGCCATACGCAGTTGCTCAGAGGTCATTTCGCCGCTGAGCGTCGGGCGAGGTTTGACCTGGCTGTAGATCAGCGAGCCATGAATATCGCTGTCACCAATGTGACCATTGAATTTCTCATAGCGGTAGACCGCGCCCTTTTTACCATTGAATTTCGCTATCAGATGGCCGTCAGTTTCATAAGGCGGTGTGTCAGGCAACAGAACACCGGTCAGGCCATAAAGATTAGCCAGCGTATCGCCCGAGAAGCGTAGTCGCACGTTAAGCCCGCCGAGGTTCATTGGATCCTGCAAACCGCCAGTCACCTGAACCCGCGTGGTGCCGTTGCGCACATCGGCCTGAATCGGGAAGGGGGTGTTCTGGCTTCGCAATGACAGCATGCCCCCAATCTTGCCGTCGCCAGTGAGTTTCTCGTTGTTGTAGGTGCCGCTGGCCTGCCAGCCAAAGACAAAGTCGCCTGCGCCTTTCTGCTGGTCATCGCCTCCGGCGATCTGCGTATACGGCACCGGTTTGCCCAGTGGATTGACCTGTACCGTGACATCGGCGCGGTTAATGGCGTCGCGATAACGAATCTGGCCCTGATCAAACAGAATATTATCCAGACGGAAGGACCAGGCCGATGGCGCGGCATTCTTCTCATCCTTGTCGCTGTCAGCAAGGGTAAAGGTCCAGTTGTTCTTTTTATCGGCGGTCTGAATCAGTCGCGCATCGGGTCGCTGCAGCTTAATCCATGGGATGAACAGCTCTTTATGCAGTAACGACAGAGGTGACAGCGTGGCGTCGACACGCTGCAGATGCACCATGGTGACGTCAGAAATGTCAGGCGGGTTGCCCAGCATAATATCTTCCGCATGGATCTGCGGCCACGGCACCCAGCGCCGCCAGCCGGCCTCGTCGCGATTTCGTGCCCAGTCGATGCCCAGATCCCCGCGTATCGCAAAGGGACGGTTTAATTCTGTTGAGACTTTCTGATTAATGGTGGGCTTCAGGCGGTTCCAGTCAAACGTAGCGATCACAACGATAATCACCACAATCAACAGCACCAGAATACCTGCTACCCAGCTGACGATTTTCCCGGTACGCGACATTACGCTTTCTCCTTGCACATTCACGGTCTGCGTTAAAGATAGTCGAGACCACGAGCAACGGCATCAGGGAAGCTGGAGAGTGAGGTGATTCAATTCAGAAAAGGGGACGGGACGCGAAAAGTAATAGCCCTGTGCAGCAATCGCAGGCGACGCTTTGACCTGCTGCCACTGCGCTTCCGTTTCCACCCCTTCAACAATGACACCGTTACAGTAACGATTAATCAGCGCAAGCAGCATCGAAAAGAGACTCCGCCCTTCATCCGTCGTGCCCAGCATAATAAACAGGTCGCGCGACAGCTTGATGTAATCATATTTCAGTTCAGTCAGCGCTGAGAAATTTGCCATACCTGAACCAAAATCATCCAGCCACAGCGGCCCCAGTTCCGGTATTTTCGCCACTTTCTCCTCCTGCGGCAGCGCCTGATGCTCGGTGAGCTCAAACCGTATCCAGGGCAGCTGGGCAATCAGGCGGCGAATGGCGGGTCGTTGCTGAATGGCGAGCAGTGAAGGACCGTCTATGTTGACCGAAGCGACCATATCACTGCGCTTAAAAAATTCGCTCCATTCTGCCAGCAGTTCAAGCTGCTCATGCACGACATCCAGGCGCCGGGCAATATCGAGTCCGGCAAACCAGGCTTCAGGCGAAAGATTCCGTTCCGGTTCAGAAGGATGCGACACGGCAGTCAGGAGTTCAATGGCAAGTAATTGACCGGTAACCCGGTAGATGGGCTGAAACCGATAGCGTCGATGACATTGTTGCCAGAAGAGCGGGGTTTCCGGGTGGAGTTTAAGGTCGTTTGAAGACGGCAGCCATTGGCTAATACTCTCCATCACCATGCTATTTCCCTGAGTGGTAACAAGTCCCCAAAATGGGTGACTGAGCGATTATCAAAAGTGCCTGTGATATTAAGATGAACGGCATGGCAATATAAAACGGCGAGTTTATCAGCCGTCTCGCTAACATAATCGACTAAACAAGCCGACGTTAGCCGCGTTTATCTGCCAGATCGAGGCTGTTTCATGCCTTAAGTTAAATTAAAACGGCGTTTTAAAATCATTGACGTCTGCCATACCAGACGCGAGACTAGGACGATATTTCACTACAGGTCTGAAACCATGACGCACAAGAAAATCGCCATTATTGGCGAATGCATGATTGAGCTGTCCGAAAAGGGTGAGAACATCAAACGGGGCTTTGGCGGCGATACGCTTAACACGGCAGTTTATCTCGCCCGCCAGGTCGATGAGCAGCAGTTGCGGGTCGATTATGTCACTGCGCTGGGAACGGATTCGTTCAGCGATCAGATGATCGCCGCCTGGCAGCAGGAGAAGGTGAATACGGACCTGATCCAGCGCCTCGATAATAAGATGCCGGGCCTGTATGTGATTGAAACGGATGCCGATGGCGAGCGTACTTTCTGGTACTGGCGCAGCGATGCTGCGGCGCGTTACTGGCTTGATAGCCCGCAATCTGAGGAGATAGCCGGGCAATTGTCGCACTACGATTATCTCTATCTCAGCGGCATCAGTCTGGCTATTCTGCCGCCGTCCAGCCGTGAGAAGCTAATGACGCTACTGGCCCGTTGCCGGGCAAATGGCGGCAAGGTGATTTTTGATAATAACTACCGCCCGCGTTTATGGGCCGATCGCGCCAGTGCGCAGGCTGCGTATCGCGCCATGCTGAACTGTACCGATATCGCCTTCCTGACACTGGATGATGAGCATCTGCTGTGGGGCGAAGCGCCGCTGGAAGAGGTTATCGCGCGAACCCGTCAGGCGGGCGCCAGCGAAATCGTGATTAAGCGCGGTGCCGATTCCTGTCTGGTGGTCACCGGCGATGCGCCGCTGATTGATGTGCCTGCGGTGCGTCTGGCGAAAGAGAAGGTGATCGATACGACTGCTGCCGGTGATTCATTCAGTGCCGGGTATCTGGCGCGCCGTCTGACCGGGGCTTCTGCGGAGGAAGCCGCGCAGCGTGGGCATCTGACAGCCAGTATAGTGATTCAGCATCGCGGCGCGATAATTCCGGCAGAGGCGATGCCTGAATGATGCTGTAGCCGTTAGCGTCGTGAAGATCGATCGGCGAATGCAGATGACGAAAAATGCGCCCGGAGGCGCATTTTTTAGCTTCTGGCATTCACACCTTTTACGCACACAGCGGCTGACTGAACTGCATCTTATAGAGCCGTGTATAAGCGCCGTTCTTCTGCAGGAGCTGCTGATGCGAGCCGCGCTCCACAATCCTCCCCTCTTCTACCAGCAGAATTTCATCGGCCTTTTCAATGGTTGAGAGCCGGTGAGCGATGATCAGCGTGGTCCGGTTCTGCTGCAGCGTCTCCAGCGCAGACTGAATGGCGCGTTCAGATTCGGTATCCAGCGCCGAGGTCGCCTCGTCGAGGATCAGAATTGGACTGTCGCGCAGCAGGGCGCGGGCAATCGCGATGCGCTGGCGCTGCCCACCCGACAACAGCACCCCGTTCTCCCCAATCACTGTATCCAGTCCGTTATCCATTTTATTAATGAATTCCATAGCATGGGCCATCTGTGCCGCCTTTTCGATTGCTTCACGGCTGAAGACGTCGGTACGGGCATAAGCGATGTTGTTGGCGACCGTGTCGTTGAAGAGGTGAACGTGCTGAGAGACCAGTGCCACCTGCTCACGCAGCGAGGCCAGGGTGTAGTCACGCAGCGCATGACCATCCAGCAAAATCTCTCCGCTGTCGATGTCGTAAAAGCGTGTCAGCAGGCTGGCGAGAGTCGATTTACCCGAACCGGAACGGCCCACCAGCGCCACAGTTTTACCGGCGGGAATGGTCAGGTTAATATGCTCCAGCGCGGGCGTTTCCGATCCCGGATAGGTAAAGGTGACATCGCGAAATTCTATATTGCCGGTCGCGCGTTCAACCACGTATGTTCCTTCATCTTTTTCCTGTTCAGTATCCAGGATGGCAAACAGTGTCTGACAGGCAGCCATACCGCGCTGGAACTGGGCGTTAACGTTAGTCAGTGACTTTAACGGACGCATCAGCATCAGCATGGCGGAAAACACCGCACTGATAGAACCCGCCGTCAGTGTGGCCATCACAGAGGGAAAACTCGCCGCATAGAGCACAAAGGCGAGCGCAGAGGAGGCGAGCAGCTGAATAATGGGATCGGAGAGCGAGGTCGCTGAGACCATTTTCATCCCCTGACGACGCATGTTGTTGCTGACCTGTTCGAAGCGGGTCGTCTCGACCTGCTGGCCGCCGAACATCAGTACCTCTTTATGACCTTTCAGCATCTGCTCTGCATGAGACGTTACCTGCCCCATGGTGTTCTGCATGTTCTTGCTAATACCGCGAAAGCGCCTGGAGACGATGCGAATCGCCAGCGACACAATGGGTGCCAGCACCAGCAGGATCAGGGAAAGCTGCCAGCTGTAGTAGAACATCATCACAAACAGGCCAAGAATAGAGGCTCCCTCACGGACCACCGTCACCAGCGAACCGGACGAAGAGGAGGCGACCTGTTCGCAGTCGTAGCTGATACGGGAGAGCAACGTGCCGGTTGATTGCTGATCAAAAAAAGCCACCGGCATGCCCATCATATGGCTGAACAGTCGACAACGCAGGGCCATGACCACTTTGCCTGACACCCAGGAGATACAGTAACTGGAGATATAGCCGCTCACACCGCGGACCAGGATCAGCCCGATAATCACCAGCGGCATCCAGATCAGAATGCCGTGGTTATTCCTGCCAATCACATCGTCAAGCAGCGTCTTCAGCAACGTCAGCATCAATGGATCGATTGCTGCGTTGACGATCAGGGCGACACCCGCAACCACCAGCCCCAGTCTGAAGGGAGAAATTGTCGGCCACAAACGAGAGAAGGTTTGCCGGGTAGAGAGATCGTTATCAAACATGGAATTCATCTTACCGTTGTGAATGAACGGCTGATGTTATGTTAAACCTCATCAACCAACAGGAAACTGCCCGACGCTGAACATTCCCAAATGAGACTGGCACTTAAGCCCCTGCAGCGAAGTGAACGTGATTCTGGCGGTAAAATCATTATGCTGTCTGAACAGCACACAGCGTGATATCCGGTAAATTTTGGCTAACAAAGCGAGCCATGCCAGCCATTTATCTTAAGCTGCAAATTCGTGGTTAATAGCGGACTTCAAGCGGCATCCCTCTTCAATCCGCCTTATAATTTATTGATTAAAATTAATCATTTATATAAATAGATCCACCACCAGGCATAGTCCGAATCTGGTCAGATTTGCCCTTTTCGGATGGACGACTGCCTGAAAAAAGACCATCTTTTAATCAAAAGACAGCAGGACGCTGTTCTCTCCGGCCGCGAACAAAACAATTAAAATATTCCCCGCATCAGGATCTATTTATGCACACAGAAATTATTAATATCTGGCCACACGGTGATGCGCCAGGCGCCAGCGATTCGCGCGCAGAGCCGCAGATCGTCGATATGGCAAAAGAGTATGAGCCTTACGATCGCGCAGCGACCGGCGTACGTTGCCCGGAGATGGCGATCTGGCATCCGGTCGAATCAAACGGGATTACCCTGCTGGTTGCACCGGGCGGTGGCTATCAGCGCGTGATGATCGATCGTGAAGGCAGCGCCCTGGCCACCTTCTTTACATCGATGGGTTACACCCTGGCGGTCATGACCTATCGCCTGCCCTATGATGGACATCATGAAGGTCCCGACGCGCCATTGGCCGATGCGCAGCGTGCGGTTCGCGTCCTGCGTGAACGGGCACAGCGTGGCCTGAACGGTAAATACATTGTGATGATGGGCTTTTCGGCGGGCGGCCACGTGGCAGCCAGTCTGGGAACGCGTTTCGCAGAGAAACTCTATCCGGTGCAGGATGGCGCAGAAAACTTCTCGCCGCGTCCCGATGCGATGGTGCTGGTTTATCCGCTGATCAGCATGCGTGATGGCATTGCCCATGAGGGTGCCAGAACCCGCCTGCTGGGTGCGTGGCCGGATCAGAAAACCATTGAAGCCTATTCAATGGAAACCCGTGTTCATCCGCTGGTGCCACCGACACTGTTGATCCACGCCGCCGACGATGATGATGTCTCGGTGAATCACAGCATGGCGTTTTTTGGCGCGCTGCGTGAGCATAAGGTGCCGGCAGAGGTGCATTTCTATCAGAAAGGCGGGCACGGATTTGGTATCCGTGGCGTGGCAGATTTGCCCCTCGCCAGCTGGCCAATGTTAGTGACCGAGTGGCTCAGGGCAAAAACCTGACGTTAAGCGGCGGGCGGAACGTCTTTGACGTTGCTATCCGGCGGGCTGGCTTCATTGCTGGTCGCCGGTGCCGTTGCCGGTGACATTACTTTGTCCCAGCTCTCCTGCAGGCTCTTCACGTTAGTTTCCGCTTCGCCTTCCGGCTGAATCAGAACCATCATCAGTTCCTGCGTCAGCTGCTGGCGCAGCTCCTGGTTCAACTGTTCACGGGTCAGGCCGGCCAGGAAAGTCTGACGCAGCTTCTGATACTGCTCAGGCGCAATATCGACCACGGCGTTCTGCTGAGATCGCAGGCGCTGGCTCATCAGCACATCGGTATCGGTGCGGGCATAGGTGGTAAAGAGCTTATTCAGCTCCAGCAGCTTCTGCGCCATCAGCGCATCAAACTCCTCCTGCGGAATGCCTTTATCACGCACGTTCGCCAGCTCGCGCGCCACCAGATTCATATTCTGCGCCAGGTTGTCGTTGCGACCGTCCATGTTGATCGAGCACTGCGCACGCTGATAGAGCACGCGGCAATCAAATCCCACCTGGATGCCCTGCGCCTTGCTGTCGCTGAGCGCACGCTGGACATGCCAGAACAGCGCTTCACGGGCCAGGTCGCCCTGCCAGTAACGTTGCAGATTCTGGGAGTCCCGAATCGGTTGCCACGGCGTATCCCACACCAGTGAGAGACGATCCTGCGTCATGTTGCTGCTCACCAGATTCACCGGCTCGTGCGGCAGCGGCGACAGGGTGGGCAGAGGTGCAGGCGTTTCACGTTTCCCGGTTAGCGCCGAGAAGGTTTTGTTGATCTGCTCAGAAAGGTTCCGGCTATCAACATTGCCAACAACGTAGAGCGTCATCGCATCAGGGGTGTACCACTGATGATAAAAATCGTTGAGCTGGGTTAAATCGACGGGTGCGCGCGGCTGCGCGGCGGGATCGTGCGCCAGCAGCGCAGAGCCCTTCAGGCGGTAGCGCCACCAGACATCCTGCGAATCTTTCGGCCAGGTCGCCACCGGATCGGAGGCGGCCAGCGCAGTGTTGACCACCTGTTCGGTGATAGCCATATTGCCCGCCGTGGCCGCCAGCCAGTTCAGTGCTTCTTTCAGCAGTTCGGGACGGTTATTCGGCAGACTCAGATTATATTGGGTGGAGTCATAGGAGGTAATGACAGGCGGCAGCGGACGCTGTGGATCCATCGCCTGTTGCCATAGCGCGCGTTGCTGGTTGTTATCAAGCGCGGTGTTATGCACCATCGCCAGGCGCGACAGCAGATGACTGAAGCCCGTCTGTTGCGCACTCTCTACCAGCGAACCGGTATTCACCACCAGCCGCAGTTCAATGCGGTCGCTGGGGCGTTGCGGTGTGGCCAGTAACTGCCAGTTAAATCCATTATCCAGCTTGCCTTCCTGCCAGGCCGGATCCGGTTGCAGCGTTTCTGCCTGGAGACCAAAGCTGCTTGCCAGCACTAATCCACCAACCAAAAGCCGAATTCTGGTGCCCTGCATGTGAACCCCTACTCAAATAATTCAAATATTGTTATCACTGGCGCATATTGCCGCTGTTATTAACGAATCGGCTGGCGCCGAATCGCGCTGTTATCCAACAACAAAGTGTTTGACCACAGGAAGCTCAGGATGTCGCGTAACGAAGTGAAAAACGTCAAAAAAAACAAGTGGGGTTTATTATGCAAATGCCCGCTGTCAGGGCAAGCGACAGCGGGCATTTGTGGGGATTTAAGTTAAATTCAATGATTAAATTGAAGATTCAGTCGCTTTATTCTCTTTATTTCGGCCTGCCAGCGTATCGGTCAGCTGTTTATGATCCAGCTGGTCGACCCATTTCGCCACCACCACGGTCGCTACACCGTTACCAATCAGGTTAGTCAGCGCACGGGCTTCGGACATAAAGCGGTCAATACCGAGAATCAACGCCAGACCCGCCACCGGCAGATGGCCCACCGCAGAGAGCGTCGCCGCCAGCACGATGAATCCACTTCCGGTTACCCCCGCCGCACCTTTGGAAGAGAGCAGCAGCACCACCAGCAGCGTAATCTGATGGAAGATATCCATGTGCGCATTGGTCGCCTGAGCAATAAATACCGCCGCCATGGTCAGGTAAATCGAGGTGCCGTCCAGGTTAAAGGAATAGCCGGTGGGAATCACCAGCCCGACCACCGATTTCTTGCAGCCCAGCTTCTCCATCTTATCCAGCATGCGCGGCAGCGCAGATTCGGAAGAGGAAGTCCCCAGCACAATCAGCAGCTCTTCTTTTATGTAGGCGATAAACTTGAAGATGCTGAACCCGGCAAACAGACGCGCAATCAGCCCCAGCACAATCACCACAAACAGAATACAGGTGATATAGAAACAGATAATCAGCTGGCCGAGTTGCACCAGTGAACCCACGCCGTATTTACCGATGGTGAACGCCATTGCGCCAAATGCCCCTATCGGTGCCAGACGCATGATCATATTGATAATGCCGAAAATCACTTTTGAGAAATTTTCAATCACGTTGAAAATCAGCGTGCCGGTGTTACCCAGACGATGCAGGGCAAAACCAAACAGAATGGCAAACAGCAGTACCTGCAGAATGTTGCCGCTGGCAAAGGCGCCAATCACGCTGTTGGGGATAATATCCAGCAGGAAAGCGACGACACCCTGTTGCTCTGCCTGCTGCGCGTACATCGCCACAGCTTTGGCATCCAGCGTGGCAGGATCAACGTTCATCCCGGCACCTGGCTGCACCACGTTCACCACGATCAGGCCGATAAGCAGCGCGATGGTGCTGACAATTTCAAAATAGAGCAGCGCAACCGCACCGGTCCGTCCTACCGCTTTCATGCTTTCCATGCCAGCGATGCCGGTCACCACGGTACAGAAAATGACCGGGGCGATAATCATCTTGATTAACTTAACAAAGGCATCTCCCAGCGGCTTCATCTGGGTCCCTAACTCCGGGTAAAAATGGCCTAACAAAACGCCGATGCCAATCGCCATCAGCACCTGGAAATAAAGGCTTTTAAAAAGTGAGGTTTTCATAAACAGGTGTCCACTAACGCCGTGAGGTGATGTTGTCGGATTCGTTATTGTGACTGTCAGGCAACAGAGGTAGCGCCTGACAGTAACCCGAAAATAACACTCTGTTTACGTGATTAATACAGGGTGACAAACGCCCAGGAAACCCTGGGATCGTAATTCTGAACTGAAACGCTTCAGCAAGGGGTTTTGTAACTAAAATTCTCGCAAAATCAATGAATCAGGCAATTATTGCGGCAGTGAGGAGTTTTCAATCCACGCCTGATTAAATCGGGTCAGAGGCAGGGCTTCAGCGTAGAGATAGCCCTGCCCGATAGCGATACCGCGCGCCAGAAGCCAGTCGCGCTGCTCGGCTGTTTCCACGCCTTCGGCAATCACTTCAAGGTGGATAATCTCGGCGATAGCCGCGACGATACGGACCATTGTGTCGTCATGCGGTAGCGCCGCCACGAAGCTGCGATCCATCTTCAGCTTGTTTACCGGCAACGCTTTCAGCTGATGCAGATAGTTCAGGTTGGAGTAGCCCATGCCAAAATCATCCAGGGCCACGGCGACGCCGGTCTGCTGCAACAGGCGCAGCATCGACATCGCCTGTTCTGCATCATCAAGCTGAGCGGTCTCTGTCACTTCCAGCACCAGCGTGTCGGGTGCGATGCGGTGGCGCGTCAGCAGGGCTTGCAGATGAGAGACCACGCCGGTGTCCCGCAGTTGCACAGCGGAAATATTCACACTCAGCGGCAGCATAATGCCCTGCCGCTGCCAGCCAGCCAGAATGCGGCACGCCTCTTCAAACACCCAGCGACCTATCGCGCTAATCACGCCAATCTCTTCGGCGCTGGCAATAAATTCTTCGGTAAGACCATAACTGCCGTCTGGCTGGCGCATGCGCAACAGGGCTTCGGCGCCGGTTAACGCGCCGGTCCGCATATCGACCTGCGGTTGCAGGTAAAGCGCGAACTGATCATCATGCAGACCCTGCAGGATGTCATGCTCCTGAGTCAGACGCTTCTGCGCGCGCTCGGTCAGTGCGGCATCAAAGAACAGGATCTGATTTTTGCCCTGATGACGGGCCGACATCATCGCCGACGTCGCGCGGTCAAGCAGCTCATTCGCGCTCAGCGGCTGATCCTCATGCAGCGCCAGACCGATGCTGAGATTAGGGCGCAGCTGGAGCTGATGGAGGTTAACCGGCTGATTAAGGCGAATCATCAGATTACGCGCCAGACGCAGCGCGCGGAACGGATTGCTTGCACGCTTCATTAGCAGGACAAAATCGCTGGTCCCGGTCTGCGCCAGCAAAGTATGGTCGTCCAGGGTATTACGGATCTTCTCCACCAGCGTCAGCATCAGTGTATCGCGCTGCTCATCGCTGAGTACGCCGTTAGCTTCCTGGAGGGTTTCAATGCGGATGACCATCAGACCCAGTGACTGTTCAGGCATGCGCATGCACTGATCGACCAGCGCCAGAAACAGAGTGCGGTTGGGCAGATCGGTGACGGGAAAATGGGTCGTCAGCCGGCTCATCTCATCATGGATTGACTCCAGCACCTGCTGATTGCGGTTGTAGCTACGGACCAGCATACCGATTTCATCATCGCGGTGGCTCTGCGGTAGCGACAGCTTGTGCGTCAGAATCGACTGGGGCGGCAGCTCCTGCAGTTCGCGAGAGAGATTGCGCAGCGGATGCACCACCAGCCGGTTAATGCACCAGCTGATCGCCACGGAAAGAATCAGCGCCAGCAACAGATAGGTGATAATCATGGTCGAGAGCGTGCTGAGGATAAACTGGTAGACGCGCGTCGAGTTAGCCTGCAACACCAGATAGGCCAGCGGCTTCGGCATCCCGGTATTTTCGACTGAATAGAGCGGCAGGGTAATCTGCACCGGCAGCTCAAACAGGCGGGCGACCAGACGCGGCACCGGTTTTTCCACCTCGAAATCTGCATGCAGAGCCTGGAACGCATTCGGCAGCACCACATCGGCGCGCGATAAAATACCGGCCGGTTTCAGGGAGTGAAGAATACGTTCGGCCTGAGGAATATCGGCGCGCAGCACCGCTTCCGACAGCGGCTGACGGACGGTGTGCGCGATATTCTCCATCTGCTGGGCGTAGTCAATCCTGCGCTGCTGCACAAAATGAAACAGTTGGATGACGATAAAGATACTGATGGTGATAATCGCAACCAGCGAAACTGTCGCCATCTGCTTTATCGTAAGTGACCGGCTTACGCGCAAAAATTCTCTCCTGACGATGAAAAAAGCCCAGATAGCAGACAGTACAATGCCCGCCAGTATATCCCATAAACTGACTTTTTTACCGTCTGAAAAGTCCGGCTTTTTCCCGATCGGGATTATTTAAAATCTGCGTAGGGAACCAGCGGCTGTGGCGGCCTGGCTGGATCCCCTCTCCGGCTTCCGGCAGAACAGCGGCCAGCGTCGCCATTCTGCCCGTTATCAGCGCTTCTCCTGAAACGCCTGCCAGGTCAACAGTTGCAGGCTGGCAGAAAAGTAGTTCTGATCCGCAGCCAGCTTATCGCTCAGATGGCCGGTCTCATTCAGCGTGAGGTCGCGCACCGCCAGCAGACCGCCCTCCAGATGATAAGGTGCAGGTGCATTCGCCAGCACATCGAACCAGGCGGGAGTCAGCATACGGCTATAACCCTGCCAGACGCGCTGAAACGGCACCAGCGCCAGACTGTGCGGGTCATACCACCAGATGTTCAGCGGTACGCGAATCGCGTCGTAACTGAAGCGGTTTGAGTAACCGACAGCCGGGGCAACCGAACCGTCGGCATTCAGCGCAACCCAGTCCAGCGGCAGACCGGTTTTGCCAAACCTCAGCTTACCCAGCAGCGTAAAACCATCATTAATCAGCTTATCCCAGACCTGCAGATGACTGCGCTCGCCAAACTCACGCCACGCCTGAAACAGGAAATAAGAGGGGTTAAGCACCACATAGCTGGTTTTATTGAAACCCTGCGCGCCCGGCAGCAGGACGGTATAGCCGCCAAAGTTCGTGACATCCAGCTTGATGATGGCGCGCTGAATACGGTCAGATGCCTGCTGGTAGCTCTCCACCTGCCATTTCTGAGCAGCGCGCTGCAGCGCCCAGGCCAGCAGCACATCACCATCCGAGGCGTTGTTCTTATCAGCAACCGGATTGTCACTGCCTGGCACATAGCGCCAGTAGAAGAGATCGGTCTGCGGATTACCTAACTGGGTGCGTGTCCACTGCCACAACCTGTCAAACGTGGCGCGATCATTGTTGGCTACCGCCAGCAACATGCCATAACCCTGACCTTCGGTGTGACTGACATTGTTATTGGCGGTGTCCGTGATCCGCCCTTCCGCCGTCAGAAAACGACCTTTAAACGTGTCCCAGCCGCTGGCACTCGCCTGCGCGCTGCAGGTCAGCAGTAAAACAGAGCAGATCCAGCCCATCCAGAATGGCTTACGTTTCATTTCCGATCCTATTGATATCGATAGTGCAGCGTGCTGCCATCGTTGAGTTCAAGCGTAACCGGCACAATCCTGCTGCCGCCCTGGCCCTGTAACCAGCCTGAAAACAGTCCGGCTATGACTGCGCCAAATACTGCCTGCCAGTCAGCCAGAGAATGGGTATTGTCGCCAGCCGGTAAGGCGTGATACGTCATCAGCAGCGCCGTCTCTTCCGGCTGAAGCTGCACAAAGCCCCAGTTAAATCGCGCCAGCTGTAAGTTGGCCTCGCGCTCCAGATCCTGCACGGTGCGTGACGCTGGCAAAGGATAGCGGGTCGCCAGTGATTCACCCATTTTATAAAGAAAGGCCTCCGCCTCCTGCTCACCCGCGTTGGCCACCATCCCGTCAATCATCACGCTGACCAGGTCAAACCAGCCCGGCTGATGAGGATGTGATACGCCAGAATGTTCACTCATTACTTCTCTCCAAACAGATAACGGACATAGAGCTGCGCGCTGCTTTCGTTGTAGTCACCAAAGGTGTCATAGCCCAGCTGGCCGCCAATCGTCACATCTTTGTTGAGTTTGTAGTCCGCCCCGGCGTGCAGGTTGTAGCCAATGCCGTTTTTGCTGCTACCAGAATAGTAAGCGTCTTTTACACTGCCTCTGGCGGCAAGGGCTTCCAGCTCAGATTGCAGGCTGGCATTTGCAGGGAAGTACGCGCTCTTATCCTGACTGTAGGTCTGATAACCAGCCGCACCGCCAATATTCACGTTGAGATCATCAAATTTACGTGAGAACTCTATCGGGAATGAGACCGACGCGTAGTTCTGCGGGCTGAAGTAGCCGCCCTGACCGTAACTGAAGTAGCTGAGGTTTTTCGAGAAATCCATCCACGACAGGCTCATGCCTACTTTCAGCTCGCGATCGTCACTGTGGAACGGACGGACATAAGCGCCAGCGGTTGCCTGCAGACTGTTATTGCTGGCGACATTCTCGCCAAGGTAGCTGTACGCGCCCGCGCCAGCATAGAAGCCTGCATCGCCATTGTCATAGCTTAACAGGGCGTTCGCGCCGTTCTTCGTGACGCGTCCCCAGCGTTTGCCGCTGGTTTTATCTTCTGCGCCGACGTAGGAGAGCAGGCTATCAGTAATCGCACGACGCTCACCGGTGAGGATCAGCGTCAGGAAGTCAGTGAGTTTCGGTGACCACTGCACGCCACCGACCAGTGTACTGAGATCCTGGCCCAGTGGCGTGCTGCCAATGTCCACTTTATAACTGTCGCCCTTCAGTGCCAGATTCAGCTCCACGCCAGAGGCGGTTTGCGAATCGGTAACGCCGTTCGGCAGATCATTCACCGTCGCACCGCCTGCGGCGACAACCCGGCCCTGACTCAGTGCATTGGTGCCGAAACGACGCCAGGCATCGGCTGCGCCACTACCCGCCGTGAGTGAGACCGGCGTGGCGGTAAAGTCGAGACGCGCCGTTTCAAACGGCACGGTTGAGAAGGTCAGCGGCGCTTTGGCTTCTGTCAGCTTACTGAGGCCTGACTCGCCATCACGCCCCCGCACCTGCACCATGCCCTGACTCCAGGTGCCGGTTTTCTCCTGAAGCGAATCCATCATGGTATCGACGTCGTGCAGAACCTGTGACTGATGAGAGACGGTTTCGCTGCCCGCGGCCAGATCGCCCTGCGCTGTGACGCCCGTTGCAATGCCCACAGGTGCCGCCTGCCAGGGCAGCACAGTGCCGTAGCTGGACGGCGAACGTCCCACTGGTGAGGTATTACGGTTGATAAACGGATTATCCGCCAGCGCCAGGCCGCCCACGCTCGGCACGCTGCCAGGCTGTGCACCCTGCAGGCCAATCAGCTGCCCGCGTGCTGAACGCAGATATGCCATCGCCTGCGAATGGTCGCCATTGGCTTCCGCGACTCGCGCCAGCAGCAGCAGTCGATCCGGCGTCTGCGTGGTGGTGTTGAGGCCGCGACTCAGCTCGTTAGCGCGTTGTAGATTGTTCTGCGCCAGCGCGACGTTGATGGCCCCGACGCGCGCATCCTGCGTCGGTGTATCCTGGGTCATCAGGTAGTCATAGACCACACCCGCATCCCGGTTCATCTTGCCGTCCTGGTAAAGACGGGCCATCGCAAACATCAGATCACGGTTCTGCGGATCCTGCTGTAGTGCGCCAATCAGCTTGTCATACGCCACCGCGTACTGGCGCTGCTGCCGCAGGCGATCCACTTCCTTAATGAGATAGCCGTTGCGAATACCCGCCAGCTGCGTCGGCGTACTGCGCGCCTGCAGTTCCGGGTTACTGAGGAAGCGCTGCGCCTCACTGCCGAGACCCGCCTGATTCAGCACTGCCATCTGTGCAGCATAATCGCCAGCATTGCCCTGCACGCCGCGCTGCAGGTTAGCCTGCACCACCGAAACGGCGCTGGTGAGATCGCCCGCCTGCGCCAGCTTCTGCGCCAGGTTTCCGGCATCAACCGGATTGGTCGGTGGCGTGACCGCGAGCGCTTTCAGGGTATTGGCTGCTGCTGCCGTCGCGCCCTGTGCCAGGTATTGATCGGCGGTGCTCATCTGCAGATTAAAATTCACCCGCTGCGCCAGTTCACGCATCGCCGCCGTTTTAGCATTAGCGGGAATGCGCGCCAGCAAGGCGCTGGCCTGCTGCCAGCCGCCGCTTTCGCTGGCATTGAGCGCACCAGCATACAGCTCGCTGGTGCTGGCCCCGTTGCGCATCACCGGTTGCATTACGTTGGCCGCCAGCAGCGTATCGCCCTGCTGACGATAAAGCCGCGCTAAATCGAGCCGCAGCCAGCCATCCGAGGGATAGCGCTGAACGCCCTGCTGCAACGTCGCGATGGCCGCGGCGTTGTTGCCAGCGGCAAGCTGACGCTTCGCCTGCTGACGCAACGCATCGGCTTCATTGGCCCGTGGCGTAACGCTCTGACGCACGCTGTCCGGCAGCGCGCCCAGCAGCGTACTGGCTTCGGCATTCCGATTCTGCTGACGCAGAACGTAGAAGAGTCCTTCTTTGGCGCTGCGGTTATTCGCATCGCTTTGCAGAATGCTGCGGTAAATTTGCTCTGCCTGCTGCGGTTGATTGGTGCGGCGCAGCACGTCGGCGCGGAACAGCCTGGCGGCCAGCCCTTTCTCACCGTCAGCCTGCACCAGCGGTTCACTTAAGGTCAGCGCCTGCGCAGTGTCCCCGCTTTTTAGCGCCTGCTGGGCGCTGGCCAGTTGTGCATAAAAGCGCGCATCGTCCGCCTGTTGCTGACGTGAAGCACCCTGATCGCCGCCGAGCTGTGCAGCGCGCTGCAGATAATCTGCCGCTTCCTGATAATGTCCGGCACGCTCGGCCACATAGCCCATACCCGCTAACGCATCAGCATCCTGCGGATTGGCGCCCAGCACTTTTTCAAAACTGGCCTGCGCTCCACCAACGTCACCGCTGTTCAGCGCGCTGAATCCGGCCCCTTTTTCTGCGCCACCGACATTTTTACGGTAGTAGTCGATTACCGCTGAGTCCTGCGGGTGACGCTGCTGCCAGGTCTGATAGAGCGCTGCATCTGACGGCTGAGGGCCGAGCCACAGCAGTGCCTGACGCAGTGAGCGATCGGCATCCTGATTACCACTCGCCAGCGCGCTCAGCATCTCAATACCTTCGCGACGGGTCTGTTCCTGATAAGTCAGCGCCTTACCCAGCGCCAGCTTCGCCCCCGTATCCTGCGGGTGCTGAGCCGCAAACTGGCGCAGCGCCTCAACCGCCTGCGGCAGCAGCGTCCGGTCACCCGCCATAGTGAGATAATATTCTGCCGCGACGCTGGGTGGTGGCTCATTGCCGCTAAAGGTATTGCGCCAGGTCTGTAACGCCGCCGGAATATTGCCGCTGCGCGCTTGCTGACGCGCCAACGAAAGCTGCGCCTGTGGAATGGTCTGCAGCTGGCGTGCACTGTCCAGTTCGCCGAGGTGCGGATCGTTGGGAGAGACCTGACTAAGCCGGGCGCGATACTGCGCCGCGGCGGCATTATCGCCGCCCTGCTGTGAATAAAGTGCCAGCAGATAAAGTGCCTGGGTATTGCCGGGTTCAACCATCAGCACCTTTTGCAGCGAGGCTTTCGCCAGATCATCATGCGCTTTCTGATGCCAGTAAGAGGCCTGATCGAACAGCGCCTGCAGCGCCGGATTGGTGCTTTCCGCCGCCAGAAGCGGCGGTGACAGAGCCAGCGCGCTGCCCAGCAGCAACGCCTTACGAATACCGGCACTCAACAGATTATTTTTCATTATTATCCTTACTTCCTGCCGGAATCACGATCTTGCTTTGGGTTCAGACGCCGCCACGCATGACGCTTCAGCATCACCCAGGCCGCACTGCCCACCAGCGCAGAGAGCAGCATCGCCGCCAGCGCCAGCAGCACCGAATGCTGGTTGGCATACCACACCACCATCATGTACCAGGGCATTTCGCCGCTGGGGAATTGCGCCCCGACGCGGAAACTGCGAATACCGTTTTCATCGGTAATAATCGCGGTATCGCCCCGAATTCCGGCGTTAATCTGCGCCGAACTCAAATCGTTATGCAGTCGCAGCAGCTGATCGTCGCTGGTTGCCACCGTCATCACCACCAGCCGATCGCGATTCCACGGCGATCGGTAGCTGAGGAAGCCTCGCCACGCCTCGTTGGAGGAGAAATAACGGTCGGCATCCAGCTGCTGGAGACTCCAGTCGCCCGTCAGCCAGCCGCGTAATTTTTCCAGCGTACCGGGCTCTTTTACACCAAAGGTGTTGCTTGTGGCGTCATACGGTGAGGCTGCCAGCATCGCCTGATTAAAGGCGCTGTTGCCGGTTGTACTGACTGCCAGCAGATCGCTCTGTTGTAAGCGCGCCATGTTGGTGCCGCCGTTGGGCAGACCAAACAGCACCTGATTCTGCGTCAGTGCCACCCCCGTAGCGTTACCGGCACGCGCCGCCAGATCCAGCAACGTCGATAGCTCGGCATTGCTGGGCGTTTCCGGCAGCAGGAGCGTGGTCTGGCCGAAATCGGCCAGACGCGAGAACGGGAACGAGGCACCCACAAAGTAAGAGAGATTTGGCAGCATGCTGAAGTGACGGGTATGGCTCAGGTCGATCCATGAGTCCTCTTCAATCCGGCTCTTAATGTTGTTGTTCAGGAGTACACCGCAGGGCGCATCGGCTCGCGGTTTGATATTGAAGTAGAGCGCAAGCTGGTTGTCGCCATAAATCAGATAGGGTTCGAGATTCAGCTGATACTGCTCCTGACGCGCGTCACCGCCTAAACGATGCCAGACGTTTTCCAGCAGCCCGACTTTATTCACCGTCAGGTTGCGCAGGAACGTACCGTTAAGCATGACGTTGAGAAACGAGTTGTCCTCATCAATCCAGCTTTCCGACGGGAAGCGATAATGCAGGTTGACCGGCACCGTTTTTCCATCCCACAGGAACAGGTCAGGTGCGGCGCGGAAGTTAACGCGTAGCGCATCATGCCAGATGCCACTGCTGGTGAGACTCTGATCCTTACGCAGCAGTTCGCTCAGACGTACCGGTCGGTCGGTGTTAATCCAGCGCGGTGCATCGTAAGGTTTGCGGTTGCCAATGGTCTGTACAGGGACCTGCAGCTGGCTCTCATCGGTCGCGAATGGCTGCGTCGTCAGCCGGTTCGCTGCCTGACGCAACTGCTCCTCATTGTTGCCACTCACCAGCAGCAATTTGTAAACCGGGTTGTTGGGATTATCCACCACCTGCAACATCGAGCCATTACTGGCCGGGAACGTCAGGGTACCGATCCGATCGCCAGGATGACCAAACAGGATACCGTTGTTTTCCGGCAGTTCGCCGCGTACTACCGGGAAGCGGATGCCACGATAATCACTCTGAATACCGAGCCAGGAAGCGACCAGTGCCGCAGCGCTGACCGCATCGGGTGAGAGGTTACTGGCAAAGCCCATCGTGATAGTGGACGCCGTCATCCGCTGAGGATCCAGGAAGGGACGCGGAAAATTGCGCAGACTGGTACCGATATTAAGCTGCTGCCCCTCAAGGTGCAGGGAGGTCTTCGGCATAATCGTGACCTGGTACTGCTGCGCGCTCTCTTTCTCACACAGCAATTTGTCCGCATCGTTAATTTTAAAACTCAGGTTGTTGCTCGACACCACCATCGCCGCGGGAACATCCAGCTCATAGTCACTGACGTCGCTGTCAGTGGCTCCCAGCGGCAGTGTGCCGAGTGGCTGACCATTCAGCATCAACTGCAGCGACGTATTGCGTGCGGCCAGGGCGGCAGAGACGCGCAGCGTCAGATTCAGTCGTGCATTGGTAATGACTTCATCGCTGGGCAGGGTAAAGGTGATGCCCGACTGTAACTGGCCGCCGGTCAACGTAATGCCACGTGACTGGCCCATCTGAGCCACTGAGATCGTGCTGCTGATGGGCTGATTGATGGCTGCGGTAATCGGCAGCTGCGGTTCTGCAACCGGCATCGTCGCCTGGCCTGGCGCGTAGGGCAGCGCACTGGCAGCCGCTTCCAGCGCCGGATCGGCGTTGCTCAGTCCCTGTGGCAGTGGCACCGCGGACAGCGCGCTGCTGTCCTGGGTCACGGCACCGGTGCTCGTCACGGGTGCGGCGGCCGGCGCAGAAGCCTCACCGGTCGCTGACGCCTGAGATGCTGATGTTGTATCACCAGCGGGTGCATAGGATGGGGTCGTGGCTGCTGGTGTCGCATCCGGTGCGGCATTCTGTGGTGCAGAAGCCGAAGCCGATTCTGTGGCCTGGGTAGCCGGGGCCGCTGATGGTACTGACTGCGTTGCAGACTCGCCACCGCTGGCCGGGGCCGTCACCTGGGCTGAACCGGCAGTCGGCGTGACACTATTATTCATCGGTGCCGCAGGCGCGGCATCACTGACCGGCACCTGATTTGTCGCTGGCGCACTGCCCGCTGCATTAGCTGGCTGCGAAGCAGAAACGGCATCAGGCGGTGTCGGCGCTGAACTGTTTACCGGCGCACTGGCTGCTGCATCGGCTGGCTGCATAGCAGAAACGGCACCATACGGCGTCGGCGCAGGACTGTTTAACGGGGCACTGCTGCTGTTATCAACAACTGCCGGCGTTTCCGCGCCAGCGGGCGTCAGCCATAACGCTGCGGTCAGTGAACTGGCCAGCAAAGTTTGCGTCAGGATCTTCATGCCACGCCATCCTCTTTCGCCGCCGCAGCCACCGGATCGACATTTTTACGTTTATCGTGGCGGCCCTTCCAGGTCAGCCAGAACAGCTCAAATACGGTACGGATAATGGTGCCCAGCGAAATCAGTGGGTTGTCCTGCTTATACTCCGGCTGAATCCAGGCATCCGCACGCGCCAGTACCACACGGACCAGTTCGCGGCGACGCGCCAGCGGCATCGCCTCAAAGCGCAGCCGGATACTCTCCTCATCACCGGAAATCTTACTGACCGGAATGGTGATGGCGCCGGATTTCAGCATCAGATCAATCTCTTCAATCTCATCCGTTTCATGGCGTCCATCTGGCGCGTCGAGTTGCGCACCGCCCATCGAAAGGTTGCTGGTCTGGGTGCGTGATGAAATGCCGCTGGCGTAATGAATAATCGCCGGGATTTGCACATCTACGCGGATAGTTTTACGCACCTGTTTGGTTTCGCGCGCCACGGCAATCGCCGCCATCAGAATGATCAGGCTGAAGATCGCCCAGCCAACGTTGAGTGCGATGACATAAGGATCGACGCCAAAGTAGTCATGCATCACGGCACGCACTACACCCGCCACAATTCCGATGCCCAGCAGCAGCGCCACAATCACGTGCGGACGCACGATATGGAAATCGAAGAACCCCTGATCCAGCACGCCGCCTTTATCGGTGACGTTAAACTTCCCATGTTTTGGCGACAGCAGGGTCAGGAGGGTCGGGATCACCAGATGGAAGCACATCACCGTTTCATAAATCTCACCCCAGAAGGTGTAACGGAAACGGCCATTCATGCGGGAGTTAACATAGAGCGACATGACCAGGTGCGGCAGCACGTAGGCGAAGATCAGCGACGCCGAGGAATGAATAATATTCAGGTTAAACAGCAGGTAGGCCAGCGGCGCAGTCAGGAAGGCAACGCGTGGCAGACCAAACTGGAAGTGCAGCATGGCATTAAGGTAGCAAAGACGCTGCTGCCATTTCAGGCCACGACCAAACAGCGGGTTATCAACGCGGAAAATCTGCGTCATGCCGCGCGCCCAGCGGGTACGCTGAATGATATGCAGGCCCAGACGCTCGGTTGCCAGACCGGCAGCCAGCGGAATGGCCAGAAAGGCGGAGCCCCAGCCCAGGCGCTGCATTTTCAGAGCGGTATGCGCATCTTCGGTGACAGTTTCAACAGCAAAGCCGCCAATCTCTTCCAGCGCTGAACGACGGATCACCGCACAGGAGCCACAGAAGAAGGTGGCGTTCCAGTTGTCGTTACCCTGCTGAACCGGGCCATAAAAGAGTGAGCCTTCGTTTGGAATGCTGCGCGCGGCGCGCAGGTTACGCTCAAAGGGATCGGGAGAATAGAAATAGTGTGGTGTCTGCAGCAGCGCCAGCTTCGGATCTTTCAGAAACGGTCCCACCGTTGCCTGCAGAAAGGTACGGGTCGCCACGTGGTCGCAGTCAAAGATGCAAATCAGCTCACCTTTGGTGATCTTCATCGCATGGTTGAGGTTACCCGCTTTAGCATGTTTGTTGTCGTCGCGGGTGATGTACCCTACCCCGACATCTGCCGCAAAGCGGGCAAATTCGCTGCGCTTACCATCATCCAGCAGATAAACTTTAAGTTTGTCACGCGGGTAGTCGATACATTGCGCGGCCAGTACAGTGTCGCGCACCACATCCAGACTTTCATTATAGGAAGGCACATAAATATCAACCGTCGGCCACAGACTGGTATCGTCTGGCAAAGGTTCAATCGTGCGTTTTAAGGGCCACGTGGTTTGCAGGAAGCCGAGAATTAAGATCAGCCAGACGTAAAGCTCCGCCAGATATAAGCCAATCCCTAAAATAGCCTCAACTTCGGAATTAAAGTGCAGCGTCTCAGTAGTGCGCCACCAGATATAGCGGCTGGACATCAAGGCAGAGAGAATCACCATCACCACAGTTATTTTGCGGCTCTTGCTGAAACCCAATAAAAACATCATGCCAATGCTGATCAGACCAAAAATATACTGTTTCTGGCTGTCCATTGGCGTAATGATGATCACCGCGGCAACGGGTGCAAGCACCAGCAGCAGCAGGTAAAACCCGATTTTACTCATGATTCACCCTGAGAAGAGCTGTGTTAGTTAGTCGCCTGCAGCAGCCGGCTAATAGTGGTTTGTGCGGATGGGAGCCTGAACTTCGCCATTACCCACGGTGATATTTAAAATACTGCTGACACGTTTCGCGATCAGTTCAATATCAAATGCCGCTGCCGAAGCCGGGCTGAAATCATAAACAGACTGTTGGGAAGCATTGGCTTCACCCACGCTTTCATCACGGTGAACCACGCCCAGTAAGTTATCGCCCAGACGCTGCTGCATAAATGCGGTGACATCGCGATTAATATTCCGGCGGTTGTCGCACTGGTTCAGGATAAAATAGTGACCCTGCTTATTATTCAGCGGTTTACCGGTCATCCGGTTTTCTTCAATCTGCGGTAATAACGACACTGACGCGGTATCTGCTAACATCACCACTAAATGCATATCGGCCAGCGCCGTCATTGCTTTAAGGGCAGGACCGGGACCAGGCGGAAAATCAGCCACAATAACCAGACCGGGATAGTTCAGCACCGTATCCAGACCGCGCTTAATAAAGTGAGGATCTTTCATCAGGTTCTCTTCGAACCGCTCGCGCTGTGTCTCCGTCACGTCGCCATAAGGCAGGACAAAGATATTGCCGCCGGTGGTGAGGATTGACTGGCTCCAGTCCGCCTGCTCTTCTGAGCGCGCCACAAATCCACGGCCATCATGAAGTGGCACACCAAAGTGCAGACGCAATGCATTCTGCACATCAAAATCAATCGCCAGAACTTTGCTACCGGAACGTGCCAGACTCCAGGCCAGATTCGCCGCCAGCGTCGTTTTTCCCACGCCTCCCTTCGGCGAGCACACACAAACTAACGGCATAACGCAATCTTCTCCAGTAACGGTTTGAGCAAGGTTTCTTTCGGCAGAGTCACATCGCGTGAGCGGAACAGCGGGCCAAACCGTCCCGGCTCAGCATGGGGTGCAGCGGGCGTAACAACAGGCTGACGCTCCGCCGCAGTAGCATGACGGGCTGGCTCAGCACGCAATACAGCCGCAGGCTCAGCCACTTTTAGTGGCGGCGGTGGCGGAAACAGTGACGAAGAGCCACGTTCAGCCATACTGGCTGCTGGCAGGTTGCTGCCTGTCAGACTATCGAGAATCGAACTGTGAACGGCCATTGTCGGTTGGGCACTTAGCGTGGCTGGTCGTGCCGGTGCCTCAGGCGGAGGAGCCGTGAACTCATCACCGCGCAGCGGCTGAGGCTGAGGCAGGTCGATACGCTGACCGCTACCCAATGGCGCCTGCTGTTCTTCTTTCGCCAGCTGACGAATCAATGCCCATTTACTGTGTTCCGCCGCTTCCTGCGTCTGGCCAGACATATCTTTAAAGTCGATGTCGAGCGTTTGCGTTTTCTCTTTAAAACGCTGCAAATCATCGTAATTATTCTTCATTGACCGTGGCCTGCAACAAGGTGAGAATTTTCCTGGAATATAACACATCCCTCGAATGTCAGTCAGAAAAAACTGATTACAAAAAGAGCAAATTCAATAAAATAGTTTAATCATAAAGATTAAACCCTGCCGACTAAAAGCCATTCTCAGCGCACAACCCCTGATTATTAATAAGCTAAATTTAAGTTAAATTGTCTGGCTTTTTTTTAAAATTTTTCGGAAATAGCCGCTGTGGCAACGAATGGCCCAGCCAGAAGGACTCATACCACACAGCGTATTTAACAGCGACAAGGCCATTTCAGGTGCAGCAAAAAGCCGCTCGCCACCATGAGGGATTGATGGCATTTATCTTTTTCCGCTGAAAATATCACCAGAAAAAAACAGGTTAAAAGTGGTAAAGAAAACAGGAGGGAAATAATCAGAATATGAGTGTGGAACCGCCAGCGGTGCGGCTTGCCACTGAATTGAGATAAAAAAAGGCTCCAGAAAGGAGCCTTCGGCTGGAGGCAAGGTGATTGCTCAGCTGACGTTTTCTGCCACCCCAACCGGCTGATTCTCATCCTGATCAACCGCGAAGCAGGCAATTTCCTGCCCGCCATAGTTTTTCAACTTTGGCTGCAGCTGTACACAGGTGCTGAAACGCCGATGGCAGCGTGCATTAAAGGCGCAGCCTGGTGGCGGATTCAGCGGGCTTGGCAGCTCGCCGGTCAGCTTAATACGCTCACGACGGTCGTCAGGATTAAGACGCGGCGTCGCTGACAGCAAAGCCTGAGTATAAGGATGGCGCGGATTGGCGAAAATCGCCTCTTTGCTGCCCTTTTCTACGCAACGGCCGAGGTACATCACCATTACCTCATCGGCTATGTGTTCTACCACGGATAAATCGTGCGAGATAAAGACGTATGAGAGGCCCATATCCTGCTGCAGATCCATCATCAGGTTCAGCACCTGAGCACGCACCGACACGTCGAGCGCCGAAACTGGCTCATCAGCAATCAGCACGTCCGGATCGAGCATCAGCCCGCGCGCAATCGCGATACGCTGGCGCTGTCCACCCGAGAACATGTGTGGATAGCGGTCATAATGTTCAGTTTTCAGGCCGACTTTCGCCATCATCTCCAGCGTCTTCTCGCGACGTTCCGCTTTGGTAAGCGAGGTATTGATCACCAATGGCTCTTCCAGAATCTGGCTCACTTTTTTACGCGGATTGAGTGAGCCATACGGGTTCTGGAACACGATCTGGATTTTCTGACGACGCAGCTTCTGCGCCTGAGGATCGTGTTTCAGCAGATCCTGACCGTGCCAGTAGAGCTGCCCTTCGGTCGGGGTTTCAATCATGGTCAGCAGTCGGCCCAGCGTGGATTTACCACAGCCTGACTCGCCAACCACTGCCAGCGTTTTACCGCGTTCCAGATCAAAAGAGACGCCATCAAGTGCCTTGACCAGACGCTCCTGACCAAACAGTCCCTTCTTCACCGGGTAGTGCTTCTTCAGATCAATCGCCTGTAACAGAAACTGATCTTTCTTAATTTCATGACTCATAAGTGGGTCTCCCGGCATCGTCCAGCGGATAGTGACACTTGGACTGGCGTCCTGGAATAGTGCGCAGTTCAGGTTCTTCCTGACGACATAGGTCAGTCGCATAAGGGCAGCGTGGATTCAGCAGACAGCCAACCGGGCGATCATATTTACCCGGCACGACGCCCGGCAGCGAGGCCAGACGCGCTTTATCAGCCGCAAACTCTGGCAACGCACGCAGCAGCGCCTGCGTATAGGGATGGCGCGGCGCTTTGAAAATATCGGTCGCTTTGCCGCTCTCCACCACCTGACCGGCATACATCACGATAATGTGGTGAGCCGCTTCTGCCACTAACGCCAGATCGTGCGTAATCAGAATCAGCGCCATGTTCTCCTGCCGCTGTAACTCCAGCAGCAGTTCGATGATCTGTGCCTGGATAGTCACGTCGAGCGCTGTGGTCGGCTCATCGGCGATGAGCAGCTTTGGCCGGCAGGCGATCGCCATCGCAATCATCACACGCTGGCTCATGCCGCCCGACAGCTGGTGCGGATAGACATCGAGACGTGACGCAGGATCGGGAATACCGACCTGATTCAGCAGGTCGATTGCCCGCTGACGCCGCGTGCGTTTATTGCCGCCCTGATGCACCTTGATCGCTTCCATAATCTGGAAACCCACGGTGTAGCAGGGATTCAGGCTGGTCATCGGGTCCTGAAAAATCATCGCCACTTCTGCACCCACCAGCTGGCGGCGCTCGCGTTCGGAGATGTGTTGCAGGTCGCGCTGGTTGAACTCCAGCTTCTCAGCCATCACTTTGCCGGGGAAATCGATCAGCCCCATGATCGCCAGCGAACTGACTGATTTACCGGAGCCAGACTCGCCCACGATACCCACAACCTGGCCCTGCTCTACCTGATAACTGATGCGGTCAACCGCACGGAACGGTGCTTTATCGTCGCCGAAATGCACCGATAGTTTGTCTACATTTAATAACGCCATCTCGGTGCCTCTTTACTGCTTGAGTTTCGGGTCGAGGGCATCACGCAAACCATCGCCCATCAGGTTAAATGCCAGTACGGTAAGCAGAATGACCAATCCAGGGAAGGTCACTACCCACCAGGCACTTTGCGCATACTGCAGAACGTCGGAGAGCATGGTGCCCCACTCCGGCGTTGGCGGTTGCGCACCCATACCGAGAAAGCCCAACGCCGCCATATCGAGAATGGCGTTGGAGAAACCTAATGACGCCTGCACGATAAGCGGTGCAAGGCAGTTAGGCAGAATATTCACGAACATCTGGCGCAGCATACCCGCACCGGCCACGCCGGAAGCGGTGACATAGTCGCGGTTCACTTCGACCAGCACCGCCGCGCGGGTCAGACGGATATAGTGCGGCAGTGCCACAAAGGTCAGCGCGATGGAGGCGTTGACGATTGAGGGGCCAAAGATGGCGACCAGCACCAGCGCCAGCAGCAGACTTGGCAGCGCCAGCATGATATCGACTACACGCATGATGATGGCATCGACCACGCCGCCGAGATAACCGGCCAGCAGGCCAAATATCACGCCGAAAATCAGTGACAGCACCACGACCAGACAGCCCACCAGCAGTGACAGGCGCGCACCGTACATTAGACGCGACAGCACATCGCGGCCCACGTCGTCGGTGCCCAGGATGTAGCTCCAGTTACCGCCTTCCTGCCAGACCGGCGGATGCAGCAGCGCATCGCGGAACTGCTCAGCAGGTGCATGCGGGGCCAGTACATCGGCAAAGATAGCGCAAAGCAATACAATGATGATGTAGACCAGGCCCACAACGGCGCCTTTGTTACGTTTAAAGTAGTGCCAGAATTCCTGGAACGGGGTCATCGGCGTGGGTGCAACGGTAACGCTGCCGGGATCAACAACAGACATGATGCCCCCTTATTTCTTGTGACGTATGCGCGGGTTAACCACGCCATACAGCAGATCAACCAGCAGGTTGACCACGATGATCAGTACTGCGGTCAGCAGCACGCCGCCCTGCACCACCGGATAGTCACGGCGCTGCAACGCTTCAATCAGCCAGCGACCCAGACCCGGCCATGAGAAGATGGTTTCGGTAAGAATCGCCCCGGCCAGCAGCGTGCCGACCTGCAGACCAATTACCGTGACCACCGGCAGCATGGCGTTTCGCAGCGCATGCACCACGATCACACGCATCCGCGTCAGGCCTTTAGCGCGCGCCGTACGGATGTAATCTTCACCCAGTACTTCAAGCATCGCCGACCGCGTCATACGCACTATCACCGCCAGCGGAATGGTGCCGAGCACGATGGCTGGCAGAATCATGTGCATGACCGCATCGTGGAAGTCGCCCGGCTCACCCCAGAAGAAGGTGTCGATGAGCATAAAGCCGGTTAATGGCATGCTGTCATCCAGGAAGACGGTGTCGCCGACCCGCCCGGAAACGGGTGTCAGGTTGAACTGAACCGAAACCAGCATGATCAACATGATGCCCCACCAGAAGATCGGCATGGAGTAGCCGGTCAGTGAGATTCCCACAGCGGTGTGATCGAAAATCGAACCGCGCTTCACCGCCGCCAGAACCCCTACCGGGATGCCAATGGCCACGGCAAATATCATGGCGCAGATACCGAGTTCCAGCGTCGCTTTGAAGCGCGGAACAAACTCATCCCAGACCGGGATGCGGCTTTTAAGTGAAATGCCCAGGTCGCCATGTAATACGCCGTTAATGTAGTGCAGGTACTGTTTCCACAGTGGCTGATCCAGCCCTAACAGTGCCATTAACTGTGCATGACGTTCAGGTGAAATACCGCGCTCGCCCGCCATGATCAGCACCGGATCGCCGGGGATCATGTGAACAAACGCGAAGGTGAGTAATGTAATGCCGATAAACGTTGGGATAACAAGGCCCAGACGTCGGAGTATGAACTGCAGCATAATCCGGGTTCTCTCTTGTCCGCGCGACCGTCGCCGCGAGGGTTGTTATTGCTTACATCTGACGATCGGGTAGGCCCGACCGCGACGCAGACTGGCTGCGCCTCTACCGTTTCCAGTAAAACAGGGAGATAAAGCCGGGGCGACGCGCAGCCGCCCCGGAAAAGGCGACAATTATTCTTTAATGTCTACCTGAGCAAAGTAGTGTCCGCCCAGCGGATCGACTTTGTACCCGGAGACTTTCTTGCTGACCGGTTCGTATACCGTTGAGTGCGCGATCATCAGCGCCGGTACCTGGTCATGCATCACAACCTGTGCCTGTTTGTAGTACTCGATGCGCTTCGCCTGATCGGCAGTCGCGCGAGCGGGCTGGATCTGGTCCTCGAAGGACTTATCGCACCAGCGCGAGTAGTTAGAGCCATCTTTAGCCGCTGAACAGCTGAACAGGGTGGCCAGGAAGTTATCCGGATCCCCATTGTCGCCGGTCCAGCCCATCATGACGGTCTGGTGCTCGCCCGCTTTGGCGCGCTTCAGATATTCGCCCCACTCGTAGGTGACGATTTTGGCTTTGACGCCAATCTTCGTCCAGTCACTCTGAATCATTTCAGCCATGCGGCGTGCGTTCGGGTTGTAAGGACGCTGAACCGGCATTGCCCACAGGTCGATTGAGAAACCGTCTGCCATGCCCGCTTCTTTCAGCAGCGCTTTGGCTTTCTCAGGATCGTATGCGTAGTCTTTCACCGCGTCGTTATAGCCCCACATTGTTGGTGGGATCAGGTTTTTAGCAGGCTGACCTGCACCCTGATAAACGGCGTCGATAATCGCCTTTTTGTTGACCGCCATGGTCAGTGCCTGACGTACTTTCAGGTTATCCAGCGGTTTTTTCTCAACGTTGTATGACAGATAGCCGACGTTCAGGCCCGCCTGCTCATACAGGTTGATGTTCTTGTCCTGCTTCATACGCGCAATGTCAGCCGGATTTGGATAAGGCATGACCTGGCATTCGCCCTTCTGCAGTTTGGCGTAACGCACTGAAGCATCCGGGGTAATGGAGAAGACTAAGCGATCGATTTTTGGCTTGGTGCCCCAGTAATTCGGGTTAGCTTTGTAAAGGATGCGCGAATCTTTCTGGTACTGCAGCAGCTGGAACGGACCGGTACCAACCGGGTTCAGGTCGACGTTTTGCGGGGTACCCGCTTTCAGCATGTTGTCTGCGTACTCTTTCGACAGAATCGAGGCGAAATCCATGCCGAGGTCGGCGAGGAACGGCGATTCAGGACGGGTCAGCACGAAGCGAACGGTGTTGTCGTCCACTTTCTCAATTTTGCTGATCAGCTTAGGCATATCCATGCCTTCGAAATATTCGTAGCTGCCGCCGGAGACGCCGTGATAGGCGTTGTTTTTATCCAGCTGACGCTCAAAGGTGAACACCACATCATCCGCGTTGAAGTCACGCGTCGGTTTGAAATCTTTAGTGGTCTGCCACTTCACGCCTTTGCGCAGGTGGAAGGTGTAAGTTTTACCGTCTTCGCTGACATCCCACTTCTCTGCCAGTGCAGCGTGCAGTTCGGTGGTGCCGATGGTGAACTCAACCAGTCGGTTGTAGATCTGACGTGAGCTGGCATCGTAGGTGGTGCCCGAAGTGAACAACTGCGGGTTAAAGCCTTCCGGAGAACCTTCAGAACAGTAAACGAGGGTTTTTGCCTGAACACCGGCGGCGACAGTCATAGCAATCAGGCTCAGACCGACCTTCAGCATCCCGGATTTAGCCAGGGAGTTGATCATGCGTTTGCTCCATTGTGATGTGATGTTGTGTGTATTGCCTGACCTCTGATTTTTTTATGCGGTTCAGGCGTACCACCGAACAGGTGGTTAACGCGCGCTACGATTTTTTGTTTTTTCAGATGCAGGTTATGCATTCAGAAAATTCCGTAACTGCGCATTTATTGACGCATCAATTTGTCAACAGTTGCAAAGAACGTCAATACAACGGTTACTTATTTACACAGAGTGTGAGGAATCGCATGCAACGGTAATAAAAACCGTTTCTGTCCAAATGCCATATAATGCACAGCAGAGCTGACCTGAATTCCGTGCATTGTGCTGGAAGCCTGCTCTATCGCTAGTGATTCTCACCGCTAAAAAACTTAAAACTTTTACCGGCAAATGTTGAATAACTGAACGATTCACCGTGCGTTATGACGTTCATCCAGCGGAATATGCTGGTAAAGAAGCATAAGAAATCAGCATGTTGCCGCTTTCGGTCATAAGAAGAATGTGTCGCGAATTATGATCGCATCGCTTATGGGATAAGGCCTGTCAGCGGGAAAGCAGGGATAATTATTGTCAGTAAGTGGAACGCGCGGAAGATGGGGTTTACTGGAACTTTCTGGAAGGTAACAAAAATGATTTGGATTTCTCAGGCGTTCTGAAACGCCCATGTAAGTACCTGATGCGTCTGCCAGACGTGAAGCGAAGGGAGCATACGCCTGTAGCAACGCAATGCGTTGGCCCGGCCACGGGCGCACCTCAGGGATGAGGTGCGCCCGTAGCCGGGCCAACGCGTTGCGTTGTTCAAAAACGCTCCCGGCGTTTTTGTCCATGGCGTGGGACGCTTTCCTCCTCTGCCCGTGTTCCCTCCGCCTTGAATTTATGCGCTGCTGTCAGATTCACTCGGGTTTAGATCTTTCAGCCGTCTGAACCCCGCACAGCGCTAATTCTTTGCCTGCAAATCACTTTTCTACAGACGAAAAAAAACCTGTCTTTTCAGACAGGTTTTCTTAAATATGGTCGGCGAGAGAGGATTACTCTGCTCTTCGAGCAGCGCCCTTCGGGCCGTTGCTGAAGCAACGTTGTCTCGCTACGCTCGGCTCAAACCTCCTTCGGAGGTCCTCATCCTCATTTGTTACAGACGAAAAAAAACCTGTCTTTTCAGACAGGTTTTCTTAAATATGGTCGGCGAGAGAGGATTACTCTGCTCTTCGAGCAGCGCCCTTCGGGCCGTTGCTGAAGCAACGTTGTCTCGCTACGCTCGGCTCAAACCTCCTTCGGAGGTTCTCATCCTCATTTATTACAGACGAAAAAAAACCTGTCTTTTCAGACAGGTTTTCTTAAATATGGTCGGCGAGAGAGGATTCGAACCTCCGACCCACTGGTCCCAAACCAGTTGCGCTACCAAGCTGCGCTACTCGCCGATGGGGGCGCATGTTACTGCTACCCCCGATCAGCGTCAACCGCTTTTTATGCTTTTGCCGCCAATCGCCTGGAAAGCACGCGGTTACCCGTAATTAACCACCTGCCCTGCCCTTTTCGCTCACTATTACAGCGCTTTAGCCTGACCTTTTGCCGGTGCCTGACACCAGTTGTTGGCGGGGTTAATACCGCCATCTGGCGAGGTATAACCCAGACAGCCCAGAATGGTGTCGAACAACTCAACATGGCGATGAGTGCGGCCTACGCGCTGCTGCGCCTGCAAACGCTCAAAATTGCTGCGGTTCTGGCTGTCTTCCAGATACTTATCGGAGGCCCAGACCATCATCGGTACGCGGAACTGCTCAGGTGGCGCCATCTCGCGCGGCGTGCCGTGCAAATGCATATTCTCGCTAATCGACTCACCGTGATCAGAGGCATAGAAAACGATCGCCTTCTTATCACGCAGCTGATCCAGCACGCTATCCAGCATACTATCGACATACAGCACCGAGTTGTCATAAGCGTTAATCAACTGCGCTTTGCTGCAGGTCTCATCCACGCCCATACATTCCGGCTGATATTTCGCGAAACTGCGCGGATAACGCTGTGAATAGAGGTAGTGCGACCCTTTAGTGTGCAACACGATCAGATGCTTACCTTTCGGGAAACGATCCAGTGACGCTTTCATCTCCGGCACCAGCAGCATGTCATCCACCGCTTTGCCCTGATTACGCTTCTCTGAACCAATCTGCTCACGGAAAGCAAAGTTGTTGGCATTGATGTTGTCGTAGAACCAGACTTCGCTCTGCATCGCAAACAACTCAGACGTGAAGCCCAGCTCTTTCATCACCGCAAACACGTTCTGCTCTTTCAGCGTACGACCTGGGTTATCCATGGTGCCGCCTTCGCGTACGAACATGCAGCGCAATGACAGCTTGGTCGCGGTATCACAGGATTCGCCCCGGAACGCCACAAGATTCTTCTCTTTCGACAACTTTGGCGTGGTGTCACGCTCGTAGCCCAGCATCCCCATGTGATCCCAGCGGGTGGTCTCACCAATCACAAACACCACATAGGTGTCGTCCAGTCCGGCAGGCGCGACGTAGGTAAACTTCTTCGCCGGATCCAGCAATTCCTCGCTATTCAGCGTCTCATCCACGCGGGTCCAGGCAAAGAGTCCTACAGCTGCAAGCCAGTTTGAAGGAAGATAAGAGTGTGCCACGACACCGCCGTAGCTCGGTAGATCGACGTTGGTAATCTCTTCGTTTTGCTTCTGCAGTTTGTCCAGAAAGCGAATCGGCAACCAGACCAGCGCCACGCAAAGCAGCATGATCACGGAGGGTTTAAGACGCTGTCCCGGCGTGCGCAGCTGCTCATTCAACGTCATGCTCAGCTTATTACGCCAGATCATCAGCAGCGGCAGCGCGCTGACCAGCACCATCCACAGAATGAAATGGTAGCCAACCACCTCTTTAGAAAGATCGGTATCAGTGGTCATCACCGAAGCCACAATGCCGTAGCCAATTACGACGTTAAAAAATGCCATGTAATAAGCAGCGGCAACGGAAATCAGCACTATCAGCGTGGCCAGCACGCGATAAAACCACTTTCCACCCAGCGACAGCAGCCGCATCAGGAAGAAAGTCAGCAGCACAATGGCCACCACTTCAGTGACGGCAGTCAGCCAGTTCGTTATCGTAGAGTGCGAAAGAAAACCATCAAAACGACGATAGAAAATTGGTAAATTCAGTAAGATACCGAGGTAGAGCGCCAGCAGTAACGATAACTTCTGCTGAGTCAGGGTTTTAATATAATTCATGAAAAAAGGTGTTTCTCCGGTGTGAAGCGCTTAACCAAATCTTTTATGTGACTGCCGAAACGCGGCAGAGTTCGCTGAATAAGCGGACCGGACAAGATGAAGGAAAATTCTGAACGGATTTATAGGCTATAACGCGAGGTGGCTCAGTAAAGCATGAGGGCGTTTCATAGACCAGATAATAATCGCTGTCGACCTGATTAGCACATTTTTTGTACACAGCGCGGAGGATTAACCGGACATGCTGACGCAGTGAGACGGAAGTGTGGGATTGAATAACAGGCAAAAGTGCGGGCCTGATAATTCAGGCCCGCAGCATGCTTAGCGAATGATGTTCAGCGTCACGTCGATGTTGTTGCGAGTGGCGTTTGAGTAAGGACACACGATGTGTGCCGCATCCACCAGCTTCTGCGCTTCTGCTTCATCCATTCCCGGCAGGTGAATATTCAGCGTCGCTTCGATGCCAAAGCCGTTGGGGATCGGGCCGATACCTACTTCACCTTCAATCCACGCATCTTTTGGCATCGCGATTTTGTCGCGACCCGCAACAAACTTCATCGCACCGATGAAGCAGGCAGAATAGCCCGCCGCAAACAGCTGCTCAGGGTTGGTCACTTCGCCGCCTGCACCGCCCATCTCTTTTGGCACGCCCAGTTTAACGTCCAGTACACCGTCAGAAGAGGTTGCACGACCATCACGACCACCGGTAGCTTTGGCTTTGGCGCGGTAAACCACTTGTTCTAAAGACATGACATTTCTCCGTTACACTATTTAATCGCCTGCTACTTATTTAACCGTAATCAGGCGGTGAGGTTCAACGGGTGCAATGCACCCGTCGGCAATATTTATCGTGACTGAATCAGGTTATCACGCAATCCATCAAGCTGTAATTTCAGCGCCAGCAGGGCATCATCGTCACAGGCAGTGGCACATTTAACCGCTTCAGGAATGGCTTCAGCCTTAACGCGCAGCGCACGGCCAGCCTCGGTCAGTGTTACTGCAACCTGCCGTTCATCCTGACGGGTACGCTGCCGGTTAATCAGACCCGCGCTTTCCAGTCGCTTCAGCAGTGGCGTTAATGTTGCCGAGTCTAAAAAAAGCTGCTCGCCAATCTCTGACACCGTAACATCATCTTTCTGCCACAACACCAGCATCACCAGATATTGTGGATAGGTAATGTCGAGCTGGCTCAGCAACTGGCGATACACTTTATTCATTGCCAGATTGGCAGAATAAAGCGCAAAGCAGAGTTGCTGATCGACCAACAGTGGCATCGTTTTCACTTTTTTGTCATCTTGATCACAGTTCATGGTGTTCAATATATATAGCGCGCTAGATAATTGCAAGCAAACTTTTAGTCAGGGGTAAAAGCATGCTGGATTCACTGGAAGAACAGGCGCGTCGATTCGCCACCGAGGCACATGCCAGTGCCGGTCAGCGCCGCAAATATACCGATGAGCCTTATATTGTTCATCCGGCCGCGGTGGTGGAACTGGTGCGCAGCGTCAGCCATGACGAGGCATTGTTAGCGGCAGCCTGGCTGCACGATACCGTAGAAGATACCTCCACGACCCAGAGCGATATCGAAGCCCACTTTGGCGCGCGCGTGGCCAGCCTGGTGGAGATGCTGACCGATAGCGCACCGGCTACGGCGAAAAATCGGGCGGCCCGGAAGCTTGCGCACTTTCGCCATACGGCCAGCGCCAGTCCTGAGGCCCAGACTATCAAGCTGGCGGACATCATCGACAATACCCGCGCGATTGTACGTTTTGATCCTGACTTTGCGCGGGTCTACCTGGTGGAAAAGCAGATACAGATTGCGTTGCTGAAGCAGGGCGATGCACAGTTGTGGCAGCAGGCTTCGACGATCATAGAAAGCGGGCTTGCCCGGTTGCGGGAGCCGCCCTACAGCGTGCCGGAGAGCTGGTTTGTCAAACAGGCCGCTAAATACAGCATAAAACACGCATAAAAAAACCCGCCAGCGGCGGGTGTTTTCATGATGCCTGATTATTCAAGCAACTGGCGTCCCAGATAGGGATTGGCCTGTAATAACTTCATCAGTTTCTGCGCCGTCGCGGATGGACGGGTACGCCGGGCTTCCCAGCTTTTCACGGAAGATACGCTCACGCCCATCACTTTAGCAAACTCATCAACCTGCATGCCGGTCATTTCGCGCAGACGCTGTGGCTCTGGCTGGGCGGGTTGCTGACGCTGAATAAGTAACTCGGCGGCGCGATCATCACGTGTCAAAACAATCTGCTCAAGGCTGCTGAGCAATTCAAACATCGGGTCTTTTAATTCCATAGAGAACTCCTTAAAAACTCACTATGAAGCACGTGAAAGTAGAGAGGTACGAGCCTGAAGTCAGGACTCTGAAACCGGGCCTGTTCAGGCTGGATCCCGCAAGGGTTTGTTTTTGTTATGAGAAAAACCATTACGGGACACAGCCTGCGGTGCACTGCTTATAAAGGTGTCAGAACAATGCAACAAATGCCGGGAGACTAAGTATGGATAGAGACCTGACTATTTGCCGCGCAATTTATAATTATTTTTTTAACTAACGTGTGCCGAAAACGCTCCAGCGCTTCTAACCTACTGAGGCGGTTGATTTTTGCGCCTGCACAGCGGGCAAAAAAATCAAATGGTGTTTGCTATTTATGTGGATGCCATCAAGCTTTTGGCGGGCACATTCTCATTTCTGTGAGGCATTACACCTCTTCAGGTAGTGATTGCAAAATATACGCCAATGGTTTACTTCATGAACACTTATATTCACAGTTCTGATTAATTTAAGAATAGTCCTGGTTTGCCGCTGAGCCCTGGCGCGCGGCGGCTCACAGCGACGTGCGGAGAAATATTTTATTCTGAACGCCGCCATATCGTCAGCGAAATCAACAGTCACTCTAACGAAACGGCAGATGCCTCATGCCGGTGCAGTCAGCCGTCCTTAATCGCGCTGATGCGCGCTAAAAGTGCAGCCTTGTGATTGCGCACTCATGACGGGTAAAAAGAGACCTGCCACCTGAAAGGATGAAGAGCGATGCGAGAAACAGATTTTGACGTCGGATACCCTTCTCATCGCGTACCGATGATGGGACGCAATGCCGTGGCGACCTCACAACCGCTGGCGGCGCAGGCGGGCTTACGGATGCTGCAGCAGGGCGGAAATGCTGTAGATGCCGCTGTCGCTACCGCCATCGCCTTAACTGTGCTGGAGCCAACCGGAAACGGCATCGGCAGCGATGCGTTTGCCATTGTCTGGGACGGCAGCGAGCTGCATGGATTAAACGCCTCAGGCCGTTCGCCCGCCGCGTGGCATCCTGAGCGCTTCGCCGGTTTGAGTGCAATGCCAGAAACCGGCTGGGAGTCCGTTACCGTCCCGGGTGCCGTCTCGGCGTGGGTCACGCTGGCGCAGCGCTTCGGGACCCTACCGCTGACCACACTGGCGCAACCCGCAATTGACTATGCGCGCAACGGTTTTCCGGTATCACCGCTGATTGGTCAGCTGTGGCAGCGAGGCTATGACAAGCTACGGGATCAGCCTGGCTTCATCGACTGCTTTGCGCCGCAGGGCCGTCCACCCCGTGCGGGCGAGTTATTCCGCAATCCGGCTCAGGCCCGGACCCTGCAGACGATCGCTGAGACACAGGGTGAAAGTTTTTATCGCGGTGCACTGGCGCAGAAGATGACAGCCTTTGCCCGTGAACATGGCGCGGCGCTGACGCTGGACGATTTGAAAAACCATCGCGCCGACTGGGTTACCCTGCTGTCACATCCGTTTGCCGGGGGATCGGTGCAGGAGTTGCCGCCTAACGGTCAGGGCATTGCGACATTGATTGCGCTCGGCATTCTGGAAGCGTGGGAGATCAACCGTTATGCGCCTGATTCGCCGCAGTGGCTGCATCTCTCCATTGAGGCGATGAAACTGGCACTGGTTGATCTGGAGCGTTATGTCACCGATGAAGATCATCTCGAGTTCCCGGCAGCGTTACTGCTGAGTAAAGAGTATATCCGCCAGCGGGCAGCGTTGATTGATCCTGACAAAGCGGGAGATTTCCGCTTTGGATCACCGCAGCAGAGCGGCACGGTGTATGTTGCGACGGCTGATGCCAGCGGTATGATGGTCTCATTCATTCAGTCTAACTACATGGGCTTTGGCTCCGGCGTGGTGGTGCCCAACACCGGCATCAGCCTGCAGAACCGTGGGGCGGGCTTTTCACTCGATCCAGACCATCCTAACGTGGTGGCAGGCGGTAAGCGCCCTTTTCACACCATCATCCCGGCCTTTGCGCTGGATGAGCAGGGTCAGCCGCTGATGGCGTTTGGTGTGATGGGTGGCCCGATGCAGGCGCAGGGTCATGTCCAGCTGGCGCTGCGAATTATGCTGCACCGCCAGAATCCGCAGGCTGCGATTGATGCGCCGCGCTGGCGGGTGGTACAGGGACGCGAGGTGGTGTTTGAATCGACACTCGATCGCAATACCCTGAGCACGCTGCGCCGCATGGGGCACAATGTGGTACTGGAAGATCCCCTGAGCAATTACAACTTTGGTGGCGCGCAGGCGATAGTGCGCGATCCGCAGGGTTTCTATATTGCAGCCAGCGAGAGTCGCAAAGATGGTCAGGCGGTGGTGTTTTAAGGCTGCAGCCGTGATCGCCATACCGCTAAACTGACGTTCAGGTTAACGCATGATGGCAGGAAACGTATCGCGCTCTGACGTGCGGGCGATCCCGTTGTATCACCGGCGTTTAAGAAAGCCTCTGCTTCACAGGCGGTTTCACATTGTGCCGTGACGGCGGTTTGTTCTATTCTTTAGGCCATTCCTACCTGGACATCAGACAGTACTACCGACAGGAGTTGACCCAATGGCTTCAGGACTTACACGCCTTATGGCACGCGGCGGCATTATGCTCGCTGGCGCGCTCATCGTGCTGCAACTCACCGCATGCGGTGACAAAGAAGGCGAGCAGCGTAAAGCATTTATTGATTTCCTCCAGAATACCGTGATGCGCAGTGGCGAGCATCTCCCTAGCCTCAGCGAAAACCAGAAGCAAAGCTTTGGCAACTTCGCCAGCGATTACGCCATCATGTACGGCTTTTCGCAGCAGGCGAACAAAGCCGTTGAACAGGGGATGCGTCCGGTGGTGGATGAACTGTCTGCCATTCGCGTTCCGCAGGATTATCTCAGCCGTCGTGATTCCCTGCGTCAGGCCACGAGCGCACTGGTCATTGTTACCCAGCAGATTGAGAGCGCAAAAATGCAGGCGGACAGCAGCAAAGCGGCCCTAAAGCAGACGGATGATCTGAAAAAAGTCTACGACACCGCCTATAACAAAGTGGTGACGGTACCCGCCAATCAGCTGATTCCGCTGCTGCCTAAACTTCAGGCGCTGAGCCAGGCTGCCGTGCAGACCGGCGAATTCCTGCAAACTCAGGGTACCCGCGTCAGCTTCAATGATGGCGGCGTGCAGTTCCCGACGCAGGATCAGGCTTCACAATACAACGCGATAATGAGCACGTTATCCGCGAATGCACAGGCGCTTCCTCAGGCACAAGCGGCCGTTCAGGGTGGCCTGCAGTAAATCTGCTTTATGGGCAGGCGTAGGTCGCCTGCCCGTCTCCACGCCTTTTCTAATCTCATCCGATAGCCTGTCGAATGAAGTGTGATCTGGCGCATTTTCGACCAAAAATAGTTTGTGATCTGAGTCACATTTATATAACAAACCCCCGCCCTTTTAGTGTGATCAAACTCACAGATAATCAGCTATCACGCGTAAAAACCAGGCAAAACAACACGTAACCGTTATAAAAATGTGATCAATGTCACGCTAATCACCCCTGCCACCACCCTTAATCAGTGATGTAGATCACACTTTTCCCGCGTGCTACGCAGTGCCAAATTCGCGTGATAGAGTCCGCGTGCATACAGTAATACCACCGGCTTCGAGTCGGGGTGGCTAAACAAAAACAAACGCGCTCTCCTATTGCAGCGCGTCTCAATAAGGGGTGGGTTTATGTCCTCATCAGTGAAGGTCAAAGTACAGAGCTTTGGTCGCTTTCTGAGTAATATGGTGATGCCAAACATCGGGGCGTTCATCGCCTGGGGTATCATCACCGCGCTGTTTATTCCAACTGGCTGGATCCCGAACGAAACGCTGGCCAAACTGGTTGGCCCAATGATCACCTACCTGCTGCCACTGCTGATCGGTTTTACCGGTGGGCGTCTGGTGGGCGGCGATCGTGGCGGTGTGGTCGGTGCAATTACGACAATGGGTGTGATTGTCGGTGCGGATATGCCGATGTTCCTCGGTGCAATGATTGCCGGTCCACTGGGCGGCTGGGCAATTAAGTCGTTTGACCGGGCGATTGACGGCAAAATCAAAAGCGGCTTCGAGATGCTGGTTAACAACTTCTCGGCCGGTATTATCGGGATGATTCTGGCACTGCTGGCGTTCCTGGCGATTGGTCCGCTGGTAGAAGGTCTGTCACACATTCTCGCCGCAGGCGTGAATCTGATGGTGCAGAACAACCTGCTGCCGCTGACCTCAATCTTCGTGGAACCGGCAAAAATCCTGTTCCTGAACAACGCCATCAACCACGGGATCTTCTCACCGCTGGGTATCCAGCAAGCCAGTGAGGCGGGCAAGTCGATCTTCTTCCTGATCGAAGCCAACCCGGGTCCGGGTATGGGCGTGCTGATGGCCTACATGTTCTTTGGTCGTGGTAGTGCTAAACAGTCTGCAGGCGGTGCGGCAATTATCCACTTCCTTGGCGGCATCCATGAGATCTACTTCCCGTATGTGCTGATGGCGCCTCGCCTGCTGCTGGCGGTCATCCTGGGAGGCATGACGGGTGTCTTCACACTGACCGTGCTGAACGGTGGCCTGGTCTCGCCTGCTTCACCGGGTTCAATCCTGGCGGTGCTGGCGATGACACCAAAGGGTGCCTACTTTGCGAACATCGCTGCCATTGCTGCCGCTTTCGCCGTCTCCTTCGTCGTTTCCGCTATCCTGCTGAAAACCAGCAAGGTTAAAGAAGATGACGATATCGAAGCCGCGACTCAGCGCATGCATGAGATGAAAGCGCAGTCGAAAGGCCAGAGCGTGGCGGGTGCACCCGTCGCCAGCGATGCGATGAGCGTCGAGCTGCATCACGTGCGCAAAATTATCGTCGCCTGTGATGCCGGTATGGGCTCAAGCGCCATGGGTGCAGGTGTTCTGCGTAAGAAAGTGCAGGATGCAGGTCTGAGCAATGTGTCGGTGACGAATACCGCGATCAATGCCCTGCCAGGCGATGTCGATCTGGTGATTACCCATCGTGATCTGACCGAGCGTGCTATTCGCCAGGCTCCGCATGCGCAGCACATCTCGCTGAATAACTTCCTCGACAGTGCGCTCTACAGCACGCTGACCGAACGTCTGGTTGCCGCTAATCGCAGCGACGTGCATCGTCAAACGGTCACCACTGCGCTCTCTGACAGTTACGATGAAGGCAACGCACACCTGTTTAAACTGGGTGCAGATAACGTCTTCCTCGGCCTGACCGCCAGCAACAAAGAACAGGCGATTCGTTTTGCTGGTGAACAGCTGGTGAAAGGCGGTTATGTAGAGCCAGAATATGTTGACGCGATGCTGGCGCGTGAAAAACTGACGCCGACCTACCTCGGTGAGTCGATTGCGGTGCCGCACGGGACCGTTGAAGCGAAAGATCGCGTGCTGAAAACTGGCGTGGTGTTCTGTCAGTATCCGGCAGGCGTCCTGTTTGGCGAAGAGCCAGATGACGTCGCGCGCCTGGTGATTGGTATTGCTGCCCGTAATAACGAGCACATTCAGGTGATTACCAGCCTGACCAATGCGCTGGATGATGACAGCGTGATTGAGAAGCTGGCGAACACCACCCGCGTGCAGGAAGTGCTGGATCTGCTGTCAGGCAAGCCTGCCGTCGCGTAATTCAGAGCAATTCTTTCCCTGGGGCGGTCATGCCCGTCCCGATTTCCTGGGGCGGGTTTGCCCGCCCCATCGTCATTTGATATGGGTCAAAAATTATGAAAGCGTTACATTTCGGAGCAGGAAACATTGGTCGCGGCTTTATCGGCAAATTACTGGCTGATGCAGGTATCGAACTGGTTTTTGCTGATGTGAATCAGACGGTGCTGGATGCACTGAACGCGCGTCATGAGTATCCCGTTCATGTGGTTGGCGAACAGGCCAAAGTGGAAACCGTTAAAGGCGTCAGTGCCGTAAACAGCACCAGCGATGAGATCATCACCCTGGTCTCTGACGTCGATCTTGTTACCACCGCCGTGGGTCCGCAGATTCTGGAGCGTATTGCCGCCAGTGTGGCAAAAGGTCTGGCAAAACGCAGCGACAACGGTAACACCCGTCCATTAAATATCATCGCCTGTGAGAATATGGTGCGCGGCACCAGCCAGCTAAAACAGCATGTGCTGAAGGCGCTGCCGGCGCAGTATCACGCCTGGCTGGAAGAGCATGTCGGCTTTGTGGATTCCGCTGTCGATCGCATCGTGCCCCCTTCTGAAGCAGGCAGCACCGATCCACTGGAAGTGACCGTTGAAACCTTTAGCGAATGGATCGTCGATCAAACCCAGTTTAAAGGTGACCTGCCAGCCATTCCTGGCATGGAACTGACCGACAATCTGATGGCCTTTGTTGAGCGTAAACTCTTCACCCTGAACACCGGTCACGCCATTACCGCCTACCTCGGCCAGCTGGCGGGTCACCAGACCATTCGTGACGCCATCCTTGATGAAAAAATCCGGGCCGTAGTGAAAGGCGCAATGGAAGAGAGTGGCGCGGTACTGATTAAACGTTACGGTTTTGACGCGGAAAAACATGCGGCCTATATCCAGAAAATACTGGGTCGTTTTGAAAATCCTTATCTGAAAGATGATGTTGAGCGCGTAGGCCGTCAGCCGCTGCGTAAACTCAGCGCGGGCGATCGCCTGATTAAGCCCACGCTGGGCACACTGGAGTATGGTTTACCGCACGCCAGCCTGGTGCAGGGTATTGCTGCTGCCATGCACTATCACAGCGATCAGGACCCGCAGGCACAGGAACTGGCCGCGCTGCTGGCAGAAAAAGGCCCGCAGGCTACGCTGGCTGAGATTTCAGGACTGGATGCCGACAGCGAAGTGGTGGCTTCTGTGGTGAGCGCCTGGCACGCTATGGCATAATGCGCACGTGTTAGTGACGCAAGCCGGGCGCAGTTCGCCTGCGCCCAACGGCGGTATTGAACCCATGCAGGCAATAATGGAAGAGAAGCAGGCTTTTGAGAACCGGGTGCTTGAGCGCCTGAACGCCGGTCGTTCGGTGAGAAGCTTCCTGATCGCCGCCGTTGAGCTATTGGCTGAAGCCGTCAATCTGCTGGTGCTGCAGGTGTTCCGCAAAGATGACTATGCGGTTAAATATGCCGTAGAACCGCTGCTGCTGGGTAATGGCCCTTTGGGCGAACTCTCGGTTCGCCTGAAGCTGATTTACGGACTTGGCGTCATCAGCCGGCACGAATATGAAGATGGTGAACTGCTGCTGGCACTGCGCGAAGAGCTGAATCACGACCACGGCGATTATCGTTTTACTGACGACGAGATTCTCGGCCCGTTTGGGGAACTGCACTGTGTCACGGCCTGGCCACCCGCGCCGGTGTTTAATACTGAAGATCCCGAGCTGCGCAGTATGCAGCAGCAGCGCTATCTGCAGATGGTGCGCTCCACCATGGTCCTGTCACTCACCGAGCTGATCGCGCGCATCAGTATGAAGCAGGCGTTTAAAAAGTCCGGTAGCTGATCCTGTCAGGCGCCATCACGGCGCCTTTTTCGTCTTAACCTGAACGGGAATATGCGCCAGATTTGGTGTATCCTTGCCCTGTTTTCCTCAACGAGTTGTTGTCATGAAAGAGCAAGAAAAGAACGAAATCAAACTTCTCAGCGATAAGCTGGACGCATTGAACCGCAAAGAACCGCAGCTACTTGAATCGGGTGATGTCGAGAAACTGGGCGCGTTGCTGAAAGAGAAAGAAGCGCTGGTCATTGAGATTGAGCGCCTGCGCGGTCAGCGGGTTGAAAAACTCAGTGCCGAAGCGCAGAAGCTGCAGAAAATGGGCTTCAGCCGCGAAATTACCAAGAAAGAGCAGGCAAATCTGGGCGCGCTGAAAAAAAGCGTGCGCGGCCTGGTGGTGGTGCATCCAATGACCGCGCTGGGACGTGAGATGGGTCTGACAGCGATGACCGGCTTCGCTAAAACCGCATTCTGACGGGGTCGATCAGGCAGCTGCCTGATCGACATCGGCTTTGCGTTCGCCAGCGGCGGCGTACACCTGCTCCGCCAGCGCATCCAGCAGTTCATAGCGACGGCGATACTCTGCCCGCTTCTTACTGGCGATCTCCTCCAGTGTCTTGCGCGGCAGGCTCAGCGGCAGAGTAAACATCCCATCTTTGCGCGCTTCACCGCTCAGCGACAGCCAGAATTCACTGTAGCTGGCAAAGAACTTATCCCCTTTGCTATGGCGATAACGCAGACTGCGGAAGACATGTGTCTCATCACCTACCGCCAGAATATTTTCCACACCGCACTGCTTCGCAACAATAAATACCGCTTCCATTAACAGACGCTTTGGAAAGAGACCGTGAGCCGCTTTGGTCGCCTCGCGGATCATCTCATTATTGATATGTTTCCGCGGCCCCTGTAGTCCACCAATTAACAGGGTGCGCTGGCTATTTTCGTTGAGAATAGAAAATGAGAGCGACGCAATAATTTCGTCGTTATAACGCAATACCAGTGTCACTTCCCCTTCCCGGTCGAAATAACCAGAGCTGCACGAGAGGATAAAGTTTTCGCCATTTTTACCGGTCAGTGTGGCCAGTGGATTATCCGTAGCGCTTTGCAACAGCTGGCGCAGCATAGGATTTTCCAGATTATTCATCAGGCTGTAATGATCAAGTATCGCCTGCGCACGTGCTGCAATGCTCAGTCCTGAACGCAGATAGGGCCGGTGCAGCTTAGCGGGCAACAATCCCTGCGTGCTCATCAGCAGCGGGAGTTGCGGTAAATGCGACAACGCGTCCAGATAATGCAGCGTCGTCAGTGGCGATATTAAGGTTCTTAACACAAATTTCAGGCGGAAACGTTTACTTTTCCAGAGTTTATCGGGAACATATTTCCCGCTAATTAACTGAAAAAAAAGAGAAGCAGAGGATTCGGTCGTATTTTCCTGAGTAGTTATAATTGACATAGTCAGCGACACACAATGAGTTAAACAAGAATGTCACTGAAAATAACATAGTCAATATCAACGGCAGGTTAATGCGGAATAACATTAAAACTCATATCTGATGACTTCGGGTCCGAATCTGGAATACACAAAATAGAGATAAAAAAAACCGGCGAAATAAATTTCACCGGTTTATCTTCATTGCGTTTACGCTTTGTTAACTTACTGAGCAGCAGCGAAGCGGGCTGCCGCTTCGTCCCAGTTAACCACGTTCCAGAACGCTTTGATGTAGTCAGGACGCTTGTTCTGATACTTCAGATAGTAAGCGTGTTCCCACACATCCAGACCGATGATCGGGAAGCCAGAAACGCCGGCAACCGCTTCACCCATCAGCGGGTTATCCTGGTTTGCGGTAGAAACCACAGCCAGTTTGTCGCCTTTCTTAACCAGCCATGCCCAGCCAGAACCGAAACGGGTCGCAGCGGCTTTCTCGAACTCTTCCTGGAATTTTTCCACGCTACCGAAATCTTTCTCGATAGCCGCTTTCAGGTCACCCTGCAGCGTGGTACCGGTTTTCAGGCCTTTCCAGAACAGGCTGTGGTTAGCGTGACCGCCTGCGTTGTTACGCAGTGGGCCTTTTTTGTCTGCTGGCAGCTGATCCAGTTTGGTGATCAGCTCTTCTACCGGCAGATTAGCAAATTCAGTACCTTCCAGCGCGGCGTTAGCGTTGTTCACATAGGTCTGGTGGTGTTTGGTGTGATGGATCTCCATCGTCTGCTTGTCGAAATGCGGTTCCAGTGCGTCGTATGCGTAAGGCAGGGATGGCAGTGAATAACTCATGTTCTTCCTCTCCATTTAGTTTGAGCAGCACGACGAATTCGGGACGTGCCGCGTAAGCAGTCGAATCATTATAGTTAAATTCATGTAGCGTAAAAGGGTAATCAATGCCCTATTAACCCTAAGGATTTGCGAAAGCCGGCATTAGCAACCCGTTGTTTTTACAGTGTGCTGATGCTGGCTCTGCCTTTTCAGACGTGCCAGGCAGGGAGAGCAGCACGCTGATGCCAGGCTATCAGCCAGCACGCCTCCCGCCTGAACGCCGCGTCGGCCCTGCTCTGCGCGTTACTGACCCAGCTCGCGCAGGGCGCTGTCGAGTGCGCCAACCAGCCAGTCGATATCGCTCTCCTGGAAAGCCAGTGGTGGACGCAGTTTCAGCACATTCCCATACGGACCGGCGACCGAGGTGAGCACACGATGTTCACGAAGCTTCTCAATCAAATCCAGCGCCAGCGTTTTGTCCGGCGTTTTGCTGTGACGATCGGTGACCAGTTCAAAGCCGATAAACAGTCCGGCACCGCGCACATCCCCCACACACTCATAGCGATCCATCAGGGTTCGCAGCTCAGCCAGAAGCTTCGCGCCGACCACGCGGCTGTGTTCCTGTAATCCCTCTTCGGTAATCACGTTCAGCACCGCCTGCGCCGCCGCCATCGCGACCGGATTCCCCCCAAAGGTATTGAAGTAGGGAATCGAATCGCTGAAGGCTGCCAGCACATCACTTTTTGCCAGCAGTCCGGAAACCGGAATGCCATTGCCCATCGGCTTGCCAGTGGTAATCACATCAGGCACCACATCGTGGCGACCAAAGCCCCAGAACGCGTCGCCAGTTCGGCCAAAGCCAGGCTGAACTTCGTCGGCAATAAAAATGCCGCCGTTGGCATGCACCACCTCAATCGCTTTTTTCAGGAAGCCGCGTGGATTGGGCAGAACGCCGTCCGAGGAGAAAATCGAGTCCGCCAGGAAACCGGCAAATTTAATGCCGTGCGCCGCCATGTCATCAATCTGCTGCTGAATCTGGTCTGCGAACCAGTCACCCAGGTCGGGCGCATCCACACGGTAGGCATCTGGCGGCATCACCAGCCGCGTGGTCGGTGCCAGTGGCTGTCCACTGCCCAGTGCCGGAGACGCGCCGGAGGTCAGCTCACTGGTGCCGTGATAGGCCTCTTTACTGACGATAATTCCGGTACCGCCGCTGAACGCGCGCGCCACGCGAATCGCCAGATCGTTGGCTTCCGATCCGGTGCACATGTACATCGCGCGATCGATCGCCGCAGGTGTCGTTGCCAGCAGCGCTTCACTGTAATCCAGAATCTTTTCATGCAGGTAACGCGTGTGGGTGTTCAGCATTTTCATCTGCTGCGTCACCGCCTCAATCACGGCCGGATGGCAATGACCAATGCTCGCCACGTTGTTGTAAACGTCGAGATATTTATCGCCCGCTGCGTCCCACAGATATTGCCCTTCACCCCGCACCAGATGAACCGGTTTGCGATAGAACAGGCGATAGGATTCGCCAAGCACTTTGCTGCGTTTATCGGTCAGTTTGCGTGTGTCACTGTCGAGCGCATCGGCATGTTCAGCACGAAAACTGTTGGTATCCATAATGGTGGAACGCGTGGCCATATTGACTCCCGTTACAAGGATGAAGGAAGAAGAGCGGACTCCTGTATCATGCCTGCCTGAATCTAAAATGCAACAAAATACACAAAAGCAATAAAATACACATGACGCCGTCAAGCCGCCGCGCTAAGCTTGCTCTCTGATCCAGACAGAATCTTTCGCGTCACTGGCGTATCATCCATGCTCTTCGCGCTTTATAAGGATTTCTCTATGCTGCAGGAAACGCGCCTTCATCGCATCCGTGCCTTACTGACCCGGCTAAACCAGGTCAGTACCGAGCGCATTATCAGGGAGCTGGGGGTATCACGCGAAACCGCGCGCCGCGACATCATTGAGATGGAAGCGCTGGGTCTGGCACGCCGCGTCCACGGTGGCCTGGTGGCCATTGAAACCCAGGCTGAACCGCCGCTCACGGAACGTCGCAGCACCCAGACCCGGGAGAAACGCGCAATCGCCCGCGCCGCTGCGCAATTGCTGCAGCCCGGACAGACGCTGTTTCTTGATGCGGGCAGCACCACCACGCTGCTGGCAGAGGAGTTACACGCCCTTTCCGGCCTGACGATAGTGACCAACAGCCTGCAGGCCGCGCTGGCACTGAGCGCTGGAGAAGAAAACCAGCCGTTGAATAATCAGATTATTTTGCTGGGTGGGACGATGTCGGCGGGTGCGCAACAGACGCGCGGCGAAATCACCGTTGGCGAGATTATCCGCTACCGAGCCGATGTCGCGCTGCTGTCGCCCGTGGGTATTGACGCAGAGTGCGGTGGCAGCAGTTTTCACCCGCACGAAGCGGCTATCGCCAGAGCAATGGTGCAGCAATCCGCTGCCTGCTATCTGCTGGCCGATCACACCAAACTCGGCGTGGTCAGCCGCACGGTTTACGCGCCGCCGCAGGCGATCTCCCTGCTGATTACTGACAGTGGCGGCGACAACGGTGCCGCACTTGAGGCGTTGCAGCAGACATTGCCAGCGGTAATGGTGGTTTAACGCAGACGCTGAGGATGGCTGTAGACTGTGGCGCGGCCAGGTTTACTGAATCCAACCAGCGTCAGGTTGCAGCGCTCAGCCACCTCAACCGCCAGGCGGGTCGCCGCCGAGACCGCAAACAGGATCTCCACGCCGCACATGGCAGACTTCTGCACCATTTCATAGCTGGCGCGGCTGGAGACCAGCACCGCGCCCGGTCCCCACGCAGCCTGACTGCGATAACCCAGCAACTTATCCAGTGCCACATGGCGCCCCACATCTTCACAGCCACCCGCCAGTTGACCATCAGGCTGGATCCACGCAGCAGCATGGGTGCAGCCCGTTTTCTGTCCGACCGGCTGATAATCTTTCAGCTGGCCCAGCGCCCGATCCAGGTGGTCCAGCGCGAAGGTCTGGGTAAACGGCAGCGGAGAGAGCGGCTTGCCAATCTGGTCCAGCTGTTCAACACCGCACACGCCGCAGCCGGTCCGGCCTGCCAGCGCGCGACGCTGTTCTTTCAGCGCCATAAAGCGGCGGCTGGACAGCTCAATCTGCACCTCAATACCGTGACAGCCCGGCACAATATCCATGCCGAAAATGTCGCCAGGTGCGTCGATAATGCCCTCTGATAGCGAAAAGCCCAGCGCAAAAGCCTCCAGGTCTTTGGGCGTGGTCATCATCACCACGTGTGATATACCGTTATAGACCAGCGCCACCGGAACTTCGTCTGCCAGCCAGTCATCCTGTGCATCGGTCAGACTGGCGCGCTGCCACACCTGCGTCCTGCTAACGCCGGTTTGAATTGTTAAATCTTCGCCTGAATCAGGCTGGATAGCTTTCAAAAATATAACCTGTTGTTAAGAGATGATCTCATTCGGTGCCCGGTAATGCAGAGCATAGACGCGCTCTGATTCTGCCTTTTAGCCCCCGAGAGCGCAAATAAACAGCGAGGCAATTGATGCGGTTTCTTCAGTGAAAATAACTGTCGTCATGCCTGCTGGCGGCCCCATGAGAAAGGGTCTTTTTCATGTGTTAACGCCGGGAAAATCTGCAAATCACTGGGGTGTTAATGCGGATGTTTTGGGGTACCCGAAACACACGCCGATCCGTCGCCTTACCCTTTAACGGGCCAGAGATTCATCAGATTACAGTGAATAAAGAGGCAGGAGGCACCCGTAAAGAGAACTTTGGTCAGAAGAGTCTGTTCTGGACTGCTATCATCAGCTTAGTACTGCCGCCTGCCAGCGGCATTGTGATCCGGGGACCGTACTTTTCAGATGCCTCTGTCATTCCGCTGAGTCGGCTGGCACTGATTGTGCATTCTGTTTCGGCAGTGACGCTGATCATCGTGATTATGGTGCCCGTTTATGCCGCATTATGGGTCAGAGGCACACTGGCCGCGAGGGTAGAAAGCTGAATATGCTCTTAATGAGCCAGACAGCATTATCCTTGTGGATATCGTGAGCGGCGTAATTCGCCAATAAAACAGGAAAAACGCCCCTGATGAGTATTCGTATAATCCCGCAGGATCCGCTGGAGAAAGGCGAAAAAACAACGGAGGAGATGATTCCGCCGTTACTTTTTCCACGGTTGAAAAATTTATACAGCCGTCGTGCCGCGCGACTGCGCGATCTTGCGGCGAAAAATCCACTCGGCGATTATCTGCGCTTTGCGGCGGTGATCGCTGAAGCGCAGGAAATTGTGCTGTATGACCATCCTCTGCATCTCGATCTGCATGCCCGACTGACGCAGAGCGCCAGCGAGGGCAAGCCACCGCTGAACATCCATACTCTGCCGCGCGATCCACACTGGCAACGGCTGCTGCACTCGCTGATTGCTGAGCTGAAGCCGGAGATGAGCGGTCAGGCGCTGGCGGTGCTGGAGAATCTGGAGAAGGCCTCAGCCACAGAGCTGGAGACACTGGCCGGTGCGCTGTTTACCGGCGAGTATGCACAGGTGAGCAACGATAAAGCGCCCTTTATCTGGGCAGCACTCTCGCTCTACTGGGCGCAGATGGCAGCCCTGATACCCGGTAAGGCACACGCTGAAATGGGGAATCAGCGTCAGTTCTGTCCGGTCTGCGCCAGTATGCCGGTCGCCAGCATCGTTCATATGGGCAGTCATGAAAGCGCGCGTTATCTGCACTGCAATCTGTGCGAAAGTGAATGGCATGTCGTGGGCAGCAAATGTACCCAGTGCGAACAGTCCCGTGACCTGCACTACTGGTCGCTCAGCAGCGAGAAAGCAGCCGTGAAGGCGGAAAGCTGTGGCGACTGCGGCACTTATCTGAAGATGCTCTATCAGGAGAACGATCCGGCCATTGAACCGGTGGCCGATGACCTGGCGTCGCTGATACTGGATGCAAAAATGGAGCAGGAAGGCTTCGCGCGCAGCAGTCTCAATCCTTTTATGTTTCCTGGCGAATAGTCACTGAATCCGGAGAACCTGATGAAACTGATTGGCAGCTATACCAGCCCGTTTGTGCGTAAGATTTCGATTATCCTGCTGGAAAAAGGCATCACGTTTGAATTCGTTAATGCATCGCCTTACAGCGATGACAGTCACGTGCCGCACTACAATCCGCTGGGCAAAGTTCCGGCGCTGGTCGCTGACGATAAGCAAATCTGGTTCGACTCCAGCATCATCGCGGAATTTCTGGAACTGCGCGGTGAGGAGCCGGCCCTGCTGCCTGCCGATCCGCTTAAGTCGCTCAACATCCGTCAGCTGGAGAAGCTGGCAGATGGCGTCAGCGATGCTGCGCTGGTGATTGTTCGCGAGCAGATGCGTCCGGGTAATTTGCAGTCCGAAGAGGTCCTGCTGCGTAATCGTGAAAAGATTAAGCGCAGCCTCGACATGCTGGAAGCCGTGGCCGCTGAAGGAAAATGGCTGAACAACGGCCAGCTCAGTCTGGCGGATATCGCCACCGGCTGCATGATCGGCTATCTCAATTTCCGCCGCGTGGTGCCAAACTGGTGTGTCGAACGACCGGCGCTGGTGAAGCTGGCGGAAACGCTGTTTCAGCGCGAGAGCTTTGCGCGGACAACGCCGCCTGCGGCGTGATGTGTGCTGTAGCTGGCAGGTGGCTGGATTCAAAGATGCGGTTTTGGGGCTAATTGTCTAATCCAGCTCTGAAGCGCGCCGTTCTTTCTGAGGACGTCCTTATATCTGACTTTCTGAGACACAAGTAACTGGCTGACTATCTTTGATAGCGGCCTGTTATTTTTCGGGATGTATGCAGTATACGCAGAATACGAACCCCATCTGTTTCAGCCACATAGAGAATGATAAAGGGAAAGCGTGGGACTGCCAGCTTACGCTGTTTTTCTGTGCTGACTTTCGTGCCCGCCAGGGGGTTTTCGCTAAGCAGACTGGCCATACGGATAAACTTAACGTCTGTTGCACTGGCTACCCGTACGCCAGCCTCACGATACAGATAACGAAATATCGTCTCCCTGTCCGCCTGCGCCTGTTTTTCCCATTGAACGGCTGATATCACAATGTTCCCCGCGCGGCCTGCGCTTTCAGCTCTTCCATGCGGGCATTCATTTCATCGTTACTGATGAACTCACTTTCACCGGCATCATAACGACTGAACGCCGCCGTTATTTGCTCTTCCAGCCATGCATCATGTTTACCCTCCTGATATTGCCGCTCTTCAGCAGCCAGCTCTTCCGCTCGCTGACGCATAACCTCAGTCAGCGTCTTCTTCTGGCGCTCGGCTGCCCGCATGGCGAGTCGTTTAACGTCGTCATCGATTCTGAAGTGGATAGTGCTCATGGCCGGACTCTCGTGTGGTGTCATTTGTGTTGTCATCATGCCTGTCATCCCTTTCTCTGTCATCCCCATTCCACTCTTATAGTGATGCCGACAATAGTGATGCCGAAAATCACCACGCTATTATGAATAAGCGGCTGATTGCAGTTGCTGAAAAGAATATTGAGAAGAAGATGTAAACGAAATGGCAAAGTGAAAAACAATTCGTTTGCCAGAGACGCCTCGCAATCTATTACTTAGCGTTCAGCAGACTTACGAAGCAGACGATATATATGTGAACAGAAGAAAACAGTAAAGGAAGAACGTAACGAGAGATTTTTAGCGCGGACTGAAGGTGGTGGAACACCAACAGCCCGCTGACCACAACTAACTGAATCGGAGTTAATTATGGCTGGAAGAGATTCTACGTCAGAACCCGCTGTACCCCAAGCACGTAAAAGCGTCGTCGGTTACCGCCCCAACGGCGGCAGACCGAATCCATTACCTCAACTGACCATCAAAGGACGATGGCTGGAGCAGTGGGGATTCGTCAAAGGCCAGCCAGTCAGCATTATCGCCGAACAGGGCCAACTGATTATCCGGCTGGCTAAGGAGTGATCGGCAGGTAAAAAAATCCCGGCATTTAAAGGCCGGGATTGAGTGTTTATTCAGGTGGGAATTTCTGCTTTTTTCTTTTCTTTAACCACATTTTTATACAGATTCTGATACCCAGGATAAGGCCACCGACCTATCCAGATTTAAAGAAAGATGCAAAAAAATCATTCCAACTTAACGCTGCTCACCTAATTGAATTGATTTATTAAAGAAATATTGAGCTTTAGAATCACTTAAATCCATTGGTGTTCTCAAGCCGCCTATAGCATCTTTAGGGCCAGGAACATATTTACTGTCTTCAAATAAATAAGCCAGATCAGCCGTATTCTGCTCCGCAATCGGTGTTTCCGTAATACTTCCATCCGTATTCAGCGCGCCTTCAATATTCTCCGTATGGCTTGCTACTTGCTCACCAGATCTAGCTGGCGTAACTAACGACGTCCCTTTATTTTCATCCTGAACTGGATTTACCAGTTTGCCAATGTTTTCTGTGCCTGCAAGTTGAGCACCACCAGTATTTAAATGGGCATACTAATCCTGCAACGAACTCAGATACTTCCCAATAATCTCATCGTTATCCATTATCTACAGGGTGACAAGACGCTCCAGTCATTGGAGGGCATTTTATCAGCTACATCTTTAATGGCCAGTCCGGCAGGCCCTGCTTTTACCCCGATTTCCAGCAACTGCTCTGCGACCTTTTTCCGGCAGCAATATAGTGTAATGCAAGATTACTTTTTAATTGCAAAGAACTACAATTAACCATGCTGTATAAGCCAGTCTTGATAGCCAGAGAAAAATCGAGCCAAAGGATAGATCTGTTTTTGTCAAAAAAACCTTTATGAAATAAAAGGGGCTTTTATCATCAGTAAATCCTTGGTGGAAATACTTCCCGTACAATGCAAAAAGAAAAAATGCAAGTCCTCCGGAAAAATTAGACATTAACAATAATTCATCCGCCCCCCTTCGATACTCCGCTATCGCTGCAGACATATATCCAAGAACAAGAAAAACCAATGCACAGTTTGATAAAGCATCCCGTTTAAAAAACATATAATTGAAATAAAGCATGGAGTCCTTACCTACCTTAGCGCCACCAAGATTTTTATAAACAAAAATAAAAAAACAACCACCCCATAACAATAAAAAACATAACAACATAAAGGATGAAACATTGAAAATAATATCATTCGAAATCATAGCGGTATATTTCCTTAGTGGAGTCACCGTTCATATCTATTTTTTTATCATAGGAATCAATAGCAGAACCTGTAAAACCAATTCCCAGTCCAGTAGAAAACGAAATACCAATGCCATCTTTCCCGCCAGACATTTCCTACAGAACCGGGACCAAAACCGACGCTAGTTGAATAATCACGATTTAAGTCTCCAAACAATCCCGGGAAATATGGACCAAAGTCAATACCGATTGAAGCTCCAGCCTTAATACCAAATTCTTTAGTGTATCCTGTAGAAATAGAGAAGTAATCATTATTAATCTCATATCCTCTTTTCAAAGCAAGTCCCACGCCACCTGAAACTTCAACTTTTCCATTAGGTTTAACCTTATATTCAGTCCCCCAGGAAGGCCCTTCACCAATAGCAATATGATTCATCCCTTCCTGAATTTTTTCTGGTGTCAGATTATTGTCCTTGCCATACTGACTCCACGAGCCTACGGTCAGTCCGTAATCATTTGTTCCTGATGACAACATGCTGTTCCAGCCATCATTGAGCGAGTTATTCTCAATCGCATTTTCCCCCGCCTGAGCACCCGCCACAACATCCGCCGTACTGTCACCCACGACTCCACCCGCAAGTCCCGCCGCCAGCGTCCCCAGAGCGCTGATCGTCTGCCGCTGCTCTTCGCTCAGGTCGTCACGCTTAACCCCCGGACTTACGAAAAAGCATACGTATACTCAGGCTATCCCGGCCCAAAAAATCCCATAAAAAAAGGGACGATTGCTCGTCCCTTTTTCGCACCGCTAATCACATTACTGCAGCAGCGAGATATCCGCGACCTGCAGGAACAGCTCACGCAGTTTTGACAGCAGCGTCAGGCGATTGACCCGCACCGCCTGATCGTCGGCGTTAACCATCACTTTATCGAAGAAGTTGTCTACTGCGGTACGCAGTTGAGCCAGTTCGACCAGCGCATCCTGATAACGACCTTCCGCGAAGTAAGGCTGCAGCTTGCTGCTCAGCGCGGTAACAAAGGTCGCCAGCTGGATCTCTTCGTTCTCTTTCAGCAGCGACGCCTGCACGCTCTCATTCAGCGTTTCGGTCGATTTCGCCAGAATGTTAGAAACGCGCTTGTTCGCCGCCGCCAGTGCTGAGGCTGCTTCCAGCGTACGGAAGTGCGACACCGCTTTCATGCGTGCATCAAAGTCAGCCGGACGGGTCGGACGACGCGCCAGAACGGCCTGCAGCGTGTCGATGCTGTGACCCTCTTCCTGATACCAGGTGCGGAAGCGACCCAGCATAAAGTCGATCACATCATCGACCACGCGGGTGTTGCTCAGCTTGCTGCCATACAGACGCACGGCTTCTTCAGTCAGGGTTTGCAGATCGAGCGGCAGGTTTTTCTCAACGATGATACGCAGCACGCCCAGCGCCGCACGACGCAGTGCGAACGGATCCTTGTCGCCTTTTGGATGCTGACCGATGCCAAAAATACCGGCCAGCGTATCCATTTTGTCAGCAATCGCCAGCGCACAGGCAACCGGGCTTGACGGCAGATCATCACCGGCAAAGCGCGGCTGATACTGCTCGTTCAGCGCGACCGCCACATCTTCTGCTTCGCCGTCGTGACGCGCATAGTGCATGCCCATCACGCCCTGCGTGTCGGTGAACTCAAAGACCATGTTGGTCATCAGGTCACACTTCGACAGCAGGCCTGCGCGGGTGGCGTGATTCACATCGGCGCCAATTTCACCGGCAATCCAGCCCGCCAGAGCCTGAATGCGGTCGGTTTTATCGCGCAGCGTGCCCAGCTCTTTCTGGAACAGGACGGTTTCCAGACGCGGCAGATGATCTTCCAGACGCTTTTTGCGGTCGGTGTTAAAGAAGAACTCCGCATCGGCCAGGCGTGGACGTACCACTTTTTCGTTGCCGGAGATGATCTGGCGTGGTTCGCTGGACTCGATGTTGGTGACGAAAATGAAGTTCGGCATCAGATTGCCGTCATTGTCATACACCGGGAAATATTTCTGATCGCCTTTCATGGTGTAGACCAGCGCTTCCGCAGGCACCTTGAGGAATTTCTCTTCAAAGGTCGCGGTCAGGACCACCGGCCACTCCACCAGCGAGGTCACCTCTTCCAGCAGGCTGTCGCTGATATCGGCGTTGCCGCCTAAGCGACGTGCGGCTGCTTCTGCATCGGCTTTAATCATCGCTTTGCGAACCTGATAGTCTGCAATGACCTGGCCGCGTTTTTCCAGCACATCAGGGTACTGATCGGCGTTGTCGAGCGTGATTTCGCTTTCACCCATAAAGCGGTGACCACGAATAACCCGGTCTGACTTAATGCCCAGAATGGTGCCAGGGATCAGTTCATCGCCCAGCAGCATCGTCACAGTGTGAACCGGACGAACGAATTGCACATCGCTGTCGCCCCAGCGCATCAGTTTGGGCACTGGCAGCTTGCTGAGTGCGGTCGCAATCATCGCAGGGAGCAGCGCCTGAGCGGCTTCGCCTTTGACCTGAGCGCGGTAAACCAGCCATTCGCCTTTATCTGTGGCGAGGCGTTCAGCCTGATCGACAGTAATGCCGTTACCACGCGCCCAGCCTTCGGCGGCTTTGGTGGCGTTGCCATCAGCGTCGAACGCTGCGGAAACAGCCGGACCGCGCTTCTCCACTTCCCGATCGGGTTGTGAGGCGCTCAGGTTTGCCACTTTCAGTGCCAGACGACGCGGTGCAGCAAACCAGCTGACCTCGCCGTGGCTTAGGTTGGCGGCATCCAGTTCAGCGGTGACCTGCGCGGCAAAGGCTTCTGCCAGGCTGCGCAGGGCTTTTGGTGGCAGCTCTTCGGTGCCGATCTCCACCAGGAAGGTTTGTTCAGTCATGGCTGCCTCTTACTTTTTGTTATTGCACATCGGGAAGCCCATTGCCTCGCGAGAGGCGTAGTAAGCTTCAGCCACGGCTTTGGTCAGGGTACGAATGCGCAGAATATAGCGCTGACGCTCTGTTACCGAGATCGCTTTGCGGGCATCCAGCAGGTTGAAGCTGTGTGCCGCTTTCAGAATGCGTTCGTAGGCGGGCAGTGGCAGCGGTTTTTCCAGCGCCAGCAGATGCTGCGCCTCTTTCTCGTACTGCTCGAAGCAGGTAAAGAGGAAATCGACGTCGGCGTATTCGAAGTTATAGGTGGATTGCTCCACTTCGTTCTGATGGAACACATCGCCGTAGGTGGTTTTGCCCAGCGGGCCGTCGCTCCAGACCAGATCGTAAACGCTGTCGACGCCCTGGATATACATCGCCAGACGCTCCAGGCCGTAGGTAATCTCGCCGGTCACCGGCTTACACTCCAGGCCGCCAACCTGCTGGAAGTAGGTGAACTGCGTCACTTCCATGCCGTTGAGCCACACTTCCCAGCCGAGTCCCCAGGCACCCAGCGTCGGGTTTTCCCAGTTATCTTCCACGAAGCGAATGTCATGCACCGTCGGATCCATACCCAGCTCTTTCAGCGAGCCGAGATAGAGCTCCTGAATGTTGTCCGGTGACGGTTTGATGATCACCTGGAACTGGTAATAGTGCTGCAGACGGTTCGGGTTTTCACCGTAGCGACCATCGGTAGGACGGCGTGATGGCTGCACGTAGGCGGCGGCGATCGGCTCCGGGCCGAGTGCGCGCAGGCAGGTCATCGGGTGTGAAGTGCCAGCGCCCACTTCCATGTCCAGCGGTTGGACAATGGTGCAGCCCTGACGCGCCCAGTAATCCTGCAAGGTCAGGATCAGCCCCTGAAAGGTTTTGGTATCAAACTTTTGCATGTTGAGTGTGCACGCGCTTCGGTTAGATTAAAAAAAGAGGCCGACAGTATACCCTTTGACCGCGCGATGTGCAGCCGTAAATCCCAGGCGCAACCGGCACGTTTTCGCGGTGATTCCGGGCGCTGGCATACAGATGCCTCTGAATCCTGTTGGCAGCAGTTGTTGCTCTGGTCGCATTTGACTACCCTTTGGCGCACGGAGCGATGCGCAAGAGGACGCCATGCCGCAGAAGATTTACTGGATAGACAATTTACGCGCGGTCGCCTGCCTGATGGTGATCGTGATTCACACCACCACCTGGTATATCACCGGGCCGATGGCGGTGACGGGCACCACCTGGGATGTGGCGAATCTGCTGAACTCGGCATCACGCGTCTGCGTTCCGCTGTTCTTTATGATCTCCGGCTATCTGTTTTTCGGCGAACGCAGCGCCCAGCCGCGCCACATGGTCAGGCTGGTGCTCTGTCTGCTGTTCTACAGCGCGGTCTCGCTGGCCTATATCACCTGGCTGACGCCGATCAGCGAAGGACGGTCGATCCTGAAGATGCTGCAGAAGCCGGTGTTCTATCACCTGTGGTTCTTCTTTGCGCTAATTGGCATCTATCTGATGTCGCCGCTGATTCAGGTAAAAAATGTGCAGGCGCGTTATGTGGCGCTACTGGTGCTGGTGCTGGCGGTGCTCGCCAACCCCAATACGGTCAGTCAGTCGCTGGGCCCGTTTCATTTCCTGCCGGTTAACCTCTATGTCAGCGGTGACAGCATTTACTACCTGCTCTATGCACTGCTGGGACGGGCGATTGGCACCATGGATACGACCCGGCGCGGCCTGACGCCGCTGGCTACCGGACTGTTTATCGCCTGTGTGATTGGTATTACGCTGGGGACGAAAAAGGCGCTGATCGTCAACGGCGCGTTTAACGATACCTGGTATCTTTACTGCGGACCGCTGGTGTTTATCGCCGCCATCAGCCTGCTGATCGTGTTTAAAAACAGCCTGAACCAGCGCACTCTTCCCGGTTTAACGCTGATTGCCCGTTATTCACTGCCAATCTACGGCTTTCACGCGCTCTTCATTCACTATCTGCGCACGCATCACTACGATGATATGTCGCGTCCCTGGCTCGACCTGCCCTGGGTGTTTGGGCTGACGCTGGGCGGCAGCCTGCTGCTGGGGATGGCACTGAAACGCGTCGATACCCGTCATTTCGTCAGCTGATCGGCTTCACGCTGGCGGGCGCGTCGTAGCTGGCGCGCCGATGAAAACCCCGCCGCCAGCGCCGCTTTTTCGGCAGACTCACCCTGCTGCTGACGCTGGCGGGCCACGCCAACCCGCAGCTGCTCATGGTATTCCCGCACGCTGATCCCCAGATGCTGACGAAACAGACGCGCCAGATGGCGGCTGCTGACGTGGGTGCGTCCGGCCAGTTCGGTCAGCGTCCAGCCATGCTCTGGATGGGCAATCATCAGATCCTGCGCGCGGTGAATGGCCGGATGCATGTGGTTGCGATAACGCAGCCAGGGTGAAAGCTGTGGGTCGTCACCAGCGCGGCGAAACCAGACCACCATTTCCCGCGCCACCGCCAGCGCGGTGGGGGTATCACAGAGCTGAGCGATCAGATGCAGTGCCAGGTCGATCCCGGCCGTGATGCCCGCGCTGGTCCAGATATTCTCATGCCCGACAAACACCCGATTCTCCTGCACCCGTGCACGTGGAGCCGCCGCTTTCAGCCGGGCAATCACATCATGATGAGTGGTGCAGAGTACGTCATCGAGCATGCCCGCCTGCGCCGCCAGCAGCGCACCCGAACAGACGCAGACCAGCATAAAGGTCTGCGCGCACAGCGCGGCGTTCTGGCGCCTCAGCCAGTCGCGTGCTTCTGCGGCCTGAGGTGTGGCATAACAGATTTGCGAATCATAGACGCCCGGCACCACCAGAAGGCTCCCTGCTGGCAACTGTTCCGGTAAGGATTCGATGCCGCCAATGGTCATGCCGGTGGAGCAGACCACCTCCGGCTGCGGACCAATATAGCGCAGCGAAAAGCGATCGCCCGCCAGCTGCAGCGTCTCAGCCGGGCCGGTCAGATCCAGCGCCATCACGCCAGGCAGGGTTAAAAACCAGACGGTACGAGTCATATTGTGGCCAGCGCTACGCCAGATCCCAGCCACGGGCGCGCCACAACGCAGGCAGTTGCGCCATATCGTCGAAGCGGGTCACCAGCGGGTGGTCCAGTTCAGGGTTGTGTGGGTCAGCGCAGTAGTAGTAGACAGGAATGCCAGCGGCGATACCGGCGCGGGCGCCCGCTTCGGAGTCATCCACCAGAATGCAGCGCTCAATCGGCACCTGCATCTGTTCTGCGGCGTGGTACATCAGTTCCGGATCGGGCTTCCAGTGCAGAATGTCATAGCCGCTGTAGAGGTGCTCCTCGAAAAGCGGCAGCATGCCGGTTAAGCCCAGCGAGTGCTGCATCTTTTTTACGGTTCCGTTTGAGACTACGCACATCGGCACTTTTATCTGCTCAACCAGCGCTTTCGCGCCTGGGATGGGCTGCAGTTGCAGATCAAACAGTCTTGCCACTTCCGCGCGATAAGCTGTTTCCACCTCTTCCATCGGCAGCGTTACCTGATGCGCATCGCCCACGTCACGAATGATGTCGTAGAGTTTGACGCCTTTATACTTTTCAAACATCTGCTGCAGCGACAGCGCCAGGCCGTAACGGGCAAAGGTGTTAACGTAGGCCTGGGTACAGAGCAACTCACTGTCGACCAGCGTGCCATCGCAATCAAAAAAGACGCATTCTACTGACATCAGACTCTATCCTTCGATTCGGGGTGTATTCCACACTCTACCGCACTCAGCGCAGATTGCGAGACTGGCAATCGGTTGCGAAAAATCATTGTATTGCCCCGGTAAAATCGCCAGGATACGCGCCGATGATTTTTTCTTCTGGATGGATGGCATGAGCAAGCAAGGCGTTTTGCAGCGCATCTTCAGGCTGCAGGAACATGGCACCACGGTGCGCACCGAAGTGATCGCGGGTATCACCACTTTTCTGACGATGGTCTATATCGTCTTCGTCAATCCGCAGATCCTCGGCGTCGCCGGCATGGATACCCAGGCGGTGTTTGTGACCACCTGTCTGATCGCCGCCTTCGGCAGCATTCTGATGGGACTGTTTGCTAATCTGCCGGTGGCGCTGGCACCCGCAATGGGGCTGAATGCCTTCTTCGCCTTTGTAGTGGTCGGGGCGATGGGCTATTCGTGGCAGGTCGGTATGGGCGCGATTTTCTGGGGCGCGGTTGGCCTGCTGATCCTGACGCTGCTGCGGGTGCGCTACTGGATGATTGCCAATATCCCGCTGAGCCTGCGCGTTGGCATCACCGCCGGTATCGGCCTGTTTATCGCGATGATGGGGCTGAAAAATGCCGGCATTATCGTACCAAATCCCGATACCCTCGTGGCGGTAGGGAATCTGACCTCGCACAGCGTCCTGCTGGGCGCACTCGGCTTCTTTATTATCGCCATTCTGGCATCACGCAATATCCACGCAGCGGTGTTGATCTCAATGGTGATCACCACCGGCATCGGCTGGATGCTGGGCGACGTGAAGTTTGTCGGCCTGTTTTCAGCACCCCCATCGATAACGTCTGTAGTCGGTCAGGTCGATATTAAAGGCGCATTCAACATTGGCATGGCGGGGGTGATCTTCTCCTTTATGCTGGTCAATCTGTTCGACTCCTCCGGCACACTGATCGGCGTTACCGATAAAGCGGGACTGACCGATGAAACCGGCACCTTCCCGCGCATGCAGCAGGCGCTTTATGTCGACAGCATTAGTTCGGTGAGTGGCGCGCTGGCGGGCACCTCATCCGTGACCGCCTATATCGAGAGCACGTCGGGCGTGGCGATTGGGGGCCGTACCGGGCTGATGGCCGTAGTGACCGGCCTGCTGTTCCTGCTGGTAACCTTCCTGTCACCGCTGGCCGCAATGGTGCCATCCTACGCTGCTGCGGGCGCGCTGATTTATGTAGGCGTGTTAATGACCGCCAGCCTGTCGCGCGTGCGCTGGGATGATCTGACCGAAGCCGTTCCGGCCTTTGTGACCGCTGCCATGATGCCCTTCAGCTTTTCCATCACCGAAGGCATTGCGCTGGGGTTTATCGCTTACTGCGTAATGAAGCTCGGCACCGGCCGCTGGCGTGAAATCAGCCCCTGCGTAGTGATTGTTGCGCTGCTGTTTGTTCTGAAGATTGTTTTTGTGGACGGGCACTAAGCACATTCAGGGCCGCAACCTTCGGGTTGCGGCTTTTTTACATTTCAGGATGCAGGCTGCGCTCGCTGGGCAGGCTGGTCAGCCGCAGGGCAAGAGGCCCGATGTTGGGCTTACCCATCTCGATTTCGCGTAATCCGCGCCACTGAAAGTCGCTATCCATCTCCCACAGGTGCAGACGCTGGGTCGCAGACGACAGCGCGCACGACCAGACCAGCACAGGCTCCGCATCGCACACCACCTGGATATCAGGATAAAGTGACGATCGCAGCCGACCCGCTCCCGGCAACAGCCGCAGCGAATCCAGTCCCCGATCACCCTCTCCCGTCAGCTTGAGAATGCTCTGCCGCAACGTCCAGATCTGCGTCACCGCTTCCATGGCATCCTGCTGGGCATTAATCCAGGCGATCTCGCCCGAGGTGAATCCCTGAATCAGCTGCTCCTGCGTCTGACGGCTCCGCGCATGAACGATCTCCATATCCAGACCGGCACGTCCTCCTTCTTCGGCCAACAGGACGCCCACCGTATTTCCCGCATAGGCGATACTGAAATCGGGCAGTTCGCTGTCAGCAAACACCGGACGTCCATTGCTCTGGATAATCAGGCGCGGCAGTGTCTGAATGCCATAAACCCGCAGCATAAGCTGTGCCAGCAGGGTTCGTGCGGCAAGAAATCGCCCACGGCGTTTGTCAGCAAACTGCTGTGCCGTGTCGGTAATCGCCTGGGGAATACACATATCTTTCGCCGGGAAGCCGGGGTCGCCCGTCCAGCGTACAAAATGACCAGCCATCTGTCGCTCCGTGAAAATGGTCAGATAATCATCAGAAGCATTGTAGGAATTTTCTTAACACATTGCATCCGTCAACGCGAACATTAGTTTAAATTCAGAATAGGATGAGCGGCGTCGTGAGGGTCAGAACTGGCGAATGGTGTTTCATCAGGGGACACCCTCAGCAGAACCGGGTTTGATGCGCGTGCCTGGTTAGCCATCCCGCGGGCAGCCAGCGTAGCTGCGACACTGCTGTCATGCGGGTGTCAGGCTGCTGTCGGGTCAGGATCGTGTTACTGCCGGACGTTCCGCCGCACACTTTTCCTTCCTGTCTGTTACTTCGGAGAATAAGAATGAGCAGCATCAACAGATTTAAAGAACATCGCCTGGCACGGGCGTGGTCACAGGAACAGCTGGCAGAAATGGCGGGACTGAGCACCCGCACCGTGCAGCGTATTGAAAATGGTGAGCGGCCGGGACTGGAAACCCTGAGTGCGCTGGCTGCCGTCTTTGAGGTGAACGTTGCTGATCTGACCGGTCCGCAGAACGGCGAGGATCTGGCGCTGGATCAGCGGATTACTGATGCGCGCAGCAGGATCGCCGGTGAAGCACGCTTTTACCGTTCACTGATTACTGCGGTGGTGGTTTGCGGACTGCTGTTCGTCCTGAATCATGTGACGGCGCCGGATGATCACTGGTCGCTCTGGGTTGCGGCAATCTGGGGAGCGCTGCTGATTGTCCGGGCGATGCGGACCTTTGTGTTTCATGGTCTGACGCAGCGCTGGCAGCAAAAGCGCCTGCAGAAAATGCTGCGCCGTTAATGCGGTGATCCGCGTCACGAACTGAATCGCGACGCGGAGAGCATCAGGCGAAGCGGCTCGCCTGATCAAAGCTCAGTCGCGGCAGACGCGGATGCAGTTTTGATGCGTCACCATATCCGAGGTTGATCAGCAGGTTAACCTGATACTGACCGTCCGGGAAAAACGCGTCATTGACTTTGGCCGGATCAAAACCGGACATCGGACCGGCATCCAGACCCAGCGAGCGAGCCGCCAGAATCAGATAACCTGCCTGCAGGCTGCTGTTACGGAAAGCCGTCTCTTTCGCCGCTTCCGGGCTGCCGGTAAACCAGCTACGCGCATCCGCATGCGGGAACAGCGCGGGCAGTTGTTCATAGAACTCGCGATCCCAGGCCACTATCACCGTGACCGGCGCGCTCATGGTTTTGTCCAGATTGCCGGAAGAGAGTGCCGGTTTCAGCTTCTCTTTGCCTTCCGCAGACGTTACGAAAACAAAACGCGCTGGCGAGCAGTTCGCCGAGGTCGGGCCCAGTGCCGTTAAGGCATAGAGCTGTTCCAGCAGGGCGTTATCGACAGGCTTATCCTGCCAGTAACTGTGAGTGCGGGCGTCATTAAACAGCGTGTCCAGTGCGGCAGTGTCGAGCGGTGTACTCATGTAACTCTCCTGTTACAGGCGAAAAGCTTCGCCCAAGGGTGTTCACGTTGTGGATTTGCGCCCGGCCCGACGCGGCTGGATGAGGCGGGGATCATTCACCGCAATCTGTAGCCGCCGTCAGATCGGCGCGTCTACCGTTATACGACAACGCGGTGCCGTCGCAAAATAACTTATCAGCAAGAATGAACGCAGAGGCGGGAATAGCAGAAGATAGCGCGAGGCGGGAAATCAGGCCTGACAGCGTATCGCCATCAGGCCAGTGAGGCTATTTACCAATACAGAAGCTGGAGAAGATACGACCCAGCAGATCGTCAGAGGTGAACTCGCCGGTGATTTCACTCAGCGCCTGCTGAGCAACACGCAGCTCTTCGGCCAGTAACTCACCCGCCCGGGCACCGAGCAGCTGTGCTCGGCCCTGCTGTAAGTGCATTGCCGCCAGCTCCAGCGCCTGGAGATGACGACGGCGTGCCAGGAAGCCGCCTTCCATGTTGCCTGCAAATCCCATGCTCTGCTTCAGGTGATCACGCAGTTCATCAACGCCTTCACTGGTACGTGCCGACAGACGAATCAGTGAATGACCGTTTATTTCTGTCAGACCGGGAGGCTCACCGGTGACGTCTGCTTTGTTGCGGACCACGGTAATCGGCAGTTCCGGCGGCAGACGGGAGACAAAATCGGGCCAGATAGCCGCTGCTTCGGTGGCATCGGTGGTGGTGCCATCGACCATAAACAGCACGCGGTCAGCCTGCTCGATCTCCTGCCAGGCACGCTCAATCCCGATACGTTCAACTTCATCGCTGGCCTCACGCAGACCGGCGGTGTCGATGATATGCAGCGGCATGCCATCGATATGAATATGCTCACGTAAGACGTCGCGGGTGGTGCCCGCAATGTCTGTAACGATGGCGGCATCACGGCCCGCCAGCGCATTCAGCAGGCTCGATTTACCCGCATTAGGCCGGCCCGCAATCACCACTTTCATCCCTTCACGCAGCAGGCTGCCCTGACGCGCTTCGGCGCGGACCGCATCCAGGTCGCCGATCACCGTATTCAGCTGTGCTTCGATTCTGCCGTCAGAAAGGAAATCGATCTCCTCATCCGGGAAGTCGATAGCCGCTTCGACATAAATCCGCAGATGAGTAAGGGCTTCCACAAGATGATTGATGCGGGTGGAGAACGCGCCCTGCAGCGAGTTGACCGCTGACCGTGCCGCCTGCTCAGAGCTGGCATCAATCAGGTCGGCAATCGCTTCGGCCTGCGCCAGATCGAGCTTGTCATTCAGAAACGCCCGCTCAGAAAACTCACCCGGCTGGGCAATACGCACGCCAGGCAGCGTCACGATGCGCTTCAGCAGCAGGTCAAGAATAACCGGACCGCCGTGCCCCTGCAGCTCCAGCACATCTTCGCCGGTAAAGGAGTTGGGGCCAGGAAACCACAGCGCAATGCCCTGATCCAGCACGCTGCCGTCACTATCGGTAAACGGCAGATAATCGGCGTAACGCGGCTTAGGCAGTTTACCCAGCAGCTGGCGGGCAACCTCTGCCGCCTGGGCGCCAGAGACGCGCAGAATGCCTACGCCGCCGCGTCCAGGCGGTGTTGCCTGGGCAACAATGGTATCGCTGTGGCTCATAAATTTTCTCTCGCTACAAAAAACACAGGCGGTCGCTTTGACCGCCTGAGAATAGACTATTTAAGGGCGGGATGACTCCCGCGCTGAATCGCTTACGCTTTCTTCTTGTCGCGGCTATGCAGACCACGTTTTTCCAGGCCGCGATAAATCAGCTGCTGCTGGAGAATGGTGACCAGGTTGCTGACGATGTAGTACAGCACCAGACCTGACGGGAACCACAGGAAGAACACGGTGAAAATCACCGGCATGTAAGTCATGATCTTCTGCTGCATCGGATCGGTCACGGTGGTCGGTGACATCTTCTGAATGAAGAACATGGTGATGCCCATCAGAATCGGCAGGATGTAGTACGGGTCCTGCGCTGACAGGTCATGGATCCACAGAACGAATGGGGCATGACGCAGTTCAACCGAGCCTGACAGCATATAGTAGAGCGCCAGGAAGATTGGCATCTGAATCACCAGCGGCAGACAGCCACCCAGCGGATTCACTTTCTCTGCTTTATACAGCGCCATCATTTCCTGGCTCTGCTTCTGCTTGTCATCACCCAGACGCTCACGCATCGCCTGAATTTTCGGCTGCAGCATGCGCATCTTGGCCATCGAGGTGTACTGCGCTTTAGTCAGCGGGTACATGATGCCGCGCACGATGAAGGTGATCACGATAATGGAGAAGCCCCAGTTACCGATGAAGCTGTGGATGAATTTCAGCAGTTTGAACAGCGGCTGAGAGATAAACCACAACCAGCCGTAATCCACGGTCAGATCAAGGTGCGGCGCAATCGCGGCCATCTTGTCCTGAATTTCCGGGCCGACCCACAGCGTTGCACCCAGATTCTGCTGTGCGCCTGCGGCAATGGTGACCGGTGCAGATTTATAGCCAATTGCCGCAACGCCGTTACCCAGGTTGCTGGTGTAAAGGGTGTTGGTGCCTTCGGTACGCGGAACCCATGCCGTCGCAAAGTACTGTTGCAGCATCGCCACCCAGCCATTGCTGGTGGTCGCGTTCAGGTTCTCGTTGTCCGCGATAGTGTCGAATTTATACTTCTCATATTTCGACTCGCTGGTGGAGTAGGCCGCACCACGGAAGGTGTGCAGCGCAAAGTTGTTGCTGCCGGTATCACGATGCTTTGGCAGATCAATCGTCTGCTTCAGCTGGCCAAACAACGACACTTCCAGCGGCTGCTGCGTGGTGTTGTTGACATGATAATCGACATTAACGGCATATTCGCCACGCTTGAAGATGAAGGTTTTGGTATAAACCACGCCATTTTCAGCGGTATAGGTCATCGGCACACGCAGTTCGGACTGGCCATCAGCCATCTCGAAGTGATTCTGTGCAGCGTTGAACAGCGGACGTGCACCGTTGTTCGGGTTATCCGGGCCATTACGACCGGTTAAACCGCTCTGAGCCTGATAAAGGAATGCTGGCGTTGTTTCAAGCAGCTGGAACGGCTGGTCTGAACCCAGTTTGTCCGGGAAAGTCAGCAGCTGTGCTTGTTCAACATCACCGCCTCGGGTGTTGATATTCAATGACAGGACATCAGTCTTAACGGTGATCGTCTGGCCCTGACCGCTGGCCGGTACACCCTGACTGGCGGCATCACCCGCTACGCTGTTGGTGCCCTGTGTGGTCTGCGTCTGCTGTGGCTGCGGAGCGTGGTCCGTCTGCCAGGCTTGCCAGATCATAAAGGTCACGAACAGAAAAGCGATGAGAAAGAGATTGCGTTGCGAATCCATCGTTAATGTTCTCTGGTATCAAAGGTTTTTGGCGGCACAGGATCGTCACCACCCGGGTTCAAGGGGTGGCATTTTAATACGCGTTTTAATGTCAACCAACTGCCTTTTATCAGGCCGAACCTGCGTAATGCCTCAATTCCGTAATGAGAGCAGGTCGGGTGAAACCGACAGTGTGGTCCCAGTAATGGACTGATACCGCGTTGATAGACGCGTATCAGGACGATCAGGAGCCGCGCGCCAGGCGACAGTGACGACGCCATAATTTCTCCAACGCTTCCGCCAGCATACGGTTATCCAGATCGGCAACCCCCTTCTTCGCGACCACCACGAAGTCCATCGACGGCAGTTCATGTTGACGCAGACGAAAGCTTTCGCGGGTCAATCGCTTGATCCGGTTGCGTTCATGAGCGCGTTTCACATGTTTTTTAGCGACGGTGAGACCGATGCGGGGATGCCCCAGCGCGTTAAGGCGGCCGAGAATAGTAATTTGCGGCGTGCCAGCCCGTTGTGGCTGCTGGAAGACGAAAGTGAAATGAGTGGGAGTTAACAAACGTAACTCCCTGGGAAATGCGAGCTTACCCATCAGGGCTTGCTTTATTACTTAGAAACGGTCAGACGAGAACGGCCTTTAGCACGACGACGTGCCAGAACCTGACGACCATTTTTTGTTGCCATACGAGCACGGAAACCGTGTGAACGGTTGCGCTTCAGTACGGACGGTTGAAAAGTGCGTTTCATGGCGGTTTCTACCTAAACTTGAAAATTTTCACTGGGTGACGCGTTTCGGGCCAGAAAATCGACCTACGCCTCAATGTGTCTTTAATAAAGAGGCGGGATTGTAATAATTGTACAGTCCCGAGTCAATTTACTTCGCGTGTCATAGTGCCTGAAAACCCGCATACAGCCCGCAGAGTCCCGACTTTGCGCCTGATGGCTCAATGTCGGGTGGAGAATTATACGGGCTCCGCACTAAAGCGCAAGGATCGCGCGGGATCTTATTGCGATCGGCTCACCGGATCCTGGGGATAAAATGAGATAACGTCCGAAATTTTCATCTATTGCGTCAGATCTCTGCTGGTTTTTCCCGCAACTGGCGTAAACTTCTTTGCGCGCCTCTGGCCTGTGGATAAAAAGGATCAAAACTGTGTAGAAAGGGGAGATCTCTGCCTCGCTTTGCGCTATGATCCGCCCTTCCGCTGACGATCCTCCGGTGATTGCAGGACGGAAAACCGCTGATAGCGGTCGCAGGCGCTTTCTTAGTGTCTGTGTCAAAAATGAACGTTTCTTAGAGTAACGCCTACTATTCTTTTCGAATTTGTACGAGTGGAGTCCGCCGTGTCACTTACGCTTTGGCAACAGTGTCTTGCCCGTTTGCAGGATGAGCTTCCTGCCACCGAATTCAGCATGTGGATCCGTCCACTCCAGGCTGAGTTAAACGACAATACGCTTGCCTTGTATGCTCCAAATCGCTTCGTACTCGACTGGGTTCGGGACAAATACCTTAATAGCATCAACGCACTGCTAAATGAATTTTGTGGTCCAAACGTGCCTGCACTGCGTTTTGAAGTAGGTACGCGCCCGGTTCAGCAGCAAGCGGCAGCGGTCAGCCAGCCCGTCATGGCCAGCGTCAGCGCGCCCGTGATGCCCGTACAGAGCCATATTCGTCCGGCCCCGGCGCAGATCATGCGTCCCAGCTGGGATAATGTCCCGGCTCCGGCCGACGTCACTTACCGCTCGAATGTGAATAACCGTCATAACTTCGATAACTTCGTTGAAGGTAAATCCAACCAGCTGGCGCGCGCGGCGGCACGTCAGGTGGCGGATAATCCAGGCGGCGCTTATAACCCACTTTTTCTGTATGGCGGCACGGGTCTCGGTAAAACGCACCTGTTGCATGCGGTGGGCAACGGCATTATTGCCCGCAAACCCAATGCAAAAGTGGTTTACATGCACTCCGAGCGTTTTGTACAGGATATGGTTAAAGCGCTGCAGAACAATGCAATTGAAGAGTTCAAACGCTACTACCGTTCTGTGGATGCGCTATTGATCGATGACATTCAGTTCTTTGCGAATAAAGAGCGCTCACAGGAAGAGTTCTTCCACACCTTTAATGCCTTATTAGAAGGCAATCAGCAGATCATCCTCACCTCGGATCGCTATCCCAAAGAGATCAACGGTGTAGAGGATCGTCTTAAATCGCGCTTCGGCTGGGGTTTAACGGTGGCGATCGAGCCGCCTGAGCTGGAAACGCGTGTGGCGATCCTGATGAAAAAAGCGGATGAGAACGACATCCGTCTGCCGGGTGAAGTTGCCTTCTTTATTGCCAAGCGTTTGCGCTCTAACGTGCGTGAACTGGAAGGTGCACTGAACCGCGTCATCGCCAATGCTAACTTTACCGGTCGGGCGATCACCATCGACTTCGTGCGTGAAGCGCTGCGCGATCTGCTGGCGCTGCAGGAAAAGCTGGTCACCATCGATAATATTCAGAAGACCGTGGCTGAGTACTACAAGATTAAGGTGGCAGATCTGCTTTCCAAACGCCGTTCGCGCTCGGTAGCGCGTCCGCGCCAGATGGCGATGGCGATGGCGAAAGAGTTGACGAACCACAGCTTGCCAGAAATTGGCGACGCTTTTGGGGGTCGCGACCACACAACGGTGCTTCATGCCTGCCGCAAGATTGAGCAGCTGCGTGAAGAGAGCCACGATATCAAAGAAGATTTCTCTAATCTCATCAGAACATTATCTTCCTGACGCTATGAAATTTATTGTTGAACGTGAGCAGCTGCTGAAGCCGCTGCAACAAGTTAGTGGCCCACTGGGTGGTCGTCCGACGCTGCCGATTCTCGGAAACCTGCTGCTGCAGGTTACAGAAGGTTCGCTGCTGCTGACCGGTACCGATCTGGAAATGGAGATGGTCGCACGTGTGGCGCTGACGCAGGCGCATGAGCCTGGCTCCACCACCGTTCCGGCGCGAAAATTTTTGGATATCTGTCGCGGATTGCCGGATGGTGCAGAAATCACGCTGGCGCTGGAAGGCGATCGTATGCTGGTTCGCTCTGGCCGCAGCCGTTTTTCGCTGTCGACCCTGCCCGCCAGTGACTTCCCGAATCTCGACGACTGGCAGAGTGAAGTTGAATTCACCCTGCCGCAGGCGACCCTGAAACGGCTGATCGAAGCGACTCAGTTCTCGATGGCCCATCAGGATGTGCGTTACTACCTCAACGGCATGATGTTTGAAACCGAAGGGGAAGAGCTGCGCACTGTAGCCACTGATGGTCACCGTCTGGCCGTTTGCTCCATGCCGATTGGTCAGGCACTGCCGAGTCATTCCGTGATTGTGCCACGTAAAGGCGTCATTGAGCTGCTGCGTCTGCTGGATGGCGGCGATACGCCTCTGCAGGTCCGGATTGGCGGCAGCAATATCCGCGCGCACGTCGGCGACTATATCTTTACCTCTAAGCTGGTTGATGGTCGCTTCCCTGACTATCGCCGCGTATTGCCGAAGAATCCCGATAAAGTGCTGGAAGCGGGCTGCGATCTGCTCAAACAGGCCTTTGCCCGTGCTGCCATCCTTTCTAACGAGAAGTTCCGCGGTGTTCGCCTCTATATCACCGAAAATCAGCTAAAAATTACCGCCAATAACCCTGAACAGGAAGAAGCGGAAGAGATGCTGGATGTCAGCTATAACGGCACGGAACTGGAGATCGGTTTTAACGTCAGTTACGTGCTGGATGTGCTGAACGCGCTGAAGTGCGAAAACGTCCGCCTGCTGCTGACGGATTCAGTGTCGAGCGTGCAGATCGAAGATGTGGCGAGTCCTGCAGCAGCTTACGTCGTCATGCCCATGCGCTTGTAAGTGTTATATATCGGCCTGGCTTACTTGCTATGTTGTGCCCCGGCAGTGCTCGCCATCCTCACGTACTTCAGTACGCTCCGGTGGCTGTGCGCTGGCGAGGCGCAACGTAGCGACGACGCCGACGGCCTCGTGACTGGGATGTCGGCCAAACCTGCTTTGCCGTTAACGCACTTGATCGCCAGGTCCAAAAACTTTATTGCCCTTCACGCTGGATTGATTCATGGCTTTAACCCGCCTTCTTATCAAAGATTTTCGTAATATCGAGCAGGCCGACCTGCAACTGGCCCCCGGATTTAATTTCCTGGTGGGTGCCAATGGCAGTGGGAAAACCAGCGTTTTAGAGGCGATTCATACGCTGGGGCATGGTCGATCGTTTCGCAGTTTGCAGGCGGGTCGCGTCATTCGTCACGACGAGGCGGCGTTCGTCTTGCACGGGCGTCTGGAAAACGCAGAGCGGGAAATTTCTGTCGGGCTGACCAAAAACCGGGCCGGTGACAGCAAAGTGCGTATTGATGGCAGCGATGGTCATAAAGTCGCAGAGCTGGCGCAGCTGCTGCCGATGCAGTTAATCACGCCTGAAGGTTTTAGTCTGCTGAATGGCGGTCCCAAATACCGCCGGGCCTATGTCGACTGGGGCTGTTTCCATAACACGCCCGGCTTTTTCAACGCATGGAACAACATGCGTCGCCTGCTTAAACAGCGGAATGCGGCGCTTCGCCAGGTCTCACGTTACAGCCAGATTCGTCCCTGGGATCAGGAGCTGGTTCCGCTGGCTGAACAGATTAGCCAGTGGCGGGCGGAATACAGTGCGGCAATATCTGCAGAGATCACCGCCACCTGTAGCCAGTTTCTGCCAGAGTTTGAACTGCGCTTCTCCTTCCAGCGTGGCTGGGACAAAGAGAGTGATTACGGCGAACTGCTGGAACGTAACTTCGAGCGCGATCGTGCGCTGACTTATACCGCCAGCGGCCCCCATAAAGCCGATTTTCGTATTCGGGCTGAAGGGACGCCGGTGGAAGATTTACTCTCACGCGGGCAGTTAAAACTGCTGATGTGTGCATTGCGTCTGGCACAGGGCGAGTTCCTGACAAGCCAGAGCGGACGCCGCTGTATTTACCTCATTGATGACTTTGCTTCTGAGCTGGATGAGAGCCGACGACGCCTGCTGGCGGACCGGTTAAAAGCCACTCAGGCGCAGGTGTTTGTCAGCGCTATTTCTGCCGGGCATGTAATCGACATGACTGACGAAAAGGGCAAGATGTTCCGCGTGGAACAGGGTAAAATAGCGGTTCAACCTGAAGATTAAAATGAGCGAGAAACGTTGATGTCGAATTCTTATGACTCCTCAAGTATTAAAGTCCTGAAAGGACTTGATGCGGTACGCAAACGCCCGGGCATGTATATCGGCGATACCGATGACGGTACCGGTCTGCATCACATGGTATTCGAGGTCGTGGATAACGCAATCGACGAAGCGCTCGCTGGTCACTGTAGTGACATTGTGGTCACCATCCACGCGGATAACTCCGTTTCGGTGCAGGATGATGGACGCGGCATTCCAACCGGTATTCACGAAGAAGAAGGCATCTCTGCCGCTGAAGTGATCATGACCGTGCTGCATGCTGGCGGTAAGTTCGATGATAACTCCTATAAAGTCTCCGGCGGCCTGCATGGCGTGGGCGTCTCCGTGGTTAACGCCCTGTCGCAGAAGCTGGAGCTGACCATTCGTCGCGAAGGCAAAGTGCATCAGCAGGTTTACGTCCATGGCGTACCGCAGGCACCGCTGGCGGTAACGGGTGAAACCGACATTACCGGGACCCGCGTGCGTTTCTGGCCGAGCCACGAAACCTTTACCAACGTGCGCGATTTTGAGTATGACATTCTGGCGAAACGCCTGCGTGAACTCTCATTCCTCAACTCGGGCGTGTCGATTCGTCTGGAAGATAAGCGCGATGGCAAAAACGATCACTTCCATTACGAAGGCGGCATCCGGGCGTTTGTTGAGTACCTGAACAAAAACAAAACCCCTATTCACCCTACCGTGTTCTATTTCTCTACTGAGAAAGATGGCATCGGTGTGGAAGTGGCACTGCAGTGGAACGACGGTTTCCAGGAAAACATCTACTGCTTTACCAACAACATCCCGCAGCGTGACGGTGGTACACACCTCGCCGGTTTCCGTGCGGCGATGACCCGTACCCTGAATGCCTACATGGACAAAGAGGGTTACAGCAAGAAAGCCAAAGTCAGCGCCACCGGTGATGATGCGCGTGAAGGTTTGATCGCCGTAGTGTCGGTGAAAGTGCCGGATCCAAAATTCTCCTCGCAGACCAAAGATAAACTGGTCTCCTCCGAGGTGAAATCGGCGGTTGAGCAGCAGATGAATGAGCTGCTGGCAGAATACCTGCTGGAAAACCCGTCAGACGCCAAAATCGTCGTGGGCAAAATTATCGACGCAGCCCGTGCCCGTGAAGCGGCCCGCCGCGCCCGTGAAATGACCCGCCGTAAAGGCGCGCTGGATCTGGCAGGTCTGCCAGGCAAACTGGCGGATTGCCAGGAGCGCGACCCGGCGTTGTCCGAAATCTACCTGGTGGAGGGTGACTCCGCAGGCGGCTCGGCTAAACAGGGCCGTAACCGTAAGAACCAGGCGATTCTGCCGCTGAAAGGTAAAATCCTTAACGTTGAGAAAGCGCGTTTCGACAAGATGCTTGCTTCCCAGGAAGTTGCCACGCTGATCACCGCGCTGGGCTGTGGTATTGGTCGCGATGAGTACAACCCGGACAAGCTGCGTTATCACAGCATCATCATCATGACCGATGCCGACGTCGATGGTTCACACATCCGCACCCTGCTGCTGACCTTCTTCTATCGTCAGATGCCTGAAATCATTGAGCGCGGCCATGTTTATATCGCCCAGCCGCCACTCTACAAAGTGAAGAAAGGTAAGCAGGAGCAGTACATCAAAGATGACGAGGCGATGGATCAATACCAGATCGCTATTGCACTTGATGGTGCGACGCTGCACACCAATGCCAGCGCACCCGCGCTGGGCGGTGAGCCGCTGGAAACACTGGTCTCTGATTTCAACAGCACCCAGAAGATGATCAAGCGTATGGAGCGCCGTTATCCGATGGCGATGCTGCGCGCGATGATTTATCACGACACGCTGAGCGATCTGAGCAACGAAGCAGAGGTCACGACCTGGCTGAACGGTCTGGTGAGCTATCTGACCGAACGCGAAGCGCACGGCAGCACCTATCTGGCACAGGTGCGTGAAAACCGCGAAACGAACCTGTTCGAGCCGGTGCTGCGCGTCCGTACCCACGGTGTGGATACCGACTATCCGCTGGACGCGGATTTCATTCAGGGGCCTGAGTATCGCAAAATCTGCGCGCTGGGTAGCCAGCTGCGTGGTCTGCTGGAAGAAGATGCTTACATTGAGCGTGGCGAACGTCGTCAGCCAGTGGCAAGTTTCGAACAGGCGATTGAGTGGCTGGTGAAAGAGTCGCGTCGCGGCCTCTCCGTCCAGCGCTACAAAGGTCTGGGTGAGATGAACCCGGATCAGCTGTGGGAAACCACCATGGATCCAGACAGCCGTCGTATGCTGCGCGTCACCATTAAAGATGCGATTGGCGCTGACCAGCTGTTCACTACGTTGATGGGCGATGCGGTGGAACCGCGTCGCGCCTTCATCGAAGAGAATGCGCTGAAAGCCGCCAATATCGATATCTAACCGGCAGCGGACGTAACAGGCCATCACTCAGGTGATGGCCTTTTTTTTGTACCGTACGGGCGGAAATCCATCAGGCCGCACCCCTGCTGTTCGCCAGGCGAACCCGCAACTATCCGAAAAGCCGTGATTTAAATCCACCGCGATCTCTTTGCCGCCTGCACCCAGCGGTTTGCTGCCCGTTCCTGCCTGCCATGAAGCTGGTCAATGTGCGCTGAATCGCGCTAGCATTGAATAAAACCCAGACGCTACGAGGATTGTATGGCTATTAAATTGATCGCTATCGACATGGATGGCACCCTGCTCAACCCGCAACATGAGATCACACCAGGGGTGAAATCTGCCCTGGATCGCGCCCGCCAGAAAGGTGTGTCGATTGTGCTGACCACCGGCCGGCCATTTGTGGGTATCCAGCGCTATCTGATGGAGCTGGATATGCAGACGCCCGGCCAGTATGCGATCAGCAACAACGGTGCGCTGGTTCATCAGGCCGAAGATGGTGAGTGCGTGGCGGAAGTGACGCTGACCTTTGACGACTACCTCTACATCGAGAATCTGGCGCGCGAGCTTGGTGTGCATTTCCAGGCGTTCGACAAATCCCATCTCTACACACCCAATAAAGACATCAGTGAATACACCATCCATGAAGCGAGCCTGACCGGCATTCCGGTGCGCTATCGCGCCGTGGAAGAGATGGATCGCGCCACGCGCTTCCCGAAACTGATGATGATTGACCGCCCGGACCTGCTCGACGCAGCGATTGCCCGTCTGCCCGAACATGCTCACCAGACTTACACCATCCTGAAGAGCGCGCCTTACTACCTGGAAATTCTCGATCGTCGGGTGAATAAAGGCCAGGGCGTCAAAATGCTGGCTGACAAGCTCGGTCTTAAGCAGGAAGAGGTGATGGCGATTGGCGACCAGGAGAATGACCTGGCGATGATTGAATACGCCGGAACCGGCGTCGCAATGGGTAATGCCATTGATTCTGTTAAGAAAATCGCGCAGTTCATCACCAAAACCAATATGGAAGATGGTGTGGCGCATGCCATTGAAGAGTTAGTGCTTTAATTGCCTTTCCCGGATGGCGTCCTGCCATCCGCCTTTCCCACTGATTTAACGCCAACCACCTGCCAGGGCGGATTGTTGTTTTTGTGATCTGGATTGTAGTACAGGATTAATATCAAGTACTACAATATGTGCAGAGGTTAAGACAATCTGTAGGCCTGAAAAGCGGAAGGCAGTAATCTGATAGCTCATGCTTTCTCACTGAATGGATCATCATGACGCAACTGCACATCAGCAAAACGGAGCGTATCATCCTGACGCTGGGCGAGGAGATTGTCGTCGGCCACTTTGCGCCAGGCGCCGCACTTCCGGCGGAATCCGACCTCTGCGATCGCTTCTCTACTTCACGCAATATCATTCGCGAAGTCTTTCGGGCGCTAATGGCAAAAAGGCTGATTGAGGTGAAACGCTACCGGGGGGCATTCGTCACCGCCCGCAACCAGTGGAATTATCTCGACAGTGACGTGCTGCAATGGGCGCTATCGCACGATCAGGATCCGCGTCTGATCGCTGCGATGAATGAAGTCCGTGTGCTGGTTGAACCGCAAATTGCCCGCTGGTCAGCCGAGCGCGCCACCTCCAACGATCTGGCGGCCATCGAACAGGCTTATAACGACATGGTGACACATCATGCCGATCGCGAACTGTTTAACGAGGCGGATATCCGCTATCACGAAGCGGTGCTGGCATCGGTGCACAACCCGGTGCTTCAGCAGCTTAACGTCGCGATCAGTCAGCTGCAAAAAGCGGTCTTCTCCCGCACCTATATGCCGGATCAGGAGAACATGCCGCGTACGCTGGCCGAGCATAAAGCATTATTTGACGCGATTCGCCATCAGAATGCTGATGCCGCCGGAGAGGCAGCGAAAGCGATGATCGCCAGTTCAACCGCACGACTCAAGGAGATTTTGTGAGCAGCTATATCGCCATCGACTGGGGATCCACCAACCTGCGTGCCTGGCACTACGATAAGGGTGAATGTGTCGACCAGCGTCGGTCTGAAGCGGGGGTGACGCGTCTGGCCGGACGTACTGCGGCTGAGGTATTTGACGATGTCACCGCTGGCTGGCCCGTTGACCGCGTGCCGGTAATCATGGCGGGCATGGTGGGCAGTAACGCGGGCTGGCAACCGGTGCCTTATCTTGGCTGTCCAATAGCGCTGGACCAGCTTGCCAGCCACCTCACACACGTCGCGGATAAAGCGTGGATCGTGCCGGGACTGAGCATCGAACGAGACGACAACGATAACGTTATGCGCGGCGAAGAGACACAGCTGTTAGGTGCCACCACGCTGCACGCAGCATCGCTTTATGTCATGCCGGGCACCCATGCAAAATGGGTCGATGTTGAGGGATTGGAGGTGCGCGATTTCCGAACCGTGATGACCGGCGAACTGCATCATCTGCTGCTGAATCATTCTCTGATTGGAGCCGGCCTGCCGGAGCAGCAGGAGAACAACGTGGCGTTTCAGGAAGGTATTGAACGCGGTGCTCAGGATGCTTCGATCCTGTCGCGCCTATTTGAAGTGCGCGCGGCCCATGTTCTGGGCACACGCGATCGCCGCCACGTTAGCGAGTTTCTCTCCGGACTCCTGATTGGACATGAGGTTGCGCTGATGACGAAACAGAGCACAACAGACACCCGTCAGCCCCTTGTTATCATTGCCGGTGATGCACTGGCCTGTCGATATCAGCAGGCGTTGCAGTTCATCGGTCTGGAATCTGTCACCCTGGAGGGCGATCGAGCCTTTCAGCATGGAATAAGGAGTATCGCCAATGTCCTGGCAAACTAACTTACCGCTGATCGCCATTCTGCGTGGCATTACCCCGGCGGAAGCCGAGGCGCACGTTGGTGCGTTGATCGAGGCCGGATTTGACGCTATCGAGATCCCGCTAAACTCACCAGACTGGGCCACCAGCATTGCCGCCATGGTAAAAACCTTTGGTGACCAGGCTCTGGTTGGCGCAGGTACTGTGCTGACACCTGAGCAGGTTGACCAGCTGGCAGAGCTCAACAGCAAACTGGTGGTCACGCCCAATACCGATCCGGCGGTTATCCGTCAGGCCGTCTCTCACGGCATGACGGTCGCGGCAGGTTGTGCTACCGCCAGCGAAGCCTTTACCGCCTTACAGGCGGGTGCGCAGGCGCTGAAAATTTTCCCCTCTTCGGCATTTGGTCCCGGTTACATCAAAGCGCTGAAAGCGGTGCTGCCACCCGACATTCCGGTGTTTGCCGTGGGCGGTGTGACACCTGAAAACCTGCAGGAATTTCTGGCTGCGGGCTGCGTCGGCGCAGGATTAGGCAGCGATCTCTATCGCGCCGGTCAGCCGCTGTCACGCACGATAGAAAAGGCTCAGGCTTTTGTTACTGCATATAAGGACGCTGTACGATGAAAATTACCAGACTGACCACTTACCGCTTACCGCCGCGCTGGATGTTCCTGAAGATAGAAACCGATGAAGGCATCGTTGGCTGGGGCGAGCCGGTTATTGAAGGCCGGGCGCGAAGCGTGGAAGCCGCCGTTCATGAACTATCAGAGTACCTGATTGGCCAGGATCCCTCGCGCATCAACGATTTATGGCAGGTAATGTATCGCGGCGGCTTCTACCGGGGTGGCCCGATTCTGATGAGCGCCATTGCCGGTATCGATCAGGCTCTGTGGGACATCAAAGGCAAAGCACTGGGGGTACCGGTTTATCAGTTACTGGGCGGTCTGGTGCGTGACCGTATTAAAGCCTACAGCTGGGTAGGCGGCGATCGTCCGGCTGATGTGATTGAAGGCATCACAAAACTGCGGACCATCGGTTTTGACACTTTCAAGCTTAATGGCTGCGAAGAGATGGGCATTATCGACAGCGCACTGAAAGTAGATGCCGCAGTCAATACCGTGGCGCAAATCCGCGAAGCTTTTGGGAAAGAGATCGAATTTGGCCTGGATTTCCACGGGCGCGTCAGCGCACCAATGGCAAAAGTCCTGATCAAAGAGCTGGAACCCTATCGCCCACTCTTCATCGAAGAGCCGGTACTGGCTGAGCAGGCGGAATATTATCCGCGCCTTGCCGCACAGACTCACATTCCGATTGCCGCGGGCGAGCGCATGTTCTCACGCTTTGAGTTCAAGCGTGTGCTGGAAGCGGGCGGGCTGGCGATTCTGCAACCTGACCTCTCTCATGCAGGCGGCATTACCGAATGCTACAAAATTGCCGCAATGGCGGAATCCTATGATGTGGCCCTGGCCCCGCACTGCCCACTGGGCCCGATTGCACTGGCCGCCTGTCTGCACATCGACTTTGTGTCACGTAATGCGGTGTTCCAGGAGCAGAGCATGGGCATTCACTACAATCAGGGCGCAGAGCTGCTCGATTATGTACTGAATAAAGATGATTTTAAAATGGATGATGGCCATTTCTATCCCCTGAATAAACCAGGACTGGGTGTGGAAATTAATGAAGAGTTAGTGATAGCACGCAGTAAAAATGCGCCTGACTGGCGTAATCCATTATGGCGATCAGCAGATGGTTCGGTCGCAGAATGGTAATTTATCTGACGGAATAAAATAAAAAAAATCTGTAAAGAATGTGCCGGTAAATAAGGCGCAGGGGTCAGCACATGCCTGCGTCAGCCGGAATATAAAAAAACTTATCTTCCGCCCCAGTGCGTCTTGCAGACGCCTGTGGTGTTCTGTGCGCCAGATTTGCCCAAAAAGTCAGTCTGGCGCCGGTCCGATACCCTACAAAGCACGTAATTTTCCTTACGTGAAGACGGAGAAGCACTATGGATCTCTCAGCAACACAGGAAAAACCGACTCGCCGCCGTTATTTAACCCTGGTAATGATCTTTATTACTGTGGTGATCTGTTATGTGGACCGCGCTAATTTAGCCGTGGCGTCTGCGCATATTCAGGAGGAATCTGGTATTACTAAAGCGCAAATGGGTTATGTCTTTTCTGCCTTTGCCTGGTTATATACGCTTTGCCAGATCCCCGGCGGTTGGTTTCTGGATCGGGTCGGTTCACGATTAACCTATTTTATTGCCATTTTCGGCTGGTCAGTGGCGACATTGCTGCAGGGCTTTGCCAGCGGATTACTCTCGCTGATCGGTCTGCGTGCCATTACCGGTATTTTTGAAGCCCCCGCTTTCCCGACCAATAACCGGCTGGTAACCAGCTGGTTCCCGGAGCAGGAGCGCGCCTCAGCCGTCGGCTTTTATACGTCGGGTCAGTTTGTCGGCCTTGCTTTTCTGACACCGCTGCTGATTTGGGTTCAGGAGCTACTCAGCTGGCACTGGGTCTTCATCATTACCGGCGCTGTCGGTATTGTCTGGTCATTCATCTGGATCAAAGTTTATCAGGCACCCAATAAAAGCAAAGGCATTAATCAGGCTGAGCTGAGCTATATCCGTGAAGGTGGTGCTATGGTGGAAGGCGATGCGCCGGTGGCCAAAAAAGATCGGATGCGTTTAACTGCCGCCGACTGGAAACTGGTGTTTCATCGCAAGCTGTGCGGCGTCTATCTCGGTCAGTTTGCCGTCACCTCCACTCTGTGGTTTTTCCTGACCTGGTTCCCTAACTATCTCACCCAGGAGAAGCACATTGCCGCGCTAACGGCAGGCTTTATGACCACGGTGCCCTTCCTGGCTGCCTTTGTTGGCGTCATCCTCTCTGGCATTGTGGCTGACCGTCTGGTACGCAGCGGCCGTTCGCTAGGGTTTGCCCGTAAAACGCCGATTATCTGTGGCCTGCTGATATCAACCTGCATCATGGGTGCCAACTACACGAATGATCCGGTGTGGATTATGGTGCTGATGGGGCTGGCGTTCTTTGGGAATGGATTTGCGTCGATCACCTGGTCACTGGTCTCTTCACTGGCACCGGTGCGCCTGATCGGGCTGACCGGTGGAGTGTTCAACTTTGTCGGTGGACTGGGCGGCATCACCGTGCCGTTGGTCGTGGGCTATCTGGCTCAGGATTACGGTTTTGCCCCGGCGCTGACCTATATTTCGGTTGTGGCCCTACTCGGTGCCCTCTCCTACATCCTGCTGGTCGGCGATGTGAAACGCGTCGGTTAATCGTCTGCTACGACTGTCATCTTCTCCGGGCCGCAGCGGCCCGGCTCCCTGCATCCGGCAAAAAAGCTGCACCGCAAAACAGAATCGCGTAATTTGTCGGGCAACGCTGTCTCCGTAGGTTTTATCATGTCAGAAAAACAGATCACCTTTGCTGCCCGTCAGCATCAGCTCACCAATATCAATATCTGGACTGCCGACAGTCAGTGGCTGGCGTTTGACGTCCGTCCCTCGGGCGCGTCGTTTACCAGCCAGACCATTGAGCGGGTCAATGTGATGACCGGAGAGGTAGAGGTGCTCTATCAGGCCCGACACGGAGCCCACGTCGGTGTCGTTACGGTCAGTCCCGACCTGCCGCCACGCTACGTCTGCATTCATGGCCCGGAACATCCCGATGCCAGCTGGCAGTATGATTTCCACCACCGGCGCGGTGTGATCGTTCAGAACGGCACGGCGGTGAATCTGGATGCCTGCGATATCACGCCGCCGTTCACCCCTGGCGCGTTGCGTGGCGGTTCGCATGTGCATGTCTTTAGTCCTGATGGTTCACGCCTGAGCTTTACCTACAATGACCACGTGATGCATGAGCTGGATAGCCGTCTGGATCTGCGCAACGTCGGCGTCGGCGTGCCGCTGTGTGCTGTCACGCCTGTAAAGCAGCATCCGCGTGAATATGACGGCACTTTTTTCTGCGTGCTGGTGAGCCAGACGCATGCGGAACCACAACCCGGCAGCGACCAGATCAATCGTGCCTATGAGGAGTGCTGGGTCGGTGAGCGCGGTTATCAGAAACCAGACGGCAGCTGGCAGCGCTGGGCTATCGCTTTTATTGGCGACACCGTGACGGCACAGGGCGAGAAACGGCCTGAAGTTTTTATTGTTGATCTGCCTGACGCGCTGGAGGATTACGCCCGCGCCGGAGAGAAGCCGCTGGAGGGCAGCAGCCAGCAGTTACCTGCGCCACCGGCTGGCGTGCAGCAGCGTCGCCTGACGCACAGCCGCGGCGTGGCGCTGCAACCGCGCCACTGGCTGCGTGCTGCACCGGATGGCAGCCAGATCGCGTTTCTGATGGCGGATGCAGGAGAGGTGATCCAGCTCTGGATGGTGTCGCCCAATGGCGGCGAACCGCGTCAGATCACCCATCTCAGCCACAGCATTCAGTCCACCTTTAGCTGGCATCCTGAGGGCCAGGCGATTGCCTTTATCTGTGATAACAGCGTGATGCGATGTGACATTGAGAGCGGCGCGTGTCAGCGGCTGACCGGCAGAACGGAAGAAGCACCGTCAGGTGACGCGGTGGTCTGGTCACCGGACGGTACACAGATTGCTTATATGCGTGAGGTGAATGGCTGGCGGCAACTCTTTACGGTTGCGGCTGCGACCGCACAGGAGGCATAGGCTGCGCCTGTGCCAGGCTTTCGTTGGTATGCGCGAGTCTTTCGCTCTGCAGGATGCGTTCACGTGGGGAGTCGAGAGTTTTGTCCTGGTCGCTACGGTAGTAGTCCCACGGCAGCAGCAACGTATCCAGCACGGCAGAGAAAGGAAGATCGATTAACGCCAGCGGCTTCAGCGCCCAGCTGGTATCACCATCGGCCAGCATGTCAGCGCTGGCACGGGTGCCGGGATAGTAGCCCTGACTCGCACCGGTGTGAGACATCACGCTGGAACAGCCGGTTGTCACCATTGCGCAGCACACTATTCCAGCCAGAGGTAAGGTCTTTAATTTCATCATCATCATCCCTTCAGTCATGGCATAAGCCTGGCTGAGTTTGCTTGCCAGACAACGTCAACACTCTGGGGCGAAGTCCGTTCTGGTCTGGCAAAAGTAGTCCTGAGTGTATGTCATTTCCTCAGATTGGCGAAAAAAATTGCATTTTACACTCTTGAAAATCCTCTTCTGACACCCATTTTTACTTTACGGACGCACTCACGGTTGCCGCAAGGGACAGTGAGGTGCCGTATCCAGCCTGTCCACTAGTGGAAGGTTGCCAAAACTTGCTGAACTTCAGGAGTCTTAATATGCGTAACTTTGATCTCACCCCACTTTATCGCTCTGCTATCGGTTTTGATCGCCTGTTTAACCTGCTCGAATCTAATCAGAATCAGAGCAATGGCGGCTATCCTCCTTATAACGTAGAACTGGTCGATGAAAATCACTATCGCATTACGATTGCGGTGGCCGGTTTTTCTCAGAGCGAACTGGATATTACAGCGCACGATAACGTGCTGATTGTGCGGGGAGCCCATCCTGAAGAGCAGGCCGAGCGTAAATACCTGTATCAGGGAATCGCCGAGCGCAACTTCGAGCGTAAATTCCAGCTCGCCGACCACATTGTGGTGCGCGATGCTCGTCTCGAAAATGGTCTGCTGAGCATCGACCTTGAACGTCTGGTGCCGGAAGAGGCGAAACCACGCCGTATTGAGATTCTGAAGTAAGATTGAGATTCTGTATTAACTATGACAAACGCCGCTAATGCGGCGTTTTTTGTTTTTGATGTCAGTGGGAGCGCAGGCTCAGGGAGCATACGCAGCGTCAGCGGCGTTTCAGACTGCTGGCATACCCAAATCAGGGTGAATCTGGCCGCAACGAGTAAACTCAACGCGCAGGAAACACGGGCAGAAGAGGAAAGCGTCCCGCGCCATGGACAAAAACGTCGGGAGCGTTTTTGAACAGCGCGAAGCGTTGGCCCGGCAACGGGCGTACCTCAGGGATGAGGTGCGTAATCGCGCGGGCCGAGCGTGCCATGGAGGGCGGTTTTTGCGTCTTTCCGATCTGACCGTGCTTCCTGCGCTTGCTCGGTCTCACAGCTAACCGGGTCAGATTTTATCAACAACCTCTAACGCCGTGGCAGCGGCGTTTTTTACCTTTACGGCTGCGTTCGCATCGCTAAACGCTGACCCAGCACGCCGCCAAATACATTCACCAGCAGCCCCAGAATAATCACTGCCGCGCCCAACATCTGCTGCCCGGAGAGATGCTCATCCAGCACCAGCGCAGCGGTAACAATCCCCACGACCGGCACCAGCAGCGACAGCGGCGCGACGCGCCAGGTTTCATAGCGACTCAGCAGATTCCCCCAGATGGCGTAGCCCACAATGGTGGCGACAAACGCCAGATAGAACAGCGCCAGCACGGTCTGCAGGCCGATATGCAGCAGGCTGTTAACGATGGCGGCCTCGCCATCAAACAGCAGAGAGCAGGCAAAGAAGGGAATGACCGGTACCAGTGCACTCCAGACCACCAGCGACATGATCGGCACACTGCGGTTCCGCATAATGATCTTATTAGTGATATTGCCCAGCCCCCATGACAGCGCCGCCGAGAGTGTCAGCATCATGGTGGTCAGCGTAATACCGGCGCTGGTTTGCCCTTCCATGCCTGCTGTGGCCAGCATAAACATTCCCAGCGTGGCGATGATAATCCCGACAATATGATTCCAGCGCAGCTTTTCCGCCAGCAGCAGCGCGCCCAGCAACAGGGTAAAGAAGGCCTGCGCCTGCAGCACCAGCGAGGCCAGACCGGCTGGCATACCAAGTTTGATCGCCAGGAACAGAAACGCGAACTGACCAAAACTGATGGTCATGCCGTAAACGACCAGCCAGCGCAGCGGGATCGGCGGGCGACGCACAAAGAAAATGGCGGGAAAGGCGACCAGAGAGAAACGCAGTCCGGCGAGCAAAAAGGGCGGCATGCCCTGCAGCCCCAGCTTAATCACCACAAAATTCACGCCCCACGCCACCACCACGCACAGTGCTAACAGCATATCTTTTACCGACATCAGAAACTCCTTGTGCCGCCGTCAGGCGGTGACCGCAATCGGGGTGGCGATATCAGCACAACACGCGTCCCCCACGATGCGAAAATAATCCTCTGCAGCCAGCGCGATCGACTTCTCCAGTTCGCCCGCGTTAAACCATAATGTGCCGACCTGTTGCAGCCGGGAATCCACCCGCAGCGCCAGCCGGTCATCAAAACTAAATGGCGGCACAGCGCCCATGACACAGTCGGTCAGTGCCTGTGCCAGCTCCGGCGCGGCGAAAGAGGATTTTTTGCCACCGATCGCGCGCGCCGCATTTTTAAAATTGATCCGGCAGTCGCCCGGCACAATGGCCAGCAGCTGTCGCGAGGGCGCACCATCCGGCATGCTCACCTCCAGCACCATCGCTTTGGCCGCCTGACCCAGTGCGTTGCCGCGTATCTGGCTGATCTGCTCGGTTTGCCCTACCGCCTCATGCTCCACCACACGGTAGCTGGCCTGATGCTGATCCAGCAGCGCAGTAATCTTTTCAAACGTCGTCATTCCCTTCTCCTTTTCTGGCACAACTTAATGGCACAACCTGGCTTAGCTCCAGGCGATAGCATGTTTCATCTTTTTATCGGTCAGCCCGAAAAAGAAGCCCATGGTGATACGGGTATCGCCTTCGACCCGATCAATCTCATGATAAAAAGCGGGATTAAACAGATAGACATCGCCACTGCGCGGTGAAAATTCGCAGATCTCGCTGTGATCAATGACCCCACTGCGATAGCCCAGCTCACCGGCGGTTTTGAACTGCTCATCCTCCGGCGACCACTTTTTGTTGTAAATGCGCAGCGCACCACCCGCGCTGCACTCCTGCAGGCAGACCACGCAGCTGAGCTGATGCAATATTTGTGTCACAACCAGGGAGGTTCCTGCAGCATCGCGCACGATATTGTCGTTATGTAGCGGGTTCGCGACGCCATCAGCATGAAAGCGCACGATAGAACCGGCGTAGTCACCACAACCCGGTTCGTGGGCGATGTTTAAGCTCTCCAGCCGCAGCGCGTGCTGCACCCAGCGGTAAATCTGTTCGCGCAGTGTGTTGAGTGATGCCGGCAGCGCCGGCTGGATATCGCGCAGCTCAGTGAAATAGTTATCAGGTGCCGCCGTATGGCGTGCCAGATAGGGACCCAGCGTGGTCAGCGCGCCATTGGGATAGTGAGAGACACGGATCTTTTCCCGGCAGCTCTGCAGGTCAGTCACCACCGCTTGCCGCACGTCTGGCGTCAGAAAGTTACGCAGCACCAGTAGCGGCACCCGTGCAGTGACGATGTCATCCAGCCAGGTCGATTCCACAAACATGTTGGGATTAATCACGCGGAACTGATTGAAAATTGCCATGTTTATCACTCCCTAAACGGTATTTCATAGAGTTCATGATTATTCATTCGCCGCCAGCTGCCGGCGCTGCCTGGTATTGCCACGGGTTCAGAGGCGATCAGCGTGCAACCGTCCTGTTGCCGAAAATGCATCGTAAAATAGTCCGGCCAGGGGGTGTCGTGCGGATACCACTGCCACGCCCAGGCTTTGTCGCGGGTGACGAAAATGGCATTGCCTGCGCTGCCGCCTGGCTCAACCTGCGCCATCTTTGCACGCAGATAGTCCCGGGTGAAATCAGCAGGGGTAGTCTGATCCACTAAATAGCGCAGATACTCTTCAGAATCGAAGCGTGATTCCGCCAGGCCAAGCTGACGGTAAATGGTCGGCAGAAAGCCGTTATGCATCATGTACCACTGATGTCCGGCGCTGTTGCGCCACAGCGGATGCGAAAACTCGATCCCCTGATTTTTACTCAATGTGGCGTGACGCACATGAACCGCCAGAAACCGACTGCGCAGACGATCCACGTCAATACCCGGCAGGGCGTCTGCGAACGGGCCGGTGCCATGCAGGGTGTGAATCTCGCCCTGTTCCAGCCACAGACAGCCCCAGCCATTGGGATGCGATTTGATCGGGCCATCGTGTTCGGCGCCTTCGCCGCAGCTCATGGCGCGTGCTGCCTCCAGGATCTGTGCGCTGTCAAACTGGCCATATGCCAGAATCATCCTGCACATACTTTGTCTCTCCCGGCGGTGACTGACTGCGCGGCAATCACCTGCTTAAACGTGGTCATAATTGGCTCACGTGCTGTATCTGTCAGACTGAAGGTGGCGAGGATACCCGCATGACGGGTCAGATCGGCATAGAGCGAGGAGCGTGGCGAAACCTGCAGTGCAGGCAATCTGAGGGGTGGCAACAGCGCACCCTGCTGATGCTGTTCGATCCAGCTTTCGGCAGCCTGCAGCTGCGCCGGTTGCCGTAACCGCAGCTGTCCAACCGCACCGGATCCGGTGAAAGCAAAAGCAGGCAGTGGATCGCCCGCCTCCAGCCGGAAGGTGACATCCGCCCAGTTGATGCCCGTTGCCTCCTGCACCAGCATTGCCACCCCCATGCCGGAAAGCCGGAATCCCATCTCAAGGAAATGCGGTACGCCATTAACCACAATAAAATCGATATGAAACGCGCCCTGACGATAGCCAAAGGTTTCACAACAGAAGGTCATCAGGCTACTGAACGATGCCGGCAAGGCCGCTGCCGCCATTGCTACATGCCCCGACTCATAAAAACTGACGCATCCCTGGCTATCCCGGTGCTGCTCAATCACCTTCTGGCAGCAGGTCAGTGCCTGGGGATGCCCCTGATGCACCACACCCTGCAACGAAAACTCAGTGCCTGTCAGCGCACTTTCCACAATAAAGCCGCTGAAGCCGCGACCGCCATAGTTCATGGTCTGCACCAGCTGTTTCACCACACTGCGCAGTTGATCGGCGCGTTCAATCAGAAAGATGCCCAGGCCGCCGCCGCCATCCACTGGTTTCACGACACACGGATAGATCAGCGCCTGTTCCGCATCCAGAATGCTGAGCGGTGACGCGAAAAAGCGGAACTCTGGCTGCGGGAAGCGCGGCCAGGCTTTTTTCAGCGCCATGCGCTGCGCATATTTATCCATGGGAATAAAGGCGGCAGGCGCGTCTGGCCCGGCCAGCATCTCACGCAGCCGTCCGGCGCTGGCGTTGTAAGCTTCAAAGCCTGCCAGCACCACCAGCGGATGCGCCAGTAAACCGGCATGCAGATAAGCCTGCATGAGCTCCCACGGATTCTCAGGACGGTCGAGGCGAATAATCAGATCAAACGGCAACGCCAGACTGAGCGACTGGTAATCGACAAAATCACCCATTTCCGCCAGCACGGTAAAATAGCCGTCGCGCTTCGCCACCGCGCAATAAGGATTTTGTCCGTCGCGGGTGGCGCCAATTTGCAGGAAAATCTTTTTCATCGCCTCGCCTTACCGGGTTAACGCCCGGAAATGATTTCTGTCACGATGTCATTGAGCACACCGTTATTGACCTGAATCACCGCTTTGTGAGGATCAAAACGCAGGACGCGCGACAGCGGATCGGTACTTTTGCCCTCCAGCAGCGAACTGACCGGCCTGCTCTGCCAGCAGTGGCGCATCTGCGTCAGCGTCAGGCCGGAGAGCTGTGTTAACTGCTGAGCCAGTTCGACGTCGTTATTGCGTTGTTCAATCAGATCGCGAATAGCGGCTTCCTCCAGCGCAATCTGCTGCTGCGACAGCCAGTGTCCCAGCTGCTCTCCGTGCGCCAGGAAGGGTGAGTAAATCATGCAGATCAGCTGATCTTCACTGAGGTTAAACGCCTGCATGGCGAAATCTGCCGCGCGCTGCCGCTGCTGCCGGATGGCGTCGTCGTCCTGATAGCGCGCCGCCATCTCATTAATGAGCGCGGACGGAAAATCTTTCTTCACCATCAGCCCCAGCGCGAAGCGCACATACTCGCGGATCCCTTCGGCATAGTGGCGCTGCAGCAGCGTTTCAGCCCGCAGTCCGCGCAGATGCGCCATCAGCGTTGGATTACCGCAGTCGGACTCGGAAAAGCTGAACATCAGTTCATCAAAACGGAAGCGCATAAATTCGCTGAGCAGCGCCCAGTGCGCGCCCGCTTCATAGGCGGTGTCCTGATAAATGTTGAAAAACAGCGGGTCACGTGCGAGCTGATGGGTGATGCGATGCGCGGCTGTCAGCTGATCGGCCCCGTAAACGTCAGAGAAGTAGCGCTCTGCCACACCGTCCAGCGTCTGGAGAAATCCGCTGAAGCCCCGGCTTTTGTCCGCTACCGGCGCATCAAACAGCCGGGAAAGGTGTCTCGCCCAGGCGACATAGGCGGCCTGCTCCTGCGGCGAGTCGCCGGTGATAATCATATCCACCCCGCCGTTATAGTCTGCCGCCAGGCCAAAGGAGTTCACCATGCTGAGATTACAGGCGTTGCAGAAGGTCGAGCGCGCATCGGCGCGAAAGCGGTGGCCATTCATCAGTACGTCATTACGGTTCTGCTGCCGCACGCTCTCCGGCATCGGCAATGCCCGGTCAAATGGCCGGATCAGCAGGCCATCCACCACCAGACACTCCGCCCGGTCATCGTCATGCATGGCCAGCGCCTGATAAACACCGTGGATATTCTCCATCACGCTCTGATTCATCGCTGCATGGCGGTTGGTGCTGACCCGCAGATGAAAGGTGCTGCCCTGTTGCTGCCAGATGAGGCCCTGAATGTAGCGCACGTAGGCCACCATGTAGCTGCTGTCTTTTCCGCCGCCATAAGCGAGCAGTACACGGTTATTCTCCAGTTGCTGCTGATCCGGCAACGCCGCCATCAGGCGGCCAGAGCAGCGCTGAGCTGACTCAATAATGGCGGGTGACAGATACGCTTCAATCTCCTTCATCATGGCGGGCAGATTATTCATTTTTCACGTTTCCCTCAGGTGAACAGAATCACTTTATGGCCTGAAGCCCGGCGGCTGACGAGGTAGCCGGGCCGTTTAGCGTCATGAATAATTAAGAGATGCAGCCTAAAGTACTTTGAATGTACTCTGTTGAATATGCACAGATCAGCGCGATATGGGGTGGAACAGATGGCCGATGTTATCGGGGAACAGGAGAGTCAGAACAGTCGTTACCGCCAGATCGCAGAACAGATTAAGCAGGCCATTCATGCCGGTTCACTGGCACCCGACAGTCGTCTGCCGTCGGTACGGACGCTGGCGACGCAGTACAATGTCAGCCTCACCACCGCCCTGAAAACCCTGCGCACGCTGGAAGATGAGCGCTACGCCGTCGCCCGCCCTAAATCGGGCTTTTTTGTTGCCCCGCAGCGGCCCGCTTCGCGTCAGTTGCCCGCCGTCAGCGAACAGCCGCGCGCCATCGCGCCGCTGGATGAGCAGACAGAACTGCATCTGGCGATGCTCGGCTCAGACTGCCGGGTGCGGCTCGATCTGGCCAACGGCGACAGCGCACTTTACCCGGTCAAACGCATCGGCCTGCTGATGCGCCAGATGGGCTACAGCAAACCGGCTCTGCTCGGCAATACGGTCAAAGGTACCGGCTATGCGCCGCTGAAAACTGAGATTGCCCGTCGCGCGGTCGATTACGGCTGCAATATCAGCGCCGACGACATTCTGATCACCAACGGCTGCATAGAGGCGATTTCGCTGTCCCTGCGCGCCACCACCCAGCCGGGCGATGTGGTGGCAGTCGAGTCACCCTGCTATTTCGTGCTGCTGCAGATGCTGCATAACCTCAATTTACGGGTGATTGAAGTGGAAGCCGGGCCGGAAGGGTATGTGAATGTGGCGAAGCTGACCGGATTATTTCAGCGCAAAGCGGTACGGGTTTTTCTCACCCTGTGCAACGTCAATAATCCGCTGGGCAAGAGCATTCCTAACGAGCATAAAGCCTATATTGCGCGGCAGGCGGATGAAAACGATGTGGTGATCATTGAGGATGATATTTTTGGCGATACCGCCTTTGGTGAGCGTCGCCCCTTCCCGATGCGCGCCTTCAGCCCCAACGCCATTCTCTGCAGCGGCTTTTCCAAAACCGTGGCACCTGGAATTCGCATTGGCTGGGTTCACAGCGTCAATTACATGCGCAAAATCGCCTCGCTGAAATATACCTCTACGATGGGCACCTCGGTGTTGTCACAGGCGGCGGTGGCGGAGTTGCTGCGCAGCGGGGGCTATGATGCGCATCTGCGCAAGCTGCGTCGCGAGCTGGCGCGGCAAATCCGTGAGATGCGTCAGTCGGTGCTGCGGGAATTTCCGGCGGGAACACGCGTGTCCGATCCGGAAGGAGGCTATGTGCTGTGGGTCGAGATGCCGGGAAAGGCGCTGAACGTGCGTGAGCTGTTTCTGAAAGCGCGTAATGCGGGCATCGGCATTGCGCCGGGCCACATTTTTGCCACCGACCAGCGCTACGATCACTGTTTCCGGCTGAATGCCGGTTTCGGCTGGAATGCTGAGGTGGAACAGGCCATTAAACAGCTGGCACAGTGGTGCCAGCTGTCGTTAACCGATCCACAGGAAGAGCAGGATTAGCTGTCGCGCCAGGCGATCTCAACCTCTTCCGCCAGAATCTGCACTGCCCGCTCGATGTTCTCTGCATCCGGCACGTAGTTCATCCGCATACACTGATGGGTGTGTGGCCACGCCTGTTCGAGGCCCGGGAAGAAGAAGTGGCCCGGCACCATCAGCACGCCGCGCGCTTTAAGCCGCTGATAAAGCAATTCAGTGGTGATCGGCAGATCGCGGAACCAGAGCCAGAGGAAAATCGCGCCTTCCGGCTTGTGGATCAGACAGCGATCTTCCGGCAGATAGCGCCGCAGGATCGCGATGGTCTGCTGCACCTTCTGCTGGTAGAACGGCTTGATCACCTCTTCGGAGAGCCGCAACAGATCGCCGCGACGAATCATCTCATTGGCGATGGCCGGACCGATACTGCCTGGTGCCAGACTGATAATGCCGTTCATGTTGCTCAGTGCAGTAATCGTCTTCTCGTCAGCAATAATAATGCCGCAACGCGCACCCGGCAGGCCGAGCTTCGACAGACTCATGCAGAGAATGATGTTGGGATTCCACAGCGGGCGCACCTCGCTGAAGATGATGCCGGGGAACGGCACACCATAGGCATTGTCGATCAGCAGCGGCACGTCATGCTGCTGTGCCAGCGCATCGAGCTGCATCAGCTCATCATCAGTGATCACATTACCGGTAGGATTTGTCGGGCGCGAGACGCAGATCAGCCCGACCTCATCGTTCATCGGCAGATGCTCGAAATCGACATGATATTTAAACTGGCCTTCCGGCAGCAGCTCAATGTTCGGCTTCGCCGAGACAAACAGCGCCTCTTCCAGACCGGCATCCGCATAGCCAAGATACTCAGGCGCCAGCGGGAACAGCACTCGCTTCTTGCTGCCATCGGCCCGGCGACCGGCATACAGGTTAAACAGATAGAAGAAAGCGCTCTGACTGCCGTTGGTCAGTGCGATATTCTCTGCGGTGATCGGCCAGCCAAGCTGTTCACGCAGCAATTCAGCCAGTGACGCCAGCAGCGTCGCTTTGCCACGCGGACCGTCATAATTGCACAGCGCTTCGCTGAGTTTGCCTTCCTCGTGCATCTGCTGCAGCAGTTGCTGAAAGTAGTCGTTCATGGCCGGAATTTGCGCCGGATTGCCGCCACCCAGCATGATGGTGCCGGGCGTGCGGAGGCCCGCGCCCATATCTTCCATCAGACGTGAGATGCCGGAATGTTGGGTAAATTTGTCGCCGAACTGAGAAAAGGACATAGCGGTTAAATATTTGTGATAACGAATCGGGGGTCCACCATAACGCCCGCCATCGGCGGGCGCAATGGGAAGGCGTGGGGATTACTTCAGTGCCTGCGGGTTAACGCAGTTCTTCTCGACGCTTCCGCCAAGTGCGGCGATGAGATTTTCTACCGCATCCTGCATCATGCCGTAACGGGTTTCGTGTGTCGCAGAACCGATGTGCGGCAGCGTCACCACATTGGGCAATGACAGCAGTGGGGAGTCGGCAGAGACCGGCTCCTGCTCAAACACATCCAGTCCGGCGGCATGCAGTTTGCCTGCCTGCAAGGCAGCGATCAGCGCCTTCTCATCCACCACCGGTCCGCGCCCGGCGTTGATCAGCACCGCATCCGGTTTCATCAGGTCCAGCTCGGCGGCCCCAATCAGATGGTGTGTCTCTTCAGTCAGCGGCAGGCTAATGCAGACGAAATCACTCTGCTTCAGCAGCGCTTCCCGTTCACAGCGCTGTGCGCCAAAGCGTGACTGTGCCTCCTCATGCTCACGGCGGGCGTTATAGAGGATTTTCATGCCGAAACCAAGGTGCGCCCGCTGCGCAAGCGCCATCCCGATACGTCCCATGCCGAGAATACCCAGCGTTTTATGGTGTACGTCGATGCCGAACTGCGCCGGTCCGATGCTCTTCTGCCAGTTACCCGCTTTAACCCAGGCATCCAGTTCCGGCACCCGGCGCGCCGTGCTCAGCACCAGCGCCATCATGGTGTCTGCCACGGTTTCGGTCAGCACGGTCGGCGTGTGCATCAGCACCACATTACGCTGATTCAGGGCGTCTACATCAAAATTGTCGTAGCCCACAGAGACGCTGGAGCAGACGCGAAGATTGGGCATTTTCGCCAGCAGCTCGCCATTCACTTTACCGCCCGATCCCAGCAGACCTTCTGCCTGCTGGAAATCCGCAGCATACTTCTGCTGGCTCTCTGGTGAGAGATCGCTGATTTCCGTCACGTCACACTGTTCAGCCAGGCGGGCATAAAGATCGTCAGGCAGTTTTTTATAAAGAATTACAGCGGGTTTCATTCGGTGGCTCCCGGTCAATAAGTTACGGGCGGCTTGCAGGCCGCCCGGAGAAATAGAGGCTAACGTTTACGCTTTCAGGCCGGTTTCGCCCCCTGCAGCGGTGGCGCTTTATTCTGCGCCGGCTTCACAATCAGCGTCAGCCACACCGAAACCAGCAGGGCCGATCCCATAAAGATGTAGGAGGCGGATGGGCTGCCGGTTGCTCCATTAAGATAGCCGACAATCCATGAACCGATAAACGATCCCAGCGCACCCATGCTGTTGATCAACGCCATTGCACCACCGGCAACATTACGCGGCAGCATTTCAGGGATGATGGCAAAGAACGGTCCGTAAGGCGCATACATCGCGGCACCGGCAATCACCAACAGGGTGTAGGACATCCAGAAGTGGTTAGATCCCACCAGGTACGAGCCGAGGAAAGCCAACGCACCGATCAGCAGCAGTGGCCAGACGAACAGCTTGCGGTTCTGGGTTTTGTCAGACGCCCAGGAGACAATAACCATCGCAATGGTTGCCGCCAGATAAGGCACCGCTGACAACCAGCCCGCTTCGACCATGCCCATCTGCGTGCCGTTACGCAGAATCGACGGCAGCCACAGCACAAAGCCATACACGCCGATGCTCCAGGCAAAATATTGCAGACAGAGAATGATCACGTTGCGGTTACGGAACGCTTCACCGTAGTTGCGCACCGCTTTGATATTTTCCTGCTCTTTCTGCAGTTCAGCCTGCAACGCCGCTTTCTCGGCATCGCTCATCCAGCGCGCCTGTGCGGGTTTATCCTGCACCAGGAACCACCAGGCGATCGCCCAGATCACCGCAGGAATCCCTTCGATGATAAACATCTCACGCCAGCCAAAGGATTCGATCAGATAGCCCGACACCACCGACATCCACAGCACCGTGACGGGATTCCCCAGGATCAGGAAGGTGTTGGCGCGTGAACGCTCCGATTTGGTAAACCAGTTGCTGATATAAATCAGCATCGCAGGCATTACCGCAGCTTCCACCACGCCCAGAACAAAGCGAATGGCTGCCAGCATCGGAATGTTGCTGACCACGCCGGTCAGCGAGGCGCAGCCGCCCCACAGAATCAGGCAAACGAAGATCAGTTTTTTGACGCTGCGGCGTTCGGCGTAAATCGCACCCGGGATCTGGAAGAAGAAGTAACCCAGGAAGAACAGCGCACCCAGCAGCGAGGACATGCCTTTGGTGATGCCGAGATCGTCATTAATCCCGGCAGCAGAAGCGAAGCTAAAATTTGCACGATCAAGATACGCCAGGCTGTAGGTAATAAACACGATGGGCATGATGAACCACCAGCGTTTTGGCGCGATTGTCTGCTTTTTCATCGGGAACTCCTGTGACTGTAGAGGGGCGCGAACTACACGTCGCCCAGTTGCTGACGCGTCGGCAGACCTTCGCTGTCACCAATGACCTGAATCGCCATCGAACCAATTTTGTTGCCGCGACGAATCGCCTGCGGCAGCGACTGACCTTCCAGCAGGGCGCTGATAACGCCAACGGCAAAGCCGTCACCGGCACCCACGGTATCCACCACGTTATCGACTTTTATCGCCTCAACCTGACCCTTTTCGCCCTGCGACGTTTTATACCAGGCACCGTCACAACCGGTTTTTATGACCACGGCTTTGACACCCTTGTCGAGATAGAAATCGGCGATCGCTTCCGGCTGACGATAACCGGTCAGAATCAGCCCCTCTTTTTCGCCCGGCAGCACCCAGTCGGCATACTCCGCCAGCAGATTGAGTTGCTTACGCATCTCCTCTTCGCTGCGCCACAACACCGGCCGCAGGTTAGGGTCAAACGAAATAGTTTTACCGCGTGCACGCATCTCTTTGGCGGTGTGCTTCAGCAGCGCCAGCGAGCTCTCTGACAGCGCCGCCGCCACACCGCTCAGGTGCAGATGACGCGCCGAGCCGAAATAGTCTGCATCAAAATCGTCAACCGACAGATGGCTGGCCGCCGAGCCTTTACGAAAATATTCCACCAGCGGATCAGAACCGTCATCGACTTTGGACTTGAGCTGAAAACCGGTGGGATAGCGTTTATCGACCGTCACACAGGCGTGGTCGATACCCTCTTTTTCCAGCTGCTGGCAGATAAACCGGCCGAAAGCGTCATCGCCGATACGGCTGACCCAGCCCACTTTCAGGCCAAGACGTGCCAGGCCGGTCGCCACATTGAGTTCAGCGCCCGCAGCACGTTTAACAAAGGTCTCTGCTGCGGCCAGATCGCCAGTCTCGCGGGCGATAAACATCGCCATCGCTTCACCGATGGTGACCACATCAAGCTGACCGTTGTGATGATTAATGTGCGTCATATCTGTTCCTTACACGTTACGCAGCAGCGACACGTAGTGGCGTGTCACCGCAGTCAGATCGTCGCCTTCCAGCGGAAATTCGATACCACGCGGTGCCTGTGCGGGCAGCTGTTGCAGCAGCGTGCGCCAGTGGTCATCCGCCTCATCCAGCGCAATCGCCCGGAAGCTATCCTGGTGCGGCACGGCCGCTTTGACGTGCACATAACCCACCTGTGCGGCCAGTTGTTGCGCTGCCTGGTCGGCATCTTCCCCGGTCCAGCACCAGTTACCCATATCAAAGGTCATGCTGATCGGCAGATCGGCTTCCCTGACCGCCGTAAAAAATGCGACGGACGGCGCCAGTCGACCATGCTCAGTCTGGTCATTTTCCACGGTCAGCTGAAACGGCAGATCCGCCAGCAGCGCCTGCAACGTTTCGCGAGGGAGTGCACCGGTAAAGTCTCCCAGCGCCACTTTCAGCCGCTGAGCGTTTAACTGGCGTGCTTCTTCAACGTAGTGGATCAGGCGTGGATTGATTTCGCCGCCGTCACAAAACAGCGTATCGGGCACCGAATAGCTGGCGTGCAGCTGATGCTGCGCCACCGCCCGGCCCAGCGCGGGCAGATCGGTAAGCGCCGTGTCATCAAGCAGTTCGCGGCGGATTTCAACGCCGTCAGCGCCCGCCTGCTGAATAATCGGCAGCAGCGCACGCTGACCCCCGAGTGCGGCGATCTGCGCGTGGCCATAAGCGGCGGTCACCACGATGATGTCAGGTTTCATGTTCTACTCCATGGCAGGGTTCTGCCCATAACGAATAGAAAAACCCTAAATGGAACCGGTTCCAAAGCAAAGGAGCAAACTGTGAAATTATGATCGTGCTCACGAAGCGAGCACGTAAACGGAAGGTTAAATCTGAAATTCAGCCCAGAGGCTGGCTTGAGCCGCGAACAATCAGTTCACCAGAGAAGACCTGCTCGCCAACCGGCATATCACTGCCCTCAATACGGGCAATCAGGCGTTCCAGTGCACTGAAGCCAATCTGCCAGGTGGGTTGTTTCAGCGTGGTGATACCGACACCGGCCAGCGCCGCCCACTCCAGTTCATCAAAACCGAGCAGGCCGATATCGCGACCCCAGTGCAGATTGAGTCGTTGTAACGATCGCGCCACCTGCAGCGTCAGCGCCCCGTTGGCGACCATCACCGCGCAGCGTTTGCCGGTATGACGCTGATGGAAGGCCAGCAACGCCTGGTCCAGCGCATCGGGCTGATGCAGCCCCACTTCAGTATTCTCATGCTCAACCTGAGGATGCGTTGCCAGCAGCTGGCGGAAAGCCTGCAGACGCTCGCGGCGAGTGTTGACGCTGCCCAGCGGCTCACTCAGAAACAGCAGTGCGTTATAGCCATTGTCGACCAGATGGCGCGTGGCTGTTTCAGCCGCTTCGGCGTTATTCAGTCCCACTACATCGCAGGGAAAATCGGGGATTTTTCGGTCAATCAGCACCATTGGCAGCAGGGATTGTTGCAGATGATTCAGCACCTCTTCACGCATACCGACCGCGTTAACCACGATGCCTTCTACCTGATAGCTGCTAAGCAGTTGCAGATAGTGCTGCTCCAGATCCACTTCATTATTGGTGTTACACATCAGCAGGGTAAAACCCTGCTCGCGGCAGGCGGCTTCAATACCGCTCATCACATCGACGGAATAGGGATTGGTGATATCGGCAATAATCAGCCCGATCAGGCGGGTACGTCCGCGCTTCAGGCCGCGCGCCATCTGGCTTGGACGATAGCTGAGATCGGCAATCGCCTGCTCAATCCGCGCTTTTAAACCGTCAGAAAGCAGATGCAGCTCGCCATTGAGATAGCGTGAAACGCTGGTTTTGCCCGTTCGTGCCGCGTGAGCAACATCGCTGATGGTGGCACGAGGCGGCCTGATTTTCATGAGATATCCTGCGAAATGAGAAACCAGGCAGAGACTAGCACAAGCAAAGCTCACCGCAAAAAGTGCTATACCGGTAATTGCAGCCAGGGTTGCCAAAGGGTCTGTAACGTTTCCGGTGGTGCGCCATTGATCAGCTGGATGACCATTTCAGCCACCTGCTCTCCGGCCTGGTGCGGTGTTGCCTGGCGAATAGCGACAATGGGATGATCGAGAATCGCATCACGCGGCAATCCCTCCCAGCCTGCCAGCAGAATGGCACGCTCACCTGCTGACCGTCCTGCCTGATGCAGTGCCAGAGCGGCGCCTTCAGCCAGCACAGCGCAGTCGGTGATAATCACTTCCGGTACCGCCGCCTCTGCCAGCCACTGCCTGGTTTGCTGATAGCCGGCACGGCGAGACGGCGACACAGCCGCCATCGCATAAGGTGCGACATCGCCCAGCGCGGTCAGATATCCCTGACGACGCTCACGCACCTGCGTGCTGTGTTCATTGCTGCCGAGCCAGGCTATCCGCTGCCGTCCCTGCGCCAGCGACCAGCTCACCGCCATCTGCGAACCCGCGAAGTGATCCACATCAAACCAGGCATAAGTGGGTGGCAGATCGCTGCGGCCCAGCGCCAGAAAGCGAAAATTAGCCTGAAGCAGCGCATGAAGTCGGCTGTCATCGGGCGTAGTGTGACCGACGATAAGGGCATCCACGGCCCCACTGCGCAACAGATGTGTCAGTGTCGACTGACTCTGCTGCTTATCCATCAGTAACAGCAGATTAATGTCATGACAGGCAAGGTGATGATCCAGCGACAGCAGCATGTCGCTAAAGTCGCTGCCACTCAGAGAAGATGCACTGATCGGGTAGATAAGACCCACCGCGTTAGCGCGACCGGTTTTCAGACGCCGCGCCGCTGCATTGGGTCGGTAGCCGCGCCGCTGCGCTTCCTCTTCGATACGCTTACGCGTTTCGTGAGCAACGTCCTGATAACCATTAAGGGCACGACTGACCGTCGTCACGGAAAGGCCTAAAACCGTAGCGATGGCTTTAAGAGACATGAGGAAATATTCTCTGATCAATTTTTGATCAGGCTACCATAAAGCGTCTGCTGGCTCTATTCGCCGAAACATTACTGGTTCTTTTAGCGGAAGGCTTTACAGAAAAAAGACGCCCCCAGGTCGGGGGCGCGCGCGATTATTACAGTGGGCTGAGCGTGATCTCAACACGACGGTTTTGTGCTTTACCTGCTTCGGTGCTGTTGGTAGCAACCGGATTATCCGGGCCTGCACCCTGCGTACGCAGGCGATCGCTGGCAACACCCTGCACGATCAACGCGCTGGCAACACTTTCAGCACGCTGTTGAGACAGGCGCATGTTCAGTGCACGGCTGCCAGTGCTGTCGGTGTAACCTACGACGTTTACCGCTGTTTTCGGATACTCTTTCAGCACCATTGAAACACCGGTCAGGGTATTTGCACCGGCCGGTTTCAGATTGCTGCTATTAGAGTCGAAGGTGACATTATTTGGCATATTCAGAACGATGTTATCGCCATTACGGGTCACGCTGACACCCGTGCCGCGCATTTTGTCGCGCAGTTTCGCTTCCTGTACATCCATGTAGTAGCCCACGCCACCGCCCAGTGCAGCACCGCCAGCGGCACCAATCAGTGCGCCTTTACGACGATCTTTTTTCGACGAGGAGAGCACGCCGACACCGGCACCCACGAGTGCGCCCAGGCCCGCGCCCACGCCTGACTTACCCGCCTGAGATTCGCCGGTGTAAGGATTGGTCGTACACCCTGGCAGGGCCAGGGTGCCGCTTAATAACAAAGTGATGGCGATTAATTTTTTCTGCATTTTTGTTCCCTTACATTCGACACACAGGGGAAAACCTTTCCCATAAGTGGCACGATTATGCCGCCTGATGCCAGGGAATGTAGTGCGGAAAAATCCTGATTTAACGGGAATCACGTCTTTTGATTGTCAGGATGACAAAAACAGTTGCTCTGATGATCATTTATCAGCCCACAGGCCTGCATAAAGGAGTAGCAAATTGTGGGGCCGATGAATTTAAAACCACGCTGCTTTAACGCCTTAGAGAGCGCAATGGCGTGCTCTGACGTCGTGGGTGCCTGGCTGTAATCAGAATAATCGTGAACGATTTGCACGTTATCGACAAATTGCCAGACGAACTGGCTGAAATCTTCGCCTTTCGTCTCCATTTCAAGATAAGCACGCGCGTTAGCGATAATGGCCGCGATTTTACCCGCGTGGCGGATAATGCCGCTGTTGAGCATCAGCGCGTCAATATCTGTGGAATCCATCAATGCTATGGCCTGCGGATCAAACTGGTGAAAGGCCGCCCGATAGTTTTCCCGCTTTTTTAGCACGGTGATCCAGGATAATCCCGCCTGCTGCCCTTCCAGACAAAGCATCTCAAACAGCGCGCGTTTGTCTCTTTGCACCACACCCCATTCACGGTCGTGATAGGCCAGATAGAGGGGATCCTGCGTTACCCAACCACATCGTTGCATCACTTTTTTCCTTTAATGACGTGAAAATTCTGGCGGTCCGCTTGATCTTAGAATTTATCGGTTGATAGTTAAACAACCACCGGTTAAATAACAGAGACGGGCCGAAAATTTAATTAAGACGCCGGATAATAACTTCAGTTTTGCCCGGAGAAGCGATTGTGCCGAGAAGCGGTTGGAAAGGTCTGCGGACCTGCTGTGCTGTATGCCTGTTACTCTTAACGCAACCGACTTTTGCCCGCGGTGGCACCTCTGCGCCTCAACATCCCGTCTTCTCTCCCGACTACGACACGATCCTGGCGGAGAAGATCGCCCTGAACCCACTCGCCTTCAGCGATGAAAGCCGCGCCCTGTTTGAAGCCGCCATTAACTCGCCTACCGCATCCCCCATTGCCCTGCACAGTGAAACCGGCAGCGTAGGCACTACGCCACTGGGAAAACGCTATCGGGCGGGCGTTGACCTGCCTATTGCCCCGTCACTCACCACCGGGCCGGTGGCGCAGTATGCGGTCGATCCGCAGCAGATGAACTGTCTGCAATGCGATTACAGCGATCAGCAGAGCCGTGAGCAGAGCGCCAGTGTCGGCTGGCGCATTGATTCGAAACAGGGATGGATATCGCCCTGGGCGCAGCTGAGTTATCACTATCTGATGGCCGATACATCGCAGAATCCCCGGCGCGAGGCAACCAACGGCTCTGATCAATCCGACGGCATTGATGTGAGCATCGGTGCACAAATGCCACTCAACGCGAATCTGGCGGCTTTTGCTGCGTTTTCACAAAGTGAGGCGCTGAATAATCAGGAGCAGCAACTTTATACCTTTGGATTCAGTGCCAGCTTCTAGCGGGGCATAAAATGAGAAAGGGAATCGGGCGTTTAAAATATAATGAGTCCGCTAATCATTATACCGGTAACCTTATGCGCAACGATTTGACAATTATTGGCCGCGAAATAGCGGTTTTCCTTCTGGCAGCTCTGGTTCTCGCGTTGACTATCGTCCCTGTCTACATTGATGTGGCCTGGATGAACGACGCGCTCCACGAAACCTCTTTTACTGAAACCACCCAGGAATGCATGCTGGCGATGATCGCCGCACTGTTCTTTATTGCGGCTCAACGCCGTCCCGCTCAGCGCGGGGCGCTGACCTTAGTGGCGGGCTTTTACAGCTGCATGCTCATCCGCGAACTCGACTTTGTTTTTGATACTTTTCAGCACGGCAGCTGGGTCTGGTTTGCACTGGCCGTTACGGCGGGTTCGCTGGCTGTCGCGCTGCGGACGCCGAAAAAAACCGTGCATGCGCTGGCGAATCTGCTGCTGCACCGCAGCTGGCCGGTGATGGCCTCTGGCTTCTTAGTGGTGCTGGTCTTCTCCCGCCTGTTTGGTGTGCATGCGCTGTGGCAGCATCTGATGCTGGGAGATTACAACCGCGTGGTGAAAAACATGGCCGAAGAGGGTACCGAGCTTCTGGGATACAGCCTCTGCTGGCTCGCCTCGGTGCGCTACTTATGGCAGACCCGTCCGGCTGCTGCGGGTGTCCGGGTACAAATCACCGAATCTGCAACGGCCCGCCACGCGACCTCCCCGGTCACCTCACACTGATCCGCAGCGTTGCTTTTTAAGCGATCCGCACCCTTAAAACAGGTACAATAAACACTTCTGCGTCGGCGATGGGTTCCCGACGCAAGGTGTTCGTTAACCTCAGGTCTTTTCATGTCAGCTAAAATCTTAACTTCAACGCTTATTGGCCTGGATGCCTTCCGACAGGATCCGCTGACTGCCCTGCAGCAGGCGGAAAAGGGCACGCTGGCGGTGTTAGATAACTATGCGCCGGTGATGTACGCCATCACACCGACGCGTCTGGCTGAGCTGCTGGCGCTGGAAACCGCCGTCCGGCAGCCGAATGATGTGGCACTGGATGACAGCCTGTATGACGACGCGCCCGCCGCGATTCATACGCCGGCAGGGAAGTTCGCCATGTATCAGGGCTGGCAGCCGGACGCCGACTTTACCCGTCAGGCCGCCATCTGGGGCGCGGCGCTGAGTGAACCGGTGACGCCCAGCGAGCTGGCGGCCTTTGTGGCCTACTGGCAGGCCGAAGGCCGGATGTTCCATCATGTGCAGTGGCAACAAAAGCTGGCGCGCAGCATTCAGATGAACCGCGCCGCAAACGGCGGGCAACCGAAGCGTGATATTACGCAGTTGCCTGATCCTGACCGTACCATTCCCGATGGTTTCCGAGGTGAATGATGAAAACGCCCAACGATCTCTTTAACCGTCTGAAAAGAATGATGCCTGAGGGCACCCGGCCGAAATTTGCCAATGGTGAAGAGCTGCTGGCGTGGAATCAGGAGCAGGGTCGCCTGCGTTCAGAGGCGATTGTGCGTGAAAACCGCGCAATGAAAATGCAGCGCGTGATGGGCCGATCCGGTATTCGTGAGCTGCACATGAACTGCTCATTTGATAATTACCGGGTAGAGAACGAGGGACAGCGCAAAGCGCTGGAGCTGGCACGTCAGTACGCTGCCGAATTTGATGGCAGCATCGCCAGCTTTGTCTTTTCAGGACGTCCCGGCACCGGTAAGAACCATCTGGCTGCCGCGATTGGCAATGACCTGATTCTGCGCGGTAAAAGCGTGCTGATCGTGACGGTGGCCGATCTGATGTCGAGTATGAAGGGCACCTTCAGCGGCAGTAGCGGCATTACCGAAGAACGGCTGATTCAGGATCTCAGCAGCGTTGATCTGCTGGTGATTGATGAAATTGGTATGCAGAGCGAATCGCGCTACGAAAAAGTGATCATCAACCAGATAGTTGATCGCCGTTCTTCGTCGAAACGACCGACCGGCATGTTATCTAACCTCGACCATGCAGGTATGAATGCACTGCTGGGTGAACGCGTCATGGATCGTATGCGGCTCGGTAACAGCCTGTGGGTGCGTTTCGACTGGGAAAGCTATCGCAGTCGGGTGCGCGGCGACGAATATTAATCAGTGACCCGGCTGTGCCGGGTCACTGCGTTAATCGGGCCTGATGTTCCGCATCCTTGCCATTCACCACCCTTGCTTTGTCTTTCTCCCCTACCCGGCGCAGACAACGGTGCTGCACCCGCAGTCTCGCCCGCTCCGCCGGTACCACAGAAAACCCGTGTTAATCCGGCAATCCGATCATCATCACGATCTCCGCCACCGTCGATTGGGTTGTGTGAAACAGCACGCAAAGTGTGGGATGAAGAATCCGCATGGGCTGATACACTCAATTGTTACTCCTCTGTTGAGTGAACCCGTGATGAAAACGAATGGCAAAGGCCCTGCACTACTGAGACTGAATAACCAGAAACGGGTGATGAGTCAGCTGCGTAAGCTGCGCGTGACGTCGCGTCAGGATCTGGCGGAGGTGCTGACACTCAGCAAAAATACCGTCTCATTAATCATTGATGACCTGCTTGAACAAGGCCTGATCGAAGAGCTGGGCCCGGTCAGCGTGGCGGCCGCCGGACGGCCTAAAATCGGGATTACCCTCAGGCCAGAAAAACTTAAGAGCGCAGGCATTATGGTGGAACGCAACGTGGTCCACTGGCGGGTCTGCGACTATTTTTCCCAGGTACTGGCTGAAGCGACACTACGTACTGATACCAGTAATCCGACCCGCCTGCTGGCTGAGCTGGCCATGCTGTGCCGTGAACTGACTGAGCACTATCCCGATTTGCTCGGCATTGGCCTGGGCTTTCCCGGCATCGTTGATCCGCGACGCGGCTGGATGCACATTTCATTGCCGCTTGAATGGCAGGATGTTGACCTGCTGAGCGCGCTACGCAAGCACGTTCGTCTGCCGATTCGCATTATGAACAATGTTAAAGCCGCCGCGCTGCTGGCTGTTGATCAGCGTGGATTATCGGTGGAGAGCAGCCATTTTTATCTGCGTATTTCAGAGGGGATTGGCGGCGCACTGGTACAGCATGGCGAAGTCTTTACCGGCCACAGCTGGACGGCGGGCGAGGCCGGCCATCTGGTTGTCCAGCCCGAAGGGCCGCGTTGCAGTTGTGGTCGTCGGGGTTGCCTTGAAGCGCTGGTCAGTCAGCCTGCGATTAAACAACAGCTGGCACAGCGTCAGCCTGGGCTGAGCTGGCAGAACCGCGACAGCGCGCCACGAGTGGTGGATGAGGTGATGGCGCTGGCAGGTGGCTATCTGGGTGCGGCACTGAGTCAGATTATGCTGCTGCTCAATCCCGCCACAATCATCATTGATTGTCCGTGGAACGCCAGTGAGCGCTTCTGTAAGGCGGTACGCGATACCGCACACGGTAACGCGCTGGCTTTTACCGCCGCGCATACTCAGCTGCACTTCCCGGAGAACCGGATTGACCCGGCTAACGGGCTGGCACTGGCGGTGCTGGAGGAGAGTGAGCAGCGGATGTTTTAGTGGCGTGGCCCGTGCTTTTTTACCCGATATCCATTCCCGCCAGACTCACCCTTTCCTGCTACAACACATTCTCCCCAAAATGCTGGCGATACTCTTTTGGGGTGGTGTCGTAGCTTTTACGGAATACCGAATAGAAATATTGCAGCGAAGGGTAACCGCACATCTGGGAGATCTCATTGATGTTAAGCGATGAAGAAGCCAGCAGTTCGCGCGCTTTTTCCAGTTTTTCGCGATGAATCATGGCATGAATGGTGTCGCCGGTCTCATCACGAAAGCGTTTTTCCAGATTAGATCGCGACAGCCCGACCGCATCCAGCACCTGTTCCACCTTAATGCCCTTACAGGCGTTAAAGCGGATGTAGTGCATTGCCTGAATCACCGCCGGATCGCGCAGTGAGCGGAAGTCGGTTGAGCGCCTTGCGATGACTTTCACCGGCGGCACCAGAATGCGCTGAAGGGGCAGAGGCTGATTATCCAGCAACCGGTGCAGCAGTTTGGCCGCCTGATAACCCATCTGCCGTGAACCCTGCGCCACGGACGAGAGCGCGACGCGTGACAGATAGCGGGTCAGCTCCTCATTATCAATCCCGATCACCGTTAACTTTTCCGGTACAGGTATTTTCAGGTGTTCACAGGCTTGCAGCAGATGTCGCGCCCGGGAGTCAGTCACGGCGATAATGCCGGTTTGCGGCGGCAGTGTCTGCAGCCAGTCGGCGAGCCGGTTCTGCGCGTGCTGCCAGTTTTCCGGCGCGGTCTCCATGCCCTGATAGACCACGCCCTGGTAACGCTCACGCCCTACCAGCTGACGAAATGCCTGTTCCCGCTCCTGCGCCCAGCGCTTGCCACTGGAGGCCGGTAAACCATAAAAGGCAAAGCGGTTGATGCCCTTCTCTTTCAGATGCAGAAAAGCTTTCTCCACCAGCGCGGCGTTGTCAGTGGCGATGTAATGCACCGGAGGATAATCTTCCTGGCGATGATAAGAGCCACCCACGCCGACAATGGGGACAGAGACATTCGACAGCAGAGCTTCGATAGAGCGATCGTCGTAATCGGCGATCACCCCATCACCCAGCCACTCACGGATGTTGTCGATGCGGCAGCGAAAATCTTCTTCGATGAAGATATCCCAGTCTGTCTGCGACGCCTGTAAATACTCACCGACGCCCTCAACCACCTGACGGTCATACACTTTATTGGCGTTAAACAACAGCGTAATGCGATAACGTTTATCATGCATGATGGCGCGTTCCCTTAAATCCTTAGCGCATTGCATAACACGGCTGAAAGGGGCAAAAAAATTGTTTGCGCCACAATGTGATCGCCCGCGCGATTACACCCGACGCCGCGTTGCGGTATCCATCCACACCGCCAGCAGCAGAATCGCGCCTTTGACGATGTACTGCCAGAAAGTCGGCACATCCATCATGCTCATGCCGTTATCCAGCGAGGCCATGATAAAGGCCCCCATGACCGCGCCCGCAACCGACCCCACGCCGCCCGCCAGGCTGGTGCCGCCAATGACGCAGGCGGCAATCGCGTCGAGTTCCGCAATATTACCCGCCGATGGTGAGCCTGCACCCAGCCGCGAGCTGAGGATCAGCCCGGCAATCGCCACCATCACACCGTTGATGGCAAACACCGCCAGCTTGGTGCGCGCCACGTTAATGCCAGAGAGGCGGGCTGCATCTATGTTGCCGCCGATAGCGTAGATACGACGGCCGAATGCGGTGCGGGTTGCCATAAACATGCCCGCCAGCAGCAGCACAGCCAGCAACAACACCGGCGTAGGTACGCCACGATAATCATTGAGTAACCAGATGGCACCCAGCACTAAGATAGCCGTGATCGCCTGACGCCCCACGGTGCCGCTTGCTGCGCCCTGTGGCAGGCCGAGTTGCTGACGACGCAGCCGCAGCCGCCATTGCCAGAGTGTAAACAGCGCCAGACCTGCAACACCAAAGCCGAAACCGACACCGCCCGGCAGATAACTCTGTCCAATCTGCGACATGCCCGGTGTAATCGGCGCAACGGTGGTGCCATCGGTAATGCCGACCAGAATACCGCGGAACGCCAGCATCCCCGCCAGTGTCACAATAAACGACGGCACTTTGCGATACGCCACCCACCAGCCATTCCAGGTGCCGAGCAGCAGTCCCATCACCAGTGTGACCACGATGGTCAGCGGCAGCGGCCAGCCGAGCCAGACGTCAAAGATTGCCGCCGCGCCGCCCAGCAGACCCATCATAGAACCCACTGACAGGTCGATCTCCGCCGAGATAATCACGAACACCATGCCGACCGCCAGAATGCCGGTGATAGCGGTCTGTCGCAGCAGGTTGGAGACGTTACGCGCACTGAGCCACGAGCCGTCGGTAGTCCAGGTAAAGAACAGCGCAATCAGCACAATCGCGCCCAGCATCACCAGAACCTGCAGGTTGGGCAGCGTGAACCTGCCCGGTGACGGTTTGCCCGGCGTACCTGAGAGGCGGCTTTGGGTACTTTCACTTTTAAGCATAATGTTCACTCCGCAGGGCAGCTTCCATCACCTGCTCCTGAGTCAGATTATCGTTAATCAAATCGGCTTTGATCTGCCCTTCATGCATCACCAGAACCCGATCGCTCAGGCCCAGTACTTCCGGCAGCTCAGAGGAAATCACAATCACCGCGATACCCTGCTGAACCAGCGCATTGATCAGCAGGTAGATCTCCTGACGGGCACCCACATCAATGCCGCGTGTCGGTTCATCCAGGATCAGGATTTTTGGATTGAGCAGCAGGCACTTCGCCAGAATCGCTTTCTGCTGGTTGCCGCCGCTTAAACGGCCAATCGGCAGTTCCGATGAGGAGGTTTTTACGCGCAGCCGACTGATCGCGTCGTTGATCGCTTGCTGCTCCTGCGCTTCATCCAGCGTCGAGAGTCGGTGACTGAACTGATCCAGTGCCGCCAGGGTAATATTTTTGCCCACCGCCATCAGCGGCACGATGCCATCCTTTTTGCGATCTTCCGGCACCATCGCAATGCCGTGCGCAATCGCGGCACGGCAATCAGTGATGTTGACCTGTTTGTCGTTGATCCAGATATCACCCTGCCAGCGCCCAGGCCAGACACCAAACAGGCACTGCACCGTTTCAGTCCTGCCTGCGCCGACCAGCCCGGCAATGCCAAGGATTTCACCGCGTCTGAGTGTGAACGAGACGTTGTTGACGCGGCGGATGTGGCGGTTAACCGGATGCCAGGCGGTGAGATTGTCCACTTTGAGTATCACATCGCCAATCTGATGCGGCGCATGGGGATAGAGCGCGGTCAGCTCGCGTCCGACCATCATGGTGATGATGTCATCTTCGCTCAGGCCTGCCGCAGGACGGGTGGCAATATGCTGGCCGTCACGGATTACGCAGATGGTGTCGGAGATCGCCTTGACCTCGTTCAGCTTGTGCGAGATGTAGATGCAGGCGATACCGTGTTCACGCAGATTACGAATGATGCTCAGCAGCACATCCGTCTCCTGCTCCGTCAGAGAAGAGGTCGGCTCATCCAGAATCAGCAGCCGGACCTGTTTGTTAAGGGCGCGGGCAATCTCCACCAGCTGCTGCTGACCCAGGCCTAACTCGCCCACGCGGGTTGCAGGCGAGACGTTCAGCCCGACCCGCGCCAGCAGTTGCTGGCAGCGCAGGGTCATGGTTTCATCATCCACCATGCCGAAACGACTCAGTTCGGCGCCGAGGAAGATGTTCTCCATCACCCTCAGTTGCCGCACCAGCGCCAGCTCCTGATGGATAATCACAATGCCTTTACGTTCGGTATCGCGAATGGTCTGTGCCTGAATGTCGTCGCCAGAGAAGTGAATCTGTCCATCAAAATCGCCGTGCGGATAGAGTCCGCACAGGATTTTCATCAGCGTCGATTTGCCCGATCCATTCTCACCGCACAACGACATCACTTCACCCGCCTCAAGTTGCAGGCTGACATCATTCAGCGCCTTAACAGCACCGAAACGTTTGGTGATGTTTTTCATTTCCAGCAGCATCGACTGTTCTCCCTCACGCTATGCGCGGTCAGAGTTCGCTCTGTTTGTGGAAACCGTCTTTCACCACGGTGCTTTCGATATTGTCTTTGTTAACCGGAATCGGCTTCAGCAGCCGTGACGGCACATCTTTCAGGCCATTGTTCAGCGTGCTGTTGCTGGCGGGTGTTTTGCCCTCACCCAGTTCGACGGCTATTTTCGCCGCTTCGGTGGCCAGCTCCGTGATCGGTTTGTAAACCGTCATGGTCTGCGTACCCGCTTTGATACGTTTAATCGCGGCCAGATCGGCATCCTGTCCGGAGATCGCCACTTTTCCGGCCAGCCCCTGCGCGCTAAGGGCCTGAATGGCACCGCCTGCGGTGGCATCATTTGAGGCAACGACCGCATCAATGTGGTTACTGTTGGCGGTCAGGGCATTTTCCATAATTTTCAGGGCGTTTTCCGGCAGCCAGGCATCGACCCACTGATCGCCGACAATTTTAATGCTGCCGTTATCAATATAAGGTTTTAACACTTTCATCTGTCCGGCACGGAACAGGCGGGCGTTATTATCCACTGGCGAACCGCCCATTAAAAAATAGTTGCCCTTAGGCACCTGTTTCACAATGCTTTCGGCCTGCAACTCGCCCACTTTTTCATTATCGAAAGAGATATAAAAATCGATATCGGCATTATTTATCATTCGGTCATAGGCCAGCACTTTAATGCCTTCCCGTTTCGCTTCAGCGACAACGTTACTCAATACCTGACCGTTGTAGGGAATAATCACCAGCACATCGACACCGCGATTGATCATATTTTCAATCTGCGACATCTGTGTCTCTTCGTTGCCGTTGGCTGACTGAACAAACACCTTAGCACCCAGTGTTTCCGCCTGTTTAACGAAAATATTGCGGTCTTTCTGCCAGCGCTCAAGGCGCAAATCGTCAATCGCCATGCCGATCTTCACTTCTTTTGCCACGCTGGTCTGGCTGAACAGCGCCAGCGCCGCGCAGGCGGCGAGCAGTGCATGTTTCATCTTCATTGTGATCATCCTGTAGGTTGAGGCTATTGTCGTTTCAGGCCTATAAACCAGGCGGATGAATTGTTGCCCTTCTTCTCCGGTTACAGCAATTACTGATTTTTATCCGGCTATTACGTTTTTTGGTTTATTTCATTTTTTATGAGCGCGATCGAGGTTTCATCTTTTTAAGACAAGAGAGTGAACAGGTTAAATCATCCCGTTAATAACATTATTTTGCGAGACAGCGCACAAATAATAATTATCTGATGCCCGTTATGAAATATCGTAATTGAGCTGAAGCCACAGCCCCTATTGAATATTGCTTCAACGCAGACCATTCGGGTACTGATGCTAAGGAGCACACCATGCACGCTTATTTCGATCAGATCGATCGGGTTCGTTATGAAGGCACCCAGTCGACGCATCCTCTTGCTTTCCGCCACTACAATCCCGATGAGGTCATCCTCGGCAAGACCATGGCGGAGCATCTGCGCTTTGCTGCCTGTTACTGGCACACCTTCTGCTGGAATGGTGCAGATATGTTTGGCGTGGGGGCTTTTGATCGCCCATGGCAGAAAAGCGGGGATGCGCTACAGCAGGCAAAACTAAAGGCGGATGTGGCCTTTGAGTTTTTCCATAAACTGAATGTGCCGTGGTACTGCTTCCATGACGTTGATGTCTCACCTGAAGGTGATTCGCTGCACAGCTACAAAGAAAACTTTGCCGCTATGACCGATAAACTGCTGGAGAAACAGCAAGAGACTGGCGTGAAACTGTTGTGGGGCACGGCCAACTGCTTTACCCATCCGCGATACGGGGCTGGCGCTGCCACTAATCCCGATCCGGAAGTCTTTGCCTGGGCCGCGACGCAGGTCTGCAGTGCTATGCAGGCGACCAAAACCCTGGGCGGCGAAAACTATGTGTTGTGGGGCGGACGGGAAGGCTATGAAACGCTGCTGAATACCGATCTGCGCCAGGAGCGCGAGCAGATTGGCCGCTTTATGCAAATGGTGGTCGAACACAAACATAAAATTGGCTTCCAGGGCACGCTGCTGATTGAACCGAAACCGCAGGAGCCGACTAAGCATCAGTATGATTATGATGTCGCGACGGTGTATGGCTTCCTGAAACAGTTCGGCCTGGAGAAAGAGATCAAGGTTAACGTGGAGGCCAACCACGCCACGCTGGCGGGCCACTCTTTCCATCATGAAATCGCTACCGCTATTGCGCTGGGTATTTTTGGTTCAGTCGATGCCAACCGCGGCGATCCGCAGTGCGGCTGGGATACCGATCAGTTCCCGGTCAGCGTGGAAGAGAATGCACTGGTGATGTATGAGATCCTTAAAGCGGGCGGCTTTACCACTGGCGGCTTAAACTTTGATGCCAAAGTGCGTCGTCAGAGCACCGATAAATATGATCTCTTCTACGGTCATATTGGCGCGATGGATACCATGGCGCTGGCGCTGAAAGTGGCGGCTCGCATGATCAGCGATGGTGAACTTGATAAGCGTGTGGCACAGCGCTACAGCGGCTGGAATGGTGAGTTCGGTCAGCAAATTTTGAAAGGTGAGTTTTCACTGGAGGCACTGGCGGCGCATGCTCAGCAGCAGCAACTCAATCCGCAGCATCAGAGCGGACGTCAGGAGCAGCTGGAAAATCTGGTGAATCACTACCTGTTTGATTTCTAACCCTTCAGGAGCAGAGCATGTTTATCGGGATCGATTTAGGCACCTCTGGCGTCAAAGTGGTGCTGATGGATGCACAGGGCAACGTGGTGGCGACAGAAACGTCGCCCCTGCAGGTTTCGCGTCCACAGCCCTTGTGGAGTGAACAGGATCCCGAAAGCTGGTGGCAGGCGCTGGAGCTGGCTATGCAGGCGCTGAGCGCGAAGCAGGACCTGCGTGCAGTGCAGGCCATCGGGCTGAGCGGACAGATGCATGGTGCCACGCTGCTCGACAGCGCTAACCAGGTATTACGTCCGGCCATGCTCTGGAATGACGGACGCAGCGAGGCGCAGTGTCGTGAGCTGGAACGGAAGGTGCCGGATTCACGGGCTATCACCGGCAACCTGATGATGCCCGGCTTCACAGCTCCCAAGCTGCTGTGGGTGCAGCAGCATGAACCGGCCATCTTCAGTCAGATTGCTCACGTGCTGTTGCCCAAAGATTATCTGCGCTGGCGATTAAGTGGCGACTTCGCCACTGATATGTCCGATGCCGCAGGGACAATGTGGCTGGATGTGGCGCAGCGTGACTGGAGCGATGTGATGCTGCACGCCTGCGATCTCTGCCGGGAGCAGATGCCGACGCTCTATGAAGGCAATGCCCTGACGGGCACTCTGCATGCTGAACTGGCAACACGGTGGAAGATGAACGCGGTGCCGCTGGCTGCGGGCGGTGGCGACAATGCTGCAGGTGCGATAGGTGTCGGCATGACCGAACCCGGTCAGGGAATGCTGTCGCTGGGGACATCGGGCGTCTACTTTGTGGTAAGCGACGGCTATCTCAGCAATCCGGCGCGCGCGGTACACAGCTTCTGCCATGCGTTACCGCAGCGCTGGCATCTGATGTCGGTGATGCTCAGCGCAGCCTCCTGTCTGGACTGGGCAGCAACGCTGACCGGATGCAAAGATGTTCCTGAGCTGCTGGCTGAAGCGGAGCGCGCACGCGATGACGTACCCGGGTTATGGTTTTTGCCCTATCTTTCCGGTGAGCGTACGCCGCATAACAACCCGAATGCACTGGGCGCCTTCTTTGGCTTTACCCACCAGCATGGCCGGCCTGAGCTGGCACGATCGGTGCTGGAAGGGGTGGGATTTGCTCTGGCGCAGGGCATGGATGTGCTGCATGAGTGTGGCGTGCAGCCAAAGAGTATTATGTTGATCGGCGGCGGCGCACGCAGCACCCTGTGGCGTCAGATGCTGGCGGATATCAGTGGCCAGACGCTGGACTATTGCCACGGAGGTGAAGTGGGTCCGGCTCTGGGCGCCGCAAGGCTGGCGCAGCAGGCGCTGAATCCGGAAGTCACCGTCCCGACGCCGACTCTGGTGCAGCGGCATCAACCGGATCCGGACAAAAGGGTACATTACCAGTCACGTCGGGAGACCTTTTCAATTCTGTATCAGCAACTTCTGCCGCTCATGAAGTAATCCGTCCAGGATGCCCGGTTTAGCAACCGTTTGGCCTGGCATCCTTCCTTATTGCTACTGCCTCTTACTGTTCAGCCGCTGCCGTATTAACGCGTCTCCTGGCGCAGTATCAATTAATGGCCCCCGTCGATAATAAGGTTTAATGCTGGCGTATGCCGATAAGCCAGGCTGGCGATGTTGTCTGCCGGTGTGCGAAGCAGGCGGATACTGTTTACCACCTTGCCCCACTATTCTTTGCACTGACGCTTAATCAGTCAACACCAGAAAAGTGTATCTCAGCTAACTGCCAGCTTATTTCGCTGCTACACTAAAATGCTTCTGTTTTACGTAACGTGAAATTCAGCGTTGATTCAGATTGCGCGGGTTAAACCGGTTAAATACCTTAACGCAAATTAAAACGATTTTTTGGGCGCGCGCATTTAGTTCCAGGCGAGTTATGCAATCATTATCTGCCCGACAATAGAAACTATAATAATAAGAATCAATATCATTATCTTTCACCTGATATATTCAGGTCCAGTAATGCTTAAGGAATTAGCATGTTAAAAGCAATGAAATACTACATCAGCAATCATTATGAGAGCGGAACGTTGTTACATCGGGAAGGGTGTAATTTAATTCCGAAGTCTCTCGACGATCGGACATTTATTGGCACCCTTTATACAGCGCTGCAGGCAATGACCGTAGCTTTACAGCATCACCACGAAGTTGGCCGATGTCTGGTATGCCTGAAACAACCCAATAATGGTCAGGCTGACGCAATAGAAGAAGGAAGTATCAAATCTTTCACGAAGCCAGCTACCACCCTGGTTCAAAGGACTGCGGCCAAAGCAAAGAAGAGGCCTGCGATAGCAGGCCATACGTGCCAGCTAGCTGAAAGATCTGGCATCACACATGCTAGGGTGATGCTGAATAAAAACCCTGAGCCCCAGCAGATATTGGGTCCACAACGGGTGGTGAAGATAAAGAATGGCCTGCAGGTTGTTGCGGTGCAACATTCCCCCTTTCACTGGCAGAGTGAGTAGCCCCTGACAACAGAATAAAGTACCTGAAGCAAGTCGCTGACTTATGCCGCAAGCAGATTACTCCGCCTGCGGCTTTTTTTTGGTATTACGCTGTGCGGTAACGGCGCATTACATCCACACCCTGCATGACGATATTACCCACGCTCATCTGACGATAAAAAAAAGACCTGGATAAAATTGTTTAATGATTTACTGCCACAGGTAATAATAACGCTTATCAATCATACCCTTAATGTAACATTTACAGGCTCAGGCAAAGTTATATTGATCAAATATTTTGATCTTATTTTCGATTTAAGATCACAATTATTGAATCAAACCTCAGTGCGTATAAAATAAGAACTCTTTTAACTCAGGTTCTTATGGCTTTTTTTCTATGCCCTTATTCTTACTCATCGTAATGTTTTATGAAACGGACTAGTGTTTACGAAACAATAAATCAGTAACTTAGCAGAACTATCCTTCTTAGATTCTAAAGCAAAAAAAGATTTATCTGTACAAGGTATTTATTTAGCCCAAATAAAAATGTTTTTTAACTTTAAAATTAAATGCTAAATTTATTTAACGCAAACGAGCTAATGTGAAAACCGCAATCATATTAATTTCACATGGATTCAGACGCTGCTTTTACAGGTTATGGCTAACCTTAAAAAGCGCATTTTTAAATTTTCGTTTGTTACACACAGCAAAAGGATATGGCATGTATAAGGCCATGAAATTCTACGTCAGCGATCATTCAACCGGAGGATTGCTGCTGCATCGGATGGATTGTCCGCAGCTGCCTTCAGAGACAAGGCGGGCGTTTATAGGAAGTTGCTATACTATCAATCAGGCACTTAGCGTAGCCAGGATAAGCTATACGGGTGTGATGGCATGTCCATTCTGTGCCAGTAAGTCTGATATAAAATCCGTTAAGTCAGAAGCAAATTTGGTGTTAAAAAAAGCGACAAGACCCAGAAAGAAATTAATCTGATCAAAAATTGATCTCATCGGAATCTGACAATTTTATTGCCAGTGAGATTAATTGAGTGTGTAAGCTCTCTGAATAAATCCCTCTGTATCCGCTTGATATATGTTATCAACCGCACTCTATCCTGAAATAGAGTGCGGATTTTTTTCTCATCTTGCTGATCATCTACTGAGATGACGATTGTGAATCCTGTTGCTGAACCCGAATAGCTGAGATGACAGTCACAGCTCCTGCTTCAGGTGAGCATCAGCCAATGGCCCCCAGCGTATCTTCCTGACTCTGTTTCTTCGGCAGCAGGAACAGCGTTGCCACAATATCCAGCAGATAAATCAGCGCCAGCAGGGTAATCGCCGCTGTGAACGAGAACTGGCTCGCCAGCAGGCCAATCACGACCGGACCAAAACCGCCTACGCCACGCCCAAGGTTGAACAGGACGTTCTGCGCGGTGGCACGTACCTGTGGCGGGAAGGTATCTGAAATCAGCGCCCCATAGCCGCCAATCATGCCGTTAACAAACATTCCCATGATGGCGCCGGTAAAGAGCATGATGTTCGGGTCACGCAGCTGCGCATAGACCACCACCATCACGACAGCGCCAAACTGATAGAGCAGGAAAATTTTCCAGCGTGCAAAGCGATCGGCCAGCACGCCAAACAGCCAGATGCCAAAGGTCATGCCGACGACGGTCACGGCGGTCCAGAGGCCCGATTTTGTCAGGCTGAAACCAAAGCTGGAGGAGAGGTAGCTCGGCATCCAGATCATCAGCCCGTAGTAGCCAAAATTCTGGACGGAGCAGAGGATAAAAATGCCCAGGCTGGCTTTAGCGGTAGCGCGATCGCGGACCAGCAGCTTCAGGCGTGCCGGAAACGAGAGTGACGGCACATGTTTAACCTGTCGCTGATACGCCTCAGGTTCTCCCATCCCGCGACGAATGGCGAACGAGACCAGCGCAGGCAACAAACCAACCAGGAACATGCCACGCCAGCCGATAATATTCAGTAGCGGTGGCGTGATAAAGGCCGCCATCAGCACGCCCAGCTGCCAGCCGATACCGACCCAGGCTGAGGCACGATTACGCTTCTCCGCAGGCCAGGCTTCGGCAATCAGCGCCATACCGATCCCAAACTCGCCGCCCAGCCCCACACCTGCCAGCGTTCGCCAGGCGAGCAGATCCCAGTAGCCCTGCGCCACCGCGCACAGGCCGGTAAAGATAGAGAAGACCAGAATCGTGACGGTCAGCATGCGGATGCGACCATAACGGTCGCTGAGATGACCAAAGACGATGCCACCGATGACCGCGCCGATCAGCGTCCAGGTCACCAGCGATCCTGCCTGTGATGGATTGAGCGCCAGCGAAACACTGATAGCCGGCAGCATAAACCCGAGTATCAGCAGGTCAAATCCATCCATGGCATAACCGCTGACCGCAGCCAGCATCGCTTTGCCCGGCGTTACGCCCGGTTTTGATTGGGGAGAAGGAGACATCATTGCGCACCTCAGAGAGTAAAGTGCCGCAATTATAAAGAGAGTTCAGGAGGTGACCAATCAGAAAGGCTTATCCCTGCGCCTGTCTGGCACAGGGATAAGGTGTATCAGGAAGGTTTGTTGCTGCCATCGTCACCCGACAGTAATTCATCGAGCCGATCCCCGCCCACATGACGAAAATCCTGACCTTTGACGAAATAGAAGATGATTTCGCAGATGTTCTGGCAACGATCACCGATGCGCTCAATGGCGCGGGCGCAGAACAGTGCCGTCAGCACGCTGGGAATCGTGCGCGGATCTTCCATCATGTAGGTCATCAGCTGACGAACAATGCCTTCATACTCTTTATCCACCTTCTTATCTTCGCGGTAGATGGTAATCGCTTCATTGAGATCCATACGTGCAAAGGCGTCGAGCACATCATGCAGCATCTGCACGGTGTGACGTCCCAGCGACTCAAGGCTCACCAGCAGCGGAAGATGCTGTTGACCAAACTTCTCCAGCGCCGTGCGGCTGATCTTCTCCGCCACATCGCCAATGCGCTCCAGCTCGGAGATCGTTTTGATGATCGCCATCACCAGACGCAAATCGATCGCGGTTGGCTGACGTTTGGCGATGATGCGCACGCAGGCTTCATCAATCTCCACTTCCATCATGTTGACCTTCTGGTCGCCGTCGATCACCCGCTGCGCCAGTTCGCCATCCAGATTATGCATCGCGGTAATAGCATCAGTCAGCTGCTGCTCGACCATGCCGCCCATGATCATCACCTGGGTACGGATATGCTCCAGTTCGGCATTGAACTGACCGGAGATGTGCTTATTCAGATTCAGATTATCCATGTCGTTCTCCTGTCAGATCAGCCGTAGCGGCCAGTAATGTAGTCTTCGGTTTGCTTCTGCGCGGGCTTGGTGAACAGCGTGTCGGTGTCGCTGAACTCAATCAGTTCGCCCAGGTACATGAAAGCGGTATGGTCAGAGCAGCGTGCTGCCTGCTGCATGTTGTGCGTCACGATCACCACAGTGTAATCCTGCTTCAGCTCGGTGATCAGCTCCTCGATACGGCCGGTGGAGATGGGGTCCAGCGCGGAGCAGGGTTCATCCAGTAGCAGGACTTCCGGACGAATCGCGATGCCGCGGGCAATACACAGACGCTGCTGCTGGCCGCCGGAAAGACTGTAACCGCTCTGATGCAGCTTGTCTTTGGTTTCATTCCACAGCGCCGCTTTGGTCAGCGCCCACTGTACGCGCTCATCCATATCGGCACGTGACAGCTTTTCAAACAGACGCACGCCGAAAGCGATGTTGTCATAGATCGACATCGGGAACGGTGTCGGCTTCTGAAACACCATGCCGACGCGGGCGCGCAGCAGCGCGATATCCTGCTGTGTCGCCAGAATATTTTCGCCATCCAGCAGAATGTCCCCTTCGGCCCGCTGCTCCGGATAGAGTGAGTACATCTTATTGAAGGTACGCAGCAGGGTAGACTTACCACAGCCCGAGGGCCCGATAAACGCGGTCACCTCATTCTTAGCGATATCCAGATTGATGTTCTTCAGCGCATGAAACTTGCCGTAATAGAAGTTCAGATTACGGACCTGAATTTTATCGGCTGATGCTGTCGCGATACTCATAATTCATCTCTCTTATACGGCGCCGCTCAGGGCCGCGCCGGAAGTTAACCGTGTTTACCTTTGGCGAAAATGACCCGCGCGACAATGTTCAGCAACAGCACGCAAAGGGTAATGATCAGCACACCCGCCCAGGCCAGGCTCTGCCATTCGGCAAACGGGCTCATGGCGAATTTAAAGATGGTGACCGGCAGGTTCGCCAGCGGCTGCATCATGTCGGTGCTCCAGAACTGGTTCGACAGTGCCGTAAACAGCAGCGGGGCTGTTTCACCTGCGATGCGGGCAATCGCCAGCAGCACGCCAGTAATGATGCCGGAGACCGAGGCTTTCAGGGTGATGGCCGAGATCATCTTCCACTTGGGCGTGCCGAGCGCATAAGCGGCTTCACGCATGCTGTCTGGCACCAGACGCAGCATGTTTTCAGTGGTACGAATCACAATGGGCACCTGCAGCAGAGCCAGTGCAATCACCCCGGCCCAGCCGGAGAAGTGCTGCATCTTCGCCACCACCAGGGTGTAGACGAACAGGCCGACCACAATGGAGGGTGCTGAAAGCAGAATGTCGTTAATAAAGCGAATCACTTCTGACAGCGCCGATTTGCGACCATATTCAGCCAGGTAAATACCCGCCATGATGCCCAGCGGCGTACCAAAAAATGTAGACCAGAAAATCAGCAATCCACTGCCCGCCAGGGCGTTCGCCAGACCGCCGCCCGCGGTATTCGGCGGTGGCGTTGATTCAGTGAAAAGGGACCAGGAAAGCCCATCTACGCCGCGCGTTACGGTGGTAAACAGGATCCACACCAGCCAGAACAGACCAAATGCCATGGTCAGCAGCGACAGCGTCAGCGCAATTTTATTTTTAGTACTGCGCCAGGACTGCATTTTACGGCGCGATGCGTCCAGTTCGGCACGCGCCTGAATTTCAATCGTGGTCATGAGCGCGCTCCTTCACTTTTCTGCAGTCGCATAATCATCAGCTTTGAAATCGCCAGCACGATAAAGGTAATCACAAACAGGATCAGTCCCAGCTCCATCAGCGCGGCAACATGCACGCCCGACTCCGCTTCTGCAAACTCGTTAGCCAGTGCTGAGGTAATGCTGTTACCCGGCATAAACAGCGACGGGCTGTCGAGCTGGTAGGTGTTGCCGATAATAAAGGTGACCGCCATGGTCTCGCCCAGCGCACGACCCAGTCCCAGCATCACACCACCAATCACGCCATTTTTGGTAAAGGGCAGTACGACGCGCCAGATCACTTCCCAGGTGGTGCAGCCGATACCGTAAGCAGACTCTTTCATCATCACCGGGGTCTGTTCAAACACGTCGCGCATCACCGAAGCGATGTAAGGGATGATCATGATTGCCAGAATCACCCCTGCCGCAAGAATACCGATACCAAAAGCGGGGCCGGAGAAGAGTTCGCCGACAATCGGAATGCCCGACATCACGTCATTAACCGGCGTCTGAAAATATTCGGCGAACAGCGGCGCGAAAACAAACAGGCCCCACATGCCGTAAACGATACTCGGGATAGCCGCCAGCAGCTCAATAGCCGTGCCCAGCGGGCGACGCAGCCAGGCGGGTGAGAGTTCAGTCAGGAACAGCGCGATACCGAAACTCACCGGCACGGCAATAATCAGGGCAATGATGGAGGTTACAAGGGTGCCGTAGATCGGTACCAGTGCACCAAATTGTTCGTTGGGCGCATCCCAGGTTTTGGTCCACAAAAAGGCGAAACCAAACTTCTGGATGCTGGGCCACGAGGAGATGATCAGGGAAACAATAATGCCGCCCATCAGTAACAGTACAATCAGCGCAGCCAGTCTGACCAGCGCGCCAAAAATCTTATCACCTTGTTTACCCGGGGCTTTGAATGCCGGCTTCGTTGCAGCCATAGAAGTCTCAGTCTTCAGAAGTTATCAGGGCGGCATGAGCCGCCCGTTGGGTCTGACCGGACCGCTGCCCGGTCAGGGTCGGTCAATTACTGATAAAGCGCTTTACCAGAACTGTCTTTGATGTTGGCTTTCCAGGCGGCGCGAATCTGCTCGGTCACGCTCTCTGGCAGCGCAGCATAATCCAGCGCAGTGGCGGTTTTGCTGCCTTTCTTGTAAGCCCAGTCGAAGAACTTCAGTACTTCAGCGCCTTTGGCCGCATTCGCCTGGTCTTTGTAGATCAGAATGAAGGTGGTTGAGGAGATTGGCCAGGCATCAGCGCCCTTCTGGAAGGTCAGATCCTGTGCGAACGATTTGCTCCAGTCTGCGCCTTTCGCGGCATTGCTGAAGCTGGTTTCGCTTGGTGCCACCGCTTTACCATCAGCATCCATCAGTTTGGTGTAGGTCAGGTTGTTCTGTTTAGCGTAGGCATATTCAACATAACCGATTGAACCCGGCAGACGCTGAACAAACGCGGCGACGCCGTCGTTGCCTTTACCGCCCAGACCCACTGGCCAGTTAACGGTGTTGCCTTTACCAATTTTGCTGTTCCAGTCCTGGTTCACTTTCGCCAGATAGCTGGTGAAGACGAATGAGGTGCCTGAACCATCAGCGCGACGCACCACGTTGATGTTGGTTTCCGGCAGTTTCACGCCCGGGTTAAGTTTGGCGATCGCCGGGTCGTTCCACTTTTTGATGGTGCCGAGATAAATATCGCCAACGGTCTTGCCATCCAGCGTCAGCTGGCCTGACTTGATACCGGGCAGGTTAACTGCCAGTACCACACCACCGATCACGGTAGGGAACTGGAACAGGCCATTTTTCTGCAGATCTTCATCTTTCATTGGCGCATCGGACGCACCGAAATCAACGGTTTTGGCGATGATCTGTTTAACGCCGCCAGATGAACCGATGCCCTGGTAGTTAATTTTGCTACCGGTGGCTTGCTGATATTCTGCTGCCCACTTGGCATAAACCGGCGCCGGGAACGTCCCGCCTGCGCCAGTGAGATCGGTGGCCGCAAAAGCAGATACCGCGCTTACGGCGAAGGTGGTGGCGAGGATTCGGGCTACGGTGCTACGCATCAGTGTCATGTTCCCTCCAGGGGAGAAAAGTCAGGCTTGGGGCCGTTTTAGTAAGAGTCTGTGATTGCTGCAGGAGGGAAAATAGGACAGTTTGATGACAGTGAAATGTACGAAATATGACAGTTATATGACAGAGAGCCGGAATGAAGTGGGCCCGCGACGGGGCCCACCAGGTTATTCCACGGTAACCGATTTTGCCAGGTTACGTGGCTGATCGACGTCGGTCCCTTTGATCAGGGCAACGTGATAGGAGAGTAACTGCAACGGCACGGTGTAGAAGATGGGGGCAATCACCTCTTCAACGTGCGGTAACGGAATAATCTTCATGCCTTCACTGTCGCTGAAGCCCGCATCCTGATCCGCAAACACATAGAGCAGGCCGCCGCGAGCGCGTACCTCTTCGATGTTGGATTTGAGCTTCTCCAGCAGTTCATTGTTAGGTGCCACCACGATCACCGGCATGTCCGCATCAATCAGCGCCAGCGGGCCATGTTTCAGCTCGCCTGCCGCGTAGGCTTCCGCATGAATGTAGGAGATCTCCTTGAGCTTCAGCGCCCCTTCCATGGCAATCGGGTATTGATCGCCACGCCCCAGGAACAGCGCGTGATGCTTGTCAGAGAAGCCTTCTGCCAGATTCTCAATCAGCTTATCCTGCGCCAGCATCTGCTCAATCCGGTTCGGCAATGCCTGCAGTGCATGAACGATCTCATGCTCAGTCTCGGCAGACATGCCTTTCAGACGGCCCAGTTTCGCCACCAGCATCAGCAGCACCGCTAACTGGGTAGTGAATGCTTTGGTGGAGGCGACGCCAATTTCGGTGCCCGCTTTGGTCATCAGCGCCAGGTCAGATTCCCGCACCAGTGACGAACCGGCTACGTTACAGACCGCCAGTGACCCCAGGTAGCCCAGCTCTTTAGAGAGACGCAGTGCTGCCAGGGTATCTGCCGTTTCACCCGACTGCGACAGGGTGATCAGCAGGCTGTTTTTGCGCACCGCTGACTTGCGATAGCGGAACTCAGAAGCGATCTCCACATCACAGGGCAGGTTAGCCAGCGACTCAAACCAGTAGCGTGACACCATGCCAGAGTTGTAGGAGGTGCCGCAGGCGATAATCTGGATATGCTCTACCTGGCTCAGCAGCGCTTCTGCGCCCGCGCCCAGTTCGCTGAGATCAACCTGACCCTGGCTGAACCGACCGCTCAGGGTGCTTTTCAGCGCCATCGGCTGTTCGTAGATCTCTTTCTGCATGTAGTGACGGTAAATACCTTTGTCACCGGCATCATATTGCAGATTAGATTCGATCTCGGCACGCGTCACGGTGTTGCCTTCGCGGTCAATAATCGTGACATCACGACGACTGATCTCGGCGATATCACCCTCTTCCAGATAGATAAAGCGGCGGGTCACTGGCAGCAGGGCCAGCTGATCTGAAGCGATAAAGTTTTCACCCATCCCACGGCCAATCACCAGCGGGCTGCCGGAGCGGGCCGCCACCAGCAGTGAGGGATCGCGGCTGTCCATGATCACCATGCCATAGGCACCGCGCAGCTGTGGAATCACACGCAGCACCACTTCGCGCAGTGAACCGCCCTGCTTCTGCTCCCAGTGAACCAGATGCGCCACCACTTCGGTGTCGGTTTCAGAGGCAAAGACGTAGCCGCGCGCGATCAGCTCAGCGCGCAGCGGCTCATGGTTTTCAATGATGCCGTTGTGCACAATGATAATGTGCTCTGAGATGTGCGGATGCGCATTCGCTTCCGACGGCTCGCCATGGGTTGCCCAGCGCGTGTGCGCGATGCCGGTGCCACCAATCAGCGGTTGCTGTTCAGCGGCTTCTGCCAGCTTCTGCACTTTCCCTAAACGTCTCAGGCGCGTGACGTGCCCCTGACGATCGACCACGGCCAGACCGGCCGAATCATATCCGCGATATTCAAGACGACGCAGACCTTCCAGCAGAATTTCTGCGATATCGCGTTGTGCTACTGCACCAACAATTCCACACATAATGATGTTTTCCTGACTACATGGCTTTTCGCCACTTCTGTTGTCATGCGACCTGATATCCGGCTTTGCCGGTTCCCCGAGCCTTGTAGAGAGTGGGGATTATAGTTTTGGCACTGCACTGCATCGGCCCGCATAAAGCGGGCCGTTAAAAAATTTATTTTTTCTTCACCGGACGCTGCCAGTCCGCTTTGTGATTCTGCTCTTTGCGGTTGTAAACCAGACCAGCCTGAGGCACATCCCTCATAACGGTAGTACCTGCCGCGATGGTGGTGCCTGGCGCGACATTGACTGGTGCCACCAGCTGCGTATCCGAGCCGACAAACACGTCATCGCCAATCACAGTTTTAAATTTATTCGCGCCATCGTAGTTACAGGTGATCGTGCCTGCACCGATATTCACGTTGTCGCCAATCTCTGCATCACCCAGGTAGGAGAGGTGACCCGCTTTCGAACCCTTACCCAGACGCGCTTTCTTCATTTCGACGAAGTTACCCACGTGGGCGGCCTGCGCCAGCTCGCTGCCAGGACGCAGACGGGCAAAAGGCCCAACGGTACAGGCGGTGGCGAGATTAGCATCCTCGATCACCGTATAGGGGCTGATTTCACAGTCATCGCCAATCACGCTGTTTTTGATAATGCAGCCCGCGCCAATTTTGACGCGCGAGCCCAGCGTGACCTGGCCTTCAATAATGACGTTGGTGTCGATTTCAACATCCCGTCCATGGGTCAGCGTTCCACGCAGATCAAAACGGGCCGGATCGCGCAGCATTACGCCGGCCAGCAGCAGTTTTTCCGCCTGTTCAGCCTGGTAAGTGCGTTCTAATGTCGCCAGCTGCAGCCGGTTATTGACACCATCCGTTTCACTGATGCGTGCCGGATGGACCGCGTTGATCACCCGGCCTTCCTGATGCGCCAGCGCGATAATATCGGTGATGTAATACTCACCCTGCGCATTGTTGTTGGTCAGCTGCGCCAGCCAGCGTTTTAAGTCGCCCCCATTGGCGATCAGAATGCCGGTGTTGATCTCTTTAATAGTGAGCTGCGCCGGGCTGGCATCTTTCTGTTCGATAATGCCAGTGATGGTGTCGTTTTCACGCACAATGCGGCCATAGCCGGTAGGGTCATCCAGTACCACGGTGAGTAAGCCGATGCCGCCCTGCGGTTTTGCTTCGCGAAGACGCTGCAATGTCGCCTGCGTGATCAGCGGCACGTCGCCATAGAGCATCATGATATCTTCATCATCTGCAAAAGCAGGGGCAGCCTGCTGCATGGCATGGCCGGTGCCGAGCTGCTCGGCCTGCAGCACCCAGTTAAGCGTGCTGTCAGTGAGGGTCGCTTTCAGGCGATCGCCGCCATGACCATAAACCAGATGCACATGCTGTGCGCCCAGCCCTTTGGCGGCATCAATGACGTGCTGAACCATCGGTTTGCCTGCCAGCGTATGCAGAACTTTAGGCAGATCGGAATACATACGGGTGCCCTTGCCAGCTGCAAGGATCACCACACTCATCGCACTGTTAGACATAACTATCCTGAGTGAATTTTTACGGGTGAAAGTAAAACGGTTTGAGGTTGAGATTACTACATTTTTCTCAGGCCGAAATTAGGCGGACAGGCAGATCGGGCGCCGCAGGCAAAAAAAATGCCAGCCCGAGGGCTGGCATTTCGTGACGCATAAAGCTGGATTACATCGCTTTTTTGGTCAGTTCGATCACGCGCAGTTTAGCAATGGCTTTCGCCAGCTCGGCAGAGGCCTGAGCATAGTCCACGTCACCATGGCTGCTGTTCATGTGCTCTTCTGCTTTGCGTTTTGCTTCCAGCGCGCGCGCTTCGTCCAGATCGGTACCGCGAATCGCGGTATCGGCCAGAACGGTGCTGCTGCCTGGTTGCACTTCCAGCACGCCGCCAGAGAGGTAGATATACTCCTCTTCGCCGTGCTGTTTCACGATACGGATCATTCCAGGCTTAATGGCAGTCAGCAGCGGCGCATGGCCAGGGAAAATCCCCAGTTCACCTTCGCTACCTGACACCTGAATCTTCTGTACCAGACCAGAGAACAACTGCTCCTCTGCGCTGACCACATCCAGGTGATAAGTCATAGCCATAATCTTCCTCCCGGGAAACCGTTATTACAGTTTCTTCGCTTTTTCCACGGCTTCTTCGATGGCGCCAACCATGTAGAAGGCCTGCTCTGGCAGGTGGTCAAACTCACCTTCCATGATGCCTTTAAAGCCACGGATAGTGTCTTTCAGCGTAACGTATTTACCCGGTGAACCGGTGAATACTTCCGCAACGAAGAACGGCTGAGACAGGAAGCGCTGAATCTTACGCGCACGTGCCACCAGCAGTTTGTCTTCTTCAGACAGCTCATCCATACCGAGGATGGCGATGATGTCTTTCAGTTCCTGATAACGCTGCAGCAGTGACTGAACGCCACGCGCAACATCATAGTGTTCCTGACCAACAACCAGCGGATCCAGCTGACGGCTGGTAGAGTCCAGTGGGTCAACGGCCGGGTAGATACCCAGAGATGCGATCTGACGGCTCAGCGTTACCGTTGAGTCTAAGTGCGCAAAGGTGGTTGCTGGTGACGGGTCAGTCAGGTCATCCGCAGGGACGTAAACGGCCTGTACGGAAGTGATTGAACCGGTCTTGGTGGAGGTAATACGCTCCTGCAACACACCCATCTCTTCTGCCAGCGTTGGCTGGTAACCTACCGCAGATGGCATACGACCCAGCAGTGCAGAGACTTCTGTACCGGCCAGGGTATAACGGTAGATGTTATCGATGAACAGCAGAACGTCGCGGCCTTCATCACGGAATTTTTCCGCCATGGTCAGACCGGTCAGGGCTACGCGCAGACGGTTACCCGGCGGCTCGTTCATCTGGCCATAGACCAGAGCAACTTTGTCGATAACGTTTGAGTCAGTCATTTCGTGGTAGAAGTCGTTACCCTCACGAGTACGCTCACCCACACCAGCAAACACTGAGTAACCTGAGTGTTCAGCTGCGATGTTACGGATCAGTTCCATCATGTTGACGGTTTTACCTACACCCGCACCACCGAACAGACCCACTTTACCGCCTTTGGCAAACGGACACATCAGGTCGATAACCTTGATGCCGGTTTCCAGCAGTTCCTGCGAGTTAGACTGATCTTCATAAGAAGGCGCTGCGCGGTGAATAGAGGCGATCTCTACTGCGCTGCCATCTTCTTCTTTCAGCTCGCCTTTCATATCGATTGGCTCGCCGAGAACGTTCATGATACGGCCCAGAGTCGCTTTACCGACCGGTACCTGAATCGGTTTCTGCAGGTCGTTGACGTTCAGACCACGCTTCAGGCCGTCAGACGTACCCATTGCGATGGTACGTACTACGCCGCCGCCCAGCTGCTGCTGTACTTCCAGCACCAGACGCGCATCACCATTCATAACCTCGAGGGCGCTGTACACTTGCGGTACCGCGTCCTGAGGGAATTCGACGTCAACAACGGCGCCGATAATCTGGACAATCTTTCCAGTTGCCATCTTGAATCCTCTACCTAATTCCAAACCTGGTTAAACCGCGGAGGCCCCCGAGACGATCTCGGTAAGTTCCTGGGTGATGCTGGCCTGACGAGCTTTGTTGTAAACCAACTGCAGCTCTTTGATCAGATTTCCGCCGTTATCGGTTGCGGCTTTCATCGCTACCATACGTGCGGCCTGCTCACTGGCCAGATTTTCCACCACACCCTGATAAACCTGCGATTCGACATAACGACGCAGCAGGGTATCCAGCAGCGCTTTCGGATCGGGTTCGTACAGGTAATCCCAGGTCTTCGCCTTCATCTCTTCTTCACCTTCCGCTGGCGCTAACGGCAGCAGTTGGGTGATGGTCGGAGTCTGAGACATGGTGTTATTGAACTTGTTACTGACGATCATCAGTTTGTCGATGCGGCCTTCATCATACGCCTGCAACATCACTTTTACCGGGCCAATCAGATCAGACAGGGCAGGTTTATCGCCCATGCCGCTGACTTGCGCCACGATGTTGCCACCTACTGCACTGAAGAATGACGCCCCTTTTGAACCGATAATCGACAGATCGCTCTGCACGCCTTTATCGGACCAGGACTTCATATCCGCCAGTAATTTTTTGAACAGGTTAATGTTCAAACCACCACAAAGCCCGCGGTCTGTAGAAACGACCAGGTAGCCGACGCGCTTCACGTCGCGCTGTTCCAGGTAAGGGTGCTTGTATTCCAGATTACCCAACGCAAGGTGACCAATCACTTTGCGCATGGTGTCTGCATACGGACGGCTGGCCGCCATGCGTTCCTGCGTTTTACGCATCTTGGAGGCGGCGACCATTTCCATCGCTTTGGTGATCTTCTGCGTGTTTTTCACGCTTCCAATCTTGCTTCGTATCTCTTTTGCGCCGGCCATTAGCTTCTCCTCAAAGCCTTGCGGCCTGCCTTTTCAGACAAGCCGCCAGACATTACCAGGACTGGGTTGCTTTAAACGTATCGATCAGGCCTTTCAGCTTCGCTTCGATATCGTTGTTAAAGTTACCCGACTGGTTGATTTCAGCCATCAGCTCAGCGTGGTCGCGATCGGCGAAGGCTAGCAGCGCAGCTTCGAAGCTGCCAATTTTTGCCAGTTCAACGTCGTTCAGGTAGCCACGCTCTGCAGCGAACAGAACCAGACCCTGCTGCGCGACAGACATCGGCGCATACTGTTTCTGCTTCAGCAGCTCGGTCACTTTCTGACCATGGCTCAGCTGTTTGCGGGTTGCATCGTCCAGATCAGAGGCGAACTGCGAGAACGCCGCCAGTTCACGATACTGTGCCAGCGCGGTACGGATACCACCGGACAGTTTCTTGATGATCTTGGTCTGTGCAGCACCACCTACGCGGGATACCGAAATACCTGGGTTAACAGCCGGACGAATACCGGAGTTGAACAGGTTCGATTCCAGGAAGATCTGACCATCAGTAATCGAGATTACGTTGGTCGGAACGAACGCAGAAACGTCGCCCGCCTGGGTTTCGATGATCGGCAGCGCGGTCAGTGAACCGGTTTTACCTGTCACTGCGCCATTGGTGAAACGCTCAACATAATCAGCGCTTACGCGTGATGCACGTTCCAGCAGACGAGAGTGGAGATAGAACACGTCGCCAGGGAATGCTTCACGGCCTGGTGGACGGCGCAGCAGCAGAGAGATTTGACGGTAAGCGATAGCCTGCTTGGAGAGGTCATCGTATACGATCAGCGCATCTTCACCACGGTCACGGAAGTATTCGCCCATCGCACAACCTGCGTACGGAGAGAGATACTGCAGTGCAGCAGATTCAGAAGCAGACGCCACAACAACGATGGTGTTCTGCAGTGCGCCATGCTCTTCCAGCTTACGAACCACGTTAGAGATGGTTGAGGCTTTCTGACCAATCGCAACGTAGACACACTTGATGCCTGAGTCACGCTGGTTGATGATCGCATCGATCGCCATCGCGGTTTTACCGGTCTGACGGTCACCGATGATCAGCTCACGCTGGCCACGGCCGATTGGAATCATCGCATCGACCGACTTATAACCGGTCTGAACCGGCTGGTCGACTGACTGACGATCGATAACGCCAGGTGCAATCACTTCGACCGGTGAGAAACCGTCGTTGTCGATTGCGCCTTTACCGTCGATAGGTGCACCCAGGGTGTTCACGACGCGGCCCAGCAGGCCACGGCCTACCGGTACTTCAAGAATACGGCCAGTACACTTAACCTTCATGCCTTCGGCGAGGTCAGCGTACGGACCCATCACCACTGCACCAACCGAGTCACGCTCGAGGTTCAGGGCGATAGCGTAACGGTTACCCGGCAGGGCAATCATCTCACCCTGCATGACATCGGCCAGGCCGTGTACGCGGATGATACCGTCACTTACAGAAACAATCGTACCTTCGTTGTGAGCTTCACTCACGACATTGAACTGAGCAATGCGCTGCTTGATCAGTTCGCTGATTTCGGTGGAATTCAGTTGCATATGCTCCAGTCCCCTTAAGACTGCAAGACGTCAGCCAGACGGTCAAGACGGCCGCGTACGCTGCCGTCAATAACCAGATCACCCGAACGGATGATCACGCCTGCCATCACAGACTTATCAATTTTGCAATTCAGCTTAACTTTGCGTGACAGACGTTTTTCCATCGCGGCGCTGATTTTATTCAGCTGGTCGTCACTCAGCGTACTGGCGGAAATAACATCGACTTCAGCGGTGGCTTCATGAGCGTCACGCAGTTCGATATACTGAGCCAGTACAGCCGGAAGCGCTGTCAAACGTCCGTTTTCCGCCATCACCTTAATCAGGTTCTGTGCGGGTTCATCCAGTTGATCACCACAGACTGCGTTAAACGACGCTGCCAGCGCTTCAGGGGCTAATGCACCTGAGAGAAGATCAGCCATCTGTTCATTGCGAGCCACTTCTGCGGCAAACGCCAGCATCTGTTGCCAGCGTTCTATACTTTGATGCTCAACAGCAAAGTCAAAAGCTGCTTTGGCGTAGGGGCGAGCTACAGTAATCAGATCAGACATCAGCCCCTCCCTCCTTACAGTTCAGCGACCAGTTTATCAACGATGTCGCTGTTAGCAGCTTCATCCACGGAGCGTTCGATGATCTTCTCGGCGCCAGCCATAGCCAGCAACGCAACCTGCTTACGCAGTTCTTCACGTGCACGTTTACGCTCGGCGTCAATTTCAGCCTGCGCTTGTGTCACGATGCGATTACGTTCGTTTTCAGCTTCGGTTTTGGCTTCATCCAGAATCTGCGCGCGACGCTTGTTCGCTTGCTCGATAATGACCTGAGCGTCTTCTTTGGCTTTTTTCAGCTGGTCGGTCGCATTAGCCTGCGCGAGATCCAAATCTTTCTTGGCACGTTCAGCAGAAGCAAGGCCTTCAGCAATTTCTTTCTGGCGCTTTTCGATAGCAGCCATCAGCGGCGGCCATACGTACTTCATGCAGAACGCGACAAACAGGATGAACGCGATAGCCTGGCCGAGGATTGTTGCATTAATGTTCACAGCACAATGCCTCTAGATTGAGTATTTAACTTTTCTGCCGTTATCAACGTGATAAGCGGCAGAATCCGTTCACCCTTGCACATTGTGCGCTGAGTGAACACAGGGCTTTAGGCGACAGCAAACATCACGTACAGACCCAGACCAACAGCGATCATCGGGATTGCATCCACCAGACCCATTACAACAAAGAACTGCGTACGCAGCAGAGGAATCAGGTCAGGCTGACGAGCAGCGCCTTCCAGGAATTTTCCTCCGAGGATGCCGATACCGATCGCAGCACCGATTGCCGCCAGGCCCATCATCACAGCGGCAGCCATGTACAGCAGATCCATATTCAGGTTTTCCATGACAGTCTCCAGTTTGTTTCAGTTAAATGCTCCCTTAATCTTCCGGGCCTCAGCGTGGTGCGCTGCCACCCGGAATCAAGCGGGAAAGTAGTGTTGAGAAAAAAATCAATGCTCTTCAGATGCCATCGACAGATAGACGATCGTGAGGACCATGAAAATGAAAGCCTGTAGCGAAATGATCAGGATGTGGAAAATGGCCCACGGCACATTCAGCACCCACTGCGACCACCACGGCAACAGACCGGCAATAAGGATAAAGATCAGTTCACCCGCATACATGTTACCGAACAGTCGTAAACCCAGTGATACAGGTTTAGACAGAAGGCTCACACCTTCCAGAATCAGGTTGATCGGGATGAAGATCGGGTGGTTAAAAGGCTGCAGCGTCAGCTCTTTCGTGAAGCCGCCAATGCCTTTCATTTTGATGCTGTAGAACAGAATCAAAATAAATACGCCCAACGCCATAGATAGCGTGATGTTCACGTCTGCAGACGGTACGACGCGCAGCGCCGGTAACCCCAACACATGCTCACCAATATATGGCAGCAGGTCGATTGGCAGCAGATCCATGAAGTTCATCAGGAAGACCCAGACAAAAATTGTCAGAGCCAGCGGGGCGATAAGTTTGCTCTTACCGTGATACATGTCGCGCACGTTACTATCAACGAAACCGACAACCAGTTCGATAGCCGCCTGCATTTTCCCTGGCACACCGCTGGTGGCAGACTTCGCCACGCTACGGAACAACACCAGGAAGATGATTCCCAGCACCATAGAGAAAAACATGGAATCGATATTTAATACCCAGAACGTCGCGGGAGCGTCGTGCGGATTCACTAACTCGAAGGTACGCAGGTCCAACTGAAGATGTGTCAGGTGGTGACCAATGTACTCTTGCGGAGTAGAGATTTCTCCTGCAGCCATGATGCCTCTTACCCTTTGTTGTTAATTACCGCCGGTGCCAGAATATGTACCACCAGCACCGATAACCAGGTTATTCCGACCGGCCAGAAAACCGCGCCGAACAGACCCAACGCCACAATGAGCAAAATGATGGTCGCAAACACTTTAGCTATTTCACCTAAAGCGAAGCTCCACGCGACTCGCCCCGAAGTGGGGGATTGCCCCTGCAGGCGCCAGGCTAAAAACAAAAACATTACGTTTGGCAGCCAGGCTGCCGCTCCACCCGCAAGAGCAGAGACACCCCAGGTGACATCTTTAACAGTAAAGAGTGCGCCGATGATGACTATCGTCACCAGCTGAATCATCAGCACCGTTCGGGCGAATTTTAAACTGTAAAGAGACACTGACATGACGCTGATACTCTCCTGCCCCGTTAGGGGTATGTCGCGTGTCGTATAAGACTGCCTTTGCGCAGTTGAGTCAAGCAGCAAAAGCCGTGCAAATTATACGGGCCGCACCTGCGATTTCAATCGGTAAGTAGCGAAAAGGTGAACAATTATTTAAATTTCTTTCCGGAGGGCTATTTTTCCAAAGATTACCCTGCGGAGATTCGCACTAATCTGACTGAAATTTCACGCGCAACTTGCTTTTAAAGCGTGCTTTAGATCACATAATAAGCACTCACACTACACTGAGTTTTATCTTCAACCTATTTAAGAACAATCTGTAAAACAGATTAATCCTTAAAAATCATTGTCTTGAAAATATAAAATTGCGTGTGCAAGTCTATTTTCATCAAAAACACGCTATTGACATCGAAGTATGCTTAAGAAACGTGAAATTGATATTACGCACGCAAAGTTATTACCGCGATATATTTTCTGGCGTGACTACTTTTATTCCGCGGCCCACCTATACAAGTGATATTTCTGATAATTAAATGTGAACCAATCGTTAAATGTAACAGAGCTTTTCGGATAATTTCCGTCGCTGTTTTTAACCTTCATTCCGCCAGGGCTTAAACAAAATCTTTTATCGATAGCGCATTATCTGCACTTTTTTCATCAGAACCCTGATAAAAGCCCCTGCTAACTGAAGGGCTACTGATGACGAATGATGACCAGATGACGGTCACCTTCCAGCTGCGGCACCTGCAGCTTAATGACGTCATCAGAAACATAGCCAGCCGGTAATTCCGCAATTTCATCGTCCGGACGCACGCCTTTAAGCGCGAAGAAGCGCCCTTCCCTTCCTGGCAGGTGATGACACCAGTTCACCATATCGGTCAGTGACGCAAATGCACGGCTGATAACGCCATCAAAAGGCGGCTCAGCCAGGAACGCTTCAACCCGACTCTGGACCGGAGTAATGTTAGTGAGTCCTAACTCATGCTGAACCTGACGCAGAAAGCGCACCCGTTTGCCCAGACTGTCGAGCAGCGTAAAGTGCGCATCAGGCATTACGATAGCCAGCGGAATACCCGGCAGTCCGGGACCGGTTCCCACATCAATAAAACGTGAGCCTTTCAGATGCGGTGCCACCACGATGCTATCGAGGATATGACGGACCAGCATCTGCTCAGGATCGCGCACAGATGTCAGATTGTAGGCTTTGTTCCACTTATCCAGCAGGCCGACATAGGCAACCAGCTGCTGTTTTTGTTGATCGGAGAGGGAAATACTGGCTGCCTTTAGCAGCGATGTGAGTGTGTTGATCACAACATAATTCCATTCAGCGGGGGCGTGTCGCCACGCCCCGTTTCAGATCAGGCGCTTTTACGCAGCAGACCCTGTTTTTTCAGATAAATAAGCAGAATTGAGATCGCCGCCGGTGTTATGCCGGAGATACGTGTCGCCTGACCAATTGACACGGGTTTGTGATCGTTCAGTTTGGCGATCACCTCATTCGACAGCCCGTTCACATGGCGGTAGTCGAGCTCCACTGGCAACAGTGTGTTCTCATTACGCAGCTGGCGATCAATCTCTTCCTGCTGACGCGCAATATAACCTTCATATTTGACCTGAATCTCAACCTGCTCAGCGGCCTGCTCATCAGCCAGAGCCGGACCAAAGGCATCCAGTGTCATCAGCTTCAGATAGGTCAGCTCAGGACGGCGCAGCAGATCTTCACCGCTGGCTTCTTTGGTCAGCGGCGCGCTGAGAACCGTGTTCACTTCGGTCACGTGCTCAGACTTTGGATGAACCCAGATATCCCGCAGACGCTGACGCTCCTGTTCAATCGCTTCCAGCTTCTCGTTGAAACGCGCCCAGCGCGCATCATCCACCAGACCCAGTTCACGGCCGGTTTCGGTCAGACGCAGATCGGCGTTGTCTTCGCGCAGCATCAGACGGTATTCAGCACGGGAGGTAAACATCCGGTACGGCTCTTTAGTGCCAAGCGTGCAGAGATCGTCAACCAGTACGCCCAGATAAGCCTGATCGCGACGCGGTGCCCAGCCCTCTTTGTCAGCAGACTGACGAGCCGCGTTCAGACCCGCCAGCATCCCCTGCGCTGCCGCTTCTTCGTAACCGGTCGTGCCGTTGATCTGTCCGGCAAAGAACAGGCCATGAATAAACTTGCTCTCCAGCGTCGGTTTTAGATCGCGCGGATCGAAGAAGTCATACTCAATGGCATACCCCGGACGCACGATCTTTGCATTCTCCATGCCCTGCATCGATCGGACGATCTGAATTTGTACATCAAACGGCAGACTGGTTGAGATACCGTTCGGGTAGATCTCATTACTGGTCAGCCCTTCCGGCTCCAGGAAGATCTGATGCGAGTTACGATCGGCAAAACGCATAACTTTGTCTTCGATCGACGGGCAGTAGCGTGGGCCGATCCCCTCGATGATCCCGGCATACATCGGGCTGCGATCCAGGTTATTGCGGATCACTTCATGGGTTTTCTCATTGGTGTGCGTGATCCAGCAAGGCACCTGCTGTGGATGCTGAGACGCATTGCCCATGAACGAGAACACCGGCATGGGGTCATCGCCATGCTGCGGGCTAAGCACTGAAAAATCGATGGTGCGCGCATCGATACGCGGTGGCGTACCGGTCTTGAGGCGGTTTACCCGCAGCGGCAGCGCACGCAGTCGTTTTGCCAGCGGAATGGACGGGGGATCGCCAGCGCGACCGCCACTGTAATTGTCCAGACCGATATGAATTTTGCCATCAAGGAAAGTACCGACGGTGAGGACCACCGTTTTGGCACGGAACTTCAGTCCCATTTGCGTGACGGCACCGACCACACGATCGTTTTCCACGATGAGATCGTCAACCGCCTGCTGGAAGATCATCAGATTAGGCTGGTTCTCCAGTGCCGTTCGCACCGCCTGCCGATAGAGCACGCGGTCAGCCTGAGCACGGGTCGCCCGTACCGCCGGGCCTTTGCTGGCGTTTAGTATCCTAAACTGGATACCGGCCTGGTCAATTGCGCTGGCCATCAGACCACCCAGGGCATCCACTTCCTTCACCAGATGTCCTTTGCCAATACCACCAATCGCCGGGTTACAGGACATTTGTCCAAGCGTATCAATGTTATGGGTGAGTAACAGGGTTTGCTGACCCATTCGGGCTGCCGCCATTGCGGCTTCGGTGCCCGCATGACCACCACCAATTACGATGACGTCAAAAGGATCCTGATAAAACATGAAGTGGTACCTCGGTTGATGAACTTGCAGGATCGTCGTCCTGGGGCGTGGATTCTACTCAAATTCCGTCTGGGGTGAAAGCCGCGGGATCGTCCGGTTTTAAAAGAAAGGATCTTAGATCTGTATATGATCTTTCTGTTAGATCTCTTATTAGGATCCCGCTTTTCTGTGGATATGTGCCAGAAGCACCTCAGAAACAACAGGATAGAGAGGATCACTACCTGTGAGTGATCGGTGATCCTGATCCGTATAAGCTGGGATCAAAATGGACTGTTATCCACAGCTCAAAAATCGTTCTCCCGTTGTTATCTGGATAACTACCGGTTATACGCAACAAAACAGGGTAGTTATCCACAAAATAAAAGGAGGGAAAAGGATAAAATCAGCATCTTCCACTGGGGATCGTGACTATTTCGCGATCCCCAGCCCCCTTCAGATCGCGTTTTTCCAGCTTTCCAGCCAGGCTTCTGCGGGATCTTCAGGAATCTCATGCTCCAGCACGTCAATCTCAAGGCGATCGCCGATCTGACGGGCACCCTGAGCAATTAACAGCGCTGTAATCTGGCGGATCGCGCCACAAAAGAGATCATATTCATGATTGCCGAGTCCGATAGCACCAAACCGCACCTGCGAGAGATCGGGTTTGCTTTCCGTGATGGCCTCGAACAGGGGCAGAAGGTTGTCAGGAATATCGCCAGCACCGTGGGTTGAGCAGACCACCAGCCAGATACCCTCGTGCGGCACCTCATCCAGCGCCGGACCATGCAGCATCTGGGTTGAGAAGCCCGCTTCCTGTAATTTTTCTTCGAGATGTTCAGCCACATACTCTGCGCTACCCAGAGTACTGCCACTGATTAAGGTAATATCGGCCATCTTGCTCTCCCGGACATTAAGGCGAGCATTGTACGCTGTGATCAAGCGGTGATCCACCTGTGGACAACAGGGTTAATAGATCAGAAGAAGCGAATGCAGCTGTTGTCAGCCGCCACATTCGTCAGGGATAAGATTATGCACAAGGAATAGAGGATCAGGGCTTGATGGTGCGCATGATCGGGTTTTGCAGTGAGATCAGCGTTTCTGTGGACTGAATTTCATCGATGGTCTGGATCTTATTGATCAGGACCTGCTGCAGGGCGTCAATTGAGCGGCACATCACTTTAATAAAAATGCTGTAGTGGCCGGTGGTGTACCAGGCTTCAACCACTTCATCCAGCGCATCCAGCTTGCTCAGCGCCGCCGGATAGTCACGCGCGCTCTTAAGGATAATGCCAATAAAGCAGCAGACATCAAACCCCAGCTGGCGCGGATCGATATCAACCCGTGTTCCCAGGATGATGCCCGCCTGCTTCATTTTTTCCACGCGCACATGAATGGTGCCCGGGCTGACATTAAACTGTTTTGCCAGCTCGGCGTAAGCGGTGCGCGCATTATCCAGCAGGGCATTCAGAATGCCGCGATCCAGGTTATCGAGCTGCAGATGTTCGGCCATGGCCATCCTCGTTATGGGTCTGCTTAAGTAAACAACGGTGAATGTGCAGCAAAATAACGGTTCAGGCAACTCCCGGCAGCGACGGGCGCCGCTGCCGGTTCACTTAGCGTTTGCGCCAGACGGTGACCTGCGCCAGCGTATGCTGGAACTTGCGGGCCGTTTCGCGGATCACAAACGGTTTATCCTGCGGTTCATCGACCAGGTCGAAGTCGGCCGCCAGCAGACGTTGCAGTGCCTGCAGCGTCGTCAGTGCCTCACCGTTCTCACGTACACCGCCCAGCCAGTTCTCTTTCGGTGTGAAATCTTCCAGCCAGGTATAAGGGGATGAGAGCAGCAGAATACCGCCCTGACGCAGCATCGGCGTGACATCACGCAGGAAGCGCGCAGGCTGGCGCAGACGATCAATCAGGTTGGAGGCAAGTACCAGGTCGTAACGGCCAGGCTGAGGTTTGAGGTTACAGGCATCCCCCTGAACAAACTGAATCCGCTGCGCCAGTTCGCTCTCCAGTGCGAAATCTTTCAGGCGAACCTGACGATACTCCACCAGGTCGCCTTCCTGTGGCAGCAGATAACGGAAGTCTTCGCCGCTGGCCAGCTGCAGCGCCACATCAATGAAGCGCGCCGAGTAGTCCATCCCGGTGACGCGTTCAAAGTGGCGAGCCAGCTCAAAACTGGCGCGTCCGGTGGCACAGCCGATATCAAGGGCTTCGCCACGTGCTGTTGTGTAGTCCAGCGCCAGCTTCACCAGACTTTCGGCATAGTTGTCCACACCGAAATAGCGCGGGCCATACTGGAAGTCGAGGTACTGCGACACCATCGCGTCAGATTCATACGGGTTCGGCGCCATCGTCTCCTGATGGCTGGAAACCACGTAGCGGAAACCGGCATGCTGGAAGAAGTGGCGGCGGAACGCATAGCGGGCTGATTTCAGCGCTTCGTTGCCGGTTGAGATCCAGCTGCCGCCTTTGATCAGCGAATGTTTGCCATCAAAGGTCGGAGTGGAGAAATCATCGTACAGCGGGTGAACGTTGAAGCCTTCAAAGCCATTGGTCGGCGTAGTCGTCCACTGCCAGACGTTACCGACGATATCGAAGAACTCGCCCTGGGCGAAGAGGTCGACCGGCGAGGAGGAAGCCCAGTACGCCAGGTTGATGTTGCCCGGCGCCCGATCCCAGTCTGGCTGATCGCCCGCGACCTGTTCGCGTAACTGAGCCCACTCCGCTTCACAGGGGAGCTGAACACTCATGCCGGTCTGATTCGCTTTCCAGCGGCAGAAGGCCGCCGCTTCCAGCTGATTGACCTCGGCAGGCCAGTCCCATGGCATCGCGACCTCTTCACACATCAGACGCAGTTTAAGCTGATCGGGCATCGCAGGCGTGCCGACCCAGAAGGTGGGCATTTCTGCTTTGGCAAACTGACACCAGCCCCAGCCTTCGTCATCCCACCAGCGGGCATCCTGATAACCGCCTGCCTCAATGAACGCCAGAAATTCCGCGTTGCTGACCAGCATTTTGCTCGCCTGGAACGGCTGCAGCGTAACCTGCTGGCGGCCATACTCGACATCCCAGCCGTAGGTGTCGTCGGTTTTCCCCAGCGTAATTGTGCCACCAGGCATCGGCAGCAGGGTATTGGCCGGAACAGCCTCGCGCTGGTGGCGTGCCATCGGACATACCGGCCACGCGGCCTGTGGTCTGACCCACTCAACGGGTAGCTGGCGGATAAGCACGCTGGAGGTTTCCAGATGAATACGCTCATGCTCAATCCCCATCAGGATCACCCATGCCGGGCTCTCCCAGCTGAGTGGCAGCGTGATCGGCATGGTCTGGATCAGATCGCTGACCAGCGCTTTAACGCGCCCGCGGTATGCACGGACTTCTTCGATAGTGGGCCAGTCGTAGTGACTATCGTTGAGGTCATCCCAGCTCATCTCATCCACACCAATCGCCATCATTGCTTCGATGCGATCGTCCAGACGCGCGTCGATAAGGCGTCCGGCCATCAGCTTATTAATGTAAAAGGTAGCGGTGTGGCCAAAATAGAAGATCAACGGATGGCGCAGCGGAATGGCTTTCGTAAACCAGGCCTTTGAATCGGCCAGACAGGTGAACAGACTTTCATACTGTTCCCAGGTCTGATGAAAATAGGCCAGCAACTCGGCACGTTTTTGTTCTATGTTCTGGCCGGAGAGCAATAACGTCCGCGTCGGGGCAGGCAAATCGCGGTGAGGTTGAGCAAGCGTCACAGGAAGCTCCAGATTGCTGAGTAAGTGAAACGGTAATTTACTATAGCAAAGAAGCTTTTCTGTCAGATGACTTAACGGCGCCAGTGGCGTAGCAGGCGGCTTTTCATGCCGGTATCGAAGCGCCAGATATGGTCAAAGATGCGCAGAATACCTGGTTTCCCGTGGGTCGACATCGCCACGGCATGAAAACGTTGCTGATTGTGTCGCTGACGCTTTTTAATCGCCCCGATCACCTCTTCCGGCAGACGCTGGGCAATAAAATCGGAGACGATCACCGCATCGGCTTCCTGCCACAGTGCGCCTTCCATGCGGGTGACAACAGAGGATAGACAGGCAGCCAGATCGGTGCCGCCGCGAAAACGTTGACTGAGAAAACGAATCGCCTGTTCCAGCCCGTCATCACCGGTCAGCTCATAGCCAATCACCTCATGGGCAAAGAGCATGATGTAGCAGCGACGACGGTCGGCCAGCGCGACCTTCAGTAGCGCCAGACAAAACGCTTTGGCACAGCGCTCATTGAAGCCACCCATCGAACCGGAGGTATCAACGCAGACGATAAATGGCCCGCGTGGCTGCTCTTCATGTTGCTGGTGGCTGGCCGGACGCATCGTCACCTTTTCATGCCAGGCATCGCCCTGCAGCTTGTAGGTCAGTAGCCGTTTCTCGACCAGCCGCCGGTAAAATTCCAGCTCCAGTTCGCTGATGCTCAGCGCGGCTAACTCCGGCGGCAGCAGACGCAGCACGTCATCGCTCTGATGAATGCCGCTGACCTCTTCCGGCACGGACGCAGGCTCCTGCACCAGATGGTGAAAAGCTTCCATTGGCGCATCCTGCGACGGCACCGATTTTGCCTCGCGGCTGCGACCCAGCTGCTGGGCCAGTTTCAGCAGCTCCGGCTGCTGAGCCAGAAAGTCACCATATTGCAGCATCAACTGATAGTCGCCAGGCTGCAGTGACGCTTTACTCATGTCCCACAACCGACCCGCGGCAGCTTCATCATCGTCGCCCAGAATCGGTGCCAGCTGGCCGCTCAGTGCCATGCGCTGCTGCAGTTCCGCCAGCAGACGTTCGCGCTGCTGTTCCAGCAACTGCTGATTCAGCGTCAGCGTCTGTAAGGTCAGGCTCAGCCGCCAGCGCTGCAGAAAAAGTTGGTGCTGCGCGCTGCTGAGATGAGCGATATCGGTATGTTGCAGCAGCCGGTTAGCTTCATCCAGAAAGGGGGACGGCAGGCTTTCAAGTGCCTGAAGTGTGGCATTCAGCTGGTGGCTGAAGTCACGATCGCTGAGAAGTTGTACCCGCTGGAACAGCTGAAACTCTTCGGCCAGCGTGGCCGGAACCGGTGTGGCTTTGAGATCGGCTGTGATTTCGGCTCGCCAGCGCGGTATATCGCGCAGCAGCGCTTTCTTCAGCCCGGGAAACTTTTCAAAAAACAGCGCAAGCTGGGGCGACGCCAGCAGAGCAATGATCAGCTCTTCAATCAGTTCGGTTTCCCCCACTGAGAGCAGTGTGCTGAGCGTCTCCACTGAGATCATTTACGCGCCTGTTTCAGCTGTTCCGCCACATCCTGCAGACTGGTTTCAACCCGCGCCAGCCAGTCATCACTGATAAACAGGCAGCGCTGATGCTGACTGAACTGATGTCGCTGCGACCGCAGTTCACTCTCCAGTGCATCCAGCGCGTCGGTGATTTCACCGGGCAGCGGCTCGCTGCTGCTGACGCCTGGCAGTGTCAGGCGCGACGATTGCAGGCTGACATCACGGATAGCCAGACAATGCTGTGCATCCACGTGTAAATCCAGGCTCTGCGCAAAGCCAATCCCATTGAGCCTGCCGCGAACCTCGCCGCCTTTTTGCAGCCACTGATTCAGGGCATCACGCGCGATCACCAGATGACTTACCTGCATATCATGCAGCATCAGCGGTTTTTGCAGCATCAGCGTCAGTTGCTCATCGGTAAAGCTTTCTGGCAGATCGTAATGGGGTTTGCGGCTGAACATGCCGCTGTGTTTTTCCAGGGTGATTGCCTGCGCGATGCTCTGCTGTTGCTGGAGGGCCATGCGGCGAGCTTTGATCTGCTGCAGTTTCATCAGCATCGGTTGCTGCTGCCAGGCGTGCTGCGTCATTAACAGGTCGATTTCGCGCTCCAGCAGTTGCATGGACGCAACGTCATGCCAGAGACAATCTTTCAGCAGGATCAGGTCTATCGGTGCAATGGTGTTGCGACCGCTATAGAAGGCGCTGGCCTGCAACAGATGAATCGCTTTTTTCCAGCGACGATCGGAAATGTAAGGCGCGGCGGGCTGGCTCTCCAGCTGCTGACGCAGCTGATAAATCAGCTCAAACACCGCATCGGGCAGACTGACCTGGCTGATGCCGAGCTGCCACTGTGCATACTCTTCATCACTGATGCGCAGGGACTCCGCGACCGGATTGGTGTGCTCATCCTGCTGGTGCGTCAGCATGCTGCGGAAGTTCTGTTTCTCATGCACATTATCCAGCCACAGGCGGATCAGCATCCGATCATAGAGCGCTTCAAGACCGCTATCCGCTTCCGGCAGTTCATTGGAGGCGGTGACCAGCAGCCGCATCGGGATGGTCTCTTCGCTGTCGCCATTGCGGAAGCGGCGCTCATTAATAGCTGTCAGCAGCGTATTGAGAATCGCCGGCCCCGCTTTCCAGATCTCATCCAGAAAAACAATCTCGGCGTCGGGCAGATACCCTTTGGTCAGACGCTGATAGCGCCCTTCATCTTTCAGCGCCTGAATGGAGAGCGGACCAAACACCTCTTCCGGTGTGGAGAAACGGGTCATCAGATATTCAAAAGCGCGGGCGTGCTGAAAGGCATATTTGAGGCGACGGGCAATCAGGCTCTTGGCGATGCCTGGCGGTCCCAGCAGGAACACACTTTCACCACTCAGCGCCGCGAGCAGGCAAAGGCGTATGGCATGATGCCGCTCATACAATCCTTTTTCTAACGCATTGCTGAGGCGAGAAATTCTTTCTGCCAAAAGATGGGGTTGAGCCATAATCACTTCACTGTCCTTACGATCGTCGGGCCGCCGCGCTTAAGCAAGCGCTTTACTCTATAGATCATCATGCGTGAAAGCGTTGATAGCTGTCAGCTTTTTTGTTTCAGAAGGTTTGCCTGGATTAAAAGCAACGCTAATTAACGCTTTATCGCCAGAAGTGACCCCGTTACCCTGCCAGCGAGGCGAAGCGGGTATAGGAATTTTCGCTAAACCGTGCATACTGTGCGCTTTTTGATGGCCTGAGCGAGGGGTTTTCGCGCCTCTTAGACTCCAACAAAAGATAACTCTATGAGCTCGGATAATAAGCAGTCACTTCGCGGATTAACGCTGGCCGCCATTGGTGTTGTTTACGGGGATATCGGCACCAGTCCGCTGTATACCTTGCGTGAATGTCTCTCCGGACAGTTTGGCTTCGGCGTTGAGCGGGAAGCGGTGTTTGGCTTTCTGTCGCTGATTTTCTGGCTGCTGGTGCTGGTGGTCTCACTGAAATACATCAGCTATGTGATGCGTGCCGACAACGCCGGTGAAGGCGGGATACTGACACTGATGTCGCTGGCTGGACGCCATACCGGTGCGCGGGCCACGGCAGTACTGGTGATCATGGGCCTGATTGGGGGCAGCTTCTTCTATGGGGAAGTGGTGATCACGCCAGCCATTTCGGTGATGTCCGCTATTGAAGGCCTGGAGATTGCCGCGCCGTCGCTGGATCCTTTTATCGTGCCGATGTCGATTGCGGTGCTGACGCTGCTGTTTGCGATTCAGAAACATGGCACCGGCATGGTGGGCAAACTCTTCGCGCCGGTGATGCTGGTCTGGTTCCTTGTGCTGGCGATCCTTGGGGTCAGCGGCATCATGAAAAATCCGGAAGTGCTGCATGCGCTGAATCCCGCTTATGCGGTCGAATTCTTCGTGCACTATAAATCTGTCTCATTCTTCGCGCTTGGCGCGGTGGTGCTGGCGATTACCGGGGTTGAAGCGCTCTATGCCGATATGGGGCACTTCGGTAAAGTGCCGATTCGACTGGCCTGGTTCTCGGTGGTACTGCCGTCGCTGGCACTGAACTATTTTGGTCAGGGTGCGCTGTTACTCAGCGACCCTAAAGCGATTAAAAACCCCTTCTTCCTGCTGGCGCCGGAATGGGCGCTGATCCCAATGCTGATTCTGGCGACCCTGGCCACCGTTATCGCCTCGCAGGCGGTGATCTCTGGTGTCTTCTCGCTGACGCGTCAGGCGGTGCGACTGGGCTATCTACCAGGTATGCGCATCATCCACACCTCTGAGCGTGAATCGGGTCAGATTTATATTCCGGTAATCAACTGGGTGCTCTATTTCGCGGTGCTGATTGTGATTATCAGCTTTGAGCATTCAAGTAATCTGGCTGCCGCCTACGGTATTGCGGTGACTGGCACCATGGTGCTGACGGCGATGCTCTCCTGCACCGTGGCGGTTAAAAACTGGCACTGGAACAAGCTGGCGGTTGCCGTCATCCTGGTATTAATGCTCTGCATTGACGTGCCGCTGTTTACCGCCAACCTGGTGAAAATCTTCTCCGGTGGCTGGTTGCCGCTCTGTCTCGGCCTGGTGATGTTTATCATTATGACGACGTGGAAAAGCGAGCGTTTCCGCCTGCTGCGCCGTATGCACGAACATGGCAACTCCCTGGAGGCAATGATCGCGTCACTGGAGAAATCGCCGCCGGTTCGCGTACCGGGCACGGCGGTCTATATGTCACGTGCACTGAATGTGATTCCATTTGCCATGCTGCATAACCTCAAGCATAACAAAGTGTTGCATGAGCGGGTGGTGCTGCTGACGTTGCGAACTGAAGATGCGCCTTACGTGCACAACGTGCGTCGCGTCACTATTGAGCAGCTGTCGCCGACTTTCTGGCGCGTGGTGGCGAGCTACGGCTGGCGCGAAACGCCAAACGTCGAGGAGATTTTCCACCGCTGCGGTCTGGAAGGTCTTAACTGCCGCATGATGGAGACGTCGTTCTTCATGTCACATGAATCGCTGATTATCGGCAAACGTCCGTGGTATCTGCGCCTGCGCGGCAAACTCTTCCTGGCGCTGCAGCGCAATGCGCTCCGTGCGCCAGACCAGTTTGAGATCCCCCCAAACCGGGTGATCGAGCTGGGCACTCAGGTCGAGATTTGATCTGCAGCGTCCGCCTTACGGGGCGGGCGCTGACCAGCGCAGCGTGACGCATAATCCGCCGCCGGATCGCTGGCTGAAGGTGACCTGCATTCCGTGCAACTGGGCAATGTTGCGGACTATCGACAATCCCAGCCCGCTACCACTCTTCTCCTGGCCCGGCGGTCGCCAGAAACGTTCTCCGAGCCGTTGCAGATCCGCTGCACTCAGACCCTCGCCATTATCCTCCACCGACAGGCTGTTTGCCTGCAACCGCACATCAACCTCACTGCCCGCAGGCGTGTAGCGAATGGCGTTATCCAGCAGATTCCGCACCAGCAGTGACAGTAACAGCGGATGCCCCTGAATCAGCGGATCGGCCTCTGCGAGAAGGCGCAGCGTCACACCGTTTTTGTCCGCCAGAGGCAGCTGTGCGGCGAGCGTCTCCTGCACCGTGCGTTTCAGCGACACAGGTTCGAAGGCGCTGCGCACATCATCGGCTTCAACCCGCGAGAGCGTCAGCAGCTGATCCACCAGCCGCGTTGCGCGGACAATCCCGGCATCCAGCTGCTGCAGCGCATGGGTTCGCATGACTTCGTCATCTGCAGTCAGCTGGATCACTTCGCTTTGCACCTGCAGCGCGGCCAGCGGACTGCGCAGTTCATGCGCGGCATCGGAGGTAAAGCGGCGTTCACGCTGCATCATGGCGCTAATGCGGCTGAACAGACCATTGAGCGCGACCATCAGCGGTTGCACCTCTTTTGGCACGCGGTCTGGCTGTAGCGGCGTATCATCATCGGCCGAACGCTGCGCCAGTTGTTTTGCCAGCGTCTTCAGCGGCCGCAGTTCAGACCAGACCAGACCGATAAGCAGAAGCAACATTAAAGGCAGCGCGATTAGCCAGGGCAACATGCTGGCCTTCATCAGATCCCGCGTCATGTCATCGCGGTATTCCGACTCCTGGCCCACCACCACCCGGAACTGCTTATCAGGCGTGGTCAGCCAGACAAATCGCCAGCTATCGTCGTCATTGGTGAGCTGCCCTTCATGAAATCCCTGATGCTCCGCCTCAAACGGCAGATAACGGCCGTTGTCGCCATCATTCATCACCTGCCTGCCGTCACGCGTGAAGACAGCAAAGGCCAGTGCATCATCATCCTGTTCGCCACGATGGTGGCGCAGCATCTCTTTGGTTCTGGGCAGTGTGGTATTGTCCAGCGAGGAGAAATCCAGCGTCAGCAGACGCTTAGCCAGCAGCATCTGCTGGGTATCAAAGAGCTCATCCAGGGTTTCACGCGTCTGATGCCAGGCACTCAGGCTGGCACTGGCCCAGCAGAGGCCGAGCAGCAGCACAAAACCGATGCCCAGCCGCAGAAACAGACTCATTGATCGCATTCGGCGGCCCCCAGCGTATAACCGACGCCATGCAACGTGCGGATAAATGTGCTGCCCAGCTTTTTACGCAGATGATGGATATGCACTTCCACCGCATTGCTGGAGACGTCGGCGTCCCAGCTGTAGAGCTTCTCTTCCAGCTGGCTACGCGTCAGCACCCGGCCTGGATTGCGCATAAAGAGTTCCAGCAGCGCCAGTTCACGACTTTTCAACGCAATCGTCTCACCCTCGCGCATCACACTGTGGCTGCCGGGGATCAGCACCACGTTACCGTGACGGAGTTCGGGCTGCAGCTGGCCGTGACGGCGGCGGATCAGCGCCTGTAAGCGAGCGGCCACTTCGGTTAAGGCAAAAGGCTTGCATAGATAGTCATCAGCGCCCAGCTGCAGGCCTTTGACCCGCTGATCGAGCGCATCGCGGGCGGTCAGTATCAGTACCGGCACATCGTTGCCCTGCTGTCGCCACTCCCGCAGGATATCGAGTCCATCCCGCTCGGGCAGTGAAAGATCCAGAATCACCGCATCCCAGGGGGCGGCCTCCAGCGCGTTAAAGCCGGACTCACCAGACATAAACCAGTCAACGCTAAAGCCCAGCTTACTTAGCCCCGCTTTGATACCGTCGCCAATTAAGCGATCGTCTTCAATCAGTAAAATACGCATCACGTCTCCCTGTTCCGATAGCGCTTTATACGAAGCAACTTCCCTGGTGTACAGCTGATTTCGGCGAAAATCGCTTATTTTTAACGCTTAAGAAGCTGTTAAGAACTCTGTGGTCAACTGGGCGTATTCAAACCGAAAACACCACTGAAAAGAGGTACACCATGAAAAAGCATGCTGCAATTCTGGCCGTCGTTATGCTGGCTTCCGCCCCGGTTTTCGCTGCGCAGCAGGGCGGATTTGTTGATCCCAGCGCGCCAGCCACGCAGACACAGTCAGCAGCCGGACAGGGTGGCTTTAGTGCAGACCACACCAGTGTGGTGACCGTGAAGCAGGCTGAAGAAATGAAAGATGACAGCTGGATCACCGTGCGCGGCAAACTGGAGAAACAGACCGGCAAAGAAGATTATCTGTTCCGCGACCAGACCGGCACCATGAAAGTCGAAATCGACCACAAGCACTGGAACGGCCAGACAATCACGCCCAAAGATAACGTAGAGCTCACGGGCGAACTGGATAAAGATTTCAACAGCATTGAGATGGACGTTAAGCAGGTTAAAAAGCTGCCTTAATCTTTTGCTTCAGGGTCGCATTTGCGGCCCTTTTTTCTGCCCGTTCCCCGCCTTAATGCAAATTTCCCCTCGCGTGAGCGAAACGTTTCGATGGCGATCACAGATTTCTTCTTTGCCCGTTGAGTTGATGGCGCCTTTTCATACACTCCCATCAGCGAAACGTTTCGCTGTGGAGTGAAAAGATGAAAAAAGGTCGCTTGTTAAACGCTGAACTCTCTCATGTGATTGCCCGCCTGGGACACACGGATACGCTGACGATTGCCGATGCAGGCTTGCCGATTCCGGCAGGACCGCAGCGTATCGACTTAGCGCTCACGCCGGGTACGCCCGATTTTATGCAGGTGGTGAATGCTGTCGCACTGGAGATGCAGGTAGAGAGCGCCCTGATCGCGGAAGAGATTAAGCAGCATAATCCGCAACTTCATAGTGCGCTTGTCGCTGTGCTCGAAGCCTTGCAACAGCACCAGGGGAATATCATCACCATCAGCTACACCAGTCATGAACAATTCAAACAACAAACGCAGCGTAGTCAGGCGGTCATTCGCAGCGGAGAGTGTTCTCCGTTTGCGAATGTCATCCTCAGCGCCGGTGTGACCTTCTGAGGCCGCTATGCAACCTTTACTGCAACTCGACGGCATTGAAAAATCCTTTCCGGGTGTGAAAGCCCTCAAGGGTGCATCGCTGAATGTTCGGGCAGGACGCGTGATGGCGCTGGTGGGCGAGAATGGCGCAGGCAAGTCCACCATGATGAAAGTGCTGACCGGGATCTATCAATATGATGCCGGTACGCTGCGCTGGCTCGGCAAAGAGACCCGTTTCAGTGGACCGAAAGCGTCTCAGGAAGCGGGCATTGGCATCATCCATCAGGAACTGAACCTGATCCCTCAGTTAACCGTGGCGGAGAATATCTTTCTCGGTCGCGAATATGTAGGTCGTTTTGGCCGTATTCAGTGGCCGCGTATGTATGCCGAAGCGGATGCGCTGCTTAAACGTCTTAGTCTGCGCTTTAACAGCCACAAGCTGGTCGGGGATCTGTCGATTGGCGATCAGCAAATGGTCGAAATCGCCAAAGTCCTGAGCTTCGAATCACAGGTCATCATTATGGATGAACCGACCGATGCGCTGACCGATACCGAGACGCTGTCTCTATTCCGCGTGATCAACGAACTGAAAGCGCAGGGCTGCGGCATCGTCTATATCTCGCATCGCATGAAAGAGATCTTTGAGATCTGCGATGACGTCACGGTGTTCCGCGACGGCCAGTTTATTGCTGAACGTCCGGTCAGCGAGCTGACCGAAGAGAGCCTCATCGAGATGATGGTCGGACGTAAGCTGGAAGATCAATATCCTCATATCGATCAGGCGCCAGGCGATGTGCGACTGAAAGTGAAGAACGTGAGCGGACCAGGTGTAGAGAACGTCAGCTTCAGCCTGCGCAAAGGTGAAATCCTCGGCGTTTCCGGCCTGATGGGTGCGGGGCGTACCGAACTGATGAAGGTGCTGTACGGCGCATTGCCGCGTCGCGAAGGCAATCTGTGGCTCAATGGCCGGGAAGTCGTGACGCGTTCTCCGCAGGATGGACTGGCGAATGGCATCGTCTATATCTCCGAAGATCGTAAGCGTGATGGCCTGGTGTTGGGCATGTCAGTAAAAGAGAACATGTCTCTGACGGCCTTGCGCTATTTCAGTCACGGCAGCGGCACGCTGAAACATGCAGCAGAGCAGCTGGCGGTGGGCGATTTTATCCGTCTGTTCAATGTTAAAACGCCGTCTATGGAGCAGCCGATTGGCCTGCTTTCGGGCGGCAACCAGCAGAAAGTGGCGATTGCCCGCGGTCTGATGACCCGGCCCAACGTGCTGATTCTGGATGAACCGACACGCGGTGTGGATGTCGGTGCGAAGAAAGAGATCTACCAACTGATTAACCAGTTTAAAGCCGAAGGGCTGAGCATCATCCTGGTCTCCTCGGAAATGCCGGAAGTGCTGGGCATGAGCGATCGGATTCTGGTGATGCATGAAGGCCGTATCAGCGGCGAATTTACCCGAGAAGAGGCCACTCAGGAAAGCCTGATGGCAGCCGCCGTAGGCAAGCAACACAGCGAGGATTTAGTGGTATGACGACCCAAACTTTACCGGCCAGCCGTCGCTGGTTTAGCAAAAGCTGGCTGCTGGAACAGAAGTCACTGATTGCGCTGATGGTGCTGATCGCCGTGGTGGCCAGCCAGAGTCCGAACTTCTTTACCGTGGCGAACCTGTTCAACATTCTGCAGCAGACCTCGGTTAACGCCATTATGGCCGTCGGGATGACGCTGGTGATCCTGACCTCAGGCATTGACCTCTCTGTGGGTTCTTTGCTGGCCCTGACGGGCGCAGTGGGTGCATCGCTGGTGGGCATGGAAGTCAATGCGCTGGTCGCGGTGGCGGCTTCGCTGGCACTGGGCGCGGCAATCGGTGGCCTGACCGGCACCATTGTGGCACGCGGCAAGGTACAGGCCTTTATCGCCACGCTGGTCATGATGTTATTGCTGCGCGGTGTGACCATGGTCTACACCGACGGCAGCCCGATTAACACCGGCTTCAGTGCCAATGCCGATCTGCTGGGCTGGTTTGGTATTGGTCGCCCACTGGGTATCCCTGCGCCGGTCTGGCTGATGGCGCTGGTCTTTATTGCCGCATGGTACATGCTGCAACACACCCGCCTGGGCCGCTATATCTATGCACTGGGTGGTAATGAAGCGGCAACGCGTCTCTCTGGCATCAATGTGAATCGCGTCAAAATTATCGTCTATTCACTGAGTGGCATGCTGGCTGCGCTGGCGGGCACCATTGAAGTGGCGCGTCTCTCTTCGGCACAGCCGACAGCGGGCACCGGCTATGAACTGGATGCAATTGCTGCGGTCGTGCTGGGTGGAACCAGCCTGGCCGGCGGTAAAGGCCGTATTTTCGGCACCCTGATTGGCGCGCTGATTCTCGGCTTCCTGAACAACGGCCTGAACCTGATGGGCGTCTCTTCCTACTACCAGATGATCGTTAAAGCGGTAGTCATCCTGCTGGCGGTGCTGGTGGATAATAAAAGCAGTAAATAACTCTGACCTTACACAGGATAACAAGATGAAAAAGTTAACCGCACTGGCCATGATCCTCGGCGCCACACTCAGTACCAGCGCCATGGCAAAAGATACCATCGCGCTGGTGGTCTCAACCCTGAACAACCCGTTCTTTGTTTCGCTGAAAGAGGGTGCACAGAAAGAAGCCGATAAACTGGGCTACAACCTGGTGGTGCTGGATTCACAGAATAACCCGGCGAAAGAGCTGGCGAATGTGCAGGATCTGACCGTTCGCGGCACGAAGCTGCTGCTGATCAACCCGACCGACTCTGATGCCGTGGGTAACGCCGTGAAGATGGCTAACCAGGCGAAGATTCCGGTTATCACCCTGGATCGTGTTGCAGCTCAGGGCGCCGTTGTCAGCCATGTCGCTTCTGACAACCGCTTCGGCGGCAAAATGGCCGGTGACTTTATCGCCAAAAAAGTGGGCGAAAACGCCAAAATTATCGAACTGCAGGGCATTGCCGGCACATCTGCTGCCCGTGAACGTGGCGAAGGCTTCAAACAGGCCGCTGATGCGCATAAATTCCAGATCCTCGCCAGCCAGCCTGCTGACTTTGACCGTACTAAAGGTCTGAACGTGATGCAGAATCTGCTGCAGGCACACCCGGATGTTCAGGCGGTATTCGCGCAGAACGACGAAATGGCACTGGGTGCACTGCGTGCACTGCAGACCGCCGGAAAAACTGGTGTGATCGTGGTGGGCTTTGACGGCACGGCTGATGGCGTTAAAGCGGTAGAAGCTGGCAAACTGTCTGCGACTGTGGCACAGATGCCAGAAAAAATTGGCATGATCGGCGTGGATACCGCTGATAAAGTGCTGAAGGGTGAAAAAGTGCAGGCGGTCAATCCGGTCGACCTGAAGCTGGTCACTCAATAACTCAAAGAAAAGCAGGGCACCGCGCCACCCTCCCGGTGGCGCACTTATTCCGGACTCCCCTAATGAGCAAAAACGCAAAACTGGCCGTTCTTGGCAGCATCAACGCTGACCACATCCTTAATCTGGCGCACTTTCCTCGTCCCGGTGAAACGGTGATCGGGCAGAATTATCAGATTGCGTTTGGCGGTAAAGGTGCAAATCAGGCGGTAGCCGCTGGTCGTGCCGGTGCCGATATCGCATTTATCGCCTGTGTGGGCGCTGACGACATGGGTAAACGTATTCGTGAGCAGCTTACGCAGGACAATATTGATACCACGCCAGTCGAGGTGGTCGAGGGCGAGTCGACCGGTGTGGCAATGATTTTCGTCAACGGTGACGGTGAGAACAACATTGGCATTTACTCTGGTGCCAATGCGGCGTTAACACCCGATTGCGTGGCGCGTCATCAGCATGTCATCGCCGATGCTGATGCACTATTAATGCAGCTGGAATCACCACTGGAAAGCGTACTGGCCGCTGCGACGCTTGCCCGGCAGCATCATACGCAGGTTATCCTCAATCCGGCTCCCGCTACCTCTCTTTCAGATGAACTGCTGGCATTAATCGATATTATTACGCCGAATGAGACCGAAGCCGAGAGCCTGACCGGCATTGCAGTCAACAGCGATGAAGATGCGGCACGCGCTGCGGAAGTGCTGCATGCCAAAGGCATCGGCACGGTACTGATTACGCTTGGTCGCCGCGGCGTCTGGCTGAGCGAGCGGGGAGAAGGTCAGCGTATTGCAGGCTTCAGTGTTAAAGCTATCGACACCATCGCGGCGGGTGACACCTTTAACGGTGCCTTTATTACCGCGCGACTGGAGCAGAAGCCAATGTACGACGCGGTGCGATTTGCCCATGCCGCCGCCGCTATTGCCGTTACGCGACCGGGTGCACAGCCCTCCGTGCCGTGGCGCACGGAGATCGATGATTTTTTGCAGCAGCAGGGCTAAGCATTTGAGCACCATGAAAGATGTTGCTCGCCTGGCGGGCGTCTCTACCTCAACTGTCTCGCACGTGATCAATAACAATCGCTTTGTCAGTGATGGCGTGCGCGAAAAAGTTGAGCAGGCGATACGTCATCTCAACTATGCCCCTTCTGCGCTGGCACGCAGTCTGAAAATTAATCAGACCCACACCATCGGTATGCTGCTGACCACCAGTAGTAACCCCTTTTATGCCGAAGTGGTGCGCGGTGTGGAGGAGAGCTGCTATCAGCGTGGCTATAGCCTGATTCTCTGTAACACGGCGGGTGACGAGGAGCGAATGAATCGCAGCCTGGAAACGTTGATGCAGAAGCGTGTCGATGGTTTGCTGATGATGTGCACTGAAAGTCACCTGCCTTCGGCAGATATTCTGAACCGTTATCCTTCTATACCTACGGTGATGATGGACTGGGCACCCTTTGAAGGCCGCGGTGACATTATTCAGGATAACGCGCTGCTGGGCGGCGAACTGGCTACTCAGCATCTCATCGACTGCGGTTATACCCGTATAGCCTGTATCGCCGGTCCACAGGATAAAACCCCTGCGCGTATGCGCCTGGAAGGTTATCGCAACGCCATGACAAAGAGTGGCCTGGAGATTCTGCCCGGCTATGTGGTGAATGGTGATTTTGAATTTCAGGGGGGCTACAACGGGATGGTCGAACTGCTGGCGCTGGAAACGCCGCCAGAAGCCGTCTTCACCAGTAACGATGCAATGGCGGTCGGCGTTTATCACGCGCTCTATCAGGCCGGGATGGGGATTCCGCAGCAGATGGCGGTGATGGGATATGACGATATTGAACTGGCGCGTTATCTCACTCCACCACTGAGTACCATCCATCAGCCGAAAGATGCGCTGGGTGAACTGGCGATAGACACCTTAATTCATCGTCTCAGCGATCCCGACGCCAGTCAGCAAACGCTGGTGCTGACGCCGGAACTGGTGGTGCGGGGGTCGGTTTAGCGCTTTTTCTTCTTGTCACGATTGCTGATCAGATTACGTCCATCCCCGTTTTTCAGCAGCATAAAGGTCAGCGCCGAAAGTACGGTAACGATACCCATAGTCAGAAACGTGGCATGGAACTGTGAAATGGTGCTGGTTTCAAACTCCTGATAAAAGCGCAGCACCGCAGCGCTGACGGCCACACCAAAACTGATCGCTAATTGCTGCGTTACTGCCAGCACGCTATTTCCGCCGCTGGCGTTATCATCATTCAGGTCGGCCAGCGTAATGGTGTTCATGGCGGTGAATTGCGTAGACATCGCCATGCCGAGAATAAACAGTGGAAGCAATAGTACGAAGATACTTTCAGCGGGTGACTGCAGGGAGAAGCTGGCGATCAGGATGCCAATAATGGCGGTAATGCCGACCAGCAGACGGCGGTAGCCCAGCCAGCGCAGGAGTTGTGTCACCGTCGACTTCGCCAGAATCGAACCCAGGGCGGTTGGCGCCATCATGCAGCCTGCAATGATCGCGGAAAAGCCAAATCCAACCTGTAACATAAGCGGCATCAGAAAGGGCACACAGCCGGTGCCGAGACGAGAGGCAATGTTGCCGACGATGCCGACTGAGAAGGTCCGGGTTTTAAACATCGGCAGGTTGATCAGCGGTGAAGGGTGATTTCGGGCATGCACTATATAGAGGAGTAAAAGCACGATCCCGCTGAGTAATATCCCGCCGGCCAGCCAGGCAGAAACAATCCGCTCACCGAACAGCTCAATCCCAATCGAGATCATCACGAGTCCAGCCCCGAATAATATGAAGCCGAAAAAGTCGAAGCGGCGCTTAGGTGTGGTGAAGTCCGGCATATATTTGCGTGCGTAGATAATGCCGAGAATGCCAATCGGGATATTAATCAGGAAGATCCAGTGCCAGGTGGCGTAAGTGACGAGTACGCCACCCAGCATCGGGCCCAGTATCGGCCCGACTAAACCTGGCATGGTCACAAAGTTGAGTACCGGCAGCAGTTCACTGCGTGGATAGGCACGTAACAGTGCCAGTCGCGCGACCGGCATCATCATTGCGCCACCGACGCCCTGTACGATGCGCGACATGACCAGCACCGAAAGCGTCGGTGAGAGTGCACAAGCCAGTGAGCCAAGGGTGAACAGCGATACCGCCACAATAAACACTTTGCGCGTGCCGAAGCGATCGGCGAGCCAGCCGCTGACCGGAATCAGCATAGCGACAGTCAGGGTGTAACTGATGACGGCGGATTGCATGGCAAGGGGAGAACGGTCGAGGCTGGTGGCGATAGCGGGCAGGGCAGTGTTCAGTATGGTGGCGTCGAGTGACTGCATGAAAAAGGCCATAGCAGCTATCCATGGCAAACCAGCCATGCTGCGCGCGGATTTTATCATTGAGTGTCCTTCCTGGGGTTATCCTGCGAGAAGAAGCAAAATAATAGCACCCGCAATCGGCAACGGCAGGTCTCTTTACAACGTTTCGTTGCCACTTTTGTGCGTTATTCGGCCATGAAACGTCTCTTTTTAAGCCGTTCGTTTAAAAAAGAGGCGCTCAGTAAATTAATTCGAAGAAACACTTGTCAGCCTGAGGAAACTCCCTATAATGCGCCTCCATCGACACGGAACACCGGCAACGGGAAGCGGGTTGAGAGGCACAGGGGACTGCGCCGCCGGAGAAAAACTTCTGAAAT
>NZ_JAJNDH010000006.1:0-266835 GCF_021043305.1 Pantoea sp. MHSD4 | reverse complement strand
TCCCGTTTCAGAGCACAACCCTTTTTTTGGATCTTTTATCTGAACGGTTATAAATGATCCAGATTGATGAGATCACCAGCGATCCGGGTCAGAATTGGCTTGTCAGCTGTGTAAAATCGCATCAGGCTGCAGTGAAAACAGAACAAAGGAGAACATGATGACTTCCGCCCTACGCCCCTATAAAGATCTTTTCCCGCAAACTGGCCAGCGCGTTATGGTCGATTCAAGCAGTGTTGTCGTCGGTGATGTGATTATGGAGGATGACGTCAGCATCTGGCCGCTTGTTGCGATCAGGGGTGACGTGAATCAGGTCCGGATCGGTGCCCGAACCAATGTGCAGGATGGCAGTGTTCTGCACGTTACGCATAAATCTGCAGCCAATCCGCAAGGCTTCCCTCTTATTATTGGCGAGGAGGTCACGGTCGGCCATAAAGCGATGCTGCACGGCTGTACCATTGGCGATCGCGTGCTGGTCGGAATGGGATCGATTTTGCTTGATGGCGTAATAGTAGAAGATGAGGTGATGATTGGTGCCGGCAGTCTGGTGCCGCCAGGTAAAAGACTGGAGAGTGGCTATCTCTATCTGGGGAGTCCGGTGAAGCAAATCAGGCCGCTTAATGACAGCGAAAAAGAAGGGTTACGCTATTCCGCTAACAACTATGTGGGCTGGAAAGATGATTACCTGGCTGACGCTAACCAGACCCAGCCCTGAGCATCAACGTTATCCTGACGGATAGCCTCTTCCGCCTCATCCTCCAGATCCCAGCGATGGTGCTGAAACAGCGCCATCGCCTCTCCTTCACCAAAACGTGATATCAACGACTCACAGCTGATTGCACAGTTCAGCCGCATGCCGTTGACCAGTACCGGGAAACAAACCGCCTTGAGTTCAGCATCATAGGCTTCATCATCAGGGAACTGTATCGCCTGATTCACGACTGCATGGCCTGCTTAAGCTGAGCAATGACCGGAGCAATGTCTGGCATTACTCCGTGCCATATATAGAAGGCATGAGCAGCCTGCCCCACCAGCATACCCAAACCATCTGCCAGATGATTCGTGCCATGCCCCTGACACCAGCGCAGGAAAGGCGTCAGCCCGCTTTGGTAAAACATGTCATAGCACTGCACGCCGGAATGGATCACGTCAGAAGGTAAAGGAGGCGTTTCTCCATTCACACCGCTTGAAGTGGCATTAACGATCAGATCGAAGTGCTGACCCGTCAGCTGTTCAAAACGACATGCCCGGATAGGCCCATTCTCTCCAAACAGCGTCGCCAGCTCTTCAGCGCGTGCAGCTGTACGATTGACGACGGTCAGTGTCACGCCCGCTGAAAGCAATGGCAGAATGACGCCGCGAGCAGCCCCGCCCGCGCCCACCAGCAATACATTGTCGCCAGCGTTGATCATCTTAAGCCGCTCAAGGTCACTTAACAGGCCAATGCCATCCGTGTTGTCCCCCAGGATCTGACCATCACTGAGTTTTTTCACCGTGTTTACCGCGCCGGACAGGGCTGCACGTTCACTCAGCTGATCGGCAAACTCCCATGCCTGCTGTTTAAAAGGCAACGTCACATTGGCACCACGACCTCCCTGTTCAAAAAAGGCAGAGAGCGCCTGGGGAAAACCATCAATCGGGGCGCAGATGCGACCATAGCGATGTTCAATACCCGTCTGCTCAGCGAAAGCCTGATGGATCAGCGGTGATTTACTGTGGCTGATGGGATTACCGAAAACGGCGAATTGATCCATGAATTAACCCTGACGTATAAGTTCGCCGCTAATCACATCGCGGATTTCAGAGGGATTAAGGCGGCCACCGGTTTTTCCCGACAGAACCGGGAAGTGCTCACCAAACTGTTGCTTCACTTCTTCCGCCGTGCGGCAGGGAGGCAGACCCGACAGATTTGCGCTGGTTGAAACCAGCGGTTTACCAAATGCGCGGCAAAGCGCCTGCACATCGGGATGGTCACTGACGCGAATGGCCAGCGAATCAAACTGCCCGGTCAGCCAGCGAGGGGTTTGTGGTGGAACGGGGACGACAAAGGTCACAGGACCGGGCCAGCATGCAAACATCCGCTCACGCTGCATCACCGAAAGTTCGCGTGCGGAGATATAAGGTTCAAGCTGGGTGTAATCAGCGGCAATCAGGATAAGTCCCTTTTCTACCGGACGCTGTTTCAGCGCCAGCAAGGCCATGACGGCAGATTCACTGTCAGGGTCACAGCCCAGACCAAATACAGCTTCAGTTGGATAGGCGATGACCGCCTGACGATTCAGATGCGCTAAGCAATTTTCAAATGAATCGGCGAGGTGTTGATTTTCCATGATCTATGAATTCTCTTCAGCGATGGCTTTGCCACAACTCTTACTGGCACAGAATCGTTTAATGCCCTGCGCCGTCTTTTTTTCAACTAACAGTGGATACTCACAATAAGGACAGATTCCGGCAACGGGTGTCAGATTCACAACAAACTGGCAGGCGGGATAGCGATCGCAGGAGTGAAACGTTTTGCCGTAACGGGAACGCCGCTGAACTAACCGGCCTTCATGGCACTGAGGACAGGCCAGCGAGGTTTCATCCGGTTTATCGATGGTTTCGGTGTATCCGCATTCCGGATAGCAGCTGCAGCCGATAAACATGCCAAAACGTCCCTGCCGCAGCACTTTATCCGCACCACATTCTGGACAGGCGTGGCCTTCCAGCACTTTGACCACGTGGCCATCGGCCTGACCTTTTAAAGGTCGAATGTAGTCGCAAGCCGGGTAGTTCGCGCAGCCCAGAAAAGGACCATGTTTACCGGAGCGAATAACCAGTTCTGCCCCGCAAGCGGGGCAGGGATCCTGTTTACGCACGGTGAAGAGTGCAGCTTTACTCATAGCGATCAATGCATGAAAGGAAATTTAATGCAGCATACCTTCATTGACGTCGAATAGCAGTTCTTCCATCTGCTGATAGGCATTTTCACATCCCGGGATGTTGAACAACACCATCAGCACCACCCATTTGAGATCCTCCAGGTCAAACTCAGAGGTATCCAGCGCCATGATACGTTCGATGACCATTTCACGGGTTTCCAGGTTCAGCACCTGAATCTGCTCCAGGAACAGCAGAAAACCACGGCTATCAGCATCTAAACGCTTGCTCTCTTCGTCGGTATAAATACGCATGGAGAGCGGATCACTTGTCAGTAAAACTGGCTCAACCAGCCCTTCCTGATAATCAGCCAGTCTTTCCAGCCAGTTCAGCGCACTGTAAACATCTTCACGATGGAACCCGGCATCCGTCAGGTCGTCTGTCAATCTGTCCTGATCAACACCCATTTCTGCTTCGTTGTGGATATATGTCTCAAACAAATACATCAGTACGTCGAACATGGCATGCCCTCCTCAATCGGACATAGCCGCCGGGTACAGCTGCGATCCATCCTGCTAACTCCAGTTCCAGCAACTGAGCTGAGATAACTGGCACAGATTGGCCGGCACGTTCAGCGACAACGTCAACAGGTGTAACATCATCACCTACGTTAGCCAACACATCAGCAAATGGCAATGGAGCATCGTCACTCACCTCAGAATAAATTTCGTCGGCCTGTGTCGCTGGCAGCCAGTTCAGCGCACCAGCCAGATCTTCCACAATGTTATTGGGGTGGGCCACCAGCAGCGCACCCTGCTGAATCAGCCAGTTAACGCCTTCACTTAATGGATTGCCGATCGCGCCAGGTAAGGCATAGACATTGCGATTCTGCTCCAGCGCATAACGTGCCGTCACCAGTGAGCCACTCTTCAGCGAGGCTTCTACCACCAGCACCCCATGACTCAGACCGCTGATGATACGATTACGGCGTGGAAAATTCGCCGGATGCGGCAGGGTCGCCAGCGGAAATTCAGAAATCACAGCACCACCCTGCTCAACAATCTCTGCGGCAAGGTCGGCATGATTTTTGGGATAGAGATTTTGTAACCCACTGCCCAGTACAGCCACCGTTTTGCCCTTCACGTTGAGTGCTGCCTTATGTGCAACACCATCAATACCCCGGGCCAGTCCGCTGGTAATGGTCAGACCGCTGAGGCTTAAGTGCTGAGTAAACCAGTCGCACCAGTAACGGCCATTATGTGAACAGTTTCGACTCCCCACCACCGCTAACTGAGGAGTACTTATCACAGCAGGATCGCCATGAATATAGAGCAGTGGCGGAAAGCGGCTCGTTTCTTTGAGACGGGCTGGATAGGCCTCGTCCAACGCAGTAATCAGATGATGAGCCGGACTCTGTGCCAGCCAGTCATACAATTCTGGAAGTTTTTTTGCACTGAAATCATAATATTGCTGGCGCTGACTGGCATCTAACCCTAATCGGATAAGCTGCTCCTTATCTGCTACCTGGCCACCTGTCTGCTGTGCGACGTCAATCCAGCGTTTCCCTGTCATTCCAGTGACGGCTGCCAGCCGCACGTACTGCGCTATTTTGTCCATCTCAGACTCCCTGATCGCCCTTGCTTCCTGCTGCACAATGCTGTCAATCAGGCCTCGAAAAGTCTACAATATGAGGTAGTAATCTTTTCTTAACCGAATACAGATCTGGATATTTATGTCAGTTTTGCAGGTATTACATTTCCCTGACGAGCGTCTTCGCAAAGTCGCTGCGCCCGTTAAAGAAGTTAACGCAGACATTCAGCGTATCGTTGATGATATGTTCGAGACGATGTATGCCGAAGAAGGTATCGGTCTTGCCGCTACGCAGGTCGATATTCATCAGCGCATTATCGTGATTGATGTCTCTGAAAGTCGTGAAGAGCGTTTAGTTCTGATCAACCCTGAGCTGCTGGAAAAAAGCGGCGAAACCGGTATTGAAGAGGGTTGCCTCTCAATTCCGGAACAGCGCGCATTTGTTCCACGTGCCGAGCGGGTTAAAGTCCGTGCACTTGATCGTGACGGTAACAGTTTCGAGCTGGAAGCCAGCGAGTTACTGGCCATCTGTATCCAGCATGAGATCGATCATCTGGAAGGCAAACTGTTTATCGATTATCTGTCGCCTCTGAAGCGGCAACGAATCAAAACTAAGTTAGAGAAACTGGCGCGTCAGAACGCCCAGGCTTCCTGAGAACTTAAGAAGGGATACACGTGTCTGCCCCGCTAAAAATCATCTTTGCCGGCACACCTGACTTTGCAGCGCGTCATCTTGACGCGCTGCTTGCTTCTGAACATCAGGTTATCGGTGTATTCACCCAACCCGACCGCCCGGCGGGTCGCGGTAACAAATTAACCCCAGGCCCGGTCAAAACGCTGGCGATGGCACATGACATTCCTGTGTATCAGCCTAAGTCACTGCGACCGGAAGAGAATCAGCAGCTGGTTGCTGACCTTAAGGCTGATGTGATGGTTGTTGTGGCCTACGGATTAATTCTGCCAAAGGCCGTGCTTGATATGCCACGTCTGGGCTGCATCAACGTTCATGGTTCACTGCTGCCACGCTGGCGTGGAGCCGCACCGATTCAACGTGCGCTCTGGGCTGGCGACAGCGAAACCGGCGTGACCATCATGCAGATGGATGTGGGGCTGGACACCGGCGATATGCTGCACAAGCTTGCCTGTCCGATTACTGCCCAGGATACCAGTGCAATGCTATACGATAAGCTGGCTGAACTTGGACCACAGGGACTGCTGGATACGCTGACCTTACTGAGCACTCAGCAGGCTACACCTGAAAAACAGGATGAAGCGCTGGCCAACTATGCTGAGAAGCTCAGTAAAGAGGAAGCTCGTCTTGACTGGACACTCTCAGCAGAACAGCTTGAACGTTGTATTCGCGCGTTTAACCCGTGGCCGATGAGCTTTTTCACCATTGATGATCAACCGGTGAAAGTCTGGCAGGCAAGCGTTCTGCCTCACAGCGATCGTTCGCCGGGTGAAATTATTCATGCGGATAAACGTGGCATCCAGGTGGCGACCGCTCAGGGTGTACTGAATCTACTGCAGTTGCAGCCCGCCGGTAAAAAACCGATGTCGGCTCAGGATCTTCTCAACTCGCGCCGGGAATGGTTTGAACCTGGAACCCTTCTGGACTGACTCTCAGGCCCGGTCACTCACCGGGCCTTTTGTTTGATGACAAAACCCTATGACTAAATCAATCAACCTGCGTAGCCTCTCCGCCCAACTTATTGAGCGCGTTGTCGACAAGGGCGAATCCCTGAACACGGCACTGCCTGCCGCTCAGAAAAAACTCTCTGACAAAGATAGCGCGTTAGTGCAGGAGATCTGTTTTGGCGTGTTGCGTACATTACCGCAGCTTGAAGCGCTAATCGGTAAACTGATGGCGCGTCCCCTTACCGGTAAACAGCGGGTTCTGCACTATCTGATCATGGTCGGGCTTTACCAGCTGGAATATACACGCGTGCCTGCTCACGCCGCACTGGCAGAAACTGTCGCAGGGGCCGAAGTCCTGAAGCGCACCAGCCTGAAAGGCTTATTAAATGGTGTATTACGCCAGTTTCAGCGCCAGCGCGAAGAGCTGCTCGCCAGCATTCAGGATGGCCCGCAGCGGTATCTGCATCCGGGATGGCTGCTAAAGCGATTGCAGCATGCCTGGCCAGAACAGTGGCAGCAGATCGTCGAAGCCAATAACCAGCGTCCGCCGATGTGGTTGCGGGTTAACCAACAGCACCACGAACGTGATGCATGGCTGGCCCTGCTGACTGAAAGTGGCAGGAATGCAAAGCCTGCTGACGATGTGCCGGATGCACTTCGGCTCGATGCCCCTGCTCCGGTCAGTCAGTTACCAGGCTTCGGGCAGGGTTGGGTGACCGTGCAGGATTTGTCCGCTCAGCGCTGTGCTTTGCTGCTTGAACCCCAAAACGGCGAACAGATTCTGGATATATGTGCTGCACCCGGCGGTAAAACGACCCATATTCTCGAAATCGCGCCGGAAGCAGAAGTCATGGCCGTCGACGTAGATGCACAGCGCCTTAAACGCGTTGAGGAAAATCTGCAGCGACTGGGCATGAAAGCAGATGTTAAACAGGGTGATGGACGGACGCCGCAGCAGTGGTGCGGTGATCGGCAGTTTGACCGAATTCTGCTGGATGCCCCCTGCTCTGCTACCGGAGTGATCCGACGTCATCCAGACATCAAGTGGCTGCGTCGCGATCGTGATATCGCCGAGCTGGCAAAGCTTCAGTCTGAAATTCTTGATGCTGTCTGGCCGCACCTGAAACCAGGCGGCACGCTGATTTATGCTACCTGTTCCATCCTGCCTGAAGAGAATCATCAGCAGATAGATGCTTTCCTGCAGCGCCAGCACGATGCACAAGCCGTTTCCCTCAGGGATGCACCCGCGAATGGCCTACAGGTATTCCCGCAAGCCGAAGGCGGAGATGGTTTCTTCTACGCTAAGCTGATAAAGAAATCGGGTACAAACTGAGATGAGTATTGATAAGCGATGAAAATAATCATTCTGGGCGCAGGTCAGGTTGGCGGTACCCTGGCAGAAAATCTGGTCGGTGAAAACAACGATATCACGGTGGTGGATACCGACTCTTCACGCCTGCGTCATCTGCAGGATAAATTCGATCTGCGCGTCGTGCAGGGTCATGGTTCTCATCCGCGCATTTTGCGGGAAGCAGGCGCGGAAGATGCCGACATGCTGGTTGCCGTGACCAACTCCGACGAAACCAACATGATTGCCTGTCAGATTGCTTATTCGCTTTTCAATACGCCGAACCGTATCGCCCGGATTCGCGCGGCCGACTATCTGCGTGATGCGGACAAGTTATTTATTCCTGAAGCGGTGCCCATTGATCACCTGATCTCACCGGAACAGTTGGTGATCGAAAATATCTACCGTTTAATCCAGTATCCTGGCGCGTTGCAGGTGGTTAACTTTGCTGAGGGCAAAGTCAGCCTTGCGGTGGTGAAAGCCTATTATGGTGGACCACTGGTGGGCAATCCGCTCTCCATCATGCGTGAGCATATGCCACACATCGATACCCGCGTAGCCGCTATCTTTCGTCAGGACCGGCCCATTCGTCCGCAGGGCTCAACCATTGTAGAAGCGGGTGATGAAGTCTTTTTCATCGCCGCCAGCCAGAACATTCGTGCCGTAATGAGCGAGATGCAACGGCTGGAGAAACCCTACAAGCGGATTATGCTGGTGGGTGGCGGTAACATTGGTTTCGGTCTGGCACAGCGTCTTGAGAAACATTACAGCGTTAAGCTGATTGAACGTAATGCTCAGCGCGCAGCCGAACTTGCAGAACATCTGCATGACACGGTAGTTTTTTATGGCGATGCGTCCGATCAGGAGTTGCTGGCGGAAGAGCACGTTGAGCAGGTTGATCTGTTTATTGCCGTCACCAATGATGATGAAGCCAACATCATGTCAGCCATGCTGGCAAAAAAGATGGGGGCGAAGAAAGTTATGGTGCTTATACAGCGTCGTGCGTATGTCGATCTGGTGCAGGGCAGCGTCATCGATATTGCTATTTCACCTCAGCAGGCCACTATCTCTGCTCTGCTGGGCCATGTGCGCAAAGCAGATATCGTGGGTGTATCGTCACTGCGACGCGGTATTGCAGAGGCAATCGAAGCAATAGCGCATGGTGACGAATCCACTTCACGCGTGGTCGGCCGTTCAATTGATGATATCAAATTACCGCCAGGGACCATTATCGGCGCAGTGGTTCGCGGTGACGATGTGATGATTGCCAATGACAATCTGCGTATTGAACAAGGAGATCATGTCATCATGTTCCTCACCGACAAGAAATTTGTCTCAGACGTTGAACGTCTCTTTCAGCCAAGTCCATTTTTCCTGTAAATGCCGCATTTACAGGCATAAAAAGTACGAGACGCGTGAAAGTGCCGCTTAAATCGCTGAGTTGATGGCAAAAACAGTAAGGTTTGTTAAACTTTATGACATTGGCTTAGGCAAGGAGATAAGTATGAGTTTAATCAAAGAGTTTCGCGATTTCGCGATGCGCGGTAATGTGATGGATCTCGCCGTCGGTGTTATCATCGGTGCGGCCTTCGGGAAAATCGTTTCATCGCTGGTCGCCAACATCATTATGCCACCATTGGGCTTGCTGATCGGTGGTGTCGACTTTAAATCATTCCAGTGGGTACTTAAGCCCGCAGTTGGTGATGCGCCAGCCGTTGTAATGCAATACGGTATCTTCCTTCAGACCATCTTCGATTTCGTCATCATCGCTTTCGCAATCTTCATGGCGATCAAGTTAATGAACCGTCTGTATAAGAAAAAGGAAGTTGAAAAGCCCGTTGCGAAACCAACGAACGAAGAATTACTGCTGACTGAAATCCGCGATCTGCTTAAACAGCAAAACACGCGGGTATAGTTGATAAGCCGCCGCACAGGCGGTTTTTTTAACCGTAAAAGCAGAAGGGCAGTGATAAGACGCTTTCTTATCACTGCCCTCCCATCCCGTCCCCTTTCCATGTTTCTCTTTCCGTTTAAAACTGCCTTTACCTTTTTGCTTCTGCTCAATACGTTGCCGAAATAGCGGGTCGTGTAAGAGGGCCTGAATCGCGTTGTCGCGAATTTGCCCTTTGGTGTGCTGATATTTACTCATGACGCCTCCTGTTTATAAGGTCTGATACTTTATTCTTTTGCAGCAAAATAACAATATCCTTATTTGCTCAAAGCCTCTCCCCGCTCCAGTGCCTCAAGAATTGAGCACGAAACGCTAGTGTGGCTGTCTCCACAACAGGCATCCGAGAGATGTCGCAGAGAACGCTGCATCGTTTCTAATTCTGCGATCATTTGAGCAACTTCATACAGCCGTTTTTCAACGATCGCTTTTGATTCCTGACAGGTGTGATGCACAGGATCGACCCGGATCGAGAGCAGCTCTCTGATGGCTTCAAGGCTAAAGCCGAGTTTGCGCCCGTAGCGAATAAATTTCAGACGCTGAAGATCACTCTCGCTATAAAGTCGAAAACCGCCTTCTGTCCGACCATCATGATCCATCATCTGTTGTTTTTCATAGAAGCGAATCGTGTCTGGCGTGACATCCGCAAGCTTAGCTAGCTGGCCAATGCGAAACATTTACTTCTCCTCACGGAAATGATTGTGGATGGCTGCGGCATAACGGCCATGAAGAAAATCGGTGCTCATTCCAGCCTGGCGTAATCTCAGTGTCAGCACCTGAAGTCGATTACGCTGATCCTGATACCGATGATCCTCTGGATCGAGCTGACAAATAAGATCGTTAACTTCCATGGCTTCGCGTCTTAACTCAAGTTCAGGCGGCAGAAATCCTGAATTTTTGAGCAACCGGTAACCTGCTCTTAATTCGGGCGGAACATGGCTGTCATCATCCAGCTGCAGTGGCTTACCTGAGCCAGGAAGATTACTCAGCTCGCCTTTTTCTAACGCTGCTTTGATATGCTGTTCAGCAAGTTCATCAACCAGCCACATAGTTAGCTCCTTTGAACATGAAAGACTACGTTCTAAGGTAGTAAATTGCAGGCAATAAAAAACCCGCCGAAGCGGGTTTTTTACGTTGCTACAGATTACTCTGCAGCTGCTTCTGCTTGAGCTTCTGGACGATCAACGAGCTCGATGTAAGCCATCGGAGCGTTGTCACCAGCACGGAAGCCACACTTCAGAATACGAGTGTAACCACCGGCACGGCTCGCGAAACGCGGGCCTAACTCATTAAACAGTTTTGCCACGATCTCGTTATCACGAGTACGGGCGAATGCCAGACGACGATTAGCTACGCTGTCGGTCTTGGCAAGAGTAATCAGCGGCTCAACTACGCGACGCAGTTCTTTGGCTTTCGGCAGAGTCGTTTTGATGATCTCATGACGAACCAGAGAACCGGCCATGTTGCGGAACATAGCCTGACGATGGCTGCTGTTGCGGTTCAGTTGACGACCACTCTTACGATGGCGCATGACCTTATCCTTCTCAGTGAAACCTTAACCTGTGATCTGATTATTCATCAGCAATGCTTGCTGGCGGCCAGTTCTCAAGGCGCATGCCCAGAGAAAGACCACGCGAAGCCAGCACATCTTTAATCTCGGTAAGAGATTTTTTACCAAGGTTAGGCGTTTTAAGCAGCTCAACCTCGGTACGCTGTACCAGATCACCGATGTAGTGGATAGCTTCTGCCTTAAGGCAGTTAGCAGAGCGGACAGTCAATTCCAGATCGTCAACAGGGCGCAGCAGGATCGGATCGAATTCTGGTTTCTCTTCTTTAACTTCCGGCTGACGTACATCACGTAAGTCAACGAAAGCTTCAAGTTGTTCAGCCAGAATGGTTGCCGCACGACGAATCGCCTCTTCAGGATCGATTGTGCCGTTGGTTTCCATTTCGATGACCAGCTTGTCCAGGTCGGTGCGCTGCTCTACACGCGCTGCTTCAACATTGTAGGCGATACGGTCTACAGGGCTGTAGCAAGCGTCAACTAACAGGCGGCCGATTGGGCGCTCATCTTCTTCCGAATGAATTCGGGCAGAAGCCGGCACATAGCCACGTCCACGCTGAACTTTGATACGCATGCTGATAGCAGCGTTCTCATCGGTCAGATGGCAAATGACATGCTGAGGCTTGACGATTTCGACATCACCATCATGGGTAATGTCGGCTGCAGTCACAGGGCCAATGCCAGATTTATTCAGGGTCAGAATAACTTCATCTTTACCCTGAACTCTTACCGCCAGCCCTTTCAGGTTGAGCAGGATTTCCAGGATATCTTCCTGTACGCCCTCTTTGGTGCTGTACTCATGAAGTACACCATCAATTTCAACCTCGGTCACCGCGCAACCCGGCATGGATGAAAGCAGAATACGGCGCAGTGCGTTACCAAGAGTATGGCCAAAGCCACGCTCTAAAGGCTCAAGGGTCACCTTGGCGTGCGTCGAACTCACTTGCTCGATATCTACCAGGCGCGGTTTTAGAAACTCTGTCACAGAACCCTGCATTGTGTCCTCTCTTTGGTACTAAGCCTTACTTGGAGTAAAGCTCGACGATCAGGTGTTCGTTAATGTCCGCAGACAGATCAGTACGTTCAGGAATACGCTTGAACACACCTTCCATCTTAGTCGCATCAACTTCCAGCCAGGTTGGCTTTTCACGCTGCTCAGCCAGCTCCAGAGCGGCCTTCACGCGAGATTGCTTTTTGGCTTTCTCACGGATGCTAACGACATCATTCGGAGATACCTGATAAGAAGCGATGTTAACAACGCGGCCATTTACCAGAACAGACTTATGGCTCACCAGCTGACGTGCTTCTGCACGAGTGGCACCAAAGCCCATACGATAAACTACGTTGTCCAGACGACCTTCCAGCAGAGCCAACAGGTTTTCACCGGTGTTGCCTTTCAGACGAGCTGCTTCTTTATAATAGTTACGGAACTGACGCTCCAGCACGCCGTAGATACGACGAACTTTCTGCTTTTCACGTAACTGACCGCCGTAATCAGACAGACGCGGTTTACGCGCACCATGCTGACCAGGGGCTTGTTCAATCTTACACTTGGAATCAATCGCGCGAACGCCAGACTTAAGGAATAAGTCAGTGCCCTCACGACGGCTCAGCTTGAGCTTAGGACCCAAATATCTTGCCATTTTCTTTCTCCAACTATCCTAAAAAAACGGGCGTTATACGCGACGTTTTTTCGGCGGACGACAACCGTTATGAGGGATCGGAGTCACATCAGTAATATTAGTGATGCGGAAACCAGCGGCGTTCAAAGCACGAATCGTAGATTCGCGTCCTGGACCCGGACCCTTTACCATAACTTCCAGGTTCTTAATTCCGTAATCTTTTACCGCTTCTGCACAGCGCTCTGCAGCGACCTGAGCAGCAAACGGAGTGGATTTACGTGAACCGCGGAAACCGGAACCACCGGCGGTTGCCCAACCCAGTGCGTTACCCTGACGATCAGTAATGGTAACGATGGTGTTGTTAAAAGAAGCATGGACATGAGCCACGCCATCTGAGACTTGTTTTCTTACACGCTTGCGTGCACGAACTGGTGCCTTTGCCATTATTTACTCACCCCGATTATTTCTTGATCGGTTTACGCGGACCCTTACGGGTACGTGCGTTGGTCTTAGTACGCTGACCGCGAACCGGAAGACCACGACGATGGCGCAAACCACGGTAGCAACCAAGGTCCATAAGACGCTTGATGCTCAGGGTGATTTCACGGCGCAGATCACCTTCTACAACGAATTTCGCAACTGCATCACGCAGCTGATCAATTTGTTCTTCAGACAGCTCACTGATCTTAACATTTTCAGCAATACCCGTTGAAGCGCAGATGGCTTTTGAACGGGTTTTACCGATACCGAAGATCGAAGTTAATGCGATAACGGTATGTTTTTGATCAGGAATGTTAATGCCTGCTATACGGGCCACTATGCACTCCTATAATTAAACAAGCACGTCCCATGCTGAAAAGCCCGTTTTCAGGATACTCAAATGGAAACGCACTGACATACAAAAGATTGGCTGGCTAATCTAGCCAGCTCAACCCGACTTTGCAAGAAAAATATGTGACAAAATCAGCCTTGGCGCTGTTTATGCTTAGGCTCGGCGCTACAAATCACACGGACGACACCGTCGCGACGAATGATTTTGCAGTTACGACATAATTTCTTGACGGAAGCACGAACTTTCATTTTTACTCTCCGTAACTTCTCAACCAACTGAATTAACGGCCGTAGCCTTTCAGGTTAGCTTTCTTCAGTGCCGACTCGTACTGACTTGACATCATCAGAGTTTGCACTTGAGCCATAAAGTCCATGATGACGACAACTACGATAAGCAGTGACGTACCGCCAAAGTAGAAGGGAACCTTCATCGCATCACGCATGAACTCCGGGATAAGGCAGATAAACGTAATGTACAGGGCGCCGATTAAGGTCAGTCGCGTCATTACTTTATCAATATACTTCGCCGTTTGCTCTCCCGGACGAATTCCCGGTACGAATGCACCAGACTTCTTCAGGTTATCTGCTGTTTCACGTGGGTTGAAAACCAACGCCGTATAGAAGAAACAGAAGAAGATGATTGCAGTCGCATAGAGTAGCACATAAAGCGGCTGTCCTGGCTGCAAATACAGCGAAATTGTTGTCAGCCAGTTCCAACCGGTACCGCCCCCAAACCACGATGCAATCGTTGCCGGGAACAGAATAATGCTGGAAGCGAAGATAGCTGGAATAACACCCGCCATGTTCACTTTCAACGGTAAATGTGTGCTCTGTGCAGCGTAAACGCGACGACCCTGCTGACGTTTTGCGTAGTTCACCACAATGCGGCGCTGACCACGTTCAACGAAGATAACAAAGAAGGTCACTGCGAATACGAGTACTGCAACCAACAGCAACAGAAGGAAGTGCAGGTCGCCTTGCCGCGCTTGCTCGATGGTATGGCCAATGGCCGGCGGGAGACCCGCAACAATACCTGCGAAGATAATGATCGAAATACCGTTACCGATACCACGTTCAGTAATCTGTTCGCCCAGCCACATCAGGAACATCGTTCCCGAGACCAGACTCACAACAGCGGTAAAGTAGAAAGCAAAGCCTGGATTCATTACCAGGCCTTGCATCCCTGGCATATTCGGCAGACCGGTAGCAATACCGATCGACTGGAATATGGCCAATACCAACGTACCGTATCGGGTGTACTGGCTAATCTTACGACGGCCAGCCTCCCCTTCTTTCTTAATTTCCGCTAACGCTGGGTGAACCACCGTTAATAACTGGATAATAATCGATGCCGAAATATACGGCATGATGCCCAGTGCGAAAATAGAAGCACGGCTGAGAGCACCACCAGAGAACATGTTAAACATTTCAATGATGGTGCCACGCTGTTGCTCAAGCAGTTTGGCAAGTACAGTGGCATCAATACCAGGGATTGGAATAAAAGAGCCAATACGGAAGACAATGAGTGCGCCGATTACAAACAGCAGTCTGCGTTTCAGCTCACCAAAGCCACCTTTGGCACTTTGAAAATCTAATCCCGGTTGTTTAGCCATCTGCTACTTATTCCTCGATTTTACCGCCAGCAGCTTCGATTGCAGCACGTGCACCTTTGGTGACACGCAGACCGCGAACCGTTACCGGTGTAGAAACTTCACCAGACAGAATTACTTTAACGAATTCAATCTGAACACCGACAATGTTGGCTGCTTTCAGCGCGTTCAGGTCGACGATACCGCCTTCAACTTTCGCCAGATCAGACAGACGAATCTCTGTGGTGATCATTGCTTTGCGAGAGGTGAAACCGAACTTCGGCAGACGACGGTACAGAGGCATCTGACCACCTTCGAAACCGCGACGTACGCCACCGCCAGAACGTGAGTTCTGACCTTTGTGACCACGACCACCGGTTTTTCCGAGGCCAGAACCGATACCACGACCCAGACGCTTGGTAGCGTGCTTAGACCCTTCGGCCGGAGACAGAGTATTTAAACGCATCTCTTACTCCTCCACTTTAACCATATAGGAAACCGCGTTGACCATACCGCGTACTGCTGGCGTGTCTTCACGCTCAACGGTGTGGCCAATACGACGCAGACCCAGGCCAACCAGAGTGGCTTTATGCTTAGGCAAGCGGCCGATTGAACTACGGGTTTGAGTGATTTTAATAGTCTTAGCCATCGTGATTACCCCAGAATTTCTTCAACGGATTTACCACGCTTAGCAGCGACCATTTCCGGAGATTTCATATTGCCCAGGCCATCGATAGTTGCACGAACCACGTTAATCGGGTTTGTAGAACCATACGCTTTTGCCAGTACGTTATGAACTCCAGCGACTTCCAGAACGGCGCGCATTGCACCACCGGCAATAATACCGGTACCTTCTGAAGCCGGCTGCATGAACACGCGGGAACCCGTGTGTGCACCTTTAACTGGGTGCTGCAGGGTGCCGTTGGTCAGCGCGACGTTAACCATGTTGCGACGGGCTTTCTCCATCGCTTTCTGGATCGCTGCTGGAACTTCACGCGCTTTACCGTAACCAAAACCTACGCGACCATTACCATCGCCTACCACAGTCAGTGCTGTGAAGGAGAAGATACGACCACCTTTAACAGTTTTAGAAACACGGTTTACCGCGATCAGTTTTTCCTGCAGTTCGCCAGCTTGTTTCTCGATGTGTGCCATCTTAGACCTCTACCTTAGAACTGAAGGCCAGCTTCACGGGCAGCATCTGCCAGTGCCTGGACGCGACCATGATATTGGAAACCGGAACGGTCGAAAGAAACACCAGTGATGCCTTTTTCGATTGCGCGTTCTGCGATAGCTTTACCTACTGCAGCTGCGGCTTCTTTATTACCGGTATACTTCAGTTGTTCAGTGATAGCTTTTTCTACAGTAGAAGCAGCGACCAGAACTTCGGAACCGTTCGGGGCGATTACCTGTGCGTAAATATGACGCGGGGTACGATGTACCACCAGGCGAGTAGCACCCAGCTCTTTGAGCTTGCGACGTGCACGGGTCGCACGACGGATACGAGCAGATTTCTTATCCATAGTGTTACCTTACTTCTTCTTAGCCTCTTTGGTACGCACGACTTCGTCGGCGTAACGGACACCCTTGCCTTTATAAGGCTCAGGACGACGGTAGGCGCGCAGGTCCGCTGCAACCTGACCAATCAGCTGTTTATCAGCGCCTTTCAGCACGATCTCAGTCTGAGTTGGACATTCTGCAGTGATACCCGCGGGCAGCTGGTGATCGACTGGATGAGAAAAGCCCAGAGACAGGTTGACCACGTCGCCTTTAACGGCTGCACGATAACCTACACCAACCAGCTGCAGCTTCTTAGTGAAGCCTTCGGTAACACCGATAACCATTGCGTTCAGCAGCGCGCGAGAAGTACCCGCCTGCGCCCAGCCGTCAACGAAACCTTCGCGCGGAGCGAAAGTCAGAGCGTTGTCAGCATGCTTAACTTCAACAGCATCATTGATAGTACGAGTCAGCTCGCCGTTTTTACCTTTAATCGAAATTACCTGACCGTTGAGTTTTACCTCTACGCCGGCAGGAACAACGACAGGTGCTTTAGCAACACGAGACATATGTATCCTCCGATTACGCTACGTAGCAGATAATTTCGCCACCAAGACCTGCCTGGCGCGCTGCACGATCAGTCATGACACCTTTAGATGTAGAAACTACAGCGATGCCCATACCGGCCATTACCTTTGGCAGCTCATCTTTTTTCTTATAGATGCGCAGACCAGGACGGCTTACTCGCTGAATGCTTTCTACAACAGCTTTGCCCTGGAAATACTTGAGAGTAAGTTCCAGTTCCAGCTTGATGTCGCCTTCGATTTTGAAATCTTCAATATATCCTTCTTCCTTCAGAACGTTGGCAATTGCCAATTTCAGCTTGGAGGAAGGCATGGTGACCGCAACTTTGTTTGCGGCCTGACCGTTACGGATACGGGTCAGCATATCCGCGATCGGATCTTGCATGCTCATCTGTGTTACTCCCGTGATTCAATTGGTGACAATTACCAGCTAGCCTTTTTCAGGCCCGGGATTTCACCGCGCATGGCGGCTTCGCGGACCTTGATACGGCTCAACCCAAACTTCCGCAGGAAACCGTGCGGACGACCTGTTTGACGGCAGCGGTTACGCTGACGCGAAGGGCTGGAATCACGCGGCAGACTCTGCAGCTTCAGAACAGCATCCCAACGATCTTCGTCGGAAGCGTTCACATCAGAGATGATCGCTTTCAGTTCAGCGCGTTTAGCGAAGAATTTGTCTGCTAATTTTGCACGCTTAACTTCGCGTGCTTTCATAGATTGCTTAGCCATTAAGTAACCCTACCTTACTTACGGAACGGGAAGTCAAAGGCAGCCAGCAGAGCACGGCCTTCATCATCAGATTTCGCAGTAGTGGTAATGGTGATATCCAAACCACGAACGCGATCGACTTTGTCGTAGTCGATTTCTGGGAAGATGATCTGCTCACGTACACCCATGCTGTAGTTGCCACGACCATCGAATGACTTAGCGGACAAGCCACGGAAGTCACGGATACGTGGAACAGCAATGGTGACCAGACGCTCAAAGAACTCCCACATGCGCTCGCCACGCAGAGTTACTTTACAGCCGATCGGATAGCCCTGACGGATTTTGAAGCCTGCAACTGATTTGCGTGCTTTGGTGACCAGCGGTTTTTGACCGGAGATTGCTGCCAGGTCAGCTGCTGCGTTATCCAGCAGTTTCTTGTCAGCGATCGCTTCACCAACACCCATGTTCAGGGTGATCTTCTCGACCCGAGGGACTTGCATGACAGAATTGTAGCCAAACTCTGTCATGAGTTTCTGGACTACTTCGTCTTTGTAGTAATCATGCAGTTTCGCCATCGTACTACTCCAAATTACTTGATAGTTTCGCTGTTAGACTTGAAGAAACGGACTTTTTTGCCGTCTTCGAATCTAAAGCCTACACGGTCAGCCTTACCAGTTGCCGCGTTGAACAGTGCAACGTTAGAAACCTGAATAGCAGCTTCTTTTTCAACGATGCCGCCTGGTTGGTTCAGGGCCGGGACCGGCTTCTGATGTTTCTTAACCAGGTTGATACCTTCAACGATGACCTTACCAGAAGACAGGACATTCTTAACTTTACCGCGCTTACCTTTATCTTTACCGGTTAACACGATAACTTCGTCGTTACGACGGATTTTAGCTGCCATTGTTCGCTCCTTAGAGTACTTCTGGTGCCAGAGAGATAATTTTCATGAACTTTTCAGTACGAAGTTCACGAGTTACCGGCCCAAAAATACGCGTACCGATAGGCTGCTCACTGTTATTGTTCAGAATAACGCATGCATTACCATCGAAGCGAATGACAGAACCGTCCGGGCGACGAACACCCTTCCTGGTGCGCACCACTACCGCCTTCAGGACATCACCTTTTTTAACTTTACCACGAGGAATTGCTTCCTTGATGGTAACTTTGATGATGTCACCGACGCCTGCGTAGCGACGGTGCGAGCCACCCAGAACCTTGATACACATTACGCGACGTGCACCGGAGTTGTCGGCGACGTTCAGCATAGTCTGTTCTTGGATCATTTTAGTGCTCCGCTAATGTCAACTACTACTTCGGGACCTAAACCTCAGGTCGTTAGAAAGCCCCATAATTGAGGGCGCGGCATTGTAACACCGGTTCTCACAGATGGGTAGAAAAAATAAACGGCTCTCAATCGAGCCGCTGATTTTCCCTGATGACAGGGAGGGCGTATTCTAGGGAATAGTGCGAACAGTAGCAAATGTAATCTGCCTTATTTTTCGTCGCCTTCCAAATTAAGTGCCCTTCTGACTCAATCAACCAGCTTTCTGGCTAGTTGGTTATGCTGACGCAGTATGGCTGGCAGGTCAATTCCGGCCAGTTCTCCGTTACGCACCCTGACTTTACCGTTAATGATGCTGTAAGCGACCTGGCCGGGATTACAGAATACCAGCGCAGCAACGGGATCGTGCCCTGCCCCGGCAAGACCAATGCGATTGAGGTCAAAAATAGCCAAATCAGCCATCATGCCCGGCGCAATAGCGCCCACGTCATTGCGATTCAGCACTTTTGCTCCCCCCAGCGTCGCCAGTTCGAGTGCCTGACGCGCCGTCATCGCATCCGGGCCGAACCCCACGCGTTGCAGCAGCATGGCCTGACGTACTTCTGCCATCATATCTGCGCTGTCATTGGAGGCAGAACCATCCACCCCCAAACCGACATGTACTCCGGCATCGCACATGTGCCTTATCGGCGCAATGCCCGAGCCGAGACGCATGTTTGAGCACGGACAGTGCGCGATACCTGTCCCTGTACGCGCAAATAACTCAATACCGGGCTGATCCAGTTTGACGCAGTGTGCATGCCAGACATCCGGGCCTACCCAGCCGAGGTCTTCAACATACTGCGCGGGTGTCATGTTGAACTTTTCGCGGCTATATTGGATATCACTGTCATTCTCCGCCAGATGCGTATGCAGAGAAACGTTGAAGCTGCGTGCCAGTGCAGCGGATTGCTTCATCAGCTCACGGCTGACCGAGAACGGTGAACATGGCGCAACCACAATGCGTAGCATCGAGCCATAGCTGTCATCGTGATAGCGCTCAATCACCCGCTGCGTATCCTTTAGAATGGCTGCTTCACTCTCAACCAGCGAATCGGGCGGCAGGCCACCCTGTGATTGACCGACACTCATGCTGCCCCGGCTCGCATGGAAACGCATACCCATTAAGGATGCAGCTTCAATGCTGTCGTCAAGCTTACAGCCATTAGGGTAAACATAGAGGTGGTCACTGGTGGTGGTGCAGCCGGAGAGGATCAACTCGGCCATTGAGATCTGCGTTGACACCTGAATCATCCCGGGCGTTAAATTCTGCCACAGTGGATAGAGGTGAGTCAGCCAGTTGAACAGTTCACCATTTTGCACCGCAGGAATAGCGCGGGTCAGGCTCTGGTACATATGGTGATGCGTATTGATCAGGCCTGGAATAACAATGTGTCCCTGGAGATCAATCACCTCGTCGGCGTTATCAGGTAATGAGTCTGCTTCTCCAACCGCAGCAATTTGATTTCCTTTTATCAAAATACTGGCGTGTCGTATTTCCTGACGGTCAGCATCCATGCAGACCACATAGTCGGCATTCTTCAGTAACAGCGTTCGTGTCATAAACTTGCCTGTGGGTTGTCAGTGGTTATGTGCTATCCGATATTAGCGGCAAGTTTTTGGCTGAGACAATAGCAGGCAGTGCAGTGACAGTTGCTGGGGTGACAGGTAGTGCGGTGAACGGTGAAAACGTTCAACGGTAGCCGACACAATCAATCATGACTCTCCATTTTCAAGACTCATCACTTCCCTGGCGATGATAAACCGCTCGCTCCCGTGTGGCATTTTCAGGTCGCATTGACTGATGAACCGCAGGACCCACGGGCTCCCCGTTAAATTTGTGAACGCTCTCAGACTTGTACAACCACTGGCATGAATGGAACAGGCCAGATACCAGGCAAAAAAAAACCCCCTGCCGAAGCAGAGGGTTTCTCAGAAAAAACAATTCTTATTACAGAACCGCTTTCTCGATTACGCGAACCAGGGTCCAGGATTTAGTCTTGGACAGTGGACGGCATTCGCGGATTTCTACCACGTCACCAATTCCACATTCATTGTTCTCGTCATGGATGTGCAGCTTAGTCGTACGTTTGATGAATTTGCCGTAGATCGGGTGTTTCACAAAACGTTCGATAGCAACAACTGCAGATTTCTGCATTTTGTCACTTACTACACGACCCTGCAGAGTACGGATTTTATCGGTCATTACGAACCCGCCTTCTCAGTCAGTAAAGTCTTAACGCGTGCAACATCACGGCGCACCTGTTTCAGCAGATGGGTCTGCTGCAGTTGGCCAGATGCTGCCTGCATGCGCAGGTTAAATTGCTCACGCAGCAGATTAAGCAGCTCAGTGTTCAGCTCTTCAACGCTTTTTTCACGCAGCTCTGTTGCTTTCATTACATCACCGTCTTAGTTACAAAGGTGGTTTTGATAGGCAGTTTTGCTGCTGCCAGCTTGAATGCTTCACGGGCCAGCTCTTCTGGTACGCCGTCCATTTCATACAGGACTTTACCAGGCTGGATCAGGGCAACCCAATACTCTACGTTACCCTTACCTTTACCCATACGCACTTCCAGCGGCTTCTCGGTGATCGGTTTGTCCGGGAATACTCGGATCCAGATCTTACCTTGACGCTTAACTGCACGGGTCATAGCACGACGTGCTGCTTCGATCTGACGAGCAGTCAGACGACCACGGCCAACAGCTTTCAGACCGAAAGTACCGAAGCTGACATCCGTACCCGCAGCCAGACCGCGGTTACGGCCTTTGTGCACCTTACGGAATTTCGTACGCTTTGGTTGTAACATCAGCGACTCTCCTTACTTACGGCCTTTACGCTGCTGCTTTTTAGGTTGAGCAGCCGGTTCCGGTTGTTCAACAGCAGCCATACCACCCAGGATCTCACCTTTGAAGATCCATACCTTAACGCCGATTACACCATAAGTGGTGTGCGCTTCAGAGGTGTTGTAGTCAATGTCAGCACGCAGTGTGTGCAATGGCACGCGACCTTCACGATACCATTCGGTACGTGCGATCTCGGCGCCACCCAGACGGCCGCTAACTTCGACTTTAATACCCTTCGCGCCAAGACGCATGGCGTTCTGAACCGCACGCTTCATAGCACGACGGAACATCACACGACGCTCCAGCTGTGAAGTGATGCTGTCAGCTACCAGTTTCGCGTCCAGTTCCGGCTTGCGGACTTCGGCGATATTAATCTGTGCAGGAACGCCAGCGATTTTCGCGACGACCGTGCGCAGTTTTTCTACATCTTCGCCTTTCTTACCGATGACGATGCCCGGACGAGCGGTGTGAATAGTCACACGGATGCTCTTCGCAGGACGCTCGATAACGATACGAGAGACAGATGCTTTAGCCAGTTCCTTAGTCAGGAACTGACGTACTTTAAAATCGCTGTCCAGGTTGTCAGCGAATTCATTGGTGTTCGCAAACCAGGTAGAGTTCCATGGTTTTACAATACCCAGGCGAATACCATTAGGATGTACTTTCTGACCCATTGCTAGTCTCCAGAGTCTCAGCGATCGGACACAACCACAGTAATGTGGCTGGTGCGCTTCAGGATGCGATCTGCACGACCTTTGGCACGCGGCATAATGCGTTTCATGGTCGGACCTTCATCAACGAAAATTTTCGTGATTTTCAGATCGTCGATATCAGCGCCATCGTTGTGTTCGGCGTTAGCAATGGCAGATTCCAGAACTTTTTTGACCAGTACAGCCGCTTTCTTATTGGTGTAGGTCAAAATGTCCAGTGCCTGCGACACTTTCTTACCGCGAATCAGGTCAGCAACAAGGCGAACCTTCTGAGCAGAAGAACGAGCGTGGCGATGTTGAGCTAAAGTTTCCATCTCTTCCTCCTACTTATTTCTTCTTGGCTTTTTTATCAGCCGCGTGACCGCGATAAGTACGTGTCGGCGCGAATTCACCCAGTTTGTGACCAACCATTTCGTCGGAAACAAAGACAGGAACGTGCTGACGACCATTATGGACAGCGATGGTCAAACCGATCATGTTAGGAAAGATCGTTGAACGACGGGACCAAGTGCGCAAAGGCTTCTTGTCACCGCTTTCCACCGCTTTCTCTACCTTCTTCAGCAAGTGCAGGTCAATAAAAGGACCTTTCTTGAGAGAACGTGGCATGGCTTATCCTCTAATATTATTTGCTACGGCGACGTACGATAAACTTATCGGTACGCTTGTTGCTACGGGTCTTCTTACCTTTGGTCTGAACGCCCCACGGAGTTACCGGGTGCTTACCAAAGTTACGACCTTCACCACCACCGTGCGGGTGATCAACTGGGTTCATCGCGGTACCACGAACGGTCGGACGAACACCACGCCAACGGGCTGCACCGGCTTTACCCAGAACGCGAAGCATGTGCTCAGCGTTGCCGACTTCGCCCAGTGTTGCGCGGCAGTCAGACTCGACTTTACGCATTTCACCTGAACGCAGACGCAGGGTAACGTAAGAACCTTCACGCGCAACGATCTGCACGTAAGCACCAGCTGAGCGAGCAATCTGACCGCCTTTGCCTGGTTTCATTTCTACGTTATGCACGGTTGAACCCACCGGGATGTTACGCATCGGCAGAGTGTTACCTGCTTTGATCGCAGCATCAACGCCAGATTGAATCTGGTCGCCGGCTTTCAGGCCTTTAGGGGCCAGGATGTAACGGCGCTCGCCGTCTTTGTACAGAACCAGTGCGATGTTCGCAGAGCGGTTCGGATCGTACTCAAGACGTTCAACAACTGCCGGGATACCATCTTTGTTGCGTTTGAAGTCAACAATACGGTAAGCCTGCTTGTGACCACCACCGATATGACGGGTAGTGATACGACCATTGTTGTTACGGCCACCGGATTTGCTGTTTTTTTCTACCAGCGGGGCGAATGGTTTGCCCTTGTGCAGCTCCGCGTTTACCACTTTAACTACATGGCGACGACCCGGAGATGTCGGTTTACATTTAACAACTGCCATTGTCTTTCTCCTCCGACTTACTCAGCGCCGCCAGCGAAGTCCAGATTCTGGCCTTCTTTCAGGGTGACGTAAGCTTTTTTCCAGTCGCTACGACGACCGATACGCTGTCCTTGACGCTTAACTTTGCCCTTAACTACCAGGGTGTTTACGTCTTTAACTTCTACTTCGAACAGTTTCTCAACAGCAGCAACGATCTCTGCTTTGGTCGCGTCATTAGCAACTTTGAGAACGATGGTATTGGTTTTTTCCATCGCGCTAGATGCTTTTTCAGATACGTGCGGCGCGCGCAGTACTTTCAGCAGACGTTCTTCACGGATCATGCCAGCATCTCCTCAACTTGCTTAACTGCATCAGCAGTCATAACGACTTTGTCGAAGGCGATCAGGCTAACTGGGTCGATACCGGATGCATCACGCACGTCAACCTTGTACAGGTTACGCGCAGCCAGGAACAGATTCTCATCCAGTTCACCGGTGATGATCAGCACGTCTTCCAGAGCCATGTCTTTCAGTTTCTGTACCAGCAGCTTGGTTTTCGGTGCTTCTACAGCAAATGATTCGACAACGATCAGACGATCTTGACGTACCAGTTCGGACAGGATGCTTTTCAGCGCGCCGCGGTACATCTTTTTGTTAACTTTTTGACTGTGGTCCTGTGGCTTCGCAGCAAAGGTCACACCACCTGAACGCCAGATTGGGCTCTTTACAGAACCTGCACGCGCACGGCCGGTGCCTTTTTGACGCCATGGCTTTTTGCCTGAACCAGTTACTTCGGCGCGAGTTTTCTGCGCACGAGTACCCTGGCGGGCGCCAGATGCGTAAGCAACAACAACCTGGTGAACCAGCGCTTCGTTGAAATCACGACCGAAGGTAGTTTCGGAAACAGTCAGCGCGCTCTGCGCGTCTTTCAATACTAATTCCATTGCTATCCCCTTACGCCTTCACAGCTGGTTTAACGATCAGGTCGCTACCGGTAGCACCGGGAACTGCACCTTTAACCAGCAGCAGGTTGCGCTCAGCGTCAACACGTACCACGTCCAGACTCTGAACGGTTACGCGCTCATTACCCAGCTGACCTGCCATTTTCTTGCCTTTGAACACTTTGCCCGGAGTCTGGTTCTGACCGATTGAACCCGGAACGCGGTGAGACAAGGAGTTACCGTGAGTAGCGTCCTGGGTACGGAAGTTCCAGCGCTTAACGGTACCGGCGAAACCTTTACCTTTTGAGGTACCGGTTACGTCAACTTTTTTAACTTCAGCGAAAATTTCAACGCTGATGCTCTGACCTACAGAGTATTCTTCACCTTCAGCGGTGCGGAATTCCCACAGGCCACGGCCAGCTTCAACGCCAGCTTTAGCAAAATGACCAGCTTCAGGTTTGGTCACACGGTTTGCTTTTTTAGCACCGGTGGTAACCTGAATTGCCTGGTAACCATCGTTTTCCAGGCCTTTGACCTGAGTAACGCGGTTCGCTTCAACTTCGATTACGGTGACGGGGATAGAAACGCCATCTTCAGTGAAGATGCGGGTCATGCCCACTTTTTTACCGACTAAACCAATCATTGTTTCAACCTCTCAATCGCTCGATGACCTGATTAACCCAGGCTGATCTGCACGTCAACACCGGCAGCCAGATCCAGACGCATCAGAGCATCAACGGTTTTTTCAGTTGGCTCAACGATGTCTACCAGACGCTTGTGAGTGCGGATTTCGTACTGATCACGCGCATCTTTGTTAACGTGCGGAGAGATCAGAACAGTAAAACGCTCTTTGCGGGTTGGCAGCGGGATTGGACCACGAACCTGCGCACCAGTGCGCTTGGCGGTCTCAACGATTTCCGCGGTTGATTGATCGATCAGACGATGATCAAACGCTTTAAGACGGATACGGATTCTTTGGTTCTGCATGAGACCAGAGCTCCAAACTTTTTATAGACGAAAAAAATTACTACTCGAGCCCATTACGATTGATGGGAGAGTGTAATCGTTCAGCATATAACTCCACAATTGGGAGTATTGTCAGGCGGCCTAAAATTCAGCCGTCTGCGATTCTGCTCGAATCGCGCCTGCAATATCTGCAGGCCCGCGCATTATACGTAAATCTGTTCAGGAAGCAACCCGTGTTGCGCTTTTCCCTGCTAAATAGTGGCCGACGTGTGAGGCGCGCGTCGCAGTGAACTGCTTTAAGGCTGATAAATCATGGATTCAATTGTGAGCACATTTCCGGGGTTCCTCATTCGCAGATGACACAGAACAGCAAGCCGGTGAGAGTGTTCGTCACCTTTTACCTGGAGCTTAACCATGTCCCTGCCCTTTATTACTCAAATCGCTGTTCTGGCTGGCGGAGGTGCATTAGGAAGCTTTCTGTCTCTGGCCTGTGCGCGCTTCTCTCCTGCCCTCCCTCCTGACCAGTGGTTTGCCTCACTCTGCTTCCCCGGGTCACGGTGCACCCATTGTCAGCAGCGCCTGCTATGGCGCGATAAACTGCCTCTGGTCAGCTGGCCAGTCTTAAAAGGACGGTGTCGTTTCTGCAATCAGCTATTCAGCGAATCGAGCTTTGTCATGGAATGTCTGACTGCAATGCTCTGTCTGCTGGTGCTACAAAGCTTTACCCATTCTGCAGACGCGATTTTTATTATTGCGGCCTCTGGCCTGTTGCTACTGGTGGCGGCTATTGATTGTCGCCACTACTGTATACCCGACCCGCTGAGCTATCTGCTGCTCTGGCTGGGATTACTGCACGCCTCACTAACCGGAAATGAAACAGCGGCGATATGGGGCGCCCTGACTGGATACTGTGCGTTGTGGCTGCTTGCCTGGGGCTATCGGCTGGTAAGGGGGTTTGAAGGATTAGGCTATGGCGATATCAAGCTTTTCGCAGCGCTAGGTGCCTGCTGTGGCTGGCAGGTATTACCCTGGATTGCGCTGGGTGCTACAGTTCTGGCGTTAGCGACCATCGTGATGTTGCAACGACGGGGCGTAGTCCAGATGGACAGCCCGCTACCCTTTGGGCCGTTCCTGGCCATTGCGGGCTGGGTGATGCTTGTACTTCAGGCGCGATTCACTCTTCTTTGATTTGAGCCTGCAAATAGTTCTGGATGCCCATCCTCTGGATGAGCTCAAGCTCCGTCTCAATCCAGTCGATGTGGTGTTCTTCATCCGCCAGGATTTCAATCATTATGTCACGGCTGACGTAATCATGAACTTTATCAGCATAGGAGATAGCTTCACGAAGATCTTTAGCCCCTTCCAGCTCCAGATTCAGGTCTGAACTCAGCATCTCCTCAACGTCTTCTCCAATACGCAGACGTCCCAGATCCTGAAGATTTGGAATGCCTTCAAGAAAAAGAATGCGCTCAATATATTTGTCAGCATGCTTCATCTCATCGATTGATTCGTGATACTCCACATCATTGAGGCGCATCAGTCCCCAGTTTTTAAACATGCGTGCATGCAGAAAGTACTGGTTGATAGCAACCAGTTCATTTCCAAGCAGTTTATTGAGATGACTAATAACTTTGATATCACCCTTCATTGTTAACCCTCCGCGTCTAATTTATTAGAGCGTAGATGCGGTTAAAAAGAAGTCAAAAAAGCGTGGCAGATATTGTGGGTATTCACACACCGATGTTCGTCAGGCTATCTCTTTATAGAGTGGCGGATTTTGCATCTCTTCATCCAGGATTTCACGCGCAGCACGAACGCATTTGCCGCATTGTTTGCCTACTGGCACAAACTGACGCAGTTGCTGGATAGACTCAGGCTGATAGCGACGCACGACTTCACGAAGGGTTTTATCACTGATGGCATTACAAAGGCAGACGTACATTGATTCATCACTCTGGTACATTTTCTATACACAGTGTAAATGCGAATAGTTTTTATTTCAAACCCACCCTTTGCAGGGTTATGGCTTATTCAGAGCAAAAAAAAAGAGCACCGAAGTGCTCTTTTATCTGTGTTGCAGTGGCCGTTTGCACGACTACAGCAGATATCACAATTAAGCGATAACTTTAGCAACAACACCCGCGCCAACGGTACGGCCGCCTTCGCGGATTGCGAAGCGCAGACCTTCGTCCATTGCGATTGGGTGGATCAGGGTAACAACCATTTTGATGTTGTCGCCTGGCATGACCATTTCAACGCCTTCTGGCAGCTCTACTGAGCCGGTTACGTCAGTTGTACGGAAGTAGAACTGTGGACGATAGCCTTTGAAGAACGGAGTATGGCGACCACCTTCGTCTTTAGACAGAACGTAAACTTCTGACTCGAACTGGGTGTGTGGCTTGATTGAGCCTGGCTTAGCCAGAACCTGGCCACGCTGGATGTCTTCACGCTTGATACCGCGCAGCAGAACACCACAGTTTTCGCCTGCCTGACCCTGGTCCAGCAGCTTACGGAACATCTCAACACCGGTACAGGTTGATTTCGCAGTATCTTTGATACCAACGATTTCAACTTCGTCGCCGACTTTAACGATGCCGCGCTCAACACGACCGGTAACAACAGTACCACGGCCAGAGATTGAGAATACGTCTTCGATTGGCAGCAGGAACGGCATGTCGATCGCACGCTGTGGTTCTGGGATGTAGTTATCCAGATGCTCAGCCAGTTCGATGATTTTCGCTTCCCACTCAGCTTCGCCTTCCAGCGCTTTCAGAGCAGAACCACGAACGATTGGAGTGTCGTCACCTGGGAAGTCATATGCTGACAGCAGGTCACGAACTTCCATTTCTACCAGTTCCAGCAGCTCTTCATCATCAACCATGTCACACTTGTTCAGGAACACGATGATGTAAGGAACGCCAACCTGACGACCCAGCAGGATGTGCTCACGGGTCTGTGGCATTGGGCCATCAGTCGCAGCAACAACCAGGATCGCGCCGTCCATCTGCGCAGCACCGGTGATCATGTTTTTCACATAGTCGGCGTGGCCTGGGCAGTCAACGTGCGCATAGTGGCGGGTTGGGGTTTCATACTCAACGTGTGAAGTGTTGATGGTGATACCACGTGCTTTCTCTTCTGGTGCGTTATCGATCTGATCGAATGCACGAGCCTGGCCGCCGTAAGTTTTAGACAGTACGGTGGTGATAGCTGCAGTCAGGGTGGTTTTACCGTGGTCGACGTGACCGATGGTGCCCACGTTTACGTGCAGTTTGTTACGCTGAAATTGCTCTTTCGCCATGGCGATAATTCCTTACGTTGTGCCTTCACCCTTTAGGTAAAGGCATCAGTTCAAATTTAAACCGTAGCTTATTTGCTACGAGCTTCAATAACGGCCTGCGCTACGTTGTTCGGCGCATCGTCATACTTCAGGAACTCCATGGAGTAAGAAGCACGACCTTTGGTCAGAGAACGCAGCTGAGTTGCGTATCCGAACATCTCAGACAACGGAACTTCAGCGTGAATCTGAACGCCAGTAGCGTTAGATTCCTGCCCTTTAAGCATACCACGACGACGGCTAAGGTCACCGATGACATCACCCGTGTTCTCTTCTGGCGTTTCAACTTCAACCTTCATGATAGGCTCAAGCAGGACTGGTGTCGCTTGTTTAAAGCCTTGTTTGAAGGCAATAGACGCGGCCAGTTTGAACGCCAGTTCTGAGGAGTCAACATCGTGGTAAGAACCGAAGTGCAGACGCACGCCCAGATCCACAACCGGATAGCCGGCCAGAGGGCCTGATTTCAGCTGTTCCTGAATACCTTTGTCAACCGCAGGGATGTATTCACCAGGAATCACACCACCTTTGATATCGTTGACGAATTCGTAACCTTTCGGGTTAGAACCTGGCTCCAGTGGGTACATGTCGATAACAACATGACCGTACTGACCACGACCACCAGACTGCTTGGCGTGTTTACCTTCAACATCGGTAACTTTGTTACGAATCGCTTCACGATAAGCAACCTGTGGTTTACCCACGTTCGCTTCAACGTTGAACTCACGCTTCATACGGTCAACGATGATGTCGAGGTGCAATTCACCCATACCAGCGATGATGGTCTGGTTAGATTCTTCATCAGTCCATACGCGGAATGATGGGTCTTCTTTCGCCAGACGGCCCAGAGCCAGACCCATTTTTTCCTGGTCAGCTTTGGTTTTCGGTTCAACGGCGATAGAGATTACCGGCTCCGGGAACTCCATGCGCTCAAGGATGATGACGTTATCTGGGTCACACAGGGTGTCACCAGTGGTCACATCTTTCAGGCCGATCGCAGCTGCGATATCACCCGCACGAACTTCTTTAATCTCTTCACGCTTGTTAGCGTGCATCTGAACGATACGGCCCAGACGCTCACGGTTTGATTTAACCGGGTTGAATACGGTATCACCCGTGTTAACAACACCAGAGTAAACGCGGAAGAACGTCAGGTTACCCACGAATGGGTCGGTAGCGATTTTGAACGCCAGTGCAGCAAACGGCTCGTTGTCATCAGAGTGACGAACAGCCGGCGTGTCTTTACCGTCGTCCAGCATACCGTTAATCGCGGTAACGTCAGTCGGTGCTGGCAGATATTCAACAACTGCATCCAGCATCGCCTGAACACCTTTGTTCTTAAATGCAGAACCACAGGTTACCAGGATGATTTCGTTGTTCAGAACACGCTTACGCAGAGATGTTTTGATCTCTTCTTCAGTCAGTTCTTCACCACCGAAGAATTTCTCCATCAGCTCATCAGAGCCTTCAGCAGCGGCTTCAACCAGCTTCGCATGCCATTCTTCAGCCAGTTCCTGCATATCAGCTGGGATATCTTCGTAGTCGAAGGTTACACCCTGATCTGCGTCGTTCCAGTTGATTGCTTTCATTTTCACCAGGTCAACAACACCGGTGAATTTCTCTTCTGCGCCGATAGCCAGCTGCAGAGGAACTGGAGTCGCGCCCAGACGAACTTCCATCTGTTTAACAACTTTCAGGAAGTTAGCACCCATGCGGTCCATTTTGTTAACGAACGCAATGCGTGGAACTTTATATTTGTTAGCCTGACGCCATACGGTCTCAGACTGTGGCTGAACGCCACCAACTGCACAGTAAACCATTACCGCGCCATCAAGCACACGCATAGAACGTTCAACTTCGATGGTGAAGTCAACGTGTCCTGGGGTGTCGATGATGTTGATGTGGTGTGGTTCGAACTGCTTTGCCATACCAGACCAGTAACAGGTGGTCGCAGCGGAAGTGATGGTAATACCACGTTCCTGTTCCTGCTCCATCCAGTCCATGGTTGCTGCGCCGTCATGTACTTCACCGATTTTGTGGTTTACACCGGTGTAGAACAGAACGCGTTCGGTAGTGGTAGTCTTACCGGCGTCGATGTGCGCACTGATACCGATGTTACGGTAGCGGGCAATGGGTGTTTTACGAGCCATTTGATTCCTCTGATTCTCGGGCGTTCAAGGTAAGTCGACCCCAGCGGGTTGGCTGATTGAGCGCCCGCTGGTTTAACTACGTGGTAATTACCAACGGTAGTGTGCGAACGCCTTGTTGGCTTCTGCCATGCGGTGAACGTCTTCACGTTTCTTCACTGCAGTACCTTTGTTCTCTGCAGCATCAGAAAGTTCGTTCGCCAGGCGAAGAGCCATTGATTTATCACCGCGTTTACGAGCAGCATCTACGATCCAGCGCATTGCCAGAGCATTACGACGAACCGGGCGGACTTCAACTGGTACCTGATAAGTAGAACCACCAACGCGACGTGACTTAACTTCGACAGTCGGACGCACGTTTTCCAGGGCTACTTCAAAAGATTCCAGTGCGTTTTTACCTGAACGCTGAGCCAGGGTCTCGAGCGCGGTATAAACGATTGATTCTGCAGTAGATTTTTTACCATCTACCATCAGGATATTTACAAATTTGGCCAGCAGCTCTGATCCGAACTTAGGATCTGGCAGAATTTTACGCTGACCAATGACGCGACGACGTGGCATGGAAATACTCCGTTGTTAATTCAGGATTGTCCAAAACTCTATGAGTTTATTATGACATTTAATTTAAAACGTTTGGCCTTACTTAACGGAGAACCATTAAGCCTTTGGCTTCTTCACGCCGTACTTGGAGCGAGCCTGCTTACGGTCTTTAACACCTGAGCAGTCAAGCGCGCCACGAACGGTGTGGTAACGCACACCTGGCAGGTCTTTTACACGACCGCCACGGATCAGGATCACGGAGTGTTCCTGCAGGTTATGACCTTCACCACCAATGTAGGAGGTAACTTCAAAACCGTTGGTCAAACGCACACGGCAGACTTTACGCAGTGCGGAGTTTGGTTTCTTAGGAGTGGTGGTGTACACACGAGTACAAACGCCACGTTTTTGCGGGCAAGCTTCCAGCGCCGGCACGTTGCTCTTTGCAACTTTGCGGACGCGTGGTTTGCGAACCAGCTGGTTAACTGTTGCCATTAAATAGCTCCTGGATTTGCTTTTGCTTCGTAAACACGTAATAAATCGCCTCGTAGAATTACGAGGAGGCAGAATTTTAGGGCTGAGTCAAAGGGGTGTCAAGAAATAACCAGGTTTTAGCCGATTACCACACGATTTGTTGCTGATGCCTGATCGTTAGCGTGACAAAGCCATTATAGTCTATTGACTGTACGCTGCTCGAAATTTGTCCAGCGAGACCGCGAGCCTGAACATCTTCGTCCAGCACCCACAGCGTCAGGCCGCTCTCTGAGAGCCGCATTAATGCACGGCTTCCGGTTAAGGCGGCCAGCACTCCATCCTGCAACAGCAGCAGGTCATCTCCGGCGCCCGCCATTAAAAGCAGAGTATCAAGATCACTGTAGGCCGGTGAGTGCATTAAAGTGTGCAGCATTAACGTCTCTTAGAAAGTAAGAATGCGATCGTAGCTGGCCAGCATCTGCCGCAGTGCCGGCGCGTCCAGCAGGGTAACATCCAGCAACCGGTCAGCGTCAACCTTTAACCCTCGCGCAATCAGGGAGTCCTGGCAGAGATAGCACTGTTCAATGTCATACAGCGGCAGCACGCCAAAGGTCGCGGCATAGTGACGGCTCTTAATCGTCTCTGGTTGCTGATGAAGATTAAGCTGCAATACGCCATCACCAATAAAAAACAGGCCGATATCGTCACTGAGCGCGCCCGTGGCCAGCGCGGCATCCAGCCCTTCGCGCCCTGCACTGCTGCCGTGCGGCGCACGGGTAAAAACAAATGCGACACGATTCATCAGAACTGCACCATGCGTTCACAGCTCAGCGCGGCTTCCGCCAGCGCACCCAACCCACTCAGGGTAAAACCCGGCTGCAGGTTACTGCCCGCCAGCTGGAGCCGGTCCGCTTCCTGCGAATCGCTGACGCCGCGACGCAGCGCGGCCGCGACACAGATGTTCAATGCCACACCGTGCTCCTGATGCAAGGCCTGCCACGCACGTACAAGGTCAAATTCATCACTGGCAGGCGCGGTGAGCTGATTAGCATTCAGCACCCCTTCGCGATAGAAGAACACGCTGTCGAGTTGATGGCCCGCCGTCAGCAGTGCACGGGCGAACAGGTATGCACTGGTCGCCTGTTGCGTCCCATAAGCCGGGCCGGTCACCATCAGGGTGTAGCGCATTACCGATCCTGTCCCACAAAGTCGCCATTTTTAAACTGACGGATGTAGAGATAGACAGTGTGTTTCGAAATGTTCAGCCGATCCGCAACCTGGTTGATGGCATCTTTGATGTCGAAGATCCCCTTCTCATACAGGTTCAGCACAATCTGACGATTCTTGGCGTTGTTCGATACATTGCGGTCAGCACTCACCTCTTCAATGGTGAACTCCAGCGTCTGCATCACCAGATCATCAACCGAACTGGCGAAGTTGACATTGGAGTCAACCTGCTGCATCTCGGGTGGCATAAAGGTCGACATGATTTGTGAAAACGGCACATCAAGGTTCATGTTGATGCAGAGCAGGCCAATGACCCGTTGCTGACGGTTGCGAATCGCAATGGTGACAGACTTCATCAGCACGCCGCTTTTGGCGCGCGTAAAATAGGCACGGGAGACATTGCTGTCCGCGCCATGCATGTCGTGCAGCATACGCAGGGCTAAATCAGTGATAGGCGAACCGACTTTACGACCGGTGTGTTCTCCATTGGCGATACGTACGGCCGAACACTTAAGATCTTCAAGCGAATGCAGGACAATTTCACAATGCGAGCCGATCAGCATCGCCAGGCCATCCACGACAGCCTCGTACGATTTCAGAATATCGTAATCGGATTGTTCGAACGGGCGCTGCTCCAGAAGATCGAAGTCGCTCAGTTCACCCGGATTGAATGGATTAGACATTGAAGAGTATCACCCTGAATGGCTGGAGCCTGTCACAGCGGCTTATGGGCAGACTCAATATTGGGATAATTAGGCAGGCATTAGTCTGGCAAATGTCGTCGGCTTATGCCAGAGGTTTGTCGTGAAGCTAAAATGAAACCGCCGCACGGAGGCGGCGGTCAGCAGATTACTGCGCTTTTTCTGCCGCAGCAGGCGCAGGCGCCTGTGCTTTTTCATCTGCTTTAGGCGCTGGTTTGATATCAAGCAGTTCAACATCAAATACCAGGGTGGAGTTAGCCGGGATGCCCGGAACGCCATTTTTGCCGTAAGCCAGATTTGGTGGGATCACCAGCTTGATCTTGCCGCCTTTCTTCACATGCTTCAGACCTTCGGTCCAGCCTGGGATAACACCATCCAGACGGAACGAGAGTGGCTCACCACGGGTATAAGAGTTGTCGAATTCAGTACCATCAATCAGCGTACCTTTGTAGTTCACCACTACGGTATCGCTGTCTTTAGGTGCGTCGCCGGTCCCTTCTTTCTCAACTTTATACAGCAGGCCGCTTTCGGTTTTCTTCACGCCACTCTCTTTAGCAAATTTGGTCGCGAACGCTTCACCCTTTTCAGAGTTCTCTTTCGCATCTTTTTCCATTTTCGCTGAGGCTGCGCCTTTCACGCGGCCTTCAAAGGATTGCAGCGTCTGCTCAATCTCTTCATCAGACAGTTTGCTCTTACCACCAAATGCATCCTGAACACCAGCAATCAGCTGCTGCTTATCCAGTTTGATGCCCAGTTTTTCCTGCTCCTTCAGGGAGTTGTCCATGTAGCGACCCAGTGAAGCACCCAGTGCGTAGGCAGACTGCTGGTCTTCATCTTTGAAAGCAGCATTCTTAGGTGCCTGTGGCGCGGACTGTGGCGCAGCAGCGGGTGCAGCCTGTGGGGCCGCAGCGGTATCTGCCGCCATTGCCAGCGGAGCATTCAGTGCAACAGCCATGGTGGTAGCTAACAATGTGACTTTAAACAGTGATTTCATCCATTCTCCAAAACCGAAGCGTCTAACCTCGGGAAACATTGCGGACTTCAGGGTCCACACTATAACTTTACGTGGCAGTGGCGAACACTCCCACAATGTAATTACCCGGTCTACCTCCGACCTTTATAACATCGGGAAGTTTCATCAGAGATGATGCCGCGCAGCCTTTTTTCAAGCGCAACGCTGGAGGTAGTGAAAAAAACAGGTGATTCCTGGCATTCAGGTCGTAGAATCACGCCCCGAGTCGCACCTTAACAGAGGAACAGGTCATGCAACAATCTGAGTGGGAACAGCGTCTGGAGACGTTAGAGAGTAAACTGGCCTTTCAGGAGATGACGATCGATCAGCTAAACAGCGCAGTGGTTCAGCATGAGCTTGAGATGAATAAAATGCGTGAACAGATGCGCATTTTAACTGACAAGCTCAAAGCGAATGCGCCCTCGATGGTCGCCTCACAGTCTGAAGAGACGCCGCCCCCGCACTACTGATCGCGGGCCATCTGGCCCCGGTTCAGCCGGGCTGAACCAGAGTAACGACCAAAAGAAAGGCCACCCGGAGGTGGCCTTTAAAGGACTGTTGAGACTTAGTGGCTGCAACCGCAACCGCCAGTTCCGCAACCGCCTTTACCGTGATCATGGTCGTGGTCGTGATCATGGCCGTGATCGTGGTCATGATGATGGCCATCTGCACCGTGAACATGGCCATGAGCCAGTTCTTCTGGTGTGGCTTCACGGATAGCAACCACTTCAACGTTGAAGTTCAGGTTCTGACCCGCCAGCATGTGGTTACCATCAACCACGACGTGTTCATCTTCAACTTCAGTGATTTCTACTGGCACCGGACCCTGATCGGTCTCTGCCAGGAAACGCATGCCAACCTGCAGTTCATCAACACCCATGAACACGTCTTTAGGAACGCGCTGCACCAGGTTGTCGTCATACTGACCGTAAGCATCGTTTGCCGGGATATGCACGTCAAACTTGTCGCCGGCAATGTGGTTTTCCAGCGCATTTTCCAGACCAGAAATCAGGGAACCATGACCGTGCAGGTAGTCTAACGGTGCACTCACCGGTGACTCGTCAACTAACACGCCGTCTTCTGTACGTACCTGATAGGCCAGGCTTACCACCAGGTCTTTTGCTACTTTCATGATATCTCCTAACCGTTGAGAGCTGAGATCCCGTCTCATTGGTCTATTCTTGCGTGCAATAACACCAACCAGAAAGGTTCGGGGCTGAGTACAAGAGGGATTTCACATTCTCTTGCGACTTAAGCCTTAATGGCGGTAATTGTAACGGAATTCAATCCCGCTGTAAGTTCAAGCGTAAAAAAAGCTGCCCGATTCCGCTACTCAGGATGGAAAATGCCAATAACCTGTTCATTTGAGCGAACCTGATCGCGCGCCTGCTTATCCGCCTCGCGCATCTGATGACCACACTTCACGCACTCCACCACATCAACATTATTTTCACGCCACATCGCCAGCGTGTCCTTTTCCTGACAGTGCGGGCATGTCGCACCGGCAATAAAACGTTTACGCATTAGCTTCTGCCTGTTTTAAGAGATTATTGGTCATCGTCCCAGCCGTCGAACTGCCGCTTCTCGTGCTGCATTTCGCGCTGGAAGATATCTTCCAGTTCACGTCGTGCTTCACGGACTCGTGAAGCCTGCGCCGCACTTTCAGAGAGATTGGGCATCAGCTCACGCAACATCCGCATATCAAGCCGGCGGAAATGTTGCTGGGCGCGGTGCGCCTGATGCGGATGCATTCCCAGCGTCATCAATGTTTTACGTCCCAGCTCCAGCGCACTGGAGAACGTCTCACGCGAGAACTGCGTGACGCCTGCCTGTAACAGCTCATGGGCCTCGACGCGGCCACGGGCGCGCGCCTGAATCTGCAGCTGCGGAAAATGCTGCTGGCACAGATGCACGATCGTCATCACATCTTCCGGTTCATTGCAGGTGATGACAATTGACTGCGCGTTGGCTGCACCGGCTGCCCGAAGTAACTCCAGTTCGGTAGCATCGCCGTAATAGACCTTATAGCCATATTTCCGCATCAGACTTACCACACTGATGTCGCGCTCCAGCACGGTGATGCGTTTATTGTTCGCCATCAACAAGCGTCCCACCACCTGACCGAAGCGACCAAAGCCCACCACAATCACCTGTGGCTGATCATCTTCAACAAAGTGTTTTTCTGCATCTTCATCCGTCTCGTTGAAGCGGCGTGCCAGCAGACGATCGACTCCCTTCATCAGCAGCGGCGTGGTCATCATCGACAGCGTCACCGTCACCAGCAGCATCGGCAGTTGCTCGCCTGAGAAGAGCTTTGCCGAGGATGCCGCTGAAAATAGCACAAAGGCGAACTCACCACCCTGACTCAGCACACCCGCGAACTGCTGTCGCTCTGAACTGCGCAGGCCATAAATGCGCGCCAGCACATAGAGCACCCCTGTTTTCACCGCCACCAGCGTCACCACACCCAGCAGGATGGTCACAATATGGGTATAGAGCACACCGAGATTGAGCGCCATGCCTACCGAAATAAAGAACAGGCCCAGCAGTAAACCTTTGAACGGGTCGATAGCCACTTCCAGCTCATGGCGGTATTCACTCTCCGCCAGCAGGATCCCGGCAATAAACGTACCCAGCGCCATCGACAGGCCCAGCGCATCCATAAACAGCGCGGAACCCAGCACCAGCAGCAGCGACGCCGCGGTAAAGACCTCGCGCACGCCCGATGCGGCGATGTAACGGAAGATTGGCCGCAGCAGATAGCGTCCGCCTACCAGCATGCCGGCAAACGCCAGCACTTTCATGCCAACCTTCATCCAGTCGATATGGCCGCTGTCGGTCCCGGCCAGCAGCGGGATCAGCGCCAGGGCAGGAATAACCGCGATATCCTGGAACAGCAGCACCGAAAAACCCAGCTGACCCGCTTCGCTGCGGTTCATGCCTTTATCCATCATCAGCTGCAGCGCCATGGCGGTCGAGGACATCGCCAGGCCAATCCCGCCGATGATCGCCGCCTGCCAGCTAAAATGGGTCAGCCACAATAAGCCGCCGAGAATGGCTGCGGAGAAGATGACCTGCGCCGCGCCGACCCCAAAAATGGAGCGGCGCAGCGCCCACAGCTTTGCCGGGTTCAGCTCCAGCCCGATAATAAACATCAGGAAAACCACGCCGAGCTCAGAGAAGTGAAGAATCTCGTCGACGTCGCTGATAAAACCTAATCCCCACGGGCCGATGGCGATACCCGCCACCAGATAACCCAGAACTGCACCAATACCGAGGCGAGCCGCCACCGGTACAATCAAGACCGCCGCGACCAGATAAATCACCCCCGCGGTCAGCAGCGTTTGCCCTTCCATCTATACCCCTCCATTCAGCAGCGGTGCCGCGAGCCAGTCACCATAAGCGCGGGCGTAATTTTTCAATAATTCAGGACTCTGACGACGTGCCATGTAAACAATCATCGGCGGCATCCAGTGCATACGGCACATCCGGGCGGTCAGCTCAAAAGGCCGCATAATGTCATTGAGCGAATAGCGGTTCAGACCCTGCTGCTTAAAGGCACTTTCCGGTTCGCCGGTCGTCACCACGCTGCGCCAGTATTTACCTTCAAGTGCATTGCCATCCACGCCATTGGCGAAGCCGCGGGACAGAACCCGATCCAGCCACTCTTTCAGCAATGCCGGACAGCTGTAGGTATAGAGCGGATGCTGAAAAATGATCACGTCATGTTCGCGCAGTAACTGTTGTTCATGATGAATATCGATAAAAAAATCCGGATAGGCCGCGTACAGATCGTGCACGGTGACGTGTTCCAGTGCCTGAGCCGGCTGTAACAAAATCCGATTCGCGATCGAATCCTGTGATTCCGGATGAGCATAAAGCAGCAAAACCCTGGGTGGCTGCGACATCCTTTCCCTCCAAAGCGTCGTCATTGGTGCGGTTTTCAGCTACCATGCACGACGCAGCAAAATCTCATTATGTTGCCAGTAAATTAACATATTCTGACGATACGGCGCTTACATGATTGTCTTCTCAGCCTTACAAATTCGCCGCGGCATCCGCGTCCTGCTCGACAATGCCACCGCCACCATTAATCCCGGTCAGAAGGTCGGGCTGGTGGGTAAAAACGGCTGTGGGAAATCCACGCTGCTGTCGCTGTTAAAAGGTGAAATCACCAGCGATGCCGGCACCGTCACGTTCCCCGCTCACTGGGCGCTGGCCTGGGTGAATCAGGAAACGCCAGCGCTGGATAAAGCCGCGCTGGAGTACGTGATTGATGGCGATCGCCAGTTTCGTCAGCTTGAAGCCGAGCTGGCGGACGCCAATCTGCGTGACGATGGCAATGCCATTGCGCTGCTGCATGGCCAGCTGGACGCGGTGCAGGCGTGGAGCATTCATGCGCGCGCCTCAAGCCTGTTGCACGGCCTGGGCTTCAGTCAGGAGCAGTTGCAACGGCCGGTCAGCGACTTTTCTGGTGGCTGGCGCATGCGCCTCAATCTGGCACAGGCGCTGATTTGCCGTTCCGATCTGCTGTTGCTGGATGAACCGACCAACCACCTCGATCTCGATGCGGTGATCTGGCTGGAGCGCTGGCTGAAAAGTTATGAAGGCACACTGATCCTAATCTCGCACGATCGTGACTTCCTCGATCCGGTCATCGACAAAATTATTCATATCGAACAGGAGTCGATGTTCGAATATACCGGCAACTACAGCTCCTTTGAACGGCAGCGCGTCGCCAAGCTGGCTCAGCAGCAGGCGCTGTATGAGAGTCAGCAGGAGAAAGTCGCGCATTTGCACAGCTACATTGATCGCTTCCGCGCCCAGGCGACCAAGGCGAAGCAGGCACAGAGCCGCATCAAGATGCTGGAGCGCATGGAGATGATTGCGCCCGCCCATGTTGATAATCCATTCAGCTTCACCTTCCGCAAGCCGGAAAACCTGCCTAATCCCCTGATGAAGATGGAGAAGGTCACCGCAGGTTATGGCGATCGCATCATTCTCGACGCGATCAAGCTCAACCTGGTGCCAGGCTCACGCATCGGCCTGCTGGGACGTAACGGAGCCGGTAAATCCACCCTGATTAAGCTGCTGGCAGGTGAGCTGGAGGCGATGCATGGCAAGATGGGGCTGGCGAAAGGGATCAAGCTTGGTTACTTCGCCCAGCATCAGCTGGAGTACCTGCGGGCCGATGAGTCACCGCTGCAGCATCTGTCGCGCATTGCGCCTGACGTGCTGGAACAGCAGCTGCGCGACTATCTGGGCGGCTTCGATTTCCGCGGCGACAAAGTCACGGAGAACACTGAGCGCTTCTCCGGCGGTGAGAAAGCGCGACTGGTGCTGGCGCTGATTGTCTGGCAACGCCCTAACCTGCTGTTGCTCGATGAACCAACTAACCACCTGGATCTTGATATGCGCCAGGCGCTGACCGAAGCGCTGATCGACTTCGAAGGTGCACTGGTGGTGGTCTCGCATGACCGTCACCTGCTGCGCGCGACCACGGACGATCTCTATCTGGTGCATGATGGCAAAGTGGATGTGTTTGAGGGCGACCTCGAAGATTATCAGCAGTGGCTGAGCGATCTGCAGAAACAGCAGGCGCAACAGGATGCCGCGCCGAAACTGGATAACGGTAACAGCGCCCAGGCGCGTAAAGATCAAAAGCGCCGTGATGCCGAACTGCGCACTCAGACCCAGCCGCTGCGCAAAGAGATAGAGAAGCTGGAAAAGCAGATGAGCAAATGGCAGAGCCAGCTGGCCGATGCCGAAGCGCAGCTCGCAGACAGTGCGATTTATGATCAGAGCCGAAAAGCGGACCTGACCACTGCACTCAAGCGGCAGGCGGAAAGTAAATCTGCGCTGGAAGAGGTTGAGATGGCGTGGCTGGAAGCCCAGGAACAGCTCGAACAGATTATGGCCTCATAAAAAATCTCCCCGCTTGCGGGGAGATGCTTTTTAACGGGGTTTGTCGCCCAGTACCGTTGCCCGCTGCATGATCCGACGGGCCGGATAATAGTCGGCATTGGCATAATGCTGCGTGACCCGATTATCCCAGATAGCCAGATCGTCTGGCTGCCAGCGCCAGCGCACCTGAAACTCCGGTTTGGTGGCGTGCGCAAACAGGAAGCCCAGCACCGCATCACTCTCCTTCTCGCTTAAATCCAGGATCCGCGTGGTAAAGCCTTCATTCACAAACAGCGCTTTTTTGCCGCTGACCGGATGCGTGCGGATTACCGGATGCTGCACGAGTGGATGTTTTGCCACCGCCTGCTGCCAGCGCAGATGTTCTTCCTCCGTTTTGCGGTACTTATACTCCTGGAATGATTTTTTAAAATCATGCTCGGCGCGGAGACCCTCCAGCAACTGCTTAAAAGGCACTGACAGCGCCTCGTAAGCGGCGATGCCACTGGTCCAGAGCGTGTCACCGCCCGCTTCCGGTAAGACTTTGGATGCCAGCAGCGCGACAGCCGGTGGTGTTTCGATAAAGGTGACATCGGTGTGCCAGTTGTCATTATCCGGCGGATTATCCTGATGGGTATCGAGCACGATAATCTCTTCGACGCCCTCCGCATGGGGATAGACCGGATGGATATGCAGGTCGCCAAAACGGATTGCCAGTGCGCGATGCTGTTCCGGCGTTATTTTCTGGTCCCGCAGAAACAGCACCTGATGACGCAGCAAGCCATGATACAGCTGCTCAAACTGCGCATCACTCAATGGCCGTGAGACATCCAGGTTTGAGACCTGCGCGCCTATGTAAGGGCCAAGCGGGGTAAAACTCAGACGTTCATTCATGATTGTTCTCCACTCCAGGGCGTCAGACGGCGCTGCAACGCACGAAGCCCGAGTTCTAAGCTAAAAGCGATAAAAGCAATCACGGCGATACCCGCCAGCACCACATCGGTGGCGAGGAATTCTCCCGCAGACTGCACCATAAAACCGAGGCCACGCGTGGCGGCAATCAGCTCCGCCGCCACCAGCGTTGACCAGCCCACCCCGAGCCCAATGCGCAGGCCGGTCAGAATCTCCGGCAGCGCGCCCGGCAGAATCACCCAGCGCAGCAGCTGCCAGCGGTTAGCTCCCAGCGAGCGCGCCGCACGAATCCGTACCTGCTGGGTGTTACGCACCCCGGCCAGCGTGGAGAGCGTCACCGGCGCGAAGATGGCCAGGCTGATCAGCAGGATTTTCGACGTCTCACCAATGCCAAACCAGATCACCATCAGCGGCAGATAGGCAAGTGGCGGAATCGGGCGATAAAGCTCAATAAGCGGATCAAGCAGACCGCGAGCTACCGGGCTGAGGCCCATCAGAATCCCCACCGGAATGCCGATGACGGCAGCCGCGGTCAGCGCAATCAGCATCCGCGTCAGGCTGGCGGCCAGATGCTGCCACAGCGTGGCATCCATAAAGCCCTGGGCGCTGGCAATCAGCAGCAGCTTGCTGAACACCTGCTGTGGCGACGGCAGGAACAGCGGAGCAATCAGGCCCAGCGCGGTCACGCCCCACCAGAGCAGCAACAGCAGAGAGAGACTCAGCATGCTCAGCGTGAACGTGGTTGAAAATGGCCAGCGCAAACGACGGCGCACCGGCAGAGACTTGTCGTGGATTAACGCGCTCATGCAAACGCCTCCCGCTGGTCAAATACGCGGCTCAGCACATATTCGCGCTGGGCGATAAACTGCGGATCGGATTTTATGCTGCGGCACGACTCACCTGCGGCAAAGCGCTGACCAAAGCCGGGCCGCAAGCGTTCCACGATGCGGCCGGGTCCTGGCGACAGCAGAATCAGTTCGCTGGCCAGGAAAATAGCCTCTTCTATATCGTGCGTAATCAGCAGGATCTGTTTACCGCTGTCGCGCCACAGCGTCAGCAGCAGGGTCTGCATCTGCTCGCGGGTAAAGGCATCCAGTGCGCCAAATGGCTCGTCAAGCAGCAGCAGTTGCGGATCGGTCGCCAGCGCGCGTGCAATGCCGACCCGCTGCCGCTGACCGCCTGACAACTGCCAGATGGCGCGCTTCTCCGCCCCTTCCAGCCCCACCTGCCTGATGAGCTTCCGTGCGATGGCCTCGCGCGCCGGACGCGACATCCCCGCCAGCTGCAGACCAAAGGCAACGTTATCCAGCACGTTACGCCATGGCAGTAAGCCTTCATGCTGAAACACCACGCCGCGCTCCGCACCAGGCCCCGTCACTGGCTGTTTATCCAGCGTGATGCTGCCCGACTCCACCGGCAGAAATCCGGCAACCAGATTAAGCAGCGTGGTTTTGCCGCAGCCGGAGGGGCCGAGCACCACCAGCAGTTCATGGCTATCCAGCTGCAGATTGATATCCTGCAACGCCGGTTGTCCGGCATAACGGGCATGAAGATGAGCGATACGCAGCATCGTGCCTCCTTAGGGTTTAACTAATGGTGCGACGAAACGGGAGGTCACATAGCTGCTGTAGTCGTTATCCGCCTGCGGCACCCGGCCCTGTGCTTTCAGAAACTGCGCAGTATCGACGATCGCTTTATTGACCGGTTTGCCCAGCTGCTCAACCTGCTGCTGCGCCGTGAGGTAGGTATTGCCCTTCACCAGATCCGGCACCTGCGCTTCCGGCACACCGCTAAGGCGGGAGAGTTTGCTGAGATTATCGGGCTGCTTCAGCCAGCTATCGGGGCTGTTAAGATAGGCCTGCTGGGCATCAAGCGCGCTGCGGGCAAATGCGGTCACGATCTCCGGATGCTGCTCAGCGAAATCTTTGCGGACCACCCAGACATCCAGCGTCGGCGATCCCCAGCTCCCCACTGCCGCCGAGTCGGTCAGCACTTTGCCCTGTTTTTCCAGTTCATTCACCGCAGGCGCCCAGACGTAAGCGCCATCAATGTCGCCACGCTGCCACGCCGCGATAATCGCAGGCGGCTGCAGATTAACCAGCTGTACCTGCGACGGCTTGATGCCCCAGTGTTTCAGTGCAGCAAGCAGGCTGTAGTGGGTGGTAGAGATGAACGGCACCGCGATGCGCTTGCCGATGAGATCGCTGGGAGTGATGATGTTCTTCTTTACCACCAGCGCTTCAGAGTTGCCCAGCTGTGAGGCAAGCAGAAAGGCTTCGATTGGCAGCTTTTGCGCCGCTGCGACCGCTAACGGACTGGAGCCGATATTGCCAATCTGGACGTCGCCGGACGCCAGCGCGCGCAATACGCCTGCACCGCTGTCAAACTTACGCCAGTCGACGCTGGCCCCGCTTTCTTTGGCAAAACTGTCATCAGCCTGTGCCACTTTCGCCGGTTCGGCAGAGGTCTGGTACGCAACGGTGACATTGACTGCATCAGCCCGAAACGCCAGCAGCGCCATCGCTGCGGCTAAGAAAGTTAAACGTGTTGCTGCCATGATCACTACCCCACCGGTTTTATCGTGGAGGCAGTGTCTCTGCACGCAATAGTTTCATAAAGGAATTAAAAATTATCCCTAATAGAAATAAGTTCTTAGATCACTATCTGCAAAACTAAGCTGAAAATCGCAAATGCTGAAAATAGCTAAAGTAAGCAAAAATGTCAGGCGCTCACATTGTGCCTGTGTTATTGATATGCGTTCCCAATTATTACCTGTTAAGGTCTTTAAATCCGATGTCGATCGAGAAAGTCGCTCAGCTGGCTGGCGTTTCCAAAGCCACGGTATCGCGGGTTCTCAACGCGCATCCCGGCGTAAAGCCCGATACGCGTGAGAAAGTTCTGGCGGCAATCTCTGCCTGCGACTATCAGCCCAACTTACTGGCACGTCAGCTGCGGACGGCACAAAGCCACATGCTGCTGGTGCTGATCTCGGACATTACCAACCCCTTCTGTTCGCGCGTGGTTCAGGGCATTGAAGCCGAAGCAGAACTGCACGGCTATCACATTCTGCTTTGCAACTCCGCCTCGCAGCTTCAGCGTGAAGCCGCCTATCTTTCGCTGCTGACCGGAAAAGTGGTGGATGGTGTAATAACGATGGATGCCGCATCAGGGTTGCAGGATTTGCAGGCGCTGATCGCCGGGGCGCCCTGGGTGCAATGCTGTGAATTTGATCCGGATATTCCCGCCTCCTCGGTCAGCATTGATCACCTTGAAGCCGCGCGTGACACCATCCATTACCTCGCGGGTAAAGGGCGGAAACGCATTGGGCTGGTCAATGGCGACATGCGTTACCTCTACTCGCATCATCGTGAAAAGGGCTACCGCCAGGCCATTGAGGAGCTGGGCTATGCGTGGTCCGCCGTCTCCTATACCTATGAAATCTCCCCAGAGGCAGGCATTCAGGCGATGAAGGAATTAATGGCATTGCCGGAACCGCCGGATGCGGTGTTTGCGGTTTCAGATGTGCTGGCGATGGGCGTGGTGCATGCGGCGCTGGAAGCGGGTCTGCGCGTGCCGGAAGATCTGGCGGTGGTGGGGTTTGACGGAGTGCCCTTTACCCGCAGCCTGAATCCGCCACTGACTACCATTGAACAGCCGATGAATCAGCTGGGCGCACGCAGCGTACAGCTGCTGCTGCAGAAGATCCGCAACCCGAACGCGCCGGTGATGCGTGAGGTGCTGCCCTGGACGCGCGTTGAACGCGCATCCAGCTGACTCAGTGCCAGATTAATAACACGCAGGCAGCGGTCAGCAGCCCCATGGCGAGGTTAAATATTCTCCAGGCGCGGCGACTGCGCAGAATGCGACCAATCATCGCGCCAAATCCCATCCAGATGACGCCCGACACCAGATTAACCAGAAACATACCGACGCTTATGGCCATCACGGAATGACGATACGCATCACCGGCCAGACTGAAGCTGGCGACCGCGCCCAGCGCCATCAGCCAGGCTTTGGGGTTGATCAGCTGTAGCAGCCCGCCCTGCCAGAACGGCATTGGCGCATCCGGTGCCTGGTCAGTTTCCAGCTTTGCATAGCTGGCGGTGGCTATCTTCCACGCCAGCCAGAGCAGATAGAGGCTACCGGCGATTTTCAGCATCAGATGCAGCGAGGGATAGAGCAGGATCAAACCGCCTACGCCAAAAGCCACCATCAGCAGCATCACCTGCATGCCGATCATGATGCCGATCATCAGCGGAATCGTGCGCAGAAAGCCAAAATTAGCGCCCGAGGCGGTGAGTAACATATTATTGGGGCCTGGCGTAATGGCCGCGACCCACAGAAATCCCAACATTGATAAGAAAAGACTCAGTTCCATGGCAATCGGGTACTCCTTACCCTGCAATAAAAAACTTATCGAAGCTAACAGTGTGATATGGAACAGACAAGCTTTTACCACATGAAATTTACCGGCCCGGAAAACGAGCAGTTCAGACCACCTGACACGCTGCGTAACGCGCATCTGCAGACGATGCTGCCGCGCCTGTTACGTCGCCGTATCACCTTCGCTCCTCACTGGCAGCGTCTCGATCTGCCCGATGGCGATTTCGTCGATCTCGCCTGGAGCGAAGATCCGCAGCTGGCGCAGCATAAACCGCGCGTGGTGCTGTTTCATGGACTGGAGGGCAGCTTTCAGAGTCCCTACATTCATGGCCTGATGGCGATCTGCCGCGCACGTGGCTGGCTGGCAGTAGTAATGCATTTTCGCGGCTGCAGCGGCGAACCTAACCGGCTGAACCGCATCTATCACTCCGGCGAAACTGAAGATGCCCGCTTCTTCCTGCACTGGCTGCGCACCCGCTGGGGTCATGTGCCTACCGCCGCCGTGGGTTTCTCGCTGGGCGGCAACATGCTGGGCTGCCTGCTCGGCCAGCAGGGTGCCGCTGCGGAGGTGGATGCCGCCGTGATTGTCTCCGCCCCGCTGCTGCTGGAACCGTGCAGCGTGAAACTGGAACGCGGCTTCTCGCGCTTCTATCAGTACTACCTGCTGGCGCAGCTCAAGAAAAATGCACGCCGCAAACTGCATGCCTGGCCGGACACCCTGCCGGTTAATCTGGCACAGCTCAAAGCGATGCGGCGACTGCGCGATTTTGATGATGCGATTACAGCCCGCGCCCACGGTTTTGTCGATGCAGCAGATTACTATCATCGTGCCAGCGCCATGCCCTGGCTGAAACACACAGAGAAACCGCTGCTGATCATCCACGCCAAAGACGATCCCTTTATGAGTGATGAGGTGATCCCGCACAGCAGCCAATTATCTGCCACTATTACTTATCAACTGACACCCTACGGCGGCCACGTCGGTTTTGTCGGCGGAACGCTACGCCAGCCTGAAATGTGGCTGGAACAGCGCATCCCGCAGTGGATCGCCCCTTTTCTGGATAACTGATCTTGTGATTATTCCCTGGCAACAGGTCTCACCTGAGACCCTTGAAAATCTGATTGAAACCTTTGTGCTGCGCGAAGGCACAGACTACGGCGAGCAGGAACGCAGCCTGCTGGACAAGGTAGCTGATGTGCGACGCCAGCTGGAAACCGGTGAAGTGGTGCTGGTGTGGTCGGAACTGCATGAATCGGTCAATATCATGCCGCGCAAAGAATTTCGTGGCTGATGCACCCGGCATCATTTCATGATAACAATGCTCATCGCCCGATCTCACAGGGAGCTTTTCTATGTCTGCACGTCATCCCATTATCGCGGTGACCGGTTCCAGCGGTGCAGGAACCACCACCACCAGCCTCGCGTTTCGTAAAATCTTTCAGCAGCTCGATCTTCATGCTGCTGAGCTTGAAGGCGACAGCTTTCACCGCTTTACCCGCCCTGAAATGGATATGGCGATTCGTAAGGCGCGCGATTTAGGACGTCACGTCAGCTACTTTGGCCCGGAAGCCAATGACTTTGGTCTGCTGGAGCAGAGCTTTAAAGAGTATGGTCAAAGCGGACAGGGCCAGTCGCGTAAATATCTGCACACCTACGATGAAGCCGTACCGTGGAATCAGGTGCCCGGCACCTTTACGCCCTGGCAGCCGCTGCCGCAGAACACTGACATTCTGTTCTATGAAGGACTGCACGGCGGCGTGGTGACGGCGCAGCATAACGTGGCGGAACAGGTTGATTTGCTGGTGGGCGTTGTGCCCATTGTTAACCTGGAGTGGATTCAGAAGCTGGTGCGCGACACCGGCGAGCGCGGTCATTCACGCGAAGCAGTGATGGATTCCGTGGTGCGTTCGATGGAAGATTACATCAATTTCATCACGCCACAGTTCTCGCGCACCCACATCAACTTTCAGCGCGTCCCGACCGTCGACACCTCAAACCCGTTCGCTGCCCGCGCCATTCCGTCACTGGATGAGAGCTTTGTGGTGATTCATTTCCAGGCGCTGGAAGATATCGACTTCCCCTACCTGCTGGCGATGCTGCAGGGTTCGTTTATCTCGCACATCAATACGCTGGTCGTGCCCGGCGGCAAAATGGGTCTGGCGATGGAGCTGATCATGGGTCCGCTGGTGAAGCGGCTGATGGAAGGTAAGCGGATAGAGTAAGAGGTCAGCAAAAAAAACGCAGAGAGCAGAGGCCTTTCGCAAAGAGGTAAAACTGGCATTTCTGCGGGGAAAGGCTTACTGCTGAGCTGGCTTCAGGGAGCATACACCTTTCGCAAAGACGCAAAACCGCCATCCCTGGCAGGCTCAGCGCGGGCCATCCCTGGCCCGCTATGCTTTGCTACAGGCATATGCTCCCTTCGCTTCACGTCCGGCAGCCACATCCGTTTTCAGAAAGGTCGCCACTGAAAAAACCTGGTGACAAAGAATCTGACAGCAACACCTAAGCTCAACACGCCGGGAACCGGGTCAGAAGAGGAAAGCGTCCCGCGACTGGGACAAAAACGCCGGGAGCGTTTTTGAACAACGCAAAGCGTTGGCCCGGTATGGGCGCACCTCAGGGATGAGGTGCGTAATAGCGCGGGCACAGTCTTAAAGCGGACTCTCTATGCAGGAACGGCCCGACACCAGACCGACTCCGAATTGGCCCGCGACTTTAAAATGCCCTTCAGCCTGTTACAGCTCAATCACTTCATAGCTATGCGTAATCGTCACGCCTTTACCCAGCATGATGGCCACCGAACAATATTTTTCAGCAGAAAGATCCACCGCGCGTGAGACCGCTTTATCCTGGAGCGCTTTACCACTCACGATAAAATGCAGGTTGATGTGCGTAAAGATTCGCGGCGCCTCTTCACGACGTTCTGAGGTCAGTTTTACTTCACAATCAGCCACATCGTTACGGCCTTTTTGCAGAATTGATACCACGTCAATCGCGCTGCATCCGCCGGCCGCCATCAGCACCATCTCCATTGGGCTGGGCGCTTTATCGCCCGAATTTCCATCCATCAGTATCTGATGGCCGGATGAGGATTCTCCGAGGAATGTCAGTCCTTCTACCCACTTCACTCTTGCCTGCATGATTTTTGCTCCGGAATACGCTGTTTTGTCGCCAGAGTACGCTTTCGCCTGGTAAACAGCAATCCAGAGAAATCCGCCTGTAGCTGAAGCGAGACAACACAAGACAGTCGGCAAAAGCTGTGCTACAAACAGTGCTGAAAATATTTTTCGTCACCCGATGGCGAAGCCGGGAAGAATGATGCGCACTGCGCCTGATGCGGCCCGAATAATTTCCTGAAAGGGAAACGCTTGAAGCTTTCACCGCCTGACAGGGAAAACTGCCCCCTGTATTTTGGGCACGATTACAACAGAGGATAATAGCGAATGGTTCTCGGCAAACCGCAAACAGACCCTACACTCGAATGGTTCCTGTCCCATTGCCATATTCACAAGTATCCATCCAAAAGTACGCTGATTCACCAAGGTGAAAAAGCAGAAACGCTTTACTACATCGTGAAAGGTTCCGTCGCGGTTCTGATTAAAGATGAAGAAGGCAAAGAGATGATTCTTTCCTACCTGAATCAGGGCGATTTCATTGGTGAGCTTGGCCTGTTCGAAGAAGGCCAGGAGCGCAGCGCCTGGGTACGTGCGAAAAGCGCGTGCGAAGTGGCGGAGATTTCTTACAAGAAATTCCGTCAGCTGATTCAGGTTAATCCCGACATCCTGATGCGACTCTCCTCGCAGATGGCGCGTCGCCTGCAGGTCACGTCTGAAAAAGTGGGTAACCTCGCTTTCCTCGACGTCACCGGACGCATTGCACAGACCCTGCTCAACCTGGCGAAGCAGCCAGATGCCATGACGCATCCCGACGGCATGCAAATTAAAATCACTCGTCAGGAAATTGGCCAGATTGTTGGTTGTTCACGCGAAACCGTGGGCCGTATTTTGAAGATGCTGGAAGATCAGAACCTGATCTCCGCACACGGCAAAACCATCGTCGTTTACGGCACCCGCTAATTCCTGTCACCCACGGCGTGATGGCAACATCACGCCGTTATTGTTTGTGTTGGGCCGATGTGGCGTCGAATTATTTACCATCCTGAAGTCAACTACGCCTTGCGGCAAACGCTGGTGCTTTGTCTGCCCGTCGCGCTGGGCTGGCTGGCTGGCGACCTGCAAAAAGGTCTGCTGTTCTCGTTAGTGCCTGCCTGCTGCAATATTGCCGGTCTGGATACCCCGCATAAACGCTTTTTCAAACGCCTGATTGTGGGTGGCAGCCTGTTTGCCCTCGGCAGCTTCCTGATTCAGTGGCTCACACTGCATGCCATTCCGCTACCGCTCATCCTGTTCGCCATGCCCCTGCTGCTCGGCGTGACGGGTGAGATCAGCCCGCTGCATGGTCGTCTGCTGCCCGGCACGCTTATCGCCGCCATTTTTACCCTGAGCCTCATTGGCCGCATGCCCATCTATGTTACCCCGCTGCTCTACATCGGCGGCACGCTCTGGTATGGGCTGTTTAACTGGTTCTGGTTCTGGCTGTGGAAAGAGCAGCCGATGCGCGAAAGCCTCAGCCTGATCTACCGCGAGCTGGCTAACTACTGCGACGCCAAATACACCCTGCTGACGCAGCTGACCGACCCGGAAAAGGCACTGCCGCCGCTGCTGGCGCGTCAGCAGAAAGTGGTCGATCTGATTAACACCTGCTATCAGCAGATGCACATGCTGTCGGCAAGCCGCGATCACAGCCATAAGCGGCTGACGCGCGCCTTTCAGGTGGCGCTGGATCTGCAGGAACACATCTCGGTTAGTCTGCATCGGCCGGAAGAGGTGCAGAAGCTGGTCGAACAGAGCCATGCCGAAGCGGTGATCCGCTGGAATGCCAAAACCATTTCGGCCCGGCTACGGGTGCTGGCGGATAACATCCTTTATCACCAGCTACCCGATCGCTTTGCGATGGACAAACAGCTTGGCGCGCTGGAGAAGATCGCCCATCAGCATCCCGACAATCCGGTGGGTAACTTCTGTCTTTACCACTTCAACCGCATTGCGCGGGTGCTGCGCACGCAGAAACCGCTGTATCAGCGTGATCTGATGGCGGATCGTCAGCGCCGTCTGCCGCTGTTACCGGCGCTGCGCAGTTATCTCTCTTTTCGCTCGTCAGCGCTGCGCACCGCCGGACGCTTTGCGGTAATGCTGATGCTGGGCAGTGCACTGGCGCTGTTCTTCAACATCCCCAAACCTTACTGGATCCTGATGACCATCATGTTCGTCAGCCAGAACGGTTACAGCGCTACGCGTGTTCGCATCCAGCACCGTGCGCTGGGCACCTTTGCCGGTCTGGTGATTGCGGCCGCCACGTTGCGGCTGGCGGTACCGGAGTCGCTGGTGCTGCTGATCATGCTGGCAATAACCTTTATCAGCTATCGCTTTACGCGCCAGTTCTATGGCTGGTCAATGATTGGCTTTACGGTCACGGCGGTTTACTCGCTGCAATTGCTGTCGCTGAATGGCGCGCAGTTTCTGCTGCCGCGACTGATGGATACGCTGATGGGCTGTCTGATCGCCTTTGGCGGAATGCTGTGGCTGTGGCCGCAGTGGCAGAGTGGCTTACTGCGACAGAACGCCCATGATGCGCTGGAAGCCGATCAGGACGCACTGAGATTGTTGCTGTGTAACGAACAGTCACCTGAGAAACTGGCGTATCAGCGCGTGAAGGTGAATCAGGCGCACAATGCGCTGTTTAACTCGCTGAATCAGGCGATGCAGGAACCCGCGTTTAACTCCCGCTATCTGAGTGATATGCGGCTCTGGGTCACGCACAGTCAGTTTATTGTTGAGCACATTAATGCCATAACGATTCTGGCGCGGGAGCACACTATGCTGACCGACTCGCTGGCAGAACGCTATCTGCAATCCTGTGAAATCGCGCTACAGCGGTGTCAGCAGCGGCTGGAATATGATGGTGAAAGCTCACAGGTTAATCTGCTGGATGATCTTGAGAACATCAGTGAGGGACCTGTCACGGTGGTTGAACAGCATGTGCGACGTATTCTTGACCATCTGAGCGTGATGTACACCATCTCCTCACTGGCATGGAACCAGCGACCACAACATGGCCGCTGGCTGATCAGACGCTTACGTAAAAACTAGCCTAGCCGTTAAGCACCTTGCCGACGGCGGTGGCGAAGCGGCGCATGCCCTCTTCGATATCGGCCGGTTCGATAATCAGTGACGGCGCAAAACGCATCACGTCGGTGCCGGCAACCAGCACCATCACGCCCTCAGCGGCGGCGGCATTCAGTATGTCGCGTGACTTCCCGGCATGCTGAGGTTTAAGCGCGGCGCCAATCAGCAACCCCTTGCCGCGAATGTCACTGAACAAGTCATACTTCGCATCAATGGCCTGCAGCGCTGTGACAAAGTGCTCACGCCGCATATCGACACCCGCCAGCACGTCCGGCGTATTGATAATATCCAGCGCCGTTTCAGCGATGGCGCAGGCCAGCGGATTGCCGCCATACGTGGTCCCATGCACGCCTGGTGCCATGGTCGAGGCGATCTCGTTAGTGGTCAGCATGGCGCTGACCGGGAAACCGCCGCCCAGCGCTTTGGCTGAGGTCAGAATATCGGGCTGGACGCCATAATGCTCATAGGCGAACAGTTTGCCGCTGCGTCCCATGCCACTCTGCACTTCATCCAGCACCAGCAGCGCCTGATGTTGATCGCAAAGCTCGCGCAGTCCCTGCATAAATTCCTGCGTCGCGGGCACTACGCCGCCTTCGCCCTGAATCGGTTCAACCACGATGGCGCAGGTGTGGTCGTCGATTACCGCTTTCACTGCATCAAGGTCATTAAACGGCACGTGAACGATATCCGCCGGTTTCGGCCCGAACCCGTCGGAATATTTTGGCTGTCCGCCGACCGTAACGGTAAACAGCGTCCGGCCATGAAAGGCGTTATGGAAGGCGATGATTTTACTTTTAAACGGGCTGTGACGTTTGCAGGCGTAGTAGCGCGCCAGCTTAAACGCGGCTTCGTTGGCTTCGGCACCGGAGTTGGCAAAGAAGACGCGATCGGCAAAGGTCGCCTGGATTAACTTACTGGCAAGGCGCAGCGCCGGTTCGTTGGTGAAGACGTTGCTGGTGTGCCACAGCGTCTCGCCCTGGCTTTTCAGCGTCTCCACCAGCGCAGGATGGCAGTGTCCAAGTGCGGTGACGGCGATACCACCCGAGAAATCGATATACTCTTTGCCCTGCTGATCCCATACACGGCTGCCCTTGCCTTTTACCGGCACGAACTGCGCAGGTGCATAAACAGGCAAAATAACGTTATCGAACGTCTCCCGCGTGACCGCAATTTTTTCCGCTGCCATTGATGACCCCATTTAAATGATTATTGTGCAAACATGAAATAATAATCACAAAATATGCATAAAAAATCACTCAAAGGCAACTTATTGCTCAAGGAAATTGCGCAGCAGCAGATGTCCCTGCTCGCTGAGAATGCTCTCGGGATGGAACTGTACGCCTTCCAGCGCCAGAGTTTTGTGGCGGAATCCCATAATTTCGTCAGGCTCGCCGTCACGCATCGTCCAGGCCGTCACCTCGAAAGCCTCGGGCAGAGTATCGCGCTGCACAATCAGCGAGTGATAGCGGGTCACGGTAAGGGGATTATTGAGATTGCGAAACACGCCCTGGCCGGTGTGCTGAATGGCAGAGGTTTTGCCGTGCATCACCTGACGCGCACGTACCACCTGCGCGCCATACGCCTGCGCAATCGCCTGATGGCCCAGGCAGACGCCCAGCACCGGCAGCTGTCCGGCGAAGTGCCGGATTGCCGCCAGCGAGATGCCTGATTCCGACGGCGTGCAGGGGCCAGGCGAGATGACCAGATGGGTCAGTGGCAGCGCCGCCATCTGCTCCAGCGTGATGGCATCATTGCGCACCACCTGAACCTGCGCGCCCAGCTCGCAGAAATATTGATAGAGATTCCAGGTAAAGGAGTCGTAATTGTCGATAAGCAGCAGCATGACGTGTCCAGAATGATAAACCGCGCCGCTATTCTACGCGGTCAGGCCGCCTCACTCACCACTTTCGCAAAGACCTGCTCCAGCGGGACCAAATCTCCGGCTACACCGGCCTGATTCGCCGCTTTCCAGCTTTCAGCATCCGTCTCTTCCCAGTTCAGCAGATATCCGGCATGCAGTGCAAGCTGTTCAAAGAAAATCCGCTGCGCCCGACCATTTCCGTGGCGGAAAGGATGCAGCATATTGATTTCGCAATAGTAGTGAGCGAGGCGCTGAATAAATTCGTCACGCGGCAAATCAGCTAACCCCTTCTCTTCTTCCAGCGCGGCCATCAGGGCATTGCCTTCCTTTTCGATATATTCGAAATGACAGAACGGCGTCTCATCACGCCAGATATCAATGGTGCGCAGTTCCCCCGCCCAGCTGTAGACATCCTGAAACAGCGTGCGATGGATCTGGCGCAGGTAAGGCAGCCCGGGATTACGCGGGCCCAGCTCCAGCGTAGCGGCGCGTGCCGCACTAAAGCTCAGCTCTGCCTTGCGCAGCTGCGCAGCGTCATGAATATCGGGCAGGTTTTTCAGCACGTTGTCGTGCTGCCACAGGTAGGGATCCTGGCTGACGGCGGTATTAGAGTCCATATTGCCTCCTCAGTGACGCCAGACGTGCGGCTGCATCATCGCTGTTAACACTGGTTTCATTTGGCATGAAACCTTCCAGCCGACAGCTGGCCTGATAGCTGGCGCTACGTCGCTGTTGCCACAGGGTGACCTTCTGTTTTTCGGTGAGTTTGTTCGCCATGCCGCCTCCTGCTCAGGTTTTTGCCCTAAGTATAAGAGCAATTTCTGGCTTTGCCGGAGGCGACAGACGGTCGCCATCCGCAGATGGCGACGAAAAGCGTTAAGGCAGGACTTTAGCGGAGAGGATAACTACCGGTTTGGACGGAACATTCTGATAAGGACCCACATCTTTGGTCGGAACCTGAGAAATTTTTTCAACCACATCCTGACCTTTCACAATCTTGCCAAATACGGCATAGCCAAAATCGCGCTGTCCGTGGTCGAGGAAGGCATTATCCGCGACGTTGAGGAAGAACTGGCTGGTCGCACTGTCTTTATCGGCGGTACGCGCCATAGAGATGGTGCCGCGCAGGTTACGCAGGCCATTGTCCGCTTCGTTTTTAATTGGCGCGTTGGTCTGCTTCTGCTGCATGTCTGTGGTGAAGCCCCCACCCTGCACCATAAAGCCCGGGATCACGCGGTGAAAAATGGTGTTGTTGTAAAAACCGTTGTTGACGTAATCAACGAAGTTTTTCACAGAAACCGGCGCTTTTTGGTTATTCAGTTCGAGTTCAATATTGCCGGCGGAGGTGGTGAGCAGAACGTGGGTGTCACCTTTTGCGGCCAGCGCCTGGGCGGAAACGGAAGAGAGCGCTAACAGGGTGATGGCCGCTGTTAAAGTACGTTTAAACATGAAAGATTCCTTACCTGGGAGAGCGGGCACAAAAACGTGATTGATTGTAAAGAGACTCTATTCCATGAGCCAGCGTTTTACCTATATTTACGCTGTTGCAGCAAAAGGTCTGAGCAAACGTTAAACACCCGCAATTGCGTGATTAAAATCACACAACACATGAAATATGGATCTGTAGTTTCACTGCTTGTTTATTAAGATCACAGTTCCGTTTACACTTTCTGACACTTTTTGCCACCCGGTTCTCAACAGGTTCAGAACATGACAAACCGTAATCGTATTGGCCTCACCTGGATAAGCTTCTTCTCCTATGCGCTGACTGGCGCGCTGGTGATCGTTACCGGCATGGTAATGGGCGATATCGCAAAAGATTTCCAGATCCCCATCTCCAGCATGAGTAATACCTTCACCTTCCTCAACAGCGGCATTTTAGCTGCGGTCTTCCTGAACGCCTGGCTGATGGTCATTGTGCCGCTGAAGCGCCAGCTTATTTTCGGCTTCGTCCTGATGGTGCTGGCGATAATCGGGTTGATGACCAGTCGCGATCTCACTGTCTTTTCGCTCTGCATGTTTGTACTGGGTGTGGTGAGCGGCATTACCATGTCGATCGGCACCTTCCTGATTACGCACATGTATGAAGGTCGTCAGCGTGGTTCACGCCTGCTGTTCACCGACTCCTTCTTCAGCATGGCGGGCACACTGTTTCCGGTGCTGGCAGGGATTCTGCTGGCGCGTCAGTTGCCGTGGTACTGGGTCTACGTCTGCATCGGCTTTATCTACGTCGCCATCTTCATCATGACGCTGTTTGTTGAGTTCCCGGTGCTGCGTAAGCCTGAAAACAGCCCGACGGTTGAGAAAGAAAAATGGGGTGTGGGCGTGCTGCTGCTGGCAGTGGCGGCACTCTGCTACATTCTGGGCCAGCTCGGCTTTATCTCCTGGGTGCCGGAATATGCCACCAAAGTCATGGGCATGAACATCAATGACGCAGGACAACTGGTGGGCAGCTTCTGGACGGCGTATATGGTGGGTATGTGGGCCTTCAGCTTCCTGCTGCGTTTCTTCGATCTGCAACGCATTCTGATGGTGCTGGCAGGCCTGGCGACCGTGCTGATGTACTGGTTCGTCAGCAGCAGCGATGCTGGCATGCTGAAGTGGATCATCATGATTCTTGGTTTCAGCTCAAGTGCTATCTACACCACCATTATCACTCTGGGTTCACTACAGACCAAAGTGGCTTCACCGAAGCTGGTGAACTTCATCCTGACCTGCGGCACCGTCGGCACCATGCTGACCTTTGTGGTCACGGCACCTATCGTTGAGAAAAGTGGTGTGCATACCGCACTGGCGACGGCTAACGCGCTCTACGCCGTGGTGTTTGTAATGTGTGCCCTGCTCGGCTTTGTCAGCCGTCATCGTACTCACGGTCACGTCACGCATTAGTCCTTCAGAGCGGCGAGTCATCGCCGCTCTGCTTTCTACCGCCGGAAGTCGATGCGCTCCCGTTCCCGCCAGTAAATCTCGCTTTCTGCGGGCTTTGTCTCTGCCACCACGACACCACGACGCAATGAATAGCGCACCGGCACCTGCCTTCTGACCGCATCAAAACCGCTTTCCGCTGGCAGAATGATCAGGCTGGCCTCGTTGCCGCTCTGAATGCCATAACCTGACAGCTGCATCGTCTTCGCGCTGTTATGCGTAATCAAATCCAGACCCGCATCAATCTGCTCATAGCCCATCAGCTGACAGACATGTAAGCCCATATGCAACACCTGGAGCATATTGGCGGTGCCCAGCGGATACCAGGGATCAAACACATCGTCGTGGCCGAAGCAGACGTTAATCTCTGCCTCCAGCATCTCTTTTACGCGCGTTATCCCGCGCCGCTTAGGATAGGTGTCAAAGCGACCCTGCAGATGAATATTGACCAGCGGATTGGCAACAAAGTTAATGCCCGACAGTTTAAGCAGCCGGAACAGCCGTGAGGCGTACGCGCCATTGTAAGAGTGCATTGCGGTGGTATGACTGGCCGTCACACGTGCGCCGTTGCCATCGCGATGTGCCAGCGCCGCCACGGTTTCCACAAAACGCGACTGTTCATCATCAATCTCATCGCAGTGAACATCGATCAGCCGGTCGTAGCGGTTAGCCAGCGCAAAGGTTTTATGCAGCGACTCGACGCCATATTCGCGGGTGAATTCGTAGTGCGGAATGGCGCCGACCACATCCGCGCCCAGCCGTAACGCCTCTTCCAGCAATGCTTCGCCGTTGGGATAAGAGAGAATGCCCTCCTGAGGAAACGCGACAATCTGAAGGGTGATCCATGGGGCCATCTCCGCTTTCAGCTCCAGCATCGCTTTCAGCGCCGTCAGTGACGGATCGGACACGTCAACGTGAGTGCGGACAAACTGGATACCGTTGGCGATCTGCCACTTCAGCGTCTGCAACGCCCGCTGTTTAACATCTTCGTGGCTGAGCAGCGCCTTGCGTTCGGCCCAGCGCTCAATGCCTTCAAACAGCGTCCCGGACTGATTCCATGCCGGTTCACCCGCCGTCTGGGTGGTATCCAGATGAATATGAGGCTCAATAAAGGGCGCGCAGGCTAAGCCGCCCTCACCGTCCAGTGATTGATCCGCGGGTGAAGGCTGCTGCGGCTGAGCTGAAATGCGGGCAATTTTTCCGTCGGCGATTTCGATTTGCCACAATCCTTCCCGCCAGGGTAAACGCACGTTATTGATCCACTTAGGTGACAACATGGCTGATTCCTTATCCGGTTAACCTGAGTGGTTAAAACTAGCACGATTCATACCACGCACGGCAATGCAGGATATTCAGCAGGTTAGCCACGCCAGATAAACTTAATTAAAATCAAAGTCATACATATTAATGGGTATATAGGGCCGTGGTTGATGTATATCAATAAGCGTCAGAAAGGGCGCGCTATTGTAGCCGCAGATATCGCAAATTTGAGGCAAAAATGAGCAAGCACAATGTCGTCGTTATTGGTAACGGCATGGTCGGCCAGCCGGACAGGTGATCAGTCCCAGCCTGATGATCATCGGCAGCGTGGTGAGTCTGCGTGACAGCCTGCGCTGGTTTTAAATCCTGCAAATAAAAACGGCGGGCACAAAGCCCGCCGCGTTGTTTGTCTGCTCAGCCATTATGGCATCGCGACAAAGCCTACCGCCTGATAAACCTTCTTCAGCGTTTCCTGCGCCTGTGCGCGTGCTTTGGCCGCGCCATCACGCATTACCTGCTCCAGCAGGGCTTCATCGTTGCGGAAGCGATGATAACGCTCCTGAAGCTCAGAGAGCATGCCCGACACAGCATCGGCTACCGCGCCTTTCAGATGACCATACATTTTGCCTTCGAACTCCTGCTCCAGCTCAGCAATGGTTTTACCGGTCACGCCTGACAGAATATCCAGCAGGTTAGACACGCCCGCTTTCTCTTTGATGTCGTAGCGCACCACTGGCGGCTCTTCAGAATCAGTAACGGCACGTTTGATCTTCTTCACGACCGCTTTCGGATCTTCCAGCAGGCCGATAACGTTATTGCGGTTATCGTCAGACTTGGACATTTTTTTGGTCGGTTCCAGCAGCGACATGACGCGCGCACCCGATTTCGGAATGAACGGCTCTGGCACTCTGAATATGTCGCCATAGATCGCATTGAAGCGATGTGCGATATCGCGGCTCAGCTCCAGATGCTGCTTCTGATCTTCACCCACCGGCACCTGATTGGTCTGATAAAGCAGAATGTCCGCCGCCATCAGCACCGGATAATCGAACAGACCAGCGTTGATGTTCTCTTCGTAGCGCGCTGATTTATCTTTGAACTGCGTCATGCGGCTCAGTTCACCGAAGTAGGCGTAGCAGTTCAGGATCCAGCTCAGCTGCGTGTGTTCTGGCACATGCGACTGAACAAAGATGGTGCTTTTTTCCGGGTCGATACCACAGGCCAGATAAAGCGCCAGCGTGTCCAGCGTCGCTTTGCGCAGTGCTGCAGGATCCTGACGCACGGTGATTGCGTGCAGATCAACGATGCAGTAAATACAGTGGAAATCATCCTGCATCTGCACCCACTGACGCAGCGCTCCCATATAGTTGCCAATGGTCAGTTCGCCGGACGGCTGTGCGCCGCTGAAAACGATGGGTTTCATACTTAAGTCCTGATATTTACAGCCCCAGAGCGGGCAAAAGTTCGTCGAAAGAGTCGAGGGTTAAATCGGGCTGGCTGGTCGCAATCGGCTCGCCATAATTATAACCAAAGGTCATACCCACATTCGGTACGCCTGCCGCCTGCGCCGCCTGAATATCATTGCGAGAGTCGCCAACAAACAGCAACTCATTCTGCAATACGCCGAAGGTGCCCAGCACCATAAAGATCGCTGCAGGGTGCGGTTTTTTAAACGGCACATCGTCGCCACCAATAATCAGCGAAAACGCATCGGCAATGCCCAGCGATTCCAGTAACGGTGCCACAAACGGCGTCGGCTTGTTCGTCACAATCGCCATCGGCAATCCGGAAGCCTTTAATGCCTCCAGCGTCTGTTTTACCTGTGGAAACAGCGTGCTACCCGCCTCTACCGTATCGGCGTAGTGCCGGTCAAACAACGCCCGCGCATCACGCTGCTCTTCAGGCTGCGGTTCGCGACCCAGCGCGAAGGTCAGCGCGCGGGCCATCATGATATCGGCACCGTTGCCGATCCAGGTGGAGACCCGCTCAAGGCCCGCCTGCGGCAGGCGGAGATCGCTCAGCGTGCGGTCGATCGCATCAGCAAGACCTGGCGCGCTATCCACCAGCGTGCCATCGAGATCAAACGCCAGCGCACGAATCTCAGTGAAATGAGCCATTGGCTTTCTCCAGTTCATTGCGCATGTCGTCGATCACTTTTTTATAGTCAGGATGACCGAAGATGGCAGAACCGGCGACAAACATGTCAGCACCGGCAGCCGCTATCTCGCGGATATTGTCGATCTTCACGCCGCCATCCACTTCAAGGCGAATGTTGTAACCGCTCTGATCGATACGCCTGCGCGCTTCACGCAGTTTATCCAGGGTGCCGGGAATAAATGACTGACCGCCAAAACCAGGGTTCACTGACATCAGCAGAATGATATCCAGCTTATCCATGACGTAATCCAGATAGCTAAGCGGGGTCGCCGGGTTAAACACCAGACCTGCTTTACAGCCATGCTCTTTAATCAATTGCAGGGTGCGGTCAACATGTTCGCTGGCTTCGGGATGAAAGGTGATGTAAGTGGCGCCGGCTTTGGCGAACTCAGGGATCAGCGCATCTACCGGCTTCACCATCAGATGCACATCGATGGGAGCGGTGATGCCATAGTCCCGCAGTGCTTTTAGCACCATCGGACCCATGGTCAGATTAGGGACGTAGTGGTTATCCATCACGTCGAAGTGCACCACGTCACCTCCGGCCGCCAGCGCTTTGGCTGTGTCTTCGCCCAGACGGGCAAAGTCCGCCGAAAGGATTGAAGGGGCCAGCAAATATTGTTTCATCCGATTCTCCCACTGTTGTGCGCCAGCCCGGAGGCTGGCGTGATGCGTTGGTCGCGGACGAAACAGACTAGCGATAAAGTGCCAGCAGTTCGTCGACCTTGGTGCGACCCGTTATGCTTCGGCTGATAGAACGCCGGGCTTTGACCACATGTAACACTGCATCCTGATACCACAAACGCGTCAGTGCAGTGTCGTGGTTAGAAATCAGAACCGGAATACGGTTCTCCGACGAAGCGAGCTGTGCCGCTAACGCCGCCAGATTCTCCTGCTCGCGAAGACTGAAGCTGTTGGTGTGATAAGCCGTGAAATTAGCCGTTGCCGACAGCGGGGCATAAGGCGGATCGCAATAGACCACAGAGCCCTTGCCAGCATTGGTCAGCGTAACATCGTACGATTCACAGACAAACGTCGCTTTTTGCGCGCGCTCGGCAAACCATAACAGTTCTGCTTCCGGAAAGTAGGGTTTGCGATAGCGGCCAAACGGCACGTTGAACTCACCACGCAGGTTATAGCGACAGAGGCCGTTGTAACAGTGACGGTTCAGATAGAGGAACAGCAGCGCGCGCTGGTAGGCGTCGGTGCTGGTGTTGAATTCGGTGCGCCGCTGGTAATAACAGATCTCGTTGTTACCTTCCGGCGTAAACAGCAGCTGCGCGTCACGAATGAAATCCGCCGTGCGCGTTTTAACAATGTTGTAGAGATTAATCAGGTCACTGTTGATATCTGCAAGATGGTAGCGATCAAACTCCGTGTTCAGAAACACTGAACCTGCACCCACAAAGGGCTCGACCAGACAGTCGCCTTGCGGCAGGTGACGATGGATCTCTTCTACTAAGGGAAATTTTCCCCCTGCCCATTTCAGGAAAGCGCGATTTTTTTTCATGCTGTCGTGGTTATTACATCTTATTGTGAGGCTGTGGCTTTACCGACAGCATATCTGCGCTTAAAACGGGGCCAGAACATGGCCCCACATCCGCTATTGGCTGGCTTCTTTCTTCACCTGGCTAACGGGTTTTACCCATGGGTTTTTTGCACGTACTTCCGCAGGCAGCGACGCGACAGCGCGTTTGGCATCCGCCGGTGTGGCATAAGATCCACTCACCAGCACATACCACGGCTGACCGTTACGGGTGGTTTTGTAGACGTGATACCCGCTCAGATTCTGTTGTTTAGCCCAGGCATTCAGGCTTTCCGCCTTCGATGCACCGCTCAGCTGCAGCGTATAGCTGCCGCCTGGCACGGATTTGCTGGCTGAACTGCTGCCGGTGGACGCAGTGGCCGGAGCAGAACTGGCTGGGGAATGCGCTGGCGTGGTATGCGTTTTGCTGTCACGGGTTGCAGGTTTCGACGCCGTTTTATGCGATGAATCATGCGCCGGACGTGCAGAAGCACTGGATTTGTTGGGCGTCTGACGTGAAGGTACGGCGACAGGATTGGCTGCCGTTCCTGCATTACCGCTGACCGTCGCGGGCGCCGTCGGCAGTGAACTGCCACCCTGCGTTCCCATCGCAGCGTTATCGACCTGCTGCTGCTGATTCGTCAGCGCGCTGTTCAGATCGCCTGGCAGCGTGACGCGCTGCTGATTTGCTGGCGCGCCAACCGGCGCGGCCTGGGTAGGCGTTGACGCCACAGGCGGCATGGAAACGTCACGCTGAGGAGCAGAGGCACCCTCACCGCTGGTCGATGCGTTATTTGCGTCAGGCGCTGGCGTGGTTTGACCTGACGGAGGAGTCTGCCCGGCTGACATGGAAGAGGAGCCGCCCAGATCGATATTCTTCTCGCTACCGGAACCGCCACTGGCGGCAGGAGTCGTGCCCGCAGTCGCTGGCTTTTTCTCATCCGGGCCATTCAGCGCTGAACCAATACCCAGTACCAGTAACAGCAGAACCAGAATCCCGACACCCATCATGATGCGCTGGCGCGACGCCGGTACTTTGGCTGCGGCAGACGGCTTACGCGGGCGCGAGGGACGGCGGTCGCTGGCGTCAGGTTTTAACTCGTCTTCCGGTTTAAACTCATCCATTTTGCCTCCTCCGTAAAGCGGCATTCCGCACTGCGCACCCTGCGCGCCGCGTCACCACTCAACTGCTTAATCTCAGGGTTGCTGACAATCATTAATCGCAGCCAGCACCATATCATGTGCCACGCCACCACGCACTTCAGAGCGACCAATCGACAGCGGGAGTATCAGCCGCAGTTCGCCCGCCAGAACTTTTTTATCGCGCATCATGTGCGGCAGATACATCTCCGCACTCATCGCCTGCGGCCCATGCACCGGTAAACCGGCACGGCGGAACAGCGCAATAATGCGGTCGGTCTCCTGCGCCTGGAACTGCCCCAGACGTTCAGCCGTTCGTGCTGCCATCACCATGCCTGCCGCAATGGCTTCACCATGCAGCCAGTTGCCATAGCCCATATGTGCTTCAATCGCATGACCAAAAGTATGGCCCAGATTAAGCAACGCCCGCTGACCGTTTTCACGCTCATCGGCCGAAACAACCTCGGCTTTCAGCTCACAGCAGCGACGAATGCAGTACGCCAGCGCCTGTTCATCCAGCGCCAGCAGAGCATCAAGATTCTGCTCCAGCCACTCAAAAAATGTCCCGTCGAGAATGATGCCGTACTTAATGACTTCCGCCAGACCCGACGCCAGTTCGCGCGCGGGCAGTGTCTTCAGACAGGCCGTATCAATCACCACCGACGCGGGTTGATAAAACGCGCCGATCATGTTTTTGCCCAGCGGATGGTTAACGGCCGTTTTACCGCCAACCGAAGAATCAACCTGCGACAGTAAGGTGGTCGGTACCTGAATAAAGCGTACGCCACGCTGATAACTGGCCGCAGCAAAACCGGTAAGATCGCCAATGACGCCACCGCCTAAGGCGATAAGCGTCGTATCACGACCGTGCGGCTTTTGCAGAAGTGCGGTAAAAACCTGATCCATTACGGCCAGCGTCTTGTATTGCTCGCCGTCGGGTAAGATCACCTGATCCACTTTTACACCAGCCGCCTTCAGCAGCGCTGTAAGCGAGTCAAGATAAAGCGGAGCCAGCGTCTGGTTTGTCACCACCATGGCGTTTTCGCCCGCGCGTAGCGGCCAAAAAGAAGCCGGATCGTTAAACAGTCCGGCGGCGATAGTGATGGGGTAACTGCGTTCCCCTAGTGAGACGGTGATCTTCTCCATGATGCTCGATACCTGTTAAAGAGCCTTCGAACGTTGGATCAACTTTTTTCCAACATGTGGATAATCTGATTCGCCACCACTTTCGCACTCTGATCATCTGTGCGAATGGTTACATCGGCGATCTCTTCGTAGAGCGGGTTACGTTCGCCAGCCAGCGCTTCGAGCACTTCACGCGGCGGTGAATCCACCTGCAACAACGGACGTTTTTTGTCACGTTGGGTGCGCGCCAGTTGCTTCTCGATGGTGGTTTCAAGATAAACCACAACACCGCGAGCGGAGAGCCGATTACGCGTTTCCCGGGATTTGACGGAACCCCCGCCTGTCGCCAGGACGATGCCTTGCTTCTCGGTCAGTTCGTTGATGATTTTTTCTTCGCGATCGCGAAAGCCAGCTTCGCCTTCGACATCAAAAACCCAGCCCACATCCGCTCCGGTGCGTCGCTCAATTTCCTGATCGGAATCGAAGAACTCCATGTTGAGTTGCTGAGCCAACTGACGGCCAATAGTGCTTTTGCCGGCACCCATCGGCCCAACCAGAAAGATATTGCGTTTCTCTGCCATTTTGTCGGTATTACTAAGAATTCGTTAATGATACCCCGCGTTCAGCATTCGCTGGCGGGACAGGAACTGAGACCTCATGAGCGTTAGCAAGAGTCAGATGAAAAATTATCTCAACACTCAAGGCTGTTTGGCAACCGATTATATTGCCTTCAGCACATCCATTTCTGAATTGGCCTGTGTTCGCGAAACTGTAACGCGCCAGCGCTGCGTCTTTTACAACGCTGCTTACAGAGAAGTTTTCTGATCTGTTTGCCGGGATTTACCCAGCCTAGACGGTTACACCGTATTGAAAATCGCTAAACCTTGTAAGCTAATTCCTCTCCTGCGTCAACGCAGATGGCCTTAAGGGACGCATTTTCCGTTTTATCCAGCCGTAAGCGCTGCTTCCCTGACCAATCGTGGCGTAATGAAGATCACCAGCTCTCTTTTTTTGCGCTGCTCAGATTGCTGGCGAAATAACCCGCCAATCAGCGGCACATTTCCCAGTAGCGGCACCTTATTCTCGCCACGACTACGCTGCTGCTGAAAGATACCCCCTAACGCCAGTGTTTGCCCGTCACTGACCGTGACCTGAGTCTCAATTTCCTGTTTATCAATGGATAATATGTTGCTGTCACCGGTTCTGATGCTGCGACCCGGCATATTCTGGCTGATACGAATTTTCAGCTGGATGCGGCCATTACCGGAAAGGGTCGGTGTCACCTCCATGCCCAGCACCGCTTCTTTAAACTCAATACTGGTTGCCCCGCTGTTTCCTGCTGACACTTCATAAGGAATCTCCGTGCCCTGCTTAATCGATGCGGTCTGCTGATGTGAGGTAAAGAGGCGCGGACTGGCGATGATTTCAATCTGGTTTTCCTGTTCCAGCGCGCTTAACTCCAGATCCAGAAGCTGGCCGCCTATACGCGCCAGCGCCATCCCCACGCTGATGCCGGGTGAACTCAACGCCAGCGGGATATCCAGACGGGGATGGTGCAGAATGTCAGTCACTGCGGCGTCACCCGCCTGCAATCCCCACTTCACCCCCAACTCCTGCAAATGCTCTTCGCTGATGGTAACGATATGCGCTGAGAGCTCAATCTGCTCCAGTGGCAGATCCAGCGCCCGTATCCAGCGTTCTGTCTCTTTTAAAGCCGCTGCGGTATCGCGCAGTAACAGCGCATTGGTCCGTTTATCGACTGTCACGCTGCCGCGCGCCGTCATCAGCGATTGCCGCTCACTCAGCAGACTGGCATGCACCTCGCTGGCGCTGGCATAACGCAATGTGACGGCGCGCTGCTGCAAAGGTACCTGCTGCAACTGCGCCTGCTGCTCAGCCGCACGAGCCTGCTGTTGCGCCTGTTGCCAGCTTTCCGGATAGACCAGCAGGACATTATCCTGTTCAATCAGCGTCAGCTTTGCCATGCGCGCCACCAGCTCCAGCGCCTGATGCCACGGCAGGTTATCCAGCCGCAGCGATAACGAACCTTCCACCTCTGGCGCAATCATCAGATTGATCTGCTGATAATCAGCCAGCGCCTGCAAAATACGCTCTACCGGTGCATTATCAAATGTCAGGCTGAGCGGTTCCTCATCAGCGGCGTAAACCGGCAGCAGGCAGCTGATGACCAGCAGCAGAGTGGCTATCCAAACCATACGAACGTCCTTTTAAATAGAATGTAGTCTGTTGTGCGGTGCAGCTGTTTTGCACCGCTAAGGTGATGCTGCGGCGGGTCATGTCAGTGAGTTGCCAGGGCGCTACAGGAAAAGGTTTGCCGATGCGGGCGATGACAATCTCCTTCTGCGGACCAATCAGCCAGGCATGGAAATGCGCCTCCCGGCCAATGATCCCCTGCAGACGCCAGCCAGTGAGCGGTTCCACTGACGCTTCACACACTGAACCGGCAACCGGCCTGAACGGATCACGCGCCACCACACTGCTACAGCACAGCAGTAAAATCAGCAGGCTATGGCGCATCGTCAGATTCCAGCCAGAGTTGAGCGATCAGGAACTGCGGCTGCGCCAGCAGCTGAAAATGAACCGGAAACGGTGCGGAGGCATCGGCAAGCTCGGCAAAAAGCGACTGGAATGCCGGCCACTGCAGATGCAGCGTCAGCACGCGGGAGGGTGCATCCGGCTGCCACTCTTCCAGTTGGTTACGACGTGCCGCCAGAATCGCTTCCAGTGCCAGGCCTGATGTGCCAGATACAGACCGGGCACGCTGAATTTCCGCCAGTTGCACCTGCAACACCTCATTATCAGGATGCTGACGCCACTGCTGCTGGCGCTGCTGCAGGGTACGGGTCAACTGCAACAGCACCACCTTTTCAGTTGTCAGCGCCTGCTGCTGTGGCCGCAGCCAGAGAATCCACGAGAGCAGGAGCAGGCAGAATGCGAGGGCGGCGAGCAAGCCGTAACGCGGAAGCGCGGCCATCTGCCACCACCGCTCCCACCACTCATTCATCAGCCACCGCCTGGACCGTTGCCCGCAGTGAAAAACGATAACTGCCATCGGCCTGCCGCTTTACACCGCCCTGCTTAACCTGATCCAGCAGGGCGACCGTAGTTAACTGCTGGCGGAATTGCCGGACCGAGGCCATATCCTGCGCCTGGCCCTCCAGAGTCAGATGATTGTCACGCTTCTCCAGACGGGCCAGCCAGGCGGAATCGGGCATCAACACGGGTAAATTGAGCCAGAACTGCTGCCAGGCAGCCAGTTGCACGGCCTGCTGACGCTGCTTTGCCTGCTGTTTTTGTACGACGGCGAGCCGGGCGAGTAACTGCTTTTGCTGCGCGAGTTGTTGTCCCAGAGCGTCCAGCGCCTGCTGCTGTAAACTGCGCGTCTGCGCCACCTGCTGACGCGCCTGATGGATCTGCCAGGTTTGTTGCACAACAACCAGAAACAACGTACCCAGCATCAGTAACAGCATCACCAGACTCTGCCGCTGCTGCTGTTGCCGACGGTGCTGCCGCCAGGGCAGCAGATTAACCGCCACCATTATTCATCTCCATCACGTAGCGCCAGCCCGGCCGCCAGCGCAAAGGCTCCCGGGTTTTCCGGCAAAGGAGGTTGCTTATAGCGAAAGAGATCAAAAGGGGAAAAGCGGGTGGCTTCGGCGGGCAGTACACCCGGCTCTGCGGCGCACCAGGCAACAAAACTGGCGTCGGGGAAAGCCTGCTGCCGCAGGGCCGCCAGTGTGGCGACTTCGCCGATGTCAGCCGCTGAGTGCGCATCGCTCCAGAGCCAGCGGTTATCCTGCTGCAGAACCAGTACCGCGCCGGATTTCAGTGCTGCCTGCCGGGCTAATCGCTTCAACGCATTAGTGGTCAGTTCAAACACCTGCGGCTTTAATCCTGAGTGTAACAGTGGCGCTGCCCACTGATCGATAATCTCCAGCCGCGCTGCCGTGACGCAGAGTTGATCACGCTTTGCATCCGGCCGGTAATCCAGCGCCAGCGCAGTGGGCTCCAGAGGAAAGAGACGGCGCGCGGCCGCCTGCACGTAATGCCCCAGCGCGGGTTCGTTCAGCGCCTGCGCAGGCAGGGGAAGCTGGCGCTGTAACACCAGCCGGGCGGGCAGTGCGACACGCAGCGAATAACGACGCGGCAACCGCTGACGCCATGCCGTTAAGGCCGCCAGTAATTCAGGCGAAGATTGCAGCACGCCGTTTCTTAACGTATCTTGCGGCAGCCGCTGCTGCCACCAGTGGCGTAGCTGCCAGCCATCACGACGAGGCTGGAGGGCAAGGGCACAAATCTGCCTATTCTGAATATCCAGCCCAATTTGCCAGGTATGAAAAGCCATGCGCGCGATCTCCTTATCGTCCGGGAAAATGGACATATCAAAGCGTCTGGCTTGCCTTTATACTACCGCGCGGTTGTTTATAAACTGCTCAAACGACAACAGATGGGAAATTCCAGGTGAAGTTCGTAAAGTATTTATTAATCCTTACAGTGTGTTGCATCCTGTTGGGAGCTGGCTCGATTTATGGTTTATACAAATATATAGAGCCACAGCTGCCCGACGTGAACACGCTGAAAGATGTGCGTCTGCAAACCCCTATGCAGGTTTACAGCGCCGATGGCGACCTGATCGCCCAGTATGGCGAAATGCGCCGTATCCCTTTGACTCTGCAGCAAGTGCCACCTGTCATGGTGAAAGCGTTTATTGCGACCGAGGACAGCCGTTTTTATGAGCACCATGGTGTTGATCCGGTGGGTATTTTCCGTGCGGCCAGCATTGCACTGGTCTCCGGTCATGCTTCACAGGGTGCAAGTACCATCACTCAACAGCTGGCCCGTAACTTCTTCCTGAGTCCGGAACGCACCCTGATGCGTAAAATAAAGGAAGCGTTCCTGGCGATCCGCATTGAGCAGTTGCTGAATAAAGATGAAATCCTTGAGCTCTACCTGAATAAGATCTACCTGGGCTATCGCGCTTATGGCGTCGGTGCAGCCTCACAGGTCTATTTCGGTAAGCCCGTTGACCAGCTGTCGCTGAGTGAGATGGCGATGATTGCCGGTCTGCCGAAAGCGCCGTCTACCTTTAACCCGCTTTACTCGCCGAGCCGCGCCCTGTCGCGCCGCAACGTGGTACTGGCGCGTATGCTGGATCAGCATTACATCACGCAGCAGCAATATGACGAGGCCCGTAATACACCGCTGGTGGCGAAGTATCATGGCCCGGAAATCGCTTTCTCTGCCCCTTATCTCAGCGAGATGGTGCGTCAGGAGATGGTGAAACGCTACGGCAATAATGCCTACACCGACGGTTACAAGGTTTACACCACCGTGACTCGTCGTCTGCAGGAAGCCGCGCAGACCTCGGTGCGCAATAACGTCATGGCCTACGATATGCGTCATGGTTATCGCGGCCCGACCAGCGTGCTGTGGAAAGTGGGTGAACCGGCCTGGGATCAGACGAAGATCGAGAAAGCGCTGAAGGTGCTGCCGGTTTATGGCCCGCTCCACCCGGCCGTCGTGACAGAAGCACGCAGCGATGAAGCGACCGTCATGATGCAGGATGGCAGCAATGTGTCGCTGTCATTAGCCGGTGTGCGCTGGGCGCGTGCTTATAAGTCTGACACCGTGCAGGGCCCGACGCCGAAAAGCGTGACGCAGGTCCTGCAGGCTGGCCAGCAGATTTGGGTGCGTAAAGTGGGTGACGACTGGTGGCTGGGTCAGGTGCCGGATGTGAACTCGGCACTGGTCTCACTGGATCCGAATGATGGCGCGGTGCGCGCGCTGGTAGGTGGTTTTGCCTTTAACCAGAGCATGTTTAACCGTGCGACCCAGGCACTGCGCCAGGTCGGCTCTAACATCAAGCCTTTCCTTTATACCGCCGCCATGGATCGCGGGTTGACGCTCGCCTCCATCCTGAACGATGTGCCGATTTCACGCTGGGATGCAGGTGCCGGTGCAGACTGGCGTCCGAAAAACTCACCGCCAACTTACGATGGTCCGATTCGTCTGCGTCAGGGATTAGGTCAGTCGAAAAACGTCGTGATGGTGCGTGCGATGCGTGCGATGGGCGTGGATTATGCCGCAGAGTATCTGCAGCGCTTTGGTTTCCCGGCGCAGAACATTGTTCACACCGAGTCGCTGGCACTGGGTGCGGCCTCATTCACCCCATTACAGGTGGTGCGTGGCTACTCCGTGATGGCGAATGGCGGCTTCCTGGTTGATCCTTACTTCATTACGAAGATTGAGAACGAACAGGGCGGCACCGTCTTTGAAGAGAAACCGAAGATCGCCTGTCCGCAGTGCAATCTGCCGGTGATCTATGGTGAGACCAAAAAAGCGCTGGCGCTGAATGAAGAGAGTGTTGAGAACGTTGCTGCCTCAAATAACAACCAGAATCAGGCAGTTCCTCAGCCTGAACTGGAGCAGGTTCCTGCTCAGGCTCAGCAGGGCGATCAGCAATATGCACCTCACGTGATCAATACGCCGCTCAGCTTCCTCATCAGGAGCGCGCTGAACAGTAATATCTTTGGCGAACCGGGCTGGATGGGAACGGGCTGGCGTGCCGGACGTGACCTTAAACGTAATGATATCGGCGGGAAAACCGGTACCACCAACAGCTCGAAAGATGCCTGGTTCTCGGGTTACGGCCCTGGCGTAGTGACCTCCGTCTGGATCGGTTTTGATGATGCGCGCCGTAATCTGGGCCGCAGTACGCTTTCCGGCGCGATTCCCGATCAGATATCGGGCTATGAAGGTGGCGCGAAGAGTGCGCAACCGGCATGGGATGAGTTCATGAAGAGCGCGCTGGACGGTGTACCGGTGCAGCCATTGACACCGCCGGATGGCGTCGTCACGGTGACAATCGATCGCAGTACCGGCAAGCTGGCAAATGGCGGCGGTAACACGCGTCAGGAGTACTTCATCAATGGTACCCAGCCGACCGAATATTCGGTTCACGATGTGGGTACCACTATTATGGATAACGGCGAGAGTCACGAACTGTTCTGATGTGATCCCTGTTATTGCACGATAAAAAAAGCCGACATCTGTCGGCTTTTTTATTCATTAAAGCATCCTGTTCAGTAACGCAGCCGTCCCTGTTTCACCAGCCATTCGCGCGCCATAAACAGTGCACTGACATTACGCGCCTCGCGGAAATCGGGTTCGTCCAGCAGCGACAGCATATCGCTGAGCGGCCAGCGGTGGATAATCAGCGGCTCCGGCTCATCACCCTCCAGCTTTTCAGCATAGAGACCTTCCGCGATCACAATATTCATTTTGCTGGAAAAGTAAGAAGGTGCCATGGTGAGCTTGCCCAGCGTGGTCAGCTGATCTGCACCAAAGCCGACTTCTTCTTTCAGTTCGCGCACCGCCGCTTCATTCACGGTTTCGCCTGCATCGATCAGCCCTTTCGGGAAGCCGAGTTCGTAGGTTTCCAGTCCGACGGCGTACTCCTGAATCAGGATCAGATGATCATCAATAATCGGCACAATCATCACCGCTTCGCGCTCTGAAGGCTTCATCCGCTCATAGACGCGATGTGCACCATTGCTGAAAGCCAGATCAACCGACTCAATAGTGAATAACCGTGAACGTGCCACGGCGGTGATATTGAGGATGTCAGGTTTTTTTGGAATTTTCATATCAGCCTCAAATTATTCTGCGCCGGCTATCAGTAGCGAATTAGCATACCTAACCGCAGGCAATTGTGCGACAGTCAGACAGTGACGTTATCGTTGCACAGATTCAATCGGTTGAATAACAGGCTTTAGTTATCAGTTAAGACTAAATTTGCATTAGTCAATACGCTGCGATAAGTTTCAGATAATACCGATATTTAATCCAGTCTGTGCCGGTTACCATTCGGACAAGGCAGGGTTTAACAAATGCCAATCAGATATACGCTGGCACTATTTCATCGGGTGTCTGACTCCTCAGGGTTATATAATCTTTCGGAATGTCTCTTTTATAGTGAGCATAACCGGGAGCGAAAGTTTAAAGTGAAGGCAGCATTTTGGCTGAATTGAGCAGAGCATGAGCACAATCTTGATGATCCTGGCCATAGTGCTGACCTGTTCAATCCTGGCAGGCATGGGGTTTTGGTACGCTATGCGGCATCGTCCGCCGTTGGCGAAACCACTGCCATTCATCAGTCCGCCCTGCCGTAAGCTCTCTCCGCAGGAACGTGAGGCTGTCGATAAGTATGTCGCCGCGCTGGAAAAACAACTCAGTACGCCTGTCACTACCCATAAGCGAAGCGCGTCTGAACGGCTGACGCTGACAGCGCAGAGCAACAATGTCTATCCGGTTACCCGCGCAATTACCCGTTACGGCCTCTCTACAGACGATCCCCATAAATGGCGCTATTACCTGGATGAGGTTGAAGTTCATCTGCCGCCGCTGTGGGAACAGTACATTACCGACGAAAACTATGTGGAGTTAATCCGCACCCAATCTATTCCGCTGGTGATCTCGCTGAACGGCCACTCGCTGGTTGATTACGCTGTGGATCAGCAATCGCTGCCTGTGCTCATGCGTCCGGTGTCCACCAACGCCTCAATCCGCAAAGCAGAAACAGAAAATGTTGAGCTGCTGCAGGTGCGTAAAGAGACGCCAGAAGAGTATCGTCTGTCGCGGCCAGACGGCACGCGTGAAGCGGTGACGATCTCTCTGGCCTTCTTACTGTTCTTCTTCAGCCTGTTAGTGCCTGCCACGCTGATGATCTGGCTGGTGTTGACGGGGACATTAATGATTGGCGCCAGCCTCTGGCTGCTTTATCGCATTCCCGGCGAGCGCGGGCTGCGTGATATACACTGCCTGCGCGGCGCACCAAAACGCTGGGGTCTGTTCAGTGAATCGAACCAGGAGCAGAGCAATATCACGCTGGGCATTATTGACCTTGCCTATCCGCCACATTGGCAGCCTTACGTCGCACACGATCTCGGTCAGGTAACGGATGTCGAGATCTACCTTAATCGTCAGGTGGTGCGTCAGGGTCGCTTCCTGTCGCTACAGGATGAGGTCAAAAACTTCCCTATCCAGCGCTGGCGGAAAAACGTGGTGCTGGCGTGTGGTTCACTGTTGGTGCTGACTATGCTGGTCACCTGGATCCCGCTCACGATGCCGATTAAACTGAGTCTGGCCTGGGCAAGAGGCACCGACAGCCTGGAGGTCAGCAGCGTTGATAAGCTCAGCAACGTGGCACTGAACATTGGCGATAACCTCAAAGTGAGTGGCACCGGTATGTGTTCAGTGCCGGACAACTATCAGAGCAACCGCAGCTACGCCTACATGCCGTTCGACTGTTCGGCGATCTACTGGAATAACGCGACGCCACTGCCGCAGCCGCAATCGGACATTATTGATAAAGCAGCGGCGCTGCTGGAGACCACCACAAAGCAGCTGCATCCCGAAACCAATACTGACCCTAAACTGAACCCACAGCTGGCTTCCGCGATTCAAAAGTCCGGAATGATTCTGCTGGATGACTTCTCAGATCTGGTGATGAAAACGCAGGATCTCTGCAATCAGCCGCAGGATTGTATGCGGCTGAAAAACGCCCTGGTAAACCTTGGCAATGCCAAAGACTGGGAAGCTTTGATGCGTCGGGCAGATTCCGGTCAGTTAAACGGCATGAATGTGCTGCTGCGCCCGGTGAGTGCGGAAGCGCTGGAAAACCTGGTTAATACCGCTACATCCACCTTCTTTTTCCGCGAAACCCGTCGGGCGGCAGAAAATCTTAACAGCCCGCCGCCAGGGGGATTCCTGATCGTCAGCGACGAAGGTCGCCAGTTAGTGAATCAGCCGCAGCCCACCGTATCGCTGTTTGATCTCGATCCGCCTTCTCAGTGGCGTGAGCTGCAACGACTCTCCACCGTACTGCTGCATACACCTTTCAGCGCCAGCGGCATCATCACCAGCATTTCAACGGATGCCAACGGCACGCGTCACATTGTCCTGCACAATGAACCGGATGCCATGGCGCAGTGGCGCTATCTCGGCACCGTATTGCTGCTTCTGATGCTGCTGACCTGTGGGATAATTAACGGCTTACTGGCGCTTCGCCGCATGCACCGTAATCGCCAGCGCATGATCGATATCCAGCAGTATTATGAAAAGTGTTTCAACCATAACCTTGGCACTTTGCAGGGTGTGCGCTCGATATTCTGAGTCCTGCCCTTCTGTGCTACCCTGTCGCCCGGTTTTTTCACAGGGTGAACCTGGATGCTCAACTGGTCTGAGATTGATACCGTGCTGCTCGACATGGATGGCACGCTGCTGGATTTGGCGTTTGATCGTCACTTCTGGCTGGAGCATGTGCCTGAACAGCTCAGCCAGCAACGCGGCATCAGCCGGGCGGAAGCCGACGCGATCATTGCGGAAAAATATCAGGCCGTCGCCCATACGCTAAACTGGTATTGTCTGGATTACTGGGCAGACGCGCTGAAGCTGGATATCCGTGCCATGACGCTGGCGATGCGCAGCCTAATTGCCCTGCGTGACGATACGCTGCCTTTTTTGCAGGCGCTGCGTCGCGCGGGCAAGTCCACCATCCTGCTGACCAACGCGCATCCTTACAATCTGGACGTCAAACTGGCGCAGACAGGTTTAGCGCCGCACCTTGATTTATTACTTTCCACCCATACCTTTGGGTATCCGAAAGAAGACCAACGTTTATGGCAGGCGGTACAACAGCACACCGGCTTTTCTGCGGCGCGCACGCTGTTTATCGATGACAACGAAGTGATTCTGGATGCTGCAACGTTATGGGGCATCGGCTGGTGCTTAGGCGTGAAGAACCCTGATTCGGGTCGTCCTGAGCAAATCTTTCAGCGTCACCGGGCCACTGGCGATTACCGGACGCTGATCTGAGTCAGGAGCAGCAATGAAAGAGAAAAGCAGCGAAGAGGTCCGCCTCGACAAGTGGCTGTGGGCCGCGCGCTTCTACAAAACCCGGGCGATTGCGCGGGAGATGATTGAAGGCGGCAAAGTCCATTACAACGGCCAGCGCAGCAAACCCGGCAAAGTGGTGGAACTGAATGCGGAACTGACACTGCGTCAGGGCAACGATGAACGCACCGTGATCGTGGCGGACATCAGCGCCCAGCGCCGTCCCGCCAGTGAGGCCCAGCAGCTCTATCGCGAAACCGATGCCAGTATTGAAAAACGCGAAAAAATGGCGCAGGCGCGCAAACTGAATGCGCTGACTATGCCCCATCCCGATCGGCGACCTGACAAAAAAGAGCGTCGCGATTTGATGAAGTTTAAATTATCGGGCGATGAATAACGCCGTCTTCGCTGACGCACCGTCGCCCCGTTCCAGTGAGAGAAAAAATATGTCAGTCCAGGATCAACTGCACCGTTATCTGTTTGAAAATGCCGCCGTGCGCGGCGAGCTGGTGAACGTCTCTGACACCTGGCGTGAAACCGTGAAAAATCACGACTATCCGGCACCGGTTAAAACGCTGCTGGGTGAGATGCTGGTAGCGACCAGCTTACTGACCGCCACGCTGAAGTTTGATGGCGAAATCACCGTACAGCTGCAGGGTGACGGTCCGCTGTCGCTGGCCGTGATCAACGGCAACAACAATCAGGAGCTGCGTGGCGTTGCGCGCATCAAAGGCGATATCCCGGACGACAGCACCCTGAAAAGCATGGTCGGCAACGGTTATCTGGTGATCACGATTTCGCCTGAAAAGGGTGAACGTTACCAGGGTGTGGTCGGGCTGGAAGGTGAAACCCTGGCTGCGTGCCTGGAAGATTACTTCATGCGCTCAGAGCAGCTGCCAACGCGTCTGTTTATCCGCACCAGCGACAAAGGCGCCGCCGGTATTCTGCTGCAGGTGCTGCCCGCGCAGGACACAGAGAAAGAGGTCTTTGAACATCTGGCGACGCTGACCGAAACCATTAAAACAGAAGAGCTGATCGATCTGCCGGCGAATGAAGCGCTCTGGCGTCTCTATCATCAGGAAGAGGTCACCCTCTACGATCCGCAGCCGGTGATCTACAAATGCACCTGCTCGCGTGAACGTTGTGGCGAAGTGCTGACTACGCTGCCACAGGAAGAAGTGGACGAGATCATCGCGGAAGATGGCAAAATCGACATGCACTGTGACTATTGCGGTTCAAACTACGTGTTTGATGCTGTCGATATCGCCGGTATTCGCAGCCACTCCCTTGAGAATGATGACCGTCTGCACTGATTTGATTGTTCGGGCGGCGTCTGCCGCCCCTTCTCCTCTCCCCCTTTCCTATCCCCATAATTTTCCAGACAAATTATCTTTTTTTACTTTCATAACATCTTTTAAACGTTCGAAACATAGCCTTAACGCGCCCTGAGTCGCATTTTTAGATCACTGCCCTTTTTCCCGTAACGCAGAAGAGTAAACTGCGCGCGATCGTGCAAACGCCCGGAAGCCAGAGGCAGATGCCCTGAAAAGTCCGGTTCTCTTTGCAGGCTGTCGTGACGAAGCGCAGTGGACTGTCAGTGATTCGCCGCACCTGATGCAACAGCCGGTTGGCACGATCCCAACCTATCTCTGCTTTGCAGAACAGACACCGATTTAAGGAGCAGTAAAATGCGCGTTAACGGCCTGACCTCGCAAGACCTTGCCGCTTTGGGCATCGTGGATACCACGGAAGTGGTTTACAACCCTGATTACGACACACTATTTCAGGAAGAGACGCGCCCGGACCTCGAAGGTTTTGCTCGTGGCACCCTGACGCAGAGCGGCGCGATTGCAGTAGACACCGGGATTTTCACCGGGCGATCGCCTAAGGATAAGTACATTGTGCGTGATGACACCACGCGCGATACCCTGTGGTGGAACGACCAGGGCACCGGCAAAAACGACAATCAGCCTCTGTCGCAGGAGACCTGGAACGCACTGAAAAGCTGCGTCACCCGCCAGCTTTCCGGCAAGCGTCTGTTTGTTGTGGATGCGTTCTGCGGGGCCAATGCCGATTCACGTCTGAGCGTACGTTTCGTCACCGAGGTCGCCTGGCAGGCGCACTTCGTGAAGAATATGTTCATCCAGCCTGACGATGCTGAGCTGGCCGACTTCAAACCTGACTTTGTGGTGATGAACGGAGCTAAATGCACCAATCCTGACTGGCAGGCGCAGGGTCTTAACTCAGAGAACTTTGTCGCTTTCAATCTGACTGAGCGTATGCAGCTGATTGGCGGAACCTGGTACGGCGGCGAGATGAAGAAAGGTCTGTTCGCCATCATGAACTACCTGCTGCCGCTGAAAGGCATCGCCTCCATGCACTGCTCTGCTAACGTGGGTAAAGCAGGTGATGTGGCGGTCTTCTTTGGCCTTTCGGGTACCGGCAAAACCACCCTCTCCACCGATCCTGATCGCCAGTTGATTGGCGATGATGAACACGGCTGGGACGATGATGGCGTGTTTAACTTTGAAGGCGGTTGCTACGCCAAAACCATCAACCTCTCTGAGCAGGCTGAGCCGGAGATCTACCGCGCCATTCGCCGCAACGCGCTGCTGGAAAATGTGGTGGTACGCGAAGATGGCAGCATCGATTACGCAGATGGCAGCAAAACGGAAAACACCCGCGTCTCCTATCCGATCAATCACATCGACAATATCGTGCAGCCGGTCTCAAAAGCGGGCCACGCGAAGAAAGTGATTTTCCTGACCGCCGATGCGTTTGGCGTGTTGCCACCGGTTTCACGTCTGACGCCGGAGCAGACACAGTATCATTTCCTGTCAGGATTTACGGCCAAACTGGCCGGTACCGAGCGTGGCGTGACGGCACCCACCCCAACCTTCTCCGCCTGTTTCGGCGCGGCATTTCTGACGCTGCATCCGACGCAGTACGCTGAAGTGCTGGTGAAGCGAATGGAAGCGTCCGGTGCGCAAGCTTACCTGGTGAACACTGGCTGGAACGGCAGCGGCAAACGCATCTCACTGAAGAATACCCGCGCCATCATCAATGCGATCCTGGCGGGTGAGCTGGATGATGCGCCAACGGAAACGCTGCCGATCTTTAATCTGCAGATGCCGGTTGCGCTGGGCGAGCTGGATAGTGACACGCTGGATCCGCGTCGTAGCTGGGAGAGTGAAGAGAAGTGGACCGCTGCTGCCGAGGGTCTGGCACAGCGCTTTATTGATAACTTCGACAAGTACACCGATAACGCCGCAGGTGCTGCGCTGGTGAAAGCGGGCCCGCAACGCTAAAAGAACCGGCGCGGCAATAACAGTGCCGCGCCGTTTTTTTATCCCGACACGCTGTTGCTGCCGTTGTTGTGGCTCAGCGCCATGCTTTCCACTAACGGCAACCAGGCACGAATACGCAAACCTCCGCGCTCGCTCTCGCCAATCTCCAGCGAGCCCTGATGAGCATCGATAATACGCTGTACAATCGCCAGACCGAGACCGGTACCGCTGGTGCTGCGGGCACTGTCGCCCCGCACAAACGGCTGGAACAGATGCGCCAGCTGATCCGGCTTGATGCCAGGGCCATCATCTTCTACCTGAAACCACGCGCGATGCAGTTCCCGTCCGCTGCTGACCTTGATCCAGCCATTGCCATATCGCGCGGCATTAACCACCAGGTTAGCCAGCGCCCGTTTAATCGACAGCGGGTTGATATCCAGCATAAGCTCTTCTGGCATCACTGCATTTTCGATTTCACGTTCATAGCCACTTTCAGCCGCCACCACTTCGCCCAGCACGCTGTTCAGGTCCGCGCGCTCGGTCTGCATCTCCTGACCAGTGCGCAGATAGTCGATGAACTGCTCAATGATGGCGTTGCACTCTTCGATATCTTTATTAATCGATTCGGCAAGATAGCCATCCTGCTCGCTCATCATCTCGGTGGCGAGACGAATGCGGGTCAGCGGCGTTCGCAAATCATGGCTGACGCCCGCCATTAACAGCGTACGGTCATCCGCCAGCTGCTTCACGCCCGCTGCCATCTGGTTAAAGGCACGGGTCACCGATCGCACTTCTGACGCGCCATACTCGCGCAGCGGCGGCGGAATAATCCCGCGCCCGACCTGCAGGGCGGCGTGCTCCAGATCCACCAGGGGTCGGTTCTGGATACGGATAAACAGCCAGGCACCGCCTATCGCCAGCAGCATAATCGCCAGGGTATAGCGGAACAGCGGGGAGAAGTCGCCCTGATGAATTTCAGTCAGCGGCACCCGCACCCAGATGTCGGGCGACAGCCAGGTTTTCAGCCAGACCACCGGCGAGTTTTTGTTAACCTCAACCCGGACATCGGTCGGACCGCCAAGCTGCTGTCCCATCTGCTCGCTCAGGAATTCATAATGCTGCGCCCAGCGCAATCCGCTCTCCTCTGCTGCTGCATTAGTGTAGAGCGAGATCCCCAGTTCGCGATAGATTTCCCGGCGAAACGCCGGTGGCACTTCCAGCTGCGTGCCATCCTCCAGCTGCAACCGGTCGGTCATCAGCATACGAACTTCGTAAGCGAGCACCTTATTGAACTGTTGCAGACTGGGAAGAATGGCGAAGTTCAGCACCACCAGATAGGTCGTTACCAGGCTGACGAACAGCAGGGTAACGATCAGCAGCAGGGTGCGGGCAAACGAACTCCGTGGCGAGAAGCGCAGTCGCTTCATGCTTTACTGCCGTCCGGCACAAAGACGTAGCCCAGACCCCAGACGGTCTGAATATAACGCGGATGCGCAGGATCCTCTTCCACCATGCGACGCAGGCGGGAGATCTGAACGTCAATCGAACGTTCCATGGCGCTGTATTCACGGCCACGCGCCAGGTTCATCAGCTTGTCGCGAGACAGCGGCTCACGCGGATGGCTTACCAGTGCTTTCAGCACGGCAAACTCACCGCTGGTCAGCGGCATCGGCTCATCTTCACGGAACATCTCGCGAGTGCCGAGGTTCAGTTTGAATTTGCCAAAGGCAATAATCGCCTCTTCCTGCGAAGGTGCGCCTGGCAGTTCATTGGCCTGACGACGCAGTACCGCCCGGATACGCGCCAGCAGCTCACGCGGGTTAAACGGTTTGGGAATATAGTCGTCAGCGCCGATCTCCAGCCCCACGATACGATCCACTTCTTCACCCTTAGCCGTCACCATAATGATCGGCATCGGGTTGCTCTGGCTGCGCAGACGACGGCAGATAGAGAGGCCATCTTCACCTGGCAACATCAGGTCGAGCACCATCAGATGGAAGGATTCACGGGTTAACAGGCGATCCATCTGCTCAGCATTAGCGACACTGCGCACCTGAAAGCCCTGCTCGGTGAGATAGCGTTCAAGCAGTGCACGCAGACGCATATCGTCATCGACGACCAGAATTTTGTAGTTCTCTTGCATTTTCAACTCCCAAAGGCGCTATTGCCTGAACCAACATTGTTAAAAAAAGATGCCTTATAGTGACAGTCATTATTGGTTTATATTCTAGCCAAAATTGTTACAAAGCATATTAAACAGGGGCTTATATTTGATTTAAGGCGTTTTGGGGTCAGTTTTAGCGCTTTTAACCCCGCCCGACAGCCGATACGGCAAATCTGAAAAAAAGGCCCTATTTCTCTGAATCGCTGGCGTTGGAAGCGTGCCAGCTTTTAATCAATGTATTAATTCAGTGAGTTAGCAGGCAATTTGACTTAATGATCAGCCATCACTGTGAATATGCTCCAGATAATCTACCTCAACCACAGCCAGACAGCATAATATTCCAGCAACCCCGCATAATGCACGACGCTCCTCTCGGATTAGTTTCAGTCGTGCCATCAGCAAGGCCATTTGTAATTAAAGTCCTTTAAATCAATCAGTAAAGCCAACTTTTCGCCTTCCCCTTTTTAAACCAGACTGCTCAGGCAACATTCGATGTCTCAACGGGGATTACATACAATGAAAAAAACAATTTTACTGCTGAGCGCGCTGGCCTTAGGCAGCGTCAGCCCAGGTTATGCAGCCACTGCAACCGGTGAAGCGGCCGGCGCAGCAGCGACAACAACAGCACAAGGTAACTCTAACGCCATCGGTGTTGGCGCAGTCGCAGCCCTGCTGGGCGTAGCACTGGCCACCATGGGCGGCGGCGGCGGTGACGGTCACAGCACCGGCACATCGACCACCACGGCGACCCACGCCGGAAAATAAGTTTACGCACGCTTTTTCGCCGGCTTCAGATGACTGGCTCTATTTCAATCACAGCACCAACCCTTTCGCCGCCGGGGAAATCAACGTGGGTTTTTAACCTTTAAAAACCCTTTCCCCGACTCTTTTTTGCCGCGCCCTCTTTGCCTTACACTGTCGCTCTTTAGATCTCTCTGGCCGGTATAGCATGAAAACCCGACTCATTACCCGCGAAGGCTTCGACAAACTGAAAGCGGAACTCGACTATTTATGGCGTGAAGAGCGACCGGAAGTGACAAAGAAAGTCACCTGGGCTGCCAGCCTTGGCGATCGCAGTGAAAATGCAGACTACCAGTACAACAAAAAACGGCTGCGTGAAATTGATCGCCGCGTACGCTATCTGACCAAAAGCCTTGAGCAGCTGCGAATCGTTGATTACTCACCCCAGCAGGATGGCAAAGTATTCTTTGGTGCCTGGGTGGAAATTGAAAACGATGAGGGCGACCTCAAACGCTTCCGCATTGTGGGCTACGACGAGATTTTTGGCCGCAAAGATTACATTTCCATCGACTCACCTATGGCGCGGGCGCTGCTGAAAAAAGAGGTCGGTGATGCCGCCACTGTTGAGACACCCGTGGGTCCGGCGCTGTGGTATGTCAACGCCATTGACTACCCGCAATAACGATTCAGATTATCGCTGAAAGCCGCCCGCTTCTCTGGCAATTTTAACCATCAATCCGTATAACTGTCGGCTATTTCTCAACCCGGAAAGCAAGACAGTCCTGATGATGAAAGTTCTGAGCCAGATAATTGCCAGTGAGCTACAGGCGCGACCAGAGCAGGTTGACGCCGCCGTTCGCCTGTTAGATGAAGGGAATACCGTGCCGTTTATCGCACGCTATCGTAAAGAGGTAACCGGCGGGCTGGATGACACCCAACTGCGTCAGCTGGAAACCCGTCTCAGCTATCTGCGCGAACTTGAAGATCGACGCCAGTCGATTCTGAAGTCGATTGACGATCAGGGAAAACTCACTGACGACCTCGCCCGCGCCATCAACACCACCCTCAGCAAAACCGAGCTTGAAGACCTCTACCTGCCCTACAAACAGAAACGCCGGACGCGTGGACAGATCGCTATTGAAGCCGGTCTGGAACCGCTGGCGGACACGCTCTGGCAGGAGCCCTCTCACATCCCTGAGCAGCTTGCTGAGCAGTATGTCGATGCGGACAAAGGCGTTGCTGACGTCCGTGCCGCGCTGGATGGTGCCCGCTATATTCTGATGGAGCGTTTCGCCGAGGATGCGGCGCTGCTGGCCAAAGTGCGTAACTATCTGTGGAAAAATGCCCATCTGGTGTCACGCGTGGTGGAAGGCAAAGAGGAAGCGGGCGCGAAGTTCCGTGACTACTTTGACCACCACGAAGCGCTGAGCAGCGTGCCGTCACACCGTGCGCTGGCGATGCTGCGTGGCCGTAACGAAGGTGTACTGCAACTGTCGCTGAATGCCGATCCGCAGTTTGATGAAGCACCACGTGAAAGCCACGGCGAAACGCTGATCGCTGAACACCTGAATCTGCGCCTGAACAACGCGCCAGCCGACAGCTGGCGTAAAGCGGTGGTGAGCTGGACGTGGCGCATCAAGGTGATGCTGCATCTGGAAACGGAGTTGATGGGTACAGTGCGCGAACGCGCAGAAGATGAAGCCATTAACGTCTTTGCCCGCAACCTGCACGATTTGCTGATGGCGGCGCCGGCGGGCATGCGCGCCACTATGGGACTGGATCCCGGCCTGCGCACCGGCGTTAAAGTCGCGGTGGTCGATGCCACCGGTAAAGTCGTGGCGACCGATACCGTCTATCCGCACACCGGCCAGACCGCCAAAGCCGCCGCTGCCGTCGCCGCGCTCTGCATTAAGCATCAGGTTGAGCTGGTGGCGATTGGCAACGGAACCGCCTCACGTGAAACCGAGCGCTTCTTCCTGGATCTGCAGCAGCAGTTCCCGCAGGTGACGGCGCAGAAAGTGATTGTCAGTGAAGCCGGCGCCTCCGTTTACTCGGCCTCTGAACTGGCGGCGCTGGAGTTCCCGGATCTCGATGTTTCACTACGTGGCGCGGTGTCTATCGCACGACGTCTGCAGGATCCGCTGGCTGAGCTGGTGAAAATCGACCCGAAATCCATCGGTGTCGGTCAGTACCAGCATGACGTCAGTCAGAGCCAGCTGGCGAAGAAACTCGACGCCGTGGTAGAGGATTGCGTGAACGCCGTCGGCGTTGACCTCAACACCGCCTCGGTGCCGCTGCTGACCCGCGTCGCGGGCCTGACGCGCATGATGGCGCAGAACATTGTCGGCTGGCGTGACGAGAATGGCCGCTTCCAGAACCGCCAGCAGTTGCTGAAAGTGAGTCGTCTTGGGCCAAAAGCCTTTGAACAGTGTGCGGGCTTCCTGCGCATCAACCACGGTGATAACCCGCTGGATGCCTCAACGGTTCACCCGGAAGCGTATCCGGTCGTCGAACGTATTCTGGCCGCCACCGAGCAGGCCCTCAGCGATCTAATGGGTAATGCTGGCAGCCTGCGTAACCTCAGCCCGCGCGATTTTATTGATGAGCGTTTTGGTCTGCCGACCGTTACCGACATCATGAAAGAGCTGGAGAAACCGGGTCGCGATCCGCGTCCTGAGTTTAAGACTGCGCAGTTTGCGGAAGGCGTTGAAACACTGAACGATCTGACGCCGGGCTTGATCCTTGAAGGTGCCGTCACCAACGTCACTAACTTCGGTGCGTTTGTGGATATCGGCGTGCATCAGGATGGCCTGGTGCATATCTCGTCGCTTTCTGATCGCTTCGTGGAAGATCCCCATCAGGTGGTGAAAGCCGGCGATATCGTCAAAGTGAAAGTGATGGAAGTCGATCTCCAGCGTAAACGTATCGCCCTCACCATGCGTCTTGATGAGCAGCCAGGCGAAGGCAATGCACGGGGTGGCGCGAAGAATACCACGCCGCGCGAAGAGAAACGTCCGGCTGCAGGTAAAGGCCGTCCGCGTCCAGCCAGCGCATCCGCAGGCAACAGTGCAATGGGTGATGCACTGGCTGCGGCATTCGGTAAAAAACGCTAAGCTTTTCAGGGGGCCACATCAGGCCCCCTCTTCACACGCTTTCCCCCGGTTGAAAATCCCCATCATCGCGCTACGCTAAAAAGAAGCCTGTCATAAAAACAACACCTGCTGTGGCACCCAATTCACGATGGAAACGATCACCGATCTGATTGATAAGATTTATGCTGGCACATTTCCGGAGGCGACCTTAGCGCGCCTTAAGGCTGACATTGCCACAGCCCGCGAGGCGATTAAGCTGCCGCGCAAGGCCCACTGGGATGAGCAGGATGTGGTGCTCATCACCTACGCCGACCAGTTTCGTGAAACCGATAAACCCACGCTCAACACCTTTTCCCGTTTCTATCAGCAGCACCTGCAATCCACCTTTCCGTTGGTTCACCTGCTACCTTTTTTCCCCTGGTCGTCCGACGACGGATTTTCGGTGATTAATTACCACGAGGTCGATCCGGTGTGCGGCGACTGGCAGGATATTTCGCGTTTGCATCAGGAAACCCGCCTGATGTTCGACTTCGTCTGCAACCATATGTCGGCAAAAAGCGCCTGGTTCAGCCACTTTCTGGCGCAGGATCCCGGCTGGGACGATTTCTTTATCAGCATGCCACCTGCCACGGATCTCAGCGCCGTGACGCGCCCACGTACCTCGCCGCTGCTGACACCGTTTAAGATGGCGGATGGTGATACCCGCTTCATCTGGACCACCTTCAGTGCCGACCAGATTGATCTTAACTTTGCCAATCCTGAGGTATTGTTGCGCATGGTCAACGTGTTGCTCGACTACCTGGTCCGTGGCGCCGACTATGTGCGCCTTGATGCGGTCGGCTATATGTGGAAAACGCCAGGCACGCGCTGCATTCATCTGGAAAAGACCCATCAACTGGTGAAGCTGTTCCGCGCGATTGCCAACCATGTCGCGCCAGGTACGGTGATTATTACCGAGACTAACGTGCCGCATCAGGACAACATCAGCTACCTGGGCAACGGGCACGATGAAGCGCAGATGGTTTATCAGTTTTCGCTGCCGCCACTGGTGCTGCATGCCATTCACACCGGCTCGGCGCGCGCGTTGCGGCAGTGGGCCAGCTCACTGGATCTCAGTAGTAATGACACCACTTTCTTCAACTTCCTGGCGTCACACGATGGTATCGGGCTGAATCCGGCGCGCGGCATCCTGTCTGAAGTGGAGATTGTGTCGCTGGTGCGCGACCTGGCGCTGGAGGGCGCGCTGGTCTCCTATAAAAATAACCCTGACGGTAGCACCAGCCCCTATGAAATTAATGTCACGTTTCTGGATGCGCTGAACCGTGAAGCGGATGATGATGCCACGCGGCTGAAACGCTTCCTGCTGGCCCATGCGATTCTGCTGGTCTTTCCTGGCGTGCCGGCCATCTATATCCAGAGCATTCTGGGCGGTCGTAACCATTATGATGGCGTGCGGGCCGCCGGACATAACCGGGCGATTAACCGTCAGAAGTATGATTTACAGCAGATTGAGGCGGCCCTGGCGGGTGGTGACTGGCTGCGTCAGCAGATTTATACCCGACTCAGCCAGTTGATCCAGCTGCGTCGTCGTCAGCCCGCATTCCATCCTGATAATCCGATGACGATCTACGACAGCGAAAACGCCCTGCTGGTGCTCAGCCGGCATCAGCCAGAAAGCGGCGGCGGATTGCTATGCGTGTTTAATCTGAGTGGCCGGTCAGTGGAAACGCGATTGCCGGTGGCGCATACGTTGCAGGATGTGGTGAGCGGAGAGAAGATTGATGGCACCCAGCCGGTTAAGCTGGATGCCTGGCAGTTCATGTGGCTGCGTTAATTACTTGTAGACTTCAGCCGTTGCACTGAATTTACCGTGTTCGCGACCGGCGATCACCAGGTAGTATTTCCCGCCTTTTTCGTCAGCGAGCTTAGACAGTACTTTTTTAGCATCCATTGGCGAGGTGGTTTCCGCTGTGGTGTTAACGGTGCCAATTTTCTGCAGGTTCATTGTCTTAACTTCTTCTTTGGTGACTTCCTTCGCTGCCATCGCAGAAAATGAAATCGCGCCCATCATCATTGAAGCCACAACCCATTTAAAAACCTTCATTATGTTTACCCTCATTCATGATCCATTGTGAGATGTAAGCAGCCGCTAAACGCGTAAGGCAGTATGGAACGGCATAGTCATTTCCGTGACTAATCACATAAAATTGCAGCGGCCTTGCTCACAAAGAGAAGTATTGATGCTGTTAACGATTTTTGCCAACCCATAGCACGACTATCCCTCTAAACTGCTGATAAAATTAATAATGTGCTGACAAAACATCTCTGGATGAGAAATAAAAGGTGCATGTGCTGCTTTTTCGATAATCACAGAGGGCGAGGCTGGCAACATTTCATCGATCTCTGCAGCAATCCGACGCGGCACCAGACCATCTAATGCCCCGTAGAGTCGCAAAAACGGCAATGTGATCTGCGGTAACGCGTCGCGCAGGTCGACCTGACGCAGAATGTCGAGCCCGCCATCCAGCACCGCCACCGCCGGCACGGGTTGTGACAGTACCACCTCTTTCAGCTGTCGCGCATCGGCACGCGCCGTTTCGGTGCCCAGCGTCTGCAGCGCCAGAAAGCGCTCCACCGTGCGCTGAAAATCATTACTGAGCATCTGCTGAAAGTTCTGCAGCGTTTCCGGTTTAATGCCGGGCCAGTGCTCTGTGGCGGTGAAACAGGGTGATGATGCAACGGTAATCAGGGCGTCCAGCTTTTCTGGCGCGGTCAGCGCAAGCTGCGTCGCGACCAGTCCGCCCAGCGACCAGCCCACCACAATGGCCTGCGGTGGCAGCAAAGGCATTATCTGCTCAGCCATCTGCTCCAGTGTCAGCGCGTCAACGTTCTGGCTGCGACCATAACCGGGCAGGTCGACCAGATGCAGACGGTAATGCGCGCTGAGTCGCGGAATAATGCTTTGCCAGACTTCGGCATTCAGTCCCCATCCGTGCAGCAGCACAAGATCGCGTTTTCCTTCTCCGCAGGTGTGCCAGTAGAGCGACGTCATCAGTTACTATCCCGAAAATGATAAGGAGGTCGCTATGCTAGCAATGCCCGCCCTGTGTTGGCTATGCCGGATGCCGTTGCGGATAGCCCGGCACGGTATCTGCAGCTTATGTTTACGCAAATTACCGCCATTACCGCGGCTCTGCCCACGCTGTGGGTTACCAGCAGGATCAGAAAAGGTCGCCTGTGGCCGCTGCCAGCTTAAACCGCCCGCCTGGCAGGCGCTGGTCTGCGTTAATGACTATTGTCTGCCGTTCAGCCAGTGGGTTAATCAGCTTAAATTTTCTCACATAACCGCACTCAGGGTGATGCTGGCGCGGCTGATTTTGCTAAGCTGGCTTAATGTTTACCGACGCGGTGATGTGCCGCGTCCTGATCTGCTGCTGCCGGTTCCGCTGCACCAGCGACGACGCTGGCAGCGCGGCTTCAACCAGACTGTCCTGCTGGCCGCACCGCTGGCGCACTGGCTGGGATGTGAATGGCGTGAAGGGCTTTCCCGCACGCGCAGAGGCGCATTACAGCATCAGCTCAGCGCCCGCCAGCGCCGCACTAACTTACGCGGTGCTTTCCGCCTTGAAATGGCGGTGCAGGGACGCCATATCGCTTTGCTGGATGACGTCATTACCACCGGCAGTACCGTAGATGAAATCAGTCGTCTTTTACTGGCGCAGGGTGCTGCCAGCGTGCAGGTCTGGTGTCTGTGCCGTACCTTGTAGCGCGTCATTGATGGGCGTATTATAACCAACTAAATTAGTCAACTATTGAGCAATCGACATGATCCGAATTACTGACTCTGCCCAGGAACATTTTTCTAAACTGCTATCCAAACAAGAAGATGGCACCCAGATTCGCGTATTCGTGATTAACCCGGGTACGCCAACAGCCGAGTGTGGCGTCTCTTACTGTCCGCCCGATGCTGTTGAAGCCACCGATACTGAACTGAAGTTCGAGAAGCTCTCAGCGTATGTTGATGAACTGAGCAAACCTTATCTGGAAGATGCGGAAATCGACTTCGTGACTGACAATCTGGGTTCTCAGCTGACGCTGAAAGCGCCGAATGCCAAGATGCGCAAAGTCTCTGATGATGCGCCAATGGTTGAGCGTGTTGAGTACCTGCTGCAGGCGCAGATCAACCCACAGCTCGCTGGCCACGGCGGTCGCGTATCGCTGATGGAGATCACCGAAGATGGCTACGCCATTCTGCAGTTTGGCGGCGGCTGTAACGGCTGTTCGATGATCGACGTGACCCTGAAAGATGGTATCGAGAAAGAGCTGCTGGCTGCCTTCCCGGAACTGAAAGGCGTGCGGGATATTACCGAGCATCAGCGTGGCGAACACTCGTTCTACTGATGATAAAGCGCGGCAGCCTGACTGCCGCGCTATTTTTATTGCCCTTTCTGTCCTGACTGACGCTGCTCACTGACCACCTTCAGCAGCGTATTCACCTCCTTGTCAGCAAAGATCGCCTCCAGCGTTTTGCTCAGCTTGCGTCGCCAGTTAGGGTACTGATCTACTGTGCCCGGCACGTTGACCGGCGTGGTCATACCGAGCCAGTCCTCAGGCTGCAGGCCAAGCAGCGCACTGTCGGTATCCGCCAGGAAGCGATGGATGGCCCGGTTCAGCGCAGGTGTCATGTTCAGCTTTTCCGCCTTCTTCTGACTGCGGGCCGGTAAGGCACCTGCCTGATGCAGCGCATCCAGCAGCGCCTGTTTCTGCGCGGCACGCTGTTGATGCAGCGCTTTCACTGCATCGCCCGGATAAAGGCCCAGCTTCTCACCCAGATCCAGGTCGCCCTGCTCCCAGAAACCGGTCAGCGTCGGCAGATCATGGGTACTGGCGCTGGCGATAGACTGGCGTGGATAGTCCTGCGGCGCGCGATAACGCTGATCTTTCTCCTGCTCAAACCAGAGCACCTTCCATGAAAAGACACCGCTTTTACGCAGCAGGCTGATAATTTCCTGAGGCACGGTGCCCAGGTCTTCACCAATCACCATGCAGCGCAGCCGGTGGCTCTCCAGCGCCAGGATGCCCAGCAGGTCATTGACCGGATAGGCGACATAGGCGCCTTTATCCGCCGTCTCTCCGGCGGGTACCCACCACAGACGCAGTAGAGACATCACATGGTCGATACGCAATGCCCCGCAGTCGCGCATGTTGGCGCGCAGCATGTCGATGAACGGCTGATAGCCCCGCGCCTGCATCACATGCGGGTCCATCGGCGGCAAGCCCCAGTTTTGTCCCAGCGGCCCCAGACGATCGGGTGGTGCACCCACTGAAGCTTTAAGGCGATAAAGCTCCGGGTCGTGCCAGGTTTCCGCACTGCCCTCTGCTACGCCCACCGCCAGATCACGATAAAGCCCCACGCTCATGCCCAGCGCCTGACTGTGCGTCCAGCAGGCCGAGAACTGCTGCTGTGCCAGCCATTGCAGCCACTGCCAGAACGCGATCTCCTCTTCATGCTGCTCACACCACTGCTGCACCTCAGGTAACTGGCTGTTACGCCACGCTTCCGGCCATGCAGGCCAGCCGCCCTGCTGCGTCTTGTCCGCCTGCCGCTCCAGCTGGATGCCGTCGTAAGCCGCCTGATAACGCAGGCTGTCGCCGCCTTCACGTACAAAATCTGCCCAGGATTGATGCTCTTCGCTCTGGTTATCACGCGCCTGGAAGTGGGCCCAGGCGTGCCGCAGCGCAGTGAGCTTAAGCGCCATCACGGCCTCGTAGTCAACCCACTCCGCCTCTCGCGCTTTGGTCAGCGCCTTCTGGGTTTTGGCACTTTTCCACCACTTCTGTGCTGCCGCGCTTTGCTGAAAATCGGCGACCTGACTGACGTCGATATAAATCACATTCAGCCAGCGGCGGGATGACGGACTGTACGGGCTGGCAAAACCGGCGCTGGCGGGATAGAGCGCATGCAGCGGATTCAGCCCGACAAAATCGCCGCCGCGCTCAGCCAGTTGCACCAGCAGCTGGTCAAGGTCGCCGAAGTCGCCAATGCCCCAGTTCTGTTCAGATCGCACCGTGTAGAGCTGCACCAGCGCGCCCCAGCGTTTCTCTCCCGCCTCCAGCGCTGGCGGCAGATAGCAGCGGCGCGGCGCGACAATAATCCGCGTCTGCCAGCGCTTCTTTCCTTTAGTGAGCGTGAGCTGGTGATAACCCTGTGTCAGCGGCCCCGGCAGCGAAAAAGGCTCTCCGGCGGTTAACTCGCCGCTAAACTGCTTGCCCTTTTCGGTCTGCAACTGCCAGCTGTAGACGCCGCTGCCCTGTGGCGTCAATTGCCGTTTGCCACTGCCGCTGAACACCGCGACCGGCGGCAGCGGTGATTTTTTGGCATCCTGCGGATCGTCCATTACCGCCAGCAGCGCGCGTTTGGTCTCATCGCTGATCGCCGCTTTCTCGCCGTTAACGTTGATGTAATCCAGTGAAATTCCCGCGGCACGGGCGGCCTGATCGAGTGCATTTTGCTTCATTGCTGCTCCTTAGCGCGGTGCCTGCCAGATACGTTGCTGATAGTCACGAATGGAACGGTCCGAACTGAACATGCCGGTTCGGGCCGTATTGAGGATAGCGGCGCGGGTCCAGCCTTCCGGGTCACGCCACAGGGCTTCCACCCGTTGCTGTGCCTCGACATAGGCCTGAAAATCAGCCAGCACCAGCCAGGGATCGCCATTTTTGGTCAGGCTCTCCAGCATCAGGTCAAACGCATGTTTATCCCCGCCGCTGAATTTGCCTTTCTCCAGCGATTTCAGTAAATCGTCCAGCGGCTTGTTCTGCTTACGCACCTTTTTCGGGTTGTAGCCTTTCGCTTTGAGCGCCTTCACCTCATCCACGGTGTGACCGAAGATAAAGATATTCTCCTCGCCCACCTGTTCGGCAATCTCGACATTGGCACCATCCAGCGTGCCAATAGTCAGCGCGCCATTCAGCGCCAGCTTCATGTTGCCAGTGCCCGAGGCTTCATAACCGGCTGTAGAGATCTGCTCGGAGAGATCGGCCGCCGGGATCATCAGTTCAGCCACGGTGATGCGGTAGTCCGGGATAAACACCACTTTGAGCCTGTCACCCACCCGCGGGTCGTTGTTCACCACCTCCGCAACCTTGTTAATGGCGTAGATAATATTTTTTGCCAGGTAGTAACCCGGCGCGGCTTTGGCCCCGAACAGGAACACCCGCGGCGTGAAGGTGACATCTTCCGGGTTGTTCAGAAGCTTCTGATAGCAGTAGAGGATATGCAGCAGGCTGAGGTGCTGGCGCTTGTACTCATGCAGACGTTTGATCTGCACATCGAACAGCGCCGCCGGGTTCACGATGATGCCGGTATGGCGGGCGATATACTCTGTGAGCTGCGCTTTGTTCTGCTGTTTGATGCTGCGATAGCGCTGACGAAACGCCTGATCGTCGGCATACGGCTCCAGACCGGTTAACGCATCAAGGTTATTGGCCCACTCCGTTTTCAGCGTCTCATCAATCAGTGCCGCCAGCGCCGGATTACACTGCTTCAGCCAGCGACGCGGCGTAATGCCGTTGGTGACGTTGTGGAATTTTTGCGGCCAGAGCTGGTGATATTCCGGGAAGAGATCGCTGACCACCAGGCGGGAGTGCAGTGCCGCCACGCCGTTGACCGCAAAGCCACTCACCACACAGAGATTGGCCATGCGCACCTGTCCGTCCGCCACCACCGCCAGCTTGTGCCACATCGCTTTGTCATCCGGCCAGTGCTGTTTCACCTGCTTTTTCAGCCGCTGATTAATCTCTTTGATAATCAGCATATGGCGCGGCAGCAGGCTGCGCATCAGCTTCTCATCCCAGCGCTCCAGCGCCTCCGGCATCAGCGTGTGGTTGGTGTAAGCGAACAAGCGGCTGGTGATATGCCACGCCTCATCCCAGCTCAGCTGATGTTCATCCAGCAGCACACGCAGCATCTCGGGGATGGCGATGGTCGGATGGGTATCGTTGAGCTGGATCACCTCAAAGTCCGGCAGACTGTGAATGCTGCGGCCCGCCAGATGGTGACGGCGCAGGATGTCGGCTACGGCGCAGGCACACTGAAAATATTGCTGCATCAAACGCAGCCGCTTGCCGGCCTGATGGTTGTCATTGGGATAGAGCACTTTGGTGAGTTTTGCCGCCTCAATACCAGGCTGCTCCGCCTGAAGGAAATTGCCGTCGTTAAAGGCCGTCAGGTCAAACGGGTGCGCACTCACGGCCTGCCACAGGCGCAGCGGCAGTGTCACGCCGTTGCGGTAGCCGGTCACCGGCAAATCCCAGGCCTCACCACGCAGCGTAAAATCGGGAAGCCAGCGTACACCGCCATCCTCACGCTTTTCCACCCGGCCGCCCATCGCAACGTCCACATCCAGCGCCGCATTGTGACGAAACCACGGATAGCGTTCACGCTGCCAGTCATCGGGCGCTTCAATCTGCTTACCCTCCTCGAAAGACTGGCGGAACAGGCCATACTGATAATTCAGCCCGTGGCCGGTGGCGGACTGCCCCACCGTTGCCATCGAATCCATATAGCAGGCGGCGAGTCGCCCCAGCCCGCCGTTGCCGAGTGCCGGGTCGATCTCCTGCTCCAGCAATTCGGTTAAATCAAGTTGCTGCTCAGCCAGCGCCGCTTTGACCTCGTCATACCAGCCGAGATTCAGCAGATTGTTGCCGGTCAGACGACCAATGAGAAACTCCATCGACAGGTAATTTACGTGACGCTGCTGCTTAGCCGGACGCGGTGCCGGCTGGGTATCGAGCAGTTCTGCCAGTGCCGCACTGACCGCCTGCCACGCCTGGTGCGAGGTCATCTGTTGGGCGGAATGGAGACTCAACTGTTGCCACTGTCGGGTCAGGGCAGCGGTAAAACGGGCTTTATTAAATTTTTGCTGCGGCATATCACTCCCTTCTGTTACGCAATGAGGTGAAGCAAAACAAAAATAGAAAGCGCACGGGCTGGCAACCGGGTGCCAGCAACCGTTAAGTTAAGACGTGAGTGGGGGAAAAAGCGACAACAATCAAAGAAAAACGCCAGCCGGGTGGCTGGCGTCGCAGGAATCAGCAGAGTTCGAGGTGAACCTCATGCTGCTCAATCACTTTCATGACGCTGGCTGGCGGCATTTTATCGGTGTAGAGATAATCCAGCAGACTCATGTTGCCAAGGTTAACCATGGCATTTCGGCCAAATTTCGAGTGATCCACCACCAGCATCGCGCAGCGTGAATTTTCTATAATCGCGCGTTTGGTGCGGACTTCGTGATAGTCGAACTCCAGCAGCGACCCATCCATGTCGATGCCGCTGATCCCCAGGATGCCGTAATCGAGCCGGAACTGAGAAATAAAGTCGAGCGTCGCTTCCCCCATCACGGCGCCATCGCGGGTGCGCACTTCACCGCCCGCGATAATCACCCGGAAATCGGGTTTGCCCATTAACAGCATCGCGACGTTAAGGTTATTGGTCACCACACGTAAATTGCTGTGGTTGAGCAGCGCATGCGCCACCGCTTCCGGCGTGGTGCCAATATCAATAAACAGCGTAGCGCCATCCGGGATCTGGCTGGCAACACGCTGCGCAATCCGCGCTTTTTCCGCTGACCACATCATTTTGCGATCGTGCCAGGCGGTATTCTCAGAGCTGGAAGGAAGCGCCGCGCCGCCGTGGTGGCGCTGAATTTTGTTTTGATCGGCCAAATCGTTGAGGTCGCGACGAATGGTCTGCGGGCTGACCTCAAAATGATCTACCAGCTCCTCAGTACTGACATATCCCTGACGACGGACTAAATCGATAATCGCGTCATGACGTTGCGTCTGCTTCACGTTCCTCTCCTGTTAACCCGCTAAACCTGTCTATCGACGCGTGACGTTACGCGTATCGACCAGCGCCATCGCCAGCCCGACCACCAGACCAGCAACGTGCGCCGCGTTGGCAATCGCCAGACCAAAGACGCCGAACCAGCCAATCACCAGCCAGACCACCGCAAAACCGATCAATCCCCGTTCAAGATAGACGCCGCTGTCGGGATCGCGCTCACCGCGTAGCCAGCAGTAACCCATCAGGGCATAGACCACGCCCGACAGACCACCAAACCAGATGCCACTGAACTTCGCCTGCAGCCAGCCGCTGAGCAGCGCCGAAATCAGCATAATTACAAACAGTTTGCCGCTGCCCAGACGCTTTTCAACCGCGCCGCCGAGATACCACCACCACATCAGATTAAACAGGATGTGCAGCAGTGAAAAGTGCAGCAGCGCATGACTGAACCAGCGCCAGACCTGAAGATGCTGGTCGGCATCCGGCCAGGAGAGCCACGCCATCACGGCCTGATCGCCCATGACCTGCATCAGAATAAAGACCGCGATGCAGAGCACCATCAGGGTCATGGTCAGCGGACCGGCACGCTCGCGGATGTTCGCCCAGATATTGCTACGCTCATAGCGCAAACCGCTGTCAGTCTTGCCGCTGTGCCAGCTGGCGGCCTGATAGCGCGGATGGTTAGGGTCATGCAGAAACTGCTGAAGTTCGTTTTCGACCACTGCAATCTTGCTCTCATCATCCAGCATGATGACGTAGTGATTTTCATGCTCAATACGCAACGTGATGCCCTGCGTCGCCATGTAGTCAACAAACGCCTGCGCCATGCGCGGCTGATTAAATTGGGTAATGCGCATCATTAACTCTCCATGTGACGAGCAGCAAGCTATTCACTGCCAGAGGCAACCTGCTGAGGGAAGGCGGCACGCCAGGCATCAAAGCCGCCATCAATGCTGTACGCCGCGCTGAAGCCCTGTCCCAGAAGATACTGCGCCGCACTTTTGCTGCTATTACCGTGATAGCACATCACCAGCACGGGCAGGCTTTGATCCGCGCCACTGACAAACTCGCTGAGGTTGGCGTTGGTCAGATGCAGCGCGCCCGCCGCATGGCCAAGGACATAACTTTGCGGATCACGGATATCCACCAGCAGCGCACCCTGCGCCAGACGCGCCTGCGCCTGCTGCACATCAATACATTCAAACGTTTCCATGGGATCTCTCATAACAGCATCACAATAGCGCGTAGTGTAACCCGATAATCCGCGCCGATAACCTGACAATCGTTACGGCTATCTGTTTTTTTGGTGGGCAGAATGTTAGCTATATCACGCAAAAATGTTTTTACCGGGTTAAAGACTGGCGTAAATGTTGGTTTGCGATTATGATTATGCTCGAAAACGAACATAAGAGAACTATTCCGAACATCGGAGGAGATGACGTGGAAACCAAAGACCTGATCGTGATCGGCGGCGGCATCAACGGTGCCGGCATTGCAGCAGACGCTGCAGGACGCGGACTGTCGGTGTTAATGCTGGAGGCGCGGGATTTGGCTTGCGCGACCTCTTCAGCCAGCTCAAAACTGATTCATGGCGGCTTGCGCTACCTTGAACACTACGAATTCCGCCTGGTCAGTGAAGCACTGGCCGAGCGTGAAGTCCTGCTGAAAATGGCGCCGCATCTGGCGTTTCCGATGCGCTTCCGCTTGCCGCACCGTCCGCATCTGCGTCCGGCGTGGATGATTCGTACCGGCCTGTTCATGTATGACCATCTTGGCAAGCGTACCAGCCTGCCAGGCAGCAAAAGTTTGCGATTTGGCGCGGATTCGGCCCTGAAGCCAGAAATCACGCGCGGATTCGAATACTCCGACTGCTGGGTAGATGATGCCCGCATGGTCGTTCTGAATGCGCAGGAAGTGGTTAAGCATGGTGGCGAAGTGCGTACCCGTACTCGTGTCACCCGCGCCTGGCGTGAAGGTGGCCTGTGGATGGTCGAAGCCGAAGATGTTGATACCGGCAAAACCTTTACCTGGCAGGCAAAAGGTCTGGTCAACGCGGCAGGCCCGTGGGTCAAACAGCTGTTCGACGACAGCCTGAAGCTGAAATCGCCTTACGGTATCCGTCTGATCAAAGGCAGCCACATCGTCGTGCCGCGCGTCCATACCGAGAAACAGGCTTATATCCTGCAGAACGAAGATAACCGCATCGTGTTTGTCATTCCCTGGATGGATGAGTTCTCAATCATCGGCACCACCGATGTGGAATACAAAGGCGATCCGAAAAGCGTCCATATCGACGACAGCGAGACCGAGTACCTGCTGAAAGTGTTCAACGGACACTTTAAAAAGCAGCTGACCGCCGACGATATCGTCTGGTCTTACTCGGGTGTCCGTCCGCTGTGCGATGACGAGTCTGATTCGCCGCAGGCGATCACTCGCGATTACACGCTGGATGTGCGCGATGATAACGGTCAGGCACCGCTGCTTTCCGTGTTTGGTGGCAAGCTGACCACTTATCGCAAGCTGGCAGAACATGCGCTGGAGAAACTGGCGAAGTACTATCCGAAAGCCGGCCCAGCCTGGACCAAAAACTGCGTGTTGCCGGGCGGTAATATCAACGGCACCAGCGATGATTACGCGGTCAGCCTGCGTCGTCGTTATCCGTTCATCACCGAAAACATGGCGCGCCACTTCTCACGCACTTACGGCAGCAGCACTGAAACCCTGCTGGCGGGTGCGAAAAGTCTGGACGATCTGGGTGAGAACTTCGGTCACGACTTCTATGAGGCGGAGTTACGCTACCTGGTGCAGCATGAATGGGTACGTGAGCTTGACGATGCTATCTGGCGTCGTACCAAACAGGGTATGTGGCTGACCAAAGAGCAGCAGGCCCGGGTGGCAGAGTGGCTGGCGGCGAAAGCCAAACCGGCACTGTCCCTGGCGTCATAAGCGAGCAATACAACAACAGAAAGCAGGCTTCGGCCTGCTTTTTTATTGGCTGCTTATTCGGTTAATATTCAGGCCAGCCGCATCCTCACACCTCATCAGAAGAAACGCCTGTCAGCGAGCAAACCGGTATGACTGGCTTTGTTCATCATGAATACCGATTCAGGCTTTTGCCCCCTGCAACCTTTTCTTCATGCTTCCCCGCGTAAACTCAACGCATCCTGACTGCGTATCCCCCTTTTCGCCATTGTTACCTTAAATCTAACGTTCCGTTTTTTTGCTTAATTGAACACCGTTTTAAGAAAGCTCAGACTTCCCTCAGCATAAACGTCAACAGAGCGATTCAAATCCGGAGGTTGAAATGAACACAGGCCAAACGCCTGCCCGGGAGTGGAACACACGCCGCAGTGAAAAAGCGCGTCGTCTGGCCTCCTTTCCCCTTGATGGCAAAGTTATTCCTGCTGAAAGAGCCGTTGAAGCATTTGAACAGTTAATCGCACCAGGCGACCGCGTGGTACTGGAAGGCAACAACCAGAAGCAGGCTGACTTTTTATCCCGCACCCTTGCGGCGGTGAATCCGGCGAAAATTCACGACCTGCATATGATTATGCCCAGCGTCGGCCGCAGCGAACATCTCGATATTTTTGAAAAAGGCATTGCCCGCAAACTCGACTTCTCCTTCTCCGGTCCCCAGAGCCTGCGCATGTCTCAGCTGTTGCAGGATGGTCAGCTGGAAATCGGCGCGATTCACACCTATATCGAACTCTATTCCCGTCTCTACGTTGACCTCAGTCCGAATGTGGCGCTGATTGCCGGCTATAAAGCCGACCGCAAAGGCAACCTTTATACCGGCCCGAGTACCGAAGATACCCCGGCGCTGGTGGAGGCCGCCGCATTTCGTGACGGTATCGTGATAGCCCAGGTCAACGAACTGGTCGATGACGAAACCGACCTGCCGCGCGTCGATATTCCTGGCTCCTGGATTGACTACATCGTGGTGGCAGATAAACCGTTCTTTATCGAACCGCTGTTTACCCGCGATCCGCGCCTGATTAAGCAGGAGCATATCCTGATGGCGATGATGGCGATTAAAGGCATCTACGCCGAGCATCAGGTGCAGTCGCTTAACCACGGTATCGGTTTTAACACCGCCGCGATCGAACTGCTGCTGCCCACCTACGGCGAACAGCTTGGTCTGAAAGGCAAAATCTGTAAGCACTGGGCGCTGAACCCGCATCCGACGCTGATCCCGGCCATCGAGAGCGGCTGGGTGGAGAGCGTGCACTGTTTCGGCGGCGAGCTGGGGATGGAAGAGTATATCCGCGCCCGTCCCGACATCTTCTTTACCGGCAGCGACGGTTCAATGCGCTCTAACCGTGCGTTCTGTCAGCTGGCAGGTCAGTACGCGGTCGATATGTTTATCGGTGCCACCCTGCAGGTTGATGGCCTGGCCAACTCCTCTACCGTCACCCGTGGTCGTCTTTCCGGCTTCGGTGGCGCGCCAAACATGGGTCACGATCCCCATGGCCGCCGCCACGCAACACCCGCCTGGCTGAATATGATCACCGAGCCAGACCCGATGCAGCGCGGTAAAAAACTGGTGGTGCAGATGGTCGAGACCTTCCAGGCCGGTGCAAAACCAACCTTCGTTGAAACCCTCGATGCGGTTGAGGTGGCGAAATCCTCCGGTATGCCACTGGCGCCGGTGATGATCTACGGCGATGACGTGACGCACGTGCTGACCGAGGAAGGTATCGCCTATCTCTATCGGGCAGAAAGCCTTGAGGAACGTCGCGCCATGGTCGCCGCAGTCGCCGGAATTACCGATATCGGTCTGGGCGTGGATGCAGCACGCGTCGCTGCCCTGCGTAAAAGCGGCAAAGTGGTTTACCCGGAGGATATGGGTATTCGTCGCTCCGATGCCACCCGCTCACTGCTTGCCGCTGGCAGCGTCGCTGACCTGGTTGAATGGTCAGATGGCCTGTACAACCCGCCTGCTAAATTCCGGAGCTGGTAATGAAACTCCTGTCACAGACTCATGCCGAGGCGCAGGCCAGTCATCTGGCGACGATTGCGCGCGATTGCCTGATTGATGAAGCACGCCTGAGCCCCAAGCCGGGTCTGGTAGACAGTCGGGGAAACGGCGCACATCGGGATCTGACGCTGGCGCTGATGGAGCGTTCTGCCCACAGCCTGATGCCCACCTTTCTGGCGCTGGCCCGTCACAGCTGGCTTCGTCCCGCCGACATCGCCCTGCGCGAAACAGTCGGTCGGCTCGGCCGCGATGGCGAACAGCAGATGATGGCAGCAACCGGCGGCGTGAACACCCATCGGGGCGCGATCTGGGCGCTGGGATTGCTGGTCAGTGCCGCTGCCATGCAGGGTGGCACAGCCACGGCTGACACGCTGGCCCGCACCGCTGCCGCGCTGGCGAGCCTGCCCGACAGCCACGCCCCCAGAGTGTTCAGCAAAGGGTTAAAAGCGACGCACCGCTATCAGGTACCCGGCGCACGCGAAGAGGCGCAACAGGCATTTCCTCACGTGATGAAGCTGGCGCTGCCGCAGTTGCTGATCAGCCGTGCGGTGGGTGCCAGTGAGAGCGAAGCCCGGCTGGATGCGCTGATGGCAATCATGACTTCACTCAGCGATACCTGCGTGCTGTCACGTGCAGGCATGACCGGACTCGACGCCATGCAACAGGGCGCACGCGCCGTGCTGCTGGCAGGCGGCTGCCGTACAGCGGCGGGTCAGAGGGCGCTTCAGCAGCTTGACCGCCGGATGCTGGCGCTCAACGCCTCGCCGGGCGGAGCCGCCGATTTGCTGGCCGCAACGCTGTTTATCGATCGGGTCTGTTCGCCTGAACATTCTTATTTTTAGAGGCCATTATGGAACACATCACATTATCTCTACCTGCTAACCGCCTGCTCAGTGGCAGAGCGCTGGCCGGGGTCGTTGGTTCCGGTGATATGGAAGTGCTGTACACCGCAACTGAAGGCCAGACACTGAACGTCAATATCACCACCTCACTGGATAACAGCGACGCCCGCTGGAAAGCGCTGTTTGACCGCCTGAACTTAATCAACGGCCTGCCCGCCGGAGAGATGATTATCCACGATTTCGGTGCGACACCCGGCGTGGCGCGTATCCGTATTGAACAGGTTTTTGAAGAGGTGAGTCATGCGTAACGATGCCAGTTTTATTGAATTACGGGCCCGCGAACGTGCTCATGCGCTGCTGGATGCGGGCAGCTACCGCGAACTGCTGGATCCTTTTGAGGGCATCATGTCGCCGTGGCTGGCTCCGCAGGGCGTGGTGCCCCAGTCCGATGATGGCATGGTCGTGGCACGCGGCACGCTGAACGGTCAGTCTGCGGTGGTGATCGCCATCGAAGGCACCTTCCAGGGCGGCAGCATGGGTGAAGTCTCCGGGGCGAAAATGGCCGCAGCGCTGGAGCTGGCGGCAGAAGACAATCGCAACGGCATCCCGACACAGGCGGTGCTCTGCCTTGAGACCGGTGGCGTGAGGTTACAGGAAGCCAACCTGGGGCTGGCAGCGATTGCCGATATTCATGCGGCGATTGTCGACCTGCGCCGCTACACCCCGGTGATCGGCATCGTCAGCGGCACCGTTGGCTGCTTCGGTGGGATGTCTATCGCCGCCGCGCTCTGCAGCTACCTGATTGTGACCCGTGAAGCCCGTCTGGGCCTGAACGGCCCGCAGGTGATTGAGCAGGAAGCGGGAATTGAAGAGTACGACTCTCGCGATCGTCCGTTTATCTGGAGCATGACCGGCGGCGAAATCCGCTACGCAAGTGGCCTGGTCGATGCGCTGGTGAATGACGGTATCAATGCCGTGAAAACCGCGATGCATGATTTTATTGCCAGGGGCGTTCCGGCGCAGAACCGCAGTGATAAGTATGACGACTTCCTGTCACGTCTGACGCAGTTCGATACCCGCCAGCAGGCGGACACCGCGCAGATTAAACAGCTTTTCGCCCAGGAGGAGAAATAATGACACAGACAAGCAGCCGTGGTGCAACCTGGCTGGAAAAACTTGCACCTGATGCACAGCGCCTGAGCGGTCTGTGCGCCTCTGTTCAGGTGGCTGACGGCCAGCTTAATGGCGAAGATGTCCGCTTTATCGCCGTCGTGCCCGATGCCCAAAACCACTATCCGCGCGCCGCGCAGGGTGAAGTGGGTCTGCTGGAAGGCTGGACGCTGGCGAAAGTGGTGAATGAAACGCGGGAAGCTGACAAAAACAGCGCTGTGAAACGTCCGATTGTGGCGGTGATCGACGTCCCCAGTCAGGCCTACGGTCGCCGCGAAGAGGCGTTTGGCATTCACCAGGCGCTGGCAGGTGCAGCAGGCGCCTATGCGAATGCGCGCCTTGACGGTCATCCGGTGATTGGTCTGATTGTGGGTAAAGCAATGTCCGGTGCGTTCCTGGCACACGGATATCAGGCCAACCGCCTGATTGCGCTCAACGATCAGGGCGTGCTGGTCCATGCCATGGGCAAAGCGTCAGCGGCGCGCATCACACTGCGTTCGTTAGAGGCGCTGGAGAAACTGGCCGCCACCATTCCCCCAATGGCATATGATGTGAATAACTTCGCCACGCTGGGTCTGCTCTCTGATCTGCTGAACGTTGCCAATCCTGATACGCCGTCTGACGCCGATGTGGCGATGGTTGAGATTGCATTACAGAAGGCGATCAGTGACGCGCGTCAGGATCCTACCCTGAAAAACCGCCTTGGCGCCTCTAATCGTCAAAGCTCCTCCCTGGTTCGCGAACGTATGCGCGCGACCTGGTAATGACATAAAAAAAACCAACCTGCCGAAACCGGTCTGACGGGGCGCATAGCGACGTGCGCCCCGGAGCAGTGGCCGTGTTCAGAATTATAAACATCGCTGTTTTTAAAGAATTTTTCTCTTAATTACAGGTGATTTATGATTTACATAATTGTTCATGCCCTTGCTCCAATTTTTATCATTATGCTGTTAGGTTTCTGGGCCGGTAAGGCCGGAATGGTCAATAACAGAGATGTCTCCCTGCTCAATATTTTCGTGATGGATTTTGCGCTGCCCGCTGCGCTGTTCAGTGCCACCGTTCAGACACCCTGGTCGGGTATCGTGGCGCAGTCGCCATTGATTGTCGTCTTAACCGGGGCGATGTGGATAACCTATGTGGCGCTCTATTTCCTGGCGACCCGCCTGTTTAAAAAGTCGCCTCAGGATGCTGCGGTATTAACGCTGACTGTCGCCCTGCCCAATTACGCCGCGCTGGGGCTGCCGATTCTGGGCAGCGTACTGGGAGAAGGTTCATCAACCTCACTTTCTGTTGCGGTTTCAATTGCCTGCGGCTCGGTGCTGATGACACCCTTCTGTCTGCTGATTCTGGAACGGGAAAAAGCGCGCATTGCCGGTGAGAATGTGGGTTCGACAGTGACCATGCTGCCGGTGCTGATGTGGCGCTCGCTCAAAAAGCCGATCGTTCTTGGCCCGCTGCTGGGTGTGGTGTTGTCGGCGCTGGGCTTCAGAATGCCGGAGCTGGTCATCTCAGCGATTAAGCCGCTGGGGCTGGCAGCCACCGCCGCCGCGCTGTTCCTGACCGGCGTGATCCTCTCCGCACGTCAGCTGAAACTCAACGCCATCGTCGGCGTCGGGACGGTTGCCAAACTGCTGATTCAGCCCTTTATCGCCTGGGGTCTGGTGCTGGCGCTGGGACTTCACGGGTCAGTGGCAATCACCGCTATTCTGATGATAGCGCTGTCAGCCGGTTTCTTTGGCGTGGTGTTCGGCAACCGCTTTGGCGTGCAGTCACCCGATGCTGAGGCCGTGCTGCTGCTAAGCTCAATTCTGTGTATTTTATCTTTACCGTTGTTCATTACGCTGACATCAGGAATGTAATATGCGTGCGCCGCGTCCCCACGATTTGCTCTGGCTGCGACACAGCAGTGCTTTAGCCACGATTCAGGAGAGCTGGGTCAGCCCGTTCTGGCATCCCGACATGCCGGTGGTGGTGCGGCGCGATCGCCATGAATCCGGTTTGATCCCGATTGGCGTGCGCGGTGAGCGACGTGAGCAACGCGCCGCTGGCTGGATCACGTCAGACACTATTATCCGCGTGGTGACGCCAGAATGGCTGGCTGAACGCACACGGCTGCTGGATTCGCCCTTTACGGCTTATGCGCCTGTCAGCGCGGCGATTTCGCTCAGCGAGACCGCCTGGCCGTGGCGCTGGGGCATTACCGGCAGCACCGGTTATGCGCTGGCAACGCAATGCCCTGTGTTGCACGCCGCCAGCGATCTGGATGTCATCATCCGCGCCCCGCAGCCACTGCCACGCGATGCGCTGCAACGCTGGCAGACAGCAACCGACGCGCTGAGCTGCCGGGTGGATACGCAGGTGGAAACGCCGTCTGGCGCCTTTGCCCTGAACGAGTGGCTACGCGAGGAGCGCGTGCTGTTAAAAACCGACACCGGACCGATACTGACCGCTTCACCCTGGAGCAGGGAGAATCCATGAAAATACTCTTTACCTTCCCCGGCCAGGGCACCCAGCGTGCCGGGATGCTGCAACATCTGCCTGAGGGGGATGCGCTGAAAAGCCGCGTGCGTGCGGTGCTGGGCGACGAAGCTGACCGGCTCGACAGTGCCGATGCACTGCGCCACACCCGAGCCGTGCAGCTCTGTCTGCTGATTTCAGGTGTTGCCTGGGCGCGCGAACTGATCCGCCGTGGGGTGAAACCCGATATCGTCAGCGGTTTATCGATTGGCGCGTTTCCTGCGGCGGTGATTTCCGGCGCGCTGGATTTCAGCGACGCCCTGCGGCTGGTTGCGCTGCGCGGCGATCTGATGGAGCAGGCGTATCCGCAGGGATATGGCCTGACCGCGATCACTGGCTTAACGCTGAGCCAGCTGGAGAAACTGCTGCCCGGCAGTAACACCTACATCGCGAACCTCAATGCGGAAACGCAGATTGTGATTGCTGGCCGCGACGAGGATATGGCAGTGGTCGCGCAGAGGGCGCTGGATGCGGGAGCCAGTAAAGCGATTAAGCTCGCGGTGAGCGTGCCATCGCACTGCGCGCTGCTGGATAAACCCGCCGCCGAACTGGCTCGCGCCTTTGCGTCCGTCACCCTCTCCCGCCCCGATTGTGCCTACCTCAGCGGCTCAACCGCGCGGGTGATTTGGGAGCCGGAGAAAATTGCCGACGATCTTGCCTTTAATATGGCGCGCACAGTGCAGTGGAATGATGCGATGGTTGCAGCGAATCAGCGTGACGCCCGACTGGCCATTGAGATGCCGCCTGGCAGTGTGCTGACCGGTCTGACGCGTCAGGCGAACTGGCAGGGCGAAGCGATTTGTCTGGAACGTAACAGCGTGGAGGTGGCACTGCATCTCGTTAAACGGTTACATCAGTAAGGCTGCGGGCGTACATTCGCCCTTCTGCCGCCAGGGCCAGCAGGTCATTGTCACGTTCGCGGTGATGTGAGTAGACAATCGAGATCTGCTGACGCATCTGGTAAGGCTCAGCCAGCCTCAGCAGCTGGATGTTATTTTCATACACCTTCTTCATCCGTCCCGGAATCAGCGCCAGACCCACGCCCGCCTGCACCAGGCTTATCATCGAGAAGATGTCATTTACCTGGGTAACCATGCGCGGTTCAAATCCGGCAATCTGAAATGCCTCCTGTGAACCGGCATAAGTGGCGAATCCCTCTGCCAGTGAGACAAAATCACGGTCAGCATAATCACGCAGATCCACCGGTCCGGTTGCGCTCTGCGATTCTCCAGCCGGCATGGCCAGAAAGATGCTGTCTGTGAACAGCGGAATCACTTCAAATTGCGCATCACTGAGTTCGCCCTCATCGGTGGCGATCAGAATCGCATCCAGCGCGTCATCTTCCAGCATATTGAGCAGCATCTGATTCGACCCCATAGTCAGGTCAAGCTCCAGGGCTGGACGACGCAGCTTCATGCCCATGATCAGGCGGGGAATGGTTTCAAGCGTCAGCGAGTAGAGTGTGCCAAGCCGCAGGCGACCCCCGCCGATACCCGCCACTTTGCGCGCCTCTTCAATGCCTTTGCCCATCAGTGTGGTCACGTCGCGACAATAGTCCAGCAGCGTCCAGGCAGCCGGCAGCGGCACCAGGTTGCGGCCTTTATGAATAAACAGCGGGCAGTCGATGCCCTCTTCCAGCGTGTGCAGGGCGCGATGCACGCTGACGCTGCTCAGCTCCAGCGCTTCCGCCGTGCGGGCGATATTGCCTTTGCTCATAAACATCATGAAGACGCTGAGCTTACGGAAGGTAATTTCCTGGTTAATGTTGTCACTCATTGGCTGCGGTTGCCTGTAGGGTCGTTTTGCATGTCCGCATAGTAACGATTCTTCACCAGGGTGTAATGATCACGCTCGCACAACGGGCATTTACAGGCCCGGAGTCGATAAGCGGCTGAATTTTTTAGAGGTGTGTGGCGTGGGAGAGAAGCAGAAAGAGGAAGAGTGCGGCCGATCCCTCGGCCGCAGAGAAAACAAAATTTACTGCAGGAGCCTTACAACCTTACCGGCGAGATATTCCAGATCTCGTCAGCGTACTCCTGAATAGTACGGTCCGACGAGAAGTAGCCCATTCCGGCAATGTTTTTCGCCGCGCGGCGCTGCCACTCATCCGGCTTACGGTAGAGCGCATCCACCTTATCCTGGGTATCTACGTAGCTGCGATAATCCGCCAGTAACTGATAGTGATCGCCGAAGTTAACCAGTGAATCGAACAGATTGCGGTAGCGGCCCGGATCCTGCGGACTAAACAGACCTGAAGCAATCTGGGTCAGCACCTGGTGCAGTTCCTCATCGCCTTCGTAATAGTCACGCGGGTTATAGCCGTTCTTACGCAGCGCTTCGACCTGTGGCGTGGTATTCCCGAAGATAAAGATGTTCTCTTCACCAACGTGATCCAGCATCTCAACGTTAGCCCCATCCAGCGTACCGATAGTCAGCGCGCCATTCAGCGCAAACTTCATGTTACTGGTGCCGGAGGCTTCAGTGCCTGCGGTGGAGATCTGTTCAGAAAGATCGGCCGCCGGAATGATGATCTGCGCCAGACTCACGCTGTAGTTCGGGATGAAAACGACCTTCAGCTTGTTCTTCACCTGCGGATCATTGTTGATCACATTCGCGACATCGTTGATCAGGTGAATAATGTGCTTGGCAACGTAATACGCTGATGCCGCTTTACCGGCAAAGATATTCACGCGCGGCACCCAGTTCGCCTGCGGATCGGCCTTGATTCGGTTGTAGCGGGTGATCACATGCAGCACATTGAGTAACTGGCGTTTGTACTCGTGAATACGCTTGATCTGCACATCGAATAGCGCGTTCGGGTCGAGCACCACGTCCAGATTCTTCGCGACCCAGTCAGCCAGGCGGCGCTTATTCTGATGCTTGGCGACCGCCACTTTTTCAATAAACGCCGGATAGTCGATCTGCGCTTTCAGTTCGCTCAGCTGACTGAGATCGGTGCGCCAGTTACGACCAATCTCCTCATCCAGCACCTCTGACAGCGCCGGGTTGGCCAGCGCCAGCCAGCGACGTGGCGTCACACCGTTGGTTTTGTTACAGAAACGCCCTGGGAAGAGGCGCGAGAAATCGGCAAACAGAGACTGCACCATCAGATTGGAGTGCAGCTCAGACACGCCGTTCACTTTGTGACTGACCACAACCGCCAGCCAGCCCATGCGAATCCGGCGGCCGTCGTTCTCATCAATGATCGAAATGCGCGACAGCAGATCCAGGTCATCCGGATAGTGATCCTGAATGGTCTTGAGGAAGAAGTCGTTAATCTCGAAAATAATGCTGAGGTGGCGCGGCAGGATCTTACCGATCATATCAACCGGCCAGGTCTCCAGCGCTTCGGTCATCAGGGTATGGTTGGTATAGGAGAAGACCTGACAGCAAACGTCAAAAGCGCTGTCCCAGCTGAACTTATGGTCGTCAATCAGCAGGCGCATCAGTTCAGGGATCGCCAATACCGGATGGGTATCGTTGAGGTGAATGGCGATTTTGTCCGCCAGGTTGTCCCAGGTCTGATGCATCCGCCAGTGACGATTCAGGATGTCCTGCACCGTGGCGGAGACCAGGAAATATTCCTGACGCAGACGCAGTTCACGGCCGGAATAGGTAGAGTCATCCGGATAGAGTACGCGCGACACGTTCTCAGAGTGGTTTTTATCTTCCACTGCCGCGAAATAATCACCCTGGTTAAACTTACCGAGGTTGATTTCGTTGCTGGCCTGCGCACCCCACAGTCGTAAGGTGTTGGTGGCGTCGGTGTCGAAGCCCGGGATGATCTGGTCATAAGCCATCGCCAGAATCTCTTCGGTCTCCAGCCAGCGCACTTTCGTGCCTTCATGCTGCACGCGACCGCCGAAACGCACTTTGTAACGGGTATTGAAACGCTGGAATTCCCACGGATTACCATACTCAAGCCAGTAATCCGGAGACTCTTTCTGCTCACCTTCCACGATGTTCTGTTTGAACATGCCATAGTCATAGCGGATGCCGTAGCCACGGCCCGGCATGCCCAGCGTCGCCAGCGAATCGAGGAAACAGGCCGCCAGGCGACCGAGACCGCCGTTGCCCAGTCCCGGATCGTTCTCCTCTTCCATCAGCTCGGCCAGATCCAGCCCCATCTCATCCAGCGCCTGGTTGAGATCGTCATAAATCCCCATCGCCAGCAGCGCATTCCCCAGCGTGCGGCCCATCAGGAACTCCATCGACAGGTAATAAACCTGGCGGACATCCTGAGAGAGCTGGGCACGGCTGGAACGCAGCCAGCGCTCAACCATCCGATCACGCACCGCCAGCAGCGAGGCGTTGAGCCACTCGTGCTTGTTGGCGATAGAGGGATCTTTGCCAATGGTAAACATCAGTTTGTAGGCAATCGAATGCTTTAAGGCATCAACCGTCAACGTTGGTGAGGCGTAAGTGAAAGGTGCGTTCATATCCAGTTTTCCCAATCCGTTACATCAAACGTTGGTAGAGATCACGGTAGGCTGTTGCTGCCACCTGCCAGCTAAAGTCCATTGCCATCGCCTGGCGCTGAACATAGCGCCATAACGAAGGACGGGACCACAATACGAACGCACGTCGGATGGCCCGTAACAGCGACCAGGCATTGGCATCTTCGAAACTGAATCCACTGGCGATACCGTCGGCCAGATTCTCTAACGAGCTGTCATTAACGGTATCGGCCAGTCCACCCGTACGTCGCACTAACGGCAACGTACCATACTTCAGGCCATAAAGTTGTGTCAGACCGCAGGGCTCAAAGCGACTCGGCACCACAATGACGTCCGCGCCACCCACAATGCGGTGTGAAAATGCTTCGTGATAGCCAATCTGCACGCCTACACTTCCGGGATGTTCTGCCGCCGCCGCCAGGAATCCCTGTTGCAGTTCGGCATCGCCCTGACCCAGCAGCACCAGCTGTCCGCCCTGCGCCAGCAAGCCAGGCAGCGCCTCTAAAACCAGGTCCAGACCTTTCTGTTTAGTCAGGCGGCTGATCACGCAGAACACCGGCGCTTTATCATCCACTTTCAGGCCCATCGCAACCTGCAGCTGACGTTTATTTTCTGCTTTTGCTTCCAGCGTGTCGCGGTTATAGCGTGCGCTCAGCAGCAGGTCGTGCGCCGGATCCCAGATAGAGGGATCAACGCCATTAAGAATCCCGCTAAGACGACCTTCCCGCATCCGCTGCGCCAGCAGGGTTTCCATGCCGTAAGCATATTCAGCAGAGGTAATTTCATGGGCGTAAGTCGGACTGACCGCCGTGATATGGTCGGCGTAAAAGAGCCCCGCTTTCAGGAAAGAGATCTGACCGAAGAACTCCAGCCCATGCATGTTAAAGAATGACCATGGCAGGCCAATCTCATCCATATGATGCGCCATGAACAGGCCCTGATACGCCAGGTTGTGCACCGTGAACACCGACTTAGCCGGACGTCCTCGCGCTTCCAGATAGGCGCAGGTCAGGCCTGCATGCCAGTCATGCGCATGCACGATATCGGGACGCCACATGGAATCCATGCCACACGCCAGTTCGCAGCCAACCCAGCCCAGCAGCGCAAAGCGCAGATAGTTGTCGACATACGCAAACTGCGACTCATCATGATAAGGACTACCAGGACGATCGTAGAGGCCGGGCGCATCAATTAAGTAGATGCCCACACCGTTAAATTCACCAAATAACAGACGTATATGACCAGCAAATGTCTCTCGCTCCGTCACTACCTGGAGATCAGGTATGCCTTTGCGCAATGCGGGAAAAGCAGGCAACAGCACCCGCGTATCCGTACCGCCCGCAATTTGCGCCTGAGGTAATGCCCCGACTACATCAGCCAGTCCGCCCGTTTTCAGCAGCGGGAAAAGTTCTGAACAGACATGTAAAACCTGCATCCTCGACCTCATTAAGTTATCCGGCACGCTCCGCGTGCCGATTGCGTAAGTTCCGCTTATCGCTTACAGCCCCGCTTTGGCCAGTCTGGCCAGCATGGCGCGGGTTACCAGTACGATCCCTTCATCCGAACGATGAAACCGGCGACTGTCTTCATCGGGGTTTTCGCCAATCACCATGCCTTCCGGCAGTTCGCAGGCGCGATCAATCACGCAGCGACGCAGACGACACGATCGGCCAACGACCACATCAGGCAGCAGTACAGTTGAATCGATATTGCAAAACGAGTTAACGCGTACCCGTGGGAACAGCACCGAGTTGACCACCACCGAACCGGAGATGATGCAGCCGCCTGAAACCAATGAATTCATGGTCATCCCGTGACTGCCGGAACGATCCTGAACAAATTTGGCTGGCGGCAGCGGCTCCATATGGGTACGAATCGGCCAGGTGACGTCATACATATCGAGTTCCGGCATCACCGATGCCAGGTCGAGATTGGCGCGCCAGTAGGCTTCCAGCGTCCCGACATCACGCCAGTAAGGTGGCGCGTTGTCGTCGTTCTGAACGCAGGAGAGCGCGAAAGAGTGTGCATAGCCTTCGCCACTTGCCACAATTTTCGGCAGAATATCTTTGCCAAAGTCATGGTTAGAGCCTGGCGTCTGCAGATCTTCCTCCAGCAACGCATAGAGATAGTCCGCGTTAAAAACGTAGATCCCCATGCTGGCCAGCGCCTGCGTGTCATCACCTGGCATGGTAGGCGGCTTCGCAGGTTTTTCCACGAAGTCGATCACCATGTTCTCTTCGTTCACCGCCATCACACCAAACGCCGTGGCTTCATGTACCGGCACGGGCAAACAGGCAATGGTACATTTCGCCTCGTTGACCACGTGATCCAGCAGCATGCGTGAATAATCCATCTTATAAATGTGGTCCCCGGCAAGGATCACGATGTACTGCGCCTGATAGCGGCGAATCACATCAAGGTTTTGCGTCACGGCATCGGCCGTACCGCGATACCACTGTTCGGTCGAAAAGCGCTGCTGCGCTGGCAGCAAATCGACAAACTCATTCATCTCTTCATTGAAGATGGACCAGCCACGCTGGATATGCTGAGTCAGGGTATGGGACTGATACTGCGTAATTACGCCAATCCGTCGGATACCGGAGTTAACGCAGTTGGAGAGGGCAAAGTCGATAATGCGGAACTTGCCGCCGAAATGCACCGCAGGTTTGGCACGCTTAGCCGTTAAATCGACCAGTCGCGTGCCGCGTCCGCCGGCGAGGATCAGAGCAACCGTCTGTGTAGGGAGCTGGCGGGCCAGCATCAGGTGATCTGTTCTATCTAACTTAACCATGTCTGACTCCTTATGATTGCTTTTGGAACACGCACACACCGTGTGCGGGACCATGCCAGACAGTTAACAGGATGGGGTTGTCGTCCCCGGCGAAAGGAGGAAGGGCACGCCATTCTCCGTCTGGTAACACGATGTCATTCACCGTATCCGTGGCGTTTATTGTTATTAACCAGCGGCCGGACAGCAGGATCTGCAATCTGTGCATTCCCTGTGCCCATTCATCGTGTTGCAGTGGCTGGCCACCGGCATTGAGCCACTGAACATTGCCGTCACCGTCCTGCCACCAGCGATCTGCGGTCAGCGCCGGAATGCGCTGGCGCAGAGCAATCAGTGCTGCGGTGAATCCGACTAATCCTTTCTCATCCGCCTGCCAGTCAAGCCAGCTCAGCGCGTTGTCCTGACAGTAAGCGTTGTTATTACCGCGCTGGGTGTGGCCACGCTCGTCACCTGCCAGCAGCATCGGCGTGCCCTGTGACAGCAGCAGCGTCGTCAGCAGTGCCCGTACGCTGCGGCGACGGCGTTCAATGACGTCAAAGCTGACGTTCAGCCCCTCTTTGCCGTGGTTGTGACTGTAGTTATCACCATGGCCATCGCGGTTATCTTCCCCGTTCGCCTCATTGTGTTTACGTTCAAAGCTCACCACATCCCACAGCGTAAAGCCGTCGTGGGCGGTGATGAGATTAACCGTGGCGTGTGGCGGCCGGTCGTCGTGCTGGTAGAGATCGCTGGAGGCGGCAAAGCGGCGAACGAACTCGCCATTGCTTAAGCCACCATGGAGCCAGTATTGACGCGCGGTGTCGCGAAACTTATCGTTCCATTCGGCAAACGGTGGCGGAAAGCGGCCAACCTGATAGCCGTCAGGGCCGATATCCCAGGGTTCCGCAATCAGCTTGACCTGAGAGAGCAGCGGACAGGCGCGTATCGCGTCAAAAAAGGGCGCATCACGCTGGTAATCGGGCGTGCGGCCCAGCACCGGCGCAAGGTCAAAGCGGAAGCCGTCGACGTGGCAGACCCGCACCCAGTAGCGCAGCGCCTCCAGGGCCCACGTCATCACCTGCGGATGGTGGATATTCAGTGTGTTGCCGCAGCCGGTCCAGTTCTGATACTCACCCTGCTCATCCAGCCAGTAGTAGCTGGCGTTATCGATGCCGCGCATTGAAATCGTCGGGCCAATCACATCCAGTTCGGCTGTGTGGTTAAACACCACATCCAGCACCACTTCGATACCCGCAGCATGCAGGTTTTTAACCGCCTGCTGGAACTCCTGAAGCGGCGTTACGCCCGGCTGACCGGAGGCGTACCGGGGATCCACCGCCCAAAGTGCAAAGGGGTTGTAGCCCCAGTAGTTACTCAGGCCAAGCTGCAGCAGTCGCGGTTCACTGGCGAAATGGGCAACCGGCAGCAGCTCAAGAGTGGTAATCCCCAGATCGCGCAGGTAATTCACCATAACAGGATGACCCAGCGCCGCGTAAGTCCCGCGTAACGTTTCCGGAATTTCCGGATGCTGCTGCGTCAGGCCGCGCACGTGGGCTTCATAAATCACTGTGTTACCCCACGGGATACGTGGTGCGACATCGCCCTGCCAGTCAAAATCCTCCGCGACGACCCGGGACTTCGGCGCAATCGCCGCGTTGTCATGCGGATCGGGCTGCGCTTCACCGCCATGAAACAGCGGATCATCAGGCACATCGCCTTCCACGGCGCGGGCGCAGGGGTCAACCAGCAACTTCGCCGGATTAAAACGGTGTCCCTGCTGCGGCGCCCAGGGGCCATGCACCCGGTAGCCATAGCGCTGTCCCGGTTTTAACGCCGGAACATAACCGTGCCAGATATCCCCACTGCGGCCAGGCAGGTCAAGACGCTGTTCCGCGCCCTGTTCATCAAACAGGCAGAGCTCTACGCGCTCTGCATGCTGTGAGAACAGGGTGAAGTTAACGCCTTTGCCATCGTAACTGGCACCCAGCGGTTCGGGATCGCCGGCAGTGATGGTCATTCAGCCTCCCGCACCAGCCATACTGTTGCCAGCGGTGGCAGATTGAGACTCAGCGACTGCGGTCGTCCGTGGCTCTCCTGCTCATCGGTATGTACCCGCTGATTTCGCACGTCACTGCCGTGATAATCATGCTGGTCGGTATTCAGCACCTCGCGCCAGTAGCCCGGCTGGTTGACGCCAAAGCGATAACCCGGGCGCGGCACCGGCGTAAAGTTACTGACCACGATCACTTCGTTGCCTTCACGATCGCGGCGCACAAAGGCGAAGACGGAATGCTCTGCGTCGTCTACCACTAACCACTCAAAGCCTGCCGGATCGAAGTCGAGCTGATGCAGCGGCGTGTAGTATTGATAGGTATGGTTGAGATCACGCACCAGACGCTGAACGCCGTTGTGCCAGTTATCCTCCCCTTCCAGCAAATGCCAGTCGAGACTGACGTCATGGTTCCACTCACGGCCCTGGGCAAATTCATTGCCCATAAACAGCAATTTTTTGCCCGGGAAGGCCCACATCCAGCCGTAGTAGGCACGCAGGTTGGCGAACTTCTGCCAGGCATCGCCCGGCATACGATCCAGAATCGAGCGTTTACCGTGCACCACTTCATCATGCGATAGCGGCAGCACAAAGTTTTCAGTGTAGTTGTACATCATGCCGAAGCTCATCAAATTGTGATGATGCTTGCGGTAAATGGGATCGACTTTCATGTAGTCGAGGGTGTCGTGCATCCAGCCCAGATTCCATTTGAACCAGAAGCCCAGCCCGCCACCTTCAGTTGGACGCGTCACGCCAGGATAGTCTGTAGACTCTTCAGCCATTGTCACCGACCCGGATGCTACCGTGCCGAGCGTGCGGTTGGTGTAGCGCAGGAACTCAATCGCTTCCAGGTTCTCACGGCCACCGTACTGATTTGGCACCCACTCCCCTTCACTGCGGCTGTAGTCGCGGTAAATCATCGACGCGACCGCATCCACACGCAGGCCATCGATGCCAAAGCGCTCCGTCCAGTAGAGCGCATTACCCGACAGGTAGTTGCTCACTTCGCGGCGGCCAAAGTTGTAGATCAGGGTGTTCCAGTCCTGGTGGAAGCCTTCACGCGGATCGCTGTGCTCATAGAGCTCTGTTCCGTCGTACTTCGCCAGACCGAAATCATCGCTGGGGAAGTGGCCTGGCACCCAGTCGAGCAGCACGTTGAGGCCCGCTTCATGGGCAGCGTCAATGAAGGCGCGAAACTCGTCACGCGTACCAAAACGGCGGGTCGGCGCATACATGCCCAGCGGCTGATAGCCCCAGCTGCCGTCAAACGGATGTTCGTTAACGGGCAGCAGTTCGATATGGGTAAAGCCCATCTCTTTAACGTAAGGCACCAGCTGTTCAGCCAGCTCTTTGTAGCTCAGCCAGAAGTTGTTGTCGGTGTGACGACGCCAGGAACCCAGGTGGACTTCATAGATTGAGATGGGCGCGTCGAAAGCGTTGGCGGCCTTGCGCTCCTCTTTCATCTCAACCGGCTCCGGCAGACCACAAATCATCGACGCCGTCTGCGGACGCATCTGTGCCTCAAAGGCGTACGGGTCCGCTTTGATGCGCAGCTCACCATTGGCATCGATAATTTCATATTTGTAGAGCTGGCCGTTAACCGCACCTGGCACAAACAGTTCCCAGATACCTAACTCCTGACGCAGACGCATCGGATGACGGCGGCCATCCCAGAAGTTGAAATCGCCAACCACGGAAACGCGACGGGCATTGGGTGCCCAGACGCAGAAGCGGGTGCCGAAGACGCCATCAATCACGTCGCCGTGCGCGCCCAGCGTCTCATAAGGGCGCAGATGCGTCCCTTCCGCCAGCAGCCACAGATCCATCTCCTGCAGCAGAGGCCCGAAACGATAGGCATCATCGACAAGGTTTTGCTGACCATGCCAGTTGACCGCCAGTTGATAACGGAATGGATTTTTACGGCGTGGAATGACGCCACTGAAGAAGCCGCGTGCATCTTCACACACCAGCTGAGCCAGTTTACGCCCGGTGGAGGTTTCAATGACCCACACTTCAAGCGCTTCGGGGAGCAATGCCCTGACCTCAAGGCCTTGCTGAGTTCGGTGCATCCCTAGTAACGAAAAAGGGTCGGCATAATTACCCGCAAACAGGGCATTGATCGCATCGCGATCGGGAAGCTCTGACATGACTTTCTTCCTGTGATAATTGGCAGCCGAAATGAACGCAACATAGCCTGTCGCGCTTCACCTGCGCTGCTCTTCATTGAGCCATACGTACAACGACAAAGCAGTCAGGCCATTCCATGGGAAAAGTGTTTTTGTCGCGTACCACAACCATTTAATCCGGAAAGCACAAGGGTTACCTGTGGCACATCATGGTTAAATCATAGCTTGGTCACGGCAGTTGCCATGGACTTAAGCAAAATATTCTTTAACGGCTGGCAAAAAAGGGAAGCTGATCACTGAGTAAGCGAAACGGCAGGTTGTTTTGCATACGACAAAAACAAAAAAGGCCGGGTAAATCCGGCCTTTGGTGCTATTTCTGTTTAGCTGATTAACAACCGCAGCATGCGACGTAGCGGTTCGGCTGCGCCCCATAACAACTGGTCGCCCACCGTGAAGGCCGAGAGATATTCCGGCCCCATATTGAGTTTCCGTAACCGGCCAACGGGTGTGGTGAGCGTGCCGGTGACAGCGGCAGGCGTCAGTTCACGCATCGTCAGCTCACGGTCATTTGGCACCACCTTGACCCACTCATTGTGAGAGGCCAGCAGCTGTTCGATTTCCGCCAGCGGCAGATCGCGTTTCAGTTTCAGCGTAAAGGCCTGGCTGTGACAGCGCAGCGCACCGACACGTACGCACAAGCCATCAACCGGGATGACTTTAGAGGTGGCAAGGATTTTGTTGGTCTCTGCCTGGCCTTTCCACTCTTCGCGGCTCTGGCCGTTGTCCAGCTGCTTATCAATCCACGGAATCAGGCTGCCCGCCAGCGGTACGCCGAAGTTGTCGGTCGGTAACGTGCCGGAACGGGTGAAGTCGGTCACGCTACGCTCAATGTCGAGAATGGCGGAAGCCGGGTTCTGCAATGCAGGCGCAACGTGATCGTGCAGCATGCCCATCTGGGTCAGCAATTCGCGCATGTGGCGCGCACCGCCACCCGAGGCTGCCTGATAGGTGGCAACTGAGGCCCACTCAACCAGATCCTGAGCAAACAAACCGCCCAGTGACATCAGCATCAGGCTGACGGTACAGTTACCGCCAACAAAGGTTTTGATGCCACGGTCGATGCCGTCACGAATAACCGCGTGGTTAACCGGATCGAGGATGATGATGGCATCCTCTTTCATGCGCAGCGTGGAGGCCGCATCAATCCAGTATCCCTGCCAGCCGCTGGCGCGCAGCTTAGGATAGACGTCACTGGTGTAGTCGCCACCCTGGCAGGTAATAATGATATCCAGCGCGCGCAGCGCCTCAATATCAAACGCATCCTGCAGTGTGCCCTGCTGTTTGCCCGCAAACGCGGGTGCCGCCTGACCATGCTGCGACGTCGAGAAGAAGACCGGATTGATTGCATCAAAATCACGCTCTTCACTCATGCGGGACATCAGCACTGAGCCGACCATGCCGCGCCAACCAACAAAACCTACATTCTTCATGTCGTGTCCGTCTAAGGCAGTTACACCTGCTTTTCATTTCAGAGGAGAGAGCGGCGTGCTATTTTCACGCCGCTCTGCGTAATAATAAGATTTACCTGTGTCCCCTCACTCTACAAAATGCAGGCCGGGTAGCAAGTGAATTAATTCGATTACGCTAACTTTTTCAGCAGCGTAACTAATAACTCTGCTTTTTCGCGAACAACATGGCGTAAAACCGATGACTGAAATGATTTCGGCGACAATATTATTGTTGTTAATTATGGATCCGCTGGGCAATCTGCCGATTTTTATGTCGGTTTTAAAGCATCTGGAGCCGAAACGGCGGCGGGTTGTGCTAATCCGTGAAATGCTGATTGCCCTGATCATCATGCTGCTGTTCCTGTTTACCGGCGAACGCATTCTGGCATTTTTAAATCTGCGCACCGAAACGGTATCGATTTCTGGCGGGATCATTCTGTTTCTGATCGCCATCAAAATGATTTTTCCGTCGGCGGAAAGCAGCAGTTCAGGCTTACCGGCGGGTGAAGAGCCATTCCTGGTACCGCTGGCGATTCCGCTGGTCGCCGGGCCATCGCTGCTGGCAACGCTGATGCTGCTATCGCATCAGTATCCACATCAGATGTCGCATCTGGTCGGTGCGCTGTTGATCGCCTGGGGCGTGACGGTCGGCATTCTGCTGATGTCAGGACTGTTCCTGCGTCTGCTGGGTGATAAAGGCGTGAATGCGCTGGAGCGGCTGATGGGATTGATACTGATTATGCTGGCCACCCAGATGTTCCTGGATGGCATTCGGGCTTATCTGAAGTTGTAAGCGCACCTGTGTCCTTTTATCCTGGCAGGCGAGCAGGCTGCCGCCTTCATTCAGCCGGCTTATCACAACGTTACGGCATTGAAATGAATAATAATATTTATATAATGCCGCAAAAAGAGATATCCATGGCAGGCAGTATCGAAAATTAGATGCAGCGTCTGAAAACGCGGGGGAAATGCAATGAGGTTGGGCCTGACCGTACTATCCTTCCCGGGCCAGAAAGCGGCGCTGAATGACGCGCAGCTGATGCAGGTTGACGTTACTGATTTTGCCTGGGTTTACTTATCTGCCGCCGCCATCACGCTGGTTCTTTTTGCTCTGATAAGAAGAAAATGGGCATGAACAGTCTGCTGCAGATCATCAAAAGCTGTTTTTTGCGCACCTTTAATTATCAAGGGCGTGAAGGCAGGACGAGCTATTTTATTTTCCTGCTGTTCCAGCTGGCCTGGTTCTGCAGTTATCTGCAATGGTTTACCGGGCCATTGCATGAAATTGGCTTAATCGCGCTGCTGCTGTTTATTTTGCCTGTTTTTTCCTGCGGGGTGAGAAGAATAAATGACGCTGGCTATTCATCCGGCGTCATTGTCCTTTTGGTAGTAGCGCCTTATCTGCTGTTCCCTTTTTTACTCTTCCCCCGCTCGCGGGAAAAAAACTGACGGGCAGTTAGCCCGTCAGGTTGGTCAGGAAAGCAGTTCGAAAGCAATCATCCCGACAACCGCGCCAACAGTGCCAAGAATGGTCTCCATCAGCGTCCAGGTCTTCAGCGTTTCCGCTTCGCTGGCCCCGGTGAAGCGGCCAAACAGCCAGAAGCCGGCATCGTTCACATGGCTGATAATGATTGAGCCACCGCCGATGCAGATCGACAGCGCTGCCAGCTGAGCACCGCTGTAGTGCAGCGGTTCAATCACCGGCATGATTAGCCCGACGGTGGTCAGACAGGCAACCGTTGCCGACCCCTGAATCACCCGCACCGCGCCTGACAGGATAAAGCAGGCCAGCGCAATTGGCAGTCCTGCGCCGGTCAGCGCATTACCCAGCACCGGGCCAACGCCGGAATCCACCAGCACCTGCTTAAACACCCCGCCCGCACCAATCACCAGCAGGATAATCCCGGCCGGTTGCAGCGCGCTGCCGCACACCTGCATCACCCGCTCTTTATCCATGCCCTGACGATAAGCCAGGCCATAAATCGCTACCAGCAGCGCCAGCAGAATGGCGGTAAACGGATGACCGATAAATTCCAGCCACTCATAAAGGGTGGTGCCTTCGGTCGTGAAGCGTGCGCCGATGGTTTTCAGGCCAACCAGCACCAGCGGAAACAGAATTAATGAGAGGCTGAAGCCAAATGACGGCAGCTTGCTCTCATCGACATCCGGCTGATGATCTTCCGGCGGCGCGCTGAACGTGACGTGGTTGCCGATAAAGTTGCCAAACAGTGGTCCGGCAATCAGCATGCCGGGAATCGCCGCACACAGACCCAGCAGGATCATCCAGCCAAAGTCCGCGTGCATCTGCGAGGCCAGCAGCATCGGGGCCGGTCCGGGCAGCAGGAAGGCCGCCGATGCCGCAACGCCCGCAAACAGCGGGATCACCAGTTTCACCAGATTGCCGCCGGTACGCCGCGCCACCGCAAACGCAATGCTGATCAGCAGCACCACGGCAACTTCAAAGAAGAGCGGCAGCGCGCAGATCAGACCGGCAATGCCCATCGCATAATGGGCACGACTCTGACCAAAGGTTTTCAGCATCCGGATGGCAATCTGATCGACGGCGCCGGTTTCATGCAGGATTTTGCCGAACATCGCGCCCAGCGCAACCACAATGGCAAGGAAGCCGAGCGTGCCGCCCATCCCCTTTTGCATGGTTTCCGCGATTTTGTTGAGTGGCATGCCGGAGAAAAGTCCGGCACCAATGGAGACTAACATCAGCGCGACAAAAGCGTGCATGCGCGCCTTCATCACCAGAAAAAGCAGCAGCAGGACAGAGCCTGCTGCGGTCAAAACGAGTGTTGCGGTATTCATCTCTAACCCTGGCTGATAGCGTCCTGGATAGTGGCAACCGTAGCTGCCACCACATCGTCCAGTGAATGCGCGATATCCACCACCAGTACATCCGACTCATCGCTGCCTGGCTCTTCCAGCGTGGCAAACTGAGTTACCAGCATCTGCGGCTTGAAGAAGTGGCCTTTACGCGCTTTCAGACGGGCTTCGATAGTGTCGAAATCGCCTTTCAGGTAAACAAAACGCAGGTTGTCATTTCCCTGACGCAGAATGTCGCGATAACTTTTCTTCAGGGCTGAACAGACAATGATAGAGATCGCCTGGGTGCGTTGCATGGCAAACGCGGCATCGTTCAGCGCCTGTAACCAAGGCTGACGATCGCTGTCATCCAGTGGATGACCATCGGCCATTTTCAGGATGTTGGCGCGCGGATGGAGAAAATCACCGTCAAGAAAGGCCGTGTTGAGCTGGTGAGAAACCTGGTTGGCGACGGCAGACTTTCCGCTGCCTGAAACGCCCATCAGGATGAAGACGTGATGTGACGGGGATTGCGTTGTCATTTTTCTGCTCCGGCAGGTGAGAATTTGCCAATGTTACCGATAACAATGTCGTTTCTCATTCTCCTGGCCGGTTAACAGCCTGGCAACCTTTTTACCAGGAAAAGCATGAAAGTGTGAGCTGACTCATAAAAACGCCACAATCAGATGCTGCCACCTTCATTGATTTCAAAACCGACATCCAGAAGCCGATTATCGCTGCTTTCACCGGCAATGCGCGCCAGTAGCCGCGTCGCCGCTTCACGCCCCATGCGGTCACGTGGCGTGAGCACGGTCGCCAGTTGTGGCGTCACCACCTGGCTGATGTCATGGCCGTGGAAACCGGCAATGGCCATCTGCGAGGGCACCTGTAATCCCTGCCGCTGGCACTCAAACATCGCCCCGACGGCCAGATCGTCATTGGTACAGAACAGGCTATCCGTTTCAGGATAAAGACGCTGCGCCTCACGCAGCAGATCGCCACCGGCGCTGAATGAAGAAGCCTCTTCCATCATCACGCTGCGCGGCGTCAGCCCCGCTTCGCGCATGGCGATTTCATAACCCTGCTGCTTCTGCAACGTACGTTCATCAAGGCGTGCGCCGAGGTAGACAGTGTGACGATGGCCTTTACTCAGGATAGTCCGTGTCATCTGCCGGGCTGCTTCGACGTTATCAAAGCCGACGGCCATATCCAGGCAGGGTGTGACGCTGTCCATCATCTCTATCACCGGAATACCGGCCACTTCCAGCATGCGCAGCGTGCCTGGCGTATGGGTACGTTCGGTGAGAATCACGCCATCGATGTTCCAGCCCAGCAGCGAGCGCAGTTGCAGCTCCTCTTTTTGCGGGTTGTAACCAAAGTGGGCGACCAGCGTCTGATAGTTCGCTTCGTCGGTGACGGCTTCAATGCCGCGCAATACGTCGGCGAAAACCTGGTTGGTGAGTGACGGCAGCAGCACGCCAATGGCGCGACTGGTGGCGTTAGAAAGCATATCGGGGGCGCGATTGGGGATATAACCCAGCTCATCCAGTGCCACTGCAATCTTGTCCCGCAGGGCAACAGAGACCTGCTCAGGATTACGCAGGTAACGGCTGACGGTCATTTTAGTAATGCCGACGCGATCGGCAACGTCCTGTAATACCGGTCTTTTCTTCTTCATCGTAGCGCCTGGGATCGCCCTGAAAGCTAAAGTACGATGAGTCTATCACTTTTCTGTCACAAAATTGCCAACCGGGCGCGATGATGCGCGCCCGTAATCTGCTTAGACCGGTGGCAGATCAAACAGCAGGACTTCTGCAGCCGTGCTGGCTTCAATCGTCAGCGCGCTTTCGTCCCAGATCGCCAGGGCGTCACTGGTTGTCACCGCGTTACCGTTAACAGTCACATTGCCTTTGACCACCTGAATCCAGATACGACGTCCTGCCTCAACGGCGACATTGTCCTGCTCACCAGCAGCCAGTACCCAGCGCGATAAGGTCATGTCCTGATAAACTTTCAGCGACCCTTCACGGGCATCCGGGCTTAACACCAGCTGACGCCCTGTAACATCCGGGAAGCGGCGCTGATCGTAGCGTGGCTCAATGCCGGTACGCTCAGGAATGATCCAGATCTGATAAAGGTGCAATGGCTCGCTTTCACTGGCGTTGTACTCAGAGTGACGTACACCCGTGCCGGCGCTCATGATCTGGAACTCCCCTGCCGGGATCTGCTCTTTGTTACCCATGCTGTCCTGATGCTCAACGGTACCGGAAAGCACGTAGGTCAGGATTTCCATATCTTTATGAGGATGGGTGCCAAACCCCTGACCACCATCGATCACATCTTCATTGATGACACGCAGCGCGGAGAAACCCATGAAGTTCGCATCGTGATAGCTGGCGAAAGAGAAGGTATGCCAGCTATCCAGCCAGCCATGGTTTGCGTGACCGCGTTCTTCAGCTTTGCGTACATAGATCATGTTCAATTCTCCTCAATGTTTTTTATAGTGTGTTCCTGAGGCGGTATGATTGATAGCTGAAAAACTTCACTTCTCTGTTCAAATTCGTTGAACAAAATCGGGCTTCTCACTGAAACAGATCGAAGGAAAAGGAGGTGATGCAGGAATGAAAGATATTAAGGGAAAGCCTGAAATAAAGGTTAATCTGATAAACCCGTAAAATAATGAAAGCCGGATAATCCGCGGTTACTTTATTTTCCGTGTCATCAGCCCATGCTAATTTAGCCTCTGGATTTGACACACACAACGTGATTAACGCATTAAAAATGATACCTTAAAAAATAGAGTCAATAAGGTATTACTTTTGATGCCTTAAAACTTCACCTGTAAATTAAAGAATGTGATCGCCGTAAATAACCCGACTTCATAAATCCTACTAAAATAGCCGATAAATAAAAACCTTTCGTTTTAAACACCCTCCGATTCATTTTATTTTAAATTATTATCAGGAGCCCGATTATGGATGCCGTTCAAAATACGCTGATATCAGATGAAACGCCACGCTGGAGAAGAAGTGATACCGTCTGGATGCTGGGATTATATGGAACTGCAATTGGTGCTGGCGTTTTGTTTTTGCCGATAAATGCAGGCACTGGCGGTTTGCTGCCGTTAATCATTATGGCTGTGCTGGCTTTTCCGATGACATTCTTTGCCCATCGCGGGCTCACCCGTTTTGTTCTTTCCGGCAAAAATCCGGGGGGAGATATTACTGAAGTGGTGGAAGAACATTTTGGTATCGGCGCGGGAAAACTCATCACTCTGCTCTACTTTTTTGCTATATACCCTATCCTGCTGGTGTATAGCGTCGCGATTACCAACACCGTCGACAGTTTTCTCACCCACCAGCTTCATCTGATATCGCCGCCGCGTGCGGTACTGGCTTTCATTCTTATTGTCGGCATGATGGCTATCGTACGCTTCGGCGAAAAAGCTATCGTGAAGGCGATGAGTATTCTGGTGTTTCCGTTCGTGGCCGCACTGATGCTGCTCGCGCTGTATCTGATTCCACAATGGAACGGCGCTATTCTGGATACGCTCTCAATGAGGGGTTCTGAAACGACCGGTAGCGGATTATGGCTCACACTATGGCTGGCTATTCCCGTCATGGTCTTCTCCTTTAATCATTCTCCCATTATTTCATCATTTGCAGTAGCCAAGCGTCAGGAGTACGGCGATCAAGCGGCGTCAAAATGTTCACGCATTCTGGCCTGTGCTCATATCATGATGGTGCTCACCGTCATGTTTTTCGTTTTCAGTTGTGTGCTGAGTCTCTCTCCGGAACACCTGGCGGAGGCAAAGGCGCAGAATATTTCTATCCTTTCCTACCTCGCTAACCATTTTAACGCGCCGTTAATTGCCTGGATGGCCCCCATCATCGCAATTATCGCGATCACCAAATCTTTTCTCGGCCACTATCTGGGGGCGCGTGAAGGTTTCAATGGCATGGTGATCAAATCGCTTCGCAGCAAAGGCAAGTCGATAGAAATCAATAAACTGAACCGCATCACCGCCCTTTTTATGCTGATCACCACCTGGATTGTCGCCACCCTAAACCCCAGCATTCTGGGCATGATTGAAACCCTGGGCGGACCGGTTATCGCCATGATCCTGTTCCTGATGCCGATGTACGCCATTAATAAAGTCCCGGCGATGCGTAAATATAGCGGTCATTTGAGCAATCTTTTCGTCGTCATCATTGGCCTGATTGCTATCTCCGCCATCGCCTTTTCTTTACTTAACTGATGCCGTCGCTTGCCATACCGGTCAGCGCCTCTTTCATATTGCAATCCGCATGGGTGAATCATGATTAGCGTTTTCGATATTTTTAAAATCAGCATCGGGCCATCCAGTTCGCACACGGTGGGCCCCATGAAAGCGGGTAAACATTTTGTTGATACGCTAAAGGAAAAAGGCCTGCTGGATAGTGTGAGCCGGCTGGTCGTGGATATTTATGGCTCTCTTTCCCTGACGGGAAAAGGCCACCATACAGATATTGCGATTATTCTCGGCCTGAGTGGTTATCTGCCTGACACGGTAAATATCGATCAGATCCCCGCCATCATTCGCGACGTGAATACGCAGCAACAGTTACGTATCGAAGAAGGGCACCGGGAGATTGCCTTCCCGGTGGCAGAGTGCATACGCTTTCACAGCGAGTTTCTGCCGTTACATGAAAATGGCATGAGCATAACCGCCTTTTGTGATGGAAAAAGCGTTTACACCCAGACCTATTATTCTGTCGGAGGCGGCTTTATTGTCACCGAAGACGATTTTGGTAAAAGCCTGGATAGCGAAATCGATATTCCCTTCCCCTTCTATTCCGCCCGTAACCTGCTGGCACATTGCCATAGCAATAACCTTTCGGTTTCGGCCGTCATGATGAAGAACGAGATAGCGCGTCATGGTCGCCGTGAGGTCGAAGAGAACATGGCACAACTGTGGCAAACCATGCGCAATGCGATAACACGAGGCATTAGCACTGAGGGCGTCTTACCCGGTCCGCTGAAGGTGCCACGGCGGGCTTCTTCCCTGCATCGCATCCTGGCGCCACTGAGCCAGTCCATTAATCCCCTGAGTGCCATGGATTGGGTGAATATGTTCGCGATGGCAGTGAGTGAAGAGAATGCCGCTGGAGGACGTGTGGTCACCGCACCCACCAATGGCGCATGCGGGATTATCCCGGCAGTGCTGGCTTATTATGATCGCTTCATCAAGCCAGTAACGCCTGAACTCTATATGCGCTATTTCCTCACAGCAGGCGCAATCGGCATTCTTTATAAGATGAATGCGTCAATTTCTGGCGCTGAAGTCGGCTGTCAGGGAGAGGTCGGCGTGGCCTGTTCCATGGCGGCGGCGGGTCTGGCTGAACTGCTGGGGGCCGATGCGGAGAAAGTCTGCATCGCCGCTGAAATTGGCATGGAGCATAATCTGGGTCTGACCTGCGATCCCGTTGCGGGTCAGGTTCAGGTGCCCTGTATTGAGCGGAATGCGATTGCTGCCGTCAAAGCCATTAACTCAACCAGTATGGCGATGTACCGCACCAGCGATCCCAAAGTGTCACTGGATAAGATTATCGAAACCATGTTTGAAACCGGCAAAGACATGAACGCCAAATACCGTGAAACCGCCCGCGGCGGTCTGGCGATCAAAGTGGCGATATGTGAATCGTAACGATCTGAAAACCGCTGGCTGTGAGGCTGGCGGTTTCTTCATTGCTCCGGTTTTGCTGAAGATGGGCTTTGAGCAGGATTATTTTGATTCGTTTTCGCGGGGCAGACTGGACCAGACCATACTCCGCATTTCAGAGGAGGTGTACCACTCATTTATCGTTGCGCTGACAGACTGCTCAGCAACAGCTTCAGTGTTATTCGCCGCCGGTGACTGGCTGCGCTGTTTTTTTCGGATGCGAATACGTGCAGGTGGCGAGTCGGTAAACTGCGCATTAAAGGTTCGCATATGAGAATCGGACAAAATGGACTCCAGCTGATGCAACCGTCCAAGACCCCGCAATATTCCTATTAAGGTGCTCAGCGTAACGGACTCACCTAACTCTGCCCGTTTAATGGTGGCCGTACCAACGCGTGCACGTTCAGCCAGTTCAATCTGAGAGATCCCAAGCTGCATACGGGTTTCTTTAATTCTGCAGCACAATTCAGCAATTATTGCGCCATCGGAAAGAGTATTAAAACGCATAGCAATATCTCATTGCGGGATATACAGAATAAATTATTGAGTAAACCCGCCGGCAAATAAAGAAGATAATTTTAAAATAACAGCACCTGCATCAAAGTAAGTTATTTATTAACAACGTAAGCGATGAAATATAACCTTCAGGCTTTATTTTTATTGAATTATGGCTATGTCTGAAAAGGGGCGAAAAGGGAAACCTGTTCCGCTGTCGGTCAGGCTCATATTACCGGCTTAAAACCAAATGATGAGTGAGCTTACCGCCTCTCTTTTCCAGTCAGTGAGTGGCAGGCAAAAAAAAGCCAGCGGATAAGCTGGCTAAATAATACTGGAAGCAATGTGAGCAATGTCGTGCTTTCTCAGACTGTCGATGACTGCCCGGGAACGCATGACAATAATAATCATTATCATTCGTATCTGTAAAGCTGTTTTCACGTTTTTTTCGCTTGATTATTGTGGTGAATACCTTGATGTTTAAAGGGTTTTTATCGGCAAAAGGAGAGCACATGAGTGACATCGTTATCCGCCACGTTACGCCAGAAGATGCCGCTGCACTGCACAGAATTTATGGTCAGCCAGATACTCAGGCCAGCACATTGCATCTGCCTAACGCATCCCTGCAAATGTGGCATGCCCGTCTCGCTACGCCACAGCCCAATGCGCATCTGCTGGTCGCCTGTATCGACGAAGAGGTTGTTGGTCAGTGTGCGCTGCACGTAGAAGATCGCGCCAGACGCCGTCACGCTGCCTCTTTAGGGATGGGCGTGGATGATCGCTACCGGCAGCGCGGCGTCGGCACGGCGCTGATGCGTGAAATGGTCTCGTTGTGCGACAACTGGCTGCAGGTGAGCCGGATGGAGCTGACGGTGTTTGTCGATAATGGCCCGGCCATCGCCCTTTATCAGCGTTTCGGTTTTGAGATTGAGGGAACGGCTAAAGGCTTCGCTATGCGACACGGTGAACTGATCGACGCGCATTATATGGCGCGGGTTAAAGCCTGACGATTGGAAGCATAAAGGGCACCGAAGGTGCCCTTTATGCTGATAAACCTGCCAGGATTCGCTGTCAGTTAGCGCCTGCGCAGGAAACAGGGTCAGATCGGAAAGACGCAAAAGCTGTCATCCATGACACGCTCGGCCCGCGCCGTCCTGCCGCGGGACGCTTTCCTCTTCTGACCCAGTTCCCTGCACATTGAGCTTATTTATTGCTGTCAGATTCACCTGGGTTTAGGTTTGTCAGCAGTGCTGGAAATTAATAACCCGCACTCAAATCATCAATGCTACGCGGATCAGACGCGCCATACAGCATGCCATCCGGCCCGATCATGATGCTCTGTGTACTGCCCATCGACGGCAGCACCTTCACATGCTGACCTTTGGCTTCCAGCAGACGCAGCGTATCGGGACTGAAGCCCTTCTCCACCCGCAGCTGGTCCGGCAGCCACTGATGATGGAAGCGCGGCGCATTAGTGGCTTCCGCCACATTCATCCCGAAATCGATACTATTTACCACCATCTGCAACACCGTAGTGATAATGCGGCTGCCGCCAGGACTGCCGGTGACCAGCCAGGTTTTGCCGCCTTTGGCGACGATGGTCGGTGACATCGATGACAACGGACGCTTCGCCGGTTGCACCGCATTCGCCTCACCGCCCACCAGTCCGTAGACATTTGGCGTGCCTGGCTTGGCAGAGAAGTCATCCATCTCGTTATTCATCAGGATGCCGCTTTTGCCCGCCACAATTCCGCTGCCGAAATAGGTGTTCAGCGTGTAAGTCACCGCAACCGCATTTCCCTGCTTGTCGACCACCGAGAAATGGGTCGTCTGATTGCTTTCATAAGGTTCGAGCTTGCCGGGTTTGATCTCACTGGAAGGCCGCGCTTTCGCCACATCGATCTGCTGTGCCAGGCTTTTAGCATAGGCTTTACTGGTCAGCGCCTGCCACGGTACCTTCACGAAATCGGGATCGCCGAGATATTCCGAGCGGTCCGCGTAGGCATATTTTTCCGCTTCAGCCATCACCTGCATGGCGTCTGCACTGCCAAAGCCCATCTTCGCCAGATCGAAGTTCTCCAGGATATTCAGAATCTGCACGATATGGATACCACCGGATGAGGGAGGCGGCATTGAGAAGACTTCATAGCCACGGTATGTCCCGCTGACGGGCTTACGCTCGACCGCGCGATAGGCTGCCAGGTCAGCTTTGTTGATCAGGCCGCCGTGTTGCGCCATCTCTCCGGCAATCTCATCTGCAATTTCACCTTTGTAAAAGGCATCCGGTCCCTGACGGGCAATCAATTGCAGGCTGTGCGCCAGGTTCTTCTGCACCAGCCGGTCACCCTTCTGCCACGGCGTGCCGTCCGGTTTATAGAAGATCGCTTTGCTGTTGGGATGGGTAATCAGGACCTCTTTGCCGTAGGTTTTCAGGTCATCCGCCAGTGCGTCATTGACCGGAATACCGTCACGCGCCAGTTTGATCGCCGGTGCCAGCAGAGTGCTCAGCGGCAGGGTGCCATATTTCTGCGCAGCCAGCGCCAGTCCGGCCACAGTGCCCGGCGTACCTGAGGCAAGATGTGATGTCAGCGACAGCTTACTGTCGGCATTACCCTGCTTATCCAGGAACATATCGCGCGACGCGTGGCCCGGTGCCATTTCACGGAAATCAATAGCCGTCGCGCGTCCCGATGCGGTGCGCAGCAGCATAAACCCGCCGCCGCCCAGATTGCCTGCCTGCGGATGGGTCACGGCCAGCGCAAAGCCCACAGCGACCGCGGCATCCACTGCATTCCCGCCCTGACGCAGGATCTCCACGCCGACCTGGGTTGCCATCGCATCCACCGACGCCACCATGCCGTGCTGCGCTTTTACCGGATGAAAGGTGTCACTGTCCACGCCGTAAGAGACCGGCGGTGCCTGAGTGGGTGCGGCGTTCGCCCCTGCCACCACGGTGAAACTCATCACCAGCGACCAGCTAAGCTGACGCACTGTTTGCTGCATTTTCATCCTGCCACCATCCCGTATAGTTATTTACATTTTTTTATCATTTCTGCAAGTCTCTACAAATACAGCAAAATAACCGGGGTTAAGTCAAATCAGGAATACATCTGAAAGTAAGGTCTGTGATATCGGGTAAACTTATGGATGCGACCCTGATATCGGGGTGCGCGATTGTGCACCCAAAACCCTGTCGCGTTTACGGAAGGAGGAGTGATGAAAAAGTGGATAATTGTTTTAGCGGCCCTGCTGCCATTCGCCAGCCAGGCGAACACGCTCAACAGCACCAATGATCCCAATAAACCGGGCTATAACCCGAGCCAGCAGCGGATGCAGTCGCAGATGCAGACCGATCAGCAGCAGCAGCAGCTGAAGCTGCGCCAGGATCAGCAGCGTCAGACGCAGGATATGCAGCGCAAAATGCAGGAACAGCGAAATAGCGCCCAGCAGCGGGTTATTACCTCGCAGCCGGGCCAGCAGAATCAAAACCAGAACTAATGAAAATCGGGGCCAATGATGTCGATGCTGTCAGTACAGATGGCATCGACGCCCCATTTCAGCAATTCCCGCGCCCGATCCGGGTTGTTCACGGTATAAACCAGAATTTTCAGTCCGGCCGCTTTCAGTTCGGCGACCCGCTCAGCGGTCAGCACCTTGTGATTCAGATGGATCGAGACGCAGGCCAGCGCTGTTGTTTTTGCCTGCCACTCGGGATCCCAGCTGTGCGACAACAGACCACGCGGCAGTTGTGGTTCGGCCTGCATTGCTGCCTCCAGCGCCTCAAACGAGAATGAAGAGAGCAACGGCGCGGTCTGTCCCTGCCACAGGATTGCGGCTGCCTGCGCCACCGCACGTCCGGTTTCGGCATCACTGCCGGTGGTCGGTTTGATTTCGATGTTTGCCATCATCTGATGCTGACGGCAGCGTGCTGCCACCTCATCCAGCCGCGCCAGCTTCTCGCCGGTAAACGCCTTGTCAAACCAGCTGCCTGCATCGAGCTGCGACAGCTTCTCCCAGGGCAACTGACCTGCCACGCCCCAGCCGTTGCTGGTGCGATCCAGTGTGTCGTCATGCAGCAGGAAGATTTGGGCATCCATTGATAATTTGGCATCAAACTCAATCATTTGATGGCCATATTTCGCACCCGTGTCGATGGCTGCCAGGGTATTTTCCGGTGCCAGTTTACCGCCGCCGCGATGAGCGACGATGCGGGGATAAGGCCAGTGTTGTGTGCTCATTCCAGACGCTTTCCATGGGTTGAATCGAAGAAGTGTAACGCATCTGACGGCAGATGCAGCCACAGCGTACTGCCTGGCTGCGGCCGTTCGCTGTGGGCTAAGCGTACCACCAGTGGCGTCTCCCCGATGCGACCATGTGCCAGATTATCGGCACCCAGCATCTCCAGTGTATCGACCCGCAAAGGCACGCCGCCCTGCTCGCGGCTACTGAGTTGAATATGCTCTGGCCGGATGCCCAGCACCACCGGGCGGTTAGCCCATTTCGCTTTTGTGTCGCTGAGTGGCAGCGCGTGTGAGGCATCAAGCTGGAAGCGCGAGCCGTCACTGCTGAACTGTCCTTTCAGCAGGTTCATGGCGGGCGCACCGATAAACGAGGCCACAAACTGGCTGGCAGGACGTTCATATACGTCGACCGGCGTGCCAAGCTGCTCGACCACGCCTTTGTTCATCACCATCACCCGCTGTGCCAGCGTCATCGCCTCGACCTGATCGTGCGTCACATAGAGACTGGTGGTCTGTAAGCGGCGGTGCAGCTGCTGCAGCTCCAGCCGCATCTGCACCCGCAGGCGGGCATCAAGATTCGACAGCGGCTCATCGAACAGAAACACCGCCGGTTCACGTACGATGGCGCGACCCATCGCCACGCGCTGGCGCTGACCGCCCGAGAGTTCGCGAGGCCGACGCATCAGCAGGTGATCCAGTTCCAGGCTGCGCGCTGCGTCCAGCACCCGCTGGCGAATCTGCTCTTTGCCCATGCCGCGGATTTTCAGGCCATAGGCCATGTTCTCCTCCACCGACATGTGGGGATAAAGCGCGTAATTCTGGAACACCATCGCAATGCCGCGATCTTTTGGCTCTTCCTGAGTGACGCGCCGGTTGTCGATGTAGATATCACCGGAGCTGACGCGCTCCAGTCCGGCTACCATGCGCAGCAGCGTCGATTTACCGCAGCCGGATGGCCCCACCATCACCATAAACTCGCCGTCATTGATGGTGACGTTCAGCGGCTGAATGATCTGATTTTTGCCATCGTAGGACTTGGTTACTGCCTGAAGGGTTACGCCTGCCATCTTATTTCTCACTCTCAACCAGACCGCGCACAAAGGCACGCTGCATGACTAACACCACCACCAGCGGCGGGATCAGGGTTAATAACATTGCCGCCATCACTTCATTCCACTGGGTCGGCGATCCACTGGTGGAGATCATACTTTTGATCCCCGCCACCGCTGTGCCGAGGCTGGCGTCATTGATGATCAGCAGCGGCCAGAGATACTGGTTCCAGCCGTAGATAAAGGTGATGACAAACAGCGCCGCCAGATTGGTTTTCGACAGCGGCAGAACAATGTCGATAAAGAAGCGCATTGCGCTGGCACCGTCGATACGCGCCGCTTCTACCAGCTCATCCGGCAGCGACATAAAAAACTGACGGAACAGGAAAGTCGCGGTGGCCGACGCCATCAGCGGCAGAGTTAATCCGCTGTAGCTGTCGAGCATATTAAGGTCGGCTATCACCTGCACCGTGGGGAAGATACGCACTTCAACCGGCAACATCAGGGTGATGAAGATCAGCCAGAAAAAGAGCGTGCGCAGCGGAAAGCGAAACCAGACCAGCGCAAACGCCGACAGCATTGAGACGGTAATTTTGCCGAAGGTGATACCCAGCGCCATGATCATGCTGTTGAGCAGCATCAGGCCAAACGCTGGTCCGCTGCCGTTGACGCCCTGCGTCCAGATGCGCGAGATGTTCTCCCACAGGTGCGTGCCGGGCACCAGGGTCATCGGCACCTGATAGACCGCCTCGTTATCCAGCGTTGCCGCCACAAAGGCGAAATAGAGCGGAAAGAGGATAGTGAGCACGCCCAGCACCAGCACGATGTGGCTGAAGATATCCAGCCCGCGTCGATTCTCAATCATTGGTATTGCACCTTACGTTCAACAAAGCGGAACTGAAGCACCGTCAGCCCGATCACCAGCAACATCAGCACCACCGACTGCGCCGCGGAAGAGGAGAGATCCAGACCGGTAAAGCCTTCGCGATAGATTTTGTAGATCAGCGTGGTGGTCGCCTGCACCGGCCCGCCGCCGGTTGCGGCATCGATCACCGGGAAGGTATCGAAGAAGGCGTAGATCAGGTTCACCACCAGCAGGAAGAAGCTGACCGGCGTGATCAGCGGCAGTGAGAGGTTGAAGAAGCGACGCACCGGTCCGGCTCCGTCGATGGCAGCGGCTTCCACCAGCGATTTAGGGATAGATTGCAGTGCGGCAAAGAAAAACAGGAAGTTGTAGCTCATCTGCTGCCAGATCGAGGCCAGCACCACCAGGAACATCGCCTGACCGCTGTTCTGCGCGAAGTTCCAGTTGTAGCCGACGTGGTTCAGCAGGTAGCTGAACAGACCCAGGCCAGGGTTAAACAGAAACATCCACAGCACCGCAGCCACCACCGGCGCAACGGCGTAAGGCAGTAGCAGCAGGGTCTGATAGAGGCGGCGGAGTCGTACCACATAATCCACCAGCGCCGCCAGCAGCAGCGAGAAGACCATGCCAAACACCGTGACCATGCCACTGAATTTTATCGTGGTCCAGAAGGAATCCAGATAGTAAGGATCGGCAAATAGCCGTCTGAAGTTTTCCAGCCCGACAAAGCTGCTGGAGATGCCAAAAGGATCGAGGCTTTGCAGCGAGTACCACAGCGCTTCACCCGCAGGCCAGAGAAAGAAGATGGCGGTAATCAGCAGTTGCGGCAGTACCAGAAGATAGGGCAACAGACTGGTGCGAAAGACCGGACGGGATGAAGACATGGCATACCTGGCGTCAGAAAGAGCGGGCCAGCCTGAGCGGGCCCGCAGGAAGAGATTACTTCACCTGCTGCTGAAAGCGGCGCAACAGCTCGTTGCCGCGTTTCACGGCGTTATCCAGTGCGCTTTGTGGCGACTGTTTGCCGGTCCAGACACTTTCCAGCTCTTCGTCGATCACGGTACGAATCTGCGGCATATTGCCCAGACGCATGCCTTTAGTGAAGGGCAATGGCGGCTTGTTCATCATCTGGCGAGTGGCGATATCCGCACCCGGATTTTTGTCGTAGAAGCCCTGCTGTTTCGTCAGCTCGTAGGCGGCGGTCGTAATCGGCAGATAGCCGGTTTTCTGGTGCCATTCCGCAGCGATTTCCGGTTTAGCCAGGAACTGCATGAACTCAGCTACGCCTTTGTACGTTGCTGCATCTTTGCCTTTCATTACCCACAGGCTGGCTCCGCCAATCAGGGCGTTCTGTGGCGCATTCGGTACGGTGTCGTCATACGGCATCATGCCAACGCCGAAGTTGAATTTGGCGTAGTGACGGATATCGGCCAGCGAACCGGATGAGGCAGTGGTGATACCGCAGTCGCCGTTGTAGAACTTGGCGGTGGATTCATCTTTGCGGCCAAAGTAGGTGAAGTCCCCTTTCTTGTTCATCGCTTCCAGCAGTTCGATATGACGAACCTGCACCGGCTTGTTGAACTCCAGCACCGCATCGAGTCCGTCAAATCCGTTGTTTTCCGTCGCGACCGGCAGAGCATGCCAGGCACTGAAGTTTTCAATCTGGATCCAGCCCTGCCAGCCGCTGGCGTAGCCACAGCTCATGCCCGATTTACGCAGTGCGGCGGCATCTGTCGCCAGCTCCTGCCAGGTTTTAGGCGGCTGGTCCGGGTTCAGGCCCGCTTTTTTAAAAGCGTCTTTGTTGTAGTAGAGCACCGGCGTCGAGCTGTTGAACGGCTGAGAGATCAGCTGACCTTTGCTGTCGCTGTAGTAGCCCGCCACCGTTGGCACGAACTGTTTTTCATCGAAGGGAATGCCGGCGTCTTTGAATACCTGATGCACCGGCACAATCGCCTTTGAGGCCATCATGGTCGCCGTACCGACTTCATAGACCTGCAGCACCGCTGGCGCTTTGCCGCTGCGCACGGCCGCAATCCCTGCTGCCAGGCTCTGCTCGTAGTTACCTTTGTAGGTCGGAACAATTTTGTAATCGGGATGCGTCTCGTTAAAACGCTGTGCCAGCGAATCCACTTCTTTGCCAAGCTCGCCTTCCATGGAGTGCCAGAAAGGGATCTCAGTGGCGGCCATGGCATGGCTGCTGAGCATCAGACCGAGCAGCGCGCTCATCAGGCTACGACGAAAGGTAACGACGGACATAGAATTTTCCTGTGCAGGTAAATACGCGTGAAATCACGGATTTCTGTTTCGCGAAGTAACATGACACGGGGAAATGACGGATTAATAACAGGGAGATGACAGCCGGATGACAGGCGAAAAAGAGGAAAAGCGGAGCAGCTAACTATTGTTGAGATTGTTGACAAAGTCTGGCTTGCTTTAAGACTGTGCCCTGCGCAGAGAACACGGTCAGATCGGAAAGACGCAAAATCCGTCATCCATGACACGCTCGGCCCGCACCGTCCATGGCGCGGGACGCTTTCCTCTTCTGCCCGTGTTCCCTGCGCGTTAAGTTTATGTGTTGCGGCCAGATTCACCTGATTTGAGTTTGTCAGCAACCTGAGCTGCTATACATCATTATTACGTCGAATTTATTACCAGAAGCTGCAACGGCCTCTGGCAATGGCAGAACTTGCCCCTACTTTCAGGCAAATTTAAAGGCCGTCGGCACCACCACCCACACCGACACACAAGGCCGTCGGCGGCGCAGGCAGGTTGCGGGCGGACAGCGCGCAGCCACCGGAGCGTACACGTAGTACGTGAGGATGGCGAGCACTGCCCAACCGGAACCTGGCAAGCAAGCTAGGCCGTGCCCCATCAGGCACCCAGGTAAGCGCTGCGGACGGCTTCGTTGGAGAGTAGCGCTGCACCTGTGTCTTCGAGCACCACATGCCCGTTCTCCAGCACATAGCCCCTGTCCGCCAGCTTCAGCGCCTGGTTCGCATTCTGCTCCACCAGGAAGATCGTCATCCCCTCGCTACGCAGTTGCTCAATAGTGTCGAAGATCTGCTGAATAATGATCGGTGCCAGCCCCAGTGACGGCTCATCCAGCAGCAGCAGTCGCGGCTGGCTCATCAGTGCACGGCCAATTGCCAGCATCTGCTGTTCGCCGCCTGACATGGTGCCAGCGCGCTGGATTTTACGCTCTTCCAGACGCGGGAAGAGTTCATAAACGCGTTTGATCCGCGTCAGATAATCCGGACGGCTGGCAAAAAAACCGCCCATCGCCAGGTTCTCTTCCACCGTCATGCGTGAAAACACCCGCCGGCCTTCCGGCACGATGGCAATCGCTTCACGCATAATGCGCGCCGTTTGCCAGTCGGTGATGGCTTTGCCATCAAAGGTAATGGTGCCCTGCGTGGCGCGTGGCTCACCGCACAGCGTACCCAGCAGCGTGGTTTTTCCGGCGCCGTTAGCGCCAATCAGGGTAACGATTTCACCCTGATTGATATAGAGGCTGACATTGTGCAGCGCCTGAATTTTGCCGTAGTGGGCGCTGACGTTCTCAATGGTTAACATCGCATTTGCCATCTCAGGCCTCTCCTAAATAGGCACGGATGACATCCGGATTATTACGAATCTCTTCCGGCGTTCCGTTAGCCAGCGGCGTTCCCTGATTAACCACATAAATACGGTCAGAAATGCCCATCACCAGCTTCATATCATGTTCAATCAGCAGCACTGATACCTTATGTTCGCCACGCAGCTCCGCAATCAGCGCATCCAGCTCGTGGGTCTCTTTAGGGTTAAGGCCTGCTGCCGGTTCATCCAGCATCAGGATCTCCGGGCGCGTCACCATGCAGCGTGCAATCTCCAGCCGACGCTGCTGACCATAGGCCAGATTGCCCGCCTGACGGTTAGCCAGCTCCAGCAGACCGACCCGCTCCAGCCAGGTCGCCGCGCGATCCAGCGCCTCGCTCTCACTACGGCGAAACGCAGGTGTTTTCAGCAGGCCGGAAAACACGCCGCTTTTCAGATGCTGATGCTGAGCGACCAGCAGGTTTTCAATTACCGTCATCTCACGGAACAGACGCACATGCTGGAAAGTACGCACAATGCCCATCTGCGCAATCTTCTGACCCGTCAATCCTTCCAGATGCTGTTCACGCAGTTTAATCGTGCCGCCAGTGGGCTTATAAAAACCGGTCAGGCAGTTAAACACGGTGGTTTTACCGGCACCGTTAGGGCCAATCAGCGAAACGATCTCCTGCGGACGCAGCTCCAGCGCCACATTGTTCACGGCTAACAAACCGCCGAAGCGCATCATCAGGCCTTCAACGGCTAATAAAGGCTGGATCATGCCTGCTCTCCTTTTTTACCGGTTCTGAGCTTCAGATGCGGACGCTTCATCGGCAATAATCCCTGCGGACGCCAGATCATCATCAGCACCATCAGGCCACCCAGCACCAGCATGCTGTATTCATTCAGATCACGCATCAGCTCGCGCGACACCACCAGCAGAATGGCCGCCAGAATCACTGCAAACTGCGAACCCATTCCGCCCAGAACCACAATCGCCAGCACAAAAGCCGATTCGACAAAGGTAAAGGACTCCGGGCTGACAAAGCCCTGGCGCGCAGCAAACAGCGTGCCCGCGAAACCAGCAAACGCGGCACTGATGGTAAAGGCGGTCAGCTTGATGCGGGTCGGGCTCAGGCCCAGTGAACGGCAGGCAATCTCATCCTCACGCAATGCTTCCCAGGCACGGCCCAGCGGCATCCGCAGCAGCCGGTTGATCACGAACAGCGTCAGCACCACCAGCAGCAGCGCCACCAGGTAGAGATAAATCACGCGGTCGCTGGGATCGTATTTCAGGCCAAAGAAATCGTGGAAGGTGTTCCAGCCCCCTTCAGAGACTTTGCGGCCAAACTCAAGGCCGAACAGTGACGGTTTGGGGATCTGCGCAATGCCGTTGGGACCGCCGGTAATCGCCGTGTTATTCAGCAGCAAAATACGCACAATCTCGCCGAAGCCCAGCGTGACGATCGCCAGATAGTCTCCGCGCAGGCGCAGCACCGGAAAGCCGAGCAGCAGCCCGAACAGCGCCGAGACAATGCCCGCCAGCGGCAGACACTCCCAGAAGCCGAGACCAAAATAGTGGTTCAGAAGAGCAAAGGTGTAAGCGCCAATGGCATAGAAGCCACCATAGCCGAGCACCAGCAGCCCCGACAGGCCGACCACCACATTCAGGCCCAGACCGAGCATCACGTAGATCAGCGTCAGCGTGGCGATGTCTACCGTGCCGCGCGACACGAAAAAGGGCCAGGCCACAGCGACCAGGATCAGCGCCAGCATAAACAGCTTCTGCTTCGGCGTTGAGCCGTCGATGCCAGGCAGCACCAGCGCCGGACCGGAAATCTTTTTCAGACCGCGCTGCCAGAACGGACGCAGCAGCTGAAACAGAAAGACCACGGCACAGCCGACGAAAATCCAGTTCCAGCGCACGTCACCCGCGCTCTGCACCACCAGTCGGGTGCCGTCGAGGCCGAGACGCATGCCCATAAAGAAGCTGGCCAGCACCAGCAGCATGACAGAAGAGAGCAGCGCGTTGATAAAGGAAGATTTCATACTTTCTCAACCTCCGGGCGACCCAGAATCCCGGTCGGCATTACCAGCAACACCACGATCAGCAGAGCAAACGACACCACATCTTTGTATTCCGTGCTGAGATATGCGGAGGTCAGTGCTTCAGCAATGCCCAGAACCAGGCCGCCAATCATCGCGCCCGGAATACTGCCAATGCCGCCCAGCACGGCAGCGGTAAAGGCTTTCATGCCCGCCATAAAGCCGATGAAGGGGTTGATGGAGCCGTAGAACTGGCCCAGCAGCACGCCCGCTACCGCCGCCATGGCAGCACCAATCACAAAGGTCAGCGAGATGACGCGGTCGGTGTTAATTCCCAGCAGGCTGGCCATTTTCAGGTCTTCAGCGCAGGCGCGACAGGCGCGGCCCATGCGGGAATAACGGATAAAGGTGGTCAGCGCCAGCATCGCCAGGAACGTCACCACCCAGATCACAACCTGCATGGTAGAAATTGTGGCGGCAAAACCGTTGCTCTCGCCTACCGTCCACTGTCCGGTGATCAGGCTCGGCAGCGCCAGGTCGCGTGAACCCTGCGTCAGGCTGACGTAGTTTTGCAGAAAGATCGACATGCCGATGGCGGAGATCAGTGCGATCAGACGCTTCGACGATCGCACCGGCTTATAGGCGACGCGCTCTATGCTCCAGCCGTAGGCGCTGGAGATCAGTATCGCCATCACGAAGCCAGCGGCAATCATCAGCCAGCCCGTGTCGATACCCATCATCATCAGGGCGGCAATCACGATAAAAGAGACATAGCTGCCGATCATATAGACTTCGCCGTGGGCGAAGTTGATCATGCCGATAATGCCGTAAACCATGGTGTAACCAATGGCGATCAGCGCGTAGGTGCTGCCGAGAGTGACCCCGTTAAGCATCTGCTGAATGAAATAAAGAAACTGCTCGGACATAGTGAAGACCTGCATGAGAACGGGAAAATCCTCTGCCGACGCGGCAGAGGATTGGTCTGTCGATGGAACGATTACTTAACTGCGGTAGACGAACCGTCTTTGTGCCATTTGAATACGCCGAACTCGAAGCCTTTCAGATCGCCTTTCTGATCCCAGCTCAGGTTGCCCATCACTGTTGGTACCGGCTCACCGGTTTTCAGGTTTTTCGCGATCGCGTCTGGCTCGTCGCTCTTACTGCGTTCGATACCCGCTACCAGCGACTGGATTGCCGCATAAGTGGTCCAGACGAACGGACCGGTCGGATCCTTGCGATTCTGTGCGCTGTTGGTTTTGATGGCCTCAACAATCGCCTTGTTCTCCGGCAACTGGTCGTAGCGCTTCGGCAGCGTCACATAGATACCTTCTGATGCATCACCCGCGATATTGGAGAGTGAAGCGTTACCCACGCCTTCCGGTCCCATAAAGCCCGCTTTCAGGCCAGCCGCTTTCGCCTGACGCAGAATCTGACCCATTTCCGGGTAGTAGCCACCGTAATAAACGAAGTCGACGTTCTCTTTCTTCAGGCGCGTAATCAGCGTAGAGAAATCTTTATCGCCTGCAGTGATGCCTTCAAACAGCACCACGTTGCCGCCTTTCGCTTTCAGCGTTTTCTGTACTGATTCCGCCAGACCCTGACCATACTGCTGCTTGTCATGCACCACGGCGATACGCTTAGGCTTGATCTGATCAAGAATATAGTTCGCGGCAGTCGGGCCCTGATCGGAGTCCAGGCCGGTTGTACGCATAATGGTTTCGTAACCGCGTGCCGTCAGCTCCGGTGCCGTGGCTGCCGGGGTAATCATCAGCACACCTTCATCGTTATAGATGTCGGACGCAGGCTGGGTAGAAGAGGAGCAAAGATGGCCGATAACGTATTTAATGCCGTCGTTAACAACCTTGTTTGCCACCGCCACGGCCTGTTTCGGATCGCAGGCATCGTCATACTCTACGCCGACCAGCTTGTTACCGTTTATGCCGCCTTTGGCGTTAATGTCCTTAATCGCCTGCGCGGCACCAGTGAACTGCATATCACCGTACTGCGCGACCGGGCCAGTTACGGCACCAACGATAGCGATTTTAATGTCGGCAGCCAGGGCGGCGTGGCTCATTGCCAGCGCAACGCAACCCGCCAGTAATGCGCGGCCTTTACTCATTTTCATGCGGACTTCCCCATCTTGTTGTGACTGTGAGTTGTGGTTTGCTGTTGCTACCGGATAAAGCCGAAAAATGATGTTTATGAATGGTTTAGCGCACTTTTCCGGTATTTTTTGATAATAAGGCTTTATTTTTCAGGTTATTAAACAGGAATTTTCTTCTTTAAATCAACTGACATATTCAGAATTGACTGAGTGAAACAGCATAATACACTGGAGGCAATGGCCGGTTTTTCACCATTTTGCCAGCGCGTTGTGCTGGATTGATCGTCTGATTTCCCTGTTTACAACTATCATCCTGGCATCCAGGCCATCTTTTGACCTGTTTTATTGATGAAAATGTGGTGGCACTCTGGTTGTATACTTTCGCTGCACTTTCCCCTATTACAGAGGTTTTTGTTATGAAGCTCACTATTCAGCGTTTAACCACGCTGACCGCGCAGGACCGCATCGATCTGGGCAAAGTCTGGCCGGATCTGGAGATTGAAAAACTGGAGCAGCACCTGGATGAGCGTCATCGTCTTTATGCCGCACGCTTTAACGATCGGCTGCTGGCGGGTCTGCAGCTGGAAATCTCAGGGATGCATGGCAAGGTCCACCGGCTGACGGTGCGCGATGTCACCCGGCGACGCGGTGTGGGACAATATTTGCTTGAGGAGACGATCAGGCAGAACGGGTCGATATCAGACTGGTGGATTGCCGATGATGGCAGTGACGATCAGCAGGTGCGGGCGGCATTTATGCAGGCGTGTGGTTTCAGGGCGCAGAGTGATGGGTGGATACTGGCGGTAGAGTAGCCTGACGCAGAAAACAAAAAGGGCGACATCATCTGTCGCCCCTTGAGGTGTCGAAGTGCGTTACGCTTCGATCGCCATACGCAGTTTCTTCATGGCGTTCTTTTCCAGCTGCCGGACACGTTCCGCTGATACGCCGTATTGATCGGCCAGCTCCTGTAGCGTGGTTTTGTTGTCTTCATCCAGCCAGCGGGCGCGAATGATATGCTGACTGCGCTCATCCAGACCTTCCATCGCATAGCTCAGCTTGTCAGCGGCATGCGCGTCCCAGTTATCCTCTTCAATGCCGTCAGCAAAGTCAGAGGTTTTATCCTGGAGATAAAGCACCGGCGCCATCGAACGGCCTTCGCTGCTCTCATCGTCGGCAGACATATCAAAGGTCATGTCCTGCGCGGCCATACGCGATTCCATTTCACGCACATCTTTGCTGCTTACGCCCAGCTCACGCGCAACCATCTCGACTTCGTCCTGATTGAACCAGCCCAGACGCTGCTTGGTTTTACGCAGGTTAAAGAACAGCTTACGCTGTGCTTTGGTGGTCGCGACTTTCACGATACGCCAGTTACGCAGCACGTATTCGTGAATCTCCGCTTTAATCCAGTGCACGGCAAATGAAACCAGACGCACGCCCACTTCAGGATTGAAGCGACGCACCGCTTTCATCAGACCGATGTTGCCTTCCTGGACCAGGTCAGCCTGTGGCAGACCGTAGCCGGAGTAATTACGAGCGATATGAACTACAAAGCGTAGGTGAGACAGGATCAGCGTCTTTGCTGCTTCCAGATCGCCCTGGTAATGCAGCCGTTCAGCCAACGCTTTTTCCTCTTCAGCCGAGAGCATCGGCCAGGTATTCGCAGCCCGGACGTAAGACTCCAGGTTGCCAAGAGGAGCAATAGCTAAAGTTTGCATTTCTTTGGTCATTCAAACCCTCACAAATTTAGTGGAATTGCCGCACATTTCCCTGCGCAGACGATACATTACGTCAACGTCGCGCGAAATCCGAAAGCAATCTGTGCTACTTAGAGTGCTAAAGTTATCCACAAGTTCAATTATAGCGGTGAATATTTTACACACAGATGACAGGAAGGGAAGAGGGAGAAATCCTCTGCACCCACCATCGGTAGCAGAGGACCATTATAACAAAAAAATGTTGCAGGCGTTTACTGCGGCGTAAATCGACGTAAATGTTGTACCGTTGCCAGCCACGCAGCCACCCAGCCGATGATTGCTGCAATCAGTAAAAGCAGCAGCGCCTCATCCCAGGAGAAGCCTTCCAGCGAGAAGGTGGTACCAAATACGGTCGCCACACTGGCGACGACAGACTGGAGACGCAGCACCAGCACTTCCGACAGCAGCAGCGACAGCACCGCGCCGCTGAACCCCAGCAGCGCCCCGCCGTAGAGGAAAGGACGCAGGATAAAGCCGTCAGTCGCACCAATCAGCTTCTGCACGTTAATCGTGTCGCGTCGGGCAAAGATACTGAGACGAACACTGTTACCGATCACCAGGAACACCGCCACGATCATCAGCACACCAACCATCGACGCGATTTGCCCCACCAGTCCGGTCAGTGCAGCCAGCCGCGCAAACCAGCTGTCATCCATCCGCACTTCATCCACGCCCTGCACTTTGGTGACCCGATCGCGCAGGCTCTGCATGGTGTCAGAGTTCTGGAAATTGAGTTTCGGCGTAATGATGGCTACCGCAGGCAGCGGATTCTGCTCCAGCATATCCATTGCGCCGCCAAAGCCTGACCAGTTGCGGAACTCATTCAGCGCCTCTTCCCGTGTCAGGTAGTTAACGTTATCCACGCCTTCGACCTGCTTGAGCTGCGCCACGACGTTTTCTGCTGCCGTGTCATCAAGCGTTTTGGAGAGATAAACGGTTAACTGCGGCGCCGGATACCATTGCGTGGCCGCCTGGCTAACGTTTTTCCACACCATGTAGCAGACGCTGGGCAGCGTCAGGGAGATGGCAATAACCATCACCGTCAGCAGCGTGGCCAGCGGCTGACGCCACATGTCTGAGAGCGTACCACGCAGTGCATAGCGCCACTGCTCCTGCCAGCCGCCCTTCAGCGCTTTACTCTTCGATGGCTGCTTCGCTTTCGGTGCAGCCGGACGTTTAATGCGTTTATTGACCATCGTGGCCTCCGTGCAGACGTCCCTGATTCAGCGTCATCATCCGGTAATTACGCCGGGCGATCAGGCCGCTGTCATGCGTTGCCATCAGAACGGTGACGCCAACGCGGTTAAACTCTTCGAACAGGCGCAGAATGTCTTCTGACAGCGCGTCATCAAGGTTACCGGTCGGTTCATCTGCCAGCAGCACGGCTGGCTTGTTCACCACCGCCCGGGCGATGCCCACACGCTGCTGTTCACCACCCGAAAGCTGAATCGGATAACTTTTCGCTTTGTCGAGCAGGCCGACTTTATCCAGCGCCGCCGAGACGCGACGACGAATATCTTCGCCGCTGGCACCGGAAATAATCAGTGGGATAGCCACATTGTCGTAAACAGAGCGATCCATCAGCAGGTGGTGATCCTGGAAGATCATGCCAATCTGACGACGCAGGAAAGGCACCTCACTGTTGCGCAGGCGGGAAATGTCATGGCCGCTGAACCAGATTTTTCCGGCACTCGGGCGCTCAATGCCACAAATCAGCTTCAGCAAGGTACTTTTACCGGCACCGGAGTGGCCGGTCAGAAACGCCATTTCGCCAGGACGCAGACGGAAATCTACTCCCTGTAGCGCCTGACGTCCGCCGAGATATGCCTTACTGACCTCTTCAAAGCGAATCATCCTAATTAGTCCTCTCGGGCAAACAATGCCTCAATAAAATCTTCCGCCTTAAACGGCCGTAAATCTTCAATGCCTTCACCGACGCCGATGTAGCGAATCGGAATACCGAACTGATCGGCCACCGAGAAGATGACGCCGCCTTTAGCGGTGCCATCCAGCTTGGTGAGCGCGATACCGGTCACGCCAACCGCTTCGTTAAACAGTCGGGCCTGGCTGACCGCATTCTGTCCGGTGCTGGCATCCAGCGTCAGCATCACTTCGTGTGGCGCTGAATCATCCAGTTTTTTCATCACGCGGGTGATTTTTTTCAGCTCTTCCATCAGGTGCGATTTGTTCTGCAGACGACCGGCCGTATCAGCAATCAGCACGTCAACGCCGCGCGATTTAGCTGCCTGAATGGCATCGAAGATCACCGACGCCGAATCTGCACCCGTGTGCTGAGCAATCACAGGAATGTTATTACGCTGGCCCCACACCTGCAGCTGCTCAACCGCCGCTGCACGGAAGGTATCACCAGCCGCTAACATCACCGTTTTGCCTTCGGCCTGATACTGGCGCGCCAGCTTACCGATGGTCGTAGTTTTACCCACGCCATTGACGCCAACCATCAGGATGACAAACGGCGTTTTGCCTGAGACTTCCAGTGGCGCATCCACTTTTGCCAGAATCGAGGCCATTTCCGCTTTCAGCAGGCCGTAGAGCGCTTCGGCGTCACGCAGCTGCTTGCGGTTTGCCTGCTGAGTAAGATGGGTAATGATGCGGCGCGTGGTATCCACACCGACATCCGCAATCAGCAGCTGCTCTTCCAGCTCATCAAACAGGTCATCATCAATCTTTTTGCCACGGAACAGACTGATAAAACCGGAACCGAGGTTCTGACGGGTTTTGACCAGGCTGCGCTTCAGGCGGGCAAAGAAGCCCTCTTTGCTGGGACGTTCCTGCTCCTGCACGATGAGTGGCGCGGCGGCCAGCGGAAGATCGCTGACGGTGTCGGATAATGTATCTGCCGGTTCCGCGTCAGTGACGTCGGCTTCGCCCAGTGCCAGCGCGGTCAGCTCTTCTTCGCTTAATGGCGCGTCTGCTTCACTGTGTGGCGTTTCAACGATAGGAGCATCGCCCAGCGCCAGCGCTGTCAGCTCTTCGTCGCTTAACGGCGCGTCTGCTTCACTGTCCGGGATTTCAATGATCGGAGCGTCGCCCAGCGCCAGCGCGGTCAGCTCTTCTTCGCTTAACGGCGCGTCTGCTGATGCGTCGTCCGCGATCGGCGTGACCACATCGTCGGCATCGATAACCGGCGTCGCGTCATGTTCAGGTGCGGAGACGTCCAGTAATGCTTCAGGATCGGCCTCAATCGGCTCAGCCTCATCGAGCACCGCCGGTGCTGATTCGTGCGGCGCAGCCGCGGTGACGTCCGCCTCACGCTGCTGTTCGGCCACCGTTTCGGTGATAGCGACAGTCTCTTCCGCTTGCGCTTCAGCCTGGCTTAATGCCGGCGCTTCCTGTTCAGTCTGCTGCTGTGCGGGTTCTGCGACCTCGTGTGTCTGCTCCTCCGCTACAGGTTGTTTCTCTTCCTCTTTGCCAAATCCCAGCCAGGAAAAAAAGCCACGTTTTTTCTCTTTTGCCATTGTGTGACGACACTCCTCGATGGCTTTGTCCCGGTCGCGCGTGGTTTCCAGGGGTAAATCAATGAAAGTCGGTCAGCGCCAGACCGGCGTAAACCGCAGAATAATGCATGACTTCAGCAACTCAGTAGTCTAACACTTTCCAGCCAGCTCACCACAGCACCCTTTTTTAACGTTTCTTCTCACCGATTCGCCCGTTAAACTACGCAACAAATTATGACGAGTTGTGAGCAAGATGAATAAAAACCCCCGCAGTACAGGCGGTGCCGGGCAGATTCGCATCATTGGCGGCCAGTGGCGCGGACGTAAATTGCCGGTGCCGGACAGTGCCGGACTCCGCCCGACCACCGATCGGGTGCGTGAGACACTGTTTAACTGGCTGGCCCCGGTGCTGCCAGAGGCGCGATGCCTCGACTGCTTTGCCGGTAGCGGTGCATTAGGACTGGAGGCGCTATCGCGTTACGCGGGATCGGCTACGCTACTGGAGCTGGAACGGCCTGTGGCACAACAGCTCACAAAAAATCTGCAGACGCTGCGCGCGAGCAATGGCACTGTGATTCAGACCAATGCGTTAAACTGGCTGGCACAGCCGGGTACCCCGTTCGATGTGGTGTTTATTGATCCGCCGTTTCGTCAGGGATTGCTGGAGCAGACGTTGCAGTTGCTGGAGCAGAATCACTGGCTGGCCGACCAGGCACTGATTTACGTCGAAAGTGAAGTGGAAAATGGCGCACCGCCGGTGCCGCCCGAGTGGGATCTTTATCGCGAGAAAATAGCCGGACAAGTGGCTTATCGTTTGTATCAACGTCAACAGGAGACGCAGGATGTTACTTAATTTGGGGCGTCTGTTGATGCTATGCGTGTGGGGATTTTTACTGGCTAATCTGGTTCATCCCTACCCGAAACCGCTGACGTATTTTATCAACGTTGCGCTGATTTTCATGATCCTGATGCATGGCCTGCAGCTGGTTTTACTGCGCACCACGCAGACCAAAGATGCGCCGCCAATTGACCGCGTCACCCAGGCCAAAGTGTTTCTGTTCGGGGTGTTCGAACTGGTCGCCTGGCAGAAGAAAAACTTCCCACGCAAGAAATAGTGCCGTGCGGGCGCCATGCCCGCCGGTCACTGCAGGGGCGTGAAGCTGATAAAGCGCGTGCCCTGCATCTTCAACTCGCCTCTCGCGCCTTTATCCAGCTGATGATATTCCGCCTCTTTCAGCTGCACCTTGATGTCGCTGGCCCCGTTCAGTGGATGAAACAGCACCTCATACCGCATCTCTTCTCCGGCGATCACCTCACGCTGCCGTGAACGGCGATTGGGAGAAGGAAATTCACGTTTAGTTTTGACCTCGGCCTGCAGAGAACGCACCGGTGAGGCATCATTGACCGCCACTTCACGGCGTTGCTTAATGAACTGACGGGTCGCCAGCACGGCGATTATCGCCAGGACAATGATAAAGATTAGCGGCGGTTTGCTCATAGTGCTCTTGTGCCTGCGGGGAAAATTAATCAGGCGGTAAAGCATACAACCAGAGTTGACCGATTGTCACATCTCAGGGGCTTAACCTAAACTGGAAGGGATATTTTGGGATCTTTCACCACTTTGAGTAAAAAAGGGAGAAACAATGCTCTGGTCTTTCCTCGCTGTACTTTTCTCCGGCTGGCTCTATGTCGACGCCACCTATCGCGGCCCTCAGTGGCAACGCTGGCTGTTTAAACCGGTCACACTGCTGCTGCTTGTCGGGCTGGCCTGGCAGGCGCCGGTGCTGCAGACCACGGACTACCTGATTCTGGCCGGTCTGGTCGCGACACTGGTCGGTGATGCGTTAACGCTGCTGCCGCGTCAGCAGATGCTCTATGCCGTCGGGGCTTTCTTCCTGTCGCACCTGCTTTATACGCTCTGCTTCGCCGCCAGCATGACCATGACCTTCTTCTGGCCGATTCCGCTAACGTTGCTCATTATCGGTGCCGCCCTGACTGGCATCATCTGGAGCCGACTGGAAGATCTTCGCTGGCCTGTCTGTACGTTTATCGGCATGACGCTGGTGATGACCTGGATAGCGACCGAGCAGTACTTCTTCCGTCCAACTGATTACAGCTTCTCTATCATGGTCGGTGCCGGCCTGCTGCTGCTGGCAAACGCCGTCTGGTTTATCTCGCACTATCGCCGTCGCTTCACCGCTGACAGCGCGATCGTCGCCGCCTGCTACTTTGCCGGTCATTTTATGATCGTGCGCTCATTGTGGGTCGTCTGAGAAAATAGCCTTGACTCTGGAGTTCACTCCAGAGTGTAGGATAGCGGGATGAGCCGGGTTGCTCATCCCGCTTTTTTTTACACTCTGGAGGTCATATGCATCAACATCACGCCTGTGGCTGCGGCAAACCGCGTGCCAGCCACGCCGCAGCGAAACCGCTGTGCCAGGTTCGTCAGGCCCGTCCCCTCTCCCTTTCTATTCATGCTGCTACACCCGTAACGGCGGATACAGCGGGCTGTTGCTGTGACAGTAACAGCAGCCCTGGCAATGACGCCGACGCCGCTGAGGAAAGTGACCGGCGAGGCTCCTGGCCCTTTAGCTGGCAGGTCAGCGGGATGGATTGCCCGAGCTGCGCCCGCACCATTGAAACCGCCGTCCGTCAGGTAAAAGGCGTGACCGACGCCCGCGTGCTGTTCAGCAGCGAAAAGCTGGTCGTCAACGCCGATCAGGATGTGCAAAACGCCGTTGAACAGGCGGTGAAAAAAGCCGGTTTTCAGCTCGCCATTCCATCAGCCTCGTCACCCGCCACGGCAGCCACTCCGGGCTGGCAACAGAACCGGATGCTGATTTTGCTGGCATTGCTGGTACTCGTCAGCAGCGTCGTCAGCCAGTTCGCACCCGCCTGGGGCGATCGGCTGTTTGTGCTGACCACGCTGGTCGGCCTGATCCCGGTCGCACGCGGTGCATGGCAGCGCATTCGCAGCGGATCGCCTTTTACCATTGAGACATTAATGACACTGGCGTCAGCCGGTGCGCTGATTATTGGCGCGCACGCTGAAGCCGCGATGGTGCTGGTGCTGTTTCAACTGGGCGAACAGCTGGAAAGCTATGCCGCTTCCAGGGCGCGCAGCGGCGTCACCAGCCTGATGGCCTTGCGGCCTGAGTCGGCTATTCGCCTTGAACAGGGCAAACGTCGTGAAGTACCGCTGGCGGCGCTGCAACCCGGCGATGTGATTGAAGTCGCGGCGGGCAGCCGCCTGCCGGTCGACGGCCGTTTAATCAGCCCGCTTGCCAGTTTCGATGAGAGCGCGCTGACCGGAGAATCATTACCGGTCACGCGGGCCAGCGGCGAAAAGATTCTCGCCGGCGCCACCAGCGTGGATCGGCAGGTAATGCTGGAAGTGGTGTCGAAGCCGGGTGAAAGCGCGATTGACCGTATCCTGCAGCTGATTGAGGAGGCGGAAACGCACCGTGCGCCGGTAGAACGCTTTATCGATCAGTTCAGTCGCATCTATACGCCACTGGTGATGCTGCTGTCGCTGCTGGTGATGGTGGTGCCGCCCCTGCTTTTCGCAGGCGACTGGCAGCCGTGGATCTACAAAGGTCTGACGCTGCTGCTGATTGGCTGCCCCTGTGCGCTGGTGATCTCCACGCCCGCCGCGATTACCTCCGGGCTGGCGGCGGCGGCGCGACAGGGCGCGCTGATTAAAGGCGGTGCGGCGCTGGAGCGGCTGAGTTCGCTGCGCAGAATGGCGTTTGATAAAACCGGCACACTGACGCTGGGCAAGCCACAACTGACGCAGATCCTGCGATTTGGCGAGGCCAGCGAATCAGAGATGCTGGCGCTGAGCGCCGCTGCGGAACAGGGTGCGACCCATCCACTGGCCAGCGCCATCGTGGCGGCCGCGCAGGCGCGTGAGCTGGTGATTCCTGACGCGCAGGATCAGCAGGTGCAGGCCGGACGTGGTATCCGTGCGCAGGTCTCAGGCCAGCAGATTCAGCTGCTGACGCCAGGCCATGCTCCCGGTCTGACGCCGAAGCAAAATGCGCAGATAGCGCAACAGGAAGCCGAAGGTGAAACGCTGGTAGTGCTGATGCGCGATGGCGACGCGCTGGGTGCGCTGGCCCTGCGCGATCAACTGCGCGACGACGCCGTGGAGGCGTTAAAGGCGCTGAAAAAGCTGGGCATTGAGAGCCTGATGCTGACGGGTGACAATCCTCGCGCCGCAGCAACCATTGCCCGCCAGCTCGATATCGATTATCGCGCCAGCCTGCTGCCCGCCGATAAGGTGGCGGCCATCCGTGAACTGAGTCAGCAGCAGCCGCTGGCGATGGTCGGAGATGGTATTAACGACGCCCCGGCGATGAAAGCGGCGACGCTGGGCATTGCCATGGGCAGCGGCACTGATGTCGCGCTGGAAGCAGCCGATGCGGCCCTGACGCGAAATCAGCTCAGCAATCTGGCCCCGATGATTGCGCTGGCACGCCGGACACGGCGCATCATCCGCCAGAATATCGGTATTGCGCTGGGTCTGAAGGCGATTTTCCTGGTCACTACCCTGATGGGCCTGACCGGACTGTGGCTGGCGGTGCTGGCAGATTCCGGTGCGACCGCGCTGGTCACTGCCAACGCCTTGCGGTTACTGCGTCGTCGCGCCTGAGTGTGAGGCTTCTGATCGATGAGTAAAGTTAACGACGGCCCGAACGGCTGTCGTTAACCCGCCATGCCTTTACGGATCAGAAACTGATAAGGCAGCGTGTCGGTCTGCTGCGCCAGCAGGCCATGTTCCATAAAGCGGCAGAAGCCGGGAATGTCGCGCGTCGTCGCCGGATCGTCGGCGATAATCAGCAACGTCTCGCCATCCTGCAGGCCGCGTACGGTTTTGCGCACCATCATCACCGGCTCCGGGCAACGCAGGCCACGGGCATCCAGCTGATGATCGGCAGAGGAAAAAGCATCGCTCATAATCAACTCGGTTCAGCAAAAGGGCGCCTATTCTAGCGCGTGCTGGCGGTGAAGCAAGGCGATAACGATTGCGTTAAAATTAACCATTGCATAAAAAGCACAACGCGGTAAGATGCCGCCGCTTTTTGCTCATAAAACTGCCAGGCGCTGCCCGAACGGCGTCCCGCAATGGGTTCCCTCACCCCAACATTAAAAAGGTTGAATATGCTCGCATTTTCTTCACGTCAGCGCATGCATGCGCTTTTCTGGTTGTCGCTGTTTCACCTGCTGGTGATCACATCAAGTAACTATCTGGTACAGCTGCCAATTTCTGTCTTTGGTTTCCACACCACCTGGGGTGCATTCAGCTTTCCCTTTATCTTCCTGGCGACCGATCTCACCGTGCGTATTTTTGGCGCACCGCTGGCCCGACGCATTATTCTGGCTGTGATGATCCCGGCGCTGTTTATCTCTTACGGCGTTTCGGCACTGTTTTATCAGGGTGAATGGCAGGGCTGGCAGGCACTGGAAGTCATGAATCTCTTTGTTGCCCGTATCGCCTGCGCCAGCTTCATGGCTTACGCGCTGGGTCAGATCCTCGACGTTCATGTATTCAACCGTCTGCGTCGTCTGCCACAGTGGTGGATAGCACCCGGCTGTGCCATGTTCCTGGGAAATATCAGCGATACGCTGGCCTTCTTCTTCATCGCCTTCTACAAAAGTCCTGATGCCTTTATGGCGCAGCACTGGGTTGAGATTGCACTGGTGGATTACAGCTTCAAAGTGCTTATCTGCATGGTCTTCTTCCTGCCCGCCTACGGCGTATTGCTCAACGCCGCGCTGAAGCGTCTGGCGGAACGCCAGACCGCCCGCCAGGTCAATTTCGGCTGAGCCGGGTTTATCAGACGTTATTGTTGCAGGCTGTCTGGACACGGACAGCGCGGAACAATCCGTAGTACACGTAGTTCGTGAGGATTACTCGCTGCGCTCGCCCCTTCAGGGCCGCCCTGACGGGCGTTCAGGTTGCTAAAGCAGCCTGTGTGAGCACTGCCCAGGTTCAGAATGACAAAAAAATAGTCTGATTGGCCAGGCGCTAAGAGCCCATACCATTTCCGCCATTACCCGCTAAGATCTTCTGACAATCATCAGGTTGCGTTTGCAGCCTGATTCCTGTTGTATTACTGCCTGACTGGAAACTTAAAAAGGGATTCTGATGCGCAATCTGGTGAAATATGTAGGAATGGGTTTACTGGTATTGGGCTTAGCCGCCTGTGACCAGAAGAAAGATGAAGCGGCGAATGACAACGGCGTCAGCGCCAGTCAGTCGGCGCAGACTGTCACGCTGATGGATGGCAAACTGAGCTTCTCACTGCCACCAGGCATGTCAGATAAAAGCGGTAAACTGGGTTCGCAGACCACGAACATGCACGTTTACGCAGATGAAACCGGTGCCCGCGCCATCATTGTGATTGCCGGCGACCCGACCAGTGATGGGCTGGATGTGCTGTCGAAGCGCATGGAACAGCAGCAGCGTAACCGCGACCCGCAGCTGCAGGTGGTGTCGAACAAATCTGTGACGCTGAAAGATCAGCCCGCACAGCAGCTGGATACGGTGATTTCTGCCAACAATCAGACCTCATGGTCTTCCGTGGTGCTGGCTAAAGTCGATGGCAAGCTGGTGACACTGCAGATTACGCTGCCAGGCGATAATCAGCAGCAGGCGCAGAGCGATGCAGACAACATTGTGAAAAGCATTACGCTGAAGTAAAACAAAAGGCTGGCTTCCCACGGGGAAGCCAGCCTTTATTCAGAGCAGATTATAAACCTGTATTTTCCCGGATATATTTCCGCGCTTTCACGGCATATTCAAAAGGATTGGCCAGCGCCGGATCCTGCTCCGCTTCCACCACCATCCAGCCTTTGTAGCCGTAATCATCCAGAATTTTAAACACCGGTTTGAAGTCGATCACGCCATCGCCAGGCACGGTAAAGGTGCCCTTTTTCACGCCTTCCAGGAATGAGAGATGATTCTCCCGCACCTCAGCGACCACCTCATCACGCACATCCTTGAGATGAACGTGGAAGATGCGCGGCAGATATTTTTCCAGTACCGCCAGCATCTTCTGCTGAGAGCCTTCGGAGTAGTAAACGTGGCCAGTGTCATAGAGCAAACCCACCTGCTCGTCAGTCATCACCATAAACCGGTCAATCTCTTCCGTGGTCTGAATGCCAGTGCCCATGTGGTGATGCAGCGTCACGCGCATCCCTTTCTCCGCTGCGATGCGGGCGAGTTCGTTGTAGCCTTCTGCCGTTAACTGCCACTCTTCATCGCTGAAAATCGCTTTCTCTTCAAACACCGCAAGCCCGGTGCCCTGAATACTTTTACTCTGCTCAGAACAGCCAATTATCCGTGCGCCCATCGCATGCAGGAAGTTCATGTGCTCGATGAACTGTTCGATGGTTTTCTCTTTGTCACCGTTGGCGAAAAAGGTGCTGAACCAGGCGTTGCAGATCTGGATGCCGCGAATGTCGAGCATCGGTTTCAGAATCGCCGGATCGCGCGGGTATTTGCTGCCCACTTCGCTGCCGGTAAAGCCAGCCAGCGCCATCTCGCTCACGGTCTGCTGGAAAGTATTTTCACTGCCGAGATCCGGCATGTCATCATTGGTCCAGCCGATCGGCGCGATAGCCAGTTTTACGTTCTCTTTGTTCATTTTCTCATTCCCAGGCGGAGAGCGGCCAGGCCGCATAGACAGCTGAATCAGTTATAGAAAGCAGGACGTGGCGGCATCTCTACCGGCTCAATCGCACCACTGTTCTGCGCTTTGATACAGGCATCGGCGGCCACGGAGGCGGCAAAGCCATCCCATGCAGAAGGTCCGGTAAGCTGGCCCGCTTTGATGTCGTTGATAAACGCCTGCAGCTCAACGTCATACGCTTCGATAAAGCGATCTTTCCAGTCCACCAGAATGGTGTTCGACAGGCGCGCATCTTTGCGCAGCTGTACTGATGAAGGCTCCGGCAGACGAGCAATCCCCTCTTCACCGACCACTTCACACTGAATGTCATAGCCGTAAGCGCAGTTAACAAAAATCTCAACGTCGATACGCACCCCTTTGTGGGTTTCGAACAGGACGATCTGCGGATCTTTCAGCTGACCATGCGACTTCGACGTCACGCGCGGGAAGATGACCTGCACGGTTTTATAGTCGTCGTTTGTCAGCCAGCGCAGCACATCCAGCTCGTGGATGAGGGTGTTGGTGATGGCCATCGGCGTGGTGTAGTTCTCTGGCACGGTCGGGTTGCGGTGCGCGCAGTGCAGCATCAGCGGCTCACCGATATCGCCATCGGTAATCACTTTTTTCAGGGCGCGATAGCCCGCATCGTAAGGACGCATAAAGCCGACCTGCACCAGGCGTTTACCGGCCTGAATCTCTGCATCCACCACCCGGCGGCAGCCCTCGGCGCTCATCGCCAGCGGCTTCTCACAGAACACCGGTTTACCGGCGGCAATCGCCGCTAAGGTGAACTCTTCATGGGTTGGATCCCATGAGGTGACCAGCACCGCATCAACATTCGGTGACTGAATCACATCGTGGCCATTTTCGAACACCTCCGCCTCAATGTTCAGGCGCTGCAGTGCAGCACGCGCGCCTTCGACATTGATGTCAGAGACGGCAACCACCTGGGCACCCTGCAGCACATGGCTGCAGCGGCGAATATGTTCCTGACCAATTGCACCTGTACCGATGACACCAAGTTTCAAAGTCATAATTACACCTGTGTAGGGTTCGTACGGAGAAGAGGAAAACGGGCCGCAGCACGGCCCGGAAATTAATATTTGCGCGCCTGATCCAGATGGCTGTTGAGCTTGTCCGCCACCGCCTGAGCGCGTTCGGTCTTCGACGCCTGCGCCACACCGACATGCCACCAGCTGAAATATTTGTGGATCATGGTTTTAGGCAGCACTTTGATGTCGATAAGGGTGGAAACCGTCTGGGTGCGGGCATCTTCCAGCGCCGCTTTGAGCTGCTCCAGCGTGGTGACACGATAGGTTTTGCAGCCATAACCGGCAGCAATCGCGGCGAAATCGACCGGGATAAAACCGCCGTCCAGCTTGCCGCCTTCCGGGTTACGGAAGCGGAACTCGGTGGTGAAGCTGTCCATGCCGTGTTCCATCTGCAGGTTATTGATGCAGCCGTTGGTCATGTTATCCAGCAGCACCACGTTAATTTTCGCCCCTTCCTGAATCGAGGTGACCAGCTCTGAGTGCAGCATCATAAAGGAGCCATCACCGACCAACGCATAGACCTCGCGCTGCGGTTGCGCCAGCTTCACACCCAGCGCGGCATTCACTTCATAGCCCATGCAGGAGTAGCCATATTCAACGTGGTAGGCGTTGTAATCTTTGGTGCGCCAGACGCGCTGCAGGTCACCCGGCAGACTGCCTGCCGCTGCCACGACCACCGCATCTTTTGGCAGTTGCTCGTTCAGTGTGCCGAGTACGCTGCTTTGCGTCAGCAGCGACTGGGTCAGGCGGTTAAATTCAGCGAACACCGCTTCGCGGTCGAGATGGTCAGCAATCTCCGGCACAAAGTCGCCATCGTGATATTCCACCTGGTAGACGCGCTGCGTCTCTTTCAACAGCTGACTCTGCGCCTGCTCAATCTGATTGCCCCAGTCGTTGCTGTAGTGCTGTGAGGCCAGCGCGGCGGTGAGCGCGGTCAGCCCTTCGCGGGCATCGGCCAGCAGCTGCACGCCATCCAGCTTGTAGCTGTCGAAGTTGCTGACATTGATGTTCAGGAAGCTGACATCGGGATGCTGGAAAATCCATTTCGATGCAGTCGTGAAATCGGTGTAGCGGGTGCCGATGCCGATCACTAAATCGGCCTCTTTTGCCAGCAGGTTAGCGGCCAGACAGCCGGTTTCACCCACGCCGCCGACGTTCAGCGGATGGTCAGAAACCAGCGTGCCTTTGCCCGCCTGCGTCTCGGCAAAGGGAATCTGATAACGCTCAGCAAACTGGCGCAGCGCCTCGCCCGCTTCGGAGTATTTCACACCGCCGCCGCAGATAATCATCGGCTTGCGCTTACGATTAATCAGCGTCAGGGCATCTGCCAGCTGCGCCGCCACCGGCAGACGGCGATCCAGACGGTGCACACGTTTCTGGAAGAAGTAGTCCGGATAATCCCAGGCTTCGCCCTGCACATCCTGCGGAAGAGAGAGCGTGACCGCGCCGGTTTCAGCCGGATCGGTGAGTACGCGCATGGCATTAATACAGGCGGACATCAGCTGCTCCGGGCGGCTGACGCGATCCCAGTATTTGCTGACGGCGCGAAAGGCGTCGTTGGTGCTGATGCTGAGGTCGTAGCTCTGCTCAATCTGTTGCAGCACGGGATCGGGCTGGCGGGTAGCGAAGACGTCGCCGGGCAACAGCAGCAGCGGAATGCGGTTAGCTGTCGCCGTCGCGGCGGCAGTGATCATATTCGCCGCACCAGGCCCCACGGATGAACTGCAGGCGATAATCTGACGGCGCAGTGACTGGCGTGCAAAGCCGGTGGCAGCATGGGCCATGCCCTGCTCATTACGGCCCTGATAAACCATCAGATCGCCGCTATCCTGTTCCAGCGCCTGGCCCAGCCCCAGCACGTTGCCATGGCCGAAGATCGCGAAGATACCTTTGACGAACTTCGTTTCAACGCCATCGACATCAATGAATTGATTATCCAGAAATTTAACCAGCGCCTGTGCCGTGGTCAGTCTGATAGTGCTCATATTCTTCCTTACATGCTGGTGGACCCCGACTTCCGCAACAGCACGCCAGGCGTTGTCATGGGCGGAAAAGGCGACCGGAATAACTGAAACGTGAGGCGATTATAAACAAATATTTTTTTCATAAAACACGATTACAGAAGAAACATTTCATTTTGCGAGTGAGATCAAATTTAATGGCGGCTTCAGGTGTGACGGGGGATTGCAGAGGGGAAATCTGGAACGTTTAACAGAGAGTGGCACATGATGAAAAAATTTATTTCAATGCAGCAGCATGCCTGACTGGCGTGCGGATTCCTGCGATCCCCTTCACAACCCTGGCATACCGGACATCGTGCCGACGAAGACTGCGCAGACGGAAGAGAATCAGGAGTTTTACCTGGTTCACAAAATTGCGATGGATATTTCATTTCGTGTTGAATATGGAATTTTTATTCCTCATAATTCTCCCATTGTCAGTCAGACACCCACAGACCCGGATGCAGAGCGAATATAGCGTCGACCTTTTCGCCCGCCAGCCCTGCTAATCACAAGAGGAAACCACAGGTATGAGTACACAACAGAAGCCGCTTGATGTGATTTGTATCGGGCGAATTGCCGTTGATTTTTATGGCCAGCAAATTGGAGCGCGGCTGGAAGATGTCACCTCCTTTGCGAAATATCTGGGCGGTTCCTCAGGCAACGTCGCCTATGGCACCGCGATTCAGGGGCTGAAATCAGCGATGCTGGCGCGGGTGGGAGATGAGCATAATGGTCGCTTTCTGCGTGAAGCGTTGCAGCGCGTCGGCTGTAATACCGATGCGTTGATCACCGATCCGCGGCGTCTGACGGCACTGGTGATCCTGGGCATCAAAGACGAAGAGACTTTTCCGCTGATTTTCTACCGTGATAACTGCGCTGACATGGGGCTGGTGCCGGAAGATATTGATGAAACCTTTATTACCTCTTCCCGCGCGGTAGCGGTAACCGGCACTCACTTATCGCATCCACAAACCCGTGAAGCTGTGCTGAAAGCGCTGGATATCGCCCGCCGCAACGGTCTGCGCACGGCGCTGGATATTGATTACCGCCCGGTATTGTGGGGGCTGACCTCGCTGGGTGACGGTGAAACGCGTTTCATTGAGTCTTCCCAGGTTACGCAGCAGTTGCAGGAAGTGGTGCACTATTTCGATTTGATCGTCGGCACCGAAGAGGAGTTTCACATCGCCGGTGGCAGCACCGACACCCTGACTGCTCTGAAGAACGTTCGCAAGGCGAGCCAGGCAACGCTGGTCTGCAAACGCGGTCCGCTGGGTTGCGTGGTGTTTGAAGGGGATATACCGGATAGCTGGGAAGAGACTCAGCTGCACACCGGCGTGCGCGTTGACGTGCTCAACGTGCTGGGCGCGGGTGATGCCTTTATGTCTGGCCTGCTGCGCGGCTGGCTGAATGATGAAGGCTGGGAGCAGGCGTGCCGTTACGCCAACGCCTGTGGGGCGCTGGTGGTTTCACGCCACGGCTGTGCCCCGGCCATGCCAACCAAAGCGGAACTGGATGATTTCCTGAGCCGCGACAAAGAGGTGAAACGTCCCGATCTCGACAGTCGTCTCAACCACCTGCACCGCGTGACCACCCGCAAGCAGGCGTGGCCGGAGCTGAACGTTTTCGCTTTTGATCATCGCAAACAACTGGCGGACATGGCGGAGGAAGCGGGCGTGGATGAAAGCCGTATTCCACAGCTGAAACTGCTGCTGCTGGAAGCCGCTCAGAAGGCCGCCAGAGAGGCGGGATTAGAGAATAAGAGCGGTATTCTGGCGGATACCACCTATGGTCAGAAAGCGCTGAATGCCATCACCGGGAAGAACTGGTGGATTGGCCGTCCGATTGAGCTGCCGAGCTCACGTCCGCTGCGCCTGGAGCATGGCAACATTGGCTCGCAGCTGATCGACTGGCCCGCCGAGCACGTCGTGAAATGTCTGGTGTTTTATCATCCTCACGACAGTGCTGAACTGCGCAAAGAGCAGGATGACGTGGTGCTCGATGTCTGGAATGGCTGTAATAAAAGCGGGCATGAGCTGCTGCTGGAAGTGATTCTCCCGGAGAGCAACCCGGATAAAAATGAAGCCTATTACCTTGATATGCTGACGCATTTCTACAGTCTGGGCATCCAGCCTGACTGGTGGAAACTGCCACCGCTGTCCGCGGAAAGCTGGCAGGCGATCAGCACGCTGATTGAGCAGCAGGATCCCCACTGTCGCGGCATTCTGTTGCTCGGTCTGGATGCGCCTGAAGAGAAGCTTAAAGCGGGCTTTGCCGCGGCGGCCAACGCGCCCTGGGTGAAAGGCTTTGCGGTGGGTCGCACCATCTTTGGTCAGCCTTCGCGCCAGTGGCTGCAGGGTGAACTGGACGATCAGGCGCTGATTGAGACCGTTAAAGGCAATTATCTGCGGCTGATTGAGTACTGGCGTGCTGCCCGCGCCTGATTTCATGCTCTGCTATAGACTGTCTCAACCGCGATGGCCTCAGACGGCTGACTTACTCAAGGCAGGGTGAAGGTTGCAGCAACAAATAAGCTCAACGCGCAGGTAACATGGTCAGAGGAGGAAAGCGTCCCGCGCCAGGGACGGGGCGGGCCGAGCGGCCATGGATGGCTTAAGCTACTTTCCGATCTGACCATGTTACCTGAGCCTGCGCGAACTCATAGCAGGCAGAGACAGACTCTTTCATCACGCTATCCCAACCGGGATGGCGTTTTTTACTGGTTACCCTCCCAGCCTGCTGTCATTTCATCCCGGTTTTCACCCTGACATTGCCCGCGAAGAGTCACGCCTCGGGCGCTAAAGCTAATCTGTGAACCATTTCATAAAGCCATGAAATAAACTGCGCCGTTAACGCAAAGAAATGAAATTTTCCATCCATCTGGTAATATAGCGCTCATTATGCAGCCATTATTCTAATTATACGGGCAGAAGTGATGAACAATAATCCCACCCAACTTTCTCTCTTGCAGGACGATATTCGTCGCCGCTACGAAACGCTGAGCAAGCGTCTTAAACAGGTTGCGCGCTACATCCTTGATAACAGTAACAGTATTGCTTTCGATACCGTCGCCTCGATTGCCCAGCAGGCCGATGTGCCGCCGTCGACGCTGATCCGTTTTGCGAATGCGTTTGGCTTCAGCGGTTTCAACGAAATGAAACAGGTTTTTCGTCAGCACCTGATGGAGGAGACGGTCAACTATACCGAGCGCGCTCGCCTGTTTCGTCAGACCTCAACGGACGACAGCGCCAGTGCCCCTGAAAGCCCAGCGGAGATCCTCAACGTCTTTACGATGGTGAACAGCCAGGCGTTGCAGCAACTGGCGATGCAGGTTAATCCTGAGCAGCTGAACAAGGCAGTGAAACTGCTGAATGAGGCTGAGAACATCTATGTCATCGGCCTGCGTCGCTCCTTTAGCGTCGCCTCCTATCTGGTTTACGCGCTGCGTCACCTGGAGCGTCGCGCGTTTCTGATTGATGGCCTGGGCGGGATGTTTACCGAGCAGCTCAGCCTGGTAAACCCGAAAGATGTGGTGATTGCGATCAGCTACTCGCCTTATGCGCGTGAGGCGGTCGAAGTGGTTGAAATGGGTGCTAAACGTGGCGCGCATCAGATTGCTATTACCGACAGCCAGGTCAGCCCGCTGGCCGCCTTTAGTGATGTCTGCTTTGTGGTGCGTGAGGCGCAGGTCGACGGCTTCCGTTCGCAGGTCGCCTCGCTCTGCCTGGCGCAGACGCTGGCGGTGTCACTGGCTTTGAACAACGCCGAGAGTTCCGCTCAGTAACCTGCGTTCCACACAGTAAAAAGGGCAGCCCAATTGGCTGCCCTTTTTGTGGCTATCCACGCACTATGCACGCCTGATAAAACCGCCGTGATTTACGCGTTGCGCGGATAGCTGTCGCTGTTCACCCAGGCGTGATCTTTCTCCCAGCTGAATTTCCACAACCGCACCGGCCCCGCCATCACGTTCAGATAGTAGTTGTTGTAACCTGCCAGCGTCGCCACCGGATGATAGCCGCGCGGCACCATCACCACGTCGCGATTATAGGGTGCCATGCAGACATCCAGTGAGCGGTCGTCGGTGTAGACGCGTTGCATGGCAAAGCCAGGCTCCGGATCGAAACGGTGATAGTAGGTCTCTTCCAGGTAGGTTTCGTTTTCACTCTCCTCCTGGTCGTGCTTGTGGCTGGGATAAGAGCTGGTATCGCCCTCGTTGGTATAAACCTCAACCACCAGCAGGCTGTCAGCCGGTTCAGTGTCAGGCAGGATATTATGCACCAGGCGCTGATTGCGCCCTTTTCCGCGATGCTCAACACCTACATCCGCTGGTGCAATCAGTCGTGCAGGCAGATTTCCCTGACCGGGCGCGTTACAGACCGCCAGTTCAAGATCGCTGTCTGCATACACTTCCACTTCATCATCATGCGGCACATAAACGGAATAAGGCGGCACGCGTTCGAAAGGCGACATGCGCTTACCGATACCGGGAAACTCAGCATGGCGGGTTTTCACCGAGGCCAGCCCGGCCACCAGCACCAGACACAGCTCTTTATCACCACTGTTGAGGCGCAGGGTTTCCCCTTTCTTCAGCAGATAAGCATCAAACCCGACATAACGCCAGCCAGCACGCTCAGGTGTGACATGCTGAATACGGCCCTGTGCGTCAGGGGCCTGTGCTTTCGACAGTAAAGACATCCCGATCCTCCTCTCTGTCACGATTAACACGGCGAGAGTCACGCGGACGCAATGCCAGCGAACAAAGCGACCGGCAGACTATCCTGCCGGTCGCACACCGTGATCCGTGATCGACGTTGAAATAAATTAGCCTAAGGTTGGCATACTGAATTCAGACACGGTCTGCTGACCGGATGGCCAGCGCACGGTGGCGGTTTTCATGCGCGTATAGAAGCGCACGCCGTCCGGCCCGTGGACATTCAGCGCGCCAAACACGGAACGTTTCCAGCCGCCAAAGCTGTGGAATGCCATCGGCACCGGAACCGGCACGTTGACACCCACCATGCCCGCTTCAACGTTCTGCACAAACTCACGCGCGGTGTGACCGTTGCTGGTGAAAATCGCACTGCCGTTGCCAAACTCATGGCTGTTAACCAGTTGCAGTGCGCTGTCGTAATCCGGTGCGCGCATGATGCTCAGCACCGGCCCAAAAATCTCTTCACGCCAGATCACCATCTCAGAGGTGACGTTATCAAACAGCGTGCCGCCAACGTAGTAACCTTCTGCGTGACCCGCAACCTGCACGTTACGGCCATCCACCACCAGCTTCGCACCTTCCTGCTCGCCTTTATCGATGTAACCCAGCACCTTCTTCTGGTGCGCAGCGGAGACAACCGGACCCATCTCATTTTCTTCGGCACCCTGACTCATTCCCGGGCCGATACGCAGTGCTTTCACCAGCGGTGTCAGGCGGGCAATCAACTTGTCTGCGGTGTCATCACCCACGGCGACAACAACAGGCAGAGCCATACAGCGTTCACCGGCAGAACCAAACGCACCGCCCATGATGGCGTTAACGGTGGCATCCAGATCGGCATCCGGCATAACGATAGCGTGGTTTTTCGCCGCGCCAAATGCCTGCACTCGCTTGCCGTGGGCGCTGGCGGTCTTATAGATATGCTCAGCTACGCCTGAAGAGCCGACGAAGCTCACCGCGGCAATGCGCGGATCCTTATAGAGCTGCTCAGCATCTTCATTAGAGCTGTGCACCACGTTGAATACGCCATCCGGCAGGCCCGCTTCGGTCAGGAGCTCGGCCATACGCACGGCCGCAGACGGATCCAGCGCCGGTGGCTTCAGGACAAAGGTGTTACCGCAGGCCAGTGCGATCGGGAACATCCACAATGGCACCATCGCCGGGAAGTTGAACGGCGTAATGCCCGCCACGACGCCAACCGGCTGCATCAGCGAGAAGCTGTCAACGCCGCCGCCGACGTTCGGGGAATATTCGCCTTTGAGCAAATGAGGGATCCCGCAGGCAAACTCAATCACTTCAATGCCACGCGTCAGTTCACCCAGTGCATCGGACCAGACTTTGCCATGCTCAGAGACAATCAGCGCCGCCAGCTCATCACGATGCTGCTCCATCAGGGCTTTAAAGTTAAACAGAACGCGGGCGCGACGCAGCGGCGAAGTTTTAGACCAGGCTGAAAATGCGTCATGCGCGACACCAATCGCCTGAGCCACTTCATCAGCGGTACTTTGGGTCAGTTCACGAACCACTTTGCCGGTTGCCGGATCGTAAACAGGAATGGTTTCGTTGCTGGCGCTGAACGTGATTTTACCGCCAATAAAGTTACCTATGGTTGTCATGATGTTGCCTCTTAAGATGGTTAAGTTCCCTGCAGACGGGCCCTGTGGCCTGCCACACTGCCTGACCAGGCAAACCTGAAAGCGTGCTATGAAGCTATTACAGTGGAATAAATTTTTCAAATAGTTATTTTTGGAAAATTTGATTTTAGCGGCACAGATCGCATTTTTATTGTCCACTTCTGTCTGACCGCGTGATGAGAGCAGCAGAGCAATATTACCAGTCAGCCTTAGCGTAACAGGGGAATTGCCGCGGCGTAGATCACGTCTGTTTCTGCGAAGTCGATCCGGCGTTGACGCATCAGCGTGAAACGAAATTTGAAATTAATGCGAGGCTGATCTAATAAAATACATTTCATAATTCACTAATTATGAAATAAATGTTTTCTTTAATCGCAACATTCTCCTGTTCCGGAGTTAGCGCATGGCCATCGACCCAACCCGTTTCTGTATCAATCGCAAAATTGCGTCCCGGCTCTCGCTGGAAGCCTTCTTTCAGTTGGTTCAGCGTCTGGGCCTGAGCAAGGTTGAACTGCGTAATGATATGCCCGGCGGCAGCGTCACTGACGATCTCAGCACCGATCAACTGCGCGCCCTGGCCGACAGATACCACATTGATATCATCAGCATTAATGCGCTCTATCCGTTTAACCATATTGATGATGCGCTGCTGAGCCGGGCCGAGGCGCTGTTACAGACAGCACAACAGATTGGTGCAAAAGCGCTGGTGATGTGTCCGCTGAATGAGGGGATTACCGTGTCACCTCAGTAGACACAGGCGGCGATGCAGGCGCTGGCGCCCCGCTTTGCCCACTATGGCATTCTGGGGCTGGTGGAGCCACTGGGTTTCCCGGTCAGCTCACTGCGTTCGATCGTACAGGCGCAGGCGTTAATTGCTGCGGCAGGCGTGCCTTTTAAGCTGTTGCTGGATACGTTTCATCATCATCTCTATGAGAAGGCTGAACAGGAATTCCCGGTGGGTATCGATATTGACCAGATTGGACTGGTGCACCTTTCAGGCGTGGAAGATCAACGTCCGACCGCCGAACTGACCGACGAAGAACGCATCATGCTGAGTGACAATGATGTGCTGAAGAGCGTGGTGCAGGTTAAACGGCTGGAGATGCTTGGCTATAAGGGCGTCTACGCCTTTGAGCCGTTCTCCGGTCAGCTCAACAGCTGGACCCCGGCGGAGATTGAACGCCAGATCCGCCACAGTATTGAACTGCTGCAGGCCTGAATCCTGCTGCATCCCGCATTTATCCGTTTATCTGTGTCTGAAAAGACGTTATGGCCCGCTGCTGGGCCATTTTTTTTTATTCTGAAGAACCGTCTGCTGCTGACTGCGATGCCTGACGCTTCAGCAGCCGCAGCGTGCAGAAAAACGCGACACAGACCAGCAGCGCCGTGAGCAGATAGACGCGTGAGACATCCGCATAATTCATGATGAATCCGGCCAGTGGCCCGGTTATCCCCAGCGACAGATCCATAAAGGCGGTATAGGTTGCCAGGGCGCTGCCCTGATTCTGCTGCGGCACCACTTTTACCGCCACCACGCCCAGCGCCGGGAACACCAGAGAAAACCCGGCCCCGGTCAGAAAAGCACCCGCGTTTGCCATCCAGGGATTACCCGCAGCGGCGACCAGAAACAGTCCGGCCGCTTCAACCGCCAGACAAACGCTGGCGACCCGCAGACCGCCGTGGCGGTTAATCGCATTGGGAAACAGCAGGCGTGCGCCAACAAAAGCCATGCTGAACAGGGAAAGCGCAAAAGCGGCTCCCTGCCAGCCTTTATCCTGATAGAACAGCGTGATAAAGGTGGCGATAACGCCAAAACCCGCCGATCCCATCGCCAGAATCGCACCAAAACCGGCGATTTTTCCCAGCACAGCCCGAAACGGCAGCGGTCTGGCGCGGCTGGCTTTTACAGCCGGACGCGGCACAGCGCAGACGATGCCCACGACACAGATGGCAACAATGACCAGTGACAGCCACAGCAAACCGCCTGCCTGAAAGATCACTACGCCGAGCGGTGCGCCAATGGCCATCGCGCCATAGGTGACGATCCCGTTCCAGGATATTACCCGACCAATGTGCAGTGAACCCACCCTTGCCACTCCCCACAACGAGGTGCCGGTGCCGGTAAAACTCTGGCCCACGCCCAGAATCAACCGGCCCACGCAGAGCAGGATCAGGCTCCACATCGGTGATGCGATCAGGGCCGCCAGCAGAATACACAATCCGCTGAGCAGACAGCCTACCAGGCCCGTCACCACCACTTTTTTGGGTCCCCAGATATCGGCATAGCGCCCAGCATGTGGCCGGCTCAGCAGCGTCGCAACATATTGCAGGCTGATCACCAGGCCGGCCCAGAACGCGCTGAAGCCCAGCTGGTCATGCACCCAGCCTGGCAATACCGCCAGCGGCAGACCAATGGTGAGATAGCTGGCAAAGTTGTAGGCCACAATAGAGAGGATCAGCAGAGAGATATTCAGGTTGCCATGTGGGGTAGTCGGTTCCGCTGCAGGCTGTTCAGGCATGCGTCCTCACGATCGTATTTGGCTGAATGATAAGGTTTATCCCTTAACTATACCCGCTTTCGCCTCCTGCGCATCACAATGGCACGGTTATCTGGCGAACACGACAGCGCGGACATGCTGCAGATAACCGGATGAAAACAGCCACAAGGGAGAGTGGCTGTTCTGTTGCTATAGCTGAGTGCTGTGGCGCTAATACTCTCGCCACTTTGCCGCCGCGCTTTACCGTTTCTCTGATAAATCAGATTGTTAATTTTCTTTCAGCTACACTTTCAACAGCCAATTTACGTTATGAGAGAGAGAATGAGCGAGCTGCAACGGGAAAAGATCGGACAAAATATTCTGATAAAACTGGCGATGCTGGTCATCATCCTCGCCGGGGTTCGGGCAGCGTCCGATATTCTGGTTCCGCTTTTGCTGGCGGCGTTCTTTGCAATTGTACTCAACCCACTGGTGACGATGCTGATGCGCCGGGGCTTTCGCCGTGGACTGGCCATTGGCCTGGTTATCACGGTGATCTTCTGCGCACTTGTGCTGCTGGGCGCCATCATCGCCAGCTCAATGAGCGAGTTTTCCGACCTCTACCCGCAACTGCGCGCCACGATGGAGCAGAAGATGACGGTGCTGCAACATCTGGCGGCAGGCTTTCATATCAATATCTCAACAGATGCGCTGGTACAGCGTTTCGATCCTAACACTATGATGAACCTGGCAAGCGTGGCGCTGAGCGGCTTTTCCGGTGCGATGACCAATACTGTGCTGCTGGTGCTGACCGTGGTCTTTATGCTGTTTGAGGTTCATCACCTGCCCTATAAAATGCGTAACGCGCTGGTGAATCCTAAAATCCGCATCGCCGGGCTGCATAAAGCGTTGAAAGGGGTCACGCACTATCTGGCGCTGAAAACGCTGGTGAGTCTGATTACCGGCATCGCGGTCTGGCTGAGTCTTTATCTGCTGGATGTGAAGTTCGCGCTGCTCTGGGGTGTCGTGGCATTTATCCTCAATTTCATTCCCAATATTGGTCCGATTATCGCCGGTATCCCGCCCTTACTTCAGGCGCTGTTACTGAACAGTCTGTTTGATGCCGCGATGGTGGCGACGCTGTTTACCGCGATTCACATGGTGTTCGGCAATATGCTGGAACCGCGACTGATGGGTCGCGGTCTGGGCTTATCAACGCTGGTGGTGTTCCTGTCGCTGGTGTTCTGGGGCTGGCTGCTCGGGCCGGTCGGCATGCTGCTCTCGGTGCCGCTGACCAGCATTACCAAAATCCTGATGGAAACTACGCCAGGCGGCAGTCGTCTGGCGATTATGCTGGGCACCGGACGACCTAAGCGGGCGCGGGGATTAACCAAGTAGCTGCTGCTGCACGTGCTGCAGATGGTTCTCCATCGCCTGACGGGCAGCCGCTTCATCGCCCGCCACGATGGCCTCGGCGATCTGCTGATGGTCAGCATTCATCTCGCGAGCGAAGCTATTATCAGCATAATGGCGCTCCAGTCGCTGCACATGCGGACTGTGCCGCCGGTTCCATAACTGCTCCAGCAAGTCGCGTAACACATCATTGCCGCTCATCTCGCTGATGAGCAGGTGAAAGCGTTTGTCCTGCTCCAGGAAAGCCGCATCGTTTGCATTGTACTGCTGCAGTTCAGCGATCAGCGCCAGCAGTGCCGCGCGCTGAACGGCGGTGCCGTTACGTGCGGCAAATCCCGCCAGCATCCCTTCAAAGGCTTCCCGCGCCTGCAGCAGGTCCTGCAGACTGCAACTCTCCTGCGGAACGGCGGCCTGCGGCAGTGGCTGCGCGACGTAGACGCCGTTGCCCGTGCGGATATCGACCCAGCCGGTCATTTCCAGCGCAATCAATGCTTCACGCACTGACGAGCGGCTGACACCCAGCTGTTTTGCCAGCTCGCGCTCTGGCGGCAGTAAGCCTCCTGCCGCAAAGTCACCGCGCGTAATGCCGGCCATAATGACGTTGGCGATCTGACGATACAGGCGCTCAGTTTTAATAACGGGTAGCGTCATCACCCTCTCCTCTTCGTCCGCTTAAAACCGATCACATCGCTGATGCAGTTTGTGATGCTGCGATCCGGATCACGGCCCTGTTTTGTCCACTATCATACTCTTGGCCCAGCGGCCTGACCACTGGGCCACATCACACTAAGGAGTAATAATGGAACATACATGGCGATGGTACGGCCCAAACGACCCGGTATGCCTGGATGATGCGCGTCAGGCGGGTGCGACCGGCATTGTAACGGCGCTGCACCATATCCCTAACGGCGAGGTGTGGCCGGTTGAAGAGATTAAAGCACGCCAGGCCCTGCTGGCTGAAAAAGGTCTGGTCTGGTCGGTGGTCGAAAGTATCCCGGTCCATGAGGCGATCAAAACTCAGCGGGGTGACTACCTTCGCTACATTGCCAATTACCAGCAGTCGATACGCAATCTGGCTGCCTGCGGCATTGATACCGTCTGCTACAACTTCATGCCGGTGCTGGACTGGACGCGCACCGACCTCGCCTGGACGCTGCCAGATGGCGCAAAAGCGCTGCGCTTTGACGCTGATGCGTTTGCCGCCTTTGAGCTTTATCTGCTACAGCGCCCGGGCGCGGAGAAGGATTACAGCGCTGCCGAGCAGCAGGCCGCAGCGCAGCGCTTTTCCGCCATGAGCGCAGAAGAGAAAAACACCCTGGTGCGCAATATTATCGCCGGTCTGCCAGGTGCTGAAGAGGGTTACACCCTGGCGCAGTTTCAGGCGCAACTGGCACAGTATGACGGTATTGATAAAGCGAAACTGCGCGAGCATATGGCAACGTTTCTGCGCGCCATCGTGCCGGTTGCGGAAGAGACGGGCGTTAAACTGGCGGTGCATCCGGACGATCCACCGCGTCCTATTCTGGGTCTGCCACGCATTATCTCCACGCAGGAAGATATGCAGTGGCTGAAAGAAACCGTGGACAGCCTGCACAACGGATTCTGCTTCTGTACCGGCTCTTATGGTGTGCGTGCCGATAATGCGCTGGTTGAGATGGCGGAAACCTATGCCGACCGCATCAACTTTGTCCATCTGCGCGCCACGAAGCGCGAAGCTAATCCCGCCAGCTTCCATGAAGCGGCGCATCTGGCGGGCGATGTCGATATGGTCGGCGTGATCAAAGTCATTCTGGCGGAAGAGCAGCGCCGTCGCCGTGCAGGCAACCTGCGGGCAATACCTATGCGTCCCGATCACGGTCATCAGATGCTGGACGACCTGCATAAACGCACGAATCCGGGTTACTCAGCCATTGGACGTCTTAAAGGTCTTGCTGAACTGCGCGGCGTTGAAGTCGCCTTGAAACAGATCTATTTTGCTCATTAAGTCAACGGCTACCCTGTGCCCGATTCTGACGGGCCAGGGTCTCTGCTGGCCGCAATGAGATGTTTTCCTCCGCGTTACTTATCCCTGCCTGATTTCTGCCGAATTCAAATGAAAGCAAAACAACCCCCTCAATTAAGGCTGTGTCGGGTCGATAATTGACCTGAGTCAGTTCTGTTGCTCGCAAAAACGCTAATCTGCCTGGCCCGGAGAAATGCTATGCTGCGCAACTGTTCAGCCCCTGCATAAAACGAATAATACTCAGAGGATTCAGCGGTGCCGCTACTGAAACGAAAACGCGACTATGCCAGACTGGTGATTATTTTCTCCGGTGTGCTGCCTCTGCTTATTGGCCTTTTTTTTACTGCTCTGGATGCGCGCCACACCGTCCAGCAGCATCAGGTGAATGCAGCCAATACCCTGCTCTCTCAGGCTGAAAGAATGAGTGACAGCGCGTGGGATATGATTAATACGCTGCGCCAGTTTCAGTATCAGCCCTGCAGTCAGATTCAGAATCAGTTACAGCGCATCGGCTCACTGAATCCCTATTTCCGCGCAATCGGTAAAATTGAAGAAAACAGAATTGGCTGTTCGTCAGCATATGGAACCATGCCGGGTTTACTGAAAGATATGATCATGCGCGATGCGCCGGTCACCGGAAAAGCCTGGTGGAGCCTGTCAATTGCCGGCACCTCCGGTGTGCCGGATCGCCCGGCCGTGATTTTTATGCGTGACCTGCCTGATGGCGTGGGATTCTGGGCAGTGGTTGATGGCCAGTATCTGCTTGATCTGATGCGCGCTATCAGCAGCACTCACCGCTATCATTTCAGCATGGCATTCAGCGACGGCGCCCCCATCTCGTTTGGTGACCCACAAATTGCTGCATCCGGCTGGTTTGAGCCTCTGATTTATGAGGCCCGTTCAAACCGCTACCCGCTCTCTGTCACTCTGATTGCCTCGCCCACTGAGCTGATCTCTGCCTGGCGCCAGGTGATTTTTATTATCATGCCGATGGCGGCGATCTTTTCTGTTCTGCTGATGATGCTGACGGCGAACTGGCTGCGACGGCGTATTTCATGGCGCGATGAGATTCGCCGGGCCATCATCTGCGGCCAGTTCAGGGCGCACTATCAGCCAGTCTATGATAACCGGCTGCAACGCTGTAGCGGTGCAGAGGTGCTGCTGCGCTGGACAACGTCCGACGGTAACGGCGTTAGGCCTGATATTTTTATTGGTGCAGCAGAAGCGGAAGGGATGATTGTGCCGCTGACCCGCCACCTGCTCGATTTGATTGCAGAGGATGTGCAGAGCTGGCAGGTGGATCCCCATTTTCACCTTGCGATTAACGTGGCGGCGGAGCATCTGCAGCATCCTGATTTTGTTCGCGATATGCTGCAATTCGCCGACAAAATAAAAGATAAGCAGTTTGTCATTACGCTTGAGCTGACTGAGCGCAGTCTGATTAAAGAGGGTGAAGCGGTGGCGCGTAAGCTGGAGCAGTTACGCCATGCGGGTATGAAGGTTGCGATTGATGATTTTGGTACCGGCCACTGCTCACTGAGTTACTTACAGACCTTCACGCTGGATTATCTGAAAATCGATCGTGGATTCATTAACGCTATCGAATCGCTGGAAGGCGAAACGCCAGTGCTGGATGCGATCATCAATCTCAGCCACAGTCTGGCGCTGGAGGTGCTGGGTGAAGGTGTGGAAACGGAGCTGCAATTTTGCTATCTCCAACAGCGCGGCGTCGTGTTTATTCAGGGTTTTTATTACGCCCGCCCGATGGATAACACATCGCTGGCAGAGTGGCTGGCGCGTCAGGGGGATCAGCATGTGCTGGCTGACCCGTGTCACGTTTGAACCTCCGCAGCACATCGAAAACCGGACGACACCGAAACCGGGATTGCCACCCGCGGCTCTTGCGCCAGCCCGTTCACCGACGAATAATGTCCAGCCCCCGACCCTTCGCACTGAACCGTCGGACAGGGATCCCTCCCGTTAAGCGCAAATAAACATCACTTGCGCAGACAATCTGCTGAAAAAAACGGCTGTCGTCACGCAGCGTGATAATTTTTTTGCGGTGCTAAACAGTCATAAAGATTGCCGGAACAGGTCAGCATTAGCTCAAACATGACAGATATCACACAAAAACGGTATACTCTGTCGCTGTTTGCAATAATCACAACAGTAATTATTGTGTTCGCTGGCGCGTAATGAGCGCTTAATTACGGCTATGCTTAAATTTCTCAACGCAGCGGTCTGAACGATTTACCACGGCTCGCGCCGTTGAGGACTTTCGTGTTCCATTACAGGGTAATTCTATGAAATTGCGTAGGAAGCGTGTAAAACCAATTGGGATCAATGATGTCACCATCATTGATGATGCTCGTTTACGTAAAGCCATCACTGCGGCCTCTCTGGGTAACGCGATGGAATGGTTTGACTTCGGTGTGTATGGCTTCGTGGCCTATGCGCTGGGTAAAGTCTTCTTCCCGGACGTGTCACCCGGCATTCAGATGATTGCTGCACTGGCAACCTTCTCTGTGCCCTTCCTGATCCGTCCGCTGGGTGGCCTCTTCTTCGGTATGCTGGGCGACAAATATGGTCGTCAGAAAATCCTCTCCATTACCATTATCATCATGTCGGTCAGTACCTTCTGTATCGGCCTGATACCGTCCTATGCGTCTATCGGCATCTGGGCACCGATTCTGCTGCTGCTTGCGAAGATGGCGCAGGGCTTCTCCGTGGGCGGTGAATATACCGGCGCCTCAATCTTCGTGGCGGAATATTCGCCTGACCGCAAACGCGGCTTTATGGGAAGCTGGCTCGACTTTGGCTCAATTGCGGGCTTTGTACTCGGTGCGGGTCTGGTCGTGCTGATCTCTTCTGTTATCGGAGAAGCACGTTTCCTTGAGTGGGGCTGGCGTCTGCCGTTCTTCGTGGCGCTGCCGCTGGGCATTATCGGCCTTTATCTGCGTCATGCGCTGGAAGAGACCCCGGCATTCCAGCAGCATGTGGACAAACTGGAACAGGGTGACCGCGAAGGCCTGCAGGATGGTCCGAAAGTCTCGTTTAAGGAAATTGCAACCAAACACTGGCGCAGCCTGCTCTCCTGTATCGGTCTGGTTATCGCCACCAACGTCACCTACTACATGTTACTGACGTATATGCCGAGTTACCTGTCGCATAACCTGCACTACAGCGAAGACCATGGTGTGATGATTATCATCGCTATCATGATCGGTATGCTGTTTGTTCAGCCTGTGATCGGCATGATGAGTGACCGCTTTGGCCGTCGTCCCTTTGTTATCATCGGCAGTATCGCTCTGCTGGTCTTTGCCATTCCCGCCTTTATGATGATTAACAGTGGCGTGCTGGGACTGATTTTTGGTGGCCTGCTGCTGATGGCCGTTATTCTTAACTCGTTTACCGGTGTCATGGCCTCGTCGCTGCCTGCGATGTTCCCGACCCATATCCGTTACAGTGCGCTGGCCAGTGCGTTTAACATCTCTGTACTGGTTGCCGGTCTGACGCCAACGCTGGCCGCCTGGCTGGTTGAAACCACCAACAATCTTTACATGCCAGCCTACTACCTGATGGTGGTGGCGATCATTGGTCTGATTACCGGTCTTTCCATGAAAGAGACGGCAAACAAGCCACTGAAAGGTGCAACGCCAGCCGCGTCCGATATGGAAGAAGCGCGCGAAATCCTGCAGGAACATCACGATAACATCGAGAACAAAATCGAAGATATCGATGCAGAGATCGCCCGCCTGGAAGCGAAACGTAAAAACCTGGTGCAGCAGCATCCGGATATCAACGAGTAATCGTTCTGCTCTCCCGCCGCCCGGCGGGAGAGCGCTTTTCCCTCTCTGTTACCGCACACAAACCTTCATCCCTCGCGGTCAAAGGGAGTAAACTGTTGTTACTTTTTTCACCTGCGTAAGAATGAAAATGTCTGATTATTCCCTTATCCAGCGCCCAAGAAGATTGCGCGCCAGCGCCTCAATGCGTGAAATGTTCCAGGAGTCATCCCTGAGCCTGAACGATCTGGCTCTGCCTATCTTTGTTGAAGAAGAAGTCGACGATTACAAAGCGATTCAGGCGATGCCTGGCGTGATGCGAATTCCGGAAAAGCGTCTCGCCTATGAGATTGAGCGCATCGCCAAAGCGGGCATCCGCTCGGTGATGACCTTCGGTATTTCTCACCACACCGACGCCACCGGCAGCGATGCCTGGAACGAAAACGGTCTGGTGGCGCGCATGTCGCGCATCTGCAAAGATACCGTACCGGAAATGATTGTGATGTCTGACACCTGCTTCTGTGAATACACCAGCCACGGCCACTGTGGTGTGCTCTGTGATCACGGCGTCGATAACGATGCAACCCTGGCAAACCTGGGCAAGCAGGCCGTTGTTGCCGCCGCAGCCGGTGCAGACTTCATCGCCCCGTCAGCGGCGATGGATGGTCAGGTTGAGGCGATTCGCCGCGCACTTGATGCGGCAGGCTTCACCCAGACCGCCATCATGTCTTATTCCACCAAATTCGCTTCATCGTTTTACGGCCCGTTCCGTGAAGCGGCCGGAACGGCGCTGAAAGGCGACCGTAAAACCTACCAGATGAACCCGATGAACCGTCGGGAAGCGATCCGTGAATCGTTGCTTGATGCGGCGCAGGGCGCGGATTCATTGATGGTGAAACCGGCAGGCGCTTATCTGGATATTCTGCGCGATATCCGCGAACGCACCGAACTGCCGCTGGCGGCTTATCAGGTGAGTGGCGAATACGCGATGATTAAATTTGCCGCACAGGCCGGTGCCATTGATGAGCGCAATGTGGTGCTGGAAAGCCTCGGTGCGATTAAACGCGCCGGAGCCGACCTCATTTTCAGCTATTTCGCCCTTGATCTCGCCGAACAAAAAGTGCTCTGATCCCCTCCTCATAAAGAGCGTGGTCGCTGTATCACGCTCTTCTTCGCTGTTAGGCACACACCAGAACCTGGCTTCAGCTAAAAACCAAAGGGCTCTGTGATGAAAGCACCTGAAATCGCCGCCGACGAGGCACAACGTTTATCGCAGTTGCGTGCGCTGAACATAATGAATACGCCAGCGGAAGAACGATTTGATCGTTTAACTCGCCTGGCGCGCCGCCTGTATGACGTGCCTATCGCGTTAGTCAGCCTGCTGGAAGAAGATCACCAGTGGTTTAAATCTGCACAGGGTTATGCGCCTACCGGATCGCCACGGAATATCTCGTTTTGCGGCCACGCTATCCTGCAGGATGAAATCATGATCGTTGAAGATGCGTTACAGGATGAACGTTTTCACGATAATCCGCTGGTGACTGGCGAACCACACATTCGCTTTTATGCGGGCTGTCCGCTGCGTGCGCCGGGCGGTGCCAAAATGGGTACGTTCTGTATTATTGGTCGTGAGCCGCGTCAGTTTAATGAAGAGGATCAGGCCACCATGCGCGATCTCGCCGCCATGGCTGAAGCGGAATTGATCGCCTTTCAGACGGCTACCTGTGATGAACTGACGCAGATTACCAATCGCCGCGGTTTTATGACGCTGGGACAGATGGTGCTTAATGAGTGCCAGAGGAAAAACCGTCCCGCCTGTCTGACTTTTCTCGATCTCGATAAGTTTAAGCAGATTAATGACACACTGGGCCATCGCGAAGGCGATCGCGCGCTGATGGACTTTGCCAATGCGATGAAAGTGGCGTTCAAACATTCCGACCTGTTTGCCCGCCTGGGCGGCGATGAGTTTGTGGTGCTGTTTGATGGCCTGCAGCAGCAGCAGAGTGAAGCGCTGCTCATGCAGTTCGACCGTTATCTGCACCAGCAGTCAGTCAGCCTGAACCGACGTTACCGCCTGCAGTTCTCTTCCGGCGTAGTAGAGTTTGACCCGGCCAATCCGCAATCGCTGGAACAGTTACTGCACGACAGCGATAAACAGATGTATCTGACTAAAAATCAGAAACGCATTGCCGTGTAAGGTCAGGCGCCGCAGCGCCTGAGGGGTCAGGGACGGGCCAGATCGTCGAGCAGCGTCTGATTAAACTTAGCCGGATCTTCCATTTGTGGTGCGTGCCCCATGCCAGGAAATTCAATTAAGCGCGCGCCCGGGATACGTTTAGCCGCCTCTTTTCCCAGCACCGCATAATCACCCAACCGGGCTTTCACCTCCGCCGGTGCGATATCACTGCCAATGGCCGTGGTATCTGACGTACCGATTATCAGAGTGGTCGGCACCCTGAGATCGCCGAACTCATAAAACACCGGTTGAGTGAAGATCATGTCGTAGATTAAGGCGGAGTTCCACGCCACCTTCTGATGGCCCGGCCCACTGTTTAGTCCGGCCAGCATATCGACCCACTTATCATATTCGGGTTTCCAGCGCCCGACATAGTAAGTCTGCTGTTCATACTTCTTAATACCCGCCGCGCTGAGTTTGAGTTCGCGCTGATACCACTGATCCACCGAACGCCACGGTGCACCTTTGGCTTTCCAGTCCTCCAGCCCTATCGGGTTAACCAGTACCAGCTTCTGCGTCTGCGCCGGGTACATCAACGCATAACGCGTTGCCAGCATCCCGCCGGTTGAATGACCGACAATGACCGCCTTCTCCACTCCCAGCCGTGCAAGCAGCTGATGGGTGTTCTCTGCCAGTTGCTGAAAACTGTATTGATAGCTGGCGGGCTTGGTCGAGCTGCAGAAGCCAATCTGGTCGGGCGCGATAACGCGATATCCCTGCTGACTCAGTGCGCGAATCGTCTCTTCCCAGGTCGCGCCACAGAAGTTTTTACCGTGCATCAGCACCACGGTTTTGCCGTTGGCACGTTGCACCGGTTTGACATCCATAAAGCCCATGCTCAGCGGTTGCTGCTGAGACTGAAAGTCAAAATGCTGCAGAGGATAGGGATATTGAAACCCCTCCAGCTGTTCGCCATATACAGACGCAGCATGGGCAGGTGCATGAGCCAATAAGGCCAGCGAGGTGAGCAAGGCGGCAAGCGGTTTTTTCAGCGCGTATGTCGGGCTCATCCGGGGGTACTCCATGTTAAAGGTGAGTCGTAAGCCTGGCATGTCATTGTGAAAAATCTATTGCCAGGCGGTGCTATCACGTTAATAACACAGCGGCTGCCAGGATTCATCAGGAGGTGGTCAGCGGCATAGCGCCTGATTTGATTTTTATCTGCCAGATATCAATCATCTATATTTCCCAACAGATTTATCACAATTCATCTAATTTAATAAAAAACGGCTGTTCGGATGAATAATATCAGGAGATAAAAACTCAAAACCTGAAAAATGTTTACGCAAAGAATAAGAACATTAAGGTAGATTTTTCACATTCGTGATGAATTTAACCGTGGAGTCGCTATGAGCGAAAATAAATATAATGAAAGCGTAATCATCTCTGTCACTGAATGGATTAATAATAATCCTGGCCAGCGCCTGAGTGTTGATGATATTGCCATAAAGGCAGGTTATTCCAGATGGTATTTACAGAAACTCTTTGCCCGTTACCATAATGAAACACTGGCGCGTTATATTCGTAAGAGAAAACTTAACGCCAGCATTCATGATTTAAAAAACAGCCAGACACCTATTATCACTCTGGCACTGAAATACCATTTTGAAAGCCAGCAATCTTTTACCCGCTCTTTTAAACAGATTATGGGTTGCACGCCGAGCACCTGTCGCAAACGTCAGATGAACCACAAGGCGAAACAGCAGCTGGCTGAGGTAGCGCATCCCTGTACATTATGCAGCTTTGTGCGTGAGGAAAGTATAAAGCCGGATGCTGGGGTAACAGTCCGGCCTGTTACGCACTTCACGCACGAATATACGCAGGCAGAGCCATTCCGCGACAGGGGTTAATCAGGCTTCATCCGGCTGATAATATTGCACGCCAATCTGAATGCGCTCACGCCCCTGGGCGACGCGATGACGATTGGTGTCGCGCAGTGAATAGACGCAGCCACAATATTCCTGCTGATAAAAACTCTCGCGCTTACTGATTTCAATCATGCGCGAAGACCCACCGCCTTTACGCCAGTTAAAATCCCAGTACATCAGATCCGGATATGCTGACGCGGCGCGGACACCACAGCTGTTAATCTGCTTCATATCTTTCCAGCGTGAGATCCCCAGGCAACTGGTCATCACCGGGAAGCCGTTCTCATGGGCATAGAGTGCCGTACGCTCAAAACGCATATCAAAGCACATGGTGCAGCGCTCACCCCGTTCCGGTGACCACTCCAGCCCGCGCGCGCGCTCAAACCAGTTATCCCGGTCATAGTCCGCATCCACAAACGGCACACCAAATTTTTCGGCAAAGCGAATATTCTCCTCTTTTCGCAGCTCATACTCTTTGAGCGGGTGAATATTCGGGTTGTAAAAATAGATGGTGTATTCAATACCGGATGCCAGCATCGCTTCCATCACTTCACCCGAACAGGGCGCGCAACAGGAGTGCAGCAGGACTTTTTTATGACCGCCCGGCAGCGGCAGCGGCTGGCGCTGGAAAGGTTCAGACATAAGCACCTTCAATCAATGGCTGAAAAGCAGCAGTGTAATGCTGCAAGCAGTCAGTTGTAAAACGGGTCTGATATGCCTCGTTTGGTGTAATCGTGCTTCATCCGCCCTTATTCCCTGTAGTGCCAACCCGCTGATCTTCGATGTTTTCTTTTTAGCGTAATGCTGTGCAGCACGGGTTATGGCCAGAAGTGTGATCGTCACCACACTGGCATCAACTATGTTTACATAACATTAACAATATTGACATTGAATCGCTTCAAGGAGACTCGCATGGTCGCGACAAAAAAATCGGGAAGTCAGCAGAACCGTTTTACGTGGTTCGTCTGTTTTATGGCTGCGCTGTCAGGCCTGCTGTTTGGTCTGGATATCGGCGTCATTGCCGGTGCCTTACCGTTTCTGGCAAAGGATTTGCAGATAACTAACCATCAGCAGGAGTGGGTGGTGAGTTCAATGATGTTCGGCGCGGCGCTGGGTGCGCTGGCGGCGGGCTGGATGTCATCAAAGCTGGGACGCAAGAAAAGTATGCTGGCAGGCGCAACGTTGTTTGTAATTGGCTCGCTGTGGTCAGCGTTCTCCCCGGATGTCGAGTCACTGGTCTGCGCCCGCGTGATGCTGGGTCTGGCGGTGGGCATCGCCTCTTATACCGCACCATTGTACCTGGCAGAGATTGCGCCGGAACGTATTCGTGGTTCGATGATTTCCATGTACCAGCTGATGCTGACCACCGGCATCGTGGTGGCTTATCTCTCTGATACCGCGTTCAGCTACAGCGGCAACTGGCGTGGGATGCTCGGTGTTATCGCCATCCCAGCGGTGATCCTGTTTATCGGCGTGCTGTTCCTGCCTAACAGTCCGCGCTGGCTGGCAGCACATGGGCGTTTTAACGAAGCACAGCGGGTACTGGATCGGCTACGGAACAGCAGTGAACAGGCCCGGGAGGAGCTGGAAGAGATCCGTGAAAGCCTGCAGGTGAAGCAGCGTGGCTGGTCGCTTTTCCGCTCTAACGGTAATTTCCGCCGCGCGGTATGGCTGGGCATGCTGCTGCAGGTGATGCAGCAGTTTACCGGCATGAATGTTGTGATGTATTACGCCCCTAAAATCTTCAATATTGCCGGCTTCTCCAGCACCAGTGAGCAGATGTGGGGTACGGTGATTGTCGGGCTGGTCAACATGCTGGCTACGCTGATTGCGATTTTCTTTGTTGATCGCTGGGGTCGCAAGCCGATGCTCACCACCAGTTTTCTGGTGATGGCTGTCGGCATGGGCGTCCTGGGCACACTGCTGCATATTGGCGTTGAAACAGATTTCCGCAAATACTTTGCTATTGCGATGCTGCTGATGTTTATCGTCGGCTTCGCGATGGCGGCCGGACCGGTCATCTGGCTGCTCTGCTCAGAAATTCAGCCGCTGAAAGGACGTGATTTCGGCATTACCGCCTCCACCACCACGAACTGGGTCGGTAATATGATTGTGGGTGCGACCTTCCTGACCATGCTGGATCAGCTGGGGAATGCCAATACCTTCTGGCTCTACGGCGCGCTTAATCTGGTGTTTATCGTGCTGACGATGATGCTGGTTCCCGAGACCAAACATGTGACGCTGGAGCACATTGAACGCAACCTGATGAAAGGCAAAGCACTACGTGACATCGGGGCGTAACCGCCCCGTATCAACTTACCATTGCAGCTGCTGGCCGGCGTAATCGACATAGTGATGACCACCACGACCGCGCCAGTGGGTCAGTTGCCGGACGATACCGGCCGCACTCTCTTCTGCTGTCAGTGGCGCACTCTCGCCACCCATATCTGTTTTCACCCAGCCGGGGTGCAGCGTCAGCAGCGTCCCGCTCTGCGCGTCAACTGCCGGAGTCAGTGTGCGGCTCAGCATATTCAGGGCCGCTTTGCTGGCCGAATAAATCGGCATCTGCGCCTGCGGGTTTTCATTCAGGCTGCCGAGCTGAGATGAGGTCAGCGCCAGCACACCTTCCGGCTTCAACAGCGGCAGCAAAATCTCTGCACTGCGAACCGGCGCTATCGCGTTGGTCAGGAACAGCTGCGCCAGATCCTGATCGTCACTCTGCAAGACCTTCTGGTGTGAAGGCCCGGAAATCCCGGCGTTAATCAGAATCGCATCGAACGTTTTGCCACTGAGCTGGCTGGCAAGCTGCTGAACCGCCGATGAGTGCGTCATATCCAGCGCATGCCAGTGAATGTCTGGCTTATTACCCTGCTCTGGAATGCCACTGCGATGCGTAGCCGTGACCTGCCAGCCCTCACCCGCAAACGCCTGTGCCACCGCCAGCCCGATACCGCGCGAAGCACCAATAATCAGAACCTCTTTTTGCTGAGCCATATTCACTCCTCGTTGATTGTCTCACTACAAGCTTAACGGGTATTCCGCCAGGACAGCGGCCCGCTGTGCTTTTTAGCGTGGCGACAGCACGGTCGGTAAAAACCTTGCGGCACAACGCTGATGATGGCTTTCCATCATTAAATTGCTTTATCTTTTACTTTTAACCGGTTAGAAGAGATAAATAGTCAGGCAGGCAGCAGTTAATCGCCATTTTCCCCGTGGAGTCTGAATGAAAAAGCTCACCTTAGAGGTGGTGGCAAAAATGGCGGGCGTCGGGATTGCGACGGTCGATCGTGTGCTGAATGAACGCGGCGGCGTGTCACTGGAGACCAGCCGTAAAGTCCTGAAAGCTGCGCGCGAAGTGGGATTGAAGCGTCTGCTGCCAGAGGAGTACCAGCATCCCTGGCAAATTGAGGTGTTCCTCAGTAATAACGGCTCCTCCTTTTTTCAGCAGCTTACTACCCATTTCAGCGAAGTCGCCAGCCAGCTTGGCTATCGTCGCCTGAAACTGCATAAAACTCTGGTGGCCGAGGCACAGCCTGAGCAGCTGGCGCAAAGTATTATCGCCCGCAGCAGCACGCGCGACGGCATCATTGTCTTTGCACATGATTCACCGCCCATCTACCGGGCGCTAGCGCTGTGCCGCAGCCGCAATGTGCCGGTGATTACCATCGTTACCGATCTGCCTGATGCCGACCGCTTATGTCATGTCGGCATTGACCAGTATCAGGCCGGACGCACGGCAGGATTACTGATGAGTAAAACGGTGAGTCAGCCCGGCGACATTCTAATGGTCAGTGGCCGCTTCGATTATCGCGCCCACCGTCAGCGCATTGACGGATTCCGGGAGGCCATGGCGCAGCGTGCGCCCCAGCGTCATCTGCGTGAGGTGCTGTCGGGTCAGGATCAGCGGGAGACAATCCGCAGCGTGCTGGCCCGCAACCTGCAACCGTCGCAGATGATTGCAGGGGTCTACAACACTGGCATGGGCAATACTGTTGTCAGCGACACACTACGTGCCCACCAGTTGCTGGGTAAATGCACCTATATCACTCATGAACTTTATGATGTGACACGTAAGCTACTGATGAATGATGAAGTGGCATTTACCCTGGATCAGCATGCTCAACAGCATGCCCGGCTGGCGATTGATTTGATGCTAAGTCATCTGGAAACCGGCTCTCAACCGGATGTGTATCAGGCGGGTAAAGTCGCGTTCAGGTTGTTTACGGCGGAAAATATGACGTGAGGGGATCGGTTTCCCCTGATGATGTCACATCATCAGGGGAAACCGATCGAGCTTTTAACCCGCTGCATCGCGGCTTTTATCGTCCGGGCTGTCCGTGTCGTCACCACCCTGACTCTTCTCCACTTCCTGCGGATGTCCCATTGAAAGTGCGGCGGCACTGGCGGGATCGAACAGTGACAGACTCTCTATCTGATCAACCATGATCACTTTACGGAATGACATCGCATCTTTGGGTTTCGAGTCGAGCGTGATGTCATGCTCGGCGTACCACTTGCTGTAGTTATGTTCCACCGCCAGCTTCAGCGTCTTGCTGTCGCGGTATCCGCTGAGCATCGGGATCAGCACGATGTTTTTAGTGCTCTCATATTCAAACGTCGAGGCATGAATCATGCCGATGTAAATGCGGCGCGACTTCATCGTAATCCACGCGAGTTCGCCCTCTTCCATGCACTGAAACAGCAGTTGTTCAACGCCGTTGGAGCGTGACAGTTGCTGATAAAGGTCTTTACGGCCCGATACGTTCAGCCGTGCACTGCCCGCCCAGTTTGAGCGATACAGGCAGAGCAGAATGGCAAAAGCGAGCATGATCACAACTGGTGCCTGAATCCCCAGGAAACTCCAGTTCATAAACTCGACCTGCCACTTCAGATGCACGCCGGGGATCATCTGGACGGCATTCGCGATGCCGGAGATACAGAGCAGTACCAACCAGATGATGCCGGTGGCAAATACGCCCTGCAGAACAAAAATACAGCCGTAGAGCGCCACCAGGAAATAGACATCCCAGCCCGACGAGCGACGGATTTTAAAGCGGCTGTTTAAATCGCGGCTGGTGTACCAGTAACCACTCACCATCAACACCATAAATATTGCGGTACCCACCTTATACTCCCTTTAAGGTATTCACGTGCCGGGCAAAATCTTCGTGGACTTCCTCGCTCAGCGTGTTGACTGAAATATTGCCGTTCTCATCAATAATGATGCGCTCACCTTCAGCAATTGAGTCGTTGATATCCTGACGGGTCATAATCTGCAGAAACTTATCGGGACTGGCAAAGACCGACTTAATAAATTTGAACATAGCGATCCCATTGTTGGCCTGAAAAGTGAAGTATGTGACCGAATCGACACTCTCGCCTGTTTAATTTCGGGTGAAATTTCTTAAAATCAATAAATTAGCGAAGCGGTAATCGCCTGTTTAAAACCGATTTCCGCAGAAATCTTCAACGTAACCAGCAGCCTGCCGTCAAAAACATCCTGTTCAGACTCGTCTGGTCTGCAATAACGCTGGCTCACCTCACCGGCGGAAAGGGCTAAGCTCAATGGTTAGCCCTTTTCTGTCACCCTGTCTGAAACGCATCGAGGAAGGTTTGCATGAAACAACGAACACTGGGCCGTACCGGTCAGCGCGTCTCTGAAATTGGCTTTGGCGCATGGGCCATTGGCGGAACCTGGGGAGAAGTGAGCATGGAGGATGCCAAAGCCGCGCTGAATGCTGCGCTGGATGCAGGCATCACCTTTATTGATACTGCCGATGTCTATGGCGATGGCCGCTCCGAAAAAATTATTGCAGAGGTGCTGAATCAGCGCGGCGGTGAACGCCCGTTTGTGGCCACCAAGCTGGGGCGTCGTCTGTCACCGCACGTGGCTGAGGGCTACAACGCCGAAAACCTCAACGCCTTTATCGATCGCTCACGGGAAAATCTGCAGACCGACACGCTGGATCTGGTGCAGCTGCATTGCCCACCGACGGAGGTCTACTACAACCCGGACGTGTTTGCGGTGATGGATGAGATGGTCGCCGCCGGAAAAATCCGTCACTACGGCGTCTCCGTTGAGAAAGTCGAGGAAGGCCTGAAAGCGCTGGCATTTCCAAACGTCTCGTCGATTCAGCTGATTTACAACATTTTCCGTCAGCGTCCCGCGGAACTGCTGTTGCGTGAAGCGAAACGCCGTGATGTGGCGATCATTGCCCGTGTGCCGCTGGCTTCAGGCCTGCTGACCGGCAAAATGCGCGCCGACAGCGTGTTTGCCGCTGACGACCATCGCACCTTTAACCGTAATGGCGAAGCGTTCGATAAAGGCGAGACCTTCTCCGGTGTGCCTTATGAGGTGGCACTGGAGGCGGTGGAGGAGATTCGCCGCTTTGTTACGGGCGACACCACCATGGCGATGTTTGCACTGCGCTGGATCCTGATGAACGAAGATGTCAGCGTGGTCATTCCTGGCGCGAAAAATCGTGAGCAGGCTGAAGCCAATGCCCGCGCCAGCGATGTCGGTGCACTCTCTGAGGATACGATGGCGGCGCTGAAGCAGATCTATCAGGAGAAGATTGCGCCGCACGTGCATCAGCGCTGGTAAATGCGCGTTACAACGCCTGGGCGCACGCCCAGGCGGAACTCCAGGCCCACTGGAAGTTATATCCCCCCAGCCAGCCGGTGACATCGGCCACTTCACCAATAAAGTACAGCCCCGGCACCGCGCGCGCCTCCATGGTTTTCGAGGAGAGCTGCGTGGTGTCTACGCCGCCCAGTGTCACTTCAGCTGTGCGATACCCCTCGGTGCCGTTTGGCTGAATGCGCCAGGCATGCAGCGTCTGCGCCAGTTCAGTTTGCTGTTTGCTGTTGAGCTGTTTCAGGGTGATATCCGGCACCACTTTGAGTGCCTGCAATACTTCCACCAGACGCTTCGGCAGGATTTTCGCCAGACTGTTTTTCAGGCTGAGATTCGGATGCGCTTCACGCTGCGCCGTCAGAAACGCCTCAAGCGGCGTAGCGGGTAACAGGTCGATGGTGACGAATTCGCCGGGCAGCCAGTAGCTGGAGATTTGCAGTACCGCGGGGCCGGAGAGCCCACGGTGAGTGAACAGCATCGCCTCTTTAAAGCGGGTACCATCCTGCGCATCGATGGTGGTGTCCAGCGCAACGCCTGAGAGCGTCTGTAATTGTTCCAGCAGTGGCTTATGCAGCGTAAAGGGCACCAGAGCCGCCCGGGTCGGATACACATTCAGACCAAATTGCTCTGCAATTTTGTAGCCAAACGGCGTGGCACCCAGGCCTGGCATCGACAGACCACCACTGGCAATCACCAGCTTCTTCGCCTGAACCGTACTGCCGTTGAGTTGCAGGGTGTAGCCGCTTTCATCGCGCTCAACACTGAGCACTTCACTGCGCAGTCGCAGGGTGACATTGCCCTTGTCACATTCGGCCAGCAGCAGATCGACAATTTGCTGAGCAGAGTCATCACAGAAGAGCTGGCCCAGGGTTTTTTCATGCCAGGCGATACCGTGGCGATTAACCAGATCGATAAAATCCCACTGGGTATAACGCGCCAGCGCGGATTTACAGAAATGAGGATTGTGCGACAGATACGCCGCCGGTTCAGTGTAGAGATTGGTGAAGTTGCAGCGGCCACCGCCCGACATCAGAATCTTGCGGCCTGGCTTTTTGCCGTTATCCAGCAGTAACACGCTCAGTCCGCGCTGCCCGGCCTGGGCGGCACAGAACAGCCCTGCGGCTCCGGCACCAATGATGATAACGTCAAACTGTTCCACTGCGTTCACTCACTTAACTGGAAAGGCGCAGATTGTAGTGATCTGCTCACCCGGACGCCAGCGTCAAAAAATTGCCGTAAATGTGTCATATTGTATCTGACTAATATCTAACCCTTTTTCACTGAGTAACCCGTTCGCTCTGCGAAGAAAGGTTAAATTAGCGCTATATTTTCCTTTCCCATACAGCACGTTGTCGCGGATAATGCGCCGCGTTCATGTCCTCCAAAAATGGCGTAACGTTTATGCTACATCTGTTTGCTGGTCTAGACCTCAGTACTAGCCTGTTATTGGTTCTTGCCCTGCTGTTTGTATTGTTTTACGAAGCAATCAACGGTTTCCACGACACGGCCAACGCAGTTGCGACGGTCATCTATACGCGTGCCATGCGTGCCCAGCTTGCTGTGGTTATGGCGGGTGTATTCAACTTCCTTGGCGTACTACTCGGTGGATTGAGTGTTGCCTACGCTATTGTTCATATGCTTCCCACCGATCTGTTGCTGAATGTTGGATCGGCTCACGGTCTCGCCATGGTGTTTTCTATGCTGCTGGCGGCGATTATCTGGAACCTCGGCACCTGGTATCTCGGTCTGCCGGCCTCCAGCTCCCATACACTGATCGGCGCGATTATCGGTATCGGTCTGACCAACGCCCTGATGAGCGGAACCTCGGTGGTTGATGCACTCAACATTCCGAAAGTCCTGAACATCTTCCTTTCTCTGATCCTGTCGCCGATTGTCGGCCTGGTGATGGCGGGCGGGTTAATCTTTATTCTGCGTCGCTACTGGAGTAATACTAAAAAGCGTGCGCGTATTCATATGACGCCTGCTGACCGCGAAAAGATCGACGGCAAGAAAAAGCCGCCGTTCTGGACCCGTATCGCCCTGATTGTTTCGGCAATTGGCGTGAGCTATTCGCACGGTGCGAATGACGGTCAGAAGGGCATTGGCCTGATCATGCTGGTCCTGATTGGCGTGGCGCCGGCTGGTTTCGTCGTGAATATGAATGCCTCCGGTTATGACATCACGCGCACCCGCGATGCCGTCAACCATCTGGAACAGTATTACCAGCAGCACAACGCGTCACTGACACATATCATCCAGATGGCACCGCCTAAGTTGCCAACACCGGAAGAAGTGCCGGCAACCAGCCCGCAGGAGTTTCACTGTGACAGCGCGCGAGCACTGCAGGCAGTGCAGCGTGCGCAGGTGTTGCTGAACAATCTGCAGAGCTACGATCAGCTGACCGTTGATCAGCGTGGTCAGATGCGTCGTCTGCTGCTGTGTATCTCAGACACCGCCGATAAAGCGGCCCGTCTGCAGGAAACCACGCCAGATGACAAACGCTTCCTCAATAAGCTGAAAAGTGACCTGCTTGGCACCATCGAGTACGCGCCTATCTGGATTATTGTGGCCGTGGCGCTGGCGCTGGGCACCGGTACTATGATTGGCTGGCGTCGTGTTGCCACCACCATCGGTGAGAAGATTGGTAAAAAAGGCATGACCTATGCGCAGGGAATGTCAGCCCAGGTGACAGCAGCGCTGTCGATTGGTATTGCCAGCTATACCGGCATGCCCGTCTCTACCACGCATATCCTCTCTTCATCGGTAGCCGGTACCATGCTGGTCGACGGTGGCGGATTGCAGAGCCGGACTATCAAGAATATCGCCATGGCGTGGATCTTCACCCTGCCGGTTTGTATTCTGCTGTCAGGTTCGCTCTACTGGATTGCCTTGAAACTGGTGTGATGCCAGCTGACAAAAGGGCGACGCAAGTCGCCCTTTTTTAATGCCAGATCGCCAGCGCCACCAGACTGATAACCACCAGCCCACACAGCGCACTGGTCAGAACAAACTGTCCCCGCACCCGTTCACAGCGCCGGATAAACTCATCGTCGTGGTGATCAAGATAGCGTTTTGCCCAGATATAAGTGACCAGCCGCACCTGTTTACTCGGCTGACCGTGAGAGGTGAAAAACCCCGCCCCATCGACATACTGATACAGCAGTGGATCACAACCCCGTAATACCGCCAGCAGCGCGCGCAGCGATGAAAAATAGCGCGCCATATTCACGATACACACCACACAAAGAGCCCAGAAAAGCGCAATAGTGCTGATCATATTCCCCCTCCCAGCTGGAATTGCAGCAACAGACTCAGTGTCTGGCACTGAATCCGCCTGCAGAAAAAACCAGCCACTGAATCTCCGGACTGCGAAAATTTTCGACCCCCTGAGCGGCTGCGAACCGGACCGCCTTTTCTCAGTGTAGGAGAATTCTTTACATTTTTTCCAACGATGATTTTCGTTCAGCGCGAGTAAATCTGGCATAGCCTTGATCTTATTCATAAGCCAGACGGCAACAGCAGCATTTACAATGAGAGAAGGCTATACTCAGACTATAACAACATCATCACCTGCAACGCAGGTTGACACTTTGGTGGCGCTCATCGCCCGCTCGCGCAAGGGACTTCGCTAAGCTGTGACGCGGCAGGAACACCGGATGCCATCCTTAATCTCGTGAAAGGAGTTTTATCATGGCTTATAAACACATCCTGATTGCAGTAGACCTTTCTCCCGAAAGCCAGTTGCTGGTGGATAAGGCTGTCTCGCTGGCGCGTCCCTACGATGCCAGAATTTCCCTGATTCACGTTGATGTGAATTATTCTGACCTCTACACCGGCCTGATTGATGTCAACTTAGGGGATATGCAGAAGCGTATTTCTGAAGAGACGCATGCCGCACTGAAAGGGTTGTCAGATGCGGCGGGCTATCCGATCAGTGAGACACTAAGCGGCAGTGGTGATCTCGGCCAGGTTCTGGTTGATGCCATCAAGAAATATGACGTTGACCTGGTGGTGTGTGGTCATCATCAGGATTTCTGGAGCAAGCTGATGTCCTCAGCCCGTCAGTTGATCAATACCGTGCATATCGACATGCTGATTGTGCCGTTGCGCGATGAAGACGAGGCGTAATTCAGACGCTTAACGAAATGAATAAAGCCGGCGCGACGCCGGCTTTTTTTATACGTTCAGAGCGGGGGATAGATATCAAAGCGATGGCTTTTGGTGACCACAGCCGCCTGTGTCACGACACCCGCCAGCGGCGGTGCATAGTCTGGTCGTTTGACCACAATACGCTTTTTCGCCAGTCGACGAGCCGGTTCCAGTAACGCATCCGCATCTTCATCCGGCCCGACCAGCGACTGAAACACCCGCATCTCCTTTTTCACCAGTGCACTTTTCTGGCGATGGGGATACATCGGATCGAGATAGACCACATCTGGCTGCGGCGTAATATCGCCCAGGGCCTGCGCGCTGGCCGCATGAATCAGCGTCAGACGATCGCGCAGCCAGGGGCCAATTTCCGCATCCTGATAACCGCGCTGAAGACCATCTTCAAGCAGGGCAGCCACTACCGGATGACGTTCCAGCATCCGCACCCGGCAGCCGAGCGCCGCCAGCACAAACGCATCACGCCCCAGTCCTGCCGTCGCATCCACCACATCCGGCAGATAACCGCCTTTAATACCCACCGCTTTGGCGACAGCTTCGCCGCGTCCACCGCCGAAACGACGGCGATGCGCCATTGCGCCGGTGACGAAATCAACAAAAATACCGCCCAGCTTAGGCTCATCACGTTTACGCAGTTCCAGGTGCGTTGATGTCTGCACCAGCGCCAGCAGCGCATCTTCATCGTGCTCCAGCTGCCAGCGCTGCGCTAAACGTGATAAGGCGCCGTCTCCGGCGCCTGATTCATCGAGCAAACAGATTTTCACAAACTGACTTATCCCTGAATGCCGTAATGTTCCAGCATCGCATCGAGTTGCGGTTCACGACCGCGGAAGCGTTTGAACAGCTCCATCGGCTCTTCAGAACCGCCACGCGTCAGGATGTTATCCAGGAAAGACTGACCGGTTTCACGGTTGAAGATGCCCTCTTCTTCGAAGCGGGAGTAAGCATCCGCCGCCAGCACGTCTGCCCACAGATAGCTGTAGTAGCCCGCCGCATAACCACCGGCAAAGATGTGGCTGAAGGCGTGCGGGAAACGGCCCCATTCCGGACTCGGAACGACCGCTACGCGGCTTTTCACTTCGCGCAGGGTTTCCAGAATCTGCGCGCCCTTCTCCGGATTAAACTCGGTGTGCAGACGGAAATCGAACAGGCCGAACTCCAGCTGACGCAGGATAAACAGCGCGGCCTGGTAATTCTTCGCCGCCAGCATTTTATCCAGCAGTTCTTTCGGCAGCGGTTCGCCAGTCTCAAAGTGACCCGAGATAAACGCCAGCGCATCCGGTTCCCAGCACCAGTTTTCCATAAACTGGCTTGGCAGTTCGACCGCATCCCATGGCACACCGCTGATACCGGAAACGCCAGGCGCTTCGATGCGGGTCAGCATGTGGTGCAGGCCATGACCAAACTCATGGAACAGAGTAATCACTTCGTCATGGGTGAACAGCGCAGGTTTGCCTTTCACCGGGCGGTTAAAGTTACAGGTCAGGTAAGCGACCGGCTTCTGCAGGCTGCCATCGGCTTTACGCATCTGGCCCACGCAGTCATCCATCCACGCCCCGCCACGTTTGTGCTCGCGGGCGTAGAGGTCGAGATAGAAGCTGCCGCGCAGTTCGCCGGTTTCATCGAACAGATCGAAGAACTTCACGTCCGGATGGTAAACCTCAACGTCGGTACGCTGCTTCGCGCTGATGCCATAAATGCGTTTAACGACTTCAAACAGACCGGCGACCGCACGCTCTTCCGGGAAGTAAGGACGCAGTTGCTCATCGCTGATGGTATAGAGATGCTGCTTCTGCTTTTCGCCGTAATAGGTAAGATCCCACGGATTCAGTTCAGTAACGCCATGCTCTTTTTGGGCGAAGGCGCGCAGTTGCTCCAGCTCTTTTTCACCCTGCGGACGGGCGCGTTCAGCCAGGTCATTCAGGAAGTCGATCACCTGAGACGGGCTTTGCGCCATTTTGGTCGCCAGTGATTTATCGGCGTAGGAGTCGAAGCCCAGCAGCTGTGCCAGCTCGTGACGCAGCGCCAGCTCTTCCGCCATGATAGGTCCGTTATCCCACTTACCGGCATTCGGACCCTGATCGGAGGCACGCGTTGCATAGGCGCGATACATCTCTTCACGCAGCGCCGCGTTGTCGCAGTAGGTCATGACCGGCAGATAGCTTGGGATATCCAGCGTCAGCAGCCAGCCGTCCTGCTCTTTGGCTTCAGCCTGGGCTTTCGCTGCCGCCATGGCGCTTTCCGGCATACCGGCCAGCTCACTTTCATCGGTGATCAGCTTGTTCCAGCCCATGGTGGCATCAAGCACATTGTTGCTGTAAGCCGAACCCAGCTCCGAGAGACGCGCGGCGATTTCGCCATAGCGTTGCTGTTTATCTTTTGGCAGGCCAATACCGGAGAGTTCAAAATCACGCAGGGCGTTATCGACCGCTTTCTTCTGCGCCAGATCCAGAGCCGCGTACTGATCACCCTCTTTGAGATTGCGGTACGCCTGATAGAGGCCTTCATGCTGACCGACCCAGGTGCTGTATTCAGAGAGCAGCGGCAATGTCTGCTCATAGGCTTCACGCAGTTCCGGGCTGTTTTTTACCGCATTCAGATGGCTGACCGGTGAAAAAATGCGGCTCAGACGATCGTCGGTTTCCGCCAGCGGCTGAACCAGATTATCCCAGGTATAGGGCGCACCCTGCGCCACAACTTTTTCGACTTCTGCGCGGCATTGGCTCAGCACTTCCGTCACGGCAGGAACAACATGTTCAGGCTGGATGGCAGAAAAAGGGGGAAGCGTAAAAGATGTCAGTAGCGGATTGGTCATAGCGCAGTCCTTTAGAGATGTATGGGGCGCAGCGGGTCGCGCAACGCAATCTAAGTAACATGCGGCTTAGTGTAGCGAAAATCAATGGCAGCCAGGATGAGGTGGGGAAGAAACGCGCGGATGATCGCACGGAAGATGCCTGCTTTTGTCTGATGCCTGAAATCCTGGCGGGCGCGCCGGGCAGATTTTGCGGCCGGTTTACCCGCCTGAAAACCGCAAACTCAGCTCGTCACCCTGAACCGCACTCTGCAATCCCGATTTGTTATCACGCTTCTGGCCCATCAGCGGGTCATCCCTGATATAATCGCCGATTCTCATGCTTTTCCTGCGTCGGTTGCTGTGCGTCGTTCTGTGGGTAATACGTGGGGTAATAATTGGTATAAATTGATTTTCCATCAATTAAAACCTTATACTTTCAACAGGATAAACAATGCTGAGTTATCGCCATAGCTTCCATGCTGGCAACCACGCCGACGTGCTGAAGCACACCGTTCTGAGCCTGATCATCACGGCGCTGAAAGAGAAAGAGAAACCGTTTTTCTACCTGGATACCCATGCAGGCGCAGGTCGCTACCAGCTGAGCGGCGAGCACGCCGAGCGTACCGGTGAATATCTGGAAGGCATCTCACGTATCTGGCAGCAGCCCGATGCGCCGGAATTGTTGCAGCCCTATTTTGATGCGATTCGTGCGCTGAACCGCAGTGGCACGCTGCGCTACTATCCTGGCTCGCCGCTGATCGCCCGTCATCTGCTGCGTGAAGATGACAAGCTGCAACTCACTGAGCTGCACTCCAGCGACTATCCGCTGCTGCGTAACGAATTCAGCAAAGATAACCGCGCGCGCGTCGATCGTGCCGACGGTTATCAGCAGTTAAAATCGAAACTGCCACCGCCGTCGCGTCGCGGTCTGGTGTTGATTGATCCGCCGTATGAGATGAAAAGCGACTACCAGGCGGTAGTGAAAGGCATTCAGGAAGGCCATAAACGCTTTGGCACCGGCGTCTTTGCACTGTGGTATCCGGTGGTGTTACGCCAGCAGATCAAACACATGCTGCGCGACCTGGAAGCAACCGGCATCCGCAATATTCTGCAGATCGAACTGGCGGCCCGTCCGGACAGCGATCAGCGCGGCATGACGGCCTCTGGCATGATCGTGATTAACCCACCGTGGAAGCTGGCCCAGCAGATGAATACCCTGCTGCCGTGGCTGCACCAGAAACTGGTTCCGACCGGAACGGGTCACTATGCAGTGAATCAGATCGTTCCTGAATAAGTCCTCATGTGGATTCTGCTGGCAGGTGCGCTGGGCGCCCTGCAACCCGCCCGGCGGCTGGCGCTATTGCTGTTAGCGCTCGCCGCGCTGCTGGGATTTTATCATCAGGTTCTGACCTGGCCGGTCTTGCCGCTGCTGGGCGGGATCGCCGCACTGGTCGCGCTGCGCCGCTTTGACCCGATCCGTTCCCGCCAGCAAATCCTGAGCGAGGCGCTACTGGTGCTGATTTCGCTGGGCTTGTTTCTCCATCTTTTCCCTGGCTTTAACAATCCCCTCCAGGTCGATGAGGTGCAGACGGGTGCCCGGAGCCTGCCGTTCAGTTTCTCCTTCAACGCCGATAAAGCGCTGATCCCCTTTGTGCTGCTGGCCTGCCTGCCGACGCTGTTCCGCGCTCGTGCCTGCCCGCCGCGTTATCCGTGGATTGCCGCACTGACGTTAATCACCGCCGTGCCGCTGCTGCTGTGTAGTGCCGTGCTGCTGGGTGGTCTGGCATTTGAGCTTCACAATCCACCGTGGCTGCCCGCGTTTATGCTGGCGAATCTGTTCTTTGTCTCGCTGGCCGAAGAGGCGCTGTTCCGGGGCTATCTGCAACAGCGGCTGAGAGAGTCGCTGGGAGGGATGCCCGCGCTGCTGATCTGCTCGCTGCTGTTTGGGCTGGCACATATCCAGGGCGGCGTGCTGCTGGTGGTATTCGCCTCCCTGGCCGGGCTGATTTACGGTCTGGCGTGGCACTGGAGCGGCCGGTTATGGCTGGCGACCGCCCTGCACTTTGCCCTTAACCTCACCCATCTGCTTTTCTTTACCTATCCGGCACTGCATCACTAAACAGTGAATACGGCCAGATCCGAGGCCAGCTCAGTGCGGGGAAAAATCGTCTGGCACTCCGCCAGCAGGCGGCTCATGTCCTTTGCCAGATAGCGGGAGCTGAAATGGGTGGCGATCAGCCGCTTTGCCCCGGCGCGTTTTGCCACGTCGGCGGCCTGCAGGGTGGTGGAGTGCCCGCGTCCGTTGGCTTTCTCCATCATCGCCGCCTCCAGCGTGGTTTCATGCACCATCAGGTCAACATCCGCCGCCAGTTGCAACGCGACGTCGGTCGGTGCGGTATCGCCAAAAATGGCCAGCTTTTTGCCGGGTGTCGCCGGGCCAAGATAGTCAGCGCCGTTGATTACCCGCCCATCTTCCAGCGTCACACATTCCCCCTGCTTCAGCTGCTGGAACCACGGGCCACGGGGCACGCCTTCCGCTTTGAGCCGCGCGGCATCCAGCAGGCCGGGTTTGTCGTGCTGTTCAATGCGATAGCCAAAACACGCCACCGGATGGCTCAGCGGCCAGGCACTGATACGAAACTCACCGTCATCCAGCGTCCAGCCCGCCTCAATCTCAACAAGGCTCAGCGGGTAGTCGGTGTAGGAGCCGCTGATCGACAGCGCTGTCTCAACAAAGGTCTTTAATCCTTTGGGGCCATAGACCGTGATCGGTGAGGTCAGTCCGGCCATCGACCGGCTGGTGAGTAATCCCGGCAGCCCGAAAATATGATCGCCATGCAGATGGGTGATAAAAATCTTGTCCAGCTTGCCCGGTTTCAGGCTCGAGCGCATAAACTGTAATTGCGTGCCTTCCCCGCAGTCAAACAGCCAGGTTTCACCACTCAGTGCGCGGGTAAAAGCAATGGAGGTCACGTTACGTTGCAGGCTGGGAGCACCGCCGCCGGTGCCAAGAAAAGTAAGGTGCATGGTATGCTTCCCTGTAAGCGAGTGAAAAAACAGAACCCTATTACAATCATAGGCGCAAACTTTGCGTCATTTCGACCTCCAGCGTTACACTCAACCCCAATTTTTTATGCAACCGGATGGATACTTCAATGACCCGACATTTCGACTATCTCGCCATTGGCGGCGGCAGCGGCGGCATCGCCTCAATTAACCGTGCAGCTATGTATGGCCAGAAATGTGCCCTGATTGAAGCAAAAGAGCTGGGCGGCACCTGCGTAAACGTGGGTTGCGTGCCGAAAAAAATCATGTGGCACGCTGCACAAATCGCCGAAGCTATCCATCTCTACGGGCCGGATTATGGCTTTGACACCACGGTGAATCGCTTCGACTGGGCCACACTGGTGAAAAACCGCAGCGCCTACATCGACCGCATCCATAACTCTTACGACAACGTGCTGGGTAAGAACAAGGTTGAAGTGATCAAAGGCTTTGCCCGCTTTGTCGATGCGCACAGCGTTGAAGTTAACGGCGAGATTATTACGGCTAACCATATTCTGATCGCCACCGGCGGTCGTCCGGTTCACCCCAATATTCCGGGTGCGGAGTACGGCATTGATTCCGACGGTTTCTTTGAGCTGGATGCCCTGCCAAAACGCACCGCCGTGATCGGCGCGGGCTACATCGCGGTCGAGCTGGCCGGCGTGGTAAATGCGCTGGGCTCAGAAACCCACCTGTTCGTGCGTAAACATGCACCACTGCGCAGCTTCGATCCGCTGCTTACCGAGACGCTGGTCGAAGTGATGAACACGGAAGGCCCGGCGCTGCACACCGAATCCATTCCAAAAGCCGTGATTAAAAACAGCGATGGCAGCCTGACGCTGCAGCTGGAAAACGGCAGTGAATATATTGTCGATTGTCTGGTCTGGGCGATTGGCCGTGAGCCAGCCAACGATAACCTCAACATCGAAGCTGCGGGCGTGGCGCTGAACGACAAAGGCTATATCAATGTCGACAAGTTTCAGAACACCAATGTCTCAGGCATTTATGCTGTGGGTGACAACACCGGTGCGGTTGAGCTGACACCGGTGGCGGTTGCCGCTGGCCGTCGTCTCTCTGAGCGTCTGTTTAACAACAAACCGGACGAGCATCTGGATTACAGCAATATTCCGACCGTTGTATTCAGCCATCCACCGATTGGTACCGTGGGACTGACTGAGCCACAGGCGCGCGAACAGTATGGCGATGACCAGGTGAAGGTCTACAAATCGTCGTTCACCGCCATGTACACCGCGGTCACCCAGCATCGCCAGCCGTGCCGCATGAAGCTGGTCTGTGTGGGTGCCGATGAGAAGATTGTTGGTATTCACGGCATCGGATTCGGCATGGATGAGATGCTGCAGGGCTTCGCCGTGGCACTGAAAATGGGTGCGACCAAGAAAGACTTCGATAACACCGTGGCGATCCACCCGACCGCAGCGGAAGAGTTTGTGACAATGCGCTAGTAACTCACCTCATGCGCATCCGTTACCCGCTGAAACGTTGTTCTGCGGGTAACGGCCTTAATTAAAATAGGTTTCCCGCAACGGCGTCAGTGCCGCGCCCAGTGCCGAACTGTCTCCCTCAATGGCGCTTAGCAGAATATCCGGATATTCCGCAGAAATGTCCCAGCGTTTACCCGAACACGTCCGCGGCATGGCTAAGAACATTTCGCCCAGCTTCCGGGGAATTTCGCCTCCTAAGATAATGGCCGCGGGATCGATCACCGCATTCATGGCATCCATTGCCCGATGCAGGTTTGGCGTTACCTCTTCTACCCACTGTTGCGCAATCGGCCAGGCCGGATCGAATTTATGATTGAGATCGCGAATATCTTTAATTTCAATACCGCCGTGACGTAACCGATCGATCAGGATCCCCAGAGCCGGCCGCAGCTTGCCCTCTTCCGGCGTAAAAATACGGCTGATCTCCCCCGCATTACCAAATGCCCCCTGGAACGGTTTACCGTTAATCACGATGCCACCGCCGAATCCATAATTAAAAGAGAGATAACCAAACGTATCGTATTTCAGCCCGGCGCCTAAAAAGGCTTCAGCGTGCGCCGCCGTCGTGGCGTTATTTTCAATCCATACCGGTCGATCAAATAACATGGTAATTTCACGACGCAGATCGATACCCATCCAGTTTTTTAAAGGTTCAGGCGGATTGAAATACTTTCGGGAATCATAAAGAAAGCCCGCCATGCTGTATCCCACACCACAGACTTTTTCTGGCGAAATATCGTATTGTTTTAAGGTATCCAGATAGTGATGTTTGATATTGAGTAAGGTACGGGCAGGGTCGCGCGGATGCGTATCCAGTACGCAGTATTCTGTAATACCGCCCCGGAAATTAATCAGGCTGGCGGCAACACTGTCTGAGTTAATAGAGATACCGTAACCATAACGTGCATTCGCATTCAGTGATAACGACGGGCTGGGCTTGCCTCTTCCCTGGGACGGCGATTCCCCCAGGCTGAGAAAGCCATTTTCGGTCAGCGTATCAACAATACGGTGAACAGATGACTGATTCAAAATGGTTTGCGAAACCAGTGAGGAGCGGGAAATGCCATCGTTACGGCGGACAAGCTCCAGAATGAGTTTTTCACTGCGATTAAGTTCGACATCATGACCAGCGGAATATCCATGAACCACAGCGTTGTCCTCACCATATTTAATAATGGGTTCTGTTAATACCCTAGCATGCTTTTATGCATGACGAATAGTAAAGGGCCCTGCCTTTATGTTTTCGTAAAATGTGCTGATTTTCAGCCTCTCCTGCCCTGCTTATCGAGATCATAAAAGCATCATAATAGTGAAACATAGCAGAGAGACACTCTAATATCATGCAGTGAGCATTATATTAAAAGCGAGCCTGATGTCCGGATGGGTATTTTCGCTGTGCACTGGGTTTTGCCTCCATACACACGCTTCTTTTTATGCATCAGGTAAACAATGGAAACGCGCTTAAAGGTTGCTGAACGTATCGCACAAGAGGCTTCACTTTTGGCTCTGGACTATTTCAGACAGCTGAGTGAATTAGAGGTCTGCGAAAAAAGGCCGCAGGATGTCTTCAGTGAAGCCGATCGGGAAGTGGAAAATCTGATCCGGCAGCGTCTGGGAGATCATTTCCCACAGGATCCTGTTATCGGTGAAGAGTATGGCGGTGAGCTCAGCGCCAGCTACTGGTCTGTTGATCCTATTGATGGGACCAGTAACTTCCTGCGCGGCTCGTCATTGTGGGGGATTTCTGTTGGCTATGTGCAGGATGGCGAGCCGGTTATGGGCGTGATCGTCCATCCCGTTTTAAACCTCATGCTGAGCGGCGGCAAAGAGAGAGGTGTTTATCTGAATGGTGAACCCTTTGAACGGCCTGTGATCGCCGGGGGGCTTAAAACCGTGGCGATTGGCGACAGTCCATCATGGGATTTCACCCATCAGCTCTGTATTGAAAAGGCCTATCGGGACGACGGCTGGAATGTTGTGCGCTATCGCTGTGCCACCGTCGGTTTAACCTTTAGCGTGCTGGGTTACGTCGACGGTTATCAGGAATGTTTTAGCAGCATGTGGGACGTTTCTGCGGGCTATGCCCTCTGTAAAGCGGCGGGACTGGATGCGCATCTTGCCGGCACACAGGAAAAAAGCAGCACACATGTGAGTGTCGGCACGCCCGAAATGAACCGCCTTTCTGCCCGGTTTATCCCTTATCCTCGATTTACGCCTGCCTGACCACGCATTGCCCCGGACTTACCTTATCACTGCATTTCAGGACAGCGTCTCCCCGCTGCCCTGCCCGCTGTGCGCGCTCTGCCAGAGCATCTTAACCCTCTGAACTTAATATTAATCATAATGCATTAAAATAATTAGCGCGTTAAACATACGATTTCAAATAAACCTTACATTAACCTGTTAAATATAGGTTTTAAAAACTTAATAAATTCTTAACCTCTCTGAAATTGCTTAAATTCACTACGCCTGATTATTATGCGCATCGCATTAATTAAGAAATCCCTGGCATTTTATGACGGAGCAGACCACGTGAACACGCTAGAAATCCACAATGCCATGCTGACATTTGACGATTTTGTCGCGCTGAACGGCATTTCACTGCAGGCCAAAAAAGGGCAATTTGTTTCCCTGCTTGGCCCCTCTGGCTGTGGCAAAACCACGCTGCTTAAAGTCATTGCCGGCTTTTACAGTCTTGATAGTGGCGAAGTACTGATCCACCAGCAGGACATGCATCATGTCAAACCTGAACATCGCGACACGGCGATGTGCTTTCAGTCCTATGCGCTTTTTCCTCACCTTTCCGTTGCTGAAAATATCGGTTTTGGCCTCAGGCAGATGAAGATGGCAAAAACGGATATTCACGATCGCGTAGCGCAGACCGCTGCTCAGGTATCACTCAATGCGCATTTGCCTAAACTGCCGGCGCAGTTATCCGGCGGTCAGCAGCAGCGCGTGGCGCTTGCCAGAGCGCTGGCCGTGCGTCCGGAAATCGTGTTGTTTGATGAGCCGCTGTCAAATCTGGATGCCAAATTACGGGACAAGGTACGACTGGAGATCAGACAGCTTCAGCGCTCCCATGGATTTACCGCCATTTATGTTACCCATGACCGTGCAGAAGCCCTGTCGATGTCTGACGTTGTGGTGGTCATGAATGCCGGAAAGATCGAACAAATCGGTACGCCGGATGAGATCTATTATTCCCCGATAAACCGCTTTGTCGCCGGTTTTGTCGGTCAGGCTAACGTGATGGAAGCCCGCGTACTGGACGGAGACAGCAGCAGCGGTATTTATCGTATTGCGTGTGTCATGGGCGAAATGGAAATACACAGTCACCAGCCGCCCGTCTCGGACAAGGTCTATACCTTCTGGCGTCCTGAGGATGCCCTGCTGAGCGAACAGGATAGGGGGAAAAACACCCGGGCTTTTGAGATCGGTGCCGTGAGTTTTCTTGGCAATATTTCTGAACTCCAGGTTCATCCGATTGGGCATGAAGAAACAGACTATCAGTGGTGTATCCAGTTAGTCGGCAAAAACACCATACAGGAAGGTGATCGGGTTAACTTCTCCATTGCGCCAGACAGAATCCGTTTTTTACAGGAAAGCTGTTCATGAAAATGCGCAACCGCAACAGGCTTAGCTGGCTGCTGGTTTTGCCTGCCATCGCGCCGGTCGTGCTGACGCTGGTGCTGATTGTCATCATGGCGCTGGCGCAGTCCGTTGGTCTGTTTAATTTTGGCGCGCCGGCGCATTTCACACTTCAGTACTGGCAAACCATCCTGAACGACAGTCAGCTTTGGCGCGCGACAGGCTATTCACTCAAAATTGGCGTCATCAGTGCCGTTCTGTCCGTCGCGCTGGCGCTCCCGCTGGCACTGTGGCTGAGAAAACCCTTTCCCGGCTCAATGCTGATGGGCGGTTTGCTTAAAGCCCCGCTGATGGTGCACGGACTGGTTGCCGCGCTGCTGTTTATCAATCTGATTTCGTGGCAGGGTTTTATTAACCTGGGGTTACTTAAACTGGGGATCATCTCTCACCCCATCAGGATGCAAAATGACCGCTGGGGAACGGGCGTGATTATTTTGCAGGTCTGGAAACAGCTTCCCTATGCGCTGCTGATTATTACCGGCAGCCTGCGCGCGATTGGTGACGAAATTTTTAATGCCGCGCGGGATTTGGGTGCCGGCAGAGCTGCCCGGCTGTTACAGATCATTCTGCCTTTATCTATCAAGTCCGTTCAGGTGTCGCTGGTGCTGATTTTCATCGGTGCATTAGGTGACTTTTCATTCCAGGTCGTTGCGGGGCCGACCAGCGTGTTCTCTCTTTCGCAATACATGCTGCGCTTCCCCGAAATCAGCGCCCAGGGCTGGAATCTTGCCGCGGTTGTCGCCGTGATTTTAATGCTGGCGGCTTTTGTCGGTGCAGTCGTGCTTGCCGCCCTGGCGAAGTGGCTACAACAAGCCGGAGAACAGCGATCATGAAAGCCAGAGAGACCTTATCCCCGCTGCGAATCGTCATGATGATCATTATCACCGCCCTGTTTATGCTGTGGCTGGTCATTCCCTTTATGTTGACCGTCCTGTGGTCACTGGTCGATAAAACCCATCCGTGGGCATGGCCAGATGCGCTGCCGCCGGTTGTCTCACTGGGCCGTTGGGTGGAAGTCTGGACCACGACCGCGTTACCGCAGGCGCTCAGGAACAGCTATTTACTGGCGGCAACCGTCTCGGTCTGCACGCTGATGCTGTCTCTGCCTGCCGCGTGGGCGTTTGGCAGAATGTCGTTTACGGGCAAGCATTTTTTACAGAATGCGATCTTATTGCCGCTTATCGTTCCGGGCTTTGTCGTGGCACTGTTTTTTTCCATGTTGCTTAACGTGGCGGGCATTCACAGCCGGTTTGGCGGCATTTTGCTGGGGCATATTATTATCCTGATGCCTTATGCCGTGCGCATTCTCACCCTGTCGTGTTCGCAGATACGCCAGGACACGCTTGATGCGGCACGGGATATGGGCGCTTCGGTGATAAACCGTTTTTTAGTCGCCTGCCTGCCCACCATCAGGCCGGGAATATTTGCCGCACTAATTATTGTTTTTACGTTATCAATAGAAGAGTTCGCCATAAGTTTCATTGTTGGCTCACCCGATTTTATTACCGTCCCGGCCATTCTCTATTCTTATCTGGGTTATAACTTTATTCGACCCAATGCGGCGGTCATTTCTTTAATGCTGGTTGTGCCAAATGTCATTTTAATGCTGATTGCAGAAAAATTACTGACAAGAAATCCTGTCGCCGCCTTTGCAGGAAAAGGCTGACAGTCTTTAATTCGCGTTATTGGGGAAACATATGTTCAGATTCGTTGCTGCAATATTATTGCTGGCCGGGGCTTTCTGTAGCCAGGCTCAGGATTTAACTACGATGAACTGGGAACAGATTGTCGAACAGGCGAAAAAAGAAGGGGAATTAACCTGGTATCAATGGTATTACCAGGACCGTTTAAAAGAGCAGGTCAGCCTGTTTGAAAAACAGTACGGTATTAACGTTACCCTGTCTGAAGGCACACTACAGGGTAATATTAATAAACTCATGGCAGACCGGGGACGGGATACGGGTGACATTGATCTGTTTTCGATTGGCGGCGGGGCATTCGGGACCGTATCACCTCAGAAAACGTTTTTTGGCCCGATTAATACACTGCTGCCGGCAGGCAAAACCCTGAACTACACCATTGAGGGAACGGACAGTAAAGGCTATGGCGTGGCATTTTGGGGCAACCAGACCGGTCTGGCCTACGATTCGCGCCGCCTGAAAGAAAGTGAGTTACCGCGAACATTGCCGCAGATTACGGCCTTTCTGCAGCGTCATCGTCAGGAGTTTGGCTTCAACGTTGAAAACGGCGGATCCGGCCCGGCCTTTATTGAATCGGTGACGCGCACACGGGTACCGGGTTTTGATTTCACGAAAGGCGATGCGGATCTAAAAAGCCTGACGGCTCTGCAGCCGGCCTGGAACTGGTTCAAACAGCAGCGCCCCAACTACATCATTACGGCCTCCAACGCCGACAGCGTCACCCGGCTGGTCAGCGGTGAATTCCTGCTGGTCCCCGCCTGGGAAGATTATCTGGTGGGATTAGAAAACCACGGTGAAGTCCCGAAAACGATCCGGCTCTATATCCCCGATTTCGGCATGCCCGGCGGCGGAAATATGGTGACGATACCTGTAAACGCCCCCCATAAAGCGGCAGCGTTGCTGTTTATCCACTGGCTGACGCTGCCCACCACCCAACGGCTGTTTCAGCAGGTTTATGGCATTACGCCTCAAAACAAAGACGTAAATCGTGATGCCGGACTGATTAACAGCAAAGAGCGTATCCATGGCACCCAGTTCATGCCTAAACCGCTGGGTGATGAAGTCAGAACCGAATTTTCTAACCAGGTTTTGCTCAGATAGACCTGCGATATAACCCTAACAGAAGGTAACGCCAATAATGTCGACCCAAAAACACCCTGCACGTGTAGTGAACTCCCGTCTGATTGCCCATCGGGGAGCACCGCTACTGGCACCGGAAAACACGCTACCTTCGTTTCTGGCGGCGGTGGAACACGGCGCAACGTGGATAGAGGTGGATGTCAAACTCACCAAAGATATGCACCCGGTCATTATTCATGACGATTCCGTAAACAGGACAACGAATGGCAAAGGCTATGTGGCGAATCTGACCCTGGATGAGATCCGGTCGCTGGAGGCTGGCGTATGTTACGGCCACCTTTTCAGGGGCGTGAAAGTGCCTACACTGGCTGAAACAGTCGGCTTTGTACTGGATAAAGGCGTCGGGCTACAACTGGAAATCAAACCCACCTCCGGGCAGGAAGTGGAGACGGCGGAGATTGCGATCGCTCAGTTGAAATCACTGTGGCCAGCAAGCGAGAAGAAATTATTCATCAGCAGTTTTTCTGAGATTTCGCTGCAGGTTGCCGCACGGCTTATGCCTGACGTACCCCGCGGGCTGGCGGTTTGCGTCCCGCCGAAAGACCCCGCGGCGCTTCTCGCCAGAACAGGTTGCCAGATCCTGCATTTCCTGGGTGACTTCGCGACAGACGAAGACCTGGCGCGACTGGCCCGTTCAGGTATTGAATTCGCGATTGCCACGATCAATGACCCGGTTCTTGCCCGAAAATATATTGATGCGGGCGCGCAAACCGTATTAAGCGATATACCTGACTTAGCCTTTTAATAAAAAATCACCAGGAAATACGCTACCAGAATGTAATAACACCAGGGAAAGTCATTATAAAAAATGGCCATAACCTTTATGGCCGATATCACCATTTCATGATTTAGCGATTAAACAATACGAATGTGAGATTGAAATAAATACCGTCCTGAGCGGTAACCTCCTCATGCTTCAGCTAACTGAAAAGGGCAGATGATATGCACAATAAAATAAAAACAGCCGCGCCGTATGCAATGTTTTTTATGGTCTCATTCTCTGCATGCTCCGCCGGAATTTATAATAAAGATGGAAATAAGCTCGACCTGTACGGTAAAGTCGATGCGCGCCATGTTTTCTCAGATAATATTGCAGAAGATGGCGACAACTCTTATGCACGCCTGGGTTTTAAAGGTGATACGCAAATTAATGATCAGCTTACCGGTTATGGTCAATGGGAATACAATTTCCAGCTGAATCACAGTGAAGGCGGTAGCGACGCGCAAACGGGGAATGCCACACGTTTAGGCTTTGCAGGTCTGAAAATGGTCGACTTCGGCTCGTTAGATTATGGCCGTAGCTTTGGGGTACTGTATACCGCCTCTGCCTATACGGATATGGCACCGGTCTACGGTTCCGGCACCATGACCACTAACGATAACTTCCTGTCAAAACGCTCAACCGGCCTCGCGACCTGGCACTCTCCGGAGTGGGGTGGATTAAAGCTAACCCTGCAGTATCAAGGGAAAAATGACCGCGCAACCGCCAGACTGGCTAACGGGGATGGTTACGGTGCTGGCCTGACTTACAACATTACCGATGGACTGAGCATTGCGGCGGCAGGGATGAAAGCAAAACGGACGCTGACTCAGCAAGCTGACGGTCAGGGAGACGATGCCACCGCCTGGGTAACCTCTGCAAAATATGATGCCAGCCAGATCTATCTGGCCGCCATGTATGGCGAAGCCAGTGACGTTACGCCTTATGGACAGCTGGCACAGGTCGCTGACAAAACCCATAACGTTGAGGCAATTGCGCAGTACCAGTTCCTGAACGGTTTGCGCCCTTCAGTCGGTTTTGTCACGCAGCGTGGCGAAAACCTGCAGGGCGCAGGAAATTTTGCCGGGGGCAGTCAGACGATGCAGAAATATATTGCGGTGGGCACCTATTACTATTTCAACAAGAACATGCTGACCTACGTGGACTATCGCATTAACCTGCTGAAGGAAAACGACTTTACGCGTGCCACCGGCATTTCGACGAAAGACAGTATCGCTATGGGCCTGACCTATCAGTTTTAATCAGGCGGCCTCTGCCTGCACACAAGCTTTAACCTGTGTCGCTTCAATCCTGAAAATCGCTACTGTCGCGAGGCCGGCGAATGCCGGCTTTTTTTACGTCAGTCGCAAGGGGAAGGGTTACAGGGATGAGTCGTGCATGCCCAGGTATGCAACCTGACGGAGGTTTTCCAGCCACTTAACATACGCCTGATCCCATAACGCCGCGGGCGTGCCCGCCTTGCCAAGACCAAATCCATGTCCGCCTTTGCTGATTTGAATCAGCTCAACCGGCACGCGGTTGCGGCGACAGGTATCGCGCATCAGCTCGGTGTTAAACGGATTTGAGGTGTGATCGTCCTCGGCCTGCGCCAGAAACGTGGGCGGATATTGCCGGGTGACATAGTTCTGCACTGACCAGTTCGCCTCATCCTGCGGCGTGGCATTTTTGCCGACCATCATCAGATGGGTATTAGTGTGCTGATAAGGCGCTTCCAGGGTAATAACCGGATAGATCAGGCCAACACTGTCGACTTTCGGCACCACTTCATCCAGCGGATCGATGGCCGGATACGATGCAAAATCTGGCCGCGCTGCCGCCAATCCCAGCAGATGTCCACCTGCCGAGAAGCCCAGTGCATGCACTTTGCGCTCAAAAGATCGCACCAGCCGGATGGCACGCTGCGCATCCTGCAGCGGTGCCAGCCGTCCCGCCTGCCACTTCTCATGCGGCAACCGGTAGCTGAGCACATAGGCGGTATAGCCACTGGCATTGAGCCAGCGTGCCACCGGCCAGGCTTCGCGGCCCATACCGATCCAGCGATAACCGCCGCCTGCAGCGATTAATACGGCTTCACCATTGGGGTTTTCCGGTTTAAAGCGCTGAATGGCCGGACTGACGATATTTGACCAGGAACCGGTGCTGTTAATATTTAGCTGGCCGGATGGGCCGCCGCCGCCGGGCGGATCATCCGGCCAGAGGGGAATAATGTCATCGCGGGCAAATAATTTGCCGGTGGTCATGGAGAGCCCGAGCGCTCCCGTGCCGAGAATAAAGCGTCGACGCGTAATCATAATGCCTGTTGTGTGAAGCCCGAAATGTCAGCAAACCGTTGCGGTAGGCTAAAGAAGTATGAACAAATGCAAGTCTGGTGCACTGGCTGGCGATTATGTACGCAACAGCCCCTGAAAAGCCATAAAAAAACGCGCCCGGCAGGCGCGTTTTATTTCATTCCGTCTGGTTAATCTTCCTGCTGGAACTGCGCCATCACGGCCTGTTCACACTGCTGTTCGTTGACGCGCAGTTTGGCTCGCTCATCGTCCCCCAGTTGCAGCCAGGCACTGGCCACTTCACGCGCAGACTCTTCGTCGAATTCGGGCTGATTCATCGCCGACGGTGACTGGCCGCCCGCCACGGTCGATTTCATCTGCTCAACGTAATGATCTGCAGTGGCGACCTTTTTCTCGCCGCTGACGATGTGGCATAACTGACTGGCGTAAACATTCTGCTCAGTGTCAGTGTCATCCGCCGCCAGCGCGCTGCCGGTGGCGAGGATACTCAGCAGCACTATCTGAGTTACTTTCATTCTTAACTCCTGTTCGTTCGGGTTAAACCTTGCGCTGAAGGGCTTCGAGGCGCTTCTGACGCCAGTTCAGCAGCGGCGTCACGGTGGTGCCGTGAACCACCACGCTGCAGACCACCAGCGTTAACGCCATATTGGTCATAATTTCCATCTGCGGGCCTTGCATCCCGTGCGTCCAGGCATAGGCGATGTAATTCAGACTGCCAATCCCCCGGATGCCCAGCCAGCCAATCAGCAAGCGCTGCCCCAGCGGCAGTCCGGCTCGCATTGTTACCAGCCAGACGGCCAGCGGTCGCACCACCGCAAACAGCACCAGGCCAATCAGCACGCCGTAGATGTTCCAGTGCTGCGCCAGTGTGACGCCCAGCACCACCATCATGCCAGCCGCCAGTAAACGTTCAATAGTATCGCCAAAAGAGAGGGCGTCGCCTACTACAAACCCAATCGATTTGACCATATTCGTGCCGCCCTGATGCGCCAGACGCATGTTAGGATTTACCAGCGCCTCAGAGGGCAATATACGCTCGTCGTCAGAGAGATCGTCCGGCTGATGGCGACGGAACACGCCCAGTTCTGCGCGGCGTAATCCCAGCCCGGCGGCAAAGGCAGCCAGGAAGCCGGAAGCACCCAGCCACTCCACCAGTGAATAACTCAGTGCTATCAGCGCCAGCGCCAGAAAATCATTGGGTGCGACATCGCCATTGGCATTGCGCAGTCGGGTCGCCAGCATGCCGATCAACTGCCCCAGCACAAAACCGATGACAAGACCGCCGCCAATCGCCCAGAGCACTTCGACCGCGCCCCAGTGCGCCAGCATCGCGCCATTCAGGCTTTCGCCATTGAACAGCAGCAGCGCCAGCATCAGCAGTGGTAATGCGGAGCCGTCGTTCATGCCCGCCTCGCTGGATATTGCCACACGCAGCGAGTCATCATCCTGCGCATCATTGACCGAGATTAAGCTCGCCAGCACCGGATCGGTGGGTGCGACAATCGCCCCAAACGCCAGCGCAATCGGCCAGTCTAATCCCACAAGGAAGTGTGCCAGCAGGGTCATCGCGGCGACGGTGAGCAGCATGGCGGGAAAGGCCAGCTTCAGCCCGGTGTGCCAGCAGTTGTTCTGCAGCGGCTGACGCAGCTTGAGACCGGTGATAAACAGCGAGGCTGCCATGGTGATTTCAGTGATGTGGGCCACGGCTTCGGAATGGGTAACGATATCAAGGTGGATAACATCAAATCCCCACGGGCCGCACAGCATACCCGCGATCAGAAACAGGCCAAATGAGGTGACTGGCCCCCGGTGAATCCAACCGGAAGCCAGCGACATCAGCAGCAGGAGGCCGCCCGTCGCTGCTGTCCAGGCTAAAAAGTTCATAACACTCCAGAATATTTCGGGTTTATGAATAAGCCTGGCACATTTTTTGACGGGCGAGGTGTCAGTTTTTCAGGTGACGACTGGCGAAGCGGACCGCGACAGCGGCTGCACCAGCTATGGTGGCGAGTGCAACCACGCCATTCCAGCCCCAGTGTGCCAGCGCCAGACTGCCCAGCGCCGCACCGGTCGCCATACCGATAAACACCACGGTAAACAGCAGCGCATTAAGGCGACTACGTGCTTCCGGGGCCAGGCCGTAGACCAGCGTCTGATGCGCCACCAGCGTGGCCTGTACGCCTAAATCAAAGCCGATAGTACAGACGACTATCAGCGCCAGCTGCGCCGGCATGGGCAGTAATGGCAGCAGGAACATCAGCGCAAAAGAGATCGTTACCAGCGCGGCACCCGCCTGCGTGACCCTTGCCGGACCAATGCGGTCAGCAAAACTGCCCGCCAGCGGTGCCGCCATGGCGCCCGCTGCACCGGCTAAACCAAAGGCTCCGGCAACGGCACTGTCCAGATGAAAGCGGTCGCTAAGCATTAACGCCAGTGTCGACCAGAAGGCGCTGAAGGCCACTGACAGCAGACCCTGCGCCAGCGCGGCCCGGCGCAGCGTCTGGTGGTGACGCCACAGATGCACCAGCGACAGCAGCAGGCGCGGGTAGCTTACCGAGGTACCCGGTGTGAAGCGCGGCAGCACACGCCACAGCGTCAGCGTAATCAGCAGCACCGCCAGCGCGGCAATCATATACATGGTGCGCCAGCCGAAATACTCCGCCACCACCCCACTGACCACCCGCGACAAGAGGATGCCAACCAGCAGCCCGGTCATCACCGTGCCGACCGTTTTACCCCGGCTGCGTTCCGGGGCCAGCGCCGCCGATGCAGGCACAATATCCTGCGCCACCGTAGCCGTCAGGCCGGTGATAAAACTGGCAATCAGCAGCGCGCTGAGCCCACCGGAAAAACCACACAGCAGCAGCGCTGCCACCAGCAGTAAGCCCTTGATGAAGATAATGGTGCGACGGTCATGACGATCGCCCAGTGGCGCCAGCAGCAGAATACCCAGTGCATAGCCCGCCTGGGTCAGCATCGGCACCATACCGACTGCGCCAATGCCTGCGTTAAACTGTTTGCTGATGATATCCAGCATCGGCTGGCTGTAGTAAATCGACGCAACGCTGAGTCCGGCACCCGCGGCCAGGGTAAACACCAGCGGTGTGGAGAGCGATTCATTTTGAGTCTGGGTTGATATGGCTGACATGCTGTAATCCTCTTCATTTCGTACAACCATTAAAGCGCATCGCGGTTATACGCGGTAGACTGATATCAGGCAAAACCGTTATGCGTGGTACGTATGAACAATCCTAACAGCAGCGATCGCATCGACCTGATGCAGACCTTTATCCGTATCGTCGAGAGTGGCAGCTTATCGGCCGCCGCGGCCCAGCTGGGTACGACACAACCTACCGTCAGTCGTCGGCTGCAGACCCTTGAGCAGCGGCTGGGGCTGAAGCTGATCCTGCGCACCACGCATGCGCTGAAACTCACCGATGATGGTGAACGCTGCTACGCCCAGGCACGGCAGCTGCTGGCGACCTGGCATACGCTGGAAGATGAGCTGACCGGCGCCAGTGCCGATCCGGTCGGTACACTGCGGGTTCGTGCCCCGCACGCCTTTGGCCAGGATCAGCTGATCGCCCCACTGGTGGACTATCTGCATCGCTATCCCCGGCTCAATATTGAGTGGATGCTGAACGATCGCACGCCCGACTTTATGGCCGAGAATGTCGACTGCGCCATTCAGGTCGGTGCGCCAACCGATCCCTCTGTGGTGGCGGTTCTGCTGGCCGAAGTGCCGCGCATTGTGGTGGCGGCCCCGCACCTGCTGGCACAGTATCCGCCCATAGCGCAGATTGAACAGCTGCGTGATCTGCCATGGCTGGCCCTCACCAGTTTTTACCGTAACGAAGTGGCATTGCAAAAGATTGACGATGGCCAGCCGGTGAATCTGGCGATTACGCCACGGCTGAGCAGTGACAGTTTGTATGCGGTGCGCAAAGCGGCGCTGGCGGGCATGGGTGCGGCAATTGTCTCCTCCTGGGCGGTACAGGAAGATTTAGCCGATGGCGACCTGGTTCAGCTGGTGCCTGCGTGGCAGGCACCACCGCTGCCGGTGTGGCTGACTTATCCCTGGGCGAGTTACTACCCGGCCAGGCTGCAACACTTTTTTGCGATGATTAAAGAGGTGATGCCGCAGCTGGCGGGCACGCGTCCGGCGTCGCAGCCAGCAGGTCGTTCAGGAAAAACAGATCGGAAAGGATAACGCAGAGGCCCGCGTCAACGGGCCACCAGGGGGATACTTTACTTTTTATCGTAGCGCGACATTTTGTCCAGCCAGCCCATCACAAAGGCAGAGAGCACAAAGGTCAGGTGGATAATCACGTACCACATGAGTTTGTCGTTTTCGACATTACGCGCTTCCATGAACACCCGCAGCAGGTGAATCGACGAGATGGCAACGATGGAGGCAGCGACTTTGTTTTTCAGCGAGCCGGAGTCCATCTTGCCCAGCCAGCTCAGCTTCTCTTTGTCTTCGTCGATGTCGAGTTTAGAGATGAAGTTCTCATAACCCGACAGCATTACCATCACCAGCAGGCCGCCAACCAGCGTCATATCCACCAGTGAGAGCAGCAGAAGAATCAGATCGTTTTCCGCAATGCTGAAAATGTTGGGCAGCAGGTGGAAAATTTCCTGGAAAAATTTAATGGTCAGCGCCAGTAATCCCAGCGAAAGTCCAATGTAAACCGGAGCCAGCAACCAGCGCGATGCATACATCAGGTTTTCGGTAAAACGTTCCATACAATCCCACGAATAATCAAACAGGACCGGCAGTATAACTGATCCACTGTGAAGTTATTTCAGCCCTTCGTCAGAAATTTCAGGGGCGGGCGGCAGCGGCAGCGAGAGACGAAATGCCGCGCCACCTTCGGGCCGGTTTTCGGCCCAGATCTGGCCGCCATGGCTCTCGATAATGGTTTTACAGATCGCCAGACCCAGCCCGACGCCCGGCACCGCCGACTCTTTATTGCCGCGCCAGAACTTATCGAATATCCGGGTTAAATCCTCTTCGGCAATGCCGGGTCCGCCATCCCAGACCGCAATTTCCAGTCGTGATGCTGCACGCCAGGCGCGGATGCCGCGTGGCGCGCTATTACCGGCATACTTCAGGCTGTTCTCTATCAGGTTAGTGAAAACCCGCTCCAGCAGCGTGCTGTCCCCTTTGATCAGCACGATGTCATCCGGCAGGTCGAGCTGGACCTCATGCCCCTTGAGCGAGGGTGCCATGCTGCTCAGCGCCCCACCAATCACCTCTTCCAGCGCCAGCCACTCTTCCCGCAGATTGAGGCCGCCCGACTGAATGCGCGCCATATCCAGCATGTTGCTCACCAGCCGGATGGTGCTGAGCGTCTGCTCGCGAATCTGGCTGGCCTGCGGCACATATTTTGAGTTGTCACTGGCCAGGTCAAGCATCAGCATTTCTGCCTGACCAAACAATACGGTCAGCGGGGTGCGCAGGTCGTGTGACAGCGCCGACAGCAACGCATTGCGCAGCTGTTCACGCTCAGCTGAGAGACGGGACGCTGCCTCGCTGTGAGACAGCGCCATCCGCTCCAGGGCATTGGCGATCAGCACCGTAAAGGTTTCCACCAGCCGCTGCTGCTCAGGAATCATCAGCTGACGCAGGTTCTGCGGCTCCACCACCAGCAATCCCCGGCACTGCGCGCCGCTTTTCAGCGGCAGGATCTGATAAGGCACTGCCGGTAAGGTATCGGTGCCCGCGCCTGCAGGCTGGCCTTTGCTGTAACTCCATTTAGCAATCGCGCGATCCGGCTCGCTGGCCGGTAACGCATCGCCCACCGCTTTCAGCTCGCCCTGCTCATCGGGCAGCAGCAGCAGGCAGCGCGCCTGTAGCGTGGCGTCGAGCACACGCTGGCTGGTGGCGGCGATATCCTGCGGTGTCAACGCGCTGCCCAGCGATTTCGCCATCTCATAGAGCTGACGCGCCCGCTGCTCGCGGTAGCGCGCCACCCGCGCCTGATAGCGCACGCCTGCCGTAAGATTCCCGACAATCACGCCGACCGCCAGCATCACGCCAAAGGTCACCAGGTATTGCAGGTCGGAGACCGCCACCGTGCCGGTGGGGGCCACAAAGAAGAGGTCGAAGGCGAAGATATTTATCACCGTGGCGATCACCGACGGCCAGCGGCCATAGCGTAGTGCCACGATCACCACCGCCAGCAGATAGATCATCACGCAGTTGGCGGGATCGAAATTGATCAGCACCGATTGCCCGGCTGCGGTCACCAGGATGCAGAGCACCAGCGCCATCATCACGCCGCGCAGCTGAATGCGCCATTTTTCGCTGTTAACACGACCATCCGGCAGCGGATGCGGCGCATCTTTCAGTGGCTCATCCAGCGCCACGACCAGCAGATCGAGATCCGGGCCAAGCTGGCCCAGTCGTTCAGCAAAACTGTCACGCCGCCAGCGCCGGAGTGGGCGACGGCCAGTGACGATTTTGCCCAGATTGTGTTCGCGGGCATAACCCAGCACCGCTTCCGCTTCATCCGGTTCAGAAAGGGTGGCGGTTTCCGCGCCCAGCTCCTGTGCCAGCTGTAATGTGCGCAGGATGGCCCGTCGCCGTGCTTCCGGCAGCCGGTTGAGCCGGGGCGTTTCAACATAGACCGCGTGCCATTCGCTGCCCAGTCGCGCCGCCAGTCGGGCTGCGGTGCGCACCAGCTTTTCACTGCCGCTGTCGTCGCCAATACAGAGCAGGATAGCGTCGCGGGTGTGCCAGACCCGATCCCGGCCCTGCTGATCGCGCCAGGCGCGCATCTGATCGTCTACCCGATCGGCGGTGCGGCGCAGCGCCAGCTCACGCAGGGCGAAGAGATTACCTTTACGGAAAAAGTTTTCGATGGCGCGCTCAGCACGATCGCCAATATAAACTTTGCCCTCTTTCAATCGCTGGCGCAGATCGTCGGGCGGCAGATCGACCAGCACCACTTCGTCGGCACTGTCAAAAAAGGGATCGGGTACGGTTTCGCGCACCTGAATGCCGGTGACGCCGCCGACCACATCGTTGAGGCTCTCAAGATGCTGCACGTTGACGGTGGTCAGGACGTCGATGCCCGCTTCCAGCAGCTCCTCAATATCCTGCCAGCGCTTGGGATGGCGCGAGCCCTTAACGTTGGTGTGCGCCAGCTCATCCATCAGGATGACGGCAGGATGGCGGGCCAGCGCGGCATCGAGATCAAACTCTGCATGACGCGAGCGGCCGGTCGCGCGACGCGGCAGCAGGGTTAATCCTGTCAGCAGCTGTGCGGTTTCCGGCCGTTCGTGGGTCTCTACCACGCCAATCAGCACATCCAGACCCTGCGCACGCAGCCGCTGTGCCTCCTGCAGCATGGCGTAGGTTTTGCCCACGCCAGCACAGGCACCAAAGTAAATTTTCAGCTGCCCGCGATGCGTTTCGCGGTTAGCCTGCAGCAGCGCGTCGGGATCGGGACGCTGGGGTTCGTGGTTCATCGCTTCCTTAACACCATTACAGTTCGTTGAGCGCCATATTCAGCTGCAACACGTTGATTGTCGGTGTGCCGAGGAATGGCATCAGTGGACGATGCGTCATCTTTTCAATCAGCGCCTCGACCTGCGCCACCGGCACCTTGCGGCTGGCGGCGACACGCGGCGCCTGCCAGCGCGCGGCCTCCGGCGAAATATCCGGGTCCAGCCCGCTGGCTGAGGCTGTGACCAGCTCGACCGGCACGGCAGCCGATGCCTGCGGGTTCGCGGCCCGCAGCGCAGCGACGCGATCGGCTACCGCTTTATCCAGCGCCGGATTGCTGGCGGCCAGGTTGCTGCCGCCTGAGGAGAGCGGGTTATAGGGTTTATCGCCTGTGGCTGAAGGGCGGCCCCAGAAATAGTTGGGCTGGGTAAAATTCTGGCCAATCAGTGCTGACCCGCGCGCCACGCCATCTTCCTCCAGTAGCGAGCCGCTGGACTGGGACGGAAACAGCCATTGCGCCAGACCAGTAGTAAGCAAAGGATAAACCACGCCGGTGACAAGCGTAAGCAGCAACAACAGTAAAATTGCCGGACGTAACTGACTCATTTTTCTCTCCTCAGGCCATGCCTGAAAACACTAACAGCAGATCGATCGCTTTGATGCCGACAAACGGCACCAGCAGGCCACCCAGACCATAAATCAGCAGGTTGCGGCGCAGCAGCGCAGCGGCGCTCAGTGGGCGGTAGCTGACGCCTTTCAGGGCCAGCGGGATCAGGAAGACAATCACCAGGGCGTTAAAGATCACCGCCGACAGGATTGCGCTGGCGGGCGAGTGCAGCTGCATCACGTTAAGCATGTTGAGCTGCGGATAGGTCGCCGCAAACGCCGCCGGGATAATGGCGAAATATTTCGCCACGTCGTTGGCGATACTGAAGGTGGTCAGCGAACCGCGCGTCATCAGCATCTGTTTACCGATGTGCACCACTTCCAGTAGCTTGGTCGGGTTAGAGTCGAGGTCGACCATGTTGCCCGCCTCTTTCGCCGCCTGGGTCCCGGAGTTCATCGCCACCGCCACATCCGCCTGCGCCAGTGCTGGTGCATCGTTGGTGCCGTCGCCGGTCATCGCCACTAAACGGCCTTCGGCCTGATACTGGCGGATCAGCGCCAGTTTGGCTTCTGGTGTGGCCTCTGACAGGAAGTCATCCACGCCCGCTTCTGCGGCAATCGCTGCGGCGGTCAGCGGGTTATCACCGGTGATCATCACCGTTTTGATACCCATTTTGCGCAGCTCGGCAAAACGCTCTTTGATGCCGCCTTTCACGATATCTTTCAGCGCCACCACGCCCAGCACGTTCGCGCCCTCTGACACCACCAGCGGCGTGCCGCCACTGCGAGCCACCTCTTCCACCTGCGCATTCACTTCCGCAGGGAAACGACCATGGTTCGCTTCGATATGACGGCGAACGGCATCGACCGCGCCTTTGCGGATCAGCCGGTCCTGCACATTCACGCCACTCATGCGGGTCTGGGCTGAGAACGGAATAAAGCTGGCGTCCATGCTGCTGAGATCGCGTTCACGCAGGTTAAATCGCTGTTTCGCCAGTACCACGATGCTGCGGCCTTCCGGCGTCTCATCGGCCAGCGAGGCGAGCTGCGCGGCGTCCGCCAGCTGCTCTTCGCTGACGCCTGGCGCGGGCAGGAACTGGGTCGCCTGACGGTTACCCAGCGTGATGGTGCCGGTTTTGTCCAGCATCAGCACATCCACATCCCCTGCGGCTTCCACCGCACGACCGCTGGTCGCGATGACGTTTGCACCCAGCATCCGGCTCATCCCCGCCACGCCAATCGCCGACAGCAGGCCGCCGATAGTGGTCGGGATCAGACAGACCAGCAGTGCCACCAGTACCGTGACGCTGACCGGTGTGCCGCCCCATGCCGAGAACGGCCAGAGCGTCACGGTCGCCAGCAGGAACACGATGGTCAGTGATACCAGCAGGATGGTCAGGGCGATCTCATTTGGCGTTTTGCGGCGTTTTGCGCCTTCCACCATGGCGATCATCCGGTCAAGGAAGGTTTCGCCCGGGTTGGCGCTACAGGTGATCACCAGCCAGTCAGAGAGAATACGGGTACCGCCCGTCACGGAAGCAAAGTCACCCCCTGACTCACGAATAACCGGTGCAGATTCACCGGTAATGGCGCTCTCATCCACTGAGGCACCGCCCTCCATCACTTCACCGTCACAGGGAATGATATCGCCCGCTTCTACCAGCACCGCATCGCCTTTGCGCAGCGCATCGGCACTGACCTGCTGCCACTCGGCACCATAGCGCGCCGCTGAGAGTTTTTTGGCAAAGCTGGTCTTTTTGACGCCTTTCAGGCTGCTTGCCTGGGCCTTGCTGCGCCCTTCTGCCAGCGCCTCCGCCAGGTTGGCGAACAGCACGGTGAACCAGAGCCAGACCGCAATCGCCCCGGTAAAGCTGGCGCTGCCGTTGATGCGCCCGGTCAGCATGCCCACCGCCAGCAGCGAGGTGAGGATGCTGCCGAGGTAGACCACAAACATCACCGGGTTACGGAACTGTACCCGGGGATCGAGCTTTTTCACCGCATCCCAGGCCGAGGTACGCAGCAGGGCTGCGTCAAATAACGCCTGTTGTTGACGACTCATGAGGATTGTCCCTGAACAAGTTGCAGATGCTCAGCCACCGGGCCCAGCGCCAGAGCAGGAATAAAGGTCAGTGCACCCACCAGCAGCACGGTGCCGATCAGCAGTGCAATAAACAGCGGACCGTGAGTTGGCAGTGTGCCGTTACCTACCGGCTGCACTTTTTTAACCGCCATCGCACCGGCAATCGCCATCACCGGGATGATGATGCCGAAACGGCCCAGCAGCATGCAGACAGCCAGTAACAGGTTCCAGAACGGCGTGTTGGCACTCAGTCCGGCAAAGGCACTGCCGTTGTTATTGGAAGCCGAAGAGACCGCATAGAGCACTTCACTGAAGCCGTGGATGCCCGGGTTTGCCATCGCGCTGCGCCCGGCGTCGGTCATCATCGCCAGTGCAGTGCCAATCAGCACCAGCGCCGGGGTAACCAGAATCGCCAGTGCGGTCATTTTCATTTCCCACACATCGACTTTTTTACCCAGGAACTCCGGGGTACGGCCAATCATCAGTCCGGCAATAAAGACCGCCAGCAGTACAAACAGCAGCATGCCGTAGAGGCCGGCGCCAACACCGCCAAATACCACCTCGCCCAGTTGCATCAGCCACATCGGCACCATGCCGCCCAGCGCGGTAAAGGAGTCATGCATGGCATTAACGGCACCGCAGGAGGCAGAAGTGGTAATGACCGCGAACAGGCTGCTGTTAAGGATGCCAAAGCGCGTCTCTTTGCCTTCCATGTTGATGGCACTGTCGGCCCCCAGCTGAAGGAAATGCGGGTTGCCCTGCAGTTCGGCCCACATCACGACGGCGACCGCCGCCACAAACATCAGCGTCATCGCCCACAGCAGCATGTGGCCCTGACGACGATCACGCACGCTTTCGCCAAACGCGAAGCAGAGCGCTGCCGGGATCAGGAAGATGCTCAGCATCTGCACCAGATTCGTCAGTACCGTTGGGTTCTCAAAGGGATGTGAGGAGTTGGCGTTAAAGAAGCCACCGCCGTTGGTGCCCAGCATTTTGATCGCTTCCTGCGACGCCACCGGTCCCATCGACAGCGTCTGCTGCACGCCTTCCAGCGTGGAGAAGCTGTGATAAGGCGAGAAGTTCTGGATGCTGCCCTGACTGACAAAAAACAGCGCCATCAGCAGGCTGATCGGCAGTAAGACGTAGAGCGTGATGCGGGTCAGATCGCGCCAGGCGTTACCCAGGGTCGCAGAGCTGCGATTGGCGAAGCCACGGATCAGCGCAAAGGCCACGGCGATACCGGTCGCGGCAGAGAGGAAGTTCTGCACCGTCAGGCCCACCATCTGACTGAAATAGCTCAGGGTGCTTTCGCCACTGTAAGCCTGCCAGTTGGTGTTGGTCACGAAGCTCACGGCAGTGTTCAGCGCCAGATGCCAGCTCAGGCCAGGCAGCTGCTGAGGATTCAGCGGCAGCGAGCCCTGCAGCAGCAGCATAGCCAGCAGCACCACGAAACCCAGCGCGTTGAACAGCAGAATCGCCAGCAGGTAGTGCGGCCAGCGCATGTCCGACGCCTGCGCGCCCAGCAGTCGCCACAGTGGCGTTTCCAGGCGGGCAAACACCGGCTTGTCCGCCACTAACGAGGCCAGACCCCGTCCGAGCGGCTGCGCCAGTACCATCAGCAGCACCAGATAAAATGCGATGAGTAAAAAAGCATTGGCCGCCATCAGAAGGCCTCCGCATTCAACAGGGCATAGATCAGATAGCCCAGTAACAACACCACCAGCACAATGCCGGTTATTACGCCCACGCTCACAGGAACCTCCAGAGGATTGGATTTATGGCTTAGCTTGCGCGGAGGCGTATAAAGAAGGGGTTAAAATGCAGCGGGCGGGCGTAAAAATAGTGTAAAAATGGCGAAAAATCAGGCGACTTCCAGCGCCCAGATACGATTGAGATCGACGTTGTCCCACAGCTTACTGTCCTCTGCACCCACAATACTGTCGGTGCAGAAGCTGTCGCCGAGGTCCAGCTCTTCCGGCTTCATTTCACGCTGGGCGTGCAGCGACCAGAAGACATGCACGCAGGGCCGCATCAGCGATTTTTCGCCTGCTTTCACCACCAGCGCCACCCGGCCGGAAGCCAGACGCACCAGCGATCCCACCGGATAGATGCCAATGGTGCGTACGAAGGTGTGCAGCAAGCCAGGATCGAAATGGCCGCGCCAGCTCAGCATCTGGTGCATCGCCTCTGCGGGTGTCCAGCCGTTGCGATAGGAGCGGGTCGAGGTCACCGCATCATAAACATCACACACCGCCGCCATGCGGGCGTAGAACGAAATCGCCTCGCCTTTCAGGCGGTGCGGATAGCCGCTGCCATCATATTTTTCATGATGATGAAGAGCGATATCGAGCAGATCGTCGTCAGCGTTGGCCTCTATCAGCATCTGCGTGCCGACCACCGGATGCTCACGCATCACCCTGAACTCTTCTTCAGTCAGCTTGCCCGCTTTGTTCAGGATCTCCAGTGGCACAGCCGCTTTGCCGACATCATGCAGTAAACCGCCCATGCCCACCCGGCGCAGCTGCTGCTCATCCAGTCCGAGTTTTTTACCCAGCGCAATCATCAGCCCGCAGACCGCCATAGAGTGCAGATAGGTGTAGTCATCATGATTTTTCAGCCGCGCCACGCTCAGCATGGCGGAAGGTTCACGCGTGATCGATCCGGCGATTTCATCCACCAGGTCCATCATATAATCGAGCTTCAGGCCGTTACCCAGCCGCGCTTCGTTGAACATCGCCCGCACTTTCGGTTTGCCCTGCTGAAAGATCTGCTGCGCCTGATCCATTTCCTGAAAAAACGGAGTGCGGCCAATGGTTCTTTTTGCGACCGTGGTGGCGATCGGCGTCTGAACAGATCGATCGAGGTCGATCCAGAGCTGGCGGATCCCTTCGCTGCGTAGCGTGGCAATTTGTCGTGGATCGGTGATCAGCATCTGATTATGAATGCGCTGCTCTTTTATCCACCAGACCTCAAGCTTGTGGATAAACATCCCCGGGCGCAACTCATCAATGGTAATCAGCTTAATCACGCTATCACTCCTTAACATTAACGGTTGGGATAAGGTGATATCGGCAGCCGGGCTGATTTTCTTCAGGCTGTTTTGTGCGAAGTCTGGGGGTCTGATGAGTGGTCAGAGGAGAGGCATCCTGCCTCACGTCCGTTTCGCAGGGTTACGTCATTGGTGTGGTTACACCACGCGTGTCAGCACGGGCTCACCACGGGAAAATGCCAGCATGTTCTCAAAGACCAGGTCAGCCATCGCCGCCATGGTTTCGCGGGTGCTGCTGGCGATATGCGGTGTAATCACCACATTGTCGAGCTGGCGCAGGGCGTCAGGCACCTGCGGTTCCTGTTCAAACACATCCAGCCCCGCTCCGGCGATCCGTCCGGTTTCCAGCGCCGCCACCAGCGCCTGCTGATCCACTACGCTGCCGCGTGCAATGTTAATCAGATACCCCTCTGGTCCCAGCGCCTGTAGCACATCTGCGTTGATAATATGGCGCGTTGCGGCACCGCCAGGCAGCGTCAGCACCAGGAAATCGGCCCGCTGCGCCAGGTCCACCAGGCTCTCGTGCCGGGTATAGGGCACATCGGAGCGTGAACGCGGATTATAGTAATGAATCTGCATATCAAACGCCTGCGCACGCCTTGCCACCGCCTGGCCGATATTGCCCAGCCCGACAATGCCACACACCTTACCGCCAATTTTGCTGCTCAGCGGAAAGCGGCCCTGCGCCCAGTGCCCGGCGCGCGTGAAACGATCGGCCTCACTGATGCGGCGCGCCACATCCAGCAGCAGCGCCATCCCCAGATCGGCGACGCAATCATTCAGCACCTCTGGCGTGTTGGTCACCACAATGCCGCGAGACCGGGCAGCTTCCGTATCAATGCTGTCATACCCGACGCCGTTACTGCAGATCGCTTTCAGGTTGGGCAACGCGGCAATCAATGCGGCGGGTGCGCCCATCACCGCATTGCCGCTGGTGACCAGCATGTCGATATCAGCACCCTTTTCCGTCAGAAAGGCCGCCTCATCCTCCGCCTCCCACAGCCGGAAGGCGGTGAACGACTGTTCGATATTCTCAATCAGCTGCGGTGGCAGAAATTTCCCTTTGATCAGCACGTTACATTGCTTTAATGCCATCTTCTTTCTCCTGATTGTTAAATGATGCCGGGCGTCCGGTCTCTTCGCCGACACGTTCAATCGGCCCCATCACCAGCAGGAACAGCAGCGCCGCGACCACGCAGTGTGCCGCCACAAACGCCAGTCCAATGCTGTAGCTACCGGTCAGCCCAACGATGATGCCGAACAGCAGCGGCGTGGTGAAACCGGCAATATTGCCGATGCCGTTAAAAATGGACCCCGCCAGACCCACCGCCTCTTTCGGTGCGGTGTCGCTGATCACCGTCCAGGTGCCTGCGCCAGCCGCGATGCCTTTGCCGAAAAAGGCGAAGGACATAATGGCGATGATGCCGCCGTTACCGGGAATAATCGCCGCCAGCACCAGGCTGGACGCCATCAGCATGCCGACGATATAGGGCGTTTTACGCGCCCAGGAGACGCTCCAGCCTCGGGCGAGTAACTTGTCTGACAGGTAACCGCCACTGATGCCGCCCAGAAAACCGAACAGCGCTGGCGCAATAGTGGCGAATCCCGCTTCCATGATGTTCATGCCGCGCGCCTGCACCAGATAGATTGGAAACCAGGTAATAAAGAAGTAGCTGAGCGCAATGATGCAGTACTGACCGAGATAGGCGCACCAGAGCATGCGATTGGTGAGCAGCTTTCTGAACATCGCTTTGCTGACCGGTGGTCGTGCTTTCAGCGTCTGCGCCGCATCGATATCCACCAGCGCGCCACCGTCGACAATGTGGCGCAATTCACTTTCCGATACGCCGGGGTGGTTACGTGGCTCGCGCATCCAGGCCGCCCAGACCAGGACCGCCACCAGACCGATGCCGCCCAGCACAAAGAATGGCCATTCCCAGCCAAAGCGCGAGACCAGCCAGCCTGAAAGCGGCGAGAAGATAGCGACAGCAAAATATTGCGCCGAGCTGAACAGCGATGATGCCCGTCCCCGTTCTGCGCCCGGAAACCACATAATGACCACGCGCGCATTAGCGGGAAAGCTGGGTGCCTCTATGAGTCCCAGCATAAAGCGCAGTCCAAACATCAGCATCAGCGCGCCGGTCATGCCGCTGGAGAACTCGCCCACAAATCCCATCGCCAGCGTTGAAACTGACCAGAGCGCCAGTGTAACGCCATACACTTTTTTGGCCCCGAAGCGGTCAAGCAACAGTCCGCCAGGAATCTGACCGATGACATAGGCCCAGCTGAAAGCAGAGAGGATCAATCCCAGCTGGATCGCTGACAGACCGAACTCCTCTTTGATTGCCGACCCGGAGATCGAGAGGATCGAACGGTCGGCGTAAGCCACAACCGACAGAAACAGGATCAGGCAGAGGATCCCGATGCGGACATGGGTCGTCCGTTGAGGCGTTTGTTCTTTAGGCATGAGCTGAATTCCTTAAAAAGCGGCAGGTTGCGCCACGAGGTTTTTTTCAGGAATAACGCTGAGAATTCCCGCTTCTGGAAATATAGATAGGAGGCTAACGATGGGTCACTGTGCAGATGTCAGGATCGTCTGGCCCGATTAAACGGTTTTCTGACAATCCTCACAACTGCCCGTGCGGCACTGCACAAAAGCGTGAAAAGCTGCGGCTCACTACTGCAGAGTGTGCACCAGGTCGGGGATTTCCCCCGCGCTGACCGCTATGACGAGGCGATTTCACGACAAAATGTGGCGGCGCTAGCAAGAGTGAAAAGGACCGGTTGTCAAACCTGATGGCAGTTTCTAATCTGCAAATGATCCTGCCTTTCCATTTTTATAATAAATGAAAATTTCATTCCATCCGGTAACCTCGGGAGCCTCTAATGAAAAAACATGCATGGGCAATACTCTGTCTGCTCTCTCTTTCAACACCGGCGCTGGCTGAGAAAATAGGTGTCTCGATGGCCTATTTCGACCAGAACTTCCTGACTATCATCCGCCAGTCGATTGAGAAAGAGGCTAAAGTGCGCCAGCTGGAGGCGCAGTTCGAAGATGCACGTGGCGACGTAGGGCGTCAGACCGATCAGGTGCAGAGCTTTATCAGCGCCGGGGTGGATGCGATTATTGTCGACCCGGTGGACTCTGCCAGTACGCCAGCCCTGACAAAACTGGCGCAGCAGGCCCATATTCCACTGGTCTATGTTAACCGCTCACCGGGCGATAAAACCCTGCCGCCAGGCGTGGTGTTTGTTGGCTCTGACGAGCGCGAGTCAGGCACGTTGCAGATGGAAGCGCTGGCAAAGCAGGCCGGTTACCGTGGCAACGTCGCCATCATGATCGGCAACCTCAGCGATGCGGGCGCACTTCAGCGCACCAAAGATGTGGAGCAGGTGGTGGCGAAGTATCCCAATATGAAAGTGGTACTGAAGCAGACCGCTAACTATGCGCGCAATGAGGGGATGGATTTAATGCTCAACTGGCTGTCGAACGGTGAGGATATCGATATTGTCGCCGCGAACAACGACGAAATGGCAATTGGCGCCACGATGGCCATTGCTCAGTCGAAGCCGAAGAAAACCATTCTGGTGGGCGGGATTGATGCCACGCCGGATGGCCTGAAAGCGCTGGCCAGCGGTAAACTGGCCGTAACCGTGTTCCAGGATGCCGTGGGTCAGGGCAAAAAATCGGTTGAAGTGGCGCAGCAGATGATCAAAGGCCAGAAGGTAGATTCTCACCAGTGGATCCCGTTTGAGCTGGTAACGAAGCAGAATATGCAGCACTACAGCAATAAAAATCCGTAATGCAACACGGAGCGGCCGTGATGCCGCTCCGGTTATCACTTCTCGTGCAGCAGCTTCGCCATCATCACCACGTCGCGCAGCTGACCGTCGCGGAGTGCCGCCTGCCGCATCACCCCTTCCCGCTCAAAGCCCAGCCGCTCATAGAGCCGCAGCGCCCGTTCGTTGTCGTGAAACACCTCCAGCTCCATACGGGTAATGCCCAGCCAGTTGCGGGAGTAGTCCATTGCGGTGCGAATCAGCCGCTCACCGACCCCGCGACCGCCGAAATCGGGATGCACGCCCAGTCCAAAACTGATGCAGTGGCGGGTTCGCGGCTTGTTATCGACAAACAGCGTCAGCTCACCCACCAGCTCGCCATCAATTTCTGCCACAAAGGCGATAAACCCCTCGGCGTCCATTCGGGCAATTTTTTTCTCCCAGGTCGCAACGCTGGGAAACGGCAGTTGCAGTGTCCAGGGATAGACATCGGGATGACTGTAGAGGCGCTGATAGGCGGCAGCATCCTGCGGTTCCCGTGCCCGAATAATGATTTCCATATTTTCTCCTTTTAGCCGAACGGGGTTCATGCACTAAGCTGTAGCTCTTTACCGGACGGAAAGAGTATCGCTATGTTGTATCGTCGTTTTGAACGTTTTATCAATATATTTCATGACGCGCCCACCGATTCGCCGCCCTCAACGGTCTGGTCGTTTTACCTCTACTACCTGCGCCAGGTCTGGCCCAGTTTCGCAGCACTGCTGGTGGTGGGGCTGGCGTCAGCGCTGATCGAAGTGTCGCTGTTCAGCTATCTGAGCCGCATTATCGATATGGTGAACCACTCCACACCCGCCAGCCTGTTTCAGGATAACTGGCCGATACTCCTGTGGATGGGAGCAGTGGCGCTGATTCTGCGGCCGATTTTTATCGCCCTGCACGACATGCTGGTTCACCAGAGCATCAGCCCGGGCATGACCAACCTGATCCGCTGGCAGAATCACAACTATGTGCTGCGCCAGAGCCTTAACTTTTTCCAGAACGATTTTGCAGGTCGTATCGCCCAGCGCATCATGCTGACCGGCAGTTCACTGCGTGATTCCGCGGTGCAGCTGGTCGACGCTATCTGGCACGTGCTGATCTACGCCGTGACGTCGCTGGTGTTGTTTGCCGATGCCGACTGGCGGCTGATGATCCCATTGATTATATGGATGGTCGCTTACAGCGCCTCGCTTCGTTTCTTTGTGCCGCGCGTCAAAGCCCGTTCGGTGGTCTCTTCAGAGTCGCGTTCAAAGCTGATGGGCACCATTGTTGATGGCTATACCAATATTGCCACCATCAAGCTGTTTGCCCACAGCGATCTGGAGCGTAAGTATGCGCGTGAGGCGATGCAGGAGCAGACGGAAAAAACTCAGCACGCTGGCCGCATGGTCACCAGCATGGATCTGACGCTGTCAGCACTGAACGGCCTGCTGATTGTCTCTACATCCGCGCTGGCGCTGTGGTTGTGGAGCCAGTCGCTGATCAGTGTCGGCGCCATTGCGCTGTCGACCGGTCTGGTCATCCGCCTGGTCAATATGTCTGGCTGGATCATGTGGGTCGTCAATGGCATCTTCGAAAATATCGGTACGGTTCAGGATGGCCTGAAAACCATTGCGCAGCCGCTGAGCGTGCAGGATGCGCCGCAGGCTAAACAGCTTAAGGTGACGCGCGGCAACATCCGATTCGAGGATGTGCGCTTTGACTATGGCGGTGGCCGTCAGGTGATTAACGGCTTTAATCTCGACATTAAACCGGGCGAGAAGATTGGTCTGATTGGTCCTTCGGGGGCCGGTAAATCGACGTTAGTGAACCTGCTGCTGCGTCTTTATGACCTTAACGGTGGGCGGATTGTGATCGACGATCAGGATATCGCCGCAGTGACGCAGGAGAGCCTCCGTAGCCAGATTGGCATGATTACGCAGGACACCTCGCTGCTGCACCGTTCGATTCGGGAAAACCTGCTTTATGGTCGTCCTGACGCCAGCGAAGAGGAATTACAGCTTGCGATTCACCGCGCCCGCGCCGATGAGTTTATTCCGCTACTCTCCGATTCACTGGGCCGCACCGGGCTGGATGCACACGTGGGGGAGCGTGGCGTGAAACTGTCGGGTGGTCAGCGTCAGCGTGTGGCGATTGCCCGCGTGCTACTGAAAGATGCGCCGGTGCTGATCATGGATGAGGCCACCTCGGCGCTGGACTCCGAAGTGGAAGCGGCGATTCAGGAGAGCCTGGAGTCACTGATGCAGGGCAAAACCGTTATTGCGATTGCACACCGCCTGTCGACCATCGCGAAGATGGATCGACTGGTGGTGCTGGATAAAGGCGGTATTGCTGAGATGGGCAGCCATCACGAGCTGCTGGCGCAGAACGGTCTGTATGCCCGTCTGTGGCAGCATCAGACCGGTGGCTTTGTCGGCATCGATTAATCGCCGCGTCGATAGGGTAAGGCGTCGCGTGCTTCTTCCGCCCAGCCGCGCACGCCTTCCCGCTCCTGCACCAGAAAATCGGCCACGGCATCGCGCAGGCCGGGATGCAGCAGATAGTGCCAGGAGTGGGTAATCTGCGGCTCAAAGCCGCGCACCAGCTTGTGCTCGCCCTGCGCACCCGCATCAAAGCGCGTCAGCCCTTCATCCAGGGCTAAATCCATTCCCTGATAGAAACAGGTTTCGAAGTGCAGCCGATCAAACTCCGCCAGGCAGCCCCAGTAGCGGCCATAGAGCGAGTGGCTGTCCCGCAGATAAAAAGCCATTGCCGCCGGTTGCTGCTGTAAGCGGGCGATCACCACCACAATATTCTGCGGCATTCGTTCCGCCAGCAGACTGAAGAAGTCGCGCGTCAGATAGGGCCGCTGACCGCGCACCGCATAAGTGTTGGCATAACAGGTATAGACAAAATCCCACTGATCTTCGCGCAGCTCATCACCGCGATAGCGGTCAAACACAAAACCGCTCTGCGCCACCTGTTCACGCTCTTTACGCAGCTGTTTGCGCTTGCGCGACATCAGCGTGTCCAGGAAATCCTGAAAATCGCGGTAGCCGCGATTATGCCAGTGATACTGACAACCGAGCCGTAAGAGCCAGTCGGGCTGATCGGCCAGCAGCGCGTTAGCCTGCGCATCGGTAAAATTGATGTGCGCACCGCTTAAGCCCTGCTGCAACAGGCTTTCCGGCAGGGCTGAAACCAGCTGAGACGCGGCCGAGGCTTCTCCCAGCAGGCGTGCACCGGTGACCGGGCTGAAGGGTATCGCGCCCAGCCATTTCGGGTAGTAGCGGATGCCGGCGCGCTGGCTGGCATCCGCCCAGGCATGATCAAAGACATATTCGCCCTGTGAATGTCGTTTACGGTAGCCCGGCAGCGCGGCGCGGGTCACGCCCTCTTCCCGCCACAGCAGATGGTCAGGCTGCCAGCCCGCCTCAAACCGTACGCTGCCACTCTCTTCCAGCGTCAGCAGAAAGGCGTGGCGCAAAAATGGCTGGTCATCAGGCAACAGCGCATCCCACTCGGCGGCCGGAATCTCCGCCAGTGACGTCAGGTGAATCAGCGACATGAAATACTCCAGTGAACGTCGGGCAGAGAATCAGTCAAGCAGGTTTTCCGCGCCAGCGAAAGGGTTAAGGCACGCAAAGTGAAGGCTGCATCGCCTGGCCACAGCCCCTATACTGCGACTTTACCTCCTCAGGACTTCGCCATGGATCGACTCGATTGTGACCGGATGTTTGTCACGGTGCTGGAAACCGGCAGCTTTTCTGCCGCGGCGTTGCGTCTCGGCACCAGCAGCAGTCAGGCATCAAAACTGGTTTCAAAGCTGGAGCAGCAGCTCGGCGTGCAGCTGTTTAAGCGCAGCACGCGCGCGCTGTCGCCCACCGATGTCGGACGCAGCTATTATGAGCGGGTGAAGAATCTGCTCGATGCCTTTGAGGCGCTGGATGCCAGCGTGCGTGAAAGTGCGACGACGCCCACCGGCAGGCTGAAAATCAGCGCACCCGGCTCCTTTGGCACGGCGGTATTGTCTCAGGTGCTGGTGGCGTTTGCCCGGCGCTATCCGTTGATTGAGCTGGATGTCAGCTTTTCAGACCGGGCCGTGAACATCGTCGATGAAGGTTTTGATATGGCGATCCGCATCGGCACGCTCAGCGACAGCAGCCTGGTGGCGCGCAAGCTGAGCGAAGTACATGTGCGTATCGCCGCATCACCGGTCTATCTGGAGCAGTTCGGCACGCCGCAGCACTGGCGTGACATGGCACAGCATCAGTGCATTATCGACACCAATTTTCGCGATCCCTGGCACTGGCCGTTTACCAGCGGGGACGGCAGCAGTGAAATTGTGACCGTGCCGGTGCGTGGACGTTTACGCTTCGCCAATACTGAAGCCTGTCTGCAGGCCACCATCGCCGGTCTGGGCATTGCGCGTTTGCCCGGTTTTATTGCGGCCCCGGCGCTGCAACGTGGGGAGATTGTCCGGCTGCTGGAAAATTTTGAGACGCCACCGCTAGGCTTGTTTGCGGTTTATCCGCCGGCCCGTCATCTGCCACATCGGGCACGCCTGCTCATCGACTTCCTGGTGACGCACTTCACGCACGCTCCACCGGTGTGATTTCTTCCATATTGGAAGAAATCATTGTCTTACAGACCCGATTATCAGTCGTTTAGTCATCAGTTAAGCTACTTCTCTCACCACAGAGGAGTTGCGCGATGTTAGTAGAAGGCAAATGGAGTAGTGACTGGCATCCGGTGCAGGCTACCGATAAACAGGGCGGATTTGTTCGCCAGACATCCGGTTTCCGGCACTTTATCAGTAGCGATGGCTCGACTGAATTCGCCGCCGAACCGGATCGTTACCACCTCTATGTGGCGCTGATCTGCCCGTGGGCGTCACGTGCGCTGATGGCCCGCAAACTCAAAGGGCTGGAGTCAATGATTAGTGTCACGGTGGTTGAGCCGCAGCTCGGGGCTCAGGGCTGGCGCTTCGGCACGTTTCCCGGCGCACAGCAGGACCCGCTGAATAACGCGCAATATCTGCATGAAATCTATACCCGTGTCGCGCCCGATTACACCGGCCGCGCCACCGTGCCGGTGCTGTGGGACAAGAAGACCGGCACCATCGTCAATAATGAGTCCGCTGACATTGTGCGCATGTTCAACAGCGGCTTTGGCGATCTGGCCGATAACCGCATCGATCTCTATCCCGCCGCGCTGCGCCAGGAGATTGACGCGCTGAATGAGAGTCTCTATCCGCGTCTGAATAACGGTGTTTATGGTGCTGGCTTCGCCACTACCGCCCTCAGCTATCAGCAGGCATTTAATGACGTCTTTAGCCAGCTCGATGAACTGGAAGCCCTGCTCAGCGATGGTCGCACTTTCCTGCTGGGGGAACGGCTGACTGAATCCGATATTCGCCTGTTCGTGACGCTGATTCGCTTTGACGCCGCCTACCATGGCCTGTTCAAATGCAACCTGCGCCGGATACGCGACTATACGCTGCTGAATCGCTATCTTAAGAGCATGTTATCGGTCTCCGGCGTACGTGAGACGGTCAGTATCGACCACATCAAACAGGGTTATTACTCGATCAAGGCGCTGAATCCGAACGGGATTGTTCCGGCTGGCCCGGATATGAGTGAATACAATTTGTAAGGACATAAGCTAAAGGAGCAATGATGGCAAAAGCACTGGTAATTTTTCTGCATGGCGTGGGCAGTAACGGCGACGATCTGGCACCGATTGGCCGTCACTGGGCGACGCTGTTGCCGGATGTGATTTTTGCCTCTCCCAATGCGCCTGAACGTTTTCCCGGTGGTTTTGGCTGGCAGTGGTTCAGCCTGGCGGACATCACACCTGAGAACAGGCCTGCCCGTGTTCGGGCAGCGCGGGCGGCATTTGATGCAACCCTTAGCGAGATTATTGCGCAGCACGGCTTCGCGGAACGCTGGCAGGATGTGGTGCTGGTCGGCTTCTCGCAGGGATCGATCATGGCACTGGATGCCCTGGCGTCAGGCCGTTATCCGCTGGCAGGCGTGGTCGCCTTTTCCGGGCGTCTGGCGGTTGACGGTGAATTAACCCCGCAGGCTCATGTACCCGCGCTGCTGATTCACGGTCAGGCCGATGAGGTGATCCCGTGGCAGGAGAGCGAATCTGCCGCAGCACGACTCCGGGCCGCAGCGGTGCCGGTCGACGCGCGCTTTGAACCCGCCACCGGCCACACTATTTCCGCTCAGGGTGCTATGCACGCCGCCGGATTTATCGGCCAGTGTTTACAGGACTAACCCCAGTAGCGGTTTAACGCCTGCCAGGCATGACGTGCTGCGACGTCGGGCGGCAGGCGTTTCAGCGTATCATTAAAGACTTCGATACCCACCGGCCCCTGATAGCCTGCACTTTTCAGCTTATCGACGAAGCGTTCAACATCAATAATGCCATCGCCGGGCAACTGACGATGGTGTTTTGCCATCGCCATCAGGCTATGCTTATCCTGCGCGGGAACCGCGGCCATATCACACAGCTGCACTTCATAAATACGGTCGGCAGGAATGCCGTCCAGCTGCGAGGCGTCACCGCCCAGTGCGCAGATATGGAAAAGATCCACCACCAGCCCGATATTGGGCTGATCGAGCCGCTGCAATCGCTGCCACGCCAGCGGCAGCGTATTGTCCACGCTGCACCAGGCCATCGGCTCATACATAATGCGCATGTTGTAGCGTGCAGCTTCAGAGGCCATCCAGCGCAGGTCATCATCAATCTGGTCGGCGCAGCAATCTTCGCGGGTGCTGGCCGGTGCCTGAATCGTGTCGCAGCCCAGCGTCCGGGCAATCTGTATAAACTGGCGCAGCTCTTCGCGCTTCTGGCACCGTAGCGCACCCGGTGCGCCGGTAAAATCGCGCAACACCTGCAGATTAGTAAAGCCAGGTCCCTTCAGTGCGCTGATCTCAGCCAGTGCTGCCGCACCGCCCTCGTATGCGTCAACATCCTCGCGCCAGATCTCGACCTGATCAAAACCGGCGTCGCGCGCCGCCTGCAGTTTCTGGTCGGGTTCACCGTTTAACAACACCAGGTTAAGGAAGGTAGGATTGGTTCGCATGGCTCGGCTCCTTAATCGTCCGGAATAATCGGTGACGTTCAGCGTTACGCCCGCAATAGCCATGCGGGCGTAAAACCTGAAACAGTATCTACCTCTTAAGCGTTAAGACAAGCGCCAATTCGCCGGATCAGCTCAGCAGCGTGACCAGCGCGAAACCGGCAAACGCCATCAGCAGTGAGCCAATCACATGCACCAGCGCGCTGGCCATCGCCCACATATATTTTCCGGTCTGAAGCAGACCCATTAATTCCGCAGTAAACGAGGAGAATGTTGTCAGGCCGCCACAGAGTCCGGTGACGATCAGCAGTTTCCAGATCGGGTCCACGTCGGGATGGCGCACAAACCAGGCCATTGCGCCGCCGATCACCAGCCCGCCGATCAGATTCACCAGCAGCGTGCCGGGCGGCAGATTAGGAAAGAGCGCATTAAAACGCATCGAGAACAGCCAGCGCAGTACACAGCCGGCAGAGCCGCCGATCATCACAGCCAGTAACGGTTTAAACATGTGTTGCTCCTGATAACAGAGTAATGCCGGGCTGAGGGGGGAAAGGCAGAGATAAACTGCGCCTGACACCTCAGCTCCCGCGAAAGGATTGAGTGTCAGGCGTCATCAGCCGGTGTAAAGCCCACCGGCGGTTGGGAAAGGTGGCACGCCATCACCTTGAGCCGGTGATAATACGACGCCCGTTTCAGGCTGGCAAGCCTGTGCGCATGGCGGATGAATCGCTTGACGCCCTGCCCGCTGGCGGGGTAATGCTGAGAGTTAACAGCCTGTTGCGGAGAGCCTATGCGTACCCTGATTTTTGATACTGATATCGGCGTGGATGATGCCTTTGCGCTGGCTTATGCGGCGCGGACACAGCATCTGCTGGGGATTACCACCGTGTATGGCAACGTGGCGGTGGGTCAGGCGGTGAAAAATGCCCGGCTGTTCTGCGACAAAATGGCGATTAATGCGGAGGTCTATCGCGGCTGTTCGCGGCCGCTGGCGCTGGCACCCTCTGCGCCCGCCAGACTGCACGGTGAAGATGGGCTGGGCGACGCGTTTGATAATGCCTGCAGCGATGAGGCGCCAGGCGCAGTGCAGTTTATTATCGACAGCGTGCGGGCGCAGCCGCATCAGATCACCCTGGTGGCGATTGGCCCGCTGACCAACATCGCCACGGCCATTAATCAGGCGCCGGATATTATTCCGCTGGTGAAAGAGCTGGTGATCATGGGCGGCGCGTTTGGCACCGACGGCCACAGCGGCAACGTGACGCCCTTCAGCGAATTTAATATCTGGAAAGATCCGCATGCCGCCGATCAGGTGCTCGCCTCGGCGCTGAACGTGGTAGTCATCCCGCTGGATGTCACGCACAAGGTGTTAATCAGCAGTGATGAGGTTCAGCGTCTGAACCAGCCGGTGCTGAGCGCTATCTGTCGTCCTTATCTGGCTTACAGCCTGGCAAAGGAGGGTTTTGCCGGTATGGCGCTGCACGATACCCTGGCAGTGGCGTGGCTGACGCTGCCGCAGGCCTTTACCCTCACTGAAAGTCCGCTGCGGGTCATCACCGAGGGCATCGCCTGCGGTCAGACTGTGCGTAAGCTCGGCGCACTGGCGTCGCGCAATGATCCCTTTGCCGGTCTGCCCGCCCAGCGTATCGCGCTCGGCGTGGATGCCGACGCGGTGCGGGCGCACTTCTTTGAAACCCTCACCGCGCCCTGAAACGCCGCGTTAGCGGTCGAAGTGAATCACGCCTTTGATCAGTTCGCGATTATTGATGACTTGCGACTCAAAGGTTTCATCCAGCGTGGAGAAAGCCAGGTGATGATTCAGCATCATTTCAGCACGCAGCTGGCCGCTGGCCATCAGTGCACTTACCCGATCAAAATCTTCGCGGGTGGCATTGCGGCTGCCCATCAGCGTGGTCTCTTTTTTGTGGAATTCACTGTCAGGGATAACCAGATCGCCTTTGTGCAGGCCGACATAGACGATTGTGCCGCCGTGTCGCATCAGGTTAACCGAATTGTTCATCGCCGCCGGGCTGCCGGTGGCGTCGATCACTTTCAGCGCCAGACGACCACCAAACTGATCCCGTAGCGCGCTGTAAAACGCCTCATCCGCCGGATTCAGTGCCGCCAGACCCAGCTGATCAGCGACATGCTGGCGACGGAATCCGCTGGTGTCCGCCACCACGACCTGCGCGCCACTGGCGGCGGCAATGGCGGCGACACCCAGCCCAATCGGTCCGGCACCCACCACCAGAACCTGCTCATCCGCTACAATGCCTGCACGACGCACCGCATGGGCGCTGATGGCAAAGGGCTCAATCAGCGCGGCCGCTTCCGGGGCCACCTCATCCACCGCCAGCAACGTGCTGACCGGCACGCTTAAGTAGTCGCAGAAACCGCCATCCTGATGCACGCCTATCACCGAGATCTGTTCACAGCAGTTGGTCTTGCCACTCTGGCAGGCGTCGCAGCGCAGACAGGAGATGTAGGGCATTAACGCCACCCGCTGGCCTGCCTGAAAGCCCTCGGCGCCACTACCCAGCGCCACCACTTCCGCACAGATTTCATGGCCCAGCACCCGTGGATAGCTGAAGAACGGCTGATTGCCGGACCAGGCGTGGATATCCGTGCCGCAGATTCCGGCGGTGAGAATTTTAATCAGCGCCTCGCCAGCGGCAGGCGTGGGGGTGTCGCGGGTGGCCCAGACCATCTTACGTGGTTCAGCGATGACCAGTGCTTTCATTGTTGTCATGGTGATTCTCCGGTTGTCCTGCAGGCAGTTACGGCGAATCCTGCCTGATGCGCAGCGTTCGTTTACGGGAAGTGTGAAGCACGGCGATTTTTTTGGGCTTTGAATGGTTTTTAATGCATTAAAAACCGGAGAGTCAGATGAGCCGCAGCCAGAATTTGCGCCAGAACGTCATCAACCAGATGCTGGAGAGTATCGCTCAGCGACATATTCGTTCGCCCCTGCCACCGCAGGCGGCGCTGGCGGAGATGTTCAATATCAGCCGGACCACGGTGCGACATACCCTGCACTATCTGCATCAGTGCGGCGTGCTGGATAAAGTGGATCAAACCTACGTTATCGTGCGTGATCCCCGCGAAGAGGACAGTTTTAGCGCCTTAACGCCGCCGATTGAGCAGCAGGCCAGTCACTTTGAGCAGATGTTTTTTAATATGATCAATCAGCGGCAGCTGGTGCCCGGCGACACCTTCAGCGAGCTGCAACTGGCGCAGCAGGTGAAAGTCAGTCCGGTTGTGGTGCGCGAATTTCTGCTGCGCTTTATGCGCTATGACCTGCTGGAGCCGGTGAAACGCGGTCAGTGGCGCATGAAAAAATTCACTCAGGATTATGCCGAGAAGCTGTTTGAACTGCGCGAGATGCTGGAAACCCACGCCCTGAGCCGCTTCCTGAATCTGCCCGCCAGCGATGAGCGCTGGGTGCAGGCGCGGGATCTGCTGGATCGTCACCGATCCATGCGCGACACCATCGCCAGCAACTATCGCCACTTTGCTGCGCTGGACCGTCAGATGCATTCGCTGATTTTATCCGCCGCCAATAATCCATTTTTTAATCAGTCGCTGGAGATCATCTCAGTCATCTTTCACTCGCATTATCAGTGGGATGAAAGCGATCTTAAGCAGCGTAACATTGTCGCGCTGGAGGAGCATATGGCGATACTGACCGCGCTGATTGGCCGTCAGGATATTGATGCGCTCTGTGCATTACATAACCATCTGGCGACCGCCAAAACCTCAATGGTGCGCTCAATCGGTCAGTACAATTAAAAACCGATTAAAAACCACAAAGCATTAGCTCCCGCACGATTCAGAAACATCTTTGCAACATCCTTAACCCTTTGCTCTTAGTCTCGACTGCAACGTCACGGCGGCCTTTTGCCGCTGCGCGCAGACCCCTTCTCACCATAACGATAAGTACCCAGTTTCGGGAGAGTGCAATGGAAAAGACCTCAGTAACCGGTCGCGACAGCGTGACCGGCGACACGCCACCAGGCCAGGATTTCGTGCCAATGCGCAGCGATGTGGTGCGTTCACCGCGTATCCGCAAAGTGCAGATTACGGCGATGCTGCTGTTGCTGTTCGCCGCCATCATCAACTATCTGGATCGCAGCTCGCTGTCGGTCGCGAACATGACCATCCGCGATGAGATGGGGCTAAGCGCCACCGAAATTGGCTTCCTGCTTTCTGCTTTTTCGCTGGCGTATGGCCTGGCGCAGTTGCCGTGTGGCGCGCTGCTGGATCGTAAAGGGCCGCGCATTATGCTCGGCATCGGCATGTTTATCTGGTCGCTGTTCCAGGCCGCTTCTGGTCTGGTGCATAACTTTACCCAGTTCATCCTGGTGCGCATCGGCCTGGGTATTGGCGAAGCGCCGATGAACCCGTGCGGCGTGAAAGTGATCAACGACTGGTTCAACATTAAAGATCGCGGCATGCCAATGGGGATGTTTAATGCCGCTTCAATGATTGGGCTGTCGGTGGCCCCACCGATTCTGGCGGCGATGATGCTGGTGATGGGCTGGCGTGGCATGTTTGTCACCATCGGTATCCTCGGCATGTTCCTCGCTATCGGCTGGTATATGATTTACCGCGACCGGGATAACAACACCCTGAGCGCCGAAGAGATCCACTATCTGCAGGCGGGCAGCGTGGCGTCGCGGAAAGAGCCGATCAGCTTCAAAGAGTGGCGTGGCCTGTTTAAGCAGCGCACCATGTGGGGCATGATGATTGGCTTCAGCGGCATCAACTACACCGCGTGGCTCTATATCGCCTGGCTGCCGGGCTACCTGCAGTCCACCTATCATCTCGATCTGAAAAGTACTGGCCTGCTGGCGGCGATTCCGTTCCTGTTTGGTGCAGCGGGAATGCTGCTGAATGGCTATGTGGTTGACTCGCTGGTGCGTCGTGGCTTTAACGCCGTAAAAACCCGCAAAGTCTGCATCGTTAGTGGGATGCTGCTGTCAGCCGGATTCACCGCCGTGGTGACCCGCGCGACCGACACCACCAGCGCCGTGACGCTGATTGGCATGGCGCTGTTCTGTATCCACTTCGCCGGGACCTCGTGCTGGGGATTGATCCACGCTAACGTCACCGCCCGCATGACCGCTTCGGTCGGCAGCATCCAGAACTTTGCCAGCTTTATCTTCGCCTCGTTCGCGCCAGTGATCACCGGCTGGGTGCTCGACACCACCAAATCGTTCAGCCTGGCGCTGATGATCTGTGCCTGCGTCACGCTGGTTGGCGCACTCGCCTACCTGCTGCTGGTGCGCCAGCCCATCACCGACGGCGAATAATCGCAGGACGGCGCGGCGGCTACGTCAGCGCCGTCAGCGTGACGCCATGTTTTGCACCGTAACGTTTAATACCTGCCATCACCTTCTCTGAATTAAGCGGAGGCGGCGGTGGCAACAGCGGTGCCCGTTCACGCAGCGCCGAGTCGAAGCGGGCAAACGTCGCGAAGTCACGCGGGTAGCGGGCTTCATCCACACCAATTAAAACTCCCTCGTCACGCGCATGGGACAGCAGCGCCCGCCAGCGATCAATCTCCGCCAGCCCGATACTGTCGGTACCATGAGAAAAGAGCATCATATCGATGTTACGGAATGGCGGCTGTTTTTCCAGGAAACGTTGCAGCGCTAATGCCGAGGATTCGCTGCTAAAGCTCAGCCAGAACGGAATCGACTGCTGCTGCTGCGTACACCACGGATCCATCAGCAGGAAACTGTCCACCGTCAGCCGGGTCGGTAAGATTCCCGCCGCCAGATACCAGTCGCGGTAGATCTCCGCCACCACATAACTCATTGCTTCCGGATTCTCGTAGCGAATCTCCATCAGCTTCCAGCTCTGCGCTTCGGCAAGCTTTTTCAGCGGTGCGATCAGATAACCATCCAGCCCCCACTCCGCTTCCGGCACCCGGTCGGTAATGGCTGGCGGCGTCCAGCGCTCACGATCCACACCGTAACGTGCCAGATATTCCGCCACGCGCGGACCGCCCTGCATAAACTCTTTTTCGCTGGCTCCGCCCGGCGCACCAAACTGAAAGAAAGAGCGATCGCTGGTGCGCGTTACCGGCCATTGCTGGGTGCAGTGATTGATAAACAGTGTGGAACCGGCGGGCAGACTGCCCATCAGGAATTCGTTAAAGGCCAGCGGCAGTTCGCGCAGTTTGAGCCGGAAATAGCGCATCTGATCAAGCATCAGGCGATCCTGATTCGGGTCGTGCATGTGGTGAACCGCCAGCCGTGGCCAGGCAGCCAGCAGCGCGGCGGCCACCTCTTTACCCTGCTCAAAATTCGCTTCTGCATCATCCGGATCGTTACTGGCGGCGCGCACCGGACAGAGAAACGTCTGCGGCAGCCAGGGCACGTTCATTGCCGACGCCAGATGCACCAGCGCGCCGTTCGACGAACCGATAAAGGCCGCCGGATAATCCTGCTGTGGGTACTCACTCACCATCCATTCAGCAATACCTTCTATATCCAGCTCGCCCGCCTGGCGCAGGCTGATGCCTTCTGCCATGCCGCCCAGCGCATAACCCCACTCACGTAGCCCGGTCGGCAGACGATTCAGCGAGGGCAGTAACCGGTCAAGCGTCGGTGACTGGCTCGGACTGGCGAAGGGACGATCGTGAAGCGCATTTGCCAGCGCCAGAAGCATGGCGGCAGCAGAGTCAAAACGGGCGATGCCCTTGGGCGGTTTACTCATGCTGATTCTCCTGCTGAATGCGCGCCACGAACGGGCGGATGGCGTTGCAGAAACTCCACGGATAGACGTAGTGCAGCGTGTGGGTACCATCGCGCAGCGTCAGACGTTCGCTGCGCGGCATCAGCGCGGCGAGCTCATCCAGCCAGCGTGCCGGGCAGACTGGATCACGCGAGCCACGCAGCAGCAGCGTTGGCGCGTTGATGTAAGTGAGGCGATGCTCAATATGGTCGCGCATCATGACGCGTAATGTGCCGAACGCGCGCCATAGCCCGGCCTTGGCGTAGTCGATGCACGCCAGCGAACCCGGCGAGCGATGCGCCTCCAGACTACGATTGCGCCAGTTGCGCCAGAACTGGCGTGTCAGACTGCGCGCATGGCGATCCACCGTCGGCCCTTGCAAGACCAGCCCCGCTACCGCCTGCGGATATTTCACCGCCAGCGCAGCCAGAATCTGGCAGCCAAACGCATTGCCCACCCAGATGGCACGCTGAAACCCGTTGTGCTGCAGCCAGAGCCAGAGCGCATCAGCCTGCTGATCCACCGTCATGATGGGTGCGGAAGGTGGCAGCGTGCTGGCCCCAAAACCGGGCAGATCCGGCACCAGCACGTGATAGTCGCGGCCCAGTGCCAGCGCCAGCGGCTCCATCGCCCGGCCCGACATCACCAGCCCGTGAATCAGCACCACCGGCAGTCCCTGATCCTCATTAGGTGTGACACGCGTAAACATGCGCCAGTCGCCCACCTGCTGGAAATAACCCGCCAGCCCGGCGTGGTGACTGCGCGGCAACACCGGCGGCGTCTGCTTCAGTTGCTGCCAGCGTTTCATACCCCAAAGCGTAGCCGCTACACCTAATCCCACGCCTGCCACAATCGCTGCCTGTTTTCGTCGATGCTTCTGGATCATCCGCTGCTCCTGATTTGGGGAGGATAATTCAGTGTAGGACGGGATTGGGTTGAAGGCGGGTTAATGGTGGGTTGAAGGTTTGGCGTAAGAGGTAATTTCTTAGAGAATGGCAAAATTTGCTGTGTAGCGTCGCTTGCTGTTTTGCGGACAACATGACCCCGACCGTACACTATATTGCAGATGGCAAGTAGCGCATTGCTGCATAATCCTGTTTACGAGTGCTTCGCGCTTTAGAGCTGGATATCAGACATAAAGAGTAGTTATCAGAAAGAGTGCCCTTTGCGGGATTTTTAGTGCCATTATCAGGTAAAGTTATTTAAGCTACACAGGTAATTTTAAGGATAAAAGTCTATGAAATTGAACGAAAAGGCGCTGCTGGATTCCGGCTTTAACTATGCAGATCTTCAGAAGCTTAAAAACAACATTGCTAACTATGGCGGCTCTCTGGATTCGGTTATCCATGACCTTGCTAACCGCTTTATTGCTGCAAAGTGGATTACTATCGTTGCCTTAGCCATTCTCGTTCTCACGTTAGTGCTGGCATCCTCAGATACCAGCATCACGCTCACAGGTACACTTGCAATTGTATTACCTTTTATATGGTATCTAACGCCAGCAACACTTGCCTATAAGGCATGGCGCTATCGTAAATTAACAACTAATTCTGAACAGCGCCCTTAACAGATATAAGGTCAAATATGACTTTGGCCGTAACACCATAACCGACTATGTGCATTGTGAGTTTGGCGCGGCTCATTGTGTTAACTTTTCGGAAATAATCGGATGGCATGTATCTGAATAAACGCCAGGTTCCGGGGCGCCTGAAGAGGCCAAATACGGTATAAGCATTTGCGACCAGCGAGACTGATTTATAGACTGCCAGCCCGCTGTTTGGACTGAACCCCATAAATTGAGCGGAAGACATGGCAGCATCAGCCACTAAACCTTCGGTGTTTTTTATACCCATAACGTAGTTCGAAAATTCTTTGCTTATGCCGTTAGCGCCGTCAATAACCAGCACTGCACCGGCCAGAATACCCATAGGCGTCATAGAACCTATAAGGGTTAGGCCAGTAGCTATTTCGGCACCGGCCATAACAACATTTACAGCAGAAATCACATACCCAACGATATTATTGTTTTCCTTAACAAACTCCACTTTGGCGTAGAGTTTCGCAGCTTTCATGCGCAGCATTCTGTCCTGCTCCTGAAGGTTTTCCATTTCTATCCGCAAATTTCTAATACATGCCACGCACTCTTCGTCAGATTTTGCACGTCGTGCAGCGGCAAATTCCTTCTCAATGAGATCTCTAATCTCCTGAACGAACTTTACCTGAGTCATGCCATTTGAAAGATGGGCCGAGGACACATGATTAGCCGTATTGATCAGCTTTCTGGCCTCAAGATTAATCATTGTTTCAGCCCAGTGCTTATTTCGGCCTGAGCGCATCATATCGAGCAATGCTGCATCCATTTATATTCTCCCTGAACATTATATCGCCGATAAGACCTCATATATTCAGCTATAAGCCGTCGATTACGACAGAATTAAGCTACATGAGATAGCATATTAAAGGATGACCTATCAGAAAAAATTTACAATTTAGAGCGGCACTAAATCATGACACTTTTGCCATGATTCTCACGTTGACGCAGAGACAATCAGCATGAAATCGAAAACCAGGTTACATAAACAAGGAATTACAACCAGCACATAACGCACGGCTGCAAAGGCGTCATTTTGTCGCCAGAAAGTGTTTTTAGCGGAAAGACAACAAGAAGAGTGGCAGAAGCAGATTAGACGCACCAGGAAGTGCAAAACGCGGGTTTACTCAGAAGAAAGCAAAAGCAAAAGCAAAAGGTGATAATCACAGGTCGATCCCTGACCGCGATTATCGAGGGTTTCTTGCGGGGTGCTTAGTACATGGCACCCGGCGGTACGTGTTTGAACGTCTCAACATAAGCGCGGAACACGTGTTTAATGATGCGTTTCATAAAATGCCTGATTCAAATTTAGTTGAACATATACTGAAAAAGTATAGCCGCTGTGCGTTTTAACAGCAAATAAATTTGAAGCAGATCACAAAAATACCGCTTTTATGTGCAAAGGCCCTAGGCGGTGTAGCCAAGATGCTGCAACAGAATGGTGGAGCCGACGGCGATTAACACCACGCCACCCAGTACTTCCGCCCATTTGCCCAGTACCGGACCGATAAAGCGTCCGACTAATACGCCGGTCGTCGCCATCACTGTGGTGGCGGCACCAATGGTCAGCGCGGTGGTGATGATATTCACCTGTAAAAAGGCCAGACCAACGCCGACCGCCAGTGCATCCAGGCTGGTCGCGACGGCAGTGGTCGCCAGGACCATAAAGCCATGACTTTGCGGGGCTTCACAAGGTTCTGCGACGGCTGTCTGACGAAAACCTTCCATCATCATACGGCCACCCAGAAAGGCCAGCAGGGTGAAGGCAACCCAGTGATCCCACGCCATGATGTAACGACTGGCCGCCAGACCAAGTGCCCAGCCAATCAGTGGGGTCAGCGCTTCAATAGAGCCGAAGATCAGACCGGTACGCAGCGCTTCTTTAAAACCAGGACGATGCAATGTGGCACCTTTGCCCAGCGCAGCGGCAAACGCGTCCATCGACATACCCAGCGCAAGAATTAAAGTGGCAATAAAGGTCATGATTTATTCACCTGGGGCGAAAAAGCGGCAATTCACGCTGAATTCACCACACAAAGTGTTCAGTTATGAAAAAGTGGGCGCAGTCTACCACGCAAACCTCAAGATAAAAAGACAGTAAAATCAGGGATTTAAGTATAGCAAAGGCTATAACTCTTATCATTCGCTATGAATGGCGCTAAGTCGATGGTGGCAAAGCATTTTCTGGCCGTTTTCCCTGCCCTGCACTACGCCATGTGGGCGTATTGCGGCACACCACCATTGAACCCTGTCGCCGATTACCGGAAAATGCCGGGCTGATAAATATGGGATACCGGTTATGAATAACCCTTTTGAAACGTTGGTTGTGCCTGGTGGCATTTTGCTGCTGGGCTTTCTCTCGGCGCTGCTGCTGCCCGCGCCCGCTTTTAGCGTGACGGTGGCGCAGCATCTGTTGCAGATGTTCCATTTACAGGATCTGAATCAGCTCTACACAGTGGTGTTTTGCGTCTGGTTTTTGCTACTGGGCGCCATAGAGTTTTTTGTTATCCGCTTTGTCTGGCGTCGCTGGTTCAGGGGCTGACCGCCTGCGCATCGACCAGCGCTTTTAGCCGTTCAGCGCTGCGCGCGTAACCTTCACGCGGCAGATGTGCCGCACCCAGTACCAGACCCGCACCGCGCTGCCCGGCCTGCTGATACCAGACCGACAGCGGCGAGGGGGCCATGCCCCACTCCACCGCCTGCTGCGCAATGGCCTCATCCAGAGTACCGGCGGGTAAGCGGACAATCACCGCCAGCCCGGCGCGTTGCAGGTCGGGAAAGTAAGGATGGAGCGCCGCGACCATCTGCTCCAGTCGCTCATGATAAACGCGCTTCATGCGCCGCAGATGCCGCATAAAGTGTCCGTCCCGCAGAAACTCCGCCACCGCGTTGTGTAACAATCCTGAGGATGCAGGCGCAAGCAACGCGCAGACCTCACCGAAGCGCGCCGTCAGCGCCGGCGGAACCACCATAAAACCGAGCCGCAGTTGCGGCGTCAGCGTCTTGCTGAAGGTGCCGATGTGCAGCACCCGCCCTTCACTGTCGAGCGCGGCGAGTGCAGGGGCCGCGCGATTACCGGGCTGAAGCTCGCCGAGATAATCATCTTCGATAATCCAGCGCTGCTCCCGGCTGGCCCAGTTCAGCAATTCATGACGGCGTACCAGGCTCATGGTCATGCCCAGCGGCGCCTGCTGTCCCGGTGTGACCAGCGCGAAAGCGGCATCCGGCGCGCGGGCAATCCCGGCCTGAACCTGCAACCCTTCGGCATCAACCGGCACGGCAACCGGCGTGACGTGTAGCACTTCAACCGCGCGACGTGCCACCCAGAATCCGGGGTCCTCCAGCCAGGCCTTTTTGCCCTGAAAATTCATCACCAGCCCAATCAGGCCCATCGCGCCCGCATAACCGCTGGTGATAATGATCTGATCCGCCTGACAGCGCAGGCCGCGTGCCACCGCGAGGTAGGCCACCAGCGCCTGACGCAGCGCTAAGCTGCCGCGTGGATCGGGATAACTCGCCGGTCTGCTGACCTGCATGCGCGTCTGACGCTGCAGGATGCGCAGCCAGACTTTTGCCGGAAACGCATCGCTGGCCGGAATGCCCATCTGAAAGGTCAGCGGTGGCGCTTCATACTCTTCAATTCCATCAGGATGGAGTGACTTGCAGTTGGCATCATTGCCGGCCGGTTTTAACGGTGGTAATGGACTGACGAAGGTGCCTGCTGCGCCTCTGGCCTGCAGAAACTGACCATCAACCAGCATGTCATAGCTGGCACGCACGGTGCCACGTGCCACGCCGAGCTGCGCCGCCAGATCGCGGCAGGAAGGTAAACGCGTACCAGGCTGTAAACGCCCTTCACTAATCGCCTGTTCAATCAGCAGTCGCAGCTGCTCGCTGAGCCCCCGTGATGCACCGCGTTGCAGTGTCAGCGTAGAAAGCGGCGATGGGCCAGTCAGACTCTCATTTTTTGGCACTTTATCTGCTCCATTGAAAGGCCGAAAATCACCTCATCAATCCCAGGAGGCAATAAGATGAGCGAACGTATCGATTTTCACCTTGCAGCACCGGCAGGCATGAAAGCGCTGGGCGGCGTATACAGTTATCTGGCACAAACCGATCTGCCACTCACTTTACTGGAACTGCTGTTCCTGCGCATTTCCCAGATTAACGGCTGCGCCTACTGCATTGATATGCATACTAAAGCGCTGAATAAATCGGGTATGAGCTGGGATAAGATCGTGCTGACCCCGGTCTGGCATGAATCGGGGACGCTGTTCAGTGAGAAAGAGAAGGCCGCTCTCCACTGGGCTGAATACCTGACGCTGATTGCTCAGCAGGGTGCGCCAGACGCCTGCTATGCGGCACTGACAGCCGAGTTCAGTGAAAAAGAGATTGTCGATCTGAACATCGCGATTGGCCTGATGAACACCTATAACCGCATGGCGATAAGTCTGAAAAAGCTGCCTGCCAGCGCGAATCAGTCATAGGTGAATCCGATGCGTGGGCCGATGCGCACGCATTTTCACACTCACAAAAATGTAACATTATTTTTACACAAGCGGCTGTTAAGGCCCTGCCATCCTGATTCCTGTTATTCCTTACTGCGCAATAAATCGCTAAATTTCAGCTAATTAAATAATTCCGCACTGTTCACATCCTTTCCGGCACTGCACCAGCATGGGGCTTTTCCGCAACATCCGCTTTTAGTTAACTCACTGACTTCACTCTAAAAAATCACTAATACGCCGCGCATCGTGATGATTAATTCTTATGCTGAATCATTTCTGCATTTAAAAAATAAACTAATGTTTAATTCAGATGCGAGAATGTTATATTCGGATGACTAAGCATAACGTTCAGTTAACGCGTTATCACCGCTTTAACCCTATACCTGAGACTTAACCTTTGAGAAATAGCGCAACGCGCTCGTAAGAAGCGTGACTATTTCGCCTGCGAAACTGTTGGGCTTCAGGTCAACAGAAGAGGAGATGTCGCCTCATGAGCAATTCAGCTGTAAACCTTGCGCTCGCGATGAGTGCCATGGCAAAGGACACCACTACTGCGCAGGAGCGCAAAGACGTTGACGTGCTGCTGATTGGTGCTGGTGTGATGAGCGCTACCCTCGGTGCATGGCTGCAGGATTTAGAGCCGGACTGGTCTATCGAAATGGTGGAGCGGCTCGATAGCGTGGCCGAAGAATCCTCCAACGGCTGGAATAACGCGGGCACCGGTCATGCGGCGCTGGCGGAGCTGAACTATACGCCTCAGCAGGCGGATGGCAGCATCGACATCTCTAAAGCGATAACGATCAACGAATCGTTTCAGATTTCCCGCCAGTTCTGGGCTTATCAGGTTCAGAAAGGCAACCTGCGCAATCCCAAAAGCTTTATTCATAGCACGCCGCACATGAGCTTTGTCTGGGGCGACGACAATGTCGACTTCCTGCGCAAGCGCTTCAAAGCGTTGCAGAAAAGCACTCTGTTCCGCGGCATGGCCTACTCCGAAGATCCGCAGCAGATTGCCCGCTGGATCCCGCTGGTAATGAATGGCCGTGACCGTCGCCAGAAAGTGGCCGCGACCTGGACAGAGATGGGCACCGATGTGAACTTCGGTGAGATCACCCGTCAGCTGATTGCCTCGTTAGAGAAGAAAGCGAATTTCCAGCTGCGTCTGCGTCAGGAAGTTCGGGATCTCAAAAAGCTTGCCGATGGTCGCTGGCAGGTGACGCTGCAGTGTCTGAACAGCGGCACGCGTCGCACGCTGACGGCGAGCAAAATCTTTATTGGTGCGGGTGGCGCGGCGTTACCGCTGCTGCAGAAAGCCGGTATCCCGGAAGCGAATGGTTACGCCGGTTTCCCGGTGGGCGGTTCATTCCTGGTCACGGAAAACCCGCAGGTCGTCGCGCAACACATGGCTAAGGTTTACGGCAAAGCCAGCGTCGGTGCGCCGCCGATGTCCGTGCCGCACGTTGACACCCGCGTGCTGGATGGCAAGCAGGTGCTGCTATTTGGCCCGTTCGCCACTTTCTCGACCCGGTTCCTGAAACAGGGTTCGTTGATGGATATGTTCACGTCCCTGAACAGCAGCAATATGTTGCCAATGGTCAAAGTGGGGCTGAAAAGCTTCGATCTGGTGAAATACCTGATGGATCAGGTATTGCAAAGCGACAGCGACCGGATGGAGGCGCTGCGTGCTTATGTGCCGCAGGCGAAGCAGGAAGACTGGCGCCTTGTCACAGCGGGTCAGCGTGTGCAGATTATCAAGAAAGATGAGAAAGAGGGCGCCGTGTTGCGTCTGGGCACCGAAGTGGTCGCCTCGCAGGATGGTACGATTTCCGCTCTGCTGGGTGCCTCGCCAGGCGCCTCAACGGCGGCACCCATCATGCTGGAGCTGCTGCACAAGGTCTGTCCTGAGCAGATGGCTTCACCGGAATGGCAGAACAAAATCCGTGCGGTGGTCCCCTCCTGGGGACGTAAGCTTAATGGCGACGTGGCGCTGACAGAAAAAGTGTTAGCCGAGACCAGTCGTGTTCTGCAGCTCGACTATTCGCCGGTTACGCCGATGGCGGCCAACGATGAAGGACGGGAAACCGCGTTCGTCGTCGGCAAGTAATACAGTGCCGTTGATAAAAAGGCTCCGCATAGCGGGGCCTTTTTTATTGGGCGGTTGCCTGGTCGTCCTGAGGATTCTCTATTAGGGTTAAGGCATCTTTTAGCCGAACGATCAGGAGGAACCCGCATGTCTTACTCCCCTGCGTCACCCGAATTTACCCTGCTCGACCGCTACTGGCGGGCAGCGAACTATCTCTCAGTTGGACAGATTTACCTGATGGATAACCCGCTGTTGCGCGAGCCACTCAGGCCGGAACATATTAAACCGCGTCTGCTGGGTCACTGGGGCACCACGCCAGGTCTGAATTTTATCTATGCCCACCTCAACCGTGTTATCCGCAAACAGAACCTGGATATGATCTATATCTGCGGGCCAGGCCACGGCGGTCCCGGCATGGTGGCGAATACCTGGCTGGAGGGCAGCTATAGTGAGATTTATCCGCACATCTCGCAGGATGCGGCGGGTATGCAGCGCCTGTTTAAACAGTTTTCCTTCCCTGGCGGCATTCCCAGCCACGCGGCACCGGAAACGCCGGGCTCAATTAATGAAGGCGGCGAGCTGGGCTATTCGCTCTCTCATGCCTTTGGTGCGGCCTTCGATAATCCCGATCTGGTGGTGCCGTGCGTGATTGGCGACGGCGAAGCGGAGACCGGGCCGCTGGCCTCCAGCTGGCACGGCATCAAATTCCTCAATCCTGAACGTGACGGCGCAGTGCTGCCGATTCTGCATCTTAACGGATACAAGATTGCTAACCCGACGCTACTGGGCCGCAGCAGCGATGAGGATCTGCACCAGCTATTCAGCGGCTACGGCTATGAGCCGCTGTTTGTCTGCGGGCATGAACCGGAAAAAATGCATCCGCTGATGGCGGAGACGCTGGATACCGCCTTCAGTAAGATCGCTGCGTATCAGCGTGAGGCGCGCAGCGGCAACGCCAGCAACGACGTGCCGCGCTGGCCGATGATTATCCTGCGTAGCCCCAAAGGCTGGACCGGCCCTGAAACGGTTGACGGCAAGAAAGTGGAGGATTTCTGGCGGGCGCATCAGGTGCCGGTCACGGCCTGTCGTGAAGATGAAGGTCATCGCCAGATCCTTGAAACGTGGATGCGGAGCTATCAGCCCGACGATCTGTTTGATGAACAGGGTCGCCTGAAGCCGGAACTGCAGGCGCTGGCACCGGAAGGCGATAAACGCATGGGGGCTTCGCCATATGCCAATGGCGGCCTGCTGCGCCGTGAGCTGGATGCACCTGACATCGCGGAGTTTGCCTGCGATATCAGCGAGCCAGGCACAGAGATAGCGCAGGCCACAGAGCATCTGGGGCGCTATCTCAGCGTGTTGTTCCAGCGTAACCGCGATAATTTCCGCCTGTTTGGCCCGGATGAAACGGCCTCTAACCGTCTGACGCCGGTCTTTGACGTGACCAGCCGCACCTGGCTGGAACGAATAGAGCCGTACGATGAGCAGCTGGCGCGGGATGGCCGGGTGATGGAAATCCTCAGTGAGCATCAGTGTCAGGGCTGGCTTGAAGGCTATCTGCTGACCGGCCGCCACGGGCTGTTCAACTGCTATGAAGCTTTTATTCACATCGTCGATTCGATGTTTAACCAGCACGCTAAGTGGCTGAAAGTGACGCGCAAGCTGGGCTGGCGTAAACCGATTTCGTCGCTGAATTACCTGCTCTCTTCGCATGTCTGGCGTCAGGACCACAATGGCTACAGCCATCAGGATCCGGGCTTTATCGATCATGTTGCCAACAAGAAAGCAGACATCGTGCGCATCTATCTGCCGCCCGATGCCAATACGCTGCTTTGGGTGGGCGATCACTGCCTGCGCACCTGGGACCGCATCAATGTGATTGTGGCGGGCAAACAGCCTGCGCCGCAGTGGCTGGATATGGCCAGTGCGGTGACCCATTGTGAAGCGGGTATGGGCGAGTGGCGCTGGGCGGGCACCACGCCGGCACATGACCAGCCAGATGTCGTAATGGCCTGTGCCGGTGATGTCCCAACTATGGAGACGATGGCGGCGGTCGATCTGCTGCGTGAGATGCTGCCTGAACTGCGCATCCGCGTGGTGAACGTGGTCGATCTGCTGGCACTGCAGCCGGAAGATCAGCATCCGCATGGCAAATCTGATGCGGAGTTCGACGCGCTGTTTACCCAGGATAAACCGGTGATTTTTGCTTTCCACGGCTATCCGACGCTGATACATCGCCTGACCTATTCCCGAACCAACCACCGCAACTTCCATGTGCGCGGCTTTAACGAAGAGGGAACCACCACCACGCCATTTGATATGACGGTACTGAACGAGCTTGACCGCTATCATCTGGCGCAGGAGGCGATTCTGCGCGTGCCGGGCCTGGCCGACGCGCATCCTGAGCTGCTGGAGGATTTACAGCAGCGTCTGGCGGAACATCATCGCTATGTCCGTGAGCATGGCGAAGATTTGCCGGAGGTGCAGAACTGGAAATGGCCGTCGGCCACTGCACCGGGTGTGCCCGATTAAGCGGCCAGCAGCGCGTCGGTCAGCATCCAGACGGTGGTCGCCACCAGCGACAGCGCCATCAGGCTGTTAAACAGCTGGCGCTTCCAGGCAATCTGCAGATGGCTGCGCAGGCGATCGCCCAGTGCTGCCCAGATCAGGATGCAGGGCAGATTGAGCAGCATAAAGCCGATCATCACCGTCAGGACGCCGCTGCTGCCGCTATAGAGCAGCGCGACGTTGGTGGCCATCAGCCAGGCCTTGGGATTGATCGCCTGGAAGCAGGCGCCGCCCACTATCGTCATTGGCTGAGGATGGGTGCGCGCTTCGGGTGCGGCAGCGCGAAAAATTTTCCAGGATAACCACATCAGATAAGTACAGCCTGCCAGCGTCAGCGGCAGGCGAATCGCCGCCATCCAGTGCAATAACACCTCCAGCGCCATCCCGGCAATCACCGTCTGCACCGCACAGCCCACCAGAATACCGAACACCATTGGCAGAGTGCGCCGCATGCCAAAATTGACCCCGGAGGTCGCCAGCAGCAGATTGTTCGGGCCTGGCGTAATTGACATCACGGTAACGTAACTGAAGAAAGAGGGATCAAGCATGGTGACTCTCCTGAAGGTAGACAGAGTTCTATGCTAAGGCGGGAATTAAGATGGTAACAGGGACACAAAATCACTATTGTTATGGTTACAGTTATCGTTAACAGAAATTGTACCCATTCAGGCCGGAGGCTATTGTGTCCCTTGCTCCCACGACCGAACAACCCCTCTATCAGCAGCTGGCAGAGAGCTTCGCTGAAGCCATCCATCAGGGAACGCTGAAACCCGGTAAACGCCTGCCGGCGATCCGCCGTGTTGCGCAGTCACATCAGGTCAGCGTCAATACCGTGCTGAATGCCTGGCAGATGCTGGAAGATCGCGGGCTGATTGAGGCGCGTCCGCAGTCGGGCTATTACGTGCGTGGCGTGTTGCCTGCCGTCACCCGTCACGGTCAGCATAAGACCCGGGTACGCGACCCGAGCAGCGGTAAACTCGACCTGATCGATAAGGTGTTTGCGGCGCAGAATCATCCCGACTACACCAATATTTCGCTGGCCTGCCCGCAGGACAGTGAGCTTTTCCCGGCGGCACGCATCGCCCGGATTACCGCCTCATTGTTGCGTCGTGATCCCAACATGATTGGTCGCTATGCGCTTCCGCCCGGTAGTGAGCGCTTACGGGAGGAGATAGCGCGACGGGCGCTGCACGCCGGACAGACAATTACCGCCGATGAGATCACCCTGACCCACGGCTGCATGGAGGCGCTTCAGCTGGCGCTCAGAGCAGTCACGCAGCCCGGCGACTGCGTCGGACTGGAGTCGCCGACCTACTTTTTCCTCTTTCCGCTTCTGGCCTCGCTCGGTCTGAAAGCACTGGAAATCCCCACTGACCCACAGCACGGGCTCTCGCTGGATGCACTGGAGATGCTGCTGCAGGAGCAGCGTATCAAGGCGCTGATTGCGATGCCGAGCGCGCAGAACCCGCTGGGCTGCGGTATGTCGCTGGAGAATAAGAAACGGCTGGCAAAGTTAGTGAACACTTACCACGTTCCGCTGATAGAAGATGGGCTGTATGACGAGTTGCAGTTCGACTGGCCGCTCTCACCCGCCGTGAAAGCCTTTGATCGCGATGGCTGGGTGATCTACTGCACCAGTTTCACTAAAACCGTGGCACCCGATTTTCGTATTGGCTGGACCGCCGCAGGCCGTTTTCATGATGCGATTGCCCGACTGAAAGCCGTCTCCTCAATGGCTGAATCTGCCCTGCTCTCCGAAACGCTGGCGGAGTTTCTGGCTTCCGGCGGTTACGACCACCATCTGCGCACGCTGCGCCGTCGCTATGCAGCTAATCTGGATGAGGCGCGGGGTCTTATCGCCCGCTACTTCCCGGAAGGCACGCGCGCAACACTGCCGCGCGGTGGCTTCGTTTTCTGGGTTGAGCTACCGGGCGGCGTGAATACCACCGAGATGTTTGATCGGCTGCTGCAGGAGCAAATTTGCGTTACGCCTGGCGCACTCTACTCACTGAGCGAGCGCTACAACCATGCGCTGCGACTCTCCTGCTGCTATCCGTTTGATGCGCGCTACAGCCGGGCGATTCAGCGCGCAGGCGAAATCGCCTGTGAGCTGGCGGGTCTGCCTTGCGGTGAGGCTCAGGGTGTGCCGTTGCGGCCCCAGACGGTATAGCCGCGACGTTCAGTCAGGCGCTCGTAATAAGTCCGCACCGCAGGGTAATCAGGATGGTCGAGCGGGGTCTCAAACCAGCGGTTCACCGCCAGGCCAATCGGAATGTCTGCCAGCGTGAAATTACGTCCGGCAACATAGCGGCCGGTTTTTTCCAGCTGCTGATTGAGAATGCTCATGGTATGCGCCCAGCCTTTACTGGCCGCGGCCAGCAGACGCGGATCCTGATGAGCCGGGGAGTTTCGCACCAGCGACATAAATGCGTAGCGCCATGAGGTGTTGAGTTCGGTAGCTTGCCAGTCTATCCACTGATCGACAGGCGCTCGCGTTTGCGGATCATGAGGATAGAGCCACTCGCCGCCATAGGCGTTCGCCAGATAGCGCAGAATGGTATTGGATTCCCACAACACAAAGTCATCATCTTTCAGAACCGGCACCATCGCATTGGGATTCAGTGCCATGAATTCGGGTAGGTGGGTTGAGCGGAAGCCATCGCCCCACTCTTCGCGCTCAAAATCAAGGTCAAGTTCGTCACACAGCCATAGTACTTTGCGCACGTTGATTGAGGAGGCGCGTCCCAGGATCGTTAGCATTCAGAGTCTCCGGTAAAATCTTTAACTTATTGATAACGCTGTTAGCTGTTATAAGCAATCATCCGGCAGAGAAAAGGCCACACTGAACCCAGAGCAAGGAGTCACAATGAAGGTCGCGTTTAAGCAAGTCGATGTGTTTACCTCATCCGCCTTTAATGGCAATCCGCTGGCGGTGATCATGGATGCTCAGGGGCTAAACGACAGCCAGCTGGCGGCAATTGCCCGCTGGACGAACCTGTCGGAAACTACCTTTGTGCTGCCGCCGCAGCACGAAGAGGCGGATTATCGGGTGCGTATTTTTACCGTGGAAGGCGAACTGCCGTTTGCCGGTCATCCGACGCTGGGCACCGCACATGCGCTGCTGGAGGCGGGCTGGCCTACCCGAACGCCGGGTGAAATCGTGCAGGAGTGTGGCGTCGGAAACGTGACGGTGAAGATAGGTGAGGCGGGCGAACTGGCATTTGCCGCGCCAGCGGCCACCCTGATGCCGTGGCAGGATGCGCTGATGGGGAACGCTTTAAACAGCGACGCGTTCGATCTGACGCAAAGCCCGACGGTGGTCGATATGGGGATTCGCTGGCTGCTGGTACCGATGGTCAGTGCCGACGCTGTGCTGGCGCTGCAGCCCAATGTCAGCGATTTGCAGCGTCTGGTTAAGCATGCGGGTGTTTCGGGAGTGATGCCGTTTGGCCGGTTGCCTGAGGGCGAGCCTGAGCAGTATGAAGTGCGTGGCCTGCTGGTAGAAAATGGCAGCCTGACCGAGGATCCGGTGACCGGCAGCGCCAACGCCTGTCTGGCGCGTTACTTCGCCATGGCGGGTGAAACGACGTCCTATCGCGTTCGCCAGGGCACAATCCTGCAGCGTGCCGGTCGGGTGAACGTGACCTTTGCCGGTGAGACCATCTGGATTGGCGGCAATACGGTTACCGTCATCGATGGCACCATTACACTGTGAAAGACGGCGGCGTCGTGTTTTCAACGACGCCGCCCGCGGTTAAATCCCCTGCCCGCCTGAAGCCTCAATCCGCTGCGCGGTGATCCAGCCGGTTTCGTCACTGAGGATCGCGCTGATGGCGTCGCCGATATCATCCGGCAGTCCGACCCGACCCAGCGCCGTCAGTCCGGCAATCTGATCGTTAATCTCGCGGGTATCACGCACCCGGCCACCACCAAAGTCAGTCTCTATCGCGCCAGGTGCCAGAATATTGACGCGAATGCGCCGTTCGCCCAGCTCTTTCGCCTGGTAGCGCGTCAGGACTTCCATCGCCCCTTTCATCGACGCATAGGTCGAGGAGCCAGGATAGACCAGCCGGGTCAGCCCGCTGGAGATGTTCAGGATGCGGCCACCGTCATTGATCAGCGGCAGCAGCTTCTGGGTGAGAAAGTAAGGCCCTTTAAAATGCACATTCACCAGCGTATCAAATTCCGCCTCGGTGGTGTCGGTAAAGGGCTTGTAGTGTCCATGACCCGCGTTGTTCACTAAATAGTCAAATCGCTCCCGTTGCCATTGCTGTTGCAGTGCCTGTTTCACGTCTCCGACAAAGCGGTCGAACTGACCGGTTTCGCCGACATCCAGCGCCAGCGCCACGGCGCGCCTCCCCATCGCCGCAATTTCCTTTACGACCGCCTGCGCCTCATCGGCATGGCTGCGGTACGTCAGAATGATATCGGTGCCTCTGGCAGCCAGTTTTAAGGCTCCATTCCGGCCTAACCCACGGTTTCCACCGGTAATTAACGCCACTTTCTGATTCATCGCTCACACCTGTTGAAAAATTGAACACGGGTTAAGGATATTCGCGAATTATTGATCTATAAACAGGGGTAAACGCGCATCACTGTTTCAATAAAAACAACAATCGGTGAACAACATGGACAAAATTCACGCAATGCAGGTCTTCGTGCGGGTGGCAGAAATGGGCAGTTTTACCCGCGCAGCAGAAAGTTTAGGTGTGCCGAAAGGCAGTGTATCCCGGCAGATCCAGGCGCTGGAGAATCAAATGGCAACACGTTTGTTGCATCGCACCACGCGCCGGGTGCAACTCACCCAGGATGGATTAGTCTATTACGATCGCTGTCTGGATTTATTGTCGATGATTGACGATATGGACAGCCTGTTTCAGCACGAACCCGCCTCGCTCAGCGGTAAACTCCGGGTGGATATGTCGGTGGCGATGGCCACCGGTTTTATCCTGCCACGACTGCCCGAATTTTTGCAGCACTATCCCGGCATAGAGATTGAGCTGAGTAGCAGCGATCGTCAGGTGGATGTGATCCGCGAAGGGTTTGATTGTGTCCTTCGGGTTGGCGAACTCAAAGATTCGGGGCTGATTGCGCGAAAAATTGGTACCCATACCTTGATTAACTGCGCCAGCCCTGGCTACCTTTCGCGGTTCGGGATGCCCATCCGGCTGGAAGAGCTGTCGCAGCATGCGATGGTGCATTACAGCCAGCAGCTCGGTCAGGCATCACCCGGATTTGAATATTTTGATGGCAGGCAGTGCCATTACGTTCATACCGGCGGCGTGGTGACGGTGAACAGCACCGAAACCTATCGCGCCGCCTGCCTGGCGGGCTTAGGGATTATTCAGGTGCCTGCCGCCGGCATTCAGACATTGCTGGAAAGGGGTGAGCTGGTGGAAGTGCTGCACCGCTTTCCCGCCAGGCCGATGCCGATCCATCTGCTCTATCCGCACCGGCGCAATGTGGCACGTCGCGTGCGGGTATTTATGGAGTGGCTGAGTCAGGTGTTACAGGAGTACGTCACCTGAGCGGCTATACTTTGATTTTAATGATAAACAGGACAGTGAAGGTCTATGACAGACAAGCAGGAAAATCCGCAGGATTTGCAGCCACAAAAGCCGCTTATCGATATTAAAACCGGCAACCACACCGTAGATGAATCTATTGTTCGCGTGTCGCGTTTCGCCACCTGGTTTCAGGCTATTCCGGCGGTGGCGCATTTCATTCGCGCCCTTGACCGCTTTAACGATCGGCTCGGCAGCCAGTTTGGCGCGGCGATTACCTATTTTTCGTTTTTATCGCTGATTCCCATTCTGATGGTGTCGTTCGCCGCCGTGGGTTTTGTGCTGGCATCGAATCCGGATTTGCTGACCGATATCATCAACAAAATCGTCAGCAGCATCAGCGACCCGACACTGGCAACCACGCTGAAAAATACGGTGAATACCGCGATTCAGCAGCGTGCCACCGTGGGGATTACCGGTTTACTGCTGGCGCTCTACTCCGGCCTTAACTGGATGGGTAACCTGCGTGAAGCGATTCGTGCCCAGTCGCGCGACGTATGGGAACGCAAACCGGATGACAAGGAGAAGATCTGGAAGCGTTATATTCGCGATCTGCTGTCGCTGGCGGGTCTGATGCTGGCGCTGGTGATTACGCTGTCGCTGACCTCGGTAGCCGGCTCTGCGCAGGCCTCTATCGTGAGTGCGCTGGGCCTGGATGGCATTGACTGGTTGCGGCCTGCGCTGACCATTATCGCCACCTCGATTTCCGTTATGGCGAACTATCTGCTTTTCCTGTGGATTTTCTGGATTCTGCCGCGTCATAAGCCACGTAAGAAAGCGTTGTTCCGCGGGACACTGCTGGCGGCAATCGGCTTTGAGGTGATTAAGTTTGTGATGACGCTGACACTGCCGAAGATGGCGACCTCGCCTTCCGGTGCCGCCTTTGGTTCAGTGCTCGGCCTGATGGCATTCTTCTACTTCTTCGCTCGTCTGACGCTGTTCTGTGCAGCGTGGATCGCCACTGCCAAATATAAAGACGACCCACAGATGCCTGAAGCGGGCAGCGCGTCACGACACAAATCATCGTAATCCGTTAACAACAGCGGAAAATATTCCCCCTCGGCTATTTTTTAATCAGATAACAGGATGAATAGCTGAGGGGTCACTTTTATTTAGCCCTTTCTTAGAGTATCCCGCCATATATCGTCCGGTTTACCCCGGTATCACCCGGTATTCACAGCACCACAGAAATTATCCTCTTTTTGCCCTCTGAAGCCAGACGCGGCGCGGGTTTTCATCATTGAATGCGCCCTGGCAGATGCGTAAGATTCTTTATCTGTATTTACAAATAAGAAACAGTTATGCAAGCCTCCCTCACAGACACACTCGACAAACAGCAGGATCCCACGCCGGTTAACTCACGCAGTAAAGTGGTGATTGCCTCGCTGGTCGGTACGGCCATCGAATTCTTCGACTTTTATATTTATGCCACGGCTGCGGTAATTGTTTTCCCGCACATTTTCTTCCCGCAGGGTGATGCCACGGTCGCAACGCTACAGTCGCTGGCCACTTTCGCTATCGCCTTTATCGCGCGTCCGATTGGCTCAGCGGTGTTTGGTCACTTTGGCGATCGCGTCGGGCGTAAAGCCACGCTGGTTGCCTCGCTACTGACCATGGGTATTTCCACCGTGGTGATTGGTCTGCTACCCAGCTATGAGACGATTGGCGTGATGGCGCCGCTGCTGCTGGCGCTGGCGCGTTTTGGTCAGGGACTGGGGCTGGGTGGAGAATGGGGTGGTGCGGCGCTGCTGGCGACGGAAAATGCGCCAGCGAAGAAGCGTGCGCTTTACGGTTCGTTCCCTCAGTTGGGTGCGCCGATTGGCTTTTTCTTCGCTAACGGGACTTTCCTGCTGCTTTCATGGCTGCTGACCGACGAGCAGTTTATGCAGTGGGGCTGGCGCGTGCCGTTTATTCTCTCTGCCGTGCTGGTGCTGATTGGTCTGTATGTGCGCGTTTCGCTGCATGAGAGTCCGGTGTTTGCCAAAGTGCAGAAAGAGAAGAAGCAGGTTCGGGTGCCGATTGCGGCGCTGCTGAGCAAGCATCTGACCGCCACGATTCTCGGCACTTTTATCATGCTGGCGACCTATACGCTGTTCTATATCATGACCGTCTATTCGATGAGTTATGGCACCACGGCAGCACCGGCGGGTCTGGGCATTCCGCGTAACAGTATGCTGTGGATGCTGATGCTGGCGGTGATTGGCTTTGGGGTGATGGTACCGATTGCTGGTTTGCTGGCTGACCGTTTTGGTCGTCGCAAGACGATGATTACCATTACGCTGATGATTATCGGGTTTTCGTTCCTGTTCCCGGCAATGCTTGGTTCAGGTTCACAGGCGCTGGTGATGGCGTTTCTGCTGCTGGGTCTGAGCATTATGGGGCTTACGTTTGGCCCGATGGGCGCGCTGCTGCCGGAGCTGTTCCCGACTGAAGTGCGTTATACCGGCGCATCGTTCTCCTATAACCTCTCCTCGATTCTGGGTGCCTCCGTTGCGCCTTATATTGCGACCTGGCTAAATGCCCATTATGGTTTGCAGGCGGTGGGGCTGTATCTGGCGTCAATGGCAGTACTGACGCTGATCGCGTTGCTGGCCTGTAAAGAGACGCGTCACCAGACGCTTTATGACGTGTAATCCGGTTGGATGAATGTCAGTGAAACCCGGCAGATGCCGGGTTTTTTTATGGGTTGGGTTGAGTAAATAAAGGGCGTTTCAGGGAGCATACATCTACTCCGCAGGGTTTAAAGTGTCGCCTTGAGGTCAGGTAGCAGGCTCAGGGCGCATACGCCTTTCGCAAAGACGTAAAAGACGCCATCCCTGGCCCGCGATGCTTTGCTACAGGCGTATGCTCCCATCGCCTGAAGCAGGTTAGCTGTCTGTTTGAAGATCTTGCATAGTGCTAATGAGGCAGGGTGATTCGGACAGCAATGAAGAAGCTTGAGGGCACTGGCAATACGGGCAGAGGAGGAAAGCGTCCCGCACCAGGGATGGCGGGTTTTGCGTCTTTCCGATCTGACCGTATTGCCTGTACCGGCTCGATCTTACAGCGAAGCAGGCAGTGCAGGCACCGTTCCTACAGCGAACCTTCCAGGCAGTGTTCCCAAACAAAAAACCCCGGCGAGCCGGGGTTTGTTTTGCTGAAAATTGTGATGAGGTTGATTAGCCCGCGACAGCGATACGCTTCATGTCGGTCATGTAGCCACGCAGTTTGCGGCCAACGGTTTCAATCGGGTGCTGGCGAACGGCTTCGTTGACGTCACGCAGCTGCGCGTTATCAACCTGAGTGCCTTCAACCGCTTTACCCAGATCGCCGGGCTGCAGCGTGGTCATGAACTCTTTCAGCAGCGGCACCGCGGCGAAGGAGAACAGGTAGTTACCATATTCGGCAGTATCAGAGATAACCACGTTCATTTCATACAGACGCTTACGGGCGATGGTATTCGCAATCAGCGGCAGCTCATGCAGTGATTCGTAGTAAGCAGACTCTTCAATGATGCCGGCGTCTACCATGGTTTCAAACGCCAGCTCAACGCCCGCTTTCACCATCGCAACCATCACAACACCTTTGTCGTAGTATTCCTGCTCTTCGATTTTGCCTTCATACTGTGCGGCGGTTTCAAACGCGGTCTGGCCGGTCTCTTCACGCCAGGTCAGCAGGTTTTTATCATCATTTGCCCAGTCAGCCATCATACCGGAAGAGAATTCACCAGAGATGATGTCATCCATATGCTTCTGGAACAGCGGCGCCATGATAGTTTTCAGCTGCTCTGACAGCGCATAGGCGCGCAGTTTCGCCGGGTTAGAAAGACGATCCATCATCAGGGTGATGCCACCAAACTTCAGTGACTCGGTGATGGTTTCCCAGCCGAACTGAATCAGTTTTTCTGCGTAAGCCGGATCGGTACCTTCAGCCACCAGCTTGTCGAAGCAGAGCAGTGAACCCGCCTGCAACATGCCACACAGGATAGTCTGCTCACCCATCAGGTCAGATTTCACTTCTGCAACGAAGGAGGATTCCAGCACGCCAGCGCGATCGCCGCCGGTGGCTGCAGCCCAGGCTTTAGCAATCGCCATGCCTTCGCCTTTTGGATCGTTTTCAGGGTGAACCGCGATCAGCGTCGGCACACCAAAGCCACGTTTGTACTCTTCACGCACTTCAGTACCCGGGCACTTCGGCGCCACCATCACAACAGTGATGTCTTTACGGATGCTTTCGCCCACTTCAACGATATTGAAACCGTGTGAGTAGCCCAGTGCAGCGCCATCTTTCATCAGCGGCTGAACAGCCTGAACTACAGCAGAGTGCTGCTTGTCTGGCGTCAGGTTAACCACCAGGTCAGCCTGCGGGATCAGATCTTCGTAAGTCCCCACTTTGAAACCGTTATCGGTCGCTTTGCGCCATGAAGGGCGTTTTTCCGCAATCGCTTCAGCACGCAGTGCATAAGCAACGTCCAGACCGGAATCGCGCATGTTCAGACCCTGGTTCAGGCCCTGCGCACCACAGCCAACGATAACGACTTTTTTGCCTTTCAGGAAACTGGCACCATCCGCGAATTCATCACGTGCCATGAAGCGGCATTTGCCTAATTGCGCCAGCTGGTTGCGCAGGTTCAATGTGTTGAAATAGTTAGCCATGGGTACTCCAGTAAGGTTGTGTTTGCTTTTTTTGTTCAGGAACGGCGAATCGTGCAGCGCCGCGAATGACCCCATCATATGACAGGAATTCTGTTGCTTAAATTGATATATTAACAACGTCACATTGCAATAAATGCAACACCACTCAGAGGCGACGCGCACATGGATTTACGGGATCTGAAACTGTTTCTTCATCTGGCAGAAAGCTGCCACTTCGGGCGCACTGCGCGTGCGATGCACGTCAGCCCTTCCACCCTGTCACGCCAGATCCAGCGGCTTGAAGAAGATGTCGGCCATGCGCTGTTTCTGCGTGATAACCGAACCGTGACGCTGACGGAAGCGGGCGAACGCCTGCGCCAGTTTGCCCAGCAGACGCTGTTGCAGTATCAGCAACTGCGCCATGTGATGGATCTTAACGGCCCGTCACTCAGCGGCGAACTACGACTGTTCTGTTCTGTGACGGCGGCCTACAGTCATCTGCCGCCCATCCTTGACCGCTTTCGCGCTGAACATCCGCAGGTCGAAATCAAACTGGATACCGGCGATGCCGCGGATGCGGTGGAAAAAGTGCACTCCGGCGATGCCGATCTGGCGATTGCCGGACGGCCTGAAACTCTGCCCGCCAGCATTGATTTTATGCCACTGGGGCTGATCCCGCTGGTGCTGATTGCGCCTGCACTGCCCTGTGCTGTTCGCACTCAGGCCACACAGCCGCAGCCCGACTGGTCAAAAATTCCCTTCATTCTGCCGGTGCAGGGACCCGCACGGCGGCGTATCGATCTCTGGTTCCGTCGTCAGCGCATCCCGAATCCGGTCATTTACGCCACCGTATCGGGGCATGAAGCGATTGTCTCAATGGTGGCGCTGGGTTGCGGTATTGCACTGTTGCCGGATGTGGTGCTGGAGAACAGCCCGGACCCGGTGCGAAACCGCGTGCTGCTGCTGGAGAATATTGACTCGGTTGCGCCGTTCGAACTCGGCATCTGCGTGCAAAAAAAGCGGCTCGGAGAGCCGCTGATCAGTGCTTTCTGGAGCCAGCTGTAATCAGTGGCCTGACAGGAAGAAGCGGAACGCCGGGTTCTGGCTTTCGTCATGAAAGTCGTAACCCAGATCGGTGAGATGCTCCTCGAAACGTGGCTCATCGCTGCCGAGTTCAAACGCCGCCAGCACACGACCATAGTCGGTACCGTGGCTGCGGTAGTGAAACAGCGAGATATTCCAGTGAGTGCCCAGCGTCTGCAGGAACTTCAGCAACGCGCCAGGTGCCTCCGGGAATTCAAAGCTGAAGAGCCGTTCACGCAGCGGCTTGGAGGGACGTCCGCCCACCATGTAGCGCACGTGCAGTTTCGCCATCTCATCATCTGAAAGATCGACCACCTGATAACCGCCGCTGGTGAGCTCGCTGATGATTTCGCTACGCTCCTCTACGCCACGGGTCAGACGCACGCCAACAAAGATGCAGGCTTTGTCCGCATCCGCGTAGCGATAGTTGAACTCGGTAATGGAACGTCCGCCCAGCGTCTGACAGAAGCGCAGGAAGCTGCCCTGCTGTTCCGGGATGGTGACGGCCAGCAGCGCTTCACGCTGCTCGCCCAGCTCACAACGCTCGGAGACGTAACGCAGGCCGTGGAAGTTGACGTTGGCACCTGATAACACATGCGCCAGCCGCTCGCCTTTGATCTCGTGCTGCTGGATATACTTTTTCATGCCCGCCAGCGCCAGCGCGCCAGACGGCTCCGCCACAGCACGAACATCTTCGAACAGATCTTTCATCGCCGCGCAAATCGCATCGCTATCGACGGTGATAATGTCATCAATGTAAGCCTGACAGAGCCGGAAGGTCTCGCTGCCAATCCGTTTGACCGCGACGCCTTCGGCAAACAGCCCGACGCGCGGCAGATCGACCGGATGACCCGCTTCCAGTGCGGCTTTCAGGCAGGCTGAATCTTCTGACTCCACCGCAATCACTTTGATTTGCGGCATCAGCTGCTTGATCAGCACAGCCACGCCGGCGGCCAGACCGCCGCCGCCAACCGGGACAAAGACCCGGTCAAGGTGCGCATCCTGCTGCAACAGCTCCATCGCCAGCGTGCCCTGTCCGGCAATGACAGCCGGATGGTCAAACGGCGGCACGAAGGTGTAGCCGCGCTGTTCAGCGAGCTCTATCGCTTTGGCTTTCGCCTCATCAAAGTTGGCACCAAACAGGAAAGCCTCACCGCCAAATGCGCGCACTGCATCAACCTTGATGTCTGCGGTCGCCAGCGGCATCACAATCAGTGACTTGATGCCCAGTTTCGTCGCGGAGAGTGCCACGCCCTGCGCATGGTTACCGGCTGACGCCGTCACCACGCCGCGCGCTTTCTGCTCTTCGTTCAGACCGGCAATCATCGCGTAAGCACCGCGCACCTTGAAACTGTGCACCGGCTGGCGATCTTCCCGCTTCACCAGAATGGTGTTGCCGAGCCGCGCCGAAATTTTTTCCATAACCTGCAGCGGCGTCACCTGTGCCACTTCATACACCGGTGAACGCAGCACTGCGCGCAAATATTCGGCGCCGCCAGGCGCGTCAGGTAGCGGTTGAGACTCGGCCATTTTTAGCCTCCCAGCTTGCTCTTATCGCGGACGGCGCCTTTGTCAGCACTGGTCGCGAGTAATGCGTAAGCACGCAGCGCAAAGGAGACTTCACGCTGACGATTGACCGGCGTATAGGCCGCATCGCCACGTGCCTGCTGCTCTTCACGGCGGGCGTGCAGTTCGTTATCCGGCACAGCGAGTTTGATGCCGCGATTAGGGATATCGATTTCAATGGTATCGCCATCTTTGACCAGCGCAATGGTGCCGCCGTTAGCCGCTTCCGGCGAAGCGTGGCCGATAGAGAGGCCCGACGTGCCGCCGGAGAACCGACCGTCGGTGATCAGTGCGCAGCTTTTGCCCAGGCCCATCGATTTCAGATAGGTGGTCGGATAGAGCATTTCCTGCATGCCCGGCCCGCCTTTTGGTCCTTCGTAGCGGATGACGACCACGTCGCCTGCCACAACTTTGCCGCCCAGAATCGCTTCTACCGCGTCATCCTGGCTTTCATAGACTTTAGCCGGACCCGTGAAGGTCAGGATCTCTTTGTCTACGCCCGCCGTTTTAACGATACAGCCATCTTCGGCGATGTTGCCGTAAAGCACGGCCAGACCGCCATCCTGCGAGTAAGCGTTTTCGCGGGTGCGGATACAGCCTTCGGCACGATCATCATCCAGCGTGTCCCAGCGGCAGTTCTGTGAGAACGCCTGGGTGGTACGGATGCCTGCCGGGCCAGCGCGGAACATATCTTTCACCGCCTGATCTTTGGTCAGCATGATGTCGTACTGATCCAGCGTTTCACGCATCGTCTGCTGCAGAATATTACGGGCGCTGCTGTCGAAGAGGCCTGCGCGATCCAGCTCGCCCAGAATCGCAAAAACCCCACCCGCGCGATGCACATCTTCCATGTGATATTTCGGGGTACTTGGCGCGACTTTACAAAGCTGAGGCACTTTACGTGACAGGCGATCGATGTCGGAGATATTAAAGTCGATATCGCCTTCCTGTGCCGCCGCCAGCAGGTGCAATACGGTGTTGGTGGAACCGCCCATGGCGATATCCAGCATCATGGCGTTCTCGAAAGCGGCCTTGTTAGCGATGTTACGTGGCAGCATGTTGACGTCATCCTGCTCGTAGTAGCGCTTGGTCAGACTGACGATGCGCTTACCGGCATTGATGAACAGCTCTTTGCGATCGGCGTGCGTGGCCAGCAGTGATCCGTTGCCAGGCTGCGACAGGCCCAGAGCTTCGGTCAGACAGTTCATCGAGTTGGCGGTGAACATACCGGAGCAGGAGCCGCAGGTCGGACAGGCAGAGCGTTCGATCTGATCGCTGTCGGCATCGCTGACGTTCGGGTTGGCACCCTGAATCATCGCATCCACCAGATCCAGCTTGATGATTTTGTCAGAAAGCTTGGTTTTACCCGCTTCCATCGGTCCACCGGAAACAAAGATCACCGGAATATTCAGGCGCAGTGACGCCATCAGCATTCCCGGCGTGATTTTATCGCAGTTAGAGATGCAGACCATGGCGTCTGCGCAGTGCGCGTTGACCATGTACTCGACCGAGTCGGCAATCAGTTCGCGCGAAGGCAGTGAATACAGCATGCCGCCATGACCCATGGCAATACCGTCATCCACCGCGATGGTGTTGAACTCTTTAGCCACACCACCTGACGCTTCAATCTGCTCAGCGACGAGTTTACCCAGGTCGCGGAGGTGAACGTGGCCAGGGACAAATTGGGTGAATGAGTTAACCACAGCGATAATCGGCTTGCCGAAATCGTCGTCGGTCATTCCTGTCGCGCGCCATAAGGCACGGGCACCTGCCATATTGCGGCCGTGGGTGGTAGTGGCGGAACGGTACTTAGGCATGCTCTATTTACTCCAGTAAGAATAAGCTCGCGGACGTCAGATGACGCCCGCGCTGTATCTGATTATGGGTTAACCGGATCTAACCAGCCCCACTTGTCTTCTGTTTCGCCAGTGAACAGACCAAAGAAGGCCTCCTGGATGCGTTTGGTGACCGGACCACGTTTGCCTTCGCCGACCTGAATGCGATCCACGCTGCGTACCGGCGTGATTTCTGCGGCGGTGCCAGACATAAAGACTTCGTCAGCCAGATAGAGCGACTCACGCGACAGCGTCTGCTCACGCACTTCAATGCCCATATCGCGCGCCAGCGTGATGATGGCATCGCGGGTGATACCCGGCAGTGCAGAGGAGGTGAATGGCGGCGTAAACAGCACACCATCTTTAACTTCAAACAGGTTCTCGCCAGCACCTTCTGAAATCAGGCCATTGGTGTCCAGCGCGATACCTTCCTGATAACCGTGACGACGGGCTTCGCTGCCCACCAGCAGTGAGGAGAGGTAGTTACCACCCGCTTTCGCGGCGGTTGGCAGGGTATTTGGCGCAACGCGGTTCCATGAGGAGACCATCGCATCGATGCCGTTTTCCAGCGCTTCTGCGCCCAGGTATGCGCCCCACGGGAAGGCAGCAATGATCACATCGGTGGTGAAGCCGTCTGGCGGGTTCACGCCCAGGCCCACATCGCCAACAAAGGCCAGCGGACGGATATAAGCACTTTTCAGTTTGTTCAGGCGGATGACTTCGCGGCACGCTTCCATCAGCTCATCAACGCTGCTTTTAATCGGGAAGCGGTAGATTTTGGCGGAGTCGTGCAGACGTTGCATGTGTTCGCGATGACGGAACACAACCGGTCCTTTGTGAGAGTCGTAGCAACGCACGCCTTCAAATACCGACGTACCGTAGTGCAACGCGTGAGACATGACGCTGACCTTCGCATCTTCCCACTTAACCATCTCGCCATTGAACCAAATAAAGTCTGCTTTCTTCGTGCTCATTGTTATTTCCTCTCGCGGCTACGCGCGGATTTGTTGTGTTGTCTGTTGTTGAATCTGAACGCATGCAACGTCGATCAATTTACTTAACTGCGAAGACAGTAAATCGACGGAGCGCTGGCTGGCAACGGTCATTTCAATATTAATGTTTTCTGCGTTAGCGACTGAGGCCATGTTCATTGAACAGACCTGAAAACCGCGGTGACGCACGACGCGTAAAATGCGCTCTAATATTTCAGGGCGGAAACGGGCTTCGATAGACAATTGATGCTGGTTCATACGGTTTTCTCCATCATGTTTGCATTGCTGGCACCCGGCGGTACCAGTGGCCAGACGTTTTCATGCTCATCTATTGCAACATGCAGGAAGTAAGGACCTTCGCTGTTCAGCAGAGCATCAAGGGCGGCGTCGACCTGATCTTTACGGGTAATGCGCTGGCCAGGAATGTTGAACGCGCTGGCCAGCGTGAGGAAGTCGGGATTATCGGACAGATTGGTTTCGCTGTAGCGACCGTCAAAAAAGAGCTGCTGCCACTGGCGCACCATGCCCAGACGCTGGTTATCCATCAGTACGATTTTAACCGGCAGCTTGCCGCGCTTGATGGTACCCAGTTCCTGAATGTTCATCATGATGGATCCATCACCCGAGACACAGATAACCGTATCTTCCGGGCGTGCAACCTGTGCGCCGATAGCGGCAGGCAAACCAAAGCCCATGGTGCCTAAACCACTGGAGGTGATGAAGTTTTCCGGTGCGCTAAATGCCATGTGCTGTGCCGTCCACATCTGATGCTGACCAACGTCGGTGGTCACAACAGTATTGGCCGGTTTGCGATCGGAAAGCTGCTTCAGCAACAGCGGCGCATAGATCGCTTCGCCTGGATGGTCATAGCGCCATGAGTGACTGGCTTTAAGCGCTTTCACCTCATCACGCCAGGCGTTGATATGCAGCGGCTGACTCAGAGCAGGCAGCAATTCGTTGAGATCACCCTGCAGAGAGACGTGTGCGCGACGTAATTTGTTTAACTCAGCGGGATCGATGTCGAGATGAATCACGCTGGCGTGGGGTGCAAAGGTATCCAGCTTGCCGGTGACGCGGTCGTCGAAGCGCGCACCGACCGCGATCAGCAGGTCACATGCCTGTACGGCCAGGTTAGCGGCTTTGGTGCCGTGCATCCCCAGCATGCCCAGATAGACCTCACTGTGTGGATCCACACTGCCTAAGCCTTTCAGGGTAGCCACTGCCGGAATACCGGTTTCTTCTGCCAGCGCACGCAGTGCCGGAACAGCCTGCGCCAGACCGACGCCACCGCCAACGTAGAGCATGGGTTTTCTGGCCTGCGCCATCAGTGCACGTGCTTCGTGAATTGCCTGATGTGGCAGCGCGCTTCCCTCTTCTACCGGCACCAGATGCGGTGCGGGCTCACCCTGCGCAATCTGAATGTCTTTCGGGATATCAACCAGCACCGGACCCGGACGACCCGACTGCGCCAGCGCAAAGGCTTCCGCCATGATAGCGGGCAGCTCATCCAGCGACTCGACCAGGAAGCTGTGCTTGGTACAGGCCAGCGAGAGTCCCAGTACGTCGATCTCCTGGAAAGCATCGGTGCCGATGAAGGCAGAGGTCACCTGACCGGTGATTGCCACAACCGGAACCGAATCCATCATGGCATCCGCCAGGCCCGTAATCAGGTTAGTCGCGCCAGGGCCTGAAGTGGCGATACAGACGCCAGTTTTGCCGGTTGAGCGGGCATAGCCAATCGCCGCCATCACTGCGCCCTGCTCATGACGACACAGTAGGTGTTCCACGCCGCCATCATAGAGCGCGTCGTATACCGGCATGATTGCGCCACCAGGGTAACCAAATACGGTATTAACCCCCTGCGCGCGTAAAGCCTGAACTACCCACTGTGCACCTGTCATCGCTATTCTCCTGTGTCCTGACCGGAACAACAGAATTTTATGCTACTGTTCATTGCTTGTTCCTTGTGGATTTACTGATATTTCCTCGGGTCGAAAAAAAACCCCCGGACCTTTCGGTGCGGGGGTTTTTTCGGATTCGAGGCTTGATTTTTAAGCCTTTCTTTCTCCAAGCGTTGCCCCGCACGGTAGGTTAATAACCACCACCACGCTAATCACGACCAGGCTAATCACTTGTAGAAGGGCTTTCATGTGTTGTTCAATTCTTTTACGTGTTCGAAGTAATGCCTACAGAGTTATCATAGTCAGGGGTTATGGCACAACTTTTTTTACAGACTTTTTTTAACCACAGGCGCTGGATAACGACCTATCAACCTGTATTACAAGAAATAATTACGTGATGATAATTATTCATCACTTTAGTGGCGTAATCATGTTTTGATGAATTTGCGCGCAGTCGCACAAGGTTTCAATACGCCTTGAAAAAAACGCTGATGAGCTGGACGATGGCCCGAACAGTGCTGATCATCCCCTCGCTTTCATTTGACGCTGTCACCAGACTGGCGGCAACAAGGAGCGAGTATGTCATTATCAAAAGTTCTGACCCGGGCAGCATTAGGCGTAGAAGCCCCGCTGGTGACCATTGAGGCGCATATCAGTAACGGCCTGCCAGCGTTAACACTGGTGGGTTTGCCTGAAACCACCGTGAAAGAGGCACGTGAGCGGGTCCGCAGCGCCATTATCAACAGTGGTTTTACCTTTCCGGCTAAGCGCGTCACCATCAATCTGGCCCCGGCAGATTTACCCAAAGAGGGCGGGCGGTATGACTTACCTATGGCGATCGCCATTCTGGTCGCCTCTGAGCAGCTTCCTGCCGATAAGCTGACGCACTATGAGTTTCTGGGTGAGCTGGCACTCGACGGCGCAGTGTGCGGTGTACAGGGCGCGATTCCAGCGGCTATGGTGGCGATACAGGCGGGAAGGCAGCTGGTGCTCTCCGTTGAAAATCAGGGTGATGCCGGACTCATCCGTCAGGGGTTGTCGCTGGTCGCCTCTCACCTCAGCGAGGTATGCGCCTTTCTGCGTAATGCGCTCACATTACCGACGGCCCAATACCCTGAACAGCAGGGCGACGTGCCGGCTGATGATCTCGCTGATGTCATTGGTCAGGAGCAGGGGCGCAGAGCACTGGAGATCACAGCGGCAGGCGGTCATAACCTGCTGCTGATTGGGCCACCGGGCACGGGTAAAACCATGCTCGCCACCCGACTGCCTGGCATAATGCCTTCTCTTAGCGATCAGGAAGCTCTGGAGTGCGCGGCAATCGACAGCCTGGTGAACAACAATACCCTGCACCGACAGTGGCGCACGCGGCCTTTCAGGTCACCTCACCATAGCGCATCTCTCTATGCTTTGATTGGTGGCGGATCATTGCCACGGCCCGGTGAGATATCCCTCGCGCACAATGGCGTACTGTTTCTGGATGAGTTACCGGAATTTGATCGCAAGGTACTGGACTCCCTGCGCGAGCCATTAGAGTCGGGCGTCATCGCTATTTCCCGTGCCCGGGCAAAAGTTACCTATCCGGCACGGTTTCAGCTGATCGCTGCGATGAATCCCAGTCCAACCGGGCATTATCAGGGACAACACAACCGCTGCTCACCCCAACAGGTTTTGCGATATCTCAGTAAGCTATCAGGCCCTTTTTTGGATCGTTTTGATCTTTCGCTGGAGGTGCCGCTACTGCCGGGTGGGATGCTCAGCGGTCAGCGCGCCAGAGCGGAAGCGTCTGAGCAGGTACGTCATCGGGTGGTCGCGGCACGTAACATTCAGCTGGCCCGCACAGGCAAGATCAATGCGCATTTAAACAATGCAGAGATTATGCGCTGGTGTCAGCCTGCCAAAGAAGACGCGGAGTGGCTGGAGTCCGTGCTGGAGAAACTGGGTTTGTCTGTGCGGGCATGGCAGCGGATTTTGAAAGTGGCGCGTACCGTTGCCGATCTCGCGGGGGATACGGATATTAGCCGGTCACATCTGCAGGAAGCGGTCAGTTACCGTACAATAGATCGATTAATGATTCATCTGCACAACAGCCTGCAATAAAAAAAGGGGCTTTCGCCCCTTCTCTGTTAATCGTCGCTGTCGGTAAAGTCTTCAACGGTGTCCATCTGCGGTTTACCGCCAGAGAGCGTATGAAAACGCTTAGGACGCTTAATGCGGGTCATATACTTAGACCACACGCGCTCAGCTTCCGTTTGCGGCTCACGCACGCCACGACACACTTCAATAAACAAACGTTCTTCTTCAGTTACAGGCTCACGCTTTGATAAATCCAGCTCATTAAAAGCAAAACCGTGGCGTTCAAGAAGCTGAGCTTCTTTAATAGTAAAGTCACCGTGGCGTGAGAAACCACGCGGGTAATGTTTGTTATCAAAGAAACGATTCTCTGTTGAGAAGCTTTCCGCCATGTTACACGCTCCTGATTTTCTAATGCCGTGCTGTTAATGGCGCGGAGTATTAGATAGGCTTGACAGAGTGTAAAACAAAACATTTAAATCTATACGACAAACATTTTTTGGGAGAACGCTGTGGATACGGAATTACTGAAAACTTTCCTGGAAGTGAGCAGGACACGTCATTTTGGGCGTGCTGCAGAAGCACTTTACCTTACGCAATCTGCTGTCAGTTTTCGCATCCGTCAGTTAGAAAATCAGCTTGGCGTTAATCTTTTTACACGGCATCGCAATAACATACGTCTGACAGCGGCAGGAGAGCGACTGCTTCCCTATGCTGAAAGCCTGATGAGCACCTGGATGATGGCGAAGAAGGAGGTTTCTCATACTCAGCAGCATCATGAGCTTTCTATAGGTGCCAGTGCATCTCTATGGGAAGCCTATCTGACGCCATGGCTACAGACGCTGTATGAGAATCGGGAGAGCCTGCATTTAGAAGCGCGCGTGGCACAGCGGCATCTGCTGGTTAAACAGCTTCATGAGCGCCAGCTGGATCTGTTGATTACCACTGAAGCGCCTAAGATGGATGAGTTAACCAGTCAGCAGATTGGTCATATTTCACTGGCGCTGTTCTGCGCCCGGCAGAGCGAAAAGCGTGAGAAATATGATTACATTAAGCTGGAATGGGGAGCTGATTTTCATCAGCATCAGAGCTATCTCTCGGGGGCTGATGATGTGCCGGTCCTCTCCACAACGTCAGCGCATGTCACCCGTGAACTGCTGCATACCACCGGCGCATGCGCGTTTCTGCCGGACTTCTGGCAAAGTGTTTACAGTGAGTTGATGATGATTCCGGATACACCCGTTGCCGTTCGTCCGCTCTATGCTGTCTGGTTGCAGAACAGCGATCAGCAGGCACACATCCGCCAGTTGCTTAAATTCCCGATTCTGGTCAGGCAAAACAGCTGAATTTACGGGAAAAAGAGGTGAGCAGGGAAGATCAGAGGCCAGTTAGCGTTAGCTGGTTTTTCTTTTTTGCTTTTTTTAAAGGCAAAAAAAAATCCTTTGCCGAAGCAAAGGATCGTTTTCTGGCAGGGGCGGAGGGACTCGAACCCCCAACACCCGGTTTTGGAGACCGGTGCTCTACCAATTGAACTACGCCCCTAATAGGGTGGCGGAACGGACGGGGCTCGAACCCGCGACCCCCTGCGTGACAGGCAGGTATTCTAACCAACTGAACTACCGCTCCACCGATTCTTTCACGGTTCTCAGCAACCGGCTGAGAACCGTCTGTTCCTT
>NZ_JAJNDH010000005.1:0-341526 GCF_021043305.1 Pantoea sp. MHSD4 | reverse complement strand
TTCTCAGAAGTTTTTCTCCGGCGGCGCAGTCTCCTGTGCCTGCTGACCCGTTTTCCGTTTCCGGTTTGCCGTGTCAGTGGAGGCGCATTATAGGGAACGGCTGAGATAGCGCAAGTGCAAATTAAGACTTTTTTTCTGACCGTTCACTTTGCAGCCAAAAAGAACAGTAAGTAAGCAAAAACCCCTTTAAAGGGTAAAAAAAACGGGCCAGAGGCCCGTTTTTCGATTCGCACTATTACTGATGTGCCGTTATGACGTCGTTAACGACATCCATTTCGATGGTTTTACCCGGCACCAGCGAACCTGCAAGGATCTGCTGAGCCAGCGGGTTCTCGATCTGCTGCTGTATCGCACGTTTCAGCGGACGCGCACCATAGACCGGGTCATACCCATTTTCCGCCAGCAGTTTGATCGCATCATCGGAGATGTGCAGCTGATAGCCACGTTCATCCAGACGTTTGTACAACCGCTGCAGCTGAATCTGCGCAATGGAGGCAATGTGTTTCTCCGCCAGCGGATGGAACACCACTACCTCATCAATACGGTTGACGAATTCAGGACGGAAATGCTGTCCGACCACACCCATCACAATATCTTTCATTTCCGGATAGCTGAGATTACCGAACCGCTCCTGGATTAAATCTGACCCCAGGTTAGAGGTCATGATCACCACGCTGTTACGGAAATCGACCGTACGACCCTGTCCATCCGTCAGACGCCCATCATCCAGCACCTGCAGCAGAATGTTGAAGACATCAGGATGCGCCTTTTCAACTTCATCCAGCAGGATGACGGAATAAGGACGACGGCGCACCGCTTCGGTCAGATAACCGCCCTCTTCATAGCCGACGTAGCCCGGAGGTGCACCCACCAGCCGTGAGACCGAATGTTTTTCCATAAACTCGGACATGTCGATACGCACCATCGCATCGTCACTGTCGAACAGGAAATTAGCCAGCGACTTACACAGTTCGGTTTTACCTACCCCGGTTGGACCCAGGAACAGGAAAGAGCCGATAGGCCGGTTAGGATCAGAGAGACCTGCACGACTACGGCGTATGGCATTCGATACCGCTTCTACCGCTTCATCCTGTCCAATGACCCGGCCATGCAGATCCTGCTCCATGCGCAGCAACTTATCACGCTCACCTTCCATCATGCGTGCCACCGGAATACCGGTCCAGCGAGCCAGCACATCGGCAATCTCCACATCAGTTACGCGGTTGCGCAGTAACTTCATGGTTTTACCTTCAGCCTGAGTCGCTGCGGCTAACTGTTTTTCCAGTGCCGGAATTTTACCGTACTGCAGCTCTGACATCTGAGCGAGATCGCCCTGGCGACGGGCCTGCTCTAAATTCAGACGCGCCTGCTCCAGTTCAGCTTTGATGTTCTGCGTGCCGGAGAGTGAGGCTTTCTCTGTCTTCCATTCATCTTCCAGCTCAGCGTATTCACGCTCTTTCTGATTCAGCTCGGTTTCCAGCATCTCAAGACGCTTGATACTGGCATCGTCCGCCTCTTTCTTCAGCGCCTGCTGCTCCAGCTTCAACTGAATGATACGGCGCTCCAGGCGATCGAGTGACTCCGGCTTGGAGTCCATCTGCATACGAATACTGGATGCCGCCTCATCAATCAGGTCAATGGCTTTATCCGGCAGCTGGCGGTCAGCAATGTAACGATGAGACAGCGTTGCTGCCGCGACAATGGCCGGGTCAGTGATCTGCACATGATGATGCAGTTCGTAACGCTCTTTCAGGCCACGCAGAATCGCGATGGTGTCTTCCACACCTGGCTCAGCCACGAAGACTTTCTGGAAACGACGCTCCAGCGCGGCATCTTTCTCAATATACTGACGATACTCATCCAGTGTGGTGGCACCCACGCAGTGCAGTTCACCACGCGCCAGCGCAGGCTTAAGCATATTGCCCGCGTCCATCGCACCGTCCGCTTTACCCGCACCGACCATAGTGTGCAGTTCGTCGATAAACAGAATGACGTTGCCTTCCTGTTTCGACAGATCGCTCAGCACCCCTTTCAGACGTTCTTCGAACTCACCGCGATATTTCGCCCCGGCGACCAGTGCCCCCATATCCAGCGCCAGCACCCGACGACCTTTCAGGCCCTCAGGCACTTCACCGTTAATGATGCGCTGCGCCAGCCCTTCGACAATCGCGGTTTTACCCACGCCAGGTTCACCTATCAGCACCGGGTTATTTTTGGTACGGCGCTGCAGAACCTGAATGGTGCGGCGAATCTCTTCATCACGCCCAATAACCGGATCGAGTTTGCCCTTTTCTGCACGCTCGGTCAGATCGATAGTGTATTTCTTTAATGCCTGGCGCTGATCTTCAGCCCCTTGATCGTTCACGTTGTCTCCTCCCCGCATCTGTTCAATCGCACTGGTGATTTTTTCGCGCGTTGCGCCTGCTGCTTTAAGCAGATCGGCCAGTGAACCACGGGATTCCAGGGCAGCCAGAACAAATAATTCGGATGAAATAAAGTTGTCATTGCGCTTCTGCGCCAGCTTGTCGCACAGGTTTAATACCCGGACAAGGTCAGATGAGGGTTGTACATCCCCTTCGCTGCCTTCAACTTGTGGCAGGCGATCAATAGCCTGCTCGAGCTGAGCGCGAAAAGGTGTGACGTCGACACCCGCCGAAGTCAGTAAAGGTGAAACCGATCCGCCTTCCTGTTTGAGCAACGCGCTCATCAGGTGCAGAGGTTCAATGAATTGGTTGTCGTGTCCCAGAGCCAGGGACTGCGCGTCGGCGAGAGCCAGCTGAAATTTGTTAGTAAGACGATCCAGACGCATAATTCCTCCCATTACAGGTCAAAATGCTACTGGAGATTAAATGAGGTCATCCCTCAAAATTTCAAGGTTAATGACCTGAGATTTGAGTAAAAAATACGCTAACTGGACCGTCTTATGGCGTAAGGTTATAACAGCCAGATCAAAGTTGCCATACGCCCGGTGATCCCATCACGACGAAAGGAGAAGAAATCGTCGCGTTGCGTAAAGGTACAGCGGCTATCGGCGCTGATTGAATTGACGCCCGCTGCCTGCAGCCGCATACGCGCCAGCAGCCAGATGTCCGCGTAAAACCGGTCGCCTGATGGACGGAAAGCCTGCACAGCGCGGGGATCCTGCGCCATAAAAGCCTCACGCACTTCTGCGCCAACCTCAAACGCATCCGGTCCGATGGCCGGCCCCAGCCAGACATGAATCTGCTCAGGCGGAGAACGAAACTGCGCCAGCGTATTTTCCAGTACACCGGCACAGAGCCCGCGCCAGCCTGCATGTGCTGCCGCCACTTCCGTCCCATCCTGCGAACAGAACAGTACCGGCAGACAGTCAGCGGTCATGATGGCGCAGACGACGTCGGGCTGATCGGTAATGCAGGCATCAGCACGTAATGGCATGTTTCCGCCTGCAGTCAGACGCACGACCTCCGTGCCATGAACCTGCTCCAGCCACTGCGGCATAGCGGGCAAATCCGCCTTATCCACCAGCAACTGACGGTTACGCGCCACCGCATCCGGATTATCTCCCACGTGCCCGCCGAGATTCAGCGCATCCCAGGGCGACGTGCTTACGCCACCCTGTCGCTGCGTCGAGCAGGCCCGAACGCGTGACGAGGCGGGCCATTGCGGCGTAATCAGACTCATCACCAATTCATCTGGTCTTTAAATTCTTCAGTGTCTGCTTTTAACGCCGCGATTAAATCAACCATGTCCTGTGGAAGCGCAGCATGGAATTCCATCTCAATACCACTGATTGGATGATAGAGGCGCAACATCGTGGCGTGCAGTGCCTGACGATCGAAACCGCGCAGCGTAGTAATAAATGCCTCAGATGCCCCTTTTGGCGGACGCGGGCGGCCACCGTAAAGTGGATCGCCCACCAGCGGATGGCTGATGTGAGACATATGCACACGGATCTGGTGAGTACGACCCGTCTCCAGACGCAGACGCAGACGGGTATGAGCCCGGAAATGCTCCATGATGCGATAATGCGTCACCGCCGGTTTGCCCATTGGATGAACCGCCATATGGGTACGTTTGGTGGAGTGACGGCTGATAGGCTGCTCAACCGTGCCGCCCGCCGTCATATTGCCAATCGCGACCGCTTCATATTCACGGGTGATTTCGCGACGCTGCAGCGAGTCCACCAGATGCGTCTGAGCCGGAACGGTTTTCGCGACCACCATTAAACCGGTGGTGTCTTTATCCAGGCGGTGTACGATGCCGGCGCGTGGCACATCCATAATCGCAGGGTAGTGATGAAGTAAGGCGTTTAACACCGTGCCATCCGGATTACCGGCGCCAGGGTGAACCACAAAGTCACGTGGTTTGTTGATGACAATAATGTCTTCATCTTCATAAACGATGTCGAGTGGCAGATCCTGAGGTTCCCAGCGCTGTGCCTCTTCGATCTCAGCGTCAATCGCGACCAGCTCGCCGCCCAGCACTTTTTCTTTGGGGGTATCGACCATAACGCCGTTTACAGTAACGCGACGATCGAGGATCCACTCTTTTATGCGGGAACGTGAATAATCAGGGAACAATTCCGCCAAAGTCTGATCTAAACGTTGTCCGAGTTGTGACTCGGATACCGTTGCGGTGAGTTGAACTTGTTGTGCCATATACAGCTTCTTCGTTAACGTTGGGTTTTCACGGCGATGCCGTTTAATATAATGTGCTATCGTACCTGGTCATTACCGGGAGCTATACGGACAGCTTCCGCCATAACATTTGAGGATAATCACTTCGTCATGACGCGTATGAAACATCTGGTGGCTGCTGCCACACTGAGCCTGGCACTTGTTGGTTGTTCCGGCTCAAATGACGCGGTACCGGACAACCCGCCTTCTGAAATATATGCTACAGCGCAGCAAAAGCTGCAGGACGGTAACTTTAAAGCCGCGATTAAGCAACTGGAAGCGCTGGATAATCGTTATCCGTTCGGTCCTTATTCGCAGCAGGTGCAGCTGGATTTAATCTACGCGTACTATAAAAATGCCGATCTGCCCCTGGCGCAGGCTGCCATTGCTCGCTTTATGCGTCTGAACCCCACGCATCCGAACATTGACTATGTCATCTATATGAAAGGTCTGACGGACATGGCGCTGGATGACTCCGCGCTGCAGGGCTTCTTTGGTATTGATCGTTCTGACCGCGATCCGACGCACGCTCGTGATGCTTTCCGCGACTTCTCCCAGCTGCTGCGTAATTACCCGAACAGCCAGTATGCGGCTGATGCTCAGAAACGCCTGGTCTATCTGAAAGACCGTCTGGCTAAATATGAGCTGTCAGTGGCGCAATTCTATACTAAGCGTGAGGCTTATGTCGCGGTTGTTAACCGTGTAGAAGGTATGATGCGCGATTATCCGGATACGCAGGCGACACACGATGCCCTGCCGCTGATGGAAAATGCTTACCGTAATCTGCAGCTGAACGCTGAAGCTGACAAAGTGGCGAAAATCATTGCAGTCAACAAAAGCTGATAGCCCGACAGATTTCAGCCACAAAAAAAGCAGCCTGCGATGGCTGCTTTTTTTTGCCCGAAGAACAGTCAGATTTGGATCTGATTCCAGCGAGCTAACTCATCCAGCATGCCGTGTTAATCGTTTCGCTTCAAGCCATTTCAGCGAGTTTCTCTGCCTTTCTCACAGAATGTTGTAACTGACAAAAAGTGACATTTTTTCGTGATCAAAATCTCACATTTAACGTTTTTTCGCGCTATGCTGAGAAGACCAAGACGGAAATGACAGAGAGGTAAGAATAATGATTCTGAACATTACCAGTAAACAAATGGACATCACCCCGGCAATCCGAAGCCATGTTGAAGACCGTCTCGCCAAGCTCGAAAAATGGCAAACCGACCTGATTAATCCGCATATTGTCCTGTCCAAAGAGCCCAAAGAATTCGTGGCTGATGCCACTATTAACACACCGAACGGGACTCTGGTGGCCAGCGCCAAGCACGACGATATGTACACCGCCATCAACGATTTAATTGCGAAACTCGAACGTCAGCTGAATAAAGTTCAGCATAAGTCTGAAGCCCGCCGCGCCAGTGCCAGCGTAAAAGACATTATCCCCGCCGACGAAGAGTCCTGATTTCCTTAACGCGCCTCCGGGCGCGTTTTTTATTGACAGCTTTTAAGCAGTACGGTTACTCTCAGGTCACTCACATTTCGGACATTACGATGAAACCCACTCTGTTTTTCTTCGCTTTCTTTTTTACCTTCCCCTGAACGGGAGGCTATTCGTCGTGTGAAAATGAAAGCGAAGACGAACAACGAAGCCTCCCAACCGGGAGGCTTTTTTATTGGATAGCATACAGGTGAGCCCTATGAATCCCGACAATCCCTTGCTGGCGTTACGCGATAAGATCAGCGCAGTGGATAAAAAACTTCTGACGCTGCTGGCCGAGCGTCGTCTGCTGGCAGTGGAAGTCGCACATGCAAAACTTGCCACGCATCGCCCGATTCGGGATGTGGAACGCGAACGCGCGCTGCTGGAGAATCTGATTGTACTGGGTAAAGCGCATAAACTGGATGCGCACTACATCACCCGCCTGTTCCAGCTGGTTATTGAAGATTCAGTGCTGACTCAGCAAGCACTGCTGCAGAAAAACCTCAATCATCCCCATGCGCATGCCGCCCGTATCGCCTTCCTCGGCCCGAAAGGCTCTTACTCGCATCTTGCCGCTCGCAACTACGCGTCACGTCATTTCGATAGCATGGTGGAGTGTGGCTGCCTGAAGTTTCACGACATCATCAAGCAGGTCGAAAACGGCGTGGCTGATTACGCGGTGATGCCGATTGAGAACACCAGTTCGGGCTCGATCAATGATGTCTATGATCTGCTGCAACAGACCAGCCTCTCCATTGTGGGCGAGCTGACATTGCCTATCGACCACTGCGTGCTGGTGAATGGCCCTGCCGATCTGCAGCAGATTGAGACGGTTTACAGCCATCCTCAGCCCTTCCAGCAATGTAGCCAGTTTATTAACCGTTTCCCGCACTGGAAAATCGAATATACCGAGAGTACCGCAGCCGCAATGGAGAAAGTGGCTGCGCTCAATTCACCTAAGGTGGCAGCATTAGGCAGTGAAGCCGGTGGTGAGCTCTATCAGTTGCAGGTGCTGGAACGTAATCTGGCAAACCAGCAGCAGAACCATACCCGCTTTATCGTGCTCGCCCGAAAAGCCATTGAGGTTTCAGATCAGGTGCCAGCGAAAACGACACTGATTATGGCAACCGGCCAGCAGGCGGGTGCGCTGGTTGATGCACTATTGGTGCTGCGTCAGCACAACCTGATTATGAGCAAGCTGGAGTCACGCCCGATTAATGGCAATCCGTGGGAAGAGATGTTTTACATTGATGTGCAGGGTAACCTGCAATCAGAGCGGATGCAGCAGGCTCTGCAGGAGTTACAGACCATGACCCGCTCTCTGAAGGTGCTGGGCTGCTATCCCAGCGAGAATGTGATACCCGCTGAACCCGGCGATGAAACCGTTGAATAGCAAAAAGGCATCCGCAGGGATGCCTTTTTCGTTTATGGCCGACTGTCATTGGCCGAGCGTAACAGACTCCGGCTTTCCACCAGGAAGCGTTTCGCGTGATCGCCAAACCACTGCTCGACCCGGTTAAAGCTGGCAATGAATGCCTGTTTATCGCCCTGCTCCAGCAGCGCAATCGCTTCACCAAAGCGCTGGTAATAACGTTTGATCAGCGCCAGATTACTCTCTGACGACATGATGATATCCGCGTAAAGCTGCGGATCCTGAGCAAACAACCGCCCTACCATTGCCAGCTCCAGTCGATAGATAGGCGATGAGAGTGCCAGCAGCTGATCAAGATTCACGTTTTCTTCAGCTAAATGCAGACCATAGGCAAAGGTGGCAAAGTGACGCAGTGCCTGAATAAACGCCATGTTCTGGTCATGCTCTACAGCGCTGATACGATGCAGACGCGCACCCCAGACCTGAATCTGCTCCAGGAACCACTGATACGCTTCCGGCTGTCGGCCATCACACCAGACCACCACCTGTTTTGCCAGGCTGCCGCTGTCCGGGCCAAACATCGGGTGCAGACCCAGCACCGGACCATTATGAGCGGCCAGCATCGCCTGCAGAGGCCGGTTTTTCACAGAAGCCAGGTCCACCAGAATACAATCTTCCGGCAGTGGCGGCAGCTGTGCAATAACCTGCTCGGTCAGGTGAATCGGCACACTGATGATGACCATACCGGCATCGCTGAGCAGCGTTTCAGCCTGAGGCCAGTCTTCTTTATCCAGCGTTTTAACTGTGTAGCCTGACAGGCCGAGCATTTTTTCAAACAACCGGCCCATCTGGCCTTTGCCGCCGACAATCACCACCGGGCGCAGTTCAGGACAGAGGGTTTTAAAGCCTTTGTCATTTTCGCTGGTATAGGACTCGCGCATCACACGACGCAGCACATCTTCAATCAGATCCGGGGGGACGCCGAGCGCCTCTGCCTCTTTGCGACGCGAAGCCAGCATTGACGCTTCACGCTCAGGGACATAGATAGGCAGACCGTAACGGCTCTTCACCTCCCCCACCTCAGCCACCAGCTCCAGCCGTTTAGCCAGCAGATCCAGCAGCGCCTTATCAACACTGTCAATTTGATCGCGTAACGCGGTCAGTTCAGCCACCATTGCTCTTACACCTCTTGTGACAGACGCGCCGACAGCACTCCCTGCAGATCCTGATGCATCTCACGCAGCAACGTTTCGGTCACTTCCCAGTTGATGCACGCATCGGTTACGGAAACGCCATACTTCATTTCGCTGCGCGGCTGCTCAGAAGACTGGTTACCTTCATTGATATGGCTTTCCAGCATCAAACCAATGATTGAACGGTTTCCGTCTTTGATCTGCGCAATAGCGGATTCCGCTACGCCAGGCTGACGGCTGTAGTCTTTATTCGAATTGCCATGGCTGCAATCTATCATTAAGGCTGGACGCAGTCCCGCCTTCAGCATCTCTTTTTCACACTGCGCGACATCTTCGGGACCGTAGTTCGGCGCTTTGCCACCACGAAGAATTACGTGACCATCCGGATTGCCCTGAGTCTGCAGCAGGCAGACCTGACCGGCCTGATTAATCCCGACAAAACGGTGCGGCATTGCAGCAGCACGCATCGCGTTGATTGCTGTGCCCAGACTGCCATCGGTGCCATTTTTAAAGCCAACTGGCATCGACAGGCCCGAGGCCATCTCACGGTGCGTCTGAGATTCTGTCGTCCGTGCGCCAATCGCCGACCAGCTGAACAGGTCGCCCAGGTATTGCGGGCTATTCGGATCCAGCGCTTCTGTGGCCAGCGGCAAGCCCATTTCAACCAGGTTCACCAGCAGCTGGCGCGCAATATGCAGACCCGCTTCCATATCAAACGAGTTATCCATGTAAGGATCATTGATCAGCCCTTTCCAGCCAACGGTAGTTCGGGGTTTTTCAAAATAGACGCGCATCACAATATAGAGCTGATCTTTCAGCTGTTCAGAAAGCGTTTGCAGACGACGAGCATAGTCCAGTGCCACTTCGGTATCGTGAATCGAGCAGGGTCCGCACACCACCAGCAGACGCGGATCGCGGCCGGCAATAATGTCAGAGATAGTCTGGCGGGACGCCGCGACCTGATCCTGCTGTTCAGTTGTCAGTGGAAACTTCGCTTTCAGTTCTTCAGGCGTGATCAATACCTGTTCACCGGCGATATGCACATTGTTCAGCGCGTCTTTTTGCATGATGGCGATCCTTTGGCTCGATATAGCGGATAAGGGCTCCTCATTGAGGATTGCAAATACTGTATCACAGACAATACATAGCGCAAGATTACATGTACACATTTATTACCACAGGTCTGAATAAACCAACCTAATGACAAATAAAATCATATATATCATTTATTTAAATCTAATAAATGAATTAATGACAGTCGCCTTGATGTAAAATAAAGTTTACAAATGCTCTTATTGCGTTTCTGTCTGTTGCAGGCAAAATGAGAATATTATTTATTTTCAGGCTGAGTCCATAATGCACGCCTCCCCACTGAACATCTCCCTTCGACCGTTTCTGCTAAGCGACGTCTCCGCGTTTACCGCTGCGGTCAATGCTTCTCTGGACAGCCTGATCCCGTGGATGGTCTGGGCGCATCACGATTACCAGCCTCATGATGCCGAAAGCTGGATCCGCTTTACCCACTGGCAACGGATGAAGGAGGAAGCGGAAGAGTTTGCGATTGTTGATCAGCATGACCAGCTGCTGGGGGGCGCAGGAATACGCTTTGCCCGCCATCCGGGTGACACCAGCGCAATAGGTTACTGGGTTCGCAGTGACGTTCAGCGTCAGGGAATTGCCTGCCGCGCGGTGGCAAAGCTACTCCCTCTGGGGTTTTCACGACCGGAGACCCGGTTGATTGAAATTCTGGCGGCGGAGGACAATCTGGCCAGTCGGAGAGTCGCTGAAAAGTGCGGCGGGCAGTTTATTGGCTGTCGCTATGGCTTGATCGTATTAGAGGCGGGACCGGTTAATACGGCGATTTATCATTTTCACCGGCCGGACGCCGGTTGACTGCAGGCTGCAAGGATGGCACTGACATAAAAAAGGGCTGGCAGATGCCAACCCCTTGTTTGCTATTAACTTTTAGATGTCGCGTTAGCGATACCTTAGTTAAGACGCTCTTTAATACGAGCAGACTTACCAGTACGCTCACGCAGGTAGTACAGTTTGGCTTTACGCACAGCGCCACGACGTTTAACAGCGATGCTGTCAATTACAGGTGAATGAGTCTGGAATACACGCTCAACGCCTTCGCCGTTAGAAATTTTGCGAACAGTGAATGCAGAGTGCAGACCGCGGTTACGAATAGCGATAACCACGCCCTCGAATGCCTGCAGACGTTTTTTAGAACCTTCAACGACCCATACTTTCACTTCCACGGAATCACCCGGGCGGAAGGAAGGTACGTCCTGTTTCATCTGCTCTTGTTCAATTTGCTTGATAATGTTGCTCATAATTAAATCTCATATCCTGGGTAAACTGATAGTCGGGGAAGAGCTTACTCTTCCACATCATCGTTTTGTTGCTGCTGAGATTCCCGCTGGAACTCATTCAACAACCTTGCTTGCTCTTCAGTCAGAGCCAGGTTTTCCAGAAGTTCAGGTCTTCTCAGCCAGGTACGGCCTAGCGACTGCTTCAGACGCCAGCGGCGAATATCAGCATGGTTACCTGACAGTAATACTGCCGGGACTTCCACGCCGTCTAACACTTCAGGTCGGGTATAGTGCGGACAATCCAGCAAACCTTCAGAGAACGAATCCTCATCGGCTGACGCCTGCTTGCCGAGTACGCCGGGAATAAACCGGGCGACTGCGTCAATCATCGTCATCGCTGGCAGTTCCCCGCCACTGAGAACGTAATCACCGATTGACCATTCTTCATCAATTTCGGTCTGGATTACGCGCTCATCAATCCCTTCATAACGGCCACAGACCAGAATTAACTTGTCCCGTGCCGCCAGTTCGCAAACGCCCTGTTGGTCCAGTTTGCGACCCTGAGGTGAAAGATATATCACCCTGGCCCCTTCACCTGCCGCTGCTTTCGCTGCGGAGATGGCATCCCGTAAGGGTTGTACCATCATCAGCATTCCCGGTCCGCCGCCGTAAGGACGATCATCCACGGTACGGTGCCGGTCGTGAGTGAAATCACGAGGACTCCAGCTCTGAATGCTGAGCAGACCGTTTTTTACAGCCCGGCCAGTTACCCCGTAATCGGTAATAGCGCGAAACATTTCTGGAAACAGGCTAATAACACCAATCCACATTGTATTCGCCGTTACGTTACCGTTCGATTCGGAGATCAAAAACCAGGATCCCAATCTACCTCAATGACGCCAGTAGAGAGATCGACTTTCCTGATAACCTGTTCATCAAGAAACGGAATTAACCGCTCCTGAGCACCGAACGCATCCTTCAGGTTTGCCTTAACGACGAGAACGTCGTTCGAGCCGGTTTCCATCATATCGATGACTTTACCCATCTCGTAGCCTTCAAGGTTAACGACCTGGCAGCCCATAAGGTCTTTCCAGTAGTAGTCACCCTCTTCCAGCGATGGCAACTGCGTCGAGTCAACCTGAATTTCGCAATTGGTTAACTGAGCCGCCGCATCCCGATCTTCAATGCCTTTGACTTTGATGATCAGGTCCTGATTGTGGTGCTTCCAACCTTCCAGTTCGACCTGCTGCCATTTACCGGCGCGCTGGATGAACCAGGGTTGGTAGTTGAAGATGCTTTCAGCGTCTTCAGTGGAGGAAAACACTTTGAGCCAGCCGCGAATACCGTAGGCGGCTCCCATCTTACCCAACACAATTGGGTTAACAGGAGGCTGTGCGGCAAGTTGTCTGCTCATGCTCACCACCGTGACAGATTAAGCTGCTTTCTTAGCTTCTTTGACCAGCGCGTTAACGCGGTCAGAAAGTGTTGCGCCCTGGCCAACCCAGTGCTCGATACGATCCAGATCAAGACGCAGACCTTCAGCCTGACCAGATGCGATCGGGTTGAAGAAACCAACGCGCTCGATGAAACGACCGTTGCGTGCATTGCGGCTGTCAGTGACGACGACCTGATAGAACGGACGCTTTTTAGCGCCGTGACGTGCCAAACGAATTGTTACCATAACATCCTCTTCAGTTAATAAAACACCCGGCCCCCATCGAGGAACGGGGTCCGGGTGCTGTATAAAAAGCCCGAAAATTTTACTCATTTTGGCGAAAAAAGCAACCCAAACCGTGCCTTTTCGGGCTTTTTTGTGGAACGCTTTAGCGGCCAGGGAAACCTGGCGGCATCATACCCTTCATGCCGCGCATCATTTTCGCCATACCGCCCTTCTTCATTTTCTTCATCATACGCTGCATGTCGTCGAACTGCTTTAATAAGCGGTTAACGTCCTGCACCTGCATACCGGAACCGGTAGCAATACGGCGCTTGCGCGAGCCTTTGATGATTTCTGGTTTCTCACGCTCTTTGCGCGTCATCGAGTTGATGATGGCTTCCATGCGCACCAGCACTTTGTCATCCATCTGCGACTTTACGTTATCTGGCAGCTGTCCCATACCCGGCAGTTTACCCATCAGGCTGGCCATGCCGCCCATGTTGCGCATCTGCTTTAGCTGCTCAAGGAAGTCATTGAGATCAAAACCGTCGCCGGTTTTCAGCTTCTTAGCCAGTTTCTCCGCCTGATCGCGGTCAACTTTGCTTTCGATGTCTTCAATCAGGGAGAGTACGTCACCCATGCCCAGGATACGCGAAGCAATACGCTCCGGGTAGAATGGCTCAAGCGCTTCGGTCTTTTCACCGACGCCCATGAATTTGATCGGTTTGCCGGTGATATGGCGAATTGACAGCGCCGCACCACCGCGTGCATCACCGTCAACCTTGGTCAGAATAACACCGGTCAGCGGCAGCGCTTCATTAAAGGCTTTTGCCGTGTTTGCGGCATCCTGACCGGTCATGGCATCGACCACAAACAGGGTTTCTACCGGCTTGATCGCCGCATGAACCTGTTTGATTTCGTCCATCATTGCTTCGTCAACGTGCAGACGGCCGGCGGTATCCACCAGCAGCACATCGTAGAACTTCAGACGAGCTTCACGCAGCGCATTGTTGACGATATCGACCGGCTTCTGGCTGAGATCGGACGGACAGAAATCCACGCCAACCTGCTGTGCCAGCGTTTCCAGCTGTTTAATTGCCGCCGGACGATAGACGTCGGCAGAAACCACTAAAACTTTCTTCTTGTGCTTCTCGCGCAGGAATTTACCCAGCTTAGCAACACTGGTGGTTTTACCGGCACCCTGCAGGCCCGCCATCAGCACCACGGCTGGTGGCTGTGCTGCCAGGTCGAGTGCGTTGTTCTCTGCACCCATCGCCGCAACGAGTTCGTTACGTACGATTTTGATAAACTCCTGACCTGGCGTCAGACTTTTATTCACATCATGACCGACCGCGCTCTCTTTCACACGGTTGATGAAGTCACGCACCACCGGCAACGCAACGTCAGCCTCAAGCAGTGCCATGCGCACTTCACGCAGGGTCTCTTTGATGTTCTCTTCAGTCAGCCTTCCGCGGCCGCTGATATTTCGCAGGGTTTGCGACAAACGATCGGTTAAATTATCAAACATGGTCTCTCACTAAAAAAAAGATCGCGAGGCGCCTGATCGGCAGAATGCGGCGGATTATAACACGAAGCCTCGGCGATCTCTGCAATTGCCCCTCAGATCGTTTGGAGCCTGCTTCGGCTGGCGCTATACTGCCTTTTTCCTTATCTGACTGAACCTGAAAGGATCTATGTTCGTTTTCGCGATAGTGGCGCTATTCGCCTACTCCTTAAGTCTTGCCTTGATCATTCCCAGCCTGTTGAAACGTAACGGCGGCTGGCGGCGAATGGCGATGCTCTCTGCCTGTGTGGCGCTGGTGACACACGCGGTGGCCTTGCAGCAACGCATATTTGCTATTGATAGCGGACAGAACTTAAGCCTGCTTAACATTGGTTCACTGGTCAGCCTGTTGATTTGCGCCATCATGACCATTGTGGCGTCACGCAACCGTGGCTGGCTACTGCTGCCGATTGTTTATAGCTTCGCGCTGATCAATCTGGCCTTTGCCACCTTTGTCCCCAATGCGTTCATCACGCATCTGGAAACTACGCCAGGCATGATGATCCACATCGGCCTGTCGCTGTTCGCCTACGCAACGCTGATCATCGCCGCGCTTTATGCGCTGCAGCTGGCGTGGATCGATTATCAGTTAAAAAACAAGCGACTGGCGTTCACCCAGGATATGCCGCCGCTGCTGACCATCGAACGTAAGATGTTTCACATCACCCAGGTTGGCGTCGTGCTGTTAACGCTGGTGCTCTGCACCGGTCTGTTTTATATGCAGGATCTCTTCAGCGCAGAAAACGTCGATAAAGCCGTGCTCTCGATCATCGCGTGGTTTGTTTATATCGTTTTGCTCTGGGGGCACTATCATGAAGGCTGGCGTGGTCGCCGCGTCGTCTGGTTTAACTGCAGCGGTGCGGTGCTGTTGACCATGGCTTACTTCGGCAGCCGCATCCTGCAGCATCTGCTTGTCCCTGGTTCTCGTTAAAAAGGAAGTTTTGCGTTGGAGAATGTTTCAACTACCACGCTGATTATTATTCTCTGCATCATGGTACTGGTTTCAGCATATTTCTCAGGTTCTGAAACCGGCATGATGACACTGAATCGCTATAAACTGCGCCATCAGGCTAAAAATGGTGATCGCGCAGCTCGACGTGTCGAAAAACTGCTGCGCCGCCCGGATCGTCTGATCAGTCTGGTGCTGATTGGTAATAACCTGGTCAATATCCTTGCTTCCGCGTTAGGCACTATTGTCGGAATGCGTCTGTATGGTGATGCGGGTGTCGCCATTGCAACCGGCGTGCTGACCTTCGTGGTGCTGGTCTTCGCTGAAGTGTTACCCAAAACCGTGGCGGCCCTTTATCCGGAAAAAGTGGCCTATCCGAGCAGCTTTTTACTTACTCCGCTGCAATACATCATGCTACCGCTGGTCTGGCTGCTGAACACCATTACCCGGCTGCTGATGCGCCTGGCAGGTATTCGCTCTGACGGCTCTGTTAACTCTGCGCTGAGCAAAGAGGAGTTACGCACCATTGTCTATGAGTCGCGTAGCCTGATGTCACGCCGTAACCAGGACATGCTGCTCTCCGTGCTCGACCTGGAGAAAGTCAGCGTTGACGACATTATGGTGCCACGTAATGAGATTGTTGGTATCAACATCAACGATGACTGGAAGTCAGTCGTGCGCCAGCTAAGCCATTCACCTCATGGCCGCATTGTGCTGTTCAGAGATTCACTGGATGACTGCGTCGGCATGCTTCGTGTGCGTGAAGCCTGGCGCATGATGACGGAGAAAAAAGAGTTCACTAAAGAGACGCTGCTGCGCGCTGCCGATGAAATCTACTACATTCCCGAAGGAACGCCGCTGAACACCCAACTGGTGAAGTTCCAGCGCAACAAAGAGAAAGCGGGCGTGGTGGTGGATGAATATGGCGACATCAAAGGGCTGGTGACGATAGAGGATATTCTGGAAGAGATTGTTGGTGACTTCACTACCTCCATGTCACCGTCGCTGGCGGAAGAAGTGATGCCGCAGAATGATGGGTCCGTGCTGATTGAAGGCAGTGCCAGCGTGCGTGAAATCAATAAGGCATTTAACTGGGATCTGCCAGAGCAGGAAGCGCGTACCATCAACGGCATGTTGCTGGAAGCGCTGGAGGAGATCCCTTCTAATGCCACACGTGTTCAGATTGGTAACTACAACGTCGATATTCTGGACGTGCAGGATAATATGATTAAACAGGTGCGCATCACGCCGAAGACGCCGCTGAAAAAATCGGTCGGTTCCTGAAGCCATAAAAAAACGCCGCAATCGAGATGATGCGGCGTTTTTTTAGCAGAGAAGTCCTGACTAGATGTGCAGTTCTTTCAGCTTTTCAGCAGGCAGTTTCAGATCGTCATTACGGTTTACGCCAATCTCATGCGCCAGCACATTGCGGGCAATCTGCTGCGCTTCATCCAGTGAGTGCAGCTTGTAGCTGCCACACTGATATTCATTCAGCTCAGGGATCTGGTTCTGATCTTTCACTTTCAGAACATCTTCCATCGCCCCTTTCCACGCTTTCGCAACGCGCTGCTCGTCTGGCGTACCAATCAGGCTCATGTAGAAGCCGGTACGGCAGCCCATTGGCGAGATATCGACGATTTCCACACCGTCACCATTCAGGTGATCACGCATGAAGCCGGCAAAGAGATGCTCCAGCGTATGAATGCCACGCTCAGTGAGGATATCAATGTTCGGACGGCAAAAACGCAGGTCAAAAACGGTAATCGTATCGCCATGCGGAGTCTTCATGGTTTTCGCAACGCGGACTGCCGGTGCGCCCATGATGGTGTGATCAACGGTAAAACTGTCCAGTAGTGGCATACGTCACCTCCTGTTCTGAGAATTTTTTTTAAAACGATGAAACTTTTCTGTTCGCCCAACGTCTGAATATATGAAAGACGCGCATTTGTTATCATCATCATCCCTGACAACAGAGATGTTAATTTGGCCACATTGATGTGGCCTTTTTCTTTTCTACCCTTCCCGGCTCGCCAGATACGCTTCAAAATCCAGCTTATCATTTGCTTCCAGCTGCTGCTGTGCAGCAACAGATTCCTGCGCCTGACGCGTGAAATCTTCTTCTGTCAGCACTTCCAGCGGTTCTTCACAGAGCATATGGCGATACTGTTCAGCCAGTGCCACGCCGGTGCCGGTTACACCATTATCCTTCATTGCCTGAAGGATGCGCGCCGAGTAGGTTAGCTCAGGATCATCAAAGGATGCTACCAGTTGATCACAAACCTGCTGATATTCCGTGCTGTCCTGATTGTGACTGTCTAAGACTTCAGCAACCCGGCGCAGGTCGGCAAACAGGGTTTTGCCCACTTCAACCAGCGAATGTTCCGCTTCTCCACAACCCACCGCAATTTTCTGATCCGGTTTACGCCCTTCGAGCACTACCCGATTCCAGTTTTTGCGGGTGCATTGCAACTCATCTGCACTCATTTCCGGTGCATCCGCCAGGGTACACCAGATCAGGAACAGATCGAGGAAGCGAACCTGATTCTCATCGACGCCGATGGCAGAGAACGGGTTGATATCCAGTGAACGCACTTCAATGTATTCGATGCCACCGCGCAGCAGCGCATCAGAAGGCGCTTCACCCGAGCGTGTAACACGCTTAGGCCGGATGGGCGCATAGAGCTCGTTCTCAATCTGCAGCACGTTAGTGTTGAGCTGCAGCCAGTTACCGTCAGCATCTTTGGCGCCCATCGCTGCATACTCATCTGACGGCGTCTTGATCGCTTTTTTCAGCGCAGTGACATAGCCTTCCAGCGAGTTAAACGTGATGCCCAGAGCGCTCTGCGATTTATTGGTGTAGCCTAAATCGCTCAGACGCAGCGAGGTGGCATACGGCAGCCACATCGTATCTTTGTCATTGGTTTCAAATGGCAGCGCGCTCTCACGACCCTGCAGGAAACTGGAGCTGATAGCCGGTGATGCGCCAAACAGATAAGGTATCACCCAGCCGAAGCGATAGTAGTTACGAATCAACCGCAGATAACCTGCGGAGATAGTCTCTTTTCCGCTTTCCTGATCTTTCACGTCAGCCCACTCCTGCCAGAAAGAAAGTGGCAGCGAGAAGTTATAGTGAATGCCAGAGATCGTCTGCATTAACGCGCCGTAGCGGTTTTTCAGACCTTCGCGGTAAAGGGTCTTCATCTTACCGATATTGGATGTGCCATATTGCGCCAGCTCAATATTGTCAGCATCGTCAATGACGCACGGCATACTGAATGGCCACATGCGTTCATCACCCAGTTCACGGGCAACGTGACGGTGGATATCGCGCAGGAACGCCAGCATATGATCAATGCTGTGATCCACTGGCGTGATGAATTCCAGTAACGTTTCGGCAAAATCAGTGGTGATCCAGTCATGTTTCAGTGCCGAGCCCAGAGATTCCGGGTGGCCGCTTTTTGCCAGATCGCCATTTTCCTGTACACGCAGCGTTTCACGCTCGATGCCACGACCAATCCCTTTAAGGGCATTGGGATGCGCTTCCAGCCAGGATAGCGCTTTAGATACGTCCGGGATCACATTACCCCCCCGCTGTGATAATAATTTATTTTTGTTCAGCATAATGTTAACCGTAGCCCCGAATCTGTGCGAATCAATGCCACCATTGCATACCCTGTAATGTGGCAGTCGCGATAACGATATAACGCAGTGTTTTACCGACAGCGAGAAACAGTATCGCTGGCAGCCAGGCGAAACGTAACCAGCCCGCGAGAACGCAGAGCAGATCACCTATCACCGGTAGCCAGCTGAATAAAAGTGCTGCTGGTCCCAGTCGGTGCAACCACGTCATTGCTGTGTCATGCCATCGCCCCTGACGTTTTAACGGCAGCAGGCGACCAATAAGAATGTTGGTTAAACCGCCCAAGGTGTTTCCCAGTGATGCGGCTACAAGCAACCCGTAAACTGATGTCTTTTTTGCTATCAATAGTGCTATCAGTAATGCTTCAGAACTTCCCGGCAGGAGCGTCGCACTCAGAAAACTGCTGCCAAACATCGAGGCATAGGTAAGTACGTCACTCACAGTAAACGAACATCCACCACTGCCATGCCTGCCGCTTTAGCGGCCTGAATACCAAAGTCTGCATCTTCGAACACCACACAACGTGCCGGCGCCACACCCATCAACTCAGCGCAGCGCAAGAAGGTCTCAGGCTCAGGTTTATGATGCTGTACGTCGTCAGCGCCGACGACTGCCGTAAAGAGCTCACGCACGCCAAGCTGCGTCAGTAACGCCTCTGCCATGCTATGTTCACTTCCGGTCCCCACAGCCATAGGACGACGCCCGTGATACGCCTTCGCCACCTCCAGTAAAGGCAGCGGCTTAACGTTTTCCAGCAGCATCGCTTTCACAGCAGCGGTTTTTTCTGCAGCAAGAAGATGAGGGTCGTGTGACGACTGATTGGATTCAATGATGAATTGCGCAAGCCGCCAGGCAGGTGCGCCATTAAAGTCGATAATACGTGCTTCATCCAGCGTTAATCCGTAACGCTGGAGCACCTGACGCCACGCTTTTCGATGTGTCGGCTCAGTATCAAGAATCGTGCCGTCCATATCAAAAATCAGGCCGTCATATTGATCGTACATTGTCACTCCGGACATTCACCAAATGAGACATTACTTTAGCCTAATGTGGACAGGTTGTCGCCAGGGGGGATGAACAGCAAATGCTTTGAAAGCATTAGCAATTTTTGTTTTCAGATAAAGGTGATCGTGCGCGGCCAGCGATAACCGTACGAATTTTCAGCGATTTTTTAACATTACTCTGGCAGGCAAGCGGTGGCGGACGGGCATGGGCAGTAAAATGGCGATCTCTGAGGCGGAGAAAATGTGTTACGTGTCGCTTAAGTCAGGATGATGAATCAATGGGGCAGATCAGGCAGGAAAACAGTGTGGGTAAAGCCAGAGGGTAACTGCAGGGGAGCAGTTCAGGATGCTCGTTCAGCGCTTGCTGTACAGGGTATAAAAAAGTATGTCTCTTTTGAGGTCTTAGCGATGATTACGCCAAATTCATTGAGGGAACTTAAAACTGAAGAAGATGGTGCATCCAGGAGGATTCGAACCTCCGACCGCTCGGTTCGTAGCCGAGTACTCTATCCAGCTGAGCTATGGATGCATTGGGGTCTATCTTTTGGGGTACAACTTTTTATGGACTAACAGAAACCAACCTGAGGATGTTACAAAGAATGGTGCATCCAGGAGGATTCGAACCTCCGACCGCTCGGTTCGTAGCCGAGTACTCTATCCAGCTGAGCTATGGATGCATAAATCTAATTCTTGTACAACGCAGGGTGCTAACTACTCACCATGAAAGGAATTGCTAATTCGCTTTATTTCTTTATTTTCGATGGTGCATCCAGGAGGATTACTCAGCTTGCGCTTCGCCCTGCGGGCCGTTGCTAAAGCAACGTTATCCTCCTTAGTGCGGCCTGTACGCTAATGCGTCATGTCACACCGAGGCACTTCTCCATATTCGAAAATATGGTGCATCCAGGAGGATTCGAACCTCCGACCGCTCGGTTCGTAGCCGAGTACTCTATCCAGCTGAGCTATGGATGCATCGAAAATGGCGGTGAGGGAGGGATTCGAACCCTCGATACAGCTTTTGACCGTATACTCCCTTAGCAGGGGAGCGCCTTCAGCCTCTCGGCCACCTCACCTTACGCTTTCTTTCGAACCGTGCGTCTGAACTTGTTTCTGCTCATCGGCACTGCGTGGCGCACATATTACTTTCCCGGACTTTTAAGTCAAACAATTTTTCCGAAACTTTGTTTGATTGAGCAAATCACACACAATTGGGGCAAAATGAAGACAAAAAGAGTGAATTATCAACAATGAGAGAGGATGACGTTAACTAAACAGGGAGAAAGCGGGAGAGAAGAAAAGAGAGGATTTTTAGACAAAGCGGTAGCGCCTCGCACAGGTGCGAGACGCTGAATCCGTTAAACGCTGGTTTGTTGCGTTTTTTCAGCCTGGATGCGTTGATAGATCTCTTCGCGATGCACAGACACTTCTTTCGGTGCGTTAACCCCAATACGTACCTGGTTACCTTTAACACCCAGCACCGTTACAGTTACCTCATCACCGATCATGAGGGTTTCACCAACTCGACGAGTTAGAATAAGCATTCTTTGCTCCTTGAAAGATTAAAAGAGTCGGGCTTGTACAGGCTCCCGGCATTATCCATCATTTAACGCTGCACATTGACTATGAGAGATACACCAATGCACATCGATGCGCCAATACATTCTGCTGATAGTTAGTTTAGCCGAAATACACTACATCAGCCTGACTTTGTCATTTGCTGCTTTAGCATCGTATTAAAAAGCGCCGGAACCAGCGTTCTGACGCTTTTTACAATGCCTTGTTCTAAGTTATTAAAGGCGGCTGTTAACCCAGCTCTCAACGCCTGCCAGAGCGCCTTTCAGCCCTTTAGCATCCGTACCACCCGCTTGTGCCATATCAGGACGGCCACCGCCCTTCCCGCCTACCTGCTGTGCCAGACCGGCGATCAACTCGCCCGCTTTAACACGGTCAGTCAGATCTTTGGTCACACCGGCAATCAGCGACACCTTACCTTCGGCAACCGTCGCTAGCACGATAATCGCAGACCCGAGTTGATTCTTGAGGTCATCAACCATGGTACGCAACATCTTAGGCTCGACATTGTTGAGCTCACTGACCAGCAGTTTCACGCCCTTAACATCGATGGCATTGCTACTCAGTGAAGCGCTCTCCTGGGCAGCTTGCTGGTCGCGCAGTTGCTGCAACTCTTTCTCCAGAGCCCGCACATGGTCAACGAGACCACGCACTTTCTCGTTCAGGTTGCTGCTGTTCGCTTTAACCAGTTGCGCAAGATCCTGCAGCTGACTGCTTTGCGCATTAACCTGTGCCAGCGCGCCTTCACCCGTAATAGCTTCGATACGACGGATACCTGCTGCCGTACCTGACTCAGCCTGAATACGGAACAGGCCGATATCACCGGTGCGTGCAGCGTGAGTACCACCACACAATTCGACTGAGAAATCACCCATGGTCAGAACGCGCACGCGCTGATCATATTTCTCGCCAAACAGTGCCATTGCACCTTTAGACTTCGCCGCATCCAGATCCATCACTTCCGTTTCAACCGGCAGGTTGCGACGAATCTGCGCATTGACGATATCTTCGACCTGACGAATCTCCTGAGGTTTCATCGCTTCGAAATGCGAGAAGTCAAAACGCAGGTATTTGTCGTTAACCAGCGAGCCTTTTTGCGCCACATGCTCACCTAAAACCTGACGCAATGCGGCATGCAATAAGTGGGTAGCAGAGTGGTTCAGACGGATGCGCGCACGACGTGCCGCATCAACCTGCGCCTCAAGACGATCACCGATACGCAACTGCCCTGCGGTCAGCTTACCGACATGACCGATTGCCTGACCATATTTTTGTGTATCCTGGACGCTAAATTCAGCATTCTTCCCTTTCAGCAGACCGGTATCGCCTACCTGACCACCTGATTCGCCATAGAATGGCGTTTCATCCAGCACGACCACGGCATCCTGACCTGCGGTCACTTCATCTACCGCTTCGCCCGCAACATAGAGCGCTTTTACCGTGGCGGCTAAATCGAGCTGGTCATAACCTTTGAATGATGAGGCGGCATCAATGCGAATAACATTGCTGTAGTCAGCACCGAAGCCACTCGCTTCACGTGCGCGCTGACGCTGCTGCTCCATCGCCTGCTCAAAGCCCGCTTCGTCGATTTTCAGATTGCGTTCGCGGCAGACGTCAGCCGTTAAGTCAGCCGGGAAGCCAAAAGTATCGTAAAGACGGAAGACGATTTCGCCATCCAGCGTGTCGCCCTGCAGTTTTTCCAGCTCTTCATCCAGCAGCGCCAGTCCGCGCTCCAGCGTTCTGGCAAACTGGTCTTCTTCGCTTTTCAGCACCTGCTCAACCTGAGCCTGCTGACGCTGCAACTCTTCGCCTGCCGCGCCCATGACCTCAATCAGTGGTGCAACCAGCTTATAGAAGAAGGCTTCTTTGGCGCCCAGCATGTTGCCATGACGCACGGCACGACGAATGATACGACGCAGCACATAGCCACGGTTCTCATTCGACGGGATCACACCATCGGCAATCAGGAAAGCACAGGAACGGATGTGGTCGGCAATAACGCGCAGCGATTTGTTGCTGAGGTCAGTTGCACCGGTAACCTGCGCAACGGCCTGAATCAGTTTCTGGAACAGGTCGATTTCATAGTTGGAGTTAACATGTTGCAGAACGGCGGAAATACGCTCAAGGCCCATTCCGGTATCAACCGACGGTTTTGGCAGCGGCAGCATGGTGCCATCTGCCTGACGGTTGAACTGCATAAAGACAATGTTCCAGATTTCAATGTAACGATCGCCATCTTCTTCCGGGCTGCCTGGTGGGCCACCCCAGATGTGATCGCCGTGATCGTAGAAAATCTCGCTACATGGACCACAAGGACCGGTATCGCCCATCTGCCAGAAGTTATCAGACGCGTATGCGCTGCCCTTGTTGTCACCGATGCGAATAATGCGCTCGCGCGGCACACCGATTTCATTCGCCCAGATATCAAAGGCTTCATCGTCGGTTTCATAGACCGTCACCCACAGACGCTCTTTTGGCAGGCTGAACCACTGCTCGCTCGTCAGCAGTTCCCAGGCAAAACCAATCGCCTCTCTCTTGAAGTAGTCACCAAAGCTGAAGTTACCCAGCATTTCAAAGAAGGTGTGATGACGTGCGGTGTAACCGACATTTTCAAGATCGTTGTGTTTACCGCCTGCGCGTACGCAGCGCTGTGACGTGGTCGCACGTGTGTAATCACGTTTGTCCTGCCCGAGGAACACATCTTTAAACTGGTTCATCCCGGCGTTGGTAAACAACAAGGTTGGATCGTTATTCGGTACGAGGGAGCTGCTGGTTACAACCTCATGTCCCTTGCTATGAAAAAAGTCGAGAAACGCTTGACGGATCTCAGCAGTGCTCTTGCTCATATATGTCCTGGAATCACGCTAACGAACGTTCCCTCTGATCGGCGCGACCACACTTTCGTGGTGCCTGATTAGTGGAACAAAAAGTGGGAATAAGATAAATTTTCTTCAGTGGGAAGTAAAATTACATCGGCTTTTAGTCATCAAAATTTCTGAAAACAGATTGGATATCTTCGGTCATAAAGCCCTTTGACTGCAGATAGCGTAGTACTTTCGCTTTCTCTTTCCACTCTGTGGGCAATGGGTGTCCGAATTTTCGTTCCGCCAGCTGAGCCGCGCACACCGCCCAGTCGACTTCCGTCTCTTCCATCGCAAGATCAATGGATTCACGGTCAATGCCTTTCTGGGCCAGTTCGAGGCGCACACGTTGCGACCCAAAACCTTTGCGGCTTCGACTCTGAATAAAACGCTCGGTAAAACGTTCGTCATTGAGCCAGCCGCTCTCCTGGCACCAATTCAGTACCTGTTCAAGCAGCGCTTCAGTGACAATTTCAGGCTCTTTTTTCTGTGCCCATGCGGCACGCTGCGCTGATTGTTGCAGCTTACGGGCTAATTCTGCACGGCTGTGATCGCGCTGGCCAAGAATACGCATCGCACGGTCCAGCAGACGGGAATAGGAGACGACATCAGGTTGGGGCTGAGAGGGTTCAGTCATACTGCGCACCTTGTACAAACAGGAGTGAGATTATGGCGACAGAACAGGACAGAGGGAAGGCAAGAAGAGTAATGGCGGGGGGAAACAACGATGGGAGAGGCTTTCGCCCCTCCCGCATCAGTGATTAGAAGTCTTCGTTCGCTTCACTTGCTGCGTTTTCTTTCTCGGCAGCCTTGTCAGCTGCTGCGAGTTTTTCATCCGCGCCGTTGAGCAACATCTCACGCAACTTCAGATCAATTTCGTTTGCCACAGCAGCATTCTCTTTCAGGAAGTTGCCGGCATTCGATTTGCCCTGACCAATCTTGTCGCCGTTATAGCTGTACCACGCACCCGCTTTTTCAATCAGCTTGTGCTTCACGCCCAGGTCGACCAGCTCACCAAAGGTATTGATACCTTCGCCATACATGATTTGGAACTCAGCCTGTTTGAATGGCGCGGCGATTTTGTTTTTCACCACTTTAACGCGGGTCTCACTGCCGACCACGTTATCGCCCTCTTTGATTGCGCCGATACGACGGATATCAAGGCGGACAGAAGCGTAGAACTTCAGCGCGTTACCACCGGTGGTGGTTTCCGGGTTACCAAACATCACACCAATTTTCATACGGATCTGGTTGATGAAGATCAGCAGGGTATTAGACTGCTTCAGGTTACCGGCCAGCTTACGCATGGCCTGGCTCATCATACGTGCCGCGAGGCCCATGTGAGAGTCACCGATTTCACCTTCAATTTCTGCTTTAGGCGTCAGAGCGGCAACGGAGTCGACGATGATGACATCAACCGCACCAGAGCGCGCCAGCGCATCACAGATTTCCAGCGCCTGCTCACCCGTATCGGGCTGAGAACAGAGCAGGTTCTCAATGTCTACGCCCAGTTTCTTGGCGTAAACCGGATCGAGCGCATGCTCAGCATCGATAAAGGCACAGGTTTTGCCTTTACGCTGCGCAGACGCGATAACCTGCAGGGTCAGCGTGGTTTTACCAGAAGACTCCGGTCCGTAGATCTCAACGATACGACCCATTGGCAGACCGCCTGCGCCTAACGCGATATCCAGCGACAGCGAACCAGTAGAGATGGTTTCCACATCCATTGAGCGGTCTTCACCCAAGCGCATGATGGAGCCTTTACCAAATTGTTTCTCAATCTGGCCAAGCGCGGCAGCTAAAGCCTTCTGTTTGTTTTCATCAATCGCCATTTCAACTCCTAATCAAGCCGGGTAAACACGCACTCAGGGTGCCTGTACTCTTTCTGTTGCCAGTAATTATACTGTATAGTCATACAGTATCAAGTTTAATTTGTCAGAAATTCGCCATACAGCGTCTGTAAGGCCCATGCCACCGACTGGCGGCGAACGGCCTCACGATCGCCGTTAAAATGTTGCTTCAACGCCAACACGTTGTCCTGTGGACCGGCAAAGCCGAACCACACCGTACCCACCGGTTTTTCTTCATTGCCGCCATCCGGGCCCGCAATACCGCTGACAGAGATCGCGTAGTCAGCATGGGCCGCCTTGCGGGCACCCTGCGCCATCTCGCGCACCACCGCTTCACTGACCGCGCCATACTGCGCCAGCGAGTCAGCCTGCACATCCACCATCTGTTGTTTTGCTTCATTGCTGTAGGTCACAAAACCGCGTTCGAACCAGGCGGAACTGCCGCTAATATCGGTAAAGACTTTAGCAATCCATCCACCCGTGCAGGATTCCGCACAGGTTACGGTGGCATTGCGTTGCTTCAGCTTCTCACCTATCTGCGCACTAAGCGCCTGCAACTGCTGATCATCCATTGCCATTTCTCCCTGGGTTATGGGTTGAAGGTGGTGCAGAAAGTCTGCTTTTTCAAGGACGCTTATCCCGATTGCACTGTTTTTGCGACCGGCTTTCCATCGTACTTACTCTTTTTTCATCGCAACCATGAAAAGACGCGGGAAAGCGAGCAGAACCTGACCATCGGCCTGAGCCGGATAGGCGGTAAGCAGACGCTGATGATAATCAGACAGAAAAGCTGTCTGTTCAGACGCATCCAGCGTCGCCAGGAAAGGCCGTAAGCCCGTCGCCTGCAGCCAGCTGATAATCGCCTGCGCATCGGCCATTACGTGATAGTAGGTGGTACGCCAGATATCCACCTCACAACCGGCCTGCACCAGCAGATTGTAGTACTCGCCTGTTGAAAGCAGCTCTGTACGTTCAACTGCACTGGCATTGATGCGTGAATGCCAGCGCTCTGTTGCCGCCACCTCGCGCATCAGTTGATGCGAGGGCTCATTAAGGTTATCAGGCATCTGGATAGCCAGCACGCCTCCGATTGCCAGCTGGCTGACAAGATGAGGAAACAGCATGGTGTGGTTGTCGAGCCATTGCAGAGAAGCGTTGGCATAAATAACCTGCTGCGGCACCTCTGCCTGCCAGCTGCGAATATCTGCCTGAACAAAACGGCAGTGCGGCAGGCGTTCGCTGGCCTGAGATAACATCGCCGCTGAACTGTCGAGTCCGGTGACCTGCGCCAGCGGCCAGGTATCGGCGAGCAGCTCGGTACTGTTGCCGGGCCCGCATCCCAGATCGGTTACCTGCTCAACCTGTTCAAGGCTAATGCGCGCCAGCAATTCGCGGGCTGGACGGGTTCGTTCCGCTTCAAATTTACGATACAGCACAGGATCCCACTCTTTCATCATGACCTCTCGCTCAGTTATCAGGTGCATCCGCTTACTGAGACGGATGAAAGACGAAAAAGTGCGACACGTTGCTCACTTTTGAATCATGTGCTGGCAGAGATGGACTGGAATAATTAAGTTAAAACACTGTTTCATTTTTTAACGCCCCATCCAGGAGTTCGCTATGAGTGAAAAATCGGCTTTTGCCGGCGTCTGGTGCCCTAGCGTCACCCCGTTCAATGCGCAGGGTGAACTCGATATCGACGCGCTCGGACGACATTTTGCCCGCCTCAATGATTCTGGTCTGGATACCTTGTTGGTGATGGGCAGCATTGGTGAATTCGCCTCACTGACACAGCAGGAGCGTTTACAGCTGATCAGGGAAGCCAGGCCGTTGTCACCCCTAAAAATGGTGGCAAATGTCTCGGCGACCTGTATCCCTGACATGCTGGAACTGACTGAAGCCGCCTGGAAAAATAACTTTGACGCAGTGATGGTGCTGCCGCCCTACTATTACGGCCAGACGCAACAGCAACTGATGCACTACTTCGAGGCACTTGACGCGCAGCTTGGGGGAAAATGGTTTGCCTATAATTTTCCGGCACGCACCGGCTGCGATTTGACGCCAGCGCTGATTGCTGCGCTGGCAGCAAAGTTACCTAACTTTGTGGGTATCAAAGATACGGTGGATTGCCTGTCGCATAACCGGGCGATGATTGAGGAGACCAGCAAAGTGCGCAGTGATTTCGCCGTGCTGTCAGGCTATGACGAATACCTGCTTCCCAATCTTCTGGCGGGCGGCGCCGGGGTGATTTCAGGTCTGAATAATCTTGTACCAGAGTACTTTGCGCAGATGATGGCCGCGTGGCGAAATGGCAATCTGTCTGAGCTGACGCGTCTGCAGCAGCAGATCGGCAGGCTGATGGCAATTTACAGTATTGGTGATGATTTTGTGACGACGATTAAGACGGCCGTTGCACGTCGTTATGACTCAATGAACAGCGCCTCACGCAACTACGGTGGTGCGCTGAATGCGGAACAGTGCGCCGCGATCGATCGGCTTTTCAGCTAACTGAATAACGGGCACATCCCTGCGCCCCGGATCTCAGTTCTTTTTCACGAACTCAGATTTCAATTTCATCTGACCAAAACCGTCAATTTTACAATCGATGTTGTGATCCCCTTCCACCAGACGGATGCTTTTCACTTTGGTACCAATCTTCAGCGATGAGGAGCTGCCCTTCACCTTGAGATCTTTAATCACCGTGACGCTGTCGCCATCTGCCAGCAGATTGCCATTGGCATCACGCACTTCCAGCGATCCGTTGCTGCTGTCACCCTCTCCTTCGGTCCAGATATGACCGCAGGAGGGGCAGTTGAGGTTATCGCCATCTTGCCAGGTGTAATCGGCGTGACAAGCTGGGCAGGCAGGTAAAGACATAACGACTCCAGAGATATCAGTGGCTGTGTGGCCTGAAAAAGGGCGTCATCATATAACCTTACAGTTAACAAGGATAGCCTTTATAACAGGCCACCCTGCCGTGCCTTGCTCACCGCCTCACCCAGCTGCCACACCGCCATCGCATAATGGGTGCTGTGGTTGTAGCGGGTAATGACATAGAAATTCGGTAAGCCGTACCAGTACTGGTAGCTGGTGCCTAAGTCGAGGCGCAGCAGACTGACCTGATCGTTTCCGTCCAGCGAGCCCTGTGGTGACAGGCCTGACGCCGCCAGCATGCTCACGCTGTAACGGGTTTTGAAGCCATCTTCCAGCATCGGTGCCTGACCGCTGGCCGGAACCGCCACATTTTCGCCGCTGCGCCAGCCGTGCTTCTGGAAGTAGTGCGCCACGCTGCCGATAGCATCCTCCGGATCCCACAGGTTTGCGTGACCGTCGCCGTTGAAGTCAACCGCATAATCATTGTAAGACGACGGCATAAACTGGCCATAGCCCATCGCCCCGGCGAAAGACCCTTTCAGCGCCAGCGGGTCATCCTGCTCTTTACGCGACATCAGAAGGAAGGTTTCCAGCTCGCTGCTGAAGTACTCGGCGCGGCGCGGATAGTTAAACGATAAGGTTGCAAGCGCATCCAGGATCCGCGTTTTCCCCATCACGCGACCCCAGCGGGTTTCCACGCCAATGATGCCGACAATAATTTCTGGCGGCACACCATAGACCTGCTGCGCACGTTGCAGCGCATCCTGATACTGGTTCCAGAACGCCACACCGTTTTGTACGTTATCGGGCGTAATAAACTTGTTGCGATAGCGGATCCAGGCACCGTTAGGCCCCGGCGCAGGTGTGTAGCTCGGCGCCTGACGATCCATCAGCCGCAGCACATAATCCAGTCGCTTAGCCTGACCGATGATGTTGTGCAGCTGCTCACGGTCAAAGTCATGCTTCTCCACCATCTTATCGATAAATTGCTCTGCTGCCGGATTACCTGCGAAGTCGCCGAACATCGCCTGTCCGCTGTGGGACGGCTGCAGTAAAAAACCGCCCTGTGGTGCAGCCAGCATCTTCTGCTGGGACGGAACTTCAGGTTTGCTGCTGCAGGAGGCCAGAAGCGGGATGAACGCAAGGAGGGCTAACTTGAGACGCATCGGTTATCCATAAACGAGGGGTAAATTCAGATGCGGTAATAGTAGTCGTTCAGCGCAATGACATACAGTCCGGAATGTTAAAAAAATGTCAACGCCGCAGTGGATCAGACAGGGCTGCGGGGCGGTATCTCCCCCGCAGCCATCGGGCGTTTAGCGGCGGTTTCTCACCAGCTGATAACGACGGGTCAGATACTCAACCGGCGCGCTCCAGATATGCACCAGTCGGCAGAACGGGAACAGCAGGAACAGCGTCATGCCCAGCACCATGTGCACGCGGTAGATAAACGCCACGCCTTCCAGATGCTGCGACGCGCCACCGTGGAAGGTCACCACTGCCTGAGCCCAGCCCACCAGCTTCATCATCTCACTGCCGTCCATATGCTGAGCGGAGAACGGAATGGTCAGCAGGCCCAGCGTGGCCTGAGCCACCAGCAGTGTCAGGATCAGAATGTCGCCGACGCTACTGGTGGCCCGCACCCGAGGATTGGTCAGACGGCGCTTCAGCAATAGCGCGCCACCCGCCAGCGTCAATGCACCAAACAGGCCTCCGGCTATCATCGCCAGCTTCTGCTTCACGTCGATTGGCAGGAACGATTCATACATCCAGTGCGGCGTCAGCATTCCGACGATATGGCCGAAGAAGATACCGATGATGCCGATATGGAACAGGTTAGAGGCAAGACGCATTCCTTTTTTGTCCAGCATCTGACTGGAGCCGGCCCGCCAGCTGTACTGCCCATAGTCATAGCGCAGCCAGCTCCCCACCAGGAAGACCGTTCCGGCAAGATAGGGGTAAATATCGAAGAAAAAAGTGTTAATAAAATTCATGCTGATTCTCCCGTGCTGCGCGCCGTCGCCGCGGCAATATCCAGATACTGCGGCGCAACCGCATCGGCGAAGCGACGCTGATGCATCGCCTGCTGCGCCGAGGCGCAACCCTGTTCGCTGAGAAATTTAATCTGCTCCTCTTCCCAGACCGCATCCAGTGCTGTCGGGGTATCGTCCCGCGCTTCCTGCGCCACCTGGGGCTTGAGGGCCGCAGGATCGACCGCGCTACCGGATAGCGTCAGTAACACCCTGAAAAGGTCAGCATAAGGACTCTGACGCGCTTCCAGCCGCGCAGCCAGCAAAGCCAGGATCGGCACGATGTCATCCAGCCCCTGACGCGCGGCTTCATCGCTTTTACAGGCGAGATATTCCAGGTAGAGCGGCAGATAATCGGGCAACTCTTTGCTGTCCAGCTCCAGACCGTCGGCCCGGTACTGTTCAAGCAGATCGACCATCGCCTGACCGCGATCGCGGGATTCCCCGTGTACATGTTCAAACAGCAGCAGCGAGGTGGCGCGGCCGCGATCAAACAGCTCGCAGTAATCAGCCTGCACATCCAGTATTGGCCGGGCGCAGAGCTCATGGATAAAGCGCACCAGCCGTGCGCTCTGCTGCAGGTTAAGTTCACTGGCCTCTTCCAGTGCCGCAATCAGGTCGGGATAGTGCGTAAACAACGCCTCGTCCGGGTAGTCCAGCAGGCGTGACAGAACACGCAGCGTCATCATGAGGCCTCCTCGGGACGGCTGGTTTTTTTGCTGACATCGATGGCATCAATACGCCGGCTGTTGAACAGATTGAATTTGGTGTCACTGCCGTGGCAGCCATCGCCAAAGCTAAAACCGCAGCCTTTGCTTTCCGGGAAGGCTTCACGCGCCAGTTCGCGGTGGCTGGAGGGCACCACAAAGCGATCTTCATAGTTTGCGATCGCCAGATAGCGGTACATCTCCTGCGCCTGCGCTTCGGTCAGACCGACCTGCTCCAGCGCCCGGATATCATGCTCACCGTCCACACTTTCTGCGCGCTTGTAATGGCGCATCGCCAGCATGCGTTTCAGCGCCAGCAACACCGGTGCGGTGTCACCTGCGGTCAGCAGGTTCGCCAGGTACTCAACCGGAATGCGCAGGCTTTCCACATCCGGCAGCACGCCAGTGTGCGCCAGCGCCCCACCATCCACCACCGACTGAATCGGTGACAACGGCGGCACATACCAGACCATCGGCAACGTGCGGTATTCAGGGTGAAGCGGCAGCGCCAGCTTCCACTCCATCGCCATTTTATAAACCGGGGATCGCTGTGCTGCGTCGATCACGCTATGCGCGACGCCATCTTTCAGCGCCTGCGCAATCACCACGGGATCATTAGGATCAAGGAAAATATCCAGCTGGCTCTGATAGAGATCTTTCTCGTTTTCTGCGGCGGCAGCCTCTTCAATGCGGTCAGCGTCATAGAGCAGCACGCCGAGGTAGCGAATACGGCCAACACAGGTTTCTGAGCAGACGGTGGGCTGACCCGCTTCGATACGTGGATAACAGAAAATACATTTTTCTGACTTGCCGCTTTTCCAGTTGAAGTAGATCTTCTTGTACGGACAGCCGGTCAGGCACATGCGCCAGCCGCGACATTTATCCTGGTCGATCAGCACGATGCCATCTTCGCCGCGCTTGTAGATCGCGCCGCCAGGACAGGTCGCCACACATGCCGGATTAAGGCAGTGCTCACACAGGCGTGGCAGATACATCATGAAGGTGTGTTCAAACTGGCCGTAAATCTCCTTCTGGATGTTATCGAAGTTCTTATCCTGCGCGCGTTTGGCAAACTCGCCGCCGAGGATCTCTTCCCAGTTCGGGCCGTTTTCGATCTTTTTCATCCGCTGACCGGTGATCAGCGAGCGCGGACGTGCGATCGGCTGATGTTTACCGGCCGGCGCAGTGTGCAGATGCTGATAATCGAAATCGAACGGCTCGTAATAATCATCCAGCGCCGGCACATCCGGGTTGGCGAAGATCTTCGACAGCAGGCCGACGCGACTGCCCATGCGCGGTTCCAGCTTGCCGTTGATCTTACGGATCCAGCCGCCCTTCCACTTCTGCTGATCTTCCCAGGCGTGCGGATAACCGACGCCAGGTTTGCTTTCGACGTTGTTGAACCAGGCGTATTCCATGCCCTCGCGGCTGGTCCAGACATTTTTACAGGTCACCGAGCAGGTGTGGCAGCCGATACATTTGTCGAGGTTCAGCACCATGCCGACCTGTGAACGAATTTTCATGGTTTTACCTCCTGCTGGCTGCCCTGGCAGGCATCGTTGCCTTCCCCATCTAACCAGTTAACGTTGTTCATTTTTCTCACCACCACGAATTCATCGCGGTTGGAGCCGACAGTGCCGTAGTAGTTAAAGCCCCAGGAGAGCTGCGCATAGCCGCCGATCATATGGGTCGGTTTCGGGCAGGTTCGCGTCACCGAGTTATGGATGCCGCCGCGCTGGCTGGTGATCTCCGACCCGGGGATATTCACGATGCGCTCCTGGGCGTGGTACATCATGGTCATACCGGCCGGGATGCGCTGGCTCACGACCGCACGCGCAGTCAGCGCGCCGTTGGCGTTGAACGCTTCGATCCAGTCGTTATCCACAATGCCCAGCTCGCGGGCGTCATCTTCACTCATCCAGACGATGGGTCCGCCACGTGACAGCGTCAGCATCAGCAGGTTGTCGCTGTAGGTTGAGTGAATGCCCCACTTCTGATGTGGCGTCAGGAAGTTCAGCGCCTTCTCCGGGTTACCGTTGGGCTTGCTGTTCAGCAACGGCTTCGCCGCGCGGGTATCAATGGGCGGACGATAGACCATCAGGCTTTCCCCGAAGGCGCGCATCCACTCATGATCCTGATAAAGCTGCTGACGGCCACTCAGGGTGCGCCACGGGATCAGCTCATGAACGTTGGTGTAGCAGGCGTTGTAAGAAACGTGTTCATCTTCAAGACCTGACCAGGTCGGGCTGGAGATAATTTTGCGCGGCTGCGCCTGGATATCGCGGAAGCGGATTTTCTCGTCTTCTTTGTTGAGTGCCAGATGCGTGTGGTCACGACCCGTAATAGTGCCCAGCGCCTGCCAGGCTTTCACCGCCACCTGACCATTGGTTTCCGGTGCCAGCGCCAGGATCACTTCTGCTGCATCGATCGCCGTGTCGATATTCGGCCGTCCTGCCGCCGGGCCATCCGCTTTGACGTAGTTCAGCTGTTTGAGGAAATCGACTTCTTTGCTGGTGTTCCAGCTGATGCCTTTGCCACCGTTACCCAGGTTATCCAGCAACGGTCCCAGCGAGGTAAAACGCGCCCAGGTCGCCGGATAGTCGCGTTCCACCACCATAATGTGTGGCGCGGTTTTGCCTGGAATCAGGTCGCACTCCCCTTTTTTCCAGTCTTTAGTTTCAAATGGCTGCGCCAGTTCGGCTGGCGAATCATGCAACACCGGCAGCGTAACCACGTCAGTTTCAACGCCTAAATGGCCAGGACAGAGATCGGAGAAAGCTTTGGCAATGCCTTTGTAGATCTCCCAGTCGCTTTTTGAATCCCAGGCAGGATCGACAGCGGCCGAAAGCGGATGAATAAACGGATGCATATCCGAGGTATTCATATCGTCTTTTTCATACCAGGTGGCGGTAGGCAACACCACGTCGGAATAGAGACAGGTGCTCGACATGCGGAAGTCGAGTGTGACCACCAGATCCAGTTTGCCTTCGGCGCCCTGGTCCAGCCATTCAACTTCTTCAGGCTTCACGCGGCCCTGCTGGCCCAAATCTTTGCCCTGAATACCGTTTTCGGTACCCAGCAGGTATTTCAGCATGTACTCATGCCCTTTACCGGAAGAGCCAAGCAGATTGGACCGCCAGACAAACAGGTTGCGCGGGAAGTTCTGCGGGTCGTCCGGCTGTTCAGCGGCGAACCGCATGGTGCCCTGCTTCAGGCTCTCCACGGTATAATCCAGCGGTGACTGACCGGCGGCTTTCGCCTGTGCCGCGATGTGCAGCGGGTTGACGTTAAGCTGAGGCGCAGACGGCAGCCAGCCCATACGTTCGGACCGTACGTTAAGGTCGATCAGGCTGCCGCTGTAGCGGCTTTTGTCCGCCAGCGGTGACAGCAGTTCGCTGGTGGCCAGGGTTTCATAACGCCACTGACTGGAGTGGTTATAGAAGAAGGAGGTGCTGTTCATCTGACGTGGCGGACGCTGCCAGTCGAGTCCAAAGGCCAGCGGGGCCCAGCCGGTCTGCGGACGGAGTTTTTCCTGGCCGACATAGTGCGCCCAGCCACCTCCGCTCTGACCCACGCAGCCGCAGAAAATCAGCATGTTCATCAGGCCACGGTAGTTCATATCCATGTGATACCAGTGGTTCATACCGGCACCGACGATGATCATTGAGCGGCCATGGGTTTTCTCGGCGTTTTCGGCAAACTCGCGGGCAATGCGGATGATGTTCTGACGGGAAACGCCCGTAATCTGCTCTGCCCAGGCCGGGCTATAGGCTTTGATCTCATCGTAGTTTTGCGCGCAGTTGGCATCATCCAGACCGCGATCCAGACCATAGTTTGCCAGGGTCAGGTCGTAAACGCTGGTGACCAGCGCTTCGCTGCCATTGGCCAGCTGCAGGCGTTTCACCGGCAGTTTGTGCAGCAGGATCTCATCCAGCGCGACGCTGTTGAAATGCTCACTGGTGATGCCGCCAAAGTAAGGGAAACCGACCTCAACCACCTCATCGTGGCTGCCGAGCAGGCTAAGCTGCAGTTCCACTTCTTTTTGTGACAGACCGTCGCGCTGCTCCAGGTTCCATTTGCCTTTTTCGCCCCAGCGGAAGCCGATAGATCCCTGCGGCGCGGTAAGCTCGCCGGTCGCCTCGTTGATTGCGACGGTTTTCCATTCCGGGTTATTTTCCTGACCCAGACCATCCACCAGATCGCTGGCGCGCAGCTGACGGCCTGCTGCGAAGTAGCCGCCCTCGCGCGGTTCCAGCATGACCAGCATCGGCATATCGGTATAACGTCGCACGTAGTCGCGGAAATAGCCAACCTCGCGATCAAGATGAAACTCTTTCAGCATCACATGGCCCATTGCCAGCGCCATCGCGCTGTCGGTGCCCTGCTTCGGACTCAGCCACTGATCGCACAGCTTCGCGACTTCAGCGTAGTCCGGGGTGATCGCCACGGTTTTCGTTCCCTTATAACGGACTTCGGTAAAGAAGTGGGCGTCCGGGGTGCGGGTCTGCGGCACGTTAGAGCCCCAGGCGATGATGTAAGAGGAATTGTACCAGTCAGCCGATTCCGGCACGTCGGTCTGCTCGCCCCAGGTCATCGGTGACGCTGGCGGCAGGTCACAATACCAGTCGTAAAAGCTCAGGCAGGTGCCACCAATCAGCGACAGGTAACGTGCGCCTGCCGCATAAGAGACCATCGACATTGCCGGAATCGGCGAGAATCCGACAATGCGGTCAGGGCCGTAAGTTTTCGCGGTGCAGATGTTCGCAGCGGCGATCATCTCATTGACTTCCTGCCAGCTGGAACGAACAAAGCCCCCGCGGCCACGCGCCTGCTTATAACTTTTTGCTTTTTCCGGATTGCTGATGATGGATGCCCAGGCCTCCACCGGATCGCTGTGCTGCGCTTTCGCGTCGCGCCACAACTGAATCAGCTTCTTGCGCATCAGCGGATATTTCAGGCGATTAGCGCTGTAGAGATACCAGGAGTAGCTTGCACCGCGTGGACAACCGCGCGGCTCATGGTTGGGCAGATCGGGACGGGTACGTGGATAGTCGGTCTGCTGGGTCTCCCAGGTGACCAGACCGTTTTTCACGTAGATTTTCCAGCTGCATGAGCCGGTACAGTTAACACCGTGGGTGGAGCGCACGATTTTATCGTGCTGCCAGCGGCTGCGATAGCCATCTTCCCAGTCGCGGTTGCTGTTTAAGGTCTGGCCATGCTGGCCGGAAAACGGCTCGGCCAGCTGTTTAAAATAACGAAATCGATCAAGAAACTTGCTCATCCGGAATACTCCTGAAGGCGTTGTATGACATTGCTGACTCTGCATCTGTCGTGACACAGAAAGGAAAATTTTGCCGGTGTGCCACACCGGCTTTATCGTTATCAGGCGCGGGCTTTTCGTCCGTAAACCAGCCAGGTCACTGCGATACAGCAGAGGTAAAAGACCAGGAAGATTTTCATCGCGCCAGCGGGTGAACCGGTCATCGCGAGCGACAGGCCAAAGGTCTGCGGAATAAAGAAGCCGCCCAGCGCGCCAATGGCGGAGATAAAGCCGAGCGCAGCCGAGGTTTCCGTTCCAGCTTCACGCTGCGCATGCGCATCGTCGTCGCCTTCAGCTTTGATACGTTCCAGCGTCAGCTTGCGGAAGAGCACCGCAATCATCTGGTAGGTAGAGCCGCTGCCCAGACCGGAGGTCAGGAACAGGCCCATAAATACGGCGAAGAAGGCGATAAATGAGCCGTCATGTCCGTCACCCGGCAGGGTGAGGAACAGCAGCGCGGTAAACAGCGCCATCAGGATGTAGTTGACCAGCGTGACGCGGGTGCCGCCGAGACGGTCAGAGATGATGCCACCTGCTGAACGGGCCAGCGCGCCAATCAGCGGGCCGAAAAAGGCGTAATGCATGATCACAACATCAGGGAATTGCGTCTTCGCCAGCATGGCAAAACCGGCCGAGAACCCAATAAATGAACCGAAGGTCGCCAGATAGAGCAATGCCATAACCCACAGGTGTGGGCGTTTCAGCACCGGCAACTGTTCACGCAGCGAGGATTTCGCCGCTGCCAGGTCGTTCATGCCGAACCAGGCCGCCAGCGTGCCGAGTGCCAGAAACGGCACCCATATCCAGGCCGCATTTTCCAGCCAGATGCTGTCGCCGGTGACGGTGGTATGGCCTGTATCCGCAAAACCAAAAATGGCGCAGGAGATGGCCAGCGGTGCAACAAACTGCATCACGCTGACGCCAAGATTACCCAGACCGCCGTTGATGCCCAGCGCGCCGCCCTGACGGGCTTTGGGGAAGAAGAAGCTGATGTTGCCCATGCTTGAAGCGAAGTTAGCACCGCCAAAACCGCACAGCAGAGCAATCACCATAAAAGTGGTGAATGAAGTCTGGCTGTCCTGTACAGCAAAACCCAGCCACAGACAGGGAATGATCAGGATGCCAGTGCTGAAGGCTGTCCAGCGGCGTCCGCCAAAGATGGGAATAACAAAAGAGTAAGGAACACGCAGCAAGGCGCCAGAGACCGACGGCAGTGCGGTCAGTAAAAAGAGCTGTTCGGTGCTGAAGTTAAAGCCCACTTTATTGAGGTTAACCGCGACGGTGCTGAACAACATCCAGACACAGAAACCCTGCAACAGGCAGAAAACAGAAATCCACAGGTTACGGCTGGCGATACGCTTACCGCGCGCCTGCCAGAACGCCTCGTTTTCCGGCTGCCAGTCCTGAATTAATGCGCCGCGCATCGGAGTTTGCAAAGGAGCGGAGTGGGTCATAAATTTCTCATCAGCAGAATAATAATTGTGCATATCCTGCGTATCCGGCCTGGCGGCTTGCTTGATACAAATCAACGGCAAGGCAGGTTACAAAGGCGCGGCAATCCCTGACCATCCCGGTTAAGTAGTTAGCTGGCTGCTTATAACCCTTATAAATCATGCGGTTTAATGGCAGCCGCAAGCGCCGTCAGCAAAGGGATGTCTGAATGGAAATAAAGGAGTAGTCCATAAGGGGTATATAGCGACCGGACTTCCCCGTTAAGATAGGCATTGTCGCCCGCCGGGGCTGACGCAGATGACAGGAACAGGAGCCATAGTGACGGACGGGAAATTTACGCTTTTACTGATCGATGACCATCCCATGCTGCGTAGTGGACTTAAGCAGCTGATTGCGCTGGATGAGCGACTGCAGGTCGTTGCCGAAGCAGGTAATGGCATTGATGGCCTGACGCTGGCACAGCTGCACGATCCCGATCTGATCCTGCTTGATCTCAATATGCCAGGCCTGAACGGACTGGATACGCTAACCCAGCTGCGTGAAATCGCCCTCTCTGGCCGGGTGGTGGTATTCAGCGTTTCAGATAATGAAGAGGATGTGATCAGCGCGCTGAAACGCGGTGCTGATGGTTATCTGCTGAAAGATATGGAACCGGAAGACCTGCTGAAAGCGCTGCATCAGGCGGCTGCCGGACAGATCGTGCTGAGCGAAGCGTTGACACCGATTCTGGTTGCCCGATTACGCGAAGCGCAGCCTGGTCAGACGCGCGACATTAATCAGCTGACCCGCCGTGAACGCGAGATCCTGCAACTGATCAGCGACGGCATGACCAACAAAGCCATCGCCCGCAAACTGGACATCAGTGAAAGTACGGTCAAGGTCCACGTCAAATATCTGCTGAAGAAAATGAACCTTAAGTCGCGACTTGAAGCCGCCGTCTGGGCGCTGCAAAACGGGCTGCACTGATCTGCAACACGCCCTGATGCGGCGTGTTGCCGCCCTGCCCGCCGAAAGCTGTCGCAGAAACCGCGAGCTGTCTCGCAGCCCCACATCAGAATTAGGAAACCAGGTACTTTTCTGTCGCCAGCGGCCGCCACATTTGTCAGGATGCCAGCCAGGTTATACCCGGTCAGGAGCGGGGTGATTATCAGGCTGGCATATGCACTGCCCTATTCGTTATCATCTGATCATCCAGCGCGCCTGGAATCCTTTCGGTTTCATGGGCGTTGATCGCCAGAAATTTACCGCATTAAAGATGAGCTAAAACCTTATGCAAGAGCCAACCGAAAAGGACTTTCCTTCTCACACACCCATGATGCATTGGTGTGTTAACATTGATTATAAACGATAATTTATCATTAGAGTTTAAAAACTACATTTTAACCTATACTTTATTAACCAATTGATTTTACGAATATTTTTTACTGTACTCTTACAGTATTGTAGTCCTTCTGTTTTTCCATCCCTCTAATAACACAGAGCATCCCATGATGCCGATACCCTGTATCCAGTAGTGAAGGACAGTATGATAAAGACTCTGGCGAGCAGGTTTGGTCTAATAAACTGGGTATGTCTGCTTCCGATGAGATGGATAAAGCGGAACTTGTTCTGATAGAACAACTCTACCAGTCCGTTTTTGAAGAAAAGTTCTCGGAAGGACAATTGAGCGTAGCCATGCTAAAAAGCTAGCATCGCCGCTGGTGAGGTAGCAATGTGAGCAGGCCTTCTATGTAGAAGAAGGCCTTTTTATGTCAAATGATATATCACATACCCGTTAGCTATAGGTTGCTGTTACGCCATGCAGGGGATTACCGTGCAGCGTAATAATACGTAACTTATCTTTACATGACTCGGTGGAAAACTTCTGACGCATATGACGACGAAGACCCTGACTTGCAGTGGTCAGCACTAGGCGCATATTGGACTCACTGTTAGTAAGCATTCTGAAAACGTCCATCATAGCGACCCGGTTGAGATCATCTAGGTGAGCAACAGGCTCATCTAGGAAAAACGAGCCTTTTAAAGTCCGCGCTCTTGCAAGGAAGAGAGAAAGCGCAAGGTCTTGTCGTTGTCCCTGACTGAAGTGCGTCTGTGCGTTTAAGGTAGTGAGTGGCGTATATTCATCATTATATCCCACACCACGTTCGGGCACATGGTTCATAACAGCCTCCCAGCAAAATGCCCCCTGATCTTTTCCCATACTGAGTGCCTGATATACTTCATTAGCATGCATGCGCGAAAATAGTTCAGACGCGGGTAGTAATAGCTGGTCAAGACTCTGTTTTGCAACGTCATCTATATGCCTATCCCAAGCATCTCGTGTTTGTGATGCAACGGTAACAATCTGTTCACGTAAACCGAGCTTATGTTGAACCTGTAGGAGTGAAGCTTTTGTTTTTTCGAGCGCCGCCATGTCAGAACTGACTCTGAGAGCAGCTTTAACCTGCTCCAGCAATTGATGTGCCTGATTCAGTTTATCCGTTTCATCCTCTAATGCCTGGCTTATTACTTCACGGTGCTGAATATTTATATCAAGGTTGTGCGCTATTGCTTTCCAGCTATCAATCAGATGTGAGGTTTCTTCAAGCAACCTGCGCAAACTAGCTTCATGTTCGCTGAGAGCGTTATCTACACTCAACTTTTCTTTATCAGTCTGAGTAAGCTTCAGTGCATCCTGTTCATTATTATATTTGATTTGTGCAATGGCATGTTGTGTTTCACTTGTCCCTTTCTGGAACCATTCTCTGGCATGCTTTACTCGTTCTGACAGGGATACATTTAAAGCGGAACCGGCGGTCACCTCAAGCGCAGTTAAGGCAGAATTAAACTTCAAAAATTCTACAGCGAGTTCAGTCTGGATCATCGCATCACCAGACACTCTAATGAATTCAGTGATACTTGTATTAGGCTGCCACTTTCGAATACCAGACGCTAGAATGACTTTTTCGGCATCAGCCTCGATTCTCTGGATATCCTTATGCGCCTGGTCCGCATCCTGTTTTAACTTCGTAGCTTCGTTCAGCGCCTGCTCGGCTCTTTGTAAGGTATTGAGTGACTTCGCAACAGCATTCTGAGCGAGCAATGAAAGCGAACCTGCAGTGGAAGACATCTTCTTGAGCTGTATGATCAGAGCATCATGGCTGCCATGATGAGTGCCACATAGTGGACAGTCGTCCCCATCACTTGATCCCGCCACTTGCATACCTAGGACGTGAAGCTGCTCCTGACTGGAACTAAGAGAATTAAAGAGATCAGTCTGTTTTGCATGTTCGTTGCGATGAACATGCACCTCCTGCTGCAAAAGCAAAAGGTTATCTTCACGCGGTGCCGCAAGGATCCGACTATTCAGGCCTGCAATAAGCACAGGAACATTTTCCCAGCGCGATTGTGATTCTGTGAGACGCTGCCATGCTGCAAGATACGTTCTGCACTCGTTTTCATCCATGCGCGTGGCAGGGATGAGCAAATTGATTAAGTCAGTATTCAGCATGGAATGCGCCGTACCGGTCTCATCACTCAGCCTATCAGACAACTGCTCCCATTCTGCTATAGCATGGTGTTGTTCTGAGATATAGTTTAATCGACTTTGTTGCAGAGTAAGTTCATCAGAATCTTGGTGCATTTTTTTGTGCAATGCCTCAATTTCTGAAATCAGTGGCTCTCTTGCTTTTTGCAGCTTGTCGATAGAAACATGAAGCCCCTTTTCCCGCTGTGCAGTACTCTCTAAACTCGCCCAGCCAGCAATGATATTGTTGAGATGCGCCTGGCGTGAGGATAGGGAGTGCTGCTTCTTTGCTAGAAACATCGCAGCATTATCACACTGCTTATCAGGTAATTGCTGCTCATCAGGAGAGAATCCCGTAAGCTGGCTAAATTTAGAAAGATTATCAATAATCTGCCCCTGCGATACATTATCTGTACGTATCACACTTTCTAGCGCATTAATTTCATCTTTCAGACGGGATTGCCGTGATAACAGCTCACGATCGGAGGAGAGGCTTTGCACATACAATCTAAGATTTTTCTGCATAGGCAGCAGATGCCCATATCCAAGAATATTGGCAAAAATCTGCTGACGGTGTTCTGCATATTCATTATCTACAAGCATAGATAATGCGCTGGAATAGAGCCAGCGGCTTCTTCTTAACCAATCTTTTTTAACATTCGACCGCGACTCTCCTTCCGGGCCAAAGCCGGGAACATTCCGAGTAATAATACTCAGAAACTCTCTGTCGCTGATTTTTTTGTTTTTATCATTTTGAAGTTGAAACAGACCCTCTGGCTTACGCATAAGGCTTATTGGTCTGTCACCCAGCCAGCACTCTGCGCTAACAAAAGTATCTCCTTCACCAGACTTACATCTTAATGAGTCTGGCGTTACGTTATCTGAAGTCCCTGCAAGTAACCATTCAATTGCCTGACACACCGAACTTTTTCCGCTACCATTTGCAGCGCTGATAAGAGTAAGAGGCGCGGAAAGATCAAGGCTTAGGTATCCGGGTATGCCTCTGAAATTCTGGATATGTAACTGATTAATAAACAATTCAGACATGATCTCCTCCCCATTTAGCAGCATGCTGCTGCGCAAGTGTCGTGGGGGCAATAGATTCTAATTCCGTAATCAACGCAAGGCCCGCCTCACTGAATCCAGATGGCTGATCAACCGCGACCACATCTCCTACCTCATTCAGCGCGAGCACACCGATTCTTTCAACACGGTTCCATTCGCCCTCTTTAAAGGTGACGACATGCTTGCGTACCAGGCGGGTATTCTGTTCTATATCTGTGATAAGAATATTCAACTGAACGGGGTCTTCCGGAAAGGCCAAGATAAGATAGCCATCAAGCGCAGTTCCCGGTGTTTCTAATCCCACGAGCAGAGCATCTAGGTATCGCTCTGCTGCGAGTGTCTGACGCGTAAATTCACGCGGTGCATCAGCTGTTACGTAGTGTAAAGATATCAGGGCATAGTCTGAATACCATACATATTCGGTTTGAGTTTGCGTGGGAAAAACGGATGAAGCGAGAATATCTGGGTGTTTCAACTCTGCCTGTTCTCTGAGCTGCTTAATGGCACCATCATCAATTCTGACAAAACCACTTCTTTCCGCTTTTGTATTAATAATCTCAACTAACGTATTCCATTCACTCATCCGTGTTTTCCCTTAATTCAGCGAGAAATGCATCGATACCAGTACCATCTACATCGTTCATATATTTTTCTTCGAGTTCAGCAAGCCAATACATGCTGACCTGCCTGTTTACTTTATATTCCGTAATGTCATTGTCACCACCACGCCTAAGGGGAAGGACAATATCGGCTCTCAGAGTCTCACCGGGCTTTGCTGCCCAAGGCCTGAATATCCCCATTCCCTTAGCAAAAACCGTCAGAGGAGGATGTTCACCGGACTCACTTGCCCAAGTTGCAATCTCCGCGTGGAACTGGCGGGAATTAAAGTCAGGGTTGTCCAAAGTGACCAGATGAATGGTCGCGGGCATCTGATTCCATTTAAGGGTCCCGCTTTTTGTACAGTCACTTTGCCATTCAAACGCTGTATGTTTACTAAGATAACTGTTTAATTCTGCAAGACGGGCAATGCGCAGGCTGTCAGTAAAAAGTTCATCCGGATGAACTTGGGTATAAGGTCTCAGTCTGTTTATGCTGTGATGAACTAAAAGCTCAGCTGAATTTCCTTTATCAGTGCAGTACTGTATCTTCAGCTGTTCAGCCGCTTTGAAAGGATATAGCGTATTAACATTTGCGTCATGAAGTTTGATTGTGGAGAGAAGCTCAATAAAGAGAGCAGAATATTCTTCCTGTAATTTGCCTTCCTGGTACTGGAACAGCGCTGAGTCGATAATTTTTAAAACCGGATCATTCCAGCCAGCCCGAAATAATGCAACAGATGTTTGCTCAGAGCGAACAACAATGCCCTCCGAAGCAGTTGTGCGAGTGGCCATTAGTGTATGGCTGTTATCCATACCGGGATAGAGCCCCGTGAAAGAGCGCAGTTCTACATTATAAAGGCACTTAGAAGGATGGCAGGAAATTAGTGCGAGCTTAGATTTACTCTGCAGCACGTCCAGATGAGCGATGGCCATTCTAAAATTATCCATCGTTGCGCAATTCGCAGCACTTAATGCCACAACGTGTTTCTTACTGTCTGTTGTCTGTTCAATAGACATTGCGAGGCGACTCAACATGGCTTTTGCCGGTGTAACTCCACAGAAAAAATCATGTCCAATAACCGGCCAAAGATAAGCATCCCGAAAGATGAGGCAGAGCTGATGAGTACCCTGTCCCCGACTAGTACAGTCCGGAACATTTTCAATCATTAAATGGCAGTCGGTCTCGCCTTCACTGGGACTCAACCAGCACCATCCAGCCTGATAATGTTGAGAGCCTGCCGGAATCCACTCTGGGTCAGGAAACAGGATCTCAGTAGCATCTCGCCAATGCGTCAATTGTGAACCAGAGACACAACCGCATCCCGCGATGAGCACAACATTTCCCTTGGTCTGACTAATTAAATCATTTATAGCAACGTATTCATCAGGTCGGAATGCGCTGGCATGGGAAACAATAATTGTGGAAGCCGAACCGAAACATTCGTTGCGCAGTTTTGCAATAACGTCCTGTAATACGTTCAATGCAACGTGGGTTTCTGGCAGCAAAACCACGTTAAGATTATCCCCTTCCATCAGTCTGTCAGGCACTACTGCAGTAACAACTTTTTGTGTCTCATAGAGGTCATTAGTACTGACATTAGTGTGCTTCAGAAACTGTGTTAACGGCCCGACAAGATCATTAATATCACCGGTAGTGACTTTTTGAACTTCATAATAAGTATCCCGGACAGTGCTTAACTGACGGACTCGCTCAGATAATTCAGTCCTGCGCATGAAATCTGTTTCAACCTGAAGCAACCGAGGCCATATATGATCGGCAAGTTCTGACTGATTAAGAGATTTAAGCGCATCATGCTCCCGCAACGTTACAGAATCATCGCGGGCTTTGAGGGCTGCTGCTTCAATCTCTGCGCGATACTGCAAAAGATGGGGGTTGCCCGCACCTGATAAAAATTCGCTGGCCTTATCGCCCAGTGACTCCGAGACAGCCATACACCAGTAGAACGTTTCATCTGGAGGCGGAAACATGGCGGGTTTAATCGTGGAGTAAAGAAGGTACTTGGTTAACTCTTCAAGTACTGTATCCAACTGAACGTTGGATTTATAGCGTTTACACTGAATAGCACCAATACAGATACCATCGTTATGTAAAACAACATCCCGCCCCGCATCGGCCCCGCTACTAAAGCGATGAACTTTATCGTACCAGTCCCATCCGTTTTGGCCTATCTGGGCATGGAAAATATCACTAACAAAGAGTTCAAAGTGATCAGCAGAGAAGTGACTCATGGGATATTGACCGCCATATAGTGTCAATAGAGGCACACGTGAATCAGCCAGGCTATTTTTCAAATCATCGATGAAATTATCGATTTCATCCGGGCTTACAGGGCGTTTCAACCTCTTTCTTTTTGACATCAGCTTTCATCCTGTGGCTGAGACGGACTTACAACAATGGTTAATCAAAAGAGGATAATAATTTTTTCATCTTAAAAGAACACGTAGGATCAAATAATTTAAGAATAAAGGTATTGAATTTTTAATAATACTTTAAAAACAATGAATTAAAAAATAAGATCACGTCAGCACGATTGCCACTCTTGCTGCAAAGTATAAATTGGTCTGAACATTCTATAGTTTTTCCGTTGCCGAAAAAACATACTAGTATCTGTCATCTAGTTAGGCTTACGGATAGTTATGGTTCCCTTTTTTCAACGACGTAATCAAGCCGTTCAAGATATGAAGCCATGTTCTCAATTGGTCTTCTGTGCTCATGCCGCTAACTTTCTGGTACAGGGGGCGCGGGCAAGTGAATATCTGGCAGTATGGAGACAAAAAAATCATTGTGCAAAGCGGTAGTATTGGTGCTTGTCATGTGCATGACGCTGTTATTAACATTAGAGTAGGGACCAAGAGGGTCTTTAACCAGCGCAAAAAGGTTTATAATCCATGGAATCGAAAGAGCTAATAGACATCTTTATTCAGGTCGAGAGGAGTTGCTATCAGTTCAGGGCTGATATCGTCAATATTGATTTTTTACCAATCGAAAGGATGCCCTTTAGTAAAACATCAAGCGAATGTATTCTTATTGGTGCCACCGATTACACAGAGATTACAAACGGTGCCTCAGCATGAGTTACAACTTCAGAAATCTCTCATCGGCGGACTTTGAGGATCTCGCCCGAGATCTCATCGGAAAAGAAGAGAGGCTTCGCTTCGAGGCATTTTGCGCGGGCCCTGATAATGGTATTGACGGTCGGCACGCACATGCCAGCGGGAACATCATCCTACAGGCAAAGCACTATGAAGGTTCGAGGCTTAGCAAACTGACGACCACCATGAAGCGAGAGCGTGTATCGATCAATAAACTGGCCCCCATCCGCTATATTCTAGCGACCTCATGTAGTCTCACCCCTACCGGCAAGGGTAAGCTCGCCCTCCTCATCGGTCCGAGCCTGAAGTCCGAGTCGGACATTTTTGGCCCTGAGGATATCAATGGCCTTCTCCGCAAGTATCCTGAGATACTCAAATCACATATTAAATTATGGCTCTCGGAAGCAGGTGTTCTGGAGCGGATCATACGCTCGGCAGCCCATACGATGGCGGCTTTCACACAGGAAGAGATTGAACAAAAAGTTCGCGTTTACGCATCAAATCCCAGCTTCGGCGAGTCACTCTTAACGCTAGAGAAGCATGGGCTTCTCATTATTTCCGGGCCGCCGGGCGTAGGTAAAACGACACTGGCTGAAATGCTTTGCTATACCTTTTTGAACGAGCAATGGGAGTTAGTTCCCATCCGTAGTCTGGAAGATGGCTTTGCTGCCATTACCGACAGTAAAAAACAGGTCTTTCTCTTTGACGACTTCTTGGGAAAGGTTGCCCTTGACAGACAAGCATTGGCTCATAAGGATTCTGATTTGATGCGTTTCATTAGTCGTGTGCGCCGTTCGCCAAACGCTCGCTTTATCCTGACGACGAGGGGGTACATATTTGAGGAAGCTCGGAGAGTTTCCGAGTATCTTGCCGATCAGCGCCTCGACGTAACAAAGTACGTGCTCGATGTTGGCGTCTATACCCGCCGGATCAAGGCGCGGATTCTATACAACCATCTACTAGTGTCAGAGACACCGCTATCGCACATCCTGGCACTTTTGGAGAGCAATACACTCGCAGAAATTGTTGATCATAAGAACTATAATCCACGCATCATTGAGGCGATGACCGATTTACTACGCATCGATGGTATCGAGCCCGCCAATTATCCAGCAGCTTTTATCGACGCTTTGAATAATCCCAACCAAATTTGGGACACTGCATTCCGCACACACATTGATCATCGGTGCAGGCATCTCCTAATAGCAATGTTTTTCCTTACTGAATATGGGGTTTATGTTCCTGCTCTTCGCTCATCTTTCGATACCCTGCATACCTCAATGAGCACAGCTTACGGTTTGGCATATGGACCTAAGGATTTCGAAGAAGCCCTTCGCATTCTGGAAGGTAGCTTCGTGAAAATCGTTAATATTAACGGCCCAGTAGTCTCTTTTATTAATCCGTCGCTCAAGGACTACCTCTCAATCTATCTGCTGGACACGGAACTCCTTATTCGCCTTGTTCCCACGGCGGCCTCAATTGACTGGCTGTTAAGGCTATGGAACTTCGTACATCCGCTGGGGCTCAGTAAAAAAGATCAAGCAAGGATCGCCAGAGCCTGCGTTTGCATGCTGGAGATGATCGAAATGCGTCCACACTGGCGTTCGAAAGCTGGTGATGCCCGCTCACTCGAATACAACGACGCTGCAAACTCTAAGCGGCTCCGAATGCTCATGGATTGGTGGCAGATCACGGACGAACAGCGGTTTGCCGACAGTATCATTGCTATTGCTCGCAATCCACAGCAGGGATTCAGTACTTGGTCAGATGGAGAGACTCTGATCGACTTCTTTTCCCGGCGGGGTGAAAAGGGCTATGACCGGCCGTTTATTTACGAAGCCGAATTATTAGAGCTCCTTGAAAAGGGGCTTACTGACACGATACGCTGGAGTTCAAGTGATATACTCGCCACACTTGTTGATTCGGTGGATGCAGCGAAGGGGCTTCCCGCTACCATTACTCAAGCCTTGCAGGTGGCTGTGCTTGAAGAGTTCGAGGAGAACGCCAGCCGCATTAGCGAGGATGATAGCGAATCCTCCTTGTCAGACCGGATAGATGCTCTGAAAAAGTTCGCTTCGCGTTTTGGTGTGTCAGATGCAGTATTGAATAGCTCCGTCGCAGCCATTGAGGAGCGCATAAGCGAGATTGAAGATAGGAGCAGTTGCGCCTCCTCTCCAAGCTTCCCGTCCTCGAACAATTATGAACGGGAGACCTTTGACGACAGTGCTCTTCGAGACCTTTTCTCAACTCTCATTGATCGCTAGGCTAACTGTGTATATCAGGCTCGCTGCTCTTATTTAATAATTGCGAGCATTTGACCTGTTTCCAGTTGATTAATACACCGCGATGTTAGTTACATCTTCATAACCAACATGAGGGCATCATCATGAAGAAGAGTATTCTCACTTACATATCCTTAGCACCCGAGTATCAGTGATTAGTGCTTCTGCTCAATCAAAAGGTATGGATGGGACCAGTCAGTTACCTCTTCATATGACACAAACCCATCGTGCTCCAATGCGCAAACACCTTTATGGGTGGCAACATAATCGTATACAGCCTTACTTTCCAATCCCTGCAACATGTGCGACAACAGCTTCCGACGCATTACATCTGACTTCCAACGTTTACCATTCTTCAGGTCTTTATAAGTAACGTTGAATGGCTGCCCTACCGCATTGGTAACGCATTTGCCATAACGGTTGGTCAATGCTTTACCTTCGTAGTGATCCAGCAGTAAAGCCAGATCTCGCCTCAGGGGTTTCAGAAGGTGCTTCCAGCGTTTAAGTACCCGTTCAGCCTCTTCCTGACCTAGCTCACGGTTCAACAAGCGTCGGGTACTGGATTTAAGCGATAGCGTAACGAACCCAGCGTTGAATACACTGGAAAACCGGAATTGCTTCACCAATTCCTCAGCGACACGCAATACCCGGCAGATATATTGAGTTTCCAGCACCTCCAGCGACTCTGCCAAAATGCCAATACTCAACAGCTCATGTCGTAGTATCTCAAGCTGGCATCCCTTAATGTCATAATTAACACCACGTGCCAGACACGCCCACTTCATTTTAGACGGTAGAGTCTGGAAGCCTGTGCCAACCTCAAAGGATCTCCCGCCGATGTACGCGGTTTTATACGATTGCCTGTAAGAAACCGTTAACGGTGACTCCTTCACAAGATCCACACCTGTTTCAGCCAGTCGCGACAGGAAGTTGAAAATGAATATTTTGTTCTTCTTGGTGGGATTCTCGTTATAGTAATCCAGCAGTGCATCCAGATTGATTTCCAGCGGTTCAAGGCTGTTCCAGACCCCCACTACCCGTTCCCTGAAGGTAGCGTTAGGGATATCGCGTTTAGACTGATGATGTTTGGCACGCTGCCCACGATCAATGGCAACTCCAATCAGATCATCAAATGAGTAGCTTTTACGCTTGGTGAAAATGTCAGTCAGATAATGGTAACGATCCTGACGGCTAAGGTATGCCTCGCGGTTGTTGCCAAACAACTTACGCAGAAAACGCTGAGAAATAGCATATTCCCGGCAAGAACTTTGAGCATTGGAATACCCGGTTAGTTTTATGATCCCGGCATTTTTCAACGCTTCCATTGCACGCTCATTGGTCGGCCCACTTTTCATAAATACACCAGGAAGTTTCTCTCTGCCCAGTTCAAATGTTACAGGAACAGAATAAGACCATTTCTTATTCGCCTTAATCTTTGCTTTCCTCCTGTTCTTACGACTACAGGTAGCGACACATATAACATGCTGAAGGAATACTGCTATGTTATGATAAAAAGGACGGCGCAAACTCTGCACACCATTATAAGGAACACTGAAAACAACTTTTTTGAAATAATCCAGCGTTGAATCTGTCACAAGGATATTATTTTTCGTGATATATGGCTTCATAATTCACCTGTATATAGAGACCAAAGCACCATGCTCTGACCCCATTTATTTACAACTGAATTACTCAAAAAAATCACGCGTGAACCCAACAAGGTTCAGATGGTTATTAGATAATAATATTGGAGGCTGGAGCCTCATGATAGCTGATACTGGATAATGGCTATAGTATGTAATGGTATATATGCAATAATATAGAGATAGAGTGTATACAGAGCATAATAGATACGTCTATATAACCTGTAGAAGCAAATAGCGAATAAATATCAGCTCAGCCAGAATGGGATTAGCGGATACGTAAAATGCTACCGGTTATTAAGCGGTGCAGCTCCATCCCGGCAATATTCAATAGCGGTTGTAGACACATGTTATTTTCTATTTTGATCTTTTGATACCTCGAATTTGCTCAAAACCGCCGATCCTTGTAACCGTCAGAATCAGGCAAAGCCAGTGCCGATTTTCCCCTACCATTGTACGAGGTGCCGATTTCAGGTTAAACCGTACCTGTAGTTAGCCGGTTAGCCACAGCAAAATCCGACAACGTTGGACGGTCAAAAGACGGTCATTTCCCAGATTTAATTTTCTCCTGACCTTTTTAGGCTTGCCGTTGAACAACTCACAGATGAGGATGCAGCATCCCTGCCGCAATGCCATGGCGCTTATTTCCCGCGAGATTTAAGCCATTTTTTACGGATGTCAGGTTGCCAATACTGCGGCTGTCCCAAAATACCCAGCTTCTCGACAACCAGTGGAAGTTTATGCCAGATAGCCTCTGCATCAAACAAGTCCACCAGATACCTTTTCATCACCTTATCTACTCGTTTTTTAGCTGCCTCTTTGCTCGGACTAACAGCCCTGCCATTCAACTCACTGGCCGGACGGAACGTTTTACGAGCACGGGGGACAGTCATACGTTTCAACCGTTTGGCAAAGTCTGGATCCAGCTTGCGATCCCTGATTAGCTTACGGTCATAGAATGCCAAACGTGACACCAAATTCTCCATTTGCGACAGGTTACTCAGCATCAGTTTCTGCTTACCTGGAGACAGACGCAGCTCCAGACGTAAAAAACACTCATGCTGGCTTTCATCCAGTGTTAGCTGAGCTGTTGCCCGACGTTCTTCAAGGCTTAACTCAGGGGCGTTCACTTTTTCGTATATCGAAGCTACGACGGTGGTAGCCCCTAGCCGCATACCCTCCTGCTTGCCATAAGGATCATTGAAATCACCATCATGAACTTTGGCAAGACCAATCAGAAAGTCATGCAGCTTCATCTCCATCACATCCAGCGCGTAATGGATGGTCGTGACCCATGAGTTACGCAACCCCTGGTACAGATATTTACCAATACGGCTTTTGCGCCCCAACCAAATGAATAAGTCGCTTATCTGTTCAGCTAGATAGTGTTGGGGGCTTAATTCCATTCGCACGGCACCGCGTTTCTTGTTTGTTGGTCCAAAGTAGATCATCAGTAGAACTGGGTGATGTTTAGACTTGTTTGCTAGACGGATTTCAATTACCCAGCGGTAGAGACTATCGCACTCATCCTTGCCTGCGGGGCGAAACCTGACCTGATAAGTATCGTCTGATTCAAGCTGAAATAAGCGATCTACCATCACCTGATTTTCCTGCTTGTCGAACAGGTCAGTTACCCAGGCAATTTTGTCGAAATGTCCATAACATTGCTGTCCTACGTTACTGCATTCCAGTGATACGGCGTATCCCAGTGAATCAACACGTTCTCTATTAAATGTTTTCATCATAATCTTTTTCCGGTGGCCAGTAGCCCACCAACAAGAGGAAGTATCATTGATATTGCTATGTCCTCTATAGGGTTCGTTGGGGGCTATGTGAGGGTTACACACACACACACATGCGCTTAGAGTTGCGCGTTGATACCGCGTGACTGAATCCACTCCAGTACGTCATTGAGTCCCCAGCCCACTGCGCGTCCACCATCGCCGGTCAATTTTTTCCCTGCCTTAAAATCTCCTTTTTCGATAAGCCTATAGAGCGTGGCTGACGAAATTCCGGTTAAATGAAGAACTTCTTTTTTGCGGAGAATACGGTTGGTGTTCATGCTTTTGCTCCTTTGAGCTGTTTCAGGAGCGCTGCTATTTACAACCACAAAAACCGTATTTTTTCGTACAAACCAGACTTTTTTTCGTGATAATCACGGATGAAGGTCATTTTTGTGTATTGAAGAATCGTGATTATCATGGGATGATTCTATTTCTCGTGATAATCACGATATTGCTACCCAGGAGAAGTGTTTGCAGTAATCACTTATGCAAAACACCGATTGTGATACCAGTAGACCGTGATAATCATGGAATCAGCTGGGAATATTTAGCTCGTAAGATCCTTGTTCAATTTCAGGAGATGTACTCATGCCAAATGACGATATGATTTCGCAGCAACCAGCGCAGGAGAAAAAAGAAAGGGAAAAGAACCTCGACAAAATGAGGCAGAAAAAAAGAAGGGAATTAGTAGCAAAAAAGTTTGGAAAGATTGTACCCATCCATATGCTGGAAGAGACCAAAGCGCGACTGGAGATGATTGCTAAAAAAACAGCCATAAGTCGTAAGGAACACAATGCCGCAGAGAAACGAAGCTCGGTCATAGCTGAACTGGTTAACCAGTACTACATAGATAATCTCTTGGCTTACGAACATGAAAACTCTGAGTTGGCATACAATACTTATAACAAGATATGGCAGGCTAACTTTCAAGGAAAGCCTGCTGATGTAATAGCCAGACAGCTCAACAAGGCTGGCACCCGCATACCGTATTTTGATGATAAAAGCGGTAAAATAGTTGTTGAATCAGGAAAGTGGAAAAAAGACGATATTGAAACGTTTTCCGACACAGCTCTTGTTATAAAAATGATTGAATCAAATGAGAAAAACACTAAAAGAAACGCTAAGTAGGTTCAATATATTCAGGCCCAATCACCGATAAACGCCATCATTTTACCAGCACCGCAATCGCTGCGATGCTTTGGCTTTCATGCCATCATCACGATAGTCATAGCGCGTCGTGGTGGATATGTCGCTGTGGCCTGCCAGCTGGCGGACGGTGTTGATATCCACGCCCTGCTCCAGTAAACGTGTGATGAAGGTGCGCCGCATGTCATGTGGGGTGAAACGTGCAATACCTGACGTCTGCTGTAAATCAGCCAGGATGCCCGTTAACCCGGTTGTTGTCAGCGACTGACCGACTATTTTATCGTTACGCTGAATTCGGCTAAACAGCGCATTTTCAGCTTCGTTTGCGCTGACTTTAAGCCATGCGCGGATAGCTTTATCCACTATTTCCGCCACGTGAATTTCACGGTATTTCCGCCCCTTCCCTTGCCTCACCGTCAGGATGCCGTTGCCATAGTCCAGGCGCTCAAGTTTGACCAGTTCCCCGGCCCGCAGGCCAGTTCCACAAAGCGTCAGCACAATAGCGGTATCACGACAACGCCTTACCGGTTGCGGATGCTGTTTTGCAGCCTGAATCAATGCCCGGATTTCCTGCTTGTTTAACGCCCTTCCCTTGCGTTGGACATCACCGCTAACGCGCTTAACTGACCGAATACGTGTCAGTGTTTCGGCATTCATGCAATTCAGGTTAAAAGCAGTCTGCGCTACGCCCCTCAGCGCTGATAATGCCATGTTGACCGACGACACGGCGTAACCGCCATCCAGCAGTGCTGCACGTACTTTAGCAACGGCGGCGAAGTTAAGTTGCTCCCACGGGTAGTGATCTGCATCCGCACCGCGTTTAAGTATGCTGGCGCTGCGGTTTAACAAGCTGGTGATACCCCGTCGTCCCGATGGTGCCAGACCGCTGATATACGCATCGAACACGGTGGTTTGCACCACCGGCACGATCTGACGTAACGCAGCCCCGCTCATGCGTATAACCCGTGATAACGTACATTAAACCAGGTAACTTTCAGCATCACACCAGCCCCCGTTCAGCCATCGACACCGTTTCAGTCCCGGCCACGATAAAGTGATCAAGTAACCGCACATCCAGCATTTCCAGCAGTTCCTGAAGCTTTTTAGTCAACCGGATGTCACAACGGCTGGGTTCAGGCTCGCCGCTAGGGTGGTTGTGGACAAGGATGACTGCGGCGGCGTTATGTTTCAGTACACGCTTAATAACTTCGCGGGGGTGAACGCTGACCGAGTTTAATGTGCCCCTGAACAGGATTTCGCGGTGCAGCAGCTGATTCTGATTATCGAGCAGGATGATGCCAAACTCTTCATGTTCAAGCGGTGCCAGCTCAACCATCACGCATCGCCGTACATCATCAGGGGAGCAGAGTTGAACGCCACGCTGGTAATACCGACTGATGATGTCACGCGCCTGATCGAGGATACGGGTTTCACGTTGGGTAAACATGGTCATGTCAGAACTCCCGCTCAATGAAGTAAATGACGTCGGGAAACAGCTGGCGACGTGTTACGCCAGTACGCAGGGAGAAAGCTTTACGGGGCATGGTGGTTCGCCCGTTGCTGTCGAAGAAGCAGAGCGTTTCTTCATCCATTTTGACCAGAAGGGACCAGTGAAATTGGTCGCTGAGCATAATCAGGCGGGAGTAGTCAGTGACGTCAAGAAACCGCTGCATTTCCCTAAAAAGCCGCCCGTCGGTTAACCCCCGCATCCCTGCAAAGGGTCTGGTGATTTGAACCGGGAACTGGCGGCTGTAATGCCCTTTCTGCAAAACCTGAGCCATCAGCCAGTCTAAGCGATCTTCTTCAATTCCTTCAGTCAGCCATTCATTCAAGGGCCAGCGCTGCTGATAAACCTGAATAAGCCGGTTCATTAACGGGCGTCGTTTCACCCTGCCGTCATACAACCAGCTCAACATGTTAACCACACAGTAAGCACCGCATAGACAGTCCAGTTCGCCCTGTTGAGACGCACGTATCCCTCTGTTATCAGTCACAGATAATTCCCCATAAGATAGTGATGATTAGTGTGGTGGGATTAGCTTTCCCAGAGAACAGTAATGGTGTAAGCGTTCATGGCGTGATACTGATTAAAGTTGGATTGCCAGAGTTCAAATAGCTCCCTTCCGGCGTTAACAGGCAGGTCACCAACATGAGCAAGAAAGACATATTTCTGACTCCAGCTGATATCAATTTCCTTTTCCAGTTCGGGGTATACAACCCCCATATAACTGAAGTCGGTGATGTAATCAAAATACCATTCATCATTGCGTGAAATAATCCGTATTTCGACAGGATGATAACCGCCCTTTTCAGCGCTGTAACTCAGGTCTTTAAATAACAGACTGACAGCTGTAATTTTTGTATTATGCGGCGGTGTGTTTCCTGCCTCATTTAATATGATATTTATTAATTCCTGATCGACGGGCATAGACAGCCCTTCCTGATGGATAACACTCATCGTTTTTATTCCGGAAAAGATGCATTTGGATTGATAATACAAACCAACAATTGACGATTGCCCATACTGACTGTTTAGACGATAGACGTCCTCCCATCAGGATGGGATAATAAAATGAAATGCTAAGTTGGCAATTAGTTTGTATCAGCTACTGGACAATATGACACTATCCAGCAATGTTATTTTACCAGGGCCATGCTTTTAATGCAAATAGTTTCACTCAGGAACTAATTTGGTTGTTATTTTATAAACTCATCTAAAAACATAATTAAGCTTTTTCTCTTAGTGTTATCGAGCTTATTCCAGACTTGCTCGAGACGTTGTTTTAATTCAACGTCAAGCCCAGTGGCATAGTTAATCGGGATATCAGAAACCTTTAAATCCTCCATACAATCAATAAAGAACCAGCTGATTGGAGTTTTTAAAGCAACGGCAATTTTGACTAAATGAGCAATATTGATCTTATTCGTTCCGCGTTCATAGCGGGAAAGTTGTTGTTGAGAGATATCGATAGTCTCTGCAAGATCGGCAGCAGTTAGCCCTGCTTCTTTGCGTCTGGCCTGAATACGCTGTCCTACCAGCTTATCAGCTGAATCTGCCATCAGTTTAACCATCATTTTATCTCCAGAACGTCCATAAGAGGAATTCTGGGGCTTTTTTACTCTTGCATGAACATCGCTAATGGACGTAAAATTAACTATTACATCATTTATAGACAAAATAGCTGCAACCGATCGACTAAGCTGGATTGGAAGCTCACTCAGTTGTGCAGCAGAGCAAAGGTGGGCAAAAAGGAGAACATTGTGGCAACCACCATTACTGAGATAACGGATTGCTTTGAGTACTTTTTCAGCTCTCTTTATCGCCGGAAGTTCGTCAAAACCCTGCGTCTGAACGAATGTAGCGAGCGGGAATTATTGCCTCTGGTACGTTGCTATTTGCTGGGTTGGTTTGCAGATAATGTCTCACCGGAAGTAAAAAGCAAGCTGCCAGGAACTGTATCCGGGCACGGTTACATTGATTTTGTCATTGATGATGTAGCCGTTGAGTTTGCAGTACGTAAACCAACGGCTGCACGTTCCAATGTCTCCGCAACTGTAAATAGCACTGAAGTTAAAAAATTGATGAAGCACGACGGCAAAGCCTTGCTTGTGCTGTTTGACTTCTCTGACACACCCTACTCAGAAGAACAGATCGAATCTTTCCGCAATTGGCCCTCTCTTGGTCGAGGGAATCATCGCAAGTCCGCATTCAACGTCGTTTATTTCTTTGTGGAAAAACGCAGACCGCTGGCACTGGGGAAAATCACCAAAAACATCCGTATCACTTAACAGGGAATTAATTAATGAAAAGAAAACTGTTGGCCTTATTGATGGCAGCCATAACGCTACCTGTCGCAGCAGCTCAGTACGTAAAACCCGGAGCGGTTCTAACCCTGCATCCGGGACAGAACAACGCTGAATTCGACATTAATGCCTCAACAGGGGATGGTTCGGGCGTATGCAATATGGAGGGTACAGCACAGCAAATAGCTGCCGGAGAAAGCCAGAAGCGTCGCTGGGTCTGGAATGACAATACCAGCCAGTGTGTTGCAGTAATTAGTGAACTGAATAACGGTAAGACCAACGTTATTACTCGTGGTTGCGAGGGATACTGCGGGGCCTCTGCGGCAGGCGCAATGGATGGTCTATTTAATAAGAAATAAAAGTATCATTAATTTACGAAGGAACTATAGATGAAAAGAACAATGCTTCTGGTATTAATAGCGGCTGGTTTACTGGCTGGCTGCGGCGAGAAAACGCCAAAATGTAGTAGTGATGATGCAAAAAATCTGGTCGTAGATATTGCAAGAAAGACTATCGAGAAAGGGATGACACTGGATAAGGATGTGCGGATTACAGTAGAAAATGTCAGAACAATAAGCCATGAATCAGGGCTTGATATTTATCAGTGTGCCGCTGATTTAACCTTTACAAAACCAGATCTGCAAAACTCCCTGCCAATCACCTACCGGGTTCAGAAAACTGATGAAGGGAAAGGCCAGTTTTATATAAATATTTCGGGTTTGTAATTTACTCATAACCTCCTTGCAAAACAAGGAGGATGAAATACATAAAAAAATCTTATCAATTTAAACTAAAAATGAATTGTTAACCTTTCATCTCAAAACCGATGCCAGTATAATCATCTTTAACTACTCTTGACTGAATTAAAGAGACAATGCTATTTAGCCAGTTATTGATATCACTATGAAGTGAACTCATGGTAACTAATTCCTTTTTAGAACATAGGTTGTATACACCATCACTGACCAATAGCAAACGATCATTTAATTGAAGATCAAACGTTGTCTCGAAAAGGTCAAAATCTGCGTCACTTGAAAGCACTGATAATAAAATATTACGCCGATGATAAAACTTGGCCCTTTCTTTAGTAAGAACGCCAGCATCTATCAGTTTTTGCCTTTCGCTTTGATCTATCGTTTTAGTTATAATTCCTGTATCACGCAAATGATACAACCGACAATCACCTACATGCCCTACAGACACCTTATTGTTATTAATATAACAAATAGTCAACGTCGTAGCCATTTTAGGTGCTTTTTTTTCCTTGGCTTCATGTATGATTGCAGCTTTAACCATACTAAAAACATAATTAATATTTGCTTCATTATCTTTATTAAAAAGACTTGAAACTTCTCTTATAGCAGTAAAAGAGGCCAAAAGCCCCCCTTCATGGCCACCAACACCATCAGCTATGGCTAAAAGGTAAGCGCCATTATCCAAACGAATGGACAAATAGGAGTCTTGATTTTCCTTCTTTCGCCCTTGATGGGAGAAGGCAGCCATGTTGCAATGCATACATTTACCTTGTTATACAATACCTAACAACTGAGGTGGCAATACCTGCCTATTATAGCCGATGGATTGTTCCATGTGTATAATTTTTCTAGAGAAGTTAAATGATGTTACCCTTATCTCAGCCAGTAGGCGTTCTACCAATAGAGGCGACATATTTATTAACATAGAAGAAACTGTTCTTTCCACATACCATCGATTATGTGATGTCCCAAGTTCAAGTAAGGCCAGAATTAACTTCGCCTTCATCCCTAACTCTCCAAATTCGAAGAAAATTTTCGCCTTGCTTGCTAAAACATCGCAATAATCGAAATCAAAGCTGTGTGTCAACATAATATCAGAGAAGTAGTCACCAAGAGCTGCATATAACTCAGGCGAATTATCCCTGAGCGTATTAATATGATCAATTGTTATAGCTGCTAATACTACATCGATTTCCGTATTGTTGTCTGATCTTTCTAAATAGAAAAATACAGAATCCCACTGATGATCTGTAAGCTCGGTCCCTGATGAAAGAAGTTCTATAACTCTTTGCTGATCTCTAGAACTAAAAGTAATAGGAGTTGTTGTTAATACACGATACAAATCATCCCTCAATGCAGCTACAGATGAATATCTTCTGATAGCTAGAGTTTTTGTACACTTGCTTATAATATCGCCAATAGGACCGGGAAGAGATACTTCAGAATAGGGTACACGATTAGCCCCCCCACTAAAGACATCATGTAAGATAGCCCCAAAGGAATAAATATCAGCAGCAGGAGTTGCTCGCCTGAAGTCCCCCATTAGTTCAGGAGCTGCATATAAAGCTGTTCCTCCTGTAGCATTAGTTCCTGTTAGGCTTGTTGATTCACTGTTAATCGCGCTAATTAAACCAAAGTCAGAAATAGCATAATAGTTCCCTTGAGGGCTATTAAACTTCAATACATTTGCAGGTTTAAGATCTCGGTGCACATAGCCATAATTATGTAAACACTCTAAACCTGATAATATATTGAAAAGAGCCGTATTTAAATTATTACCTAAGGTATGGTCTGTATTTAATTCATCACTCAGAGTACACTCAGCTAAAGGCATTGTAAAACATGGGGGATCATTATCTAAATGCGAGTCAAGTATTTTTACCACATTAGGATGCATAACACCGCTTTGATATTGTACCTCACGAACAAAGCGTCTCTTAAGTGACAAATCATCAACATGCGCTAAGACAACTGATAAAGGATCATAAATTTTCAAAGCAACAACATTACTTGTTTGAGTGTCATATACTTTATCCACTCTGGCGAAACCACCATGACCTAAATTAGCTTGAATTGTATATCTCATCATTTCCTCAATTCATATTATAACTTTTAAATAAATGGGGAGGTATATTTAAACCACCAGAAAATTCTATCAACTTTCGCACTCACAATCACATTTTCCCTATCCAGCATGATTACTCACACTTGCATAAGTTAAGCGAGATAATCCGTTAAAGCTTCAATAGTCAATCTCAAATCTATATACTTTACGATGAAAAATCTAGATTGTCTATTTTGGCACATCAAAATATTTGAATGCATTTAGGTATTAATTATAATTTTAAACAAGTTCAATCTCATCTTTTAGATAATAGCTACCTAAAAAGCCTCTCATTTAAGCGTTATCAATCTTTCACAATTCATCCCTCTGCTGCTCTAAACACTCTTTTAGTGAAGATATAACCATTCAAACCATTAAAAAATTTATCCTGAACATTATTAAATACAAAACCAATCTAAGCTTTATGCGACTGGAGACATCAGCACTAATTTCATTAATTAAATCCCCACAAAATATCTTCACAAAATAGGTAATCACATCAACCATAAAATTATACTTGAATCAATTTCTCTAAAAGAAAAATTTACAACAAATGTAAAATAAAATATAATATTAACTTTCGGCGTTAGGAGGTACCTATGATTAGAACCCCCAGAGATATAGAATCAAATTTTAGAAAAACACTTGGGATAATTAATCCGTTAATGTGCATAGCTGATATTTCTTTAAAAGAAATAGAGTCTAACTTAGAAGAAATGCCATTATCAAATTTAACAAACAAACACAAACATAATAGGTTATCTGTAGAAAATATAAAAATTGCGGATGCTCTACTTTATGTTCATTTAGCACATATAACTTACATCAATAGCAGAGCTGAGTCATTTTGCAATGAAGTTATAAAATTAACCAATATGTTAACTAAAAATTCCGATAGTTATGACATTGACCCAACCGATAAATTAAGAAAAACAATAATATTGATTCAAGCAAAAAAAAAGAAAGTTTCAAAAACAACAAAAAAACTTGACGAGTCAGTTTATATTAAATTTTGCGGACAGGCGGAATTGCTAATCGTTGATTACTTCAGAAAACTACGAAATATTGAAATGCATGAAAGCTCAAAAAGTAACGAGCTAAAATTTGAATGCACGCCCCAAGAACGAATTGAAATAATGAAAAAATTTAAACACTCTCCTAATGATTGGGAAACGTTAAATATCAGAGATGTGATCTTGTATTCTCAAGCATGGCAATCATTAGCGGTAAATCTATGTAGTAATATAGTAGACATTGACAATGGTTTTCTGAATAAATTGAAAAAAAAATATGCCAATGATGACAAAGTCCGCAGGGACAATGCAATAAGACAGAAACTTCGTCAAGATTACTTGCAACCTGCCCACATAGTGAGTATGCTGGAGCATAGTGGTTGGGTAGCTTGAGGCAAAAAGCGACCCAGGCTCCCTCTGATTTCTAGGGGGACACCCCTCCAACGAGCTCTAGGTTAGAGCTCGTTGGAGGGGTAGATTGGAGTTCGAATCTCCACCCAACCGCCAACCCTCCTTAAAATTTTTTATTCTGGGGGGCTTAAGGTATCAAACATTGAAACTTTAGTTACGAATTACTATTAGATGATTTCCTAGTGAATTATAAAAATTGATATTCCCTATACTGGAAGAAAATGTTTTTTGATTTCATAACTAATAGTTCATGTTAAATTTCTCAGTGGCTTTAACAAACATTTCATTAACAACCTCATCAATAATCTCACTTTCATTTGAAAGTCCTTGTGCATTATTAAATGTATTCACCTCAAGCTCTTTTAATTTAAAGTAACCATAAGTAAAATCGCCCTTTCTACTATTATCGACTATAATATACTTTATTAGTTTTACACTTCCACACTGAAAACCATATAACTTCAAGTGGTTATCATATACATCTAAATTTGGATGGACGATATCATACCCTTTGGTATCAAAATAATTTTCACTTTGGAAGAAAACATCATTTAAGAATGCAATATCATTTCTTTTAATTTTCATGTTACAACGCTTACATGATATTGCCAAGTTTCTTAAATCAAACATGAACTTTGGATATTTACTTTTTGGTAAAATATGCTCAATATCAATGACCATGCTGAACTCACCCGATAAGTTTTTTTGGCAATAACAACAGTTCTCTAGTTGTTTTTTTAGTAGATGATTTTTTATCTTTTCCTTTATATCACTCAAAAAATCGGCTGACCAACAGTTACATCCTAGTTTTAATGCCTTATCAATTAAAATTAACTCATTATTGTTAAATTCAATTAAGCACATATATAACCTTTCAATAAAATTACTTTCCAGATTTATTCTTGTTAGCTAATTCTAACAACCCTACGATTTCACTTAAAAAATCGGCCTGTTTTCGTTCCACAGATATTGACTTGTAATTGAGGATTTTATCCATAGCCTCATCATAAGTAATATTGTCTTTAATAAATTCATTGATTAGTTCGGAACAATGATTTGATAAACTCCTACTTTTGGGGGTTAAAACATTAAAAAGATCCATATAAATATCTTCAACACTGGAGTCTTTGTTTTCTATTACTTTTGCTTCTCTATTTTTTACGTTAAATTTTCTTAAAGTGACATTTTTTCCTTCACCAGAAAATAGTGCAATCAATGGTGAGTGAGTAGCTATATTAATACGAACATTTTCATAAGGATCATCATTATAGTAAGCATTTTCATATCTTATAAATTCTAATATTTTATTAATGTATTCTATTTGCCACTGTGGATGAAGACTATTTTCTGGCTCATCTATAAATATACTTGTATTGTGAGAAAGGCTCGTCGAGAGAAAAAACATTAGCCCCAATAAATACCTCTCTCCTGAGCTCATTTTTGCTATCGGCAGTGCAACACCACCTTTGGTAACAAAGTAATTAATTTTCTTAACAAGCCCTATTCTTTTTAATTTTTTTTCATTTTGAACTATTGCTTTAAAAATGCTTTTACTGGTAACCATTTCATCCTGCATTGATTCATCGAAATAAATAATCTTCCCACTATTTTCTACAAGAAATTTTTCTACCTCACTATATGTAATACCAAACTGTAGTTTCCTTCCTGTTTTAATCTCTTCCTCTTTCATAACATCTAACATAGCGTTGATATAGGGATCATCTCTATCATCATTTGTATATTCAATTATTTTCTTTCCATCGTTATTATAATGCTTGTTAAATGTTATATTAAAACCAATTTTGTCTTCATAAGCTAAGTAATTTAAAACTCCAGATATTTTTTTATAATTATAATCATCCAGACTTCTTGCAATGAACTTGGTGATAGTTGATTCAATTTCAACACGCCCACGCACTAAACCAAAATATCGATACCCATTATCTTCTCCTTTCTTATAACGGCTGTAAATAGAGTTGCATACTACTAAAATATTCCTATTCGTATTATTATAAAGCCTCTTTATTTCTCTCTCAAAAAGACTGCTTTTACCTTCACCATTCTTCCCTAAGAAAATATTAATATTGATATTTTTTTCCATAATGTAACAGTCTTCTCTATTATCCAGCTATTTTTTCTAAATAATCCGCCCACACCTGCAACCACTTCCGGCACTCAGCATCATACTTATACAAATTATAAATCCCTTCAACGCCCCCACGTGTATGCCCCAATACGGCCTCTGCTACCTCATTTGGACACTGCAAACGAGATAACCCCGTTCGTACTGTACGGCGCAGATCATGGGGCGTCCAATGAGGTATATCAAGCATTTGACCGCTTTCACGTAAACGCCATGAGTTTTCAGTTAGGTACTTCTGCTGAATTGGCTTCTTAGTTGCCTGCGAAGGGAATAGATATTTGTCAGAGGTGAGGCGTAAAACTTTGAGAAAGTCGATTGCCTGATCAGATAGCTGTACGTAGCGCTCTACCCCTGTTTTGGTTTCTCGAAGATGAATGGTACCTTTTTCAAGATCAACATCATCCCAGGCCATGTTGCAAACTTCACCTGTTCGGCATCCTGTCCAGAGTGTCAGCCGCAGCACGTTTTTAATCGTTGGCGTATAAGCCGAACCCGGAAGCCATTTAAGAAACTTTCCAAGCTCGACCTCGCTCAGTACCCTTGTCCCACGTGCGTTTGTGAGCTTGATTCTGGTCTGTCGCAAGCTGGATTTTGCTAACAACGCCGGATTTGCAAAACTGTCATCAAAGCGCCCAAGGCCAATAGCAAATTCATATGCGAGTGAAAGCTCCCTCAGTACATTCCCTGCCTGTACGGTTGCACCTCGAGCTACAATGCCATTGATTAAATTAATGACATCCTGGCGCGTAATCTCAGCAGCATTCCGGGTTCCTAAGCTTTTAACAGCGTCACCATAGAGAGTACGACGAACCTCAGCCTGCCCTTTCGGCTTTCTGGCACCTGGAATGACCTTCCCGTCCTTCGTTTTACGATCCTCAATACGCTCGGTAAGATACAACTCAACCAACCCTTCAACTGTCAGCACTGCTGCTTTCGGTTTTTGGTTCTCTTCTAGTAGGCGTTGCTTCTCATGTTTTAGCTCAGATGCCGGACAGCGCCCTTCACTTCTAATTAGTTTGAGTTCTTGCAACTTCATACGTGCCATTGCGAGCGAGGTTTGCGGGAAGCTTCCAATTTTTACCTGTGACAGCTTATTGGTCACTGGGCTAGTATAGCGGTAGAAAAAGGTCTTGATACCAGAAGCTCCGCAAGTAACACGCAAGCCTCGGTTCTCACCCGTATCAGCCTTGTTTTTGTCCCCAGGCTTCATCATTTCGACCGCTTTGGATGACAAAGGTTTGCCTGCTGGTTTATCCGTCATATAAGATCCATTTAATGGCTAACCACTTGATTTATTAAGGCTGTAACCCAGCTTTTCTTTCCAAGTGTAGGTTGTGAGTTTATTTAGTGCAATTATACCATAACCTACATAACAACCTACACTTTGACCTACACTTACAAGTGGGATTTGGTGATTTTTTATGAGACAACGTGATATCTAATGAGAACAACAAAAATCACAATTTACTTTAAAATCAATGGAATAAATAGATTATGTCACTGAATGACAACGTGAATTTAGATTCACACACCCCAATGATGCAGCAGTACCTGCGCCTCAAGGCAGAGCATCCTGACATTCTGCTGTTTTACCGTATGGGTGACTTCTACGAGCTGTTTTATGACGACGCAAAGCGCGCCTCTCAGCTGCTGGAGATTTCACTCACCAAACGCGGTGCGTCAGCGGGTGAACCGATCCCGATGGCTGGCGTGCCCTATCATGCGGTTGAAGGTTATCTGGCAAAACTGGTGCAGTTGGGCGAGTCCGTGGCCATCTGTGAGCAGATAGGCGATCCGGCACTAAGCAAAGGCCCGGTTGAGCGCAAAGTGGTGCGAATCGTCACGCCAGGCACCATCAGTGATGAGGCGCTGCTGCAGGAGCGGCACGACAACCTGCTGGCTGCAATCGTGCAAAGTCCGCGCGGTTTTGGCTACGCCACGCTGGATATCAGTTCAGGCCGTTTCCGCCTGAGCGAGCCTGCCGATGCAGAAACCATGGCGGCAGAGCTGCAACGCACCAATCCCGCTGAACTGCTCTACCCCGAAGATTTTCAGGCGATGTCGCTGATTGATCAGCGACGTGGCCTGCGCCGCCGTCCGCTGTGGGAGTTTGAAATCGACACCGCGCGTCAGCAGCTGAACCTGCAATTTGGCACCCGCGATCTCAATGGCTTCGGCGTGGAGAATGCGCACCTCGGACTGAGTGCGGCGGGCTGCCTGCTGCAATATGTCAAAGATACCCAGCGCACTACGCTGCCCCATATCCGCTCGCTGAGCATGGAGCGGCAGCAGGACAGCATCATCATGGATGCCGCCACCCGCCGTAATCTGGAGATCACCCAGAACCTGGCCGGCGGCACCGACAACACCTTAGCGGCCGTGCTGGATAAAACCGTCACACCGATGGGCAGCCGGATGCTGAAGCGCTGGCTGCATATGCCGCTGCGCGATGCGCGCATCATCAACCAGCGTCAGGAGTCGATTGCTGAGCTGCAAAATCTCAGCGACGTATTGCAGCCAGTGCTGCGTCAGGTCGGCGATCTTGAGCGAATCCTGGCCCGCCTGGCGCTGCGTACAGCCCGTCCGCGCGATCTGGCCCGCATGCGTCATGCGTTTCAGCAACTGCCAGAACTGAACCAGCTGCTGGCCGATGTTGAAGCACCGCAGCTGCAGAAACTGCGCGTGCAGATGGGCGAGTTCACCGCGTTACGTGAGCTGCTGGAGCAGGCGGTGATTGAGTCACCGCCTGTGCTGATCCGTGACGGCGGAGTAATTGCGCCTGGTTATAACGCAGAGCTGGATGAGTGGCGCGCGCTGGCCGATGGCGCAACCGACTATCTTGACCGGCTGGAGATTCGCGAACGCGAAAAGCTGGGACTGGATACCCTTAAAGTCGGCTTTAACGGTGTGCATGGCTACTACATCCAGGTCAGCCGAGGACAGAGTCATCAGGTTCCGATGCACTATGTCCGTCGTCAGACGCTGAAAAACGCTGAACGCTACATCATTCCTGAACTGAAAGAGTACGAAGACAAGGTCCTCACCTCGAAGGGCAAAGCGCTGTCGCTGGAGAAAAGCCTGTATGAGGCACTGTTCGACCAGTTGCTGCCGCACCTTGAAGCACTGCAGCTGAGTGCTGCCGCGCTGGCAGAGCTGGATGTGTTGAGCAACCTGGCGGAACGCGCCTGGTCACTGAACTATTGCCGTCCGGTCTTGCAGGAAAAAGCCGGGATTAAAATCAGCGGGGGTCGCCATCCGGTGGTTGAACAGGTTCTGAAAGAGCCGTTTATTGCTAACCCGCTGTCGCTGGCACCCCAGCGCAGGATGTTAATCATTACCGGGCCAAACATGGGCGGTAAGAGTACCTATATGCGGCAGGCAGCACTGATTGCACTGATGGCATGGATCGGCAGTTTTGTTCCCGCCGATGAGACGCTGATTGGTCCGCTGGATCGCATCTTTACCCGTGTCGGTGCCGCAGACGATCTCGCCTCCGGGCGCTCGACCTTTATGGTTGAAATGACCGAAACCGCCAACATCCTGCACAACGCCACCGAAAACAGCCTGGTGCTGATGGATGAGATTGGACGCGGAACCTCCACCTACGACGGTTTATCGCTGGCCTGGGCCTGCGCCGAAAACCTGGCGAATCGCATCAAGGCAATGACGCTGTTTGCTACCCATTACTTTGAGCTGACCACCCTGCCGGAAAAAATGGAAGGCGTGGTCAACGTCCATCTGGATGCGGTTGAGCACGGTGACACTATCGCCTTTATGCACAGCGTGCAGGAAGGGGCCGCGAGTAAGAGTTACGGTCTGGCGGTCGCAGCGCTGGCGGGCGTGCCTAAAGAGGTGATTAAGCGGGCGCGCAATAAGCTCAAAGAACTTGAGAACGTTTCAAACCATTCGGCTTCATCGACGATCGATGGTTCTCAGCTACCGCTGCTGGTTGAAGAGACCTCGCCTGCCGTGGAAGCACTTGAGGCGCTGGATCCGGATACGCTGACACCGCGCCAGGCGCTCGACTGGATTTATCGTCTTAAATCGCTGGTCTGACAGTGTGGCGCACCGCGTTATTGCGCGGTGCGCCGTTAATCAACAGCAAAAATTTTCTGCAGACATAAAAAAAGCGATGGTTTTCACCATCGCTTTTTGCATTCTTACTCAGACCAGCTTAAATACGATTATTCACGAAACAGTGCTTCAATGCTGAGGCCCTGCGCCTGCAGGATTTCGCGCAGACGGCGCAAACCTTCAACCTGAATCTGGCGTACACGCTCGCGGGTTAAGCCGATTTCACGACCTACATCCTCAAGTGTTGCCGCTTCATAGCCCAACAGGCCGAAACGACGCGCCAGCACTTCACGCTGCTTGGCGTTCAGTTCGAACAGCCATTTGACGATGCTTTGTTTCATATCATCGTCCTGCGTGGTGTCTTCCGGGCCGTTGTCTTTTTCATCGGCCAGAATGTCCAGCAGCGCTTTTTCAGAATCACCGCCTAATGGCGTATCAACCGAGGTAATGCGTTCGTTAAGACGTAACATGCGGCTTACGTCATCAACCGGCTTATCCAGCTGTTCGGCGATCTCTTCCGCACTTGGCTCATGGTCGAGCTTGTGGGAAAGTTCACGCGCTGTACGCAGATAAACATTCAGTTCTTTTACAATGTGAATCGGCAGACGGATGGTACGGGTTTGATTCATGATCGCCCGTTCAATTGTCTGACGAATCCACCAGGTGGCGTACGTTGAGAAACGGAACCCGCGCTCCGGGTCAAATTTCTCTACGGCGCGAATCAGGCCGAGGTTACCTTCTTCAATCAGGTCCAGCAGAGCTAAACCACGATTGCTGTAACGACGGGCGATTTTCACCACCAAACGTAAGTTACTTTCGATCATACGGCGACGGGAAGGGATATCACCCCGCAATGCACGGCGAGCGAAGAAAACTTCTTCCTCTGCCGTTAACAACGGAGAATAGCCAATCTCCCCGAGATAGAGCTGCGTCGCATCTAATACACGCTGCGTCGCACCCTGTGAAAGCAACTCTTCTTCCGCTACGTCGCTATCACTGGCTTCGTTTTCAACGAGTGCCTTCTCGTCAAAAATTTCAGCTCCGTTCTCATCGAATTCCGCGTTCTCATGTAACTCGTTTACTTTCAGCGTATTCTGGCTCATAAGCGGCTCCTACCCGTGATTCCAGGGCAGAACATACATCTGTTTTGTTCTGCCGGATTATCGCTGCGGCAAATAACGCAACGGGTTTACGGATTTCCCCTTGTAACGAATTTCAAAGTGTAATCTGACTGAACTGGTTCCGGTGCTACCCATGGTAGCGATTTTTTGCCCCGCCTTAACTTCCTGTTGTTCCCGAACCAGCATTGTATCGTTGTGGGCGTAGGCGCTCAGGTAATCATCATTGTGTTTGATGATGATTAAATTACCGTAACCCCGGAGTGCGTTACCTGCGTAAACCACTCGTCCTGAAGCAGTGGCGACAACAGATTGTCCGCGCGTCCCGGCGATATCGATACCTTTATTGCCACCTTCGGCGGCAGAGAAGTTATCGATAATCTTCCCGTCAGTCGGCCAGCGCCAGCTTCCGACCGGCGTTGAACTGTTGGTTGTACTGCTAACCGTTGGGGGTGCGGTAACTACTGGAGCTGTTGTCGTTGCAACATTTGCTCCTTTCGAAGGCAACAATTTGCTGCCACCCGAATTACCCGAATCATCAGAATACGTAATAACAGGTTGCTGTGCAACAACAGGCGATTTAATTTGTGGTGCCACAGGGACCCCGCCCTGTGTTGCATCAGCAACGGTAATGGGATTGCCACCGGTAATCGGCTGACCCGACCCATTTCCAATCTGTAAAGTCTGGCCGACATTCAGGCTATAAGGCGCGGGAACGTTGTTGCGCTGGGCTAAGTCACGGAAATCATTGCCGGTAATCCAGGCAATATAAAACAACGTGTCGCCACGCTTAACGGTATATGTTTCACCGGAATAGCTACCCTTAGGAATATTCTGGTAACTGCGGTTGTACACTATCCGGCCATTCTGCGTCTCAACATTACTGCTGGTACTAATCATTCCACCATTGCTGGGGGTAGATGATGAATTTCTGCTTAACATTTGTCCCTGAGACGGCGCGGCTGGAATGCCACCAGAAACCTGGCCTCCTCCCGCCTGACTGTTCATCATGCCGCCCTCATCGCCAACGCGACTGATAGGTGCCTGAGAATTGTCGCTGGAGCTGCAGCCTGCCAGCCAAAAACCTACCAGTGAAAGCGCCGCCAGACGGCGTAACTGAAAAAGTGTGCTTCCCGTGCTCATTAATCCCCCGTGATGGCAACTCTGATCTATCTGCTTCACTGTACCTGTCAGCAGAATGCTCTGCGTGGCGCGATAATTTCTGCATTTTTGTTGAATAAACTGGATAGTAACAACATCAGGTACGTGGTGCCATGAAACAGTTGTGAAGAAATACGAAGAGCATCAGGCCAGATCGCCCTGCACCAGCGGAACAAAACGCACCGGCTCAATGATCTCCTCGATGACCTCTTCGCCCTGACGACGCAGCCGCTTGAGTACCTGCTGCTCTTCGCCAACCGGCAGCACCATAATGCCGCCTTCTGCCAGTTGTGCTATCAGCGCAATCGGAATTTCCGGAGGTGCGGCAGTGACAATAATGGCGTCGAACGGCCCCCGTGAAGGCCAGCCCTCCCAGCCATCGCCATGACGGGTAGAGACATTGTGCAGATCCAGCTGCTTCAGGCGGCGTTTAGCCTGCCATTGCAGGCCTTTGATGCGTTCCACTGAATAAACATGGTCCACCAGATGGGCAAGAATCGCCGTCTGGTAACCAGAACCTGTGCCAATCTCCAGCACACGCGAATGCGGATTAAGCCCGAGCAGCGCGGTCATCCGCGCGACCATGTAAGGCTGTGATATCGTCTGACCGGAGCCGATAGGTAAGGCAACATTGTCCCAGGCTTTATGCTCAAACGCCTCGTCGATAAAGCGTTCACGCGGCACCTCGCTAATGGCTTTCAGCAGGTTTTCATCATCAATGCCCTGCTGACGCAGTTGTGACAGCAATGTCTCAATACGCCGATTCACCATGCCAGGTTCACCTCAGCTTTTGCCAGCCAGTCGCTGAGCACGTTCTGCGCGCTGTGCGCCGTTAAATCAACATGCAGCGCGGTGACAGAAACGTAGCCCTGATCAACGGCAGCGAAATCTGTATCCGGGCCTGCATCGAGTTTTTCGCCCGGTGGACCTATCCAGTAGAGGGTATTGCCGCGTGGATCCTGTTGCGCGATCACCTGATCAGCCGGATGGCGACTGCCACAGCGCGTCACGCGGATACCTTTCAGCTCGGAGAGTGGCAGATCGGGGACATTGATATTGAGAATGCGGCCAGTGCGCAGGGGTTCATGCGTCAGCGCCCGGAGAAGCGCGCAGGTCACTGCCGCTGCGGTCGCGTAGTGCTGATGGCCATTGAGCGACACAGCGATTGCAGGCAGGCCAAGATGCCGCCCTTCCATCGCTGCTGCCACCGTACCGGAATAGATCACATCATCGCCCAGATTGGGACCGGCATTAATGCCTGACACCACAATGTCAGGGCGTGGCTGCATCAGCGCATTCACCCCCAGATATACGCAATCGGTCGGCGTTCCCATCTGAACCGCGATATCGCCGTTTTCATGGGTAAAGGTACGCAGAGGTGTTTCCAGCGTTAATGAGTTAGAGGCACCGCTTCGGTTACGATCGGGGGCAACAACCTGCACGTCAGCAATCTGCCGCAGGGCTTTCGCCAGAGTCTGAATACCCGGTGCATGAATGCCGTCATCGTTGCTGAGCAATATCCGCATTTCGTTCTGACCTTTTTTTATTCGACTGGTCGCCGTGACTGAACCTGTTTTAACGGCATGGCAACAGGTGAGGAATGGACAGCGATTTTTGCATTCTAACGAGGCGCGCAAGGAAGTGGTAGGCGTAAATCACACAGCGGTGGGGGTTTGCCGCAACATTACCCACACTGCGGGTAATGTTGCAGCGAAGATTACTCATCAATCTGATCGAGCGAGTCTGCGGAGGTCAGCAGCTCCCGGACCACGCTGGTCGCAAAGCTCCCCGCGGGCAGCCAGAATGTCAGTTCCAGCGTGACGTCATCCCACCAGCGCCACTGCATATCCCGTGGCACCACCAGCATGGCGCGGCGGGCTGCATCGACCTTCTCACGTTCAATGAGGCTCAGCAGCGGCGTATCATTAGCCAGCGTCTGCTGTTCAAACGCCAGCGCATCAGCCTGCGTGCCAGCGTCCCCGCGTCCCGTCAGCGGCGCGGTAATCCGCAGCTCATGGTGATCAACCCGCCGTTGTGAGTCGGCCAGTTCTTCAGGCTGTGCCACAAACCAGCTGCCTCGACCGGTCAGCTGCAATGCATCGCCGTTGAGCACCTGAGTCAGACTGCCCTGCTGCTGCAGACGTGCACTGGTCACCTGATTAAACAGCGCACTGCGCGCGGCAGAGAGCATCAGGCTGCGCTTGTTGCGGTCACGGACAATGATCTCATTGCGCGCCCACTTTTCTGCCATCACCAGGTTATTGCCGCCGCGCCCAAAACGCTGCTCACCAAAATAGTTGGGCGCGCCCGCATCGCGGATCTGCGTCAGACGCGTTTCAACCGCATCACAATCGCTGATCTGACGGATGACCAGCCGGAACGCATTCCCCGCCAGTGCGCCGATGCGCAGCTTACGCTTGTGGCGTACCGCCTGCAAAATCTCAACCCCTTCCAGCGTAAAACCGCGCAGGTCGGGCATCGCATTACCCGGCAGGCGAAAACAGAGGGTCTGTTCCGTCACCGCATGGCGATCTTTCATTCCGGCATAACTCATGTCGCGCGGATGAATACCCAGGTACTTAGCCAGCGCTTCTGCCACAAAACGGGTATTCGCACCTGTTTTACGGATCCGCACCAACAGATGCTCACCTTCACCATCCGCGCCATAGCCGAGATCTTCAACTACCACGAAATCTTCGGGACTGGCTTTGATCACGCCAGAGGCCACAGGTGTGCCGTGCAGGTAATTCAGACTCATTGGCTGTCAGCTTTCAGGACTAACGCGACCGCTTCACAGGCAATGCCTTCACCGCGCCCGGTAAAGCCGAGTTTCTCAGTGGTGGTCGCTTTGACGTTGACCGCATCCATATGGCAGCCCAGATCTTCTGCGATGTTGATGCGCATCTGTGGCACATGCGGCAGCATTTTCGGTGCCTGAGCAATAATTGTGACGTCGACATTACCGATGCGATAGCCTTTGGCTTCGATACGACGCCAGGCCTCACGCAGCAGGCCGCGGCTGTCCGCCCCTTTAAAGGCCGGATCGGTGTCGGGGAATAACTTGCCGATATCGCCCATCGCCACAGCGCCCAGCAGCGCATCAGTCAGCGCATGCAGCGCCACATCGCCATCCGAATGGGCGATAAAACCGTGTTCAAATGGGATCCGCACACCGCCAATCACTAACGGACCCTCTCCGCCAAAGGCGTGAACGTCAAAACCGTGACCGATACGCATCATGCGCTCTCCTTTAATTGAATCTGACTCAGATAAAAAGCCGCCAGCGCCAGATCTTCTGGCCGGGTGACTTTGATGTTATCACTGCGTCCGCTGACCAGCAGCGGATGATAGCCGCAATACTCCAGCGCCGATGCTTCATCGGTGATGGTTGCGCCTTCTGTCAGCGCCCGCGTCAGGCAGGCAGTGAGCAGCGCATGCGGGAAAAATTGCGGCGTTAAGGCGTGCCAGAGATCGTCGCGTTCCACGGTATGGGCCACTGCGGCTTTGCCCGGCTCGCCCCGTTTCATGGTGTCGCGCACTGGCGCAGCCAGAATTCCGCCCACGTGGCTCTGTTCACGCACGTTAAGCAGTTTCTGAAGATCGTCGGGATGCAGACAGGGACGCGCAGCATCATGGACCAGCACCCAGGCCGAACCCTGTGCGGCCTGTAATCCGGCCAGCACCGATTCAGCGCGGGTCTCGCCGCCTGTGACCCTGAGCACACGCGGATCGCGTGCCAGCGGCAATGAAGCGAAGTGCTGGTCATCGGGACTGAGGGCGACAATCACCTGTCTGATGGCGGGATGGGAAAACAGACGTGCAATGCTGTGTTCCAGAAGGGTGTGCTGACCAATCGTCAGATACTGCTTCGGACAGGTTGCCTGCATGCGGCTGCCGATTCCGGCAGCGGGCACCACGGCAATCACATCCGCAAGGGAGGCCAGAGTGTTCATGTTTTATCGTTGTAGGTTTTGCGCTGATTGTTGCGCGTTACGTTTGTTCTGGTCAGGCACCAGACGATAGAAGGTCTCACCGGGCTTAATCATGCCCAGTTCATTGCGTGCACGCTCCTCGATCGCTTCCGAGCCGCCATTGAGATCGTCAATTTCGGCAAACAGCTGATCGTTTCGCGATTTAAGTTTGGCATTGTTTGCCTGTTGTACCGCGACATCATCATTGACGCGCGTATAGTCATGGATGCCATTTTTCCCCAGCCACAATGAATATTGCAGCCAGCCAAGCAGCACCAATAACAGTAACGTCAGTTTTCCCATCCCGCCCCCTAAAAACGGCCCAATCATCCCATAACTTTGCACAGGACTCCACACCAGCAGCGAAAATGGCGCGCTTTGCTGCGCCTCTGCGCAATCAGTACCGATTCTGACGGGAAAAGTTTTGTAACCTGCCGATGCGTTTGCACATCAGCACGGACGCCGTTAAGGCTTACCAGCCGGAAAGAAAGGAGAACATTAACCAGAAGAGAGTCACCACCATAATGACTGTAGCGAGGGCGGCCCAAATCCAGTGTCCGCTCAGCAGCGTATTCAGTGCGATGCCCGTGACCACGGCAACCGGCAGCAGCGCCAGAAAGAATGGCCAGGTATAGAGAAAGAAGAACAGCGTGTTAGAGCCGAACAGCAGGAAAGGAAGCGCCAGCGCACACCAGTAAGCGAGTAAGCCGATAACACCGCCCGGCAGCAATGAGCGTGGCTCATCCTGGGAGGAGTCATCTTTACGAGCGAGCATGGGTGTGATGTTCTGCATAGGCATCCTGTTGTTGCGAGGGCGGCAAACCCGAAGCGATTTGCCGCTGTCTCTTCAGGATCTGATGATATCGCGGTCGCGCAGCACGTCTAACAATTGGGCGGCCAGTTTTGTAACCAATTGTTCGCCATCCAGCTGGATTTCCGGGCTGTCGGGCGCTTCATAGACGCTGTCAATACCGGTGAAATTACGCAGTTCACCGGCACGTGCTTTGCGGTATAACCCTTTCGGATCGCGTGCTTCACACACCGCCAGCGGCGTATCGACAAACACTTCGATAAACTGACCCGGCTCCAGCAGGTCGCGCACCATCTGGCGCTCGGCGCGATGCGGTGAAATAAAGGCAGTGAGCACCACGAGCCCGGCATCCACCATCAGTTTCGCCACTTCGCCGACCCGGCGGATATTCTCTTTGCGGTCATCGTCGCTGAAGCCGAGGTCACGACAGAGGCCGTGACGCACATTGTCACCATCCAGCAGATAGGTACTGACGCCAATACGGTGCAGCGCCTGCTCCAGCGCGCCTGCGACTGTGGATTTCCCCGAGCCCGAAAGCCCGGTGAACCACAGCACCACGCCCTGATGGCCATGCTGCTGTTCGCGTGAAGCACGAGTTACCGGATGATCATGCCACACCACGTTATCATCGTGCTGAGCCATTATTGACCGCCCAGCAGGTCGCGCGCGTTCCAGTGTGGGAAGTGACGGCGCACCAGTGCATTCAGTTCCAGCTCAAACGCGCTGAACTCGCCGGTATTAACCGGAGCGTCATGGTTTGGCTGATGGATCATGCCGGCACCCACGGTCACGTTGGTCAGTCGATCGATAAAGATCATGCCGCCGGTCACCGGATTCTGCTGATAGCTGTCGAGCACCATCGGTTCGTCAAAGGTTAATTCAATGCGACCAATACCGTTTAGCGGCAGCGCATCGACCTGACGTGTCTCCAGCGAGTTAATCTCCACCTGATGCAGGACTTTCTCTACCCGTCCACGGGTTTTCTTACCGGCGATTTTCAGATCATAGCTCTGACCGGCCTGCAGAGGCTGTTCTGCCATCCAGACCACGTCAACGCTGGCAGACTGAACCGCAGCCAGCGTTTCGCTGGCATCAACCAGCAGATCGCCACGACTGATATCAATCTCATCCTGCAGCACCAGGGTGATCGCTTCACCTGCGCCCGCTTCCTGCAGATCGCCATCAAAGGTCACTATGCGGGCAATAGTCGACTCTACGCCAGACGGCAGCACTTTAACGCGCTGGCCCACCTGCACGCTGCCTGACGCCAGGGTACCGGCATAGCCACGGAAATCCAGGTTAGGACGGTTAACATACTGCACCGGGAAACGCATCGGCTGGTGATCCACCACGCGGTTCAGTTTCACTGTTTCCAGGACATCCAGCAGCGTCGGGCCGCTGTACCATGGCATGGTCTGACTGGCGGATGCCACGTTATCCCCCTCCAGCGCCGACATCGGCACAAAGCGGATATCGAGGTCATCCGGTAACTGGCCTGCAAAGTCCAGGTAATCCTGTTTGATCTGCTCGTAGCGCGCCTGATCGTACTCAACCAGATCCATCTTATTAATCGCCACCACCAGATGTTTGATCCCCAGCAGCGTCGAAATAAAGCTGTGACGGCGGGTCTGATCCAGCACGCCTTTACGGGCATCGATCAGCAGAATCGCCAGGTCACAGGTTGATGCACCGGTCGCCATATTGCGGGTGTACTGCTCATGGCCCGGCGTATCGGCGATGATAAATTTACGCTTTTCAGTCGAGAAATAGCGGTAGGCCACATCAATGGTAATGCCCTGCTCACGCTCAGCCTGCAGACCATCCACCAGCAGCGCCAGATCGAGTTTCTCGCCCTGGGTGCCGTGACGTTTGCTGTCATTATGCAGCGATGAAAGCTGATCTTCATAGATCTGACGGGTGTCATGTAGCAGACGCCCAATCAGGGTACTTTTTCCGTCGTCAACGCTGCCGCAGGTCAGAAAACGCAGCAGGCTCTTATGCTGTTGCGCGGTCAGCCAGGCTTCAACGCCGCCCTGGTCGGCAATCTGTTGTGCAATTACGGTATTCATCTGGCGTCTCCTTAGAAATAACCCTGACGTTTTTTCAGTTCCATCGAACCGGACTGATCGCGGTCGATCATGCGGCCCTGACGCTCACTGGTTGTAGAGACCAGCATCTCTTCGATGATCTCAGGCAGCGTCTGCGCGTCGGACTCTACCGCGCCGGTCAGCGGCCAGCAGCCGAGCGTGCGGAAGCGAACCATCCGTTGGGTGATCTCTTCACCCGGCTGCAGGTTGATGCGATCGTCATCGATCATCATCAGCATGCCATCACGCTCCAGCACCGGACGCGGCGCGGCGAGGTAGAGCGGCACGATCTCGATGTTTTCCAGGAAGATGTACTGCCAGATATCCAGTTCAGTCCAGTTCGACAGCGGGAAGACGCGGATGCTCTCGCCCTTGTTGATCTGGCCGTTGTAGTTGTGCCACAGCTCAGGACGCTGGTTTTTCGGGTCCCAGCGATGGAAGCGGTCGCGGAAAGAGTAGATACGCTCTTTGGCGCGAGACTTCTCTTCATCACGACGTGCGCCGCCAAAGGCCGCATCAAAACCATATTTATTCAGCGCCTGCTTCAGCCCTTCGGTTTTCATGATGTCAGTGTGTTTGGCACTGCCGTGGACAAACGGGTTAATCCCCATCGCCACGCCTTCCGGGTTGCGGTGAACCAGCAACTCTGCGCCCATCGCTTTCACGGTGCGGTCGCGAAACTCGTACATTTCACGGAATTTCCAGCCGGTATCCACATGCAGCAACGGGAACGGCAGCGTGCCAGGATAAAAGGCTTTACGCGCCAGATGCAGCATTACCGAGGAGTCTTTACCGATGGAGTACATCATCACCGGATTGCTGAACTCGGCCGCGACTTCGCGAATGATGTGGATACTCTCCGCCTCCAGCTGACGCAGATGAGTGAGTCGTTTTTGGTCCATGATTTTCCCTCAAGCCAGATTGACAACGGCGGACTCGCGAGCCCCCTGCTGTGCCGAATGTTTAAACCAGGCGAGTTGCCCGTGCAGATTAACCACCTCTCCGATCACCAGTAGCGCCGGAGTAGGTGCCGAGGCGGCCAGCGCCTCAAGTTGTTCTAAGGTGCCGGTCAGCACCTGTTGATCCTGACGGGTGCCGCGACTGATCACCGCCACCGGCGTTGATGGCGCGCGACCATGCTGAATCAGCGCCGCGCTGATGGCAGCTGCTTTAACCGTTCCCATGTAGATCGCCAGCGTCTGACGCGCACGCGCCAGTGATGGCCAGTCAATGTCATCCCCATCGGGACGGCAGTGACCCGTAATAAACATTACGCTCTGCGCGTAATCGCGGTGGGTCAGCGGAATCCCGGCATAGGCCGTCGCACCGGCAGCCGCGGTGACGCCCGGCACCACCTGGAACGGAATGCCCGCCTGCTGAGCCGCCTGCAGCTCTTCGCCGCCACGGCCAAAGATAAAGGGATCGCCGCCCTTGAGGCGGACGACGCGCTTGCCTTTCAGCGCCAGTGAAACCAGCAACTGATTAATCTCTTCCTGCGGCAACGTGTGCGCGCTGGCTCGTTTGCCGACGCAGATGCGGTCGGCATCGCGGCGCACCAGGTCCAGCACCTCTTCACTGACCAGATGGTCGTAAAGCACCACATCCGCTAACTGCATCACCTGCAGGCCGCGCAGCGTCAGTAGGCCGCTGTCGCCCGGTCCGGCACCCACCAGGAAAATCTCGCCCTGACGGGTTGGCTCTTCCTGCAGTTCACGGTCCAGGGTACGTTTCGCCTCTTCGACGTTACCGGCTGACATCTCACTGGCGAACCGGCCATCGAAAGCGCGTTCCCAGAAGCGTCGACGGTCAGACATGCGGCTGAAGCGTGCTTTAACTTTATCGCGCCAGAGCCCGGCTACCTCAGCCATCTGGCCGAGACTGGCAGGCAACAGCGTTTCGATTTTTTCGCGCAGCATACGTGCCAGCACCGGTGCGGTGCCGCTGGAGGAGATCGCCACCACCAGAGGTGAGCGGTCAACAATCGAGGGGAAGATAAAGGTGCATTTTGGCTGGTCATCAACCACGTTAACCAGCTTCTGCCGCGCGTTTGCAGCTTCAAAGACCTGGGTGTTGAGATGGTTGTCGTCGGTCGCGGCGATCACCAGGAAAACCCCATCCAGCTGGGCCGGGTCAAATTCAGTCGCCAGCCACTCCAGCTCCTGCTTTTCCAGCAGTGCCTGCAGTTCAGGGCAGAGTTCACGCGAGGCGATCAGAACGCGCGCACGCGCACGGCGCAGTAGTTCAATTTTTCGCGCCGCAATATCTCCACCGCCGACAACCAGAACCGGGCGGCCAGAGAGATCGGCAAAAAGAGGCAAATAGTCCACGTTAACCCTGATGTTTTAACTTTGTATTAACGCGACTATACGTCGCCGGGTTTATGCAGTTGAAATTACGAATTGGAATGAGTAGTTACCGAATGGAATAAAGACTTCGCAAAGCACAGAACAATTTGGTCTTAGCGGATGAAATATAATGGCTTTTTCGTGAACAGGTTCACAGATTCGCCTCTGTGCCTGTAACTGTAAAAGCAGATAAGTGCCAGCAATAAACACGCGTTACCCCATTATGTTAAGGCAGCAACTTATTCCGTTAACCAGGTCGCAGAACAAAGAGGGTATAATACGCGCGGCATGACTGACTCAGGTCCGCATGTTGAATGCCTATCGAATAATGAAAAAAAAGGACGCATTATGTTTTGTTACCTCCGCCTGAGGGTAGCGACAGTTTTGTTTAGCGCACTCATTTCCCCGCTGGTTTTAGCCACGCCGACAGGTCAGTTTGCCGAACAGCAGGTCCGGCACATCGCCACTTATTTTCCTGGCCGCATGAGCGGCAGTCCGGCTGAATTGATGGCCACGGACTATCTGCAGCAACAATTTACCGCGCTGGGTTATAAAACCGATACCCGCCAGTTCAACACGGGCTACAAATGGCAGGAAGATGACGGCACGCAGCGCTGGCATAAACTGACGGCAACCTCCGTCATTGCTGCGCGCGCAGGCAGCGTGCCACAGGAGATTCTGATCGTGGCGCACCTGGATACCTGGACGCCGCAAAACAGCAACCAGGTCCATCACAATCTGGGCGGCTTACGCCTGCAGGGTGTTGATGACAATGCGTCAGGTCTTGGCGTGATGCTGGAACTGGCGCAGCAACTGAGTCGCAAACCGCTTCACTATGGCATTCGCTTTGTGGCGCTGAGCGCCGGAGAAGCGGATCTGCACGGCCTGGATGATTATGTTGAGCGAATGAGCACCCGTGAGAAGAAGAACACGCTGCTGGTCATCAATCTGAATAGCCTGATCACTGGCGATCATCTCTATTTCAACAGCGGCATGAACACGCCCCGGGCGGTGCGCAAACAGACCAGCGATCGCGCCCTGCTACTGGCGCGTCAGCAAGGCATTCCCGCTGCCAGTCATCAGCTGAATCGCAAGGACTTCAATGGCCTCAATGCCTTTGACAAGGCAGGCTTTCCGCTGCTGAATGTTACTGCCAGTAACTGGTCGCTGGGTAACAAAGATGGCGCACTACAGCGTCATCGTAGCCCGCACTTTCCTGATGGCGTGACCCGTCATCAGACTGACCTGGATAATCTGAACTATCTCGACCGCTGGCTGCCGGGCCAGATAGCCCTGCGCACCCGTGACAGTGTCCGCGTGCTGCTGCCGCTGATCAGCGAACTGACCAATCCCAAAGTGTGAGGATCTGACATGTATGTGGTCTTTCTGAATTACATTCGTCCGATAGAAGAGGTTGAGGCGCTGCTGGCAGGCCATATTGAATGGCTTGACCGCTATTTTGAGGCAGGCAGTTTTATTGCCGCAGGACGTAAAGATCCACGCACAGGTGGCATGCTGCTGGTCAGGGAGATGGCGCGTGAAGCGCTGGATGCGATCTTAGCGGAAGATCCGTTTGTGGCGGTGGCAGAGTATGAGGTGACGAAAGTGAATGTGACCCGTGCAGCGGAGGCGTTTGCCGGATTAAAAGGCGTTTAACTTTCCGCCTGACCGTCAAGAAGCACTTCTCTCCCTGATTTCAGGGAGAGAAGCTCGGTATTACCCTTCGTGCAGACCACACTCGCGCTTGAGACCGAAGAAGCGTGTCTCTTCTTCTGCCATACCCGGCTCCCACTTGCGGGTGGTGTGGGTATCGCCCACCGAAAGATAGCCTTCATCCCACAGCGGATGGTACTTAAGCTTGTGCTGCTCCAGGTACTGATGAATCTGGCGGTTATCCCAGTCGATAATCGGCAGCAGCTTAAAGACGCCACGCTGTACACCCAGCACCGGCAGATTCGCCCGGCTGCCTGACTGGTCGCGGCGGAGGCCAGCAAACCAGGTCTGCGCGCCCAGGGATTCGATGGCGCGGTTCATCGGCTCGACTTTGTTAATCTCGTTATATTTCTCAATCCCCTCGACGCCCTGCTCCCACAGTTTGCCGTAACGCGCTTCCTGCCAGGCCGGTGAGGTCTCGGCGCGAAACACTTTGAGGTTGAGATTGAGCTGGTCCGCCAGCTCATCAATAAAACGATAGGTCTCCGGGAACAGATAGCCGGTGTCGGTCAGGATCACCGGAATATCGGGCTGCTGGCGCGTCACCAGGTGCAGCGACACCGCGGCCTGAATACCGAAACTGGAGGAGAGCACATAAGCACCCGGCAGATTCTCCAGCGCCCAGCTGACCCGCTCTTCCGCTGAAGACTTCTCCAGCTGCGCATTGGTCGCGGCCAGCGCCATGGCACGCTGGACTTTGGACATCTCATTCAGTGCTGCGAGGTCGGGCTGACTCATTTTGCTTCCTCCCAAAAATCGCGTGCCGGGTCCAGCACCGGCGCAACAATGCCCGCGCGGATGGTGAAGTCACCAAAGCCTTCTGCGGCCTGGCGCTCGGTGGCCCAGCGTCCCACCAGCTCATCAATCGTGGCGAGAATTTCGCTTTCGTTAATGTTTTCACGGTACATACGGGGAATACGCGTTCCGCTGCGGTTTCCGCCCAGATGCAGGTTGTAGCGGCCTGGCGCTTTACCCACCAGACCCAGCTCAGCCAGCATGGCACGGCCGCAACCGTTCGGACAACCGGTAACGCGTAACACTATGTGCTCATCGCCGACGCCATGCGCGTGCATGATGCCTTCTACTTTGGTCACAAACGCTGGCAGGAAACGTTCGGCTTCTGCCATCGCCAGCGGACAGGTCGGGAACGCGACGCAGGCCATCGAGTTTTCGCGCTGAGGCGTAACCTGATCCATCAGACCATGCTCACGGGCGATCGCTTCGATCTGCGCTTTCTCACTTTCCGGCACGCCTGCCACAATCAGATTCTGGTTAGCGGTCAGACGGAAATCACCCTGATGAATTTTCGCAATTTCAGCGATGCCGCTTTTCAGCGGTCGGCCCGGATAATCGAGCAGACGGCCATTTTCAATAAACAGCGTCAGGTGCCATTTGTTGTCGATGCCTTTGATCCAGCCAATACGATCGCCACGGGTGGTGAACTCATACGGACGAATCGGCTCAAACGTCACACCAGCACGTTTTTCAACTTCCGCTTTAAACGTCTCGACGCCAACGCGTTCCAGGGTGTATTTGGTTTTGGCGTTTTTACGATCGGTACGGTTGCCCCAGTCGCGCTGAGTCGTCACAACCGCCTCGGCCACATCAAGGATCTTCTCTACCGGGAAGTACCCAAACTCGCTGGCGGTGCGCGCGTAAGTCGCTTTGTTACCGTGCTCGATCGACAGGCCGCCGCCCACCAGCAGGTTGAAGCCCACCAGCTTGCCATTCTCAGCGACCGCAACAAAGTTCAGATCGTTGGCGTGCAGATCCACATCGTTGTGCGGCGGAATCACGACTGTGGTTTTGAATTTACGCGGCAGATAGGTTTCACCGAGAATCGGCTCTTCATCAGTGGTTGCGACTTTTTCTTTATCCCACCAGATCTCTGCATAGGCACGGGTGCGCGGCAGCAGATGCTCAGAGAGCTTCTTCGCCCACTCATAGGCTTCCTGATGCAGCTCAGACTCTACCGGGTTCGAGGTACAGAGCACGTTACGGTTTACGTCGTTGGCGGTCGCCAGCGCATCCAGTCCCACTTCATGCAGCATCTGATGCGTTGGCTTGACGTTCTTCTTCAGAATGCCGTGAAACTGGAAGGTCTGACGGTTGGTCAGACGGATGCTGCCGTAAATGGTTTTATCGGTAGCAAATTTGTCGATAGCCAGCCACTGGGTCGGCGTAATGATGCCGCCTGGCAGTCGGCAGCGCAGCATCATTGCGTGACGCGGCTCCAGCTTCTGCTCGGCACGTTCGGCGCGAATGTCGCGGTCATCCTGCTGGTACATGCCGTGAAAGCGGATCAGCAGGAAGTTGTCGCCGGTGAAACCGCCGGTCAGACCTTCTTCCAGATCTTCTTTGATGGTGCCGCGCAGATAGTTGCTCTGCTTCTTCAGACGCTCAGCGTCTGTTAATTTGCCTTCGACAACCAGCGGTCCAGGGTGTTTATCGCTCATTAGTAAACGTCTCGCTGATAACGGCGCTCAATGCGCAGCTCACTTAAAAATTCGTCGGCCGTTTCACGATCCATTCCGCCGTGTTCGACCACCACATCCAGCAGTGCCTGCTCGACGTCTTTTGCCATACGGTTCGCATCGCCACAGACATAAAGATGCGCGCCCTCTTCAATCCAGCGCCAGACTTCGGCCCCTTTCGCACGGATCTTATCCTGTACGTAAATCTTCTCTGCCTGATCGCGTGACCAGGCGAGGTCGATATTCGTCAGCAGGCCATCCTTCACATATTTCTGCCACTCCACCTGGTAGAGGAAATCGTCGGTGAAGTGCGGATTACCAAAGAATAGCCAGTTTTTACCGCTGGCACCGTCGTTGTCGCGTTGCTGCATAAAGGCGCGGAACGGCGCGATGCCGGTGCCCGGACCAATCATGATCACAGGCGCGTCCGGATTAGCCGGCAGGCGGAAATTGTCGTTGTGTTCGATGAAGACCCGGACCTCGCCCTCTTCTTCGATGCGATCGGCCAGCCAGGTCGAAGCCCCGCCGCCGCGCTGGCGACCTTCAATATCAAAGCGCACTGCACCTACGGTAATGTGAACTTCGGACTCGGTTTCGGCCTGTGAGGAGGCAATAGAGTAGAGTCGCGGCGTCAGCGGTCGCAGCAGGCCGGTCAGCTGTTCTGCGGTGAGTTCAGCCGGGGCCAGACGCACCATATCCACAATCGGATAGTGCTGCGCATACTGCTGCAGCCTGGCTTTATCATCCACCAGTGACAGCAGCTCGGCGTTGCGGGACAGCTGGGCGTACTGCGCCACGATCTGCGCAGTATTCACCGTCAGCTCGAAATGTTTCTGCAGCGCCTCCGCCAGCGGCAGGGTTTTGCCCTGAACCTCTACTGACTCATCGCCTTTCAGCCAGACCAGCTCCAGCAGCTCGCTGACCAGCGCCGCGTCATTTTCATACCAGACGCCCAGCGCATCGCCAGGCTGGTAGCGGAGACCCGAGTCGCCCAGATCGATTTCGATATGGCGCACATCTTTGTCTGAGTCACGTCCGGTGATTTTCTGATTTACCGCCAGACTGGCGCTGAGCGGAGACTCTTTGCTGTAGGGACTGGTGGTGACTTCGTTGACGCTGCCTGCCGCTGTCGCCGCAGCCTGCGCCGGGGATTCGGTCGGCACGCGCTTTTTCAGAATTTCCGTCAGCGCACTGCGCCAGGCGGAAGCCTGCTCAGCATACTCAACATCCGCATCGACGCGATCCAGCAGACGCTCGCCACCCAGCTCTGCCAGACGGTTGTCAAAATCTTTGCCCGCCTGACTGAAAAATTCGTACGAGGTGTCGCCCAGGCCAAACACCGCAAAGGCTGCACCGGCCATTTTCGGTGCCTTTTTCGACATCAGGAATTTATGCAGTGCCACCGCCTCTTCCGGCGGCTCACCTTCGCCCTGGGTGGAGGTCACCACGACCAGCATTTTTTCCTGGCCAATCTGTTTGAACTTGTAATCACCGGCGTTCACCAGGTTTACGTTGAGCTTCGCGGCCAGCAGGTCATCACGCAACTGCTCAGCCAGACGACGGGCATTGCCAGTCTGGGAGGCAGAAAGCAGCGTAATGGCGGGCACGTCTACCGGAGCGGGTGTACTGCCTGCGACGGCGCTACCTGGCGTCTGTTCTACCCGACCCCAGAAATAGCCGGACAGCCACGCCAGTTGAGTCGGGGAATAATCTGTCGTCGCCGCCTGTAAGCGGGCGAGTTGTTCCGGTGAGAGCGGAAGCATAGAACCAGGTGCCTGAGTCGTCATCGCGTTAAAAATTCCAGTATCAGAAGTCCGGACCGTAAATGGCGGAAGAGTGCGTAGGTTACCGGTCTGTATATTAACGATTAAATACACCTTCGACATATCAAATAACCAAAATGACTAAAGGGTTTTCCAGGTAGGCATAATCGTTAAAAGTGGTAAGCAAAGCGGTGATATATCAGTTGATTAGCTGGTTACCGGGAATTAACGCCGCGGGAAACGTATCGGTTTGTGCGGTGCGGGTGCGAAAAAAGCGGTAATCAGGTAGAATTCAGCGGTTTTTTAATGTCTGAGAACCACTATGTCTACCACCTTGTTTAAAGAGTTCCAGTTCGAAGCCGCGCACCATCTACCGAATGTGCCGGCCGGACACAAATGTGGCCGTCTGCACGGTCATTCGTTCCTGGTTCGTCTGGAGATTACCGGCGAAGTGGATGCGCATACCGGCTGGGTTATGGATTTTGCTGAACTGAAGGCGGCGTTTAAGCCCCTCTATAATCGGCTGGATCACTACTATCTGAATGATATTCCTGGCCTGGAAAATCCCACCAGCGAAGTGCTGGCAAAATGGATCTGGGATCAGATGAAGCCAGAACTGCCGCTGTTAAGCGCGGTGATGATCAAAGAAACCTGCACTGCAGGCTGCGTTTACCGCGGCTAAGCCTGTCGGATCGAACCCTTCGATCCGACGCTATTTCCTCTCCGTCCCGCCCTTCACGCTCGTTTCCCCGCGATTAACCACGCAATACGCGTAATCAGGCAATATTCAGGTACTTATGGGTTTGCATCGACAGACGCCAGTTACGTGCAATGCAGGTCTCGATGCAGAGTCGGGTGGCATCATCTTTGCGGCTGATCGGCTGTAACGCGATGATCCGGGCTTTAGTGTCGTCTATTCCTGCCAGCAGCAGATCCAGCGCGTCCACATCACGCTCGCGCGCCACCGGATGCTTGATTTCATCGGCCCGGCTCAGCGCCTGAGGCAGCACATCATAACCGCCGCGCATGTTGACTTTCGGGGAGACGGTCACCCAGGTCTGTTCGGAACAGTGAATCTCGTGCGTTCCGCTGGTCTCAATCTGACATTGAAAACCGTGCTGTTCCAGCGCAGTCGTTAACGGACGCAGATCGTAAATCGCCGGTTCGCCGCCGGTAATCACCACGTGCCGGGCCGTCCAGCCCTGCTGTGCAATGGCATTCACCAGTGTCGCCGCGTCGGCATCACCCCACGCATCGCTTTCCACTGTCTTGATCAAAATATCGCCCAGCGACGTTTCCCGATCTGTCCGCTTTTCCCAGGTGTGTTTGGTATCGCACCAGCTACAGCCCACCGGGCATCCCTGTAAGCGAATGAAAATGGCAGGCACGCCGGTGTAATAACCTTCGCCCTGCAGTGTCTGGAACATTTCGTTAATCGGGTAGAACATTTTTTACTCGCCTGGAGAAATCGGGGCGCTGATTATGCCAGCGTGTGCCGCACAACAACAGCTGCGCGACACGAAAAAGCAAAAGCCCCGCACAAGGCGGGGCTTTCAGAATATGCGATGCCGCTTAACGCGACATCAGCACAGGGTCATTACTGACCTTTAACTTCTTTCAGACCGTTGAATGGCGCTTTAGAACCCAGCGCTTCTTCGATGCGGATCAGCTGGTTGTACTTAGCAACACGGTCAGAACGGCTCATTGAACCGGTTTTGATCTGGCCCGCTGCAGTACCTACCGCCAGGTCAGCGATGGTGGCATCTTCGGTTTCGCCTGAACGGTGAGAGATCACGGCAGTGTAGCCCGCGTCTTTCGCCATTTTGATCGCAGCCAGGGTTTCGGTCAGAGAACCGATCTGGTTGAATTTGATCAGAATGGAGTTAGCGATACCTTTATCGATACCTTCTTTCAGGATTTTGGTGTTGGTGACGAACAGATCATCGCCCACCAGCTGGATTTTGTCGCCCAGCACTTTAGTCTGGTAAGCGAAGCCGTCCCAGTCAGATTCGTCCAGGCCATCTTCGATAGAAACGATCGGATACTGTTTAGTCAGATCTTCCAGGAAGTGGGTGAACTCTTCAGAGGTAAACGCTTTACCGCCTTCACCGGCCAGAACATATTTGCCATCTTTGTAGAACTCAGATGCTGCACAGTCCATTGCCAGGGTGATGTCTTTACCCAGCTCGTAGCCTGCTGCTTTTACCGCTTCAGCGATAACGGCCAGGGCTTCAGCGTTAGAACCCAGGTTAGGCGCGTAGCCACCTTCGTCACCCACTGCAGTGCTCATGCCTTTGCTTTTCAGCACTTTTGCCAGGTTGTGGAAAACTTCAGAACCCATACGGATGGCTTCTTTCAGGTTTGCTGCACCAACCGGCTGAATCATGAACTCCTGGATGTCGACGTTGTTGTCGGCATGCTCGCCGCCGTTGATGATGTTCATCATTGGCAGTGGCATAGAGTATTTGCCTGGGGTGCCGTTCAGTTCAGCGATGTGCTCATACAGCGGCTGACCTTTAGAGGCTGCAGCAGCTTTAGCCGCTGCCAGTGAAACGGCCAGAATGGCGTTAGCACCGAAGTTAGATTTGTTCTCAGTACCGTCCAGGTCGATCATGATCTTATCGATGTTCGCCTGATCTTTCGCGTCTTTGCCTTTTACCGCTTCAGCAATCGGACCGTTTACTGCAGCAACGGCTTTGGTTACGCCTTTGCCCAGGAAACGTGATTTGTCACCGTCACGCAGTTCCAGCGCTTCGCGTGAACCGGTAGAGGCACCTGATGGCGCAGCGGCCAGGCCAACGAAACCGCCTTCCAGATGCACTTCAGCTTCAACAGTCGGGTTACCACGTGAGTCGATAATTTCGCGACCGATGACTTTTACGATTTTGGACATTACGATTTTCCTCAGTACAAGTTAGTCAATCCTAAGACAGGCAACGCGCGAAAAGTTCGCGCGCTGCCTGTGAAACTTACTTTGCTAAACGCTTCTGATGCTCATGCGCGGCTTTAACAAAGCCGGCAAACAACGGATGGCCGTCGCGTGGGGTCGAGGTAAACTCAGGGTGGAACTGGCAAGCCACAAACCACGGATGGTTCGGGAGTTCGATAATCTCAACCAGTTGATCATCACCCGAGCGACCTGCTACGCGCAGACCGGCTGCTTCAATCTGCTTTAACAGCATATTGTTCACTTCATAGCGGTGGCGATGGCGCTCAACGATGGTGTCAGAGCCGTAGAGCTGGCGAACCTGACTGCCCGGTGTTAACTGACACTGCTGGCTGCCCAGACGCATGGTGCCGCCCAGATCGCTCTGCTCGCTGCGGACTTCGACGTTGCCATCTTCGTCACGCCATTCGGTGATTAATGCCACCACCGGATATTTACAGTCTGGCACAAATTCAGTGGAGTTGGCGCCAGGCATGCCAGCGACATTGCGGGCAAACTCCATCAGCGCGACCTGCATACCCAGGCAGATGCCGAGGTAAGGCACGTTGTTTTCACGTGCGTATTGCGCGGTCATCAGCTTGCCTTCCACGCCACGGTAACCGAAGCCACCTGGAATCAGAATCGCATCCAAATCTTTCAGTAATTCGACACCACGTGACTCAACATCCTGCGAATCGATCAGTTTGATGTTCACAGTGACGCGATTTTTCAGGCCGCCATGTTTCAGCGCTTCGATGACTGACTTGTAGGCATCCGGCAGCTCAACATACTTGCCCACCATACCGATGGTGACTTCACCACCCGGATTGGCTTCTTCGTAAATCACCTGCTCCCACTCAGCCAGGTTGGCTTCCGGTGCATTCAGGTTGAAGCGCTTACAGATATAGTCATCCAGGCCCTGCGACTTCAGCATGCCAGGAATCTTGTAGATGGAATCAACGTCTTTCAGCGAAATAACCGCTTTTTCAGGGACGTTACAGAACAGGGCGATTTTGGCACGTTCATTGGCCGGTACGGCACGGTCAGAACGGCAAATCAGCACATCTGGCTGGATACCAATCGACAGCAGCTCTTTTACAGAGTGCTGAGTCGGTTTCGTTTTCACTTCACCCGCCGCCGCCATATAAGGCACCAGCGTCAGGTGCATATACATCGTGTGTTCGCGGCCCACATCCACGGCCATCTGGCGAATCGCTTCCAGGAACGGCAGTGATTCGATATCTCCTACCGTGCCGCCGATTTCAACCAGCACCACATCATGACCTTCACCGCCTTCAATGATGCGTTCTTTGATGGCGTTGGTGATGTGCGGGATAACCTGAATAGTTGCGCCCAGATAGTCGCCACGGCGCTCTTTGCGCAGGACTTCTGAGTAGATACGGCCAGTGGTGAAGTTGTTACGACGCGACATTTTGGTGCGGATGAAGCGTTCGTAGTGACCCAAATCCAGATCGGTTTCAGCGCCGTCATCAGTGACGAAAACTTCACCGTGCTGTGTCGGGCTCATGGTGCCTGGATCCACGTTAATATACGGGTCCAGCTTCATGATGGTCACGTTCAGACCACGCGCTTCGAGAATGGCTGCGAGGGAGGCTGCGGCAATGCCTTTACCCAGAGAGGAAACGACCCCGCCGGTCACAAAAATATAATTCGTTGTCATGCTGAACCTGAGAGTTTAGGTTTAAAGACGGTGGAATAACCAGGACGGGAAAACAGTATACTGGAAACCGCTATCAGCCACAATTGATGAATCACAGCCATCCTCCAACGCATTGCTGCGTCTTAACATAGCGGATAGCTGCCGATGAAATGTTGATGTGCGTCACAAAGTTGCCGCCGCGCTGAATCGAGTAAGCGTAAACGGCGATTTTATGCACAGCGGTGGAATAATCAGCGCTTCTCGTCCTGTTTCACCTGCTGCCAGGCAGCCTCCATTTGCTCCAGTGTGGCGCCCGGCATGCTGAGACCTTGTGCATTGATAATCGCTTCCACTTCACGGAACCGGCGCTCAAACTTGTCATTCGCCTTTTGCAGTGCGGTTTCGGCTTTGCTGCCAAGATGGCGTGACAAATTAACCGTGGCAAACAGCAGGTCGCCAATCTCCTCTTCCAGCTTCTCGCCATCCACCACGCTCTGCTGCGCCTCGTGCATCACTTCATCAATCTCTTCGTGCACTTTCGCCACCACCGGTCCCAGCGTAGTCCAGTCGAAGCCGACGTTGTGACAGCGCTTCTGAATCTTGTGGGCGCGCATCAATGCGGGCAGCGCTTTGGGGATATCATCCAGCGCGGAATGCTGGGCTTTGTCCGCACGCTCGGCAGTTTTAATCGCTTCCCAGTTTTTCAGCACGTCGCTGCTGGTTTCTGCTGTGGCATCGCCAAAAATATGCGGATGACGTCGCTCCAGCTTGTCGCTAATCGCGTGACAGATATCCTCGAAATTGAAGCGTTCCTGTTCGCTGGCCATCTGCGCATAGAACACCACCTGAAACAGCAGATCGCCCAGTTCGCCGCGCAGGTCGTCAAAATCTTCGCGCTGAATGGCGTCCAGCACTTCGTAAGTCTCTTCCAGGGTATAGGGCGCAATAGTGGCAAAGGTCTGTTCACGATCCCATGGGCAACCATGCTGTGGATCGCGCAGCGTTTTCATTATGCCAAGCAGGCGCTCAATAGCGTTCATTCAGGCGGTTCCTTGATGAGTCAGGTGATGGGCAACGATCAGAGAAGCAAGGCGTGCAATCCGGCCGGATGTGGTGAACAGCATCCGGCCGGGTTTCAGGGTGCAGAAAACGCCCGCGCAACCTCTTGTTGCCGGTTGCTTCAGAGCCTGACTGAATATCAGTGCAGGCGGCGGGCGTCAATGATATCAGAGACCTGGTTCAGTCGCGCCAGGACACGTCCCAGAACCTGGTGGTTGTAGATCTCAATATCCATATCGATAGTCGCCAGCTGCTTTTTGGTGTCGCTGCGGCTTGAGACGCCCAGTACATTCACTTTCTCGTTGGCGAGAATGGTGGTGATGTCGCGCAGTAAGCCGCTGCGATCGTTGGCGGTGACGCGCACCACCAGCGAGTAACCGCTGGAGTAGCTTTCGCCCCATACCGCATCGACGATACGTTCCGGCGCGTGCGACGTGAGTTCAGCCAGCTGGTCGCAGTCGGCGCGGTGAATGGAGATACCGCGCCCCTGGGTGATGAAGCCGACAATGTCATCTCCCGGAATCGGCTGGCAGCAGCGGGCGATGTGGTGCATCAGATTGCCTACGCCCTCCACGACTACGCGACCACTCTCTTTGCGCGCAGGCTGAGAGTAGGCTTTCTGAGTCAGCTGGCGCAGCGCTTCACGATCTTCCTCTTCAGCACTCGGCTTGTTCAGCTTCGCCTGCAGGAAGTTAACCATCTGATTCAGACGAATATCGCCGCCGCCAATCGCCGCCAGCAACTCTTCAAGCGAGGTCACGTTATAGCGCGGCAGCAGCAGTTTTTCCGCTTCGCGCAGGCTGATATCGAGCTGATTCAGTTCGTTATCCAAAATCTGCCGTCCGGCGATAATGTTCTTGTCGCGATCCTGCTTGCGGAACCAGTTGTGGATCTTCGATCGTCCACGGCTGGTGGTAATGTAGCCCAGGTTCGGGTTGAGCCAGTCACGGCTCGGGTTCGGCTGTTTCTGGGTAATCACTTCAACCTGGTCGCCCATCTGCAGCTGGTAGGTGAACGGCACGATGCGGCCACCAATTTTTGCGCCGATGCAGCGGTGACCGATGTCACTGTGAATGTGGTAGGCGAAGTCGAGCGGTGTCGAACCTGCGGGCAGATCCACGACGTCGCCTTTTGGCGTAAAGACGTAGACCCGGTCATCAAACACCTGGCTACGGACTTCTTCCAGCAACTCGCCGGAGTCAGCCATCTCTTCCTGCCAGCTGATCAGCTTACGCAGCCAGGCAATGCGCTCTTCGTGACCCGCTGCGCCACGCGCGCTGCTGGAGGTGGGGCCCTCTTTGTATTTCCAGTGTGCCGCAACGCCCAGTTCGGCATCTTCGTGCATCTGTCGGGTACGGATCTGGATCTCCACCGTTTTGCCCTGCGGCCCAAGCACGACGGTATGAATCGACTGGTAGCCGTTGGGCTTGGGGTTGGCCACGTAGTCATCGAACTCGCTGGGCAGATGGCGATAAAGCGTATGTACCGTACCCAGTGCGCCGTAGCAATCCTGCAGGCGGTCGGCGACGATACGCACCGCACGCACATCAAACAGCTCATCAAAGGCCAGCGACTTTTTCTGCATCTTGCGCCAGATGCTGTAGATATGTTTCGGACGACCATAAACTTCGGCGCGCACGCCCTCTTTCGCCATCTCTTTGCGCAGGTTGCTGACAAAATTGTCGATGTACTGCTCACGATCAATTCGCCGCTCATGCAGTAGTTTGGCAATGCGCTTGTATTCGTCGGGATGGAGATAGCGGAAGCAATAATCTTCCAGCTCCCATTTGAGCTGACCGATGCCCAGACGGTTGGCCAGAGGTGCATAAATGTTGGTGCTCTCTTTGGCCGCCAGCACCCGCTCATCTTCCGGCGCATCTTTCATTTCGCGCAGGTTCATGATGCGTTCGGCCAGCTTCAGCACTACGCAGCGGAAATCTTCCACCATTGCCAGCAGCATGCGGCGGACATTATCCACCTGTTCAGAGGCCATGGAGTCGTTGTGAATCGCTTTCAGCTGGCGAATGGCGTCCATGTCACGCACGCCGTGCACCAGCGAGACAATGCCTTTACCGACGGCGGTTTCCAGCTCTTCTTCACTGACCACTTCATCGTTAGCCAGCGGGAAAATCAGTGCTGCACACAGGCTTTCAATATCCATGCTGAGCATTGAGAGGATTTCCACCATCTCGATACCGCGCCACAGAAGCAGCGACTGATCGGGATGGCCCTGCGTCTGCGCTTCGCAGTAGCGCCAGGTCTCGGCAACGCGTTGACATGATTGCGGGTTGGCAATACCGAGACTGGCGATCCACTGGTCGAGGGCGAAATCTCCCTCGGTATTTAAATGCGCACTTCTGACCGCAACCATAACCTCTCCTGCACAACGACATTCATCGCTTATGTTTTTCTGAACAGCACCATGGATTCGAGATGACGGGTATGAGGAAACATATCCAGCATCGCGACCCTTTCCAATTGGTAGCCTGCTGACAGCAATATCTGGCTGTCGCGGGCGAGTGTTGTGGGATTACACGAAACATAGACCACACGTTCTGGTGCAAGTTTAACCACATGCGCCATTACGCCCGCAGCCCCGGCGCGTGCCGGATCGAGTAATACCTTGTTAAACCCCTGTGTCGCCCACGGCTGGCGCGACACCTCTTCTTCCAGATTATGCTGAAAGAAACTTACATTTTTAAGATTATTCAAATCAGCATTATACGCTGCCTGCCGCACTAATGCTGCAATCCCCTCCACACCAACCACATTTTGTACGAAGATTCCTACAGGAAGTGTGAAGTTTCCCATGCCACAAAACAGATCCAGCACGCGGTCTTCCGGCTGCAGATCCAGCCAGGCGATCGCCTTCGCGACCATCTGCTGATTCACCCCATCATTAACCTGGATAAAATCCTGTGGATTGAAGGTTAGCTTAAGTTGATGAGAGTGATAAAAGGGCATCGATTCACTTAACGCCGTCAGATTTTCATCGCCCGCATCCAGGAACAGCATCAGCTGATGTTTATGCGAAAACTGTTCCAGTTTTTCACGGTCATCTGTATGCAGCGCATCAAGATGGCGCAGAATCATCAGCGGGCCATTGTCCGCCAGCACCAGTTCCACATGCCCGAGACGCCTGACAGCTCGCAGGTCGCTGAGACACTGGTGCAGCGGAACCAGCAATGCCTCAAGTTCGGGCACTAAAACGGGGCAGTGCTGTATATCGACCAGATCGTTGCTGGCTTCCTGCCGGAATCCCATCTGCAATCGCTGCGCTTTATTTTGCCATTGCAGACCCAGACGCGCACGACGGCGGTAACCCCAGGGCTGACCGGCGATCACCTCATCCACCGCGACACTCTGTGAGGCGGCCTGGCTCAGCATCCGGCTCAGTGCCTGCGCTTTGCTCTGCTGTTGCAGTGCCACATCGGCATGCTGCTGCTGGCAACCGCCGCAGCGATCATAGTGCGGGCAGCGCGGTGTCACCCGAGCCGGACTGCGGCTAATCAGCCGAGTCACTTTCGCCCGGGCAAATTGACGTTTATCCTCTGTAAGCACAATCTCAGCCTGTTCACCCGGCAGGGCACCCGCGACAAACAGGGTTTTGCCCTTGTGGCGTGCCACACCTTGTCCAAACGGGTCAAGCTCCTCAATGGTGACGGTGAGGCGTTGTTGCGTCGTCACGCGCTGTTTTGCAACGTAGAATTGCGCCATAGTGTTATTCATTCTCTTTATCGAAAAACGACCTGCATAGCTTTATCGACAGCATGCACAGGGACGTTAATGCCGGAGTAGCCAGGCGACTATTATGACCAAATACAGCCTTCGGGCGCGAATGATGATTTTAATTCTGGCACCCACGCTGATGGTTGGCCTGCTGCTCAGCTCATTTTTTGTGGTGCACCGCTACAATGAGCTACAGCGACAGGTAATCGATGCCGGGGCCAACATCATCGAACCCCTGGCGATTTCCAGCGAATACAGCATGACCTGGCACAATCGTGATGCCATGCGTGAACTGGTCAGCCTGCTGCATCGTCGCCACTCCGCCATTGTTCGGGCGATCTCGGTGTTTGATAACCACAATCAGCTCTACGTCACCTCCAATCACAAGCAAAACCTCAGCCTGTTGCAACAGGATGACATCCGCGGCCTGCCCGACGATGTTTCAATGGAACGTCACGGCAGCATACTGATTCTGCGCACGCCGATTACCACCGAACGTTACGATGTGGATGAATTACCGGATGAAGATGCCAAGCCATCGGGCAATCCGCTGGGCTATGTGGCAATAGAGCTGGATCTGCAGTCGGTGCGTTTACAGCAGTATAAAGAGGTGTTTGTCGCCACGCTGATGCTGCTCTTCTGCCTCTGCCTCGCCATGCTGTTTGCTTACCGTCTGATGCGCGATGTCACCGGCCCCATCCGCAATATGGTCACCACCGTTGACCGCATCCGTCGCGGCCAGCTTGATAGCCGCGTTGAGGGTTACATGCTGGGTGAACTCAGCATTCTGAAAAACGGGATTAACGCGATGGCCATGTCGCTGACCGCCTATCACGAAGAGATGCAGCACAACATCGACCAGGCGACTTACGATCTGCGCGAGACGCTGGAACAGCTGGAGATTCAGAACGTTGAGCTGGATCTGGCGAAGAAACGCGCCCAGGAAGCGGCGCGCATCAAATCTGAGTTTCTGGCCAATATGTCCCATGAGCTGCGAACGCCGCTGAATGGCGTGCTGGGCTTTACCCGCCAGATGCTGAAAACCCAGCTGCGCACGACGCAGCGTGACTATATGCAAACCATTGAACGTTCGGCTAATAACCTGCTCAGCATCATCAATGACGTGCTCGATTTCTCGAAGCTGGAAGCGGGCAAGCTGATGCTGGAGGCCATCCCCTTCCCGCTACGCGCCACGCTGGATGAAACCCTGGTGCTGCTGGCGCCGTCGGCCCATGATAAAGGGCTGGAGCTGACGGTGGTGTGTGACAGCAGCGTGCCGGACAACGTGATTGGCGATGCGCTGCGCCTGCAACAGATCCTGATCAACCTGATCGGAAACGCCATCAAGTTTACCGAGAAGGGATACATCGGCCTGCGCGTCGGACAGCGGGTGATTACGCAGTCGCGCGTCGAGCTGGAGATTCAGGTTGAGGACAGCGGCATCGGCATCTCTGAGCAGCAACAGACCCAGATGTTCCAGGCGTTTCGTCAGGCTGACGCCAGTATTTCGCGCCGTCATGGCGGTACCGGGCTGGGGCTGGTCATCACCCAGAAACTGGTACGGGAGATGGGCGGCGAAATCACCTTTAGCAGCCAGCCGGATCAAGGCTCTGTCTTTGTCATTCGCGTACAGCTGGATCTTAATCCTAATGCACCCGGCATGCCGCGCGTGCTGGATGCGCTGTCACATGCGCGCATTGCCTACGTGGAACCGGATGCTTATGTTGCCAGCGCAGCGCTGGAGATGCTGAGCGCGACACCGTTGCAGATTGACTACAGCGAAACGCTGGAGGGATTAAAAGCACCTCACTATCCGCTGCTGCTGATGGCGATGCCCGTCGATATCAGCCAGCCCGAACTGCTCAACGAGCGCAGAATTAATGGGCTGCTGGATCGGGCTGACAATGTGCTGATGGCGCTTCCCAGCCCGATGATGTTGCTGGCTGATGAGCTGAAGGCGCGGGGCATTGACGGCTGCATTGCGAAACCAATCTCTCTGACGCGACTCCTGCCGATGTTACTGGATCTCCATACCCGTCAGATGAGTGAACTGCCGCCATCTCCCCGCCTGCCGCTGACGGTGATGGCGGTGGATGATAATCCTGCCAATCTTAAACTGATTGGCGCGCTGCTCGAGGAGCAGGTGCAGAATATCCTGCTGTGCAGCAGCGCTGAACACGCTATTCGCGAGGCTCGTCAGCAGCCGCTGGATGTGATTCTGATGGATATTCAGATGCCTGAGATTGATGGCATTCGCGCCAGCGAAATTATCCGTAGCCTGCCTCAACACGCCAGTACGCCGATTGTAGCAGTGACCGCCCATGCCATTGATGGCGAGCGCGAGCAGTTGATCAAGGCAGGCATGAATGACTACCTTGCGAAGCCAATTGATGAAAGCAAGTTAAGACAGCTTCTGGCGCGCTATACGCCGCCGCCGGTGGTCCCTGTGCCTGAACTGCTGCCAATATTACCCACGCTCGACTGGCAACTGGCACTGCGACAGGCGGCGAATAAACCCGATCTGGCACGCGATCTGCTGCGGATGCTGCTGGAATTTTTACCGGAAGTGCATGCGAAGATGGCGCAGTTTATGGCGACCAATGAGGTCAACGCCCTGCGTGAGATTATTCACAAGCTGCACGGCAGCGCCAGCTACAGCGGCGTACCGCGCATGAAACAACTCTGCCATCAGCTGGAGCGAGGACTGCTGGAGGCCAGCGACATCGCGGCACTGGAACCGGAGCTGCTGGAGTTGCAGGATGAGATGGAAAACGTCGCCAGAGAAGCCCGTCAGCTGTTAGGAATTGGATAAGGCTGGCGGCAGCTGCCGCCGAACCTGCCACTGTCTCAAACGCTAACCGGCTTGCAGGGCTAACTTACAGCGCGCTGGCCAGAAAAGAGCGTGGTGCTTAAACAGACATTCTGAATATCAACGCCCTTTTCAGTCTGCTCAATGTCCGCTCAATCCGGCTGGGCTTAATAATCAGGTGCGCCTGCCGGTTACCTGAATCCGGCCAGTTTCAGCGTGGCAGCCACGTTACGTGCCGTCATCTCAACATTTTTTCCGGCACTGGCCAGTGCTTCATCCAGCGAACAGATGGTGTAAAGCACGCTGAATACCGCATCGATTCCATGTTGATGCACCACGCCAACATCCGCCGTCAGGCTGCCGGCAATACCAATCACTGGCTTGTTAAAACGTTTTGCCACGCTGGCGACACCAATTGGCACCTTGCCATTAATACTCTGGCTGTCGATACGCCCTTCACCGGTAATCACCAGATCAGCATCTTTCACCTGGTCAGCCAGCCCCAGCGCCTCTGTGACAATTTCAATGCCGCGTCGCAGTTCCGCCCGACAAAAGGCGTGCAGTGCCGCCCCCATCCCGCCCGCTGCACCACCGCCAGGAATGTGCAGGACATCAATATCCAGATCGCGATGAATAATGGCGGCGTAATGCACCAATGCCTGATCGAGCTGCTGCACCAGCGCCGGTGTCGCGCCTTTCTGCGGACCGAAGATGGCCGATGCGCCTTCTTTTCCGGTGAGCGGATTAGAAACATCACACGCCACTTCGATGCGGCACTGATGAATGCGGGCATCCAGTGCATCAATATCAATGCTGGCAAGCGCAGAGAGTGCGCCGCCTCCGTGACCAATCTCGCCGCCCTGGGCGTCCAGCAGTCGGGCGCCGAGCGCCTGCATCATCCCGGCACCGCCATCATTGGTGGCGCTGCCGCCGATACCAATGATGATATGGCCGACGCCCTTATCCAGCGCATGCCTGATCAACTCGCCGGTGCCGAATGAGGTCGTTATCAGCGGGTCACGCTGTGCTGCCGGAACCTGTTCCAGTCCGCTGGCCGCGGCCATTTCGATATAGGCCGTGGACTCATCGCCGGACAGGCCATAAAAGGCATCAACCTGCGTGCCCAACGGTCCGGTCACCTTCAGCCTGACGATTTTTCCCTTCGTCGCCGCCACCATCGCTTCTACCGTGCCTTCGCCACCGTCAGCGACCGGTATTTTCACGTAATGTGCATCGGGGAAGATGTCACGGAAACCCGCTTCAATCGCCGATGCCACATCCAGGGCGGATAAACTCTCTTTATATGAATCCGGTGCGATTACGATTTTCATAGGCAATCCGAGCGCAGTTGGGTGATTGAAACGGCTCTGAACCAGTCCGGTGTTGGGGAGACCGGCATCGGGTTTTAGCGGGCGATTTCAACCTTCGCTAACTTCTCATAATAGCAGGCCAGTGCGCTGTGGTCGGCGTTACCCTGCCCGTCATTGCGCAGCGCCTGCATCATCTCCATCACTGCTGCCGTCAGCGGCAGGTGCGCACCGATGCTGTGCGACGTATCCAGCGCGTTCGCCAGATCTTTGATGTGCAGGTCAATCCGGAAACCGGGCTTGAAGTTACGATCCATCACCATCGGCGCTTTGGCATCCAGCACCGTGCTGCCCGCCAGGCCGCCACGAATCGCCTGATAAACCAGATCCGGATTCACACCCGCTTTGGTCGCCAGCGATAACGCTTCAGACATCGCCGCAATGTTCAGTGCCACAATCACCTGGTTAGCCAGCTTAGTCACGTTGCCCGCACCGATGTCGCCGGTATGCACCACCGAGCCCGCCATCGCTTTCATGATGTCGTAGCAGGAATCGAACACGGCTTTGTCACCGCCGACCATCACCGAAAGCGTTCCTTCAATCGCTTTGGGTTCGCCGCCACTGACCGGCGCATCGAGCATTTTGATCTGCTTTTCTGCCAGCGCATCGTGTACCTCACGGCTCGCCAGCGGCGCAATGGAACTCATGTCGATGACCACCAGACCTGGCTTCGCCCCTTCGATAATGCCGTTTTTCCCCAGGCAGACGTCAATAACCTGCGGTGAATTGGGCACCATGGTAATCACCACATCGCACTGCTCAGCCACCTCTTTTGGCGTTTTCGCCACAGTTGCGCCCAGTTTAGCCAGTTCCGCTTCGTTTTCGGTGTTGTTGTCGCGCACTACCAGCGAATACCCGGCTTTCACCAGATTTTTACTCATGGGTTTGCCCATGATGCCCAGGCCGATAAATCCAATTTTCATGACGTTTCCCCTTAATCGATTAGCGCTTAAATTTGTCGCATAACGCCTGCGAGGCGTTGCGGAACATCCCGACATCGCTGCCGACAGCCACAAAGGTGGCGCCCCACTCCAGATAGCGACGCGCGTCCGCTTCTACCGGTGCCAGAATGCCGCTCGGCTTACCGGCGGCTTTGGCTCGTTCAAAAATGTGCTTAATCACTTTCAGTACTTCGGGATGTGCGGGCTGACCGAGATAGCCCAGCGCAGCGGAGAGATCGCCCGGCCCGACAAAAATGCCGTCGACACCGTCCACCGCTGCGATGGCATCAATGTTGTCAACCGCCTGCTGAGTTTCGATCTGCACCAGCACCGTGATGTTGTCATTGATGGTGCTGTTGTAATCCGGCAGCGTGCCGTACATGTTGCTGCGATGCGACACCGAAACACCACGAATCCCGGCTGGCGGATAACGGGTTGAGGCAACAGCCCGCAGGGCTTCCTCTTCGGTTTCGACAAACGGCACCAGAAGATTGTTAAACCCGATATCCAGCAGACGCTTAATGATCACCGGCTCGTTGCAGGGCGGACGCACCACGGGCGCACTGTGGCTGCCTTTCAGCGCCATCAGCTGCGGTACAAAGGTGGTGATGTCGTTGGGCGCGTGCTCTCCATCCAGGACCAGCCAGTCGAAACCGGCCAGCCCCAGAATTTCAGTCGAGATCGGACTGGCCAGCGCGCACCAGCTGCCAATCAGGGTATCGCCCGCTAACAGGCGACGACGAAATCCATTGGGCCAGGCTGCATTACTCATGGTTGAACTCCTGTGACGATGGCTCCCCTTGGGGAGCCGAAAAGGTTAACGAACCAGGCACGGGCGCTTATTGTCGAACGTCCATCCCGGCACTAAAAACTGCATCGCTTCAGCATCGTCACGTGCGCCCAGTCCCTGCTTCTGATAGAGCGCATTGGCCTGCATCACCTGATCCATATCCAGCTCTACGCCGAGACCCGGTTTCTGCGGCACCTGCACCATACCGCCTTTAATCTGGAACGGCTCTTTGGTCAGACGCTGATTGCCCTCCTGCCAGATCCAGTGGGTATCAATGGCGGTAATCGCACCCGGCGCGGCAGCGGCAACGTGAGTAAACATCGCCAGCGAAATGTCGAAGTGGTTATTGGAGTGCGAGCCCCAGGTCAGACCGAAGTCGTGACACATCTGCGCCACGCGCACCGAACCCTGCATGGTCCAGAAATGTGGGTCAGCCAGCGGAATGTCGACTGACTGCAGCGACAGGGTATGGCCCATCTGCCGCCAGTCGGTGGCGATCATATTGGTGGCCGTTGGCATGCCGGTGGCGCGGCGGAACTCAGCCATCACTTCGCGACCGGAGTAGCCCTGTTCGGCTCCACAAGGATCTTCTGCGTAGGCCAGCACATCTTTAAGCTGTTTGCCGAGCATGATCGCCTCGTTGAGCGACCAGGCTCCGTTGGGATCGAGGGTGATACGGGCTTCAGGAAAACGTTTTGCCAGCGCGGTAACGGCTTCAGCCTCTTCGCCGCCGCGCAGCACGCCGCCTTTGAGTTTGAAATCGTTAAAGCCATATTTCTCATAAGCCGCTTCCGCCAGACGCACGACCGCATCCGGCGTGAGCGCCTCTTCATGGCGCAGGCGATACCAGTCGCACGGATCGTTCTGCTGGTTCTGATAAGAGAGCGAGGTTTTATTGCGGTCGCCGATGTAGAACAGGTAGCCGAGCATCTCCACGCGGTCGCGCTGCTGACCGTCACCCAGCAGCGAGGCGACGTTGACGCCCAGGTGCTGACCCAGCAAATCAAGCAGCGCCGCTTCGATACCGGTCACCACATGGATCGTGGTGCGCAGATCAAAGGTCTGGTTACCGCGCCCGTTCGCATCGCGGTCAGCAAAGGTGCTGCGCACCAGGCTGAGGGTATTTTTGTACTCACCCAGCGTTTTGCCGATCACCAGCGAGGCCGCATCTTCCAGCGTCTGGCGAATCTTCTCGCCGCCCGGAATTTCGCCAACACCAGTGTGTCCGGCGTTATCTTTGATAATCACAATGTTGCGGGTAAAGAATGGTGAGTGAGCGCCGCTGAGGTTTAGCAGCATGCTGTCATAGCCTGCGACCGGAATAACCTGCATGGCGGTCACTTTCGGTGTTGAACTCATCTCTTGCTCCTTATGCTGTTGCACGGCCAAATGCCGGACGCTTGCGATCAAAAGTCCAGCCAGGGACCAGATACTGCATCGCCGTGGCGTCGTTACGCGCACCGGCGGGCAGTGACTGATAAAGCTGATGGGCTTTGTTTACCTGCTCCCAGTCGAGCTCAATGCCCAGGCCAGGCGCATCCGGTACGGCAATTTTGCCGTTGCGGATTTGCAGCGGATTTTTCGTCAGGCGCTGATCGCCCTCCTGCCAGATCCAGTGGGTATCAATCGCGGTCGGGTTGCCTGGCGCTGCTGCACCCACATGGGTGAACATCGCCAGCGAAATATCAAAGTGGTTATTGGAGTGACAGCCCCAGGTGAGGCCCCATTCATCACACAGCTGCGCGACCCGAACAGCACCGCTCAGCGTCCAGAAATGCGGATCGGCCAGCGGAATATCGACCGCATTGACCATCACCGCGTGGTTCATCTCGCGCCAGTTGGTGGTGATCATATTTGTGGCGACGGGCAGGCCGGTTGCGCGCCGGAACTCAGCCATCACTTCCCGGCCCGAATAGCCCTGCTCCGCGCCACAGGGGTCTTCGGCGTAGCTCAGCACATCCTGCATTCCTTTACACAGCGCGATGGCTTCATCCAGCAGCCAGGCTCCATTAGGATCGACGGTGATACGGGCATCGGGAAAACGCTGCTTGAGCGCCGCCGCCGTGGCGATCTCCTGCTCACCCGGCAGCACGCCACCTTTGAGCTTGAAATCTTTAAAGCCATATTTATCCTGTGCCGCTTCAGCCAGGCGCACGACAGCATCGCTGGTCAGTGCTTCCTGATGACGCAGGTGATACCAGTCGTGGCTGGCCTGATCACCGCTAAGATAGGGAAGATCGGTTTTACGGCGGTCGCCAAGATAGAACAGGTAGCCCAGCACCGTGACTTCATCACGCTGTTTGCCCGGCCCCAGCAGTTCAGCCACCGGTACGCCCAGACACTGTCCCAGCAGATCGAGCAGCGCGGCTTCAAGCGCAGCCACCGCATTGACCCGCAATTCAAAGGTCCATGCACCGTTACCGAAAGTGGTGAAGTCGGCGGACTGATTGCCTTTGTGTACCTGCTGCACCAGACGATTCATTCGGGCAATCTGCTGGCCTTTCACCTGCGGAATCGCCTCCACCAGCGTCTGATAGATGGTGTCGCCGCCCGGCGCCTCACCGACGCCGGTGTGACCGGCACTATCAGTGAGCACCACAATGTTGCGGGTAAAACAGGCGTTGTGTGCACCGCCAATATTGAGCAGCATACTGTCGTAACCGGCGACCGGGATAACCCGCATGTCAGTAATCACCGGCGAACTTTGCGTATTCATGATGCATCCTTACCAGGCCAGGTTTTCAGTTCGACACGTTTGATATCGCCGGCAATGACCAGGAAGCTGAATGCCGCGACAAAGGCGTGAATCCCCACATAAACCAGCGCGCCTTCAAATGAACCGCTGGTGGCAATGATGTAACCGATGGCGATAGGCGTGACGATGCCGGAGAAGTTACCGAACATGTTGAACAAACCACCGCTCAGGCCGCTGATCTCTTTCGGCGCGGTATCTGCCATCACCGCCCAGCCCAGCGCGCCGATGCCTTTACCAAAGAAGGCCAGTGCCATAAAGAACACCACCATCCATTCGGTATTGGTGTAGTTACACATCACCATTGAGATAGAGAGCAGCATGCCGAGAACGATTGGCGTTTTACGTGCGATATTCAGCGAGCCGGTTTTACGCATCAGCCAGTCAGAGATCACCCCGCCCAGTACGCCGCCGAGGAAGCCGCACACCGCCGGAATCGACGCAACAAAGCCCGCTTTAAGAATCGACATGCCGCGCGCCTGCACCAGATAGACCGGGAACCAGGTGATAAAGAAGTAGGTTAAGGCGTTAACACAGTATTGACCGAGATAGATGCCCAGCATCATGCGTGACGTCAGCAGCTGTTTGATCTGGAACCACTTCTCGCTCCAGCTCACTTTTCGGGTGTTCTTTTTGACATCCATGTTGATGAGCGCGCCGCCCTGTTCCATGTACTCCAGTTCAGCTTTATTCACGCCAGGATGATCGGTGGGATCGTGTATCACTTTGAGCCAGATGAAACTGAGGATGATGCCCAGGCCGCCCATGAACCAGAACACGTGCGCCCAGCCCACGGAAGAGACCAGCCAGCCCATAATCGGTGCGAAGATCACGGTGGCAAAGTATTGGGCCGAGTTGAAGATCGCCACCGCCGTGCCGCGTTCCTGCGCCGGGAACCAGGCTGCGACTATGCGGCTGTTGCCCGGGAAAGAAGGTGCTTCAGCCAGGCCGACCAGGAAACGCAGAATAAACAGCGACATGATGATGCCAAAGCCGCTGAACAGATCGACGAACCCTTGCAGAAAGGTAAACAGCGACCAGGTGAAGATGCTCCAGAAGTAGACGCGTTTTGAGCCGAAGCGATCGAGCAGCCAGCCGCCCGGAATCTGACCAATGACATACGCCCATGAGAACGCTGAGAAGATATAGCCAAGTCCGACTGAATCGAGGCCGATATCTTTGGACATCGCCGAACCGGCAATTGAAATGGTTGCGCGGTCACCGTAGTTGAATGAGGTGACGATAAATAACATCACCACAATCCAGTAACGGGCATTGGTGCGCTTCTGCACCGTTTCCGCGGTCTGGCTGAAACTATTCATGATGCACTCCTGAAATATAGCGTGAGCTACATCCGCTCTGACTGCATACACATCGCGTTGGGTATCAGAGAGAAATTGGGTTAAACACGGCGATCTTTTTGTTTTGGCAAACTTTTATTTATTCATCCGGCTGCTGACAGCTGCGGTCATTAACGCGCCTTTGCCCCTGCATCAGATGAGGAATACGTCGTGACAGATAACCTGACTTTGGCTAACGAAACTCAGTATAAGAACAGCCCGTAGCGATCACATTGGCGTATCGCCCTGGAATAAACTTATTAATGAAGTGATTATCTTGCGGATGCACAAAAGGCTGCGGTGTGGCTCACGAAAGTGGCAAATAACATGGCGAAATTAGCCGCTGACGACGCTTTACCCCGCTGTTTGTGAGGCTCTTCACTTGCTTTTGGATAAGCGACCCAAAACAACGCGGTGAAATACCTCAATGGTGGTCATTTGCACAATGCGCCACGTGCGACGCCTCCCTATACTGAAGCTGGCAAACACGCGTGTGACAGATCAGAACATTACAACGTGCCGCACAAGTACGGCACGACAGACAGGAAGGTGAGCGATGAAACCCAATACAGATGAACAACCGCTCTATATCAAAGTCCATGAGCATGACAATGTCGCGATTGTGGTCAACAGCCTGGGTCTGCCAGCCGGCACGCAGTTTGCGGATGGCCTGACGCTTACTGAACATGTGCCGCAGGGCCATAAAGTGGCGCTAAGCGCCATTAACCAGGGTGCAGAGATCGTGCGATATGGTGAAGTTATCGGCTATGCGCTGCGGGATATTGCCCAGGGCAGCTGGATTGATGAATCTCTTGTTGCGCTGCCAGAAGCCCCTCCGCTGGAGAGCCTGCCGTTAGCCACGCAGGTTCCGCCTGATTTGCCGCCGTTAGAAGGTTACACCTTTGAAGGTTACCGGAATGCGGATGGCAGCGTGGGTACGCGTAATCTCCTCGGCATCACCACCAGTGTCCACTGCGTGGCGGGTGTGGTGGATCATGTCGTGCAGATCATTGAACGGGATCTGCTGCCACGCTTTCCGAATGTGGATGGCGTCGTCGCCCTGAACCATCTTTATGGCTGTGGTGTGGCGATCAACGCGCCTGCTGCGGTGGTGCCGATTCGCACCATTCATAATCTGGCACTGAATGCCAATTTCGGCGGCGAAGTGATGATCGTCAGTCTGGGTTGCGAAAAGTTGCAGCCTGAGCGCCTGCTGACCGGCACGCCTGACGTGCAGGCCATTTCACTGGACGACCATGACATCGTGCGTTTGCAGGATGAAAAGCTGGTGGGTTTCGGTGCGATGGTGAATGAGATTCTACAGGTCGCAGAACGTCATCTTCAGCGGCTCAATGCGCGCCAGCGCGAAACCTGCTCCGCTGCAGAATTGATTGTGGGTATGCAGTGTGGAGGCAGCGATGCGTTCTCAGGCGTAACGGCGAATCCGGCGGTGGGCTTCGCCTCTGATCTGCTGGTGCGCTGCGGGGCGACCGTGATGTTCTCTGAAGTCACTGAAGTGCGTGATGCCATTCACCTGCTGACGCCACGGGTGATCAATCAGGAAGTTGGTAAGCGCTTACTTGAGGAGATGGCCTGGTATGACAATTACCTCGACCAGGGCCAGACTGATCGCAGCGCTAACCCGTCTCCCGGCAACAAAAAAGGCGGCCTGGCCAACGTAGTGGAAAAAGCACTGGGATCGATCGCCAAATCGGGACGCAGCGCCATTGTCGAAGTGCTCTCGCCGGGTCAACGGCCTACGCGGCGTGGATTAATTTATGCGGCGACGCCCGCCAGCGATTTTGTCTGCGGCACGCAGCAACTGGCATCCGGTATCACGTTACAGGTGTTCACGACCGGGCGCGGAACGCCTTACGGTCTGGCCGCGATTCCGGTGATCAAGATGGCGACGCGCAATGCGCTGGCAGAGCGCTGGCACGATCTGATGGACATCAATGCCGGAACGATTGCGACGGGTGAAGAGAGTATTGAGCAGGTGGGCTGGCGACTGTTTGAGTTGATTCTGGACATTGCCAGCGGCAGGAAGCAGACCTGGTCCGATCGCTGGGGTATCCGTAATCAGCTGGCGGTGTTTAACCCGGCACCTGTCACCTGATATTGCACTCAACTGACATCGCCGTGCGCGCAACACAGGCTTATCTCAGCCAGGGCATAGATAAGCCTGGCGTTGCAATCAGAGCTGCGCGCCCCAGACTTCAACCCATGGAGAGGTGACCGCTTCTGGCTCAGGGTTTTCAGTGGCATCAACCAGTAAGACTTCGCCAACCCGCTGAGCGCCCTGCTCCTGCAGCAGCGCATCAAACGCTTTGCCCGCGCCACAGAAATGGTCATAACTGCTGTCACCCAGCGCAATCACGCCGTAGCACAGCGCGGGCTGATGACCCAGCTTATCCTTGATCGCATGGAACAGACCGGAAATCGAATCGGGCAAATCGCCCTGGCCGGTGGTTGAGGTGACGATTAACGCCACATCGCCGGCACCGTTCTGCCAGTCTGCCAGCGTCGGATCATCAAATACGGTGACGCTGTGCCCCTGCTGTTGCAGTAACGGCTCCGCTTCTTCCGCCACCAGCAATGCATTGCCGTATACCGTACCTACAAAAATACCAATCTTTGCCATCTGCTTTCTCCCTTATTCTGAAACGCTATCCTGTCCTGGCGCTGCGTTAAACTCAACCCGCGGCACCTCAGGAATCTGTTCCTGCCAGCCAAACTGATTCATCAGATTCTGCCAGACGCCATCCAGTCCGGCGCGTATCAGCAATGGTTCACCGGTCACCGGATGGGTCAATGCCAGGCTGCTGGCGTGCAGCATCAGTCGGTTAGCGCCGAAATGTTCGGCGGCACCCCGGTTCTGACGCAGATCACCGTGCGCAGAATCACCAATAATCGGATGACGCAGGTGTGACATATGGCGACGCAGCTGATGCTTGCGACCGGTTTTAGGGGCCATCTCTACAAGGCTGTAGCGCGACGTGGGATAACGACCGATGCCGACCGGCATCTCAACGGTGGCCAGTGACTGATAATCGGTGACGGCGGGCTGTGCGGTGCGCGCTTCAGTGGCGTGTTTATCGGCAATTTTATCCAGCTCTTCCACCAGCGGATAATCGAGCGTTCCACTGCTCTCCAGCCAGCCACGCACCACGGCGTGGTAGGTTTTCTGCATCTGGTGCTGTTCAAACTGCAGGGAAAGCAGACGTCCGACTTCACTCGAAAGCCCCATCAGCAGCACGCCTGACGTGGGTTTATCCAGTCGATGCGCGGTAAAGACATGCTGTCCGATCTGATCACGAACAGTCTGCATCACAAACACCATTTCATGGCGATCCAGCCAGCTGCGATGAACCAGCCAGCCGCTGGGCTTGTTAACGGCAACCAGCCACTCATCCTGATAGAGTATCTCCAGCATCAGTGGGCAGCATCCTTCATCAAGGCATCCAGCTGACGCAGGGTCAGCAGCAGCGGCGCAATGCCGGGCTGGTCAGGTACCAGCGCCACTTCATAATAAGGGGCAACGGCAAAGTTTTGCGGCAGCGGATGTCCCGCGGCAATCAGGGCATGCATCCGCGGGACTAAGACCCACTGGAGCCACTGCAGCGGTTCCAGTGTATCCACGCAAAAAGGTTCCTGGCTCTTAAGCGCACCCTCGGCCGGAGGAGTACTTTGCCAGAGATGGTGCTCACGCATCACCGCTTCCAGTTGCTCCAGCCGTTGCGTAATCAATTGTTCAGGCGTCATGCGCCACCTCCAGCGAGCAGTCAAAAATGGGCGGCAAGCATATCACTTGTTGGCACAGGCACAAAAAAAGGGAGCACTGTATAAACAGTGCTCCCGGTTCGTTTGCAGCTATCCTGCTACGTTTATGCTCCCTGCTCTTCCATGACAACTTGTCCAGTGCGAACTCCTGTCGCGCATCGTCCTGATGTATCCTTAGCCTCCTGGCCCACCGCCTCTTCTGAGGGGTTCTCATTCTCCATCCTGGAGGTGTCCCTTACTCAATCCTGAGCGATCCTGTTTCGTCCTGAAACCTTCACTGTGCCGTAAGCTCCGTTACGTTCCTGCCTCATGGCTTACCATCATCCTGACGATATCTGTTTCCTGAGCATCCTGCAGTGAGAAACATTTTGACAGAAACCGTTACGCAAACAAGGTACTCAGAAGGGAACTTTACGAAATGTGCTGCAGATATTCAGATAAACGCCATTAAGTTTATGATTCACAATATTTTTACATTTCAGTTTTCCGAATATCTCATCTGTTATATGGCGATCTCTCACAGAAGATGTAAGAGATATCTCACAAGGTCAGCAGCCGATCACTGCAAATCAGTTGATAACCGGTTGTAATGACTTAAGAAATATCTCAAGACTTTCGGCTAATACCGCACGCTGTTTGCGGCCAGGCTGCTCCAGAATCACTTCACCACTGAGATTAGAAAGCGAGATGATCTCCTCTTCTGAATCGGTTGTGGCAATAAACAGCGTAGGCGACTGCCTGAGGCGGCGCTGCATCACCAGATGGCCAATCAGGTTCTCCTGTAACCGCAGGAAATCCTCTTCACTCCACACCTGCAACAGTGTCAGCTGATTCTCGCCAAAAGTGGCCTGCATATCCCCGGCAAACTGCGCGGTATAGAAATCTGTGACCGACGGCTGAAGCTGGATATCGATCGCCCGTTCAACGGCATCCAGCGTCGGTGGCAGACTAAAAGGCTGCGGCTGCCAGAGCACACGCTGATCGCGATCCTCAAGTGCGCAGGGCGAGGGAACGCCATAAAGATCGCTGCTGGCCGGCGCATGTCCCGCCTGCTGAAGCCAGTACTGGCAGTATCGGGTAGTAAAGTCGCGCAACGCGGCGGCAGTTTGCTGCATCATTCATATTCTCACTTCTGATGGGTTACACTTAGCCACTTTGATTAATTTTGGTGGTAACCGCAATGACTACTCACGAACAGGATCAGGCGCTCAGTAACCTGACGCTGGGCAAACCCACAGCCTATCACGATCAGTATGACAACAGCTTACTGCAGTCGGTGCCACGCAGTCTGAACCGTGAACCGCTGGGCCTGTTTCCCGACAGCCTGCCCTTTACCGGCAGCGATATCTGGACCCTGTATGAACTCTCGTGGCTCAACAGTAAAGGGCTCCCCCAGGTTGCCGTCGGCGAAGTGGTGCTGGATGCACAGAGCCGCAATCTGATCGAGTCGAAAAGCTTTAAGCTTTACCTTAACAGTTTTAACCAGACCCGCTTTGCGGACTGGGGCGAGGTCCGTCAGACGCTGGAGCGGGATCTGAGCGCCTGTGCAGAAGGTGAAGTGCAGGTTGCGCTGTTCCGTCTTAGTGAAATTGAAGGTCAGCCTGTCGGTCATTTTGACGGTTGCTGTATTGATGAGCAGGATATTGCTATCGACGATTATCGCTTTAATGCCGACTATCTGGCGGATGCCGCAGGCAGCGAAATCGTTGAGGAGACGCTGGTCAGCCATCTGCTCAAGTCAAACTGCCTGATCACCAATCAGCCTGACTGGGGCTCGGTGATGATCCGCTACACAGGCCCGCGTATCGACCGTGAAGCGCTGCTGCGCTATCTGGTCTCATTCCGCCAGCATAACGAATTTCACGAGCAGTGCGTCGAGCGCATCTTTAATGATGTGATGCGTTTCTGTCATCCTGAAGCGCTGACCGTTTATGCACGCTACACCCGCCGTGGCGGACTGGATATCAACCCGTGGCGCACCAATGTGCCCTTCTCACCCGGTTTTTCACGGCTGGTTCGTCAGTAGTTTGCGAGACTTCTCGCAGGCTGCGTGCTGTATGCGCAGTTCCGCTTGAGCTGTGCAGGCCGACAAGGCTACTCTGATGAAGGCGGCAATCTGCGGATTGCCGACCAGGGATTTTCGTCACTGCGGTTGCAGTGCCAACAGGCACCCAGGCGGGTGTAAAGGAGTTCATTTGATTACCCATATCAGTCCACTTGGCTCAATGGATCTGCTCTCGCAACTGGAAGTCGATATGCTCAAGCGCACAGCCAGCAGCGACCTCTACCAGCTGTTTCGCAATTGCTCTCTGGCAGTACTCAACTCCGGCAGCCAGACTGACAGCAGCCACGAACTGCTCTCCCGCTTTGAGAACTTCGATATCAACGTGCTGCGCCGTGAGCGCGGCGTCAAACTGGAACTGATCAATCCACCGGAAGAGGCGTTCGTAGATGGCCGCATCATCCGTTCCCTGCAGGCAAACCTGTTTGCGGTGCTGCGTGACATCCTGTTTGTCAGCGGCCAGCTCAACATGCCGGGCCGTTTCACGGCAGCCGAAGAGAACGATTCCGCCACGATCACCAACACCGTGTTTTCCATTTTGCGTAATGCACGGGCACTGCACATTGGCGAGTATCCCAACACCGTAGTGTGCTGGGGTGGACACTCAATCAACGCCGTTGAGTACCAGTATTGCCGCAATGTTGGTACGCAGTTGGGACTGCGCGAGCTGAATATCTGTACCGGCTGCGGGCCGGGCGTGATGGAAGCGCCAATGAAAGGGGCCGCCGTTGGCCATGCCCAGCAGCGCTATCGTGACAGCCGTTTTATCGGCCTGACAGAACCCTCGATCATTGCGGCTGAACCGCCAAATCCGCTGGTGAATGAGCTGATCATCATGCCAGACATCGAAAAACGTCTGGAAGCGTTTGTGCGTATCGCCCATGGCATCATTATTTTCCCGGGCGGGGTCGGCACGGCAGAAGAGCTGCTCTATCTGCTGGGCATTCTGATGAATCCGCAGAACAACGACCAGGTGCTGCCGCTGATTCTGACCGGACCAGAAGAGAGCGCCGATTATTTCCGTGTGCTGGATGATTTCATCGTCAACACGCTGGGTGAACAGGCGCGTAAGCATTATCAGATTATTATCGATGATGCGGCAGAAGTGGCGCGTCTGATGAAGAAAGCGATGCCGCAGGTTAAAGAGAATCGTCGCGAAACCGGCGATGCTTACAGCTTTAACTGGTCGATTCGCATTGAACCCGATCTGCAGGTGCCGTTCCTGCCCACCCATGAAAATATGGCTAACCTCAATCTCTACACGAATCAGCCTCCTGAGAAGCTGGCCGCCGACCTGCGCCGCGCCTTCTCAGGCATCGTCGCGGGTAACGTTAAAGAGATGGGCATCCGCGAAATCCGTGAGAAGGGACGCTTTAAACTGCATGGCGACCCCGACATCATGCACCGCATGGATGAACTGCTGCAGGGATTCGTTGCCCAGCAGCGCATGAAGCTGCCAGGCACTGCTTACATCCCCTGCTACGAAATTATCAAATAAACCAGGAGGCAGCCCCCGGGCTGCCCAGACTCTCATGGCTTTTCATCTTGTTATTGTTGACGCATTGAATCTGATTCGCCGTCTGCATGCGGTACAAGGCTCCCCCTGTGTCGACGGCTGTGTGGCTGCGCTGCGCCAGGTACTGGGTCACGCCCGTCCGACCCATGCCGTGGCGGTATTTGATGGCGAAGCGCGTCATCAGGGCTGGCGGCATCAGCTGCTTCCCGACTACAAAAGCGGTCGTCCGCCGATGCCAGACGATTTGCAGGCAGAGATGCCGGCGTTACAGGAGGCTTTTCGCGCAGCAGGCGTAAGCTGCTGGATTGCGGGCGAGGATGAAGCGGATGATTTAGCGGCGACGCTGGCGGTTAAAATGGCCCAGGCCGGACATCAGGCCACCATTGTTTCCACTGACAAAGGCTACTGCCAGCTGCTGGCACCCGAGATCCGCATCCGCGACTACTTCCAGAAACGGTGGCTCGACCTGCCTTTTATCGAGGCAGAGTTTGGCGTGGCGCCCCAGCGGTTACCTGACTACTGGGGATTATGCGGCATCAGCAGCAGTAAAATTCCGGGCATCACCGGCATCGGCCCTAAAAGCGCAAAGCAGCTGCTAACAACGTTTCAGACGCTTGAGGGAATCTACCAGCAACTGGACCAGGTGCCCGCCAAATGGCGGGAAAAACTCGCTGAAGGGCAGCATATGGCAGAGATTAGTCGTCAGGTGGCCACACTGAAGCAGGATCTGGTGTTGCAGGGAAATCTGAACACGCTGCGTTATACAGGCTGAGAGCAACGGCACTCAGCCGGTCGATTAGCGCTCGTCGCGACGGCCACCGGTCGCAGCCCACATGCGACGCACATGAACCGTTACCTCTTCGCGGTCATGATAGAGCTGACGGGCGCGAATCTGCACGTTGATGCCATTCTCATCAAACCGCTCCTGCATCATGGCCAGATTCTGCGTGACCTCTTCATAGCGCTTTTTCATCGGCAACTTAAGGTTGAAGATCGCTTCGCGGCACCAGCCGTTGACCAGCCAGTCGGTCATCAGGTTAGCCACGCGAACCGGCTTCTCCACCATGTCACACACCAGCCAGCTGATGTTGGTGCGTGGCGGACGGAATTTAAATCCATCCGCTTTCTCGTGCATCACCTGGCCGGTATCCATCAGGCTCGGTGCCATTGGTCCATTGTCCACCGCATAAACCATCATGCTGCGCTGGACCAGTTGATAGGTCCAGCCGCCCGGACAGGCTCCCAGATCCACCGCGTACATGCCGCTGGCTAAACGCTCATCCCACTCATCCGCAGGAATAAAGACGTGGAATGCCTCTTCCAGCTTAAGCGTCGAACGGCTTGGCGCATCAGAAGGAAATTTAAGGCGTGGAATACCCATATAAAACGGCGAGCTGTTTTCCCGAATGGAGTAACCGACGTAACAGGTGCCAGGTGCGATGAAAAACACATGCACAACCGGGCGTTTCGGGCTTTCATAGTTCAGCAGGATTTTGCTTTCACGCAGTGCTGAACGCAGCGGCACGGTGAACTTGCGGCAGAATTTGGTCAGCTCTTTGGCTTCGTTGGTGTCAGGCACTTCAACACGCAGTTCGCCCCCCTTCTCCACCACGCCGGTCAGCATGCCGACAATCGGGGTGATACGATCTTCCTGAGGCAGGTCACGCAGCATTTCGCCGACGACCAGCATCTGACGGGCAAAGATCAGCTCGTCAAATGGCAGCTCACGCGCCAGGCGATCAGCATCTTCGAACTGATAGCACTCAAACAACACGTAGCCGGAGTCATCTTTAACGCGGGGAAAGCCGTAGATTTCGCGTTCCGCGGCTTTAGCGCTGATTTCTGCCGCGCACTCTTTTTCAAAACCGGGGCGACAATAGAGTAAAACTTTATTCATGGCGTTCTGCCTTTCGTTTAAGACGCAAAGCGCCAATCAACATCAATACCCAACCGGCGAGGAAACAGACTCCACCCACAGGTGTGATAAAAACCCAAAACTTAAGATGTGACAGCGCCAGACAATAGAGGCTGCCACTGAACAGCACGGTGCCGAGCGCCATTAACGCACTGCTCCAGTAAAACCAGATATTGGCGCGACGTAACATCGCAGCGCCCAGCCCCATCACCGCTAAGGTGTGATAAGCCTGATATTCCAGCCCGGTATGAATCCAGGCCATTTCAGCCGCACCAAGCGACTGACTCAACACGTGGGCACCAAATGCGCCAAAAGCCACCAGCAGAAATCCGCTGATAGCCGCAAAAACAAACATGGCACGACTGGACATGAACTGACCCTCAGGGTGCTTTTGCATCTGAATGCAAATAAATCAATACGTTATTGTTGATAGCGAAAGCGGAATTTTTCTTGTTCGGTTGCAGCTTTTTCCAGAATCCACTGTCGGAAGGCGGCTATTTTACCCAGTTCTGCCTGACTGTCATGACAAACCAGATAAAAAGCGTTTTTACTGACTAATACATCATTAAATGGGCAGATTAATCGTCCGGCTTCTATTTCACTCTGCGCCATAACATTGTTGGCCAGCGCCACGCCCTGACCATGAATCGCCGCCTGCAGAACCATCGCGCTGTGGCTGAAAATTGGCCCCTGCTGCACATTAATATGCTGCAGGCCCAGCTGCCGGATATAGGATTGCCAGTCGCGGCGGGAGGCATCATGCAGCAGGGTAAAACGCGACAGATCCATCGGCGTTTTCAGCGGATTATCCCCGGTCATCAGCGACGGCGAGCAGACCGGCAACAGATATTCGGCATAGAGTTTTTCCACCCGCAGTCCGGGCCAGTTGCCCCGTCCGTAAAAAATCGCCACATCGACATCGTCTGCCAGTTTCTCTTCGTCACGGTCTACCGCCTGGATGCGCACATCAATTCCCGGATAAGCCATATTAAAGCTGGAGAGGCGGGGAACCAGCCACTGAATGGCAAAGCTCGGCAGTAAACTGACCGTCAGCGCCCCCTTGGCACTGCGGGCCTGCAATTTGCGCGTCGCTTCGTTTATCGCCGAGAAAATCTCTTTGATGTCGAGATAGTAGCTTTGTCCTTCCTCGGTCAGTAACAGCGAACGATTCCTCCGGCGAAACAGCTTTAACCCCAGAAAATCTTCCAGAGATTTTATCTGATGGCTTACAGCAGCCTGGGTGACAAACAGCTCTTCAGCCGCTTTGGTAAAGCTTAAATGGCGTGCAGCTGCATCAAAAACACGCAGTGCGTTAAGAGGAGGAAGGCGTTTCGACATGGTTTTCCGTATCCGGATCGGCGAAAAATACGCAGGCTAATACAAACCGTTTACGTATTAGAATTTTTAATCCGAGGCATTATAATTTGTCCGTTGAGGAACCTCCAGCAAATACCTATAGTTGCCACACTTCCTGAGCCGGAACGAAAAGTTTTTAGATTTGTGAGTGAGTTCGCAGATTTTCTGAAAGCTTTTGGCTTGTGGTCGTGATGTTGTGTTTGCAAATTTTTGATCCGACGATTGCGGATCGAGCGCTTAATTCCTGTAGATTTACCCTGTCTGTCCATAGTGATTTTTAAATAGCACCGCAAATTGCGGTGCTTTTTTTTTGCTGCTTACTTTGACTCGACCATTTCTTTGACGTCTGAGCGGTTAATCTGCTGCTCGTTGCCATTCGCATCTTTATAGCTGATCATGCCGGTATCATTATCAACTTTAGGCTTGCCGGCAGCCACGATAGTGCGGCCATCGTTGGTATGCATCACGTAATTACTTGAACAGGCACTCAGTGTAAAAGCAAGAGTACACACGGCCAGAACTGCGGTAAGTTTTTTCATCTGCTATCTCCTTGTAGATTGATTGCATCAAACCACCCGCGCTACGCTAACCAGAGGCAGCCGATAAGTGAGATCGACTATTAAACGTCCACTCGTTATGCGGGTTTGGTTCAAACCTTGCAATATTCAGCATAACGCGCTTTTCCAGCTTTGCCAGACGCAGACCATTCTTTCAGTGTGGTCCTAATTTTTCTTATCATGGACCCGGCATGATCCCATTTAACCCTAGCGACTTTCGCCAGCAGTTTCCCGCGCTCGCCGACGCCGGCGTTTATCTCGATAGCGCCGCGACCACGCTGAAGCCGCAGGCCGTCATTGACAGTACACAGCAGTTTTACAGCCTCAGCGCAGGGACGGTTCATCGCAGCCAGTTTGCCGCTGCGCAGGCCTTAACCCATCGCTATGAACAGGCGCGTCATCAGGTTGGCCGCTGGCTGAATGCCGCAGACGATCGTGAGATTATCTGGACGCGCGGCACCACCGAAGCGATAAACCTGGTGGCGAACAGCTGGCTGCGCCCGCGCCTGCAACCCGGTGATGAGATTGTGGTGAGTGAGGCTGAGCACCACGCCAACCTGGTCCCCTGGCTGATGGCTGCGCAGGCATGCGGTGCCCACGTCATAAAATGGCCGTTAGGGCCAGATCGCCTGCCCGATATCAGCCTGTTACCCAACCTGCTCAACAACCGCACCCGCCTGCTGGCTATAGGCCAGATGTCGAACGTCACCGGAGGATGTCCCGATCTCGCCAGAGCGATTCCGCTGGCACACGCCGTGGGTGCGAAAGTGATGGTCGATGGCGCGCAGGGGGTGGTGCATTGCCCGCCTGACGTACAGGCGCTGGATATCGACTTTTACGCTTTTTCCGGCCATAAGATTTACGGCCCGATGGGCATTGGCGCGTTATATGGCAAAGCGGACCTGCTGGAAGCGATGTCACCCTGGCAGGGTGGCGGAAAAATGATAACGGATGTCGATTTCAGTGGCTTCACACCACAGCCAGTGCCCTGGCGTTTTGAGGCAGGTACTCCGAATGTGGCGGGCGTAGTGGGCCTGAGTGCAGCACTGAGCTGGCTGGCGCAGTACGATCTGGCCGAAGCGGAGCGCTGGAGTCAGCATCTGGCGACACTGGCGGAGGAGCAGCTGGCAGAATTGCCTGGCTTCCGCAGCTTCCGCAGTGGCAACGCCAGCCTGCTGGCCTTTGAATTTGCTGGCCTGCATCACAGCGATCTGGTGACGCTGCTGGCTGAGCAGGGAATCGCCCTGCGCGCTGGCCAGCATTGTGCGCAGCCGTTGCTGGCAGCGCTGGGCGTCAGCGGCACGCTGCGGGCTTCTTTTGCACCCTATAATAGTTTGCAGGATGTTGATGCGCTGGTGCGCGCCATGAAAGGTGCCATCTCGCTGTTATCGGAGTTTTGATTATGTGTTCATCGCTGTTAGCGCCACACCCGTTTGGCGAACAGATTACTGTTGCCAGCCTGAAAGAGAGCTTTGGCCGCTTTCATCAATGGGAGGATCGTTATCGTCAGCTGATTCAGCTGAGCCGACAGTTACCTGGGTTGCCGGAGGAACTGAAAACCGCAGAAATTGAACTCAGCGGGTGTGAAAATCGGGTCTGGCTGGGCAGCCAGTTATGCGAGGATGGCACGCTGCATTTCTATGGTGACAGTGAAGGACGGATTGTGCGCGGCCTGCTGGCCGTGCTGCTGACTGCGGTTGAGGGCCAGACGCCACAACAGTTACTGGCCAGCGATCCCTTAACGCTGTTTGACGAACTGGGCCTGCGCGCCCAGCTCAGCGCTTCCCGCAGCAGCGGCCTGCAGGCGCTGGCTACCGCCGTGGAGCACGCCGCGCGTCAGGCGCTGACGGCATCCTGACGAACAGCGCGCGCCAGAAACTTCTTCAGCGCATGTGAAACGGCAACAAAGCCGAACGTAGCGGTAACCATGGTTGCCGCGCCAAAGCCGGATGTGCAATCCATCCGCTTCGGACCTTCCGCCGTGCTGCGTGAAGCACAGACGCTGCCATCTGCCTGCGGATAAACCAGCGCTTCAGTTGAAAAAACACAGTCGATGCCGAGTTTACCTTTGCTGTTTTTCACCACGCCCAGGCTTTTCAATCGTTCGCGCAGCTTCGCCGCCAGGGGATCCTGAATGGTTTTCGCCAGATCGGCGACCTGAATTTGCGTCGGATCAATCTGCCCACCCGCACCACCGGTGGTGATTAACGGGATCTTATTCCGGCGACACCAGGCGATCAGCGCCGCTTTAGGCCGCACGCTGTCGATAGCGTCGATCACGTAGTCAAAACCGGCAGCCATCAGTTCAGCAGTGTTCTCCGGCGTAATAAAGTCATCTATGCAGATCACTTCGCAGTCAGGATTGATCGCACGCAGCCGCTCTGCCATCACGTCCGTTTTGGCTTTGCCCACGTTGCCCTGAAGCGCATGAAGCTGCCGGTTGGTGTTGGTGATACAGACATCATCCATATCAATCAGGGTAATTTTACCAATCCCGGTGCGCACCAGTGCTTCCGCCGCCCAGGAACCGACGCCGCCAATACCGATGACGCAGAAGTGTGCGTCAGCAAAACGTTGCAGCGCATTCTGACCATAGAGACGCGCCGTGCCGCCAAAGCGCTGATGCCAGGCGTCGTTTAACACTTTCATAGTTGAACCTGTTACGTCGTGCGGGCCCAAAGGCCCGCAGAGAAGAAATTAGTTAGCGCCGAGAAGCAGTGAACCATTATTACCGTTTTGCGTGCCGGAGAACAGCGGCTGTCCGGCACCCGGTGCAGCTTTGAGTACCCAGACGCGGCCATAGTGATTATAGAAGCCGGCGAGATGCGCAGCGTCCGGGCCGATACCCTGATAGATATCAAAGTGCTGGCCTTTAATCGCGCCACCCACGTCGAGTGCGACCATCAGGCGCATCTCATATTTGCCGTTGAATTTGCCCTTCTCATTTAACTGCGGCACTTCAGCCAGCAGTACGGTGCCCGCCGGAATAATTGAGCGGTCAGAGGCAACCGAGGCTTTTGCTACCAGCGGAACGGCGCTGGCTCCACGCACCGGCGTAAACGGTTCAGCTTTAAAGAAGACAAACGATGGGTTGGTTTCCAGCAGTGCGCGAACTTCCTGCGGTGAGTGCTCCTGCGCCCACTGGCGAATGGCCTGCATCGACATATCTTCGCGTTTCACTTCGCCGCGATCGATCAGCTCTTTACCAATACTGTGGTAGCCCCAGCCATTTTTACCGGCGTAACCGAAGAAGGTCATCGGGCGGCCATCGCCAAAGTCGACATAACCACTGCCCTGCACATCCATCATGAAGTTATCAATCAGCGAGTTGCTGTAGGCAATGACATAGCGGTCATCGAGTCCGCCACTATAGATAGAAGCGCGGCTCGGTAATTTTTCTCCGCGTTTGCGCGGCGGCATGCGGTAGATCGGATACTGGAACTCACCCTGACGGGTGTAGCGCGCTTCCACGACCGGCGTGTAGTAACCCGTGAACTGCACGTTACCGTAGTTGTCCGTGCCCTCCATCTGCCAGGCGTTCAGGCCATACTGACGAAGCTGTCGGGTATCGGCTCCCGCCATCAGCCAGCTTTCAATTGCACTATAGGTGCCGTTCTGACGACTATAAAGGGCAGATGAGGCGGACTGAATCTGGCGCACCTGATCGCCAAAGTCTTTACCATTAACTGGCGCACCTTTGGCATTGGGCTGATTTACCAGCGCCAGCGGCTGTTCCAGTTTGCCATCTTTATATTGCTGACCGCGATCGGTCGGTTTAGAGCTACAGGCCGCCAGCAGCGTAATTAACGCGCCAGTGAGTGCATACTTCACCCAATGTGATTTCATTATCTTCTCTTTTTATAACTGTTCGCCCCGCGACGATAGCAAAGCCCCCGACAGAATGAAATGCATCCGCTTTGACCTGGTGCATATCAGTTCAATAATTAATCAGATGGTTGAATCCTGCAGCAACTGGCTGTTAATTTGGCTTTTATCTTCAAAAAGGGGTTGCATGAATTAGCGCGGAGAGTATAGTGCGCTTCCACGGACGCGGGGTGGAGCAGCCTGGTAGCTCGTCGGGCTCATAACCCGAAGGTCGTCGGTTCAAATCCGGCCCCCGCAACCAATACTTCTGCAGCAGTTTTACAGAAGTCACAGTGTGAGAAGTAAAAGTAATAGAAGCAATACGGACGCGGGGTGGAGCAGCCTGGTAGCTCGTCGGGCTCATAACCCGAAGGTCGTCGGTTCAAATCCGGCCCCCGCAACCAATACTTCTGCAGTTGTTTTACAGAAGTCACAATGTGAAAAAAGTATGATACGGACGCGGGGTGGAGCAGCCTGGTAGCTCGTCGGGCTCATAACCCGAAGGTCGTCGGTTCAAATCCGGCCCCCGCAACCAATCATTTAAACACCTGAAAGGGTGTTTTTTTGTTTCTGACGTTCCTGAAACCTCGTTAGTCTCTCTCCTGCCCTGAAAAGTGCACGGATAGCCGTAACTACCCGCAAACCGTTACCGATGGGCCAGCGCCGCCCCACTCTTCACATAAGCCTTAATGCCGTCCAGAATCGCCTCCGCAACCTGATGCTGATAGCGGGTGGTTCGCAACTTACGCTCCTCTTCCACATTACTGATAAACGCGGTCTCGACCAGAATAGACGGGATATCCGGGGCTTTCAGCACCGCAAATCCAGCCTGATCCACGGTACGTTTGTGCAGATGATTGATGCGCCCCATGCGATGCAGCACCTCTTTGCCAAACTTCAGGCTGTCATGAATCGTCTGGCGCTGCACCATATCGAACATGGTGTGATCAAGATAGCGGTCGCCGCTTTTGCTGACGCCACCAATCAGATCGGATTCATTCTGGGTCTGCGCCAGGAAACGGGCTGCCGCCGAGGTCGCACCGCTGGTTGATAAGGCAAACACTGACGAGCCGCGAGCTGCACGGCTGGTAAAGGCATCCGCATGGATCGAGACAAAAAGATCAGCGCGCTGTTTTCGGGCTTTCGCAACCCTGACGCGCAGCGGAATAAAGACATCTTCATTACGCGTCATATAGGCTTTCATATTGGACTCTTTGTCGATCAGCGCTTTGAGCCGCCGTCCAATCTTCAGCACAATATCCTTCTCGCGGGTCTTATATTTGCCGTGCGCACCCGGATCTTCCCCGCCGTGACCGGGATCGATCATGATAATGATCGGACGATCGCGCCCCGCTTTACCCGGCAAGGGTGCCTGCACGCCTTCATCTTTCTCCAGATCGCCCTGGTTATAGTCTTTCAGCAGGGCCAGCAGAGGATCATCTTCTATCGGGTTCTGACTCGGATAGAGGTCGACCACCAGCCGGTGATTGATCCCGGCGACCGGCGAAAGGTTAAAAATCTTTGGCGCGACGTTGCGCTTTAACTCCAGAACGACGCGCACCGTATTGCTGTCGAACTGGCCGACCCGGGCATTTTTAATAAAAGGATCGTCGACCCGTACCTGCTTATCCACCCCTTTCAGGGCCGAATTGAGATGCAGGCCCTGAATATCTATTACGAGCCGTTCGGGATTGCTCAGCGCAAACTGCTTGTATTTCAGCGCGACGTTTGACTCCAGCGTCATCCGCGAGTAAGTGGATGAGGGCCAGATACGCACCGCCACAATGTGGTTTTTTGCCGCCAGTCCTGTGCGGCTGACGCTTAACAGCAGTAAGGCGCCCGTCCCCTGTAAAAATCGTCTGCGTGAAAAATGGGAATTAACGTCTGACATGCCGCTCCAGCTGCTGTGTTATGTCTAAAAAAGCGCCAGTTAATAAAATGGCGGCGAAAACTTTATCCAATCCGTAGCATGATGTCACCCCGGAAACCCTAAATAATGCAGGCTGTTAGCGGCTTTGACACCCATAAAAACGTAAATTTTCGTCAGGATTAAGACTTGCAAAACAGAACGTAAAAGCATAAAAATACAAAAAATACGAATAAACATTCACTGAGGGTTGGCCGTGAAGGAACGTAGTACCGAACTGGTTCAGGGTTTTCGCCATACCGTTCCCTATATCAATGCCCACCGGGGTAAAACCTTTGTCATCATGCTGGGTGGCGAAGCGATTGAGCATGAGAACTTCTCTGGCATCGTTAATGACATCGGCCTGCTGCACAGCCTGGGCATCCGCCTGGTGGTGGTTTATGGTGCCCGGCCGCAGATTGATGCCAGCCTGGCGCAGCAGCAGCTGGAGCCGGTTTATCATAAATTTACCCGGGTGACCGACGCGCTATCGCTGGAGCTGGTCAAACAGGCCGCCGGCCGGCTGCAGCTGGATATCACTGCCCGCCTCTCTATGAGTCTCAACAACACCCCGCTGCAGGGCGCACATATCAATGTGGTCAGCGGCAACTTCATTATTTCACAGCCGCTGGGCGTGGATGATGGCGTGGATTACTGCCATAGCGGGCGTATCCGTCGTATCGATGAAGAGGCGATTCATCGCCAGCTGGATAACGATGCCATTGTGCTGATGGGCCCGGTGGCGGTGTCTGTTACGGGCGAGAGCTTCAACCTCACCTCGGAAGAAGTGGCCACGCAGCTGGCGATTAAGCTGAAAGCGGAAAAAATGATCGGCTTCTGCTCTGAGCAAGGCGTCCTGAATAGCGAAGGTGAAATCATCTCTGAGCTGTTCCCGAATGATGCGCAGGCCCGTATCGACGAGATTGAAAAGGAAGGCGATTATCTTTCCGGCACGGTCCGCTTTCTGCGTGGCGCGGTGAAGGCCTGCCGAAGTGGTGTGCGCCGCAGCCATTTAATCAGCTATCAGGAAGATGGCGCGCTGTTGCAGGAACTCTTCTCACGCGACGGTATCGGCACGCAGATCGTTATGGAGTCGGCAGAGCAGATCCGCCGCGCCAATATCAACGATATCGGCGGCATCCTCGAACTGATCCGGCCGCTGGAGCAGCAGGGCATTCTGGTACGTCGCTCTCGCGAGCAGCTGGAAATGGAGATCGATAAGTTCACGATTATTCAGCGCGACAATCTGACCATCGCCTGTGCCGCACTCTATCCGTTTATGGATGAGAAGATTGGCGAGATGGCCTGTGTGGCGGTTCATCCTGATTATCGCAGCTCCTCACGCGGAGAGATGCTGTTGCAGCGCGTGGCGTTGCAGGCAAAGCAGATGGGACTGGAAAAGCTGTTTGTGTTGACCACGCGCAGTATCCACTGGTTCCAGGAGCGCGGCTTTACGCCGGTTGATATTGAGTCACTGCCCGAAAGTAAAAAAGAGATGTATAACTATCAGCGCCGTTCAAAAGTGCTGATGGCCGACCTCACCTGATTCACCGCAGAAGGGACAATCACCCACATCGTGATCTGTCCCTCTCTTCTCAGCGCGTTTCCGCCAGTCGCTCTACCAGACCGCTGCGCCGCTGCGTTTGCTGCTGCACGGCACGCTGAAACACGCCAGGTTCACTGTAAATAGTCAGTTGTTTACGCGCACGGGTAATCGCGGTATAGACCAGTTCACGGGTCAGAACCGGCAAAAACTGCGTGGGCATCACAAGCGCGGTGTGATCAAACTCCGACCCCTGCGATTTATGCACCGTCATCACCCAGGCGGTTTCATGTGAAGGCAACCGGCTCGGCTGAATTGCCTTGATCGACCCATCGGGTAGCGGGAAAAAGACTTTCAGGTTGCCCTCTTCATCCCGCAGCGTAATGCCGATATCGCCATTAAACAGGCCGAGTGCGCTGTCGTTTCGGGTAATCATCACCGGACGACCTTCATACCAGCGGCTACCCATGCCAGGACGCCGGATGCGCTGCAGTTGCATCAGTCGCTGCTCAATACGCTGGTTCAAACCCTGAACGCCAAAGGGTCCGTCACGTAACGCGCACAAAAGCTGATAACGACCAAAAGCGGTTATGATCTCAGCGGGTGGTGCGTGCTGCCTGATGAGCTGCAGGAAGGGCTGGTAGCCCTGTGCGACTTCGTCCAGCATTCCCTGATAGGCTTCTGCGCTGTTCAGCGGCTGGTAACTGACATCTTTATGGGCCGCTGCAAACACCGCTCTGACCCGGTCGGCATCACCCTGATTGATCGCTTTTGCCAGCTGGCCGATGCCGGATGCGGCGTCAAACCGATAACTCTTTTGCAGCAGGCAGATGCTGTCGCGCACTGCTGGTGCCTGCGCATCGTCACTGCCCTGCAACGTGCAGCCGGTCAGCTGGGCGAGCTGTTCTGCCCGCGCCAGGCTGTAGCCGCTTTCCGTGCAGCGGCAGATATCTCCCAGCACCGCACCGGCTTCAACAGAGGCCAGCTGATCGCGATCGCCCAGAAACACTACGCGGGCATGGGCAGGCAGCGCGGCGATCAGTTTTGCCATCATTGAGAGATCGACCATCGACGCTTCATCGACAACCAGCACATCCAGATGCAGCGGATTACCGGCATGGTAGCGTAGCCGCTGGGTATCCGGCTGAGCGCCCAGCAGGCGATGCAGCGTAGTGGCTTCCGCAGGAAAACGCTGCCGTTCTTCGTCGCTGACGGCCAGATCCTGCAGTGCCCTGCCCAGTGACTCGGTCAGCCGCGCGGCAGCTTTGCCCGTCGGTGCCGCCAGCTGGATGCGCAGCGCGCCCGGATTCAGTCGAATCAGGGCGGCGAGCAGTTTCGCTACGGTGGTGGTTTTGCCGGTGCCTGGCCCGCCGGAAATGACTGCTGTTTTGCGGGTCAGCGCCACTGCTGCAGCAATTTTCTGCCAGTTCTCTGGCTGGTCGTCAAACAGGCTGTTAAGGACATCTCCTGCGGCACGGATATCAAACGCGGTTTTCACTTCATGGGCAGCAAAAAAATCGACAACGCGGCCTTCGCTTTGCCAAAGCCGATGCAGATATAAACGCTGGTTGCTGAGCACCAGTGGTGTCACCCGGCTGCCATCACTCACCGCCGGCCAGTCAGCGAAGTGTGATAACCAGTCATCCGGCTTACCCGCTGCCTGCCAGATGGCCTGGGCCAGCGCAGGCTGACGCCCGGCAAACAGACTGTCTTCACAGAGGTTGCTCAGCGGCAGACAGACGTGACCTTCTCCCGCCTCTGCGCTGATGCAGGCAGCGGCAAGCAGCAGCGCAGGTTGTGATTCTGTCGCCACCAGACGGGCAAACTGAATATCCAGCGGCCGCAGGAGACGCTTCTCAACCGCCTGCAGCAGCAGACTCAGCATGTCACTCATAGCATCTCCCCGGTTTCACCAAACAGCGCATTAATCTCTTCCACAAAAGCTTCGGAAGGTCGGGTGGCAAAAATGCCGTTGTCCGCCGAGCTGCCATCCATCCCGCGTAAAAACAGATAAAACACCCCACCAAAATGGTGCTGATAGTCATAGTCCGGCAGGCGATGCTGCAGATAGCGATGCAGCGCCAGCGTATAGAGCTGATACTGCAGATCGTAGCGGTGGCCAATCATCGCCTGCGCCATCGCCTCGGGCGTATAAGCGGCGTGACTCTCTCCCAGCCAGTTCGATTTATAATCGAGCAGATAATATTTTCCCTGCCAGCGGAAGACCAGATCGATAAAGCCCTTCAGCATGCCGCGCACCTGGCGGAAATCCAGCGGAGCGGCCTGCTGAGAGAGTGTATCGTGCTGGCGCAGCAGATCGTCAAGATCGGCCGCCGTCAGCAGATTGTTGATCGGCAAATAGAACTCCATTTCGATCAGTCGTTCGCTGCTTTTAATTGCCGATAGCGTCAGCCCTTCCGCGTTAAGCGGCGTATGCAATACCCGCTCAATCCACTGTTCCAGGACCGGTAACCAGTCTGACGGATAGCCATTATGCTGCAGCTGATCCTCCAGCCAGACGCGATCCGGCAGTTCGGTAAAGTCGATCGACTCAAACAAACCGTGCAGGAAGGTGCCCGGCGCCGCACCGCGCGGAAAATGGTGCGGTGTCAATGCAGCCTCTTCACCACTCTCGTCCTCGCCCGCCGCATCAATATCGAAGTTTGGCAATGCATCAAGAAGTGACGAGCTGTGATGCTGTTGCAGGCCGGAATAGCTGGTGACCCGCCAGGCATCCGCCAGTGCGCGGGTCACGTCGCGACTGCTCAATACCTCATTGCCGTGCTCAGCGTCCTGCCACCTTTCTCCCGGCATCAGATCGGCTTCAACCAGCGCAATCCCCTCACCGGTCAGCGCATTCAGTTTCTGGCTGAGCTGCTGCGCATCCGCCGCCTCACCCTGCTGCACCAGATACCCGAGCGCGCTTTTGTGCAGATCGCTTTCGCCCTCTTTTTTTCGGGTGCCTTTAATAAGCGGTGCAATGCCGACGCTGCAGTGATAGATCGAGCGGGTCAGCGCCACATAGAGCAGACGCAAATCTTCCGCCAGACGCTCCTCTTCGGCTAACGCCAGACTCTGTGCATCGCCCTGCACATCAAGCAGCGCCATGAAGTTGTCACGATCGTGATAAAGCGCGCTGGCCGCCTCGCGGAATCCGGCAGCAAACGGCAGCCATACCAGGGGATACTGCAGCCCTTTCGATTTGTGGATGGTGACGATTTGCACCAGATGGCGGTCGCTTTCCAGACGCAGCTGCTGGCTGGCGGCCTGGCTGTTTGGTCGGGCAATCTGCTGCGCCAGAAAACGCACCAGGGCGTGAGGACTCTCCAGCTGTACTGAAGCTTCCTGCAGCAGTTCACCCAGATGCATCAGGTCCGTCAGGCGACGTTCCCCGTTCTCCGAGGCCAGCATATTTTCCGCCAGCTGCCGCTTGATCATGACATCACGCAGCATCGGTAAAACGCCGTGCTGGTGCCACAACTGCTGCCAGACGGCAAACTGCTCCACCAGCGCATCCCACTCGCGTTCATTCTGTGTCAGCGCATCCAGCGTCGCGGCATCAATAGCAAAAATAGAGGTCGCCAGTGCGCTACGCAGCAGCCGTTCCTGTTCAGGAGCCTGAATCGCCTGAAGTAACCAGAGTAATTCGCGCGCTTCCGGCGTGGTGTAAACGCTGTCCCGGCTGGAGAGATAGACTGAGGGAATTGACAGCGCATTCAGCGCGTCGCGAATCAAACCGGCCTCATTGCGACTGCGCACCAGCACGGTAATATCAGAAGCCCGCACTGGCTGTAGCGCGTCGCCTTTGCCCAGGCAGGCACGTCCCTGCTGTCCGGCCACCAGCCAGCGGCTGATATCCGCCGCACACTGTTGCGCCATAAACTGCTGGTAATCGCTGTTACCGACGCCCTCACCGGGCTGCAGCCAGAACCGTAACGCCGGTTGCTGCTGCTCGTCAAAAATCAGCTTCAGTGATTGGTTGGGCGCAGCGGGCATTACCGGCTGAAAGGGGATCGCCGAGAACAGAAAAGGCGAATCGATCTGCGAAAAGAGGCGGTTAACGCTCTCGACCATCTCAGGTGAAGAACGCCAGTTAGTATCAAGTGTGTAGTGAGCACTGACTTCGTTTCTGGCCCGCAAGTAGGTAAAAATATCCGCACCGCGAAACGCATAGATGGCCTGCTTGGGGTCACCGATCAGAAACAGCGCCTGTTCTGGCTGATTAATGTAGAGCGTACGGAAGATGCGATACTGCTGTGGATCGGTATCCTGAAATTCATCAATCAGTGCCACCGGGAAACGCGCCCGGATAGTTTCAGCCAGCAACACGCCGCCCGGCTGCTGCAACGCTTCATCCAGCTTACTGAGCAGGTCATCGAAACCTAACAGCGCACGTAACCGTTTCTCGCGCTGAACTGTGGCTCGTACATCGGTCAGCGCCTGCGCAATGATCACATCCCGCAGCGACAGCGGTTCTGCCAGAAACTGATCAACAGCCTCAAACAGCGAATGGCGCGGTGCTTCACCCTTTTTCGTTTTCTCATCAAGCACCTGCTGTCCAAAACGCTCCAGCTCTTTAGGCAACTGATAATCACGCGTTTCGCTGCTGGCCCACTGCGTGACGCGGGCGACCCAGTTGGGCAGGTGTTTACTGCTATAGCTACGCTTATCAACGCCAGATGCGCTGATCATCCCTTCAACATCGGCGCTCAGCGCCTGCCACTGCTGCTTCATGGCGTTGATGCGCGCCAGATTGCGGGCGTGACGTGACGCCAGATCCTCATCGGCAGCGGGCGGCCGTTTGAGCACTGGCGACTCACCCTGTAGCCAGGGGCGCAGTGTCGTCAGCAGGCTGTCGGGTCCGCTCCACTCTGCGGCGATAATCCGTGCCACATCCAGACTGAGTGGATAGCACTGACGCCGCCAGAAATCGGCAGTGGACTGCTTGAGCAGTGCCTGTTCATCTTCTATCAACTCCTGCTCGAATAGCATGCCCGATTCAAACGCGTTGAGATTCAGCATTCGCTGACAGAAGCCGTGAATGGTGAAGATGGCGGCTTCATCCATCTGGCGTTCAGCCGCCAGCAGCTGCGCAGCGGCCTGACTCAGATCGGGCATCTGCGCCAGCAGCAACTGGTGCATCGGATTGCGGCTTTCGCCGCGAATACAGGCCAGCCGCAGCTGATGAATATTTTCGCGGATGCGGCCGCGTAACTCCGCCGTCGCGGCCTCGGTGAAGGTCACCACTAAAATTTCTTCTACCGAGAGTGGCCGGCTATACGCGTTTTCGTCGCCCAGCCCCAGCAGCAGGCGCAGATAGAGCAGACCAATGGTAAAGGTTTTTCCGGTGCCTGCTGATGCCTCAATCAGCCGCTCGCCTCTGAGCGGCAGCGTTAAGGGATTCAGCGATACGGGCGGTAACTGCGTCATTGGGTCTCACTCTTAACCGGCAGCGCCTGCTGCAGTTTCGCCAGTTCTTTCCAGGTTTTCCAGCCAGGCTGGCGGGCAAATTCAACCTTGCCGTTGCCGGTGCCGGCAATCTGCGACGTCATCACCATGCCCTTGTGTTCGATCACCGCCTGCCGGAAAAAGTCAGCCAGGCTGGCCGGGGTTAAGCGCGCCACCTGCTCGGCCATTTTTTGCCGGGTGTTAAACAGATCATTCTGTCGATCAAAGTCGCGGCTATAACGGTCCGCTTCCTCAAAGAGCGTCTGAGGACGCTGCTGCAAATCATTGATCATCGCCTGCTGATACTGAACAAAGTCTGCCTGACTCATGCTGCGAAGACGCTTTTCTGCCTGCGGATAGAAGGCCTGATAGCGCTGCAATAGCCAGCCCGGTTGCTTGCTATTACTCTGCAGCAGGAAACCGATGCCCCACTGACGGCCCACTGGCATCTGGAAGGCAAAGACGGCATAGCCGAGCTGCTCTTTGGTGCGCAACTGATTGTAGAACCAGGGCTGCACAATCTGACTCAGCATAGAACTGTGCGCCATACTCTGATATTCGCTGTATCCCAGAGGAACATAGAGCGCGGCAAGGGCGGAGTCAGTGCTGCTGCCCTGCTGTTGCAGGTTGGCTTTCAGCGGTTTTTTAATGGCCACATACTGGCTGTGCCAGTCGCGGGTCGCATTACTCTGCACCTGCTGTTTAAGCTCATGTCCCAGTTGCTTCACACTCTCCGCACTGAGATTACCCACCACCAGCATCTCCGGGGTCGCGTCGCGGAACAGTGAGTCGCGATAGGTCGTTACATCCTTCAGTGTGAGCTGGCTCACCAGCTTGCGACGGGTTTCGCGCTGGGTATAAGGCAACTGTGAGAGCAACTGCATCGGCTGAATCGCCTGTTCAAACGCCTTGCCTTTCTCCGCCGCGTCCAGCCGCTCCAGATACCAGGATTTAGCCTGCGCCAGCTGCTGTTCTGTCGGCTGGAAGGTGGCATAACCTTCTACCAGTTTCTTCAGCAGCGTGGGCAGGCGTTGAGTAAAGCCACTGGCGCTAAACACCAGCCCGTCATCCTCACCGGTTGAGAAGCTGATGCCGCCCACCGAGGCCTGTGAGTTTAACGTGTCCAGTGCCAGACTTGAGAGGTAGTCATTGAGGCCAAACAGCACCTGCTGACGGGCATCGCTGATCGCATGCCGGTTACGTAACGCGAGGGTTATGGCCGCTTTGGGCTCGCTGGCATAATAGCGGCTGGGCATCCAGTAAATGCGCATACCATCTTCGTTATCCAGCTTCACCGGATGCTGATACGTTTTACCGTCTGATGGCAACAGGGTGAAGTCATCCGGGATATAGGGGTTCAGCACTGGCATCGCCAACGAAATCTGACTGGCGCGCTGCTGCCAGTCGGCAAACGTTTGTGGCGTGATCTTCTCAACCTGATAAGGCGCTTCCACAAAATAGGCGGTTTTATTGTGCGGCTCCTGCGGACTGATGTACCAGATTCGCGCATGCTGCGGGGTCATCTCTTCAAGCCGGGATTTGATCGCCGCGGCATCGTACTGATCCGCCAGATAAGGTGCATCCAGCGTATCTTCCACCGGCACGCGCAGCATGGTATCAACCAGCCATTCAATATAATCCATATCGCGGGTAATAGAGGGGTAGCGGAAGTCGAGTGCCAGCACGTGTGAAACTTCGTCGAAATAACGCTTATCATCGCCCTGCTGACGCAGCAGATTGATGTAGCTGAAGATCGCCGCCACCACGTCATCACGCTGTGCCAGGCCTTTATCCGTGAGTGAGACGGTAATAGCAAACACGCCGCTATTACGCTCGGTCATTGGGTCCGCGCCTGCATTCACTCCATCGGCCAGTCCCTGTTTTTGCAGCCAGTCGGTGAGCGTGTTTTTACTGCGATTACTGATTAAGTAGCTAATCAGCGTGTCGGTTTTACTGCGGAAGCGATCGCTGTTGTTGGCAATGCGGAACTCAATTTTAAGCTGCTTGCGCGGCTGTGCAGGAACGTAATGAATAATGACGCCCTGCTGGGCATCGGTCACCACCGGCACCGTAATGTCTGGCACGCTGGCATTATGATTTTGTACCCGCCCAAAGGTTTTAGCTGCAATTGACGCCATTTCCGGCAGCGGTTTATTGCTGTAGATCACCGCCTTCATCAGGTTGGCGGAGTAATGAGTATGGTAAAAATCGAGCAGCGCCTGGTGCAGTTTGCTGCCGGGTTTATCTTTCAGGGTTTCAAGATTGCCGCCCGAGAAACGTGATGCCGGATGTGCCGGGTTCAGGGTTTCAGCACCGACCTGTGCCATACGCAGGCCATCACGCGAGCGGGCCATGGTCAGCTCCGCATTCACAGCATGGCGCTCACGGTCGGCATTAACCGGATCCAGCAGCGGCTCGGCCACGGCATCCGCCAGGCGATCCACCGCAGGCTCCAGCGAATCGTTTTCCACTTCCAGATAAAAAGCGGTGCGGTAAGAGGCCGTGCTGGCGTTGTGGCTGCCGCCATGCTTTTTCAGGAATTCAGCCAGATTGTCGGGTTGCGGATAATGTTTTGAGCCCATCAGCACCATATGCTCAAGGTAGTGCGCCAGCCCCGCCTGCTGATCGGGATCGTCCAGCGATCCTATCGGCAGCGTCAGCGCCGCCAGCGATTTCGGCGCCACAGGATCGGAAACCAGTAATACCGTCATCCCGTTGTCCAGCCGGATAGCCTGATAATGACGAGGATCCTGTTCACTTTTGTGAATGGTGTCGTTAACTGGCTGCCAGCCTGAAGATGTCTGCGCCTGTGCCGTGCAAGCCACCAGGCTTAACATTAGCGCCGCTATCCAGCGTGCGTGTACCCGCATGTAAACCCCTTTCATTTCCCGATAAGCCGCCAATATCGGACACGGCGGCTCAAAGCAGAGCAAAATTGCTGTGTAATGAATCAGTTAGCAAAACGCTTTCTGATGGCTATTCATCATCCTGATGTGCAGCCAGCACCGGTAAATACCAGCGCTGTGCCGCCTCAGTTATCTGTTGTAATTGTGGCACATCCAGTACCCGGCAAAGACGTTGCAGATAGGGATCGCTGCCTTCACCCTCAACCTGATAGTTGCCAGACCAGGCCGTCAGCAGGCGATTGCGCGCCTTGAGCTGAGTCGCCTCATCAGTCAGCAACTGCTGACTTTTTTTGTCGTAGCTGGCGGTGAGCCATGCGCCGCCGCTCCTGTTAAGCAGCATCAGCGGCTGACGCATACCGGCAAGATAGCCAGCGACATACTCATTCAGGGCAGCGATCGCCTCTTGTTGCGGTACGGCAAGGAAACACCAGCGGCTTTGCTGCCGGCCAAACATCCGGCTGCTGCCGGTGCCTCCCAGCGCGCAGTAAACCAGGTGCTCCAGCCAGAGCAGCAGTCCGTCGTTTATATTGAGCACGCCAGGTCGCCAGCGCAGTAATCCATCACCCTGCACCTGTGTCAGCCAGCCGGTTAAGCTGACCTGCTCAAGTTGCAGATTCACTTCCCAGCTCTCGCCGTCGCTGCGTTGCGTCACGACTTCTGCCGCCACTTCCTGCATCTCATCACGCTGCGCCTGCCAGAACAGCTCACCGAAGGCGCCATAAGGCAGATTGCCGGCCGCACGATGGTATGTATAGAGCCGCTGCGTATCCTCGCCTTCGACCAGAGCATTCAGCAATTGTGCGTTGATCTGATAACGTTCCAGGTTGTCGAGCGCAAACGGCTCGCTGTCGGGCAGTTCGTCCTCCTCCAGCCAGAAGCTCACGCCAAGCCTCTGATGAAACCAGGCACGCACCGGATGCCGCCAGAAGCGCAGAAGCGCCTCCAGTGTCAGCGCATCCGTTACCGGCGCCTCAAGTGGCTGAACAAAATCGGGCTGGGGCTGCCCCATCCCCTGCGCGGCAGGCAGCCATTCACGCGCGAAACTCTGCAGTCTGGCCGCCGGCTTAAAGTTCTCCGCAGCAAAGGGCATCCGGCTGTGCAGGTGCTGCAAATGCATCCGCACCCGTTCAGCACTCTCATCCAGCTCAAGGTGCCCATCACCGTCCAGATAAAAACTTTGTCCGATGTACTCCAGTAATTCTGTGACCAGCACCGAAGGGTAGCGTTCCGTATTATCCTGAATCGCCCGGCCGATATAGCTGATATAGAGCTGCCGCTGTGCCGAAATCATCGCTTCCAGGAAGAGGTAGCGGTCATCATCGCGGCGACTGCGATCGCCTTTGCGGGACTGTTGCTGCATCAGATCAAAGCCTAATGGCGCCAGGGTGCGCGGATAGACGCCGTCATTCATGCCCAGCAAACAGACCAGCTGAAAAGGGATGGAGCGCATCGGCATCAGGGTACAGAAGTTAATCTGTCCTGCCAGGAATCGCTGGCTGATGCGTTGCTGATCAAGCCGGCTACGCAGATCATCGCGCAACAGCGCCACTGGAATCGCCTCTTTAAACCGTGCATCCATGCCATATTCAATCAATTGCTGCCACTGCTCTTCCACCAGCAGCAAGGCGGCCTCGGTTTCTGCATCGGGGCTGAAAAAGGCGTTCAGCAGTTCCCGGCACAGGGGCAGCCAGGCCGCCAGTGGCCGCGGTTCAGCCAGCCGCTGTCGCCAGTGATTAAGCCGGGAGAGCAGCTCTGCCAGATGGCCCGCCAGTTCGCCTGCCAGACCGCCCGACTCGTCATAAGGCAGAATCCCCTCCCAGTCTCCATTGTGGCTCTCCATCGCATAGCCCAGCAGCATACGCTGCAGGCCAAAACGCCAGGTGTGCTGCCCGGTGACAGGAAGTGAAAGGGCTTCAACACTGGCATCATCCAGCCCCCAGCGCACACCCGATTCGCTGACCCAGCGCCGCAGTAAGCGCAGGCCGCTTTCATCAATGGCGAAGTGGGAGGCCAGCGCCGGAACATCCAGTAGCGCCAGTACATCCTCTGAAACAAAACGGCTGTCCGGCAGTGCCAGCAGATGAAGAAACGCGACAATGGCCGGATGCGCCTGACTGGCACGGCGATCTGAAATGGCAAACGGCAGGTAGCGATTGGCAGGTGCGTTGGCGAACACAGCCTGAATAAACGGGGCGTAGGCGTCGATATCCGCCACCATGACGATGATGTCACGCGCTTTCAGCGTCGGATCGGCCTCCATCATCGCCAGCAGATGATCCTGCAATACTTCAACTTCACGCTGGGCGCTGTGACAGACCTGCACCGCAATTGAGCGATCCGCCGGATCCAGGCAGCGCTTCTGATCGCTGTGCGCCAGTTCCGCCGCATTCAAGCCGATAACGGCGTTATCCTGCAGATTGAGAAGATCGTGCTGCATGCAGTGCAGCAGGTTGTCTGGCTCGACATCCACAAACGCATCGATATCGTCGTTAGAGTCCATCTGACTGAGCAGAAACAGGTTATCGCGCCCCAGCTTGCCCCATGAGGCGAGCAACGGATTGGTCAGCTGCTGTTCACCCGCGTCGTTAAACAGCGCGGGTGCCTGCTCTGCATCCCGGAAGAGTCCGCGAGATTCATCAGCACCATGACGTCGGCGCTGACGGCTTTGCAGTTTTGCCAGAAACGCATAGTCCTGAATGTCGCCCCAGTAATCGCGGCAGGGATTGGTGAACAGCAGATGGATGTCGATGTGCCGTCCCAGCGCCTGCAACGCCTGCAGGTAAACCGGCGGCAGCGCAGAGATGCCACAGATGAAGACGCGTTTGGGCAGATTTTCCGGCGTGCTTTTCGCCTGCTCAAGCGTCTGGATAAATCGTGAATAGAGGTTGGCACGGTGCCATTCAGGCTGCCCCAGCGCCTGGGTATAACTCACCAGATCGCGCCACAGTGCGGCCTGCCAGCGCTGCGCCTCGCCCAGCCCCTCAATGGTTTCGCCACGCTCCCAGCTATTGAGCCAGTCGGCGCGATAGACCAGATACTGGTCGAACAGATCGGCTACGCGGGCGCTGAGCTGAAACAGCTTTCGCTTATCCCCGTCGTCATGGAGATAGTGGCGTAAAGAGGTGAACTCTTCCTGCTCCAGCATCACCGGCAGCCGGTGCATCAGCTTCCAGCCCATGCTGGCCTTACTGAAGGCACTTTCAACCGGAACATCAGGCAGAACGCGGACGAACATCTCCCAGATAAAACTGGCAGGCAGCGGGAATTCGATATTGGCCGCAATACCAAAGGTTTGCGCCAGCTCCATTTGCAGCCACTGCGCCATCCCCGGGCTCTGCACCAGCACCATTTCTGAGGCGAAAGGATCATCAAGAGGATCATGTTTAATCACCGCAGCCGCCAGAATTTTCAGAACATCAAGCTGATTTGAGTGATAAACGTGAAACATGAAAACTCCTGTGATAACTCAGAACATGACTGCGGTATTGCGGCACTCACTTTACCGCGTATCGCCGTTGAAACCCATCAAAAGGGCGACCCGCGACGTTTAACAACGCAGGCGTGTCAGGCTGGCACTACGCTGATAAGGCCCCGTTACGTCAGCCCGCTCCAGAGTGCAGCCTGAGGGACTGCTCTGCTCTTGCAGCGTGGATTTCCAGCCTGCCACTTCATGCCCTGCCAGACGTTGCTCAGCAACCCGCCATGCCTCACGCTGATACCATTGCTGGCTGAATCCCACTGCCAGTGCGCGATGATAGTGAAACAGGGTGCTGCTGCTTAATGCCATTAACAGCAGAGCAAACAACACTTCCGGCAGGCTGAATCCATCGCGCTTACAAACAGGCTGCCGGAGGCGTGAGCGGGCAATAGTCGATCCAGCCATGCGGCAACGCGGTAATCTGATTGCCCTGTAGCCGGACCCAATGCCAGACCGCCATGCCACTGCCGCTTGCCTCACCTTTAAGCAGACCTTCATCCTTTTCTCCTCGTTGTAAACAGCTGCGCCAGCCCTGGCGATCATCCTGCTGACAGCGGGCCGCCTCACTGGCTGGCCAGTTCAGGGATAAACCCCATTGCAGCGCCGACTGCGCCCGCCAGAAATCCTGCACAAACTGCTGCTCATCGGCCAGCAGTCGCATTCCCTGCTCTGACATCTTTCGGCTGGCGTGCAGCGTAAAACTCCCGATGACCATAATCATTAACACCATGCCCATGGCGCTGCTGCCTCGCTGCTTCACAGGTTCTCTCCCTCAATCCAGCTCTCCACGGTTTCAAGCCAGCGACCGGCCCGACCCTGCAACACTATCCTGACCTGCCTGCCCTGCTGGCTCACGCTGAACTGCTCCAGCGTCATAAACGCGGGATCGGAGAGCCGCTCCCAGCCTGCTGACTGACACTGCTCAACACCACGCTGCATCTCAAGCTGCTGTTGTCGCAGGCGATAACCGTAATAGTCACTTTCTGCATGGCTCACCCCTTCCCATTGACCGTTGCTGTTTTCATCCCAGCGCAGCAGCAGGCAATTTTCACTGATTTTCAGTGCCTCCCTGGCACATTCACCGTGACAATAACCCGCACGCCGCACCGACTTTTCCAGCGTTGCCATCATCTGCTGTAACTCCTGACGCAGCTGTGCCCGTTGCAGCACATCCGCGTTCTCTGCCAGCAGCAATGGCAGAAAACGGCCAACGCTGAGCATGATGACGGCGCTGATTGCCATGGCGATCAGCATCTCCAGCAGGCTGAATCCTGCGATTTTCAACGGCATGTTTCCTCATCGATCATGCAGAGGCGAATACGGGCTCTGGCTGAGATAATCAGACGTATGCGTCCGGCGCGATTTCCCAGTTCAATGCTGCCCGCTCTGGCGACATTGCGGCGGCCATAGAAACCCGGTTCACCCCGGATGCCATAGAACACAACATCCGGGTGCGGCGCGATGAAATACAGCCGTTTCCCGTTACCGCAACCCGTCACAGGGCGGCTTCCGGCACCGATACACCAGGGCTCGCCAGGCTGTGACCATAGCACCAGGTCGCTATTCTGCCGGTTGGCCTGGGCGCGCAGCCGTAGCAGAAATCCCTGCAGTTGCTGAGCGCTGTCAAGTAGCGCCTGCCGCTGTTGCCAGCGCTGCCAGCCATTCATCGCGGCAAGACTCAGCATGCCAGCAATGACCATCACCAGCAGCAGTTCCGGCAGAGTAAAACCACGTAAGTATGCTGTTTTCATCACTGCAGAGTGCGGGGTATGAAAAGGTGAAACAAGGCGTGTTGTAGCAGACTGGAAAGCGCATTGCAGAGAATATGCCCCATCAGCAGACAGTGGCAAAAAAGAACGAGCGGTGCCGCAGATTTGCCGGTTTGCAGGCAAAAAAAAGCCCCGGCGAGGTTGCCAGGGCGTTATTTTCTATCTATCGCAAATCAGACAGCGACAGGGGCTTTGATCGCAGGATGGGGATCGTAGCCTTCAATCTCGAAATCGTCGAACTGATAATCAAACAGTGATGCCGGTTTGCGTTTGATAACAAGTTTTGGCAGCGGACGTGGCTCACGAGTCAGCTGCAGACGCGCCTGTTCCAGATGGTTGCTGTAGAGGTGCGTATCACCGCCGGTCCAGACGAAATCGCCCACCTGCAGATCGCACTGCTGCGCCACCATATGCACCAGCAGCGCATAGCTGGCAATGTTAAACGGCAGGCCCAGGAAGATATCGCACGAGCGCTGATAAAGCTGGCAGGAGAGCTTGCCGTCCGCCACGTAGAACTGGAAGAACGCGTGGCAGGGAGCCAGCGCCATCTCACTGAGTTCACCGACGTTCCAGGCTGACACGATAATCCGGCGAGAGTCAGGATCGCGCTTTAGCTGCTCCATCACCTGACTTAACTGGTCAATTTCCTGACCGCTGGCTGTTCCCCAGCTACGCCACTGCTTACCATAGACCGGGCCGAGATCGCCGTTCTCATCCGCCCACTCATCCCAGATTGAGACCTTGTTTTCCCTGAGATAAGCGATGTTGGTGTCACCTTTCAGAAACCACAGCAGCTCATGAATAATGGAGCGGATATGGCATTTTTTGGTGGTGACCAGCGGAAAACCATCCTGCAGATTGAAACGCATCTGGTGGCCAAAAATTGAAAGCGTACCGGTGCCGGTACGGTCAGCTTTTGGTGTGCCTTCGTGCAGCACATGTTGCATTAAATCCAGATACTGTTTCATTTTTCCTCGCGAAATTGTGGCTGCGGGCGACGACGATACGCCCAGATCATCATAATAATACCGGCAACAATCATTGGCACAGAGAGGATCTGTCCCATACTGATTCCGCCTTCAAACAGGCCAAGCTGGGCATCCGGCTGGCGGAAGAACTCAACGATAATACGGAAAGCGCCGTAACCAATCAGGAACAGGCCAGAGACGCTACCCATCGGGCGTGGCTTACGGATAAACAGGTTCAGGATGATGAACAGCACCACGCCTTCCAGCGCCAGTTCATAGAGCTGGGAAGGATGACGCGGCAGTACGCCATAGGTGTTGAGCAGCGCCTGATATTGTGGATTGGTGGCGGCCAGCGCGACATCTTCGCTGCGGGAGCCCGGGAACAGCATAGCGTAACGGAAGCCCGGATCGACACGGCCCCAGAGCTCGCCGTTAATGAAGTTACCGAGACGACCAGCACCCAGACCAAACGGGATCAGCGGCGCAATGAAATCAGCAACCTGGAAGAAATGTCGTTTGGTACGGCGGGCAAAGACCAGCATCACCACAATCACCCCGATCAGGCCACCGTGGAACGACATGCCGCCATCCCAGACTTTAAACAGATAGAGTGGATTTTCCAGAAACAGCGGTAAGTTGTAGAAAAGCACATAGCCGATACGTCCGCCCAGGAATACACCCAGGAAACCTGCATAAAGCAGATTCTCAACTTCCTCTTTTTTCCAGCCGCTGCCAGGCTGATTGGCACGACGTACAGCCAGCCACATGGCGAAAACAAAGCCCACCAGATACATCAGACCGTACCAGTGAAGCGAAACCGGTCCGAGCGAGAAGATCACTGGATCGAACTGCGGAAATGCAATATAGCCGTTATTCATCATTCACCGTCTATTTTTCAACCCTGAAAAGGGGCGTTGTCAGGCACATAAATTAAGGCTGCGCATAATAGCACAGCCGGTTTTCTGAATTGTCTTGCAAATGTAAAGGCGGATAACGCGCAAAGCCTGAGCCGGTGTGGTACTAACGACCACCGCGAATCAGCCCGCCTAATCCACGCCGCTCCATAAAGGCCGAGACCAGATGGCGCACTTCCGTGGCGGTGTCGGCCTTCATCCCCTGCTCGCTGAGCTTCTGCGCTTCTTCGTGATCCAGATGGCGCAGCAGGTATTTAACGCGCGGTACGTTTTTACCGTTCATGCTGAGATGGTGATACCCCAGGCCAACCAGCAGTGCGACACACATCGGATCGCCCGCCATTTCACCACACAGGCACAATTCCAGATTGGCCAGGCGGGCTTCCTGTGCAATCGCATTCAGCGCGCGCAGCATCGCCGGATGCAGCGAGTCATAAAGGTTTGCAACACGGGTGTTATTGCGGTCCACCGCCAGCAGATACTGCGTCAGGTCGTTGGTGCCGACCGAGACAAAATCGACGCGTGACGCCAGATGCGGGATCATAAACAGCATCGACGGCACTTCGATCATGATCCCGATACGCGGTCTGGGAATCGGGAAGCCCAGCATCTCTTCCACTTCGCGACCGGCGCGATCGATCAGCTCTTTTGCATCATCGATTTCGTCGATATGACTGATCATCGGCAGCAGAATACTGAGGTTGCCCGAGGCGGCGTTGGCGCGCAGCATTGCGCGTACCTGCACCAGGAAGATTTCCGGCTGATCCAGCGTCAGGCGAATGCCGCGCCAGCCCAGGCAGGGGTTCTCTTCACTGATCGGCATGTAAGGCAGCTGTTTATCGGCACCCACATCCAGCGTTCGCAGCGTCACTGGCTTGTTGCGAAACAGCTGCAACATACCCTGATACTGAGCCACCTGCTCCTCTTCCGACGGGAAGCCATTCTGCAGCATAAACGGGATTTCGGTGCGGTAGAGACCGATGCCATCCACCCAGTCGCCCACCGTCTGCTCATGTTCCGGGCTTAAGCCAGCGTTGAGCATCACCTGCACGCGCTCGCCACTTTTCAGCTCACCCGGCTGATCGACCACGCCTTCCGCCATTTTGCTCAGCGCGTTCTCTTCGCTGATCAGCCGCTGATACTCCTGGACCAGCACCGGCTCAGGATCGATCAGCAGCTCACCGCGATAACCGTCGACGATCAGCAGGCGTTTGTTGAGCTGATGAGGCTGGATGTCAGCGCCCATGACTGTCGGGATCCCCATCGCGCGGGTCAGGATCGCCGCATGGGAGTTGGCTGCACCGTCACGCACCACTACGCCCGCCAGCCGCTCCTGCGGCAGCTCAGCTAAGGTCGTGGCGGTCAGCTCATCGGCCACCAGCACAAAGCGTTCCGGCCAGGCATTGGTGCCGACCAGGGTGTCATCGAGGTGGAACAGCAGGCGCTGGCCCAGCACCCGCAGATCGCCTGCACGTTCACGCAGGTAGTTGTCAGTCAGGCTGGCGAACTGTTCAGCAAACTTCTCGATCACCTGTTTCACCGCCCATTCCGCGACCGATCCGCGCTCGATCTCATCGAACAGATCTTTCTTCAGACGGGCATCGGTTAACAGGTGAGAGTAGAGATCGAAAATGGCCGCGCTCTCTTTTTGTGCGCTGGCGCTGAAACGTTTGCTGAAACGGCGAAATTCATTGGTTGCTTCGCTCATGGCGAGCGACAGACGCTCACGTTCACGATGAACATCCAGCGTTGAGGCGGCTGAGACCTGATCAAGCAGTGGCTGCGTCTCATCGACCCAGCCTGGTGCTACCGCCACGCCAGGCGCTGCCGCAATCGCACGCACCCGGGTCTGTCGGAACTGGCCAAACAGTTGGCCCATTTGAGATTGCGACAGCAAAGCCGCCATCTGCGTAGCCAGCGTGACCAGAAATGACTCTTCGCTTTCATCAAACTGACGGTGTTCGCGCTGCTGCACCACCAGCACGCCAAGGAGCTGGCGGCGGCTGATAACAGGCACACCGAGGAAGGAGCGATAGCGCTCCTCTTTCACTGCGGGGATATATTTGAAGCTGGGATGGCTTTGGGCGTCAGCAAGGTTAATCGGTTCGGCCAGACGGCCCACTAAACCGACGATACCCTCGTCGAAAGCCAGCGTTACGGTGCGGCCACGCGGTTTTTTGAGTCCGCGCGTCGCCATCAGGTAATAGCAGCGACGGTCCTGGTCGGCGAGGTAAACGGAACAGACTTCCGTATCCATCGCCAGACAGATCTCATTGACCAGGATGTCGAGTGCTTCATTGAGACGCGGCGCACTCGCCACTTTTTCTACAATTTCACGCAACTGAGTGAGCATAAAGGGCGTGGCCTATCCTCTCTTACGACGATGGGCAGGATTATTTCGCTGCCCCGCACTCTCCTGCATAGACATCACCACGCCAGCGAATTCCTTCATTACCCGACGATAAACATCGCGCTTGAAGGAGACAACCTGACGCACCGGATACCAGAAGCTGACCCAGCGCCAGCCATCAAATTCAGGCGTGCTGCTGCGCTGCACATTGATATCCGCGTCATTACACATTAACTGCAGAAGAAACCACTTTTGTTTCTGGCCGATACATACCGGCTTTGTGTCCCAACGCACCAAACGTTTTGGCAACTTGTAACGTAACCAGTTGCGGGTAGAGGCAAGTATTCGAACATCTTTCCGATGCAATCCGACTTCTTCGAACAGTTCGCGATACATCGCCTGTTCTGCGGTTTCACCGGGATTGATGCCTCCCTGAGGAAATTGCCAGGAGTGCTGTCCAAAGCGCCTGGCCCATAACACTTGTCCCTGCCGGTTACAGATTACGATACCAACATTCGGGCGGTAGCCATCATCATCGATCACCGGACTACCTCAAAGCAAAATTTGAATGGGCTGATTGTTTCACACTCCTTACAGGCGGTAAACCACTGGATTCATGGGGTATCAGACCATCAAATGCGGGATAACTCACAGAAAACGGCAAAGTTATAAACAAACAGCGTGAAAAAGATCGATCTTATTCACTTTTTCTGTGGATAGCTTTGTGCAGAACGCGGGAGTTAACTGAATAACATTTTCACTGCTCGCAGAATGACTCAAAAGAGCCAACAACGCATCCTTATGATAATTAATGAAAATAAATCATTCTGGCTCTCCCTGAGACTTTCATAAACTGCCAATATTCTCGCGACAACTGACAATTGATTAAAAGATAACCACACCCTTTTTTATCCACAGATAATCGCTCAGGGTTAGGTCAGAGCGGCGAAATTATGCTCAGACAAAGAAAAGTCAAGGCTGTAAATGGAACCAGTACCGCACCAATACGGGGGTTATCCCATTTTTCTGTGGATAACCGGGATGGAGATCCTGTTCATTGTTGCGCGTAAGCTGGGATAACAATGCCTGCCTGATGATGGCGCAAGGGTTATCCGTTAAAAAAAGTGCGATCTATCATGTTATTATCGATCCCTGATGCGGTGAATTTTAGTGAAAGGATTTCCTCACCCGCAACTGTACAAATTTTAATCATTGCGAGTTATCAACATGAGTTATCTGCCAGGACCACCTGACGATGAAGCCAGCCTGCTGGCACGTGCGCAGGATTTAGCCGGATTAACACTGGAAACGCTGGCCGCTCGCGCCGGGCTGCCCATGCCTGCGGATCTTAAACGTGATAAAGGCTGGGTCGGCATGCTGCTGGAGTTACATCTTGGTGCCAGCGCGGGCAGCAAAGCGGAACAGGACTTTGCCCATCTGGGTATCGAACTGAAAACCATCCCGATTGATGCGCAGGGAAAACCGCTGGAAACCACCTTTGTCTGCGTCGCCCCGCTGACCGGCAACAGCGGCGTCACCTGGCTCACCAGTCATGTGCGCCATAAACTGGCGCGGGTGTTGTGGATTCCGGTTGAAGGCGGGCGTGAGATTCCGCTGCGGGAACGTCGTGTGGGCGCGCCGCTGTTATGGAGCCCGGATGCAGAAGAAGATGAGATGCTGCGTCAGGACTGGGAAGAGTTGATGGATATGATTGTACTGGGACGCGTTGAGCAGATTACCGCACGGCATGGTGCCTGGTTGCAAATCCGCCCGAAAGCCGCCAACAGTAAGGCGCTGACAGAAGGTATTGGCGATCAGGGCCAGCCAATTATGACCTTGCCGCGCGGCTTCTACCTTAAAAAAAGCTTCACCGGGCCACTGCTGGCGCGGCATTTTCTCTTATGAATCGCGCCACTCGCGCTGGCTAATCGCAATTTTGTGGGAGTTCGGTGAATTGAATGCGTATAATCGCCGTTTACTTTTCGTTTAGGATTGAATGTCGGTATGTTTGAGTGGATTTCTGATCCCAACGCCTGGCTGGCGCTGGGCACCCTGACCATCCTTGAGGTGGTGCTGGGTATTGATAACATCATTTTCCTGTCGCTGGTGGTCGCTAAACTGCCAAAGCACCAGCAAGCCAGCGCACGTCGCATTGGTCTGATGGGCGCGATGCTGATGCGTCTTGGCCTGCTGGCCTCTATTGCGTGGGTTGCCCGTCTGACTAATCCGCTGTTTACGCTGATGGATCATGCGTTTTCAGCGCGCGATCTGATTCTGCTGTTTGGTGGACTGTTCCTGCTGTGGAAATCGAGCATGGAGATCCATGAAACGATCGAAGGCAGTGAAGGCGAACATAACACCCGCGTTCATTCGTTCCTCGGCGCGATTGTACAGATTATGATGCTCGACATTATTTTCAGTCTCGACTCTGTTATCACCGCTATCGGCCTCTCCGATCATCTGTTCATTATGATGGCAGCCGTCGTCATTGCGGTGCTGATGATGATGTTCGCCGCGCGCGCCATTGGTGAGTTTGTTGAACGCCATCCGTCGGTGAAAATGCTGGCCCTCTCCTTCCTGATTCTGGTCGGTTTTACCCTGATTCTGGAGAGTTTTGCGGTCCATGTACCAAAAGGTTACATTTATTTCGCGATGTTCTTCTCGATGGCGGTTGAGTGTCTTAACCTGATGCGCAGTAAGAAAAAGCACGCCTGATAAAGTCAAGGGCGAGCCTGCTCGCCCGGTTACTTTCAGATTTCTGCGATTAACCCTGCCGGCAAAAACATTTATTACTACACTGTTTGCACGTGACCATTTGTGAGGATAAGGCGTGATGAAAGGGTTGGCAGGAGTAGCACTGGTGATGGTAACCGCAGCATTCTTAAGTGGATGCAGTTCTGATTATGTCATGGCGACTAAAGATGGTCGTATGATTATGACCGAAGGTAAGCCAAGCATTGATAAAGAGACCGGTCTGGTTGAGTACACGGATCAGACGGGTCACATGGTGCAGATTAACAGCGATGAGGTTTCAACAATCATTGAACGTTAAGTGCCCTGTTTAATCGCCTGCCATCAATTCCCCGCTGGCAGGCGATTTCCCCGACTTTTCCGCCTTCCTTCCCCGCCATTGCTCGCGCTATAGTCCCTGAGAACACAACATTCCATTCCATAAAGAAAAGGAAGCTGGCAATGCACTATCATCGTATTCCTCACAGCACGCTGGAAGTGAGTCAGCTGGGATTGGGTACCATGACGTTTGGCGAACAGAACAGCGAAGCCGACGCCCATGCTCAACTGGATTTAGCACTCCGTTCCGGCATCAACTTTATTGATACTGCCGAGATGTATCCAGTGCCACCGCGCCCGGAAACCCAGGGTCTGACCGAACAATATATTGGCAGCTGGCTCAAACAGCGCGGCAGCCGCGACAAAATCATTCTGGCCAGTAAAGTCGCCGGACCGTCGCGCGGCAATGATGCGTCCATTCGCCCGGATATGGCGCTGGACCGTAAAAATATCCGTGCCGCGCTCGATGCCAGTCTGAAGCGCCTGAATACCGACTACCTTGATCTTTACCAGCTGCACTGGCCTCAGCGTCAGACCAACTTTTTTGGCAAGCTTGGCTATCAGTACAGCGAAACCACAGCACAGGTCACACTGCTGGAGACGCTGGAAGCGCTGGCCGAACAGGTGCGCGCCGGTAAGATTCGTTATATTGGCGTGTCGAATGAAACGGCATGGGGCGTGATGCGTTATCTGCAACTGGCAGAGAAGCATGAGCTGCCGCGCATTGTCAGCATTCAGAACCCCTACAGCCTGCTGAACCGCAGCTTTGAAGTGGGTCTGGCCGAAATCAGCCAGCATGAAGGCGTGGAGCTGCTGGCCTATTCCAGCCTGGCGTTTGGTACGCTAAGTGGCAAATACCTGAATGGCGCGCAGCCTGCGGGCGCACGTAACACGTTGTTCAGCCGCTTTACCCGCTACAGCGGCGAGCAGTCACAGCAGGCCGTTGCAGAATATGTGGCGTTAGCGCAACAGCATCAGATTGACCCATCGCAGATGGCTTTAGCCTATGTGCGTCAGCAGCCGTTTGTGGCCAGCACACTGCTGGGTGCCACCACGCTTGAACAGCTGCAGATTAATATCGACAGTTTCAATCTGACCTTAAATGCCGAGATTCTGGAAGGCATTGAGGCGATTCATCGTCGCTATACCTATCCGGCGCCATAAGTGTGTCTTTGCCAGCTGCCGCCCTGGCGGCTGGCCTCTTTTACAGATCGCGATAATAGAGTTTTACTGGTTTATCCGGATACTCCAGCGCCTCTCCCTGGGGCAGCCAGCCAGACCGTTCGTAGTAGCCCTCAAACGTTGACCAGAGCCACAACCGTGGATAGCCACGCGCCTGTGCATAAGTCATCACATGCTGCTGCAGCGCCTCGCTGACACCTTTGCCGCGCGACGACTCATCAACATAGAGCGCCGCCAGCCACGGGAAAAGATCCTGACGGCTGATCAGGTCGCAGCGCCAGAATCCTACAGTGCCGACCGCCCTGCCCGCCTCCAGAGCGACAAAGGTTACGGGGAAGTCAGCACCGTTCAGGCTGCTGTTCACCACACTGGCAAAGAACGCGTGGCTACTGGCTTCACCAAATGCGCGCCACTGCCAGTCAATAATCTGATCGGCAAACTGTGGGGCATCACTGAGCGAGACAATCTCAATCACATCAGTTTCCCCTGAAAGATCGGGACTGAATCAAACAGGTAGCCATCAAAATCAGGCGCATCGGCGTCGGAAAGCTCCAGCAGCGTATTTTTGACATTCTCAAGGTGCTGCCAGGTCGACTGCCAGGCCCCCATCACATCGCGCCGACGCAGAGCAGCCAGGATAGTCTGGTGATCGCCGAGCCACTTCAGGCGATAGGCGCGGGTTTCAAACTGCGGGCGCAGCTGCTGCCAGAGCGGGCTGCTGTCGTGATGCCGCCAGATACTGGTAACGGTATCGAGCAGCATCTGATTCTGACTCGCACCCGCCAGCAGCAGATGAAACAATTTGTCGTTGTCCTGACTGCTGTCGTTGGCGGCGATGGCACGTTGCTCCTGTTCCAGCGTACGTCGCAGATTTTCAATGTCCGCTTTAGTCGCCATTTTTGCGGCAAAGGCGGCAATATTGCTCTCCAGCAACTGACGCGCCTGTAGCATTTCAAACGGGCCTACGTCGCTGCGGAAAAAGGCCTCTTCTTCATCATCACTGGCGGAAGGAATACGCATTACATAGACGCCGGAGCTCTGACGGATATCCACCGTACCTTCCAGCTCAAGCATCAATAATGCCTCGCGCACGATGGTCCGGCTGACGCCCCAGGTTTCAGCCAGCTGACGTTCAGGCGGCAGGCGCGATCCCACCGGATAGTGTCCGTCACTGATCTGCTGACGCAGGTGCTGACCAATTTCCTGGTACTGCTTTTTTTCTTGCGGCGCTTCGGCTTTGTCCACACTTTTACCCTTTGCAATCAACGCGCTAACGGCATTGTCGCCGTTCCCTGCGCGACAATGCCCGCGAACCGGAGAGGCTGGCTCGCAAACTGGGGCTCAGTGTATCAAAGCCAGCGCCTGATCGAGTACCTTTGCACCATTCAGCGTGCCGTAAGCAACCGTATCGATTACCGCGATAGGCAACTGATAGCTGTCAGTGAGTTTTCTGTTCTCCTCCAGTTTGAAGCGCACCTGAGGCCCGAGCAGCACCACCGCCACCTCGCTGCCGTAGTTTTGCAGCTCTTCACGCAGGTTTTGCTCCGGAATAGCGTAGATCTGAAATGCCAGTCCGCGAGCGGCGACCTCTTTTTCCATCCGCGTGACCACCATTGAGGTCGACATGCCCGCAGCACAGGCCAGAACAATTCGTTTCATGCTCGTTTCCTCGCGTTATTTCGGCTCATCATCAAGCCACAGGGTAAATTGCTGCGTGTCACGCAGCGTACGGAACCAATGGGCAGATTTCTTCATACGGCGCTGACGGTGCTTATCTAAGTCGATTTCGATCAGACCATAGCGGTTTTTAAAGGCATTCATTGGTGAGACGTTGTCGGTAAACGCCCACAGCATGTAGCCCTGACAGTTAATGCCCGCCTGGCTGGCGCGTATCGCCTGATGCAGGTGTTCGCTGATAAACGCGATACGGTAATCGTCCTGAATTTCCCCACCGGCATCTTTGAATTGGGTTTCGTTCTCAATGCCCATACCGCTTTCCGCCACAAACCACGGGATATTGCCGTACTCATCGCGCATTCGTTGTGCCATATCCCAGATAATTTCAGGCTGAATTTCCCAGCCGCGCGAACGATTCATCCGCCGCCCAGGCAGTTCAAAGTGTTCGTAATACCAGGCAGGATGAAAGGGTGTCTCGGGATGCCAGGCGCGGGACGGCGCCTTCACGCGATGGGGATAGTAGAGATTAAGGCCGACCTCATCGACGGTATTGGCAGCAATAATCGCCAGCTCTTCCGGCGTGGTTTCCCACTCAATCTGATGCTTATCAAGCAGCGCCAGCAGCTCCGCCGGATACTCGCCTTTAATCGCGGGGTCGAGAAACACCCGGTTGTAGAACAGGTCATAAATATGCGCCGCCTTCTGGTCGTGCGGGGCGGATGATCGCGGATAGGTGACCTCCGGGTTAAGAATGGTACCAATGCGACCGGCATAGCCACGCTTGCGGAAAAGCTGCACTGCCCGGGCAGTCGCGAGATTTTTATGGTGGTTCCACTGCATCCATTTATGCGTGTTCTGCTCATAAGGCCAGCGCAGCGCGTCGAGATAGACGCGGGTCTGCACCACAATGGGCTCATTAAACACAAACCAGCGTGTGACCCGACCGGCATAACGTTTAAAAACCTGTTCGACATAACGAATAAACAGTTCAACCACATGCTTTGACTGCCAGCCTCCATATTGCTCAAGCAGCAAGGCTGGCAGCTCGTAATGCTCCAGACAGAGCATCAGTTCAATGCCCTGACGCTGCATTTCATCAATCAGCCGGTCATAGTAAGCGGCATATTCCTCATTGACCGTGGCGGTTTCATAATCAATCAGGAAACGCGACCAGTTAATGGAAGTCCGGTAGTGGGTCAGCCCGCTGGCCTTCATTAGCGCCACATCTTCACCAAAGCGATTGATAAAGTCAGTGGCAACCGCCGGGCCATAGCCGTTGTGCCAGACGTGACGATCCTGCTGATACCAGGCGTCAGGCCAGGAGTCCTGGCCCGGCTTTTTTCCGCTCCAGCCTTCCGTCTGCCAGGCGGAGGCAGCAGCCCCCAGAATGAAATTCTCAGGTATGTGGACAGTCTGACGACTCATAACACCTCCGTTCGGTTGGGGTTCAGCTCAGGTTGCAGGCTCTTTGCTTCCGCTGCATCCGCGCGGCGGGCTGCGACTTTCACAAAGGGCAGATAGATGAGTACTGACACCAGAATGCAGACGATCTGCGTCACCACTGCGCCCATCGATCCAGCCGTTGAAAGCCAGGCATTGATAATCGGAGGCGTGGTCCAGGGCACCATCACCACGGCTTTCCCGGCAAAGCCCATCACCGTCGCGAAGTAGCCAATAGAACCTGTCACCAGCGGTGTGATGATGAAAGGGATAGCCAGAATCGGGTTAAGCATAATCGGCATACCAAATATAACCGGTTCGTTGATATTGAAAATGCCTGGGCCGAACGACAGTTTGGCAATTTCACGCATCTCTTTGCGTCGCGTCGCCAGCATTACGGCAGTGAGTAGCCCGATGGTCAGGCCGGAGCCGCCGATGCTCATATAAACATCCCAGAACGGCATCGTGATGATGTTCGGCGCCTCTTTTCCCTGCTCAAAAGCGGTCATGTTGACCATAATCGCGCCCAGCAACAGCGGCTCACGAATCGGCTTCACCATCTGGTTGCCATGAATACCAATCACCCAGAACAGCTGGGCGACGAACATCAGAATCAGAATGCCCCACAGACTCTGCACAACCGACTCCAGCGGTTGCTGCACCACCTGGTATACCGCGTCGTAAAGGTACATGCCGGTGACGCGATGGAAGACAAAGCCAAAGGTCGCTATCAGCGTCACGGTGATAATTGAAGGGATAAGCGCGGAGAATGAGGCGGCCACGTTGGGCGGCACAGTGTCAGGCATTTTGATTTTCAGCCGCTCAATCTGTTCAAGGCGGCAGTAGATCTCTACCGACAGAATGGCGATAAACATGCCGAGAAACAGGCTCTTGGTATCGGAGAATTGTTTGGCCAGCACATCGGTGACCAGATGCATCTGCCCATCGACAATCATCTGTAAGGTGGTCGGCGTCACCGATATAAAGCAGATGATTGCCAGCAGACCGGGAAACAGCGTTTTTATACCGTTGATGCGCCCAAGCTCAATACCAATCAGGAACACCGCACCAATGTTAAGAAAGCTGAGCGTGGCGTAATTGATACTGCTGGTGATGGGCTTGAGGTCAGCTAAGAAAGCCAGAGCGGCAAAGCTGGCAAGGCCATTTTTGCTGTCCAGCACCATGTTAGAAATCAATACCGAGAAGGCGCCAACAATGATTACCGGCATCAGGGTAATGAACGAGGCTTTAATCGCCATGATGTAGCGATAACTGTTAAAGCGGGTGGCGAAGCTGCCCAGGGAATCGATAAGGCGGTCCTGTAAAGACATGATCAATCCTCAGAGATGTAAGATCGGTAGTCCTGTAATCATCATGATCTTCCTTGTTAGTGGCATACCAAAATGACGAATACCCGCGTTTTTTTCTGTGATGAATCTCCCGGAAATGTTTTTTGGCATTCCGGTATGATTAAAAAGGCCAATTTGGCATACCAATAACGGAGGCGTTATGGATTACGAACAGACTATGATGGAATTACTGATCAATGCGGGAGAAGCACGCTCGTCGGCGATGATGGCGATTCAGTGCGCGCGCAAACGCGACTGGGCCGGGGCTGATGCCGGGCTGGCAGCCTCTGATACTGCGGCAAAAGCGGCACATAAAATCCAGACCGCGTTGATTGGCGCAGACGAAGGAAGCGGAAAATTACCGGTCACGCTGATTCTGGTACATGCGCAGGATCATCTGATGAATGCCATGCTGTGTCGCGAACTGGCCGAGGAACTGATCATGCTGCGAAAAGAGATCTATAGCTGACAGGCGGCACGTGGGCCGCCTGAGCGAGGTGATTAGATAATTTCCAGTGCCAGCAGCGACTCGATAGTTTGTGCACGGCGGATTTCGCGCGGCTGGCCCTGCTCAAACAGCACTTCCGGGATCAGCGGACGGCTGTTGTAGTTAGAAGACATGGATGCGCCGTATGCGCCGGTGTCGTGGAACACCAGATAATCGCCTACTTTCGCCGCCGGGATGGCGCGCGGTTCGACCATGCCGCCCTCCAGCTGAGTAAAGACATCGCCTGATTCGCACAGCGGACCGGCAACCACTGTGTCGATCGTCTGCTGCTCATCAATGGCCCGCTCATCGCCCGCCATCAGCGAGATATGGTGATAGCTGCCATACATGGATGGGCGCATCAGATCACTGAAACCGGCATCAACCAGCACGAAGTGACGGCTGCCCATCGACTTCACTGCCCGGACCTGCGATACCAGTACGCCAGCCTCGGCCACCAGGAAGCGGCCCGGTTCGATCTCCAGTTTGACCGCGTGCCCCAGATGCTGAGCAATGCGCTGCCGCGCTGCGTCCCACAGGCCGAAATAGTGCCCGGTATCGATCGCCTCTTCGCCGTAGCGATAAGGAATAGAAAGTCCACCGCCCGCAGAGATCGCCGTCAGATCCTGACCCGATGCCATTACCAGTTCCACCATCGCATCACAGACATGTTGCAGATGCGCATAATCGACGCCTGAGCCGATATGCATGTGAATGCCCACCAGGTTCAGGCCGTGCTTTTTAATGGCCGCCAGCGCCTCGGCTAAGTCACCGTGCCAGATACCGTGCTTGCTGTTTTCGCCACCAGTATTGGTTTTCTGACTGTGGCCGTGACCAAAACCAGGGTTGACGCGTAGCCATACCGCGTGTCCCGGTGACACCGCACCGAGCTGATGCAGCATATCGATCGAACCGGCATTCACCGGCACCTTTAACGCAGTCACCCGCTCAAGTGTCGGTTGATCGAACAGATCAGCGGTAAAGACGATCTCATCACCACCAGGCTGATAACCGGCGGCCAGCGCACGTTCGATCTCACCCAGCGATACCGAGTCCACTTTCACGCCCGCCGCGCGCATCAGGCGCAGGATATGCGTATTCGAGCAGGCTTTCTGCGCAAAGCGCACCACATCAAAGGCCTGCAGCTGAGCAATACGCGCCTGAATAATCTGCGCGTCGTAGGCCCAGAATGGCCCGGCATAACGGCGTGCCAGCGGCAGCAGGTGAGCGGCGTTGAGTGTGGTTTCGGTACTCTGTAATGAACGTGGCATAGCAATTCTCCTGTGGCGATAACCCCATTAAGCCAGAATCGTGCCATAGCGAAAAATATCTGTTTTAATAGCATCTATGCAGAATGGATATAGGTAAACGGCATGGCAAACATTAACTGGCGGCATATCGAAATTTTTCATGCGGTGATGACCAGCGGCAATCTGACGCAGGCCGCCACGCTGCTGCACACCTCACAGCCTACCGTGAGCCGGGAGCTGGCACGTCTGGAGCAGCAACTGGGATTAGAGCTGTTCGGGCGGGTACGCGGTCGCCTGCAGCCGACGGTGCAAGGGTTGCGTCTGTTTGAAGAGGTTCAGCGCTCCTGGTATGGTCTGGACCGCATCATGGAAGCGGCAGAAGGCCTGCGCCAGTTTCGTCAGGGCGAGCTGTCGATCGCCTGTCTGCCCGTTTTTTCGCAGTCGCTGCTGCCGCCGCTGTGTCAGCCCTTTTTACAGCGTTACCCGGATGTGAGTCTGAATGTGATTCCGCAGGAGTCGCCGCTGCTGGAGGAGTGGCTGTCGGCGCAGCGCTACGATATCGGCTTAACCGAAACCCAGCACGCGCCGGCCGGAACTGACCGCCTCGCCCTGCTGACCTGCGATGAAGTGTGCGTGTTGCCGCAGCATCACCCCTTGAGTGAGCGTGAGGTGCTGACGCCGCATGACTTTACAGGCGAAAAATATGTGAGCCTGTCGCGCAGCGACAGCTATCGTCAGCTGCTGGATGCGCTGTTTCAGGAGCAGGGAGTGGAACGGCGGCTGGTGATGGAGACACACAGCGCCGCTTCGGTATGCGCAATGGTCAGGGCGGGCGTGGGGATTTCGATTGTGAATCCGCTGACGGCGCTGGATTACGCCGACAGCGGTGTGGTGATGCGTAAGTTCAGCGTGGCAGTTCCGTTTACCGTCAGCCTGGTGAGACCGCAGCACCGCCCTGCGTCGGCGCTGGTGGATGCCTTTGTCAGCCATCTGCAGCAGCAGGTGGCTGACTTTCCGGCGCGAATCGCCGCCCGCCTGGCTTAAGCGCGAACCCTGGCGACCGCGCTGCCCGATTTACGGAAGGTAATCAGGCAGACCAGCAGACCGACAGCGGCCAGCGCAGCCGCAGCAACCGGCACCGCCGTCAGGCCAAAACCACGGCCAATCACTGCGCCACCAACCCAGGCACCCAGCGCATTACCGACGTTAAACGCCGAAATGTTAAGGGTTGAGACCAGGTTCGGTGCTTCTTTGCCGTGACGCACTACGTTAATCTGCAGACCCGGCACCGTGGCAAAGGTTGCCATCGCCCAGAGGAACAGGGTGATCTCCGCCAGCCACAGCGCATGGCTGGTCCAGCTGAAGAGCAGCGAGAAGATCGCAATCAGTGAGAAGCTCAGGATCAGGCTGAAAGAGACTTTCCAGTCAGCCAGTTTTCCGCCGAGAATATTGCCAACTGTCAGGCCCGCACCTATCAGGAACAGCGTCCAGCTGACGCCGCGGTCGCTGATGCCCGTCACCTCTAACAATAGCGGCGCAATGTAGCTGAACAGTGCAAACATCGCCGCCGCAAAGCACACCGTCATCAGCAGCGACAGCCACAGTTTGCCGTTGGCCAGTGCGCCAATTTCACTCGCCAGATGAACCGGTTTTTCCTGTTTGTTGTTGGGCAGACTGACGATCAGGGCGATAAACGCCAGCACGCCGATCACCGCCACGCCCCAGAATGTCGCTCGCCAGCCAAACATCTGTCCGAAACTGGTTCCCAGCGGCACGCCCAGCACGTTAGCTAAGGTCAGCCCTGTAAACATCAGTGCCACAGCCGAAGCCTGACGCCCGGCAGGCACCAGACTGGCGGCGACAACCGCGCCAATCCCGAAGAAGGCACCATGACAGAGTGCGGTAACGATTCTGGCCAGCATCAGCAGGTTGTAGTTGTAAGCCAGCGCACACAGCAGGTTGCCGACAATAAAGATCACCATCAGCAGAATCAGCGTTTTTTTACGCGGTAGTCTGGCGGTCAGCAACGCCATTATCGGCGCACCAATTGCTACCCCCAGCGCATAGCCGCTGATCAGCCAGCCCGCCGACGGAATCGACACCTGAAGGTCACGCGCCACCTCCGGCAGCAATCCCATAATGACAAACTCGGTGGTTCCGATGGCAAACGCACTTAACGCCAGCGCCATTAATGCTACAGGCATAACACTCTCCCGGTTTCATTTGCAGGTGAACCGCGCGGACACGCAGCCCCTAGACGCTTATTAATTTTGATCTGCGTCACAGTGAGTATTACAGCATAGCGCTGGTGCACGACATAGCCTGTATGCAGCAAAGGATTATTGCTGAGGCCGCAATAATCGTGTCGCTGTGCCTGTCGCAACTTTCTTTCTCTGCCTGCGGACCCTACCTGAAAGACCCTGGCGAACCCGGGTCAGGTTGTCATTTTCCGTGAACCGATTACGCTTTTTAATGCGTATTTAATTAATAAATCCTTAACGTTGCCGATATATCCCTAATGAATTGCCAGGTGATGTAATCAACTGCTGACGCAGGGAGAGAGAATGCAACGACTCATAGCCTTAATGGTTTTAGGCTTAACCGGCTGCTCGGTGGGGCATTATGAGTACAGTAAAGAAGCGGAAAAACGCGTTGATATGACCGTGACCGGCATTCCTACCGTGCTGGGGTTAGGCACGCTGGGTACCACCATCCCGCTGACGCCGGAGTACAGCCTGACCGCTGCGCACGTGGCGAAGTTCTCTCTTTACCGGGTTAAAGCCTGGCACCCGCAATGCGATCTGGCCGTGGTCTACCATAAAAACAGCGAAATGAATCTGCCACCCAGCTTTCGCAACAGCCATATTGGCGACCAGGTGAATCTCTATGGCTACAGTTTTATTTCGGCCATGCCGGTCAGCTCCAGCGGACAGAACCTGATTAATACCACGCTGGCGAACAGCTGGAATAAGCCGGACTGTGTTGTAGTCGCGGCGAATGCGGGTGTGGTGAAAGGGATGTCAGGCGGTGCGGTTTATAACGCCTCTGATGATACGCTGGCGGGTGTGATTATTGGCTACAGCAATAACATCAATGACAATGTCAGCGGTAAGACACTCTATAAAAACGTTGCGCTCTATGTGCCCTATTCCCGCTTTCAGAGCTGGTTGAATCAGGCGATTAAGTCCTGATGTTTGCTGAATGGACAGTGGTAAAAAAGGCCGGAACTTCCGGCCTTTTTCGTGCTGACAACGCCGAATCAGAGTGCATCTGACAGCAACGGATAAAGTAAGCGCGCAGGGAATACGGTCAGAAAAGGAAAGCGTCCCGCGCCAGGGATGGCGCGGGCCGAGCGGTCATGGATGACGGCTTTTGCGTCTTTCCGATCTGACCGTCTTCCCTGAGCAGGCTCGATCTCATAGCGAACCGGGCCATACTCTTTCAGCAGACATAAAAAAGGCCGGTATACCCGGCCTTTTCTGAGAACAGTCAGACTTACTTGCTGCCTGGACGCAGTGCCGGGAACAGAATCACATCGCGGATCGTGTGGCTGTTAGTAAACAGCATCACCATACGGTCAATCCCGATACCCAGACCGGCGGTTGGCGGCAGGCCATGTTCCAGCGCGGTAACATAGTCTTCGTCGTAGAACATCGCTTCGTCGTCACCGGCATCTTTGGCATTCACCTGCTGCAGGAAACGCTCAGCCTGATCTTCCGCATCATTAAGCTCGGAGAAGCCGTTACCGATTTCACGACCGCCAATGAAGAACTCAAAGCGATCGGTGATTTCCGGGTTCTCGTCGTTACGACGGGCGAGTGGCGAGACTTCAGCCGGATATTCAGTGATGAAGGTTGGCTGAATCAGATGCGCTTCAGCCGTCTCTTCGAAGATCTCGGTCACGACGCGGCCCAGACCCCAGCTCTTCTCCACTTTGATATGCAGGGATTGTGCAATCGCCACCGCTTTATCAAAGTCTTCCAGATCGGCCAGATCCGTTTCCGGACGGTATTTCTTGATCGCTTCACGCATGGTCAGTTTTTCAAACGGCTTGCCGAAATCAAACTCCTGCTCGCCGTAAGGCACGACCGTGCTGCCCAACACATCCTGCGCCAGAGTACGGAACAGGCTTTCGGTCAGTTCGATCAGATCTTTATAATCCGCATAGGCCATATAGAGTTCCATCATGGTGAACTCTGGGTTATGACGTGGCGAAATACCTTCGTTACGGAAGTTACGGTTGATCTCGAACACGCGGTCGAAGCCACCCACTACCAGACGCTTCAGGTAAAGCTCTGGTGCAATACGCAGATACATATCGATATCCAGCGCATTGTGATGGGTGATGAACGGACGCGCAGAGGCACCGCCCGGGATCACCTGCATCATCGGGGTTTCCACTTCCATAAAGTCGCGGCCTACCATGAACTGGCGAATGCCGGCCATGATCTGCGAACGAATTTTGAAGGTGTTGCGTGACTCTTCGTTGGCGATCAGATCAAGGTAACGCTGACGGTAACGGGTTTCCTGATCGGCCAGGCCGTGGAATTTGTCCGGCAGCGGGCGCAGGGCTTTGGTCAGCAGGCGCAGTTCTGAACAGTGAATCGACAGTTCGCCGGTCTTGGTTCTGAACAGTTTGCCACGCGCACCCAGGATATCGCCGAGGTCCCATTTCTTAAACTGCTCGTTGTAGATGCCTTCCGCCAGATCGTCACGTGAAACGTAAAGCTGAATCCGGCCGCCCACATCCTGCAGGGTGACGAAAGAGGCTTTACCCATGATACGGCGGGTCATCATGCGGCCGGCGACGCTGACTTCGATACCCAGCGCTTCAAGCTCTTCGTTGCTCTTCTCGCCATAGCTTTCCAGCAGCTGGTTCGAAAGGCTGTCACGACGGAAATCGTTGGGAAACGCCAGACCGTTGGCACGCAGCGCGCTCAGCTTTTCACGGCGCGTTTTCAGTTCGTTATTTAACTCAACGGCGGCATCAGCGCTCTGCGGTTGTTGTTCAGACATGTCTATAACCCTGCTTTTAAACTTGCTTCAATGAATCGATCCAGATCGCCGTCCAGCACCGCCTGGGTGTTACGCGTCTCTACGCCGGTGCGCAGATCTTTGATGCGTGCATCATCGAGAACGTAAGAACGGATCTGACTTCCCCAGCCAATGTCGGACTTGTTGTCCTCCAGCGCCTGTTTCTCAGCATTTTTCTTCTGCATCTCAAGCTCGTACAGCTTCGCTTTCATCTGCTTCATCGCCTGATCTTTGTTCTTATGCTGAGAACGGTCATTCTGACACTGGGTGACAGTACCGGTTGGAATATGGGTAATACGTACCGCAGATTCGGTCCGGTTAACGTGCTGGCCGCCCGCACCCGACGCACGATAGACGTCAATGCGCAGATCGGCTGGGTTGATGTCGATATCAATATCGTCATCCACTTCCGGGTAAATAAAGGCTGAGCTGAAGGAGGTGTGACGACGGCCGCCGGAGTCGAATGGGCTCTTACGCACCAGGCGATGCACGCCCGTTTCGGTGCGCAACCAGCCAAAGGCGTAGTCGCCTGACACGCGAATGGTCACCGACTTGATGCCCGCAACTTCACCTTCAGACTCTTCGATAATTTCGGTTTTGAAGCCTTTTGCTTCGGCCCAACGCAGATACATACGCATCAGCATGCTGGCCCAGTCCTGCGCTTCGGTGCCGCCGGAACCCGCCTGAAGGTCAATGTAGCAGTCGGCGCTGTCATACTCGCCGGAGAACATGCGGCGGAATTCCAGTTCGCCCAGCTTGCCCTCAAGGACATCCAGCTCGGCAACGGCTTCGTTGAAGGTCTCTTCGTCTTCCGCTTCTACGGCCAGCTCAAGCAGACCCTGCACATCTTCCAGGCCCTGCGACATCTGTTCCAGCGTCTGCACGATGGCTTCCAGCGAGGAGCGCTCTTTGCCCAGCGCCTGAGCACGCTCAGGTTCGTTCCAGACATCGGGCTGTTCCAGCTCGGCGTTTACTTCTTCGAGGCGTTCTTTCTTGGCATCGTAGTCAAAGATACCCCCGAAGAACGTCGCTGCGCTCACTGAGGTCCTGAATACGGTTTTTGACCGGGTTAATTTCAAACATGGCTTTGGCGTCTTTCTTATGTTCGATGGGACAGGAAAATTAACGCACAAGTTTACCCGAAACTGGCGGCAGATTGTAGCGCTGAGACAGCGGGCTGATGCCGGGGTTGCGTGACGTGTCGCATTTGCTTATCGGATCGCGGTGACATCCTCACGCGCAGCAGAATAACGCAGAAAACAATCGGGCGGTCGCGCATCTGCCGTAACCGGAGACGCGCGCACCCTGTTTAACTCAGTTCAGCGGCCAGATATGGTCGATGATCAGTTGCACCGAGCGGTTACCACGATACTCATTGATATCCAGCTTATAGGCCAGCTCAACCTGACGAATGCTGCTGTCGGGCCACAGCGTGGTATCGACATTAAAGGCGATACCGTCGATCAGCGGACCGCCGTCCAGCGGCTCGACCATGACTTTAAGATGTCGCTCGCCCACCAGCCGCTGTTGCAGCAGCTTAAATTTGCCGTCAAAAGCGGGTTCCGGGAACGCCTGGCCCCAGGGCCCGGCTTCGCGCAACATCTCGGCGGTCTGCAGGGAAAACTCCTGCGGCTGCAGGGCGCCATCTGACCAGATGATGCCCTGCAGCGATTCGCCATCCAGCCACTCACCGACCAGATCGGCAAAGCGCTGACGAAACTCCTCGTAGCGTGCGGTCTCCAGCGATAAGCCGGCTGCCATGGCGTGACCGCCAAACTTTAGCATCATACCAGGATTCAGGGTATCCAGACGCTCCAGCGCATCGCGCAGATGCAGTCCGGCAATCGAGCGGCCCGACCCCTTCAGCGTGCCGTCGCCTGCTGGCGCAAAGGCAATCACGGGACGATGGAAGCGCTCTTTAAGACGTGACGCCAGAATCCCCACCACGCCCTGATGCCATTCGGGATGATAGAAGGCCAGCCCCAGCGGCAGATCGCGCTGCTCGCGCTCCAGCGCCTGACACAGCGCCAGCGCTTCGCTCTGCATGCCCTGCTCGATCTCTTTACGCGTCTGATTCAGCGCGTCCAGTTCGCTGGCCAGCATCCGCGCCTGGCTGAGATCGTCGGTCATTAACAGCGCAACGCCCACCGACATATCGTCGAGCCGGCCTGCGGCGTTGAGTCGTGGTCCCAGCGCAAAGCCGAGATCGCTGGCCGCCAGCTGACGGGCATCGCGATTAGCAATCTCCAGCAGCGCGCGGATGCCTGGCCGGCATTTTCCGGCACGGATGCGGCTGAGCCCCTGCCATACCAGAATGCGGTTATTGACGTCGAGTGGCACCACATCGGCTACCGTGCCAAGCGCGACCAGATCCAACATCTCCGCCAGATTCGGTTCCGTGCGGGTGGTGCCAAACCATCCCTTAGTGCGCAGATGGGCGCGCAGCGCCAGCATCAGATAGAACGCGACGCCCACGCCCGCCAGCGCGCGCGAGGGAAAGTTGCAGTCCGGCAGATTGGGATTCACGATCGCCTCAGCGGCGGGTAAGGTCTCACCGGGCAGATGGTGGTCGGTAATCAGCACCGGAATCCCGTGCTGATGGGCAAAATCAACGCCAGCGTGGGAGGAGATGCCGTTATCGACGGTCAGGATCATCGCCGCGCCGCGCGCACGCGCCTGCTCAACCACTTCCGGGCTAAGGCCATAACCATCTTCAAAGCGGTTAGGGACCAGATACTGCACGTTGCCGCCGCCCATGCTGCGCAGCGCCATGACCGTCAGCGCGGTACTGGTCGCGCCATCGGCATCAAAGTCGCCCACCACCATAATGCGACGCCCATCCAGCAGCGCCTGATGCAGCAGTTCCACTGCACTCTCAATTCCGCTTAAAGACTGGTACGGCAGCAGGTTTTTCGCACCGCGCTCCAGCTCTGCGGCGTCACGCACGCCGCGTTGCAGATAGAGCCGCTTCAGCAACGGCGGCAGCGTGGCCGGTAGCGCATCGTCAACCGTCACCTCACGGCGACGCAGTTCCACTTCCTGTTTTACCACCGATTAACCACCACGCTTCTGATTGTCCAGCACCTGCTTCAGCTCCTGCGGCGACTGATAACCCGGGATCATCATGCCGGTGTCAGTCAGCATCGCAGGGGTGCCCTGAATGCCAAACAGCACGCCCAGTTTGTAATGCTGAGAAATATCGATTTTGCAGCTGTCTGGTGCGGCCATCTTCGGCGCATTGCCTTTCATCGCCTCATCAAACGCTTTATTGCGGTCAGCGCTGCACCAGATCGCCTTCATTGCCGGTTCGATCTGACCATTCAGTCCCTCTCGCGGAAACGCCAGGTAGCGCACGGTAATGCCCAGCGCATTGTAGTCCGCCATCTGCTCGTGCAGCTTGTGGCAGTAACCACAGGTGATGTCGGTGAAGACGGTGATCACATGCTGCTCTTTCGGGGCTTTGTAGACGATCATCTCCGGCACCAGCGCCTCGACTTTTTTGTCCAGCAGCTGGTTGGTGACGTTGACCGGCTGTTTGCCGCTGACGTCATAGAGCGGGCCCTGGATCATATGTTTGCCGTCATCGGTAACATAGAGCACGCCGCTTTCCGACAGCACGGTTTTAAAGCCAGGCAGCGGGGATGGACTGATCTCCGTCTGGTTCAGACCGAGCTTTTTAAGGGATTGCTGAATGGCGCTGTCATCGGCCTGTGCGAGACCGGAAAAGGCGCTGGCTAACAGGGCCAGCATGGCAAAATGCTTGTTCATTTTTATCCTTATGGCCGCGAATCAGGCTCGCGGATGGTGTTGTTGATGCAACTGACGCAGGCGCTCAGTGGCGACGTGCGTATAAATTTGGGTGGTGGAGAGATCGCTATGTCCCAGCAGCATCTGTACGACACGCAGATCTGCACCGTGGTTCAGCAGATGGGTCGCAAAGGCATGACGCATTACATGCGGCGATAACTTTTCGCTGTCGATCCCCGCCAGCGTGGCGTAATGCTTGATGCGATGCCAGAAGGTCTGGCGCGTCATCTGCTGCGCCCGATTGCTGGGAAACATCACGTCCAGCGTCTGCCCATTGAGCAGCCACGGACGACCATGTTCCATATATTGCTCCAGCCAGTAAACCGCTTCTTCACCTAAAGGCACCAGCCGCTCTTTATCGCCTTTACCGATAACCCGGACAACGCCCTGCCGCAGGCTGATGTCGCTGAGCGTCAGGCCAATCAGTTCGGAGACACGCAGGCCGGTCGCGTAGAGCAGCTCCAGCATTGCTTTGTCGCGCAGCTCCAGCGGAATATCGATATTCGGCGCCTGCAACAGTCGTTCGACCTGCGCTTCACTGAGATCTTTCGGCAAACGCTGCGGCAGTTTTGGCGCGGACAGCAGTGCGCTCGGATCGTCCGGTCGCAGCTTTTCGCGATAAAGATACTGGAACAGGCGACGCATGGCGCTGAGCAACCGCGCTGAGCTTGTCGCTTTGTAACCGCCCTCCAGCCTTTCGGCCAGGAACTGCTGCAGATCCAGTGGCGTCACGCTGAGCAGCGTTAGCTGATGATGCGCCAGCCAGCCGGTCAGCGTCTGAAGATCCTGACGATAAGAGGAGAGAGTATTCTGCGCCAGATTGCGTTCAATCCAGAGCGCATCAAGAAACTGTTCTGTCAGATCGCTGTCCTGCACGTTGTCTCCGCCGTCTGGTGTAAAATCATGCTCATTATGCCTGATTCAGCAGCGCTTCTGGTACAATTGCGCCAAAGTCAGTATTTACAGAGTGTTATCTGCATGAAAATCGGTCTTTTTTACGGTTCAAGTACCTGTTACACCGAAATTGTAGCGGAGAAAATTCGCGATTTTATTGGCGAAGAGTTAGTGACGCTGCATAACGTGAAAGATGACGACCCACGTCTGATGGAACAGTACGATTTGCTGATCATGGGCATCCCGACCTGGGATTTCGGTGAGTTGCAGGAGGACTGGGAGGCGATCTGGACGCAACTGCCCGCGCTGAATCTGCAAAACAAGATTGTTGCACTGTATGGCATGGGCGATCAGATTGGCTATGGCGAGTGGTTTTTAGATGCGCTCGGCATGCTGCACGATTTGCTGCAGCCCATGGGCGTGCGGTTTGTCGGCTACTGGCCGCTTGAGGGCTATGAGTTCACCAGTCCTAAACCGCTGAGTGCCGATGGCTCGCAATTTGTGGGTCTGGCGCTGGATGATGTGAATCAGTTCGAGGTCACCGATGAGCGCGTTGAGCAGTGGTGCGAGCAGGTATTAACCGAAACCGCTGCACTGCTCTGAACGATTCCGTGCTCTGGATTGCCGCTGTAGAACCCGAGCGCCTGCAGATGCCGGCAGATAATAGTCTGCCCTGTTGCCGTTAATGCCGCACTTTGCTGAAACAGCAGGCGCGTAATGCTCGCCATTCGCCGGGCTGCATATTGTCCCGCATCAGCCACCATCGTAGCGTAGCGCCCTTTTCACTCCTGGCCACCAGCAAGACGCCAATCGGTAACCAGCGCAGCGGCTGGGTCGGTCGCCAGCGTTTTCCCTGCCAGATCCAGCAATGACCGCCTTCCCGCTGTAACTCACCGTGCCGCTGACGCAATCGCCGGAAGCTGCACCAGCCTTCAGCCAGCAACAACAGAATAATCGGCACTTTAATCAGCCAGCCGCCCACCGGCAGCGTCATCAACACGACGCCAGTCACGGCTGCCACCAGCCAGGCGCACAGACATCCGCACGCCAGGCGGGAGGGCTGCAGCTTACATTGCCACGGGGCCGCGATCATGGTTACGCTGCTGGATCAAATTCACCATCCGCTTAAGCTCTGGATCTTTTGGCTCACCGTGATTCATCAGCCAGTTAAACAGGTCGGGATCGTCACTCTTCAGCAGGTTAACAAAGACCTGCTTATCAGTGTCATTAAGCGTGTCATACTCAAATTTGAAGAACGGCATAATAGCCACATCCAGTTCCAGCATGCCGCGACGGCAAGCCCACTGAATACGTGATTTATCATTAATATCCATGCATCAATTTCCACAATTCACAACGTGGCCGCTAGTGTAACCTGGTTTAATGCAGCTCGCAGGCGCAGCGTCGCAGGCTGTGCAACCTGCCACATTTCAGATTGTAGCTTTTCAGGGTTATCACGCCTTTTGTGCGCCGTTTTCCGTAAACAGGTTGCATTGCCAGTCGGCTCTTTTAACATTGAAGACAATGTTCCGGATGAACCTTCTAATACAGGATATCTCCATGCCCACTTTTACTTTACCGCCGCGCCAGCCTGCCGCGTCGTCTCGCCTGCCATTAACCCTGATGTCACTGGATAGCTGGGCGCTGGTTTCCATTACCGGTGCTGACAGTACCGCTTACCTGCAGGGTCAGCTAACGCTGGATGTCGCGGCGCTGGATGCAGACCACCATTCGCCCGCCGCACACTGCGATGCCAAAGGCAAAATGTGGAGCAATATGCGCCTGTTCCATCGCGGCGAAGGCTATGCCTATGTGATCCGCCGTGAACTGCGCGACACCCAGCTGACTGAGTTAAAAAAATACGCGGTGTTTTCGAAAGTGACGATGGCTGCTGACGATGAGTCCGTGTTGCTGGGCCTGGCCGGTTTTCAGGCCCGCGCCGCGCTGGCGAATCTGTTTGATAGCCTGCCCGACAGTGAGAAACCGGTCGTGCAGCAGGGAGAAACCACGCTGCTGTGGTTTGCCCAACCCGCCGAACGTTTTCTGATTGTCACTTCGCTGTCACAGGCAGAAGCGCTGAAACAGAAGCTTAATGACGATGCTCAGTTTAATGACAGTCAGCAGTGGCTGGCGCTGGACATTGAAGCGGGCATTCCGGTAATCGATCCGGCCACCAGTGTGCAGTTTATTCCTCAGGCCACCAACCTGCAGGCGCTGGATGCTATCAGCTTCAAAAAGGGCTGCTATGCCGGTCAGGAGATGGTCGCCAGAGCGAAATATCGCGGTGCCAATAAACGCGCGCTCTACTGGCTGGCGGGTCAGGCAAGTCATCTGCCCGAAGCCAATGCTCCACTGGAGTTACAGATGGGTGAGCGCTGGCGTCGTACCGGCAGCGTGCTGGCTGCGGTGCAGTTAGATGATGGAATCAGCTGGATTCAGGTGGTGCTGAATAACGATCTGGAGCCGGACAGCGTGCTGCGGGTTGAAGGTGACGAAGGCGGGCATCTGACCATTCAGCCGCTGCCCTACTCGCTGGCTGAAGAGTGATGTAACCGCATGGCCCTTTCATTAACGGAAGGGCCATGCCGCCATCTACTCAGCGCACATAAAAATAGATGGCGCAGAAGTGGCAGAGACTGCCGCCCAGCACAAACAAATGCCAGATGGCGTGGTTAAAGGGAATGCGGCGTGCCACATAGAAAATCACCCCAAGCGAATAGATAATTCCGCCTGCGGCCAGCAGCCAGATGCAGCCCGGCGGCAGGATCATCGCCAGCTGATAAACCACAATCAGCGACAGCCACCCCATGCAGAGATAGGTCACCAGCGACAGCGCTTTAAAGCGATGTGCAATCGTGAGCTTGAACACAATACCCGCCAGCGCCAGCCCCCAGATCACCGCCATTAAGCCATACGCCAGGGGCGTCCTCAGTCCGACCAGCAGAAACGGCGTATAGGTCCCCGCAATCAGCAGATAGATGGCACAGTGATCGAGCTTTTTCAGCCAGGGTCTGGCGGGCCCATCCGGGATTGCGTGATAGAGCGTTGAGGCCAGAAACAGCAAAATCATGCTGCCGCCATAGAGGCTGTAGCTGATAAAGGTGATGGTGTCAGCCTGCCTCTCAGTGGCCTGATGGAGCATCAGCACCAGCCCGACGATGCCAGACAGGCAGCCAAGACCGTGACTGATACTGTTGGCAATCTCCTCGGTAATGGAATAGCCCGCAGAGGGTCGATGTTTTTGAGAGAGTGTGGTGGTCATATTAGTTTCCTGAACAGCGCCATAGCAGTAGTCACTGTTACCCAGCCTACCCAATAATTTTTTCAGTGTACACGTGTACGCTAAAAATGCTCACAGAAATTCACTATCCCTTAAACCACGTACTGAATCTGGTAAACTGACCATCGGTCAACTGTTTAATGAGTCATTCATGTTTTCGCATCGCGATCTCGCCCGCCTTAACGATCTGGAAATGCAGGTCTATCAATTCATCATTAAGCACCGCGAGGGCGTCAGCTATATGACGATTCGCGAGCTGGCTGAGCAGGCTGCCGTCTCCACCACCACCGTGCTGCGCTTCTGCCGCAAGATGGATTGTGAAGGCTGGTCAGAGTTCCGCATCCGCCTGCGCTTAAGCGAACAACAGCGTGCACCGCTGCTCAACACGGCGGGCGTCAGTGAAATGCTGAGTTTTTTCAAGAGTATTAATAACCCGGAGTTTGAACAGCTCATCACGCAGGCTGCGCAGAAAATTAATCAGGCGGATCGGGTTTTCTTTATTGGCGTCGGCACCTCCGGCAGTCTGGCAAAATATGGCGCGCGGTTTTTCTCTAACCTCGGTAAATTCAGTCACGCCATTGACGACCCCTACTATCCGGTCAGCACTGACCTGTATGAAAATGCCGTCGCCATTATTTTATCGGTCTCCGGCGAAACAGAAGAGATCCTGCGCATTGCCAGTCAGTTCAGCCTGAAGAAGTGCAAAATCATTGCGATAACGAATACAGAAAGCTGCTCTCTGGCGAAGATTGGTGATTTTAACCTCTGCTATCACGTGCCGATTATTCGCATGGCCGACAATTCTGACATTACCACTCAGGTGCCGGTGACCTATATTATTGAAGCAATAGGCCGCCAGCTGGGGAAATAAAACAGCCTGTTTTTTGGATGTAACAAACGTAATTCCAGGCGCGCTGTTATATCGTGACTTTCAATATTGCCTTGCTACACTCAGCTCAATTTCAATATCCGTAATGGAGTAAAGCATGAGTGCAGAATTGCAGTTACCAAAAGGCTTTCTTTGGGGCGGTGCGGTCGCGGCGCATCAGGTTGAAGGTGGCTGGGATCAGGGCGGCAAAGGCGTCAGCATTGCTGACGTGCTGACCGGCGGTTCACACGGCGTTGACCGCGTAATCACCGACGGCGTGCAGCCTGGTCATTTCTACCCGAACCACAAAGGCGTGGAGTTTTTTTCTCATTATAAACAGGATATCGCGCTTTTTGCCGAGATGGGCTTTAAATGCTTCCGCACTTCCATTGCCTGGACCCGCATCTTCCCCAACGGAGATGAGCAGCAGCCTAATGAAGCCGGCCTGCAATTCTATGACGATCTGTTTGATGAACTGCTGAAATATGGCATTGAACCGGTCATCACGCTTTCGCACTTCGAAATGCCTTATCACCTGGTCAAAGAGTATGGCGGCTGGCACAACCGCAAAGTGGTCGACTTCTTTGTGCGCTTCAGCGAAGTAGTGCTGAACCGCTATAAGAACAAAGTGAAATACTGGATGACCTTTAACGAGATCAACAACCAGCGCAACTGGCAGTATCCGCTGTTTGGTTACTGCTGCTCAGGTGTGATCTTTACCGAGCATGAGAAACCTGAACAGGCAATGTATCAGGTCATGCACCACCAGTTTGTTGCCAGCGCTAAAGTGGTGAAGCTCGGTCACGACATCAATCCTGACTTCCAGATTGGCTGCATGATCGCCATGGTCCCTGTCTACCCGTTCTCCTGCCACCCGGACGATGTGGTGCTGGCGCAGGAGTCGATGCATCAGCGCTATGTGTTCAGTGACGTGCAGATGCGTGGCTACTATCCGGCCTACACGCTCAGGGAGTGGGCACGTAAAGGTTATGACATTCAGATGGAAGCGGACGATGCTGAGACGCTGCGCCAGGGCTGTGCAGACTATGTCGGTTTCAGCTACTACATGAGCAACGCCGTGAAGAGCGATGCCAGCGGCGTTGACGATCCGATCACCGGCTTTGAAGGTGTGGTGAAAAACCCGCATGTGAAAGCGTCAGACTGGGGCTGGCAGATCGATCCGGTCGGCCTGCGTTATGCCATGAACGAGATGTATGAGCGTTACCAGAAGCCGCTGTTTATTGTCGAAAACGGCTTTGGTGCGATCGATAAGCCCGGCGCTGACGGCCTGATTGAAGATGATTACCGCATCGACTACCTGCGTGCGCACATCGAAGAGATGAAGAAAGCCGTAGCGTATGATGGTGTGGATTTAATGGGCTACACACCATGGGGTTGCCTGGATTGTGTCTCTTTTACCACCGGCCAGTACGATAAGCGCTACGGCTTTATTCATGTGAATAAAAACGATGATGGCAGCGGCGACTTTTCTCGTGCGAAGAAGAAAAGCTTCAGCTGGTATCAGCAGGTTATCGCCAGCAACGGCGAAAACCTCTGATTCCTGAAGCCGCATAAGCTACGAAGTGAGTTAACGACCACCGGCAGCGTCAATGATGCTGCCGGTGACGTATGAGGCCGCATCGCTGGCCAGCCAGACAATCGCTTCCGCTACCTCTTCTGCCTCACCGCCGCGCCCCATCGGAATCGCGCTGGCAAGTCTGTCTACCCTGCCCGGCTCTCCACCATCGGCATGCATCTCTGTATAGATAAATCCCGGACGTACGCCATTGACCCGAATCCCCTGCTGCGCCACTTCCAGCGACAATCCTTTGGTCAGCGTATCCATCGCCCCTTTTGAGGCGGCGTAATCAACATATTCGCCAGGCGCACCGGTACGCGATGCGGCCGACGAGACGTTTACAATCGCGCCGCCCTGACCGCCGTGATGCGTGCCCATCCGCTTAACCGCCTCACGACAGCAGAGAAAGGATCCGATGACGTTGGTCGCAAAGACCTTTTGCAGTCGCGCCGCCTCAAGCTGTTCGGTGCGGCATTGCTGAAACAGAATCCCGGCGTTGTTCACCAGCAACGCCAGCGGCATAGAGTGCTTGTCGAGCTGCGCAAACATCGCCATCACCTGCGCTTCATCACTGATATCCGCCTGAACCGCAAAGGCTTCACCGCCCTGCTGCTGGATCTGTGCCACCAGCTGTTGCGCTTCGGCCTCGCGCTGACGATAGTTCACTGCAACCCGATAACCCCGGGCTGCCAGTAATAGTGACGTGGCCCGCCCGATACCGCGGCTGCCACCCGTAACCAGTGCCAGTTTCATGCTGATTCTCCATAACAAAGGGCCGACGAATCGGCCCCTGATGATTAACGCTTGCCCGTAGGGAGATTACTGATAATCGCTCATCGGCACGCAGGAGCAGAACAGATTGCGGTCGCCAAACACATCATCCAGACGTTTTACTGTCGGCCAGTATTTGTTATGGCTGCCCGCCGGGAAGACCGCCAGTTCACGGCTGTAAGGATGTGACCATTCACTGACGATTTCCAGCTGGGTATGCGGCGCATTAACCAGTGGGTTGTCGTCCAGCGGCCATTCCCCTGCCGCCACCCGGTCAATTTCCATACGGATCGCCAGCATTGCGTCAATAAAGCGATCCAGTTCGATTTTGCTCTCTGACTCGGTCGGCTCCACCATCAGCGTGCCCGCCACCGGGAAGGACATGGTCGGCGCGTGGAATCCGTAATCGATCAGGCGCTTAGCAATATCCAGCTCACTGATGCCGGTTTGCTCTTTCAGCGGACGGATGTCGAGAATACATTCGTGCGCCACACGGCCATCGCGGCCGGTATAGAGCACCGGATAAGCAGACTGCAGGCGGCTGGCAATATAGTTAGCATTCAGAATCGCGACCGAACTGGCCTGTTTCAGCCCTTCGGCGCCCATCATGCGAATATACATCCAGCTGATCGGCAGAATAGAGGCGCTGCCAAACGGCGCTGCGGAGACCGCGCCCTGCTGCGTCAGCACACCGTCGATCTGCACCACGCTGTGTCCCGGAACAAACGGAGCCAGGTGCGCTTTCACGCCAATCGGTCCCATACCCGGACCACCACCGCCGTGCGGAATGCAGAAGGTTTTGTGCAGATTGAGGTGCGAGACATCTGCGCCGATGTAGCCTGGCGTGGTGATGCCGACCTGCGCATTCATGTTCGCGCCATCCAGATACACCTGGCCGCCATACTGATGCACGATCTGGCACACTTCACGGATGGTCTCTTCATAGACACCGTGTGTGGAGGGATAAGTCACCATGATGCAGGAAAGTTTGTCGCCCGCCTGCGCCGCCTTTTCACGCAGGTCGCCAAGGTCGATGTTGCCCTGTTTGTCGCACGCGACCACAACAACGTCCATGCCCGCCATCTGGGCTGAGGCCGGGTTCGTACCGTGTGCCGAACTCGGGATCAGACAGAGATGACGATCGCCCTCGCCGCGACTTTCGTGATAGCGGCGGATCGCCAGCAGCCCGGCATATTCCCCCTGCGCGCCAGAGTTAGGCTGCATGCAGAGTGCATCATAGCCGGTGAGCTGCACCAGCCACTGCGACAACTGGCCGATCATCTGCAGATAGCCGGTAGCCTGTTCAGCCGGGCAGAATGGATGCAGCTCAGCAAACTCCGGCCAGGTGATCGGGATCATCTCAGCGGCAGCATTGAGCTTCATGGTGCAGGATCCGAGCGGGATCATCGCCTGATTCAGCGCCAGATCCTTTTTCTCCAGGCTGTGCATATAACGCATCATCTCGGTTTCGCTGTGATGACGGTTGAACACCGGATGGGTCAGGATCTCGCTGTGACGCTGCAGGTCCGCAGGAATCGCGTGGCTTTCACTGGCGACTTCGCTGTCGAGTTTTTCCAGATCCTGGCCATGTTCATCACCCAGCAGAATAGCAAACAGCGCCAGAATATCTTCGCGGCAGGTGGTTTCATCCAGCGTGATGCCAACGGCATTATGGATGTCGCTGCGCAGGTTAACGCCAAAGCTCAGAGCGCGGTTCAGCACAGCGGCTTTATCCGACACTTCCACCGTCAGCGTATCGAACCAGTGCTGATGGCGCAGTTTCAGGCCGCCCTGCTGCAGTCCGGCTGCCAGGATGCTGGTGAAGCGGTGAATGCGTGAGGCAATACGTTTCAGACCAGCCGGGCCGTGGAAAACCGCATAGAGACCCGCAATGTTTGCCAGCAGCACCTGCGACGTACAGATGTTGGAATTAGCCTTTTCACGACGGATATGTTGTTCACGGGTCTGCATCGCCATGCGCAGTGCTGTGTTGCCTGCGGCATCACGTGATACACCGATGATGCGGCCTGGCATAGAGCGTTTATGCTCGTCGCGGCTGGCGAAGAAGGCAGCGTGCGGACCGCCGTAACCCATCGGCACGCCGAAGCGCTGAGCGGAACCAAAGACAATATCTGCGCCCTGCCTGCCTGGTGCTTCCAGTAACACCAGCGACATAAAGTCTGCCGCCACGCTGACCACGACTTTGCGTGCTTTCAGCCCGGCAATCAGCGCGCTGTAATCGTGCGCGTTGCCCGTCGTTCCCACCTGTTGCAGCAGCACACCAAACAGGTCGTCGTGATCCGCGGCCTTGTCGGCGCTGTCGATGATCAGTTCAAAACCGAACGTCTCTGCACGAGTCCGGACCACATCCAGCGTCTGAGGATGAATATCGTCGGCAATGAAGAATTTATTGGCGTTTTTGAGCTTACTGACGCGTTTTGCCATCGCCATCGCTTCGGCTGCAGCCGTGGCTTCATCCAGCAAAGAGGCGGACGCAATATCCATGCCGGTAAGATCCAGCGTCAGCTGCTGGAAGTTCAGCAGTGCTTCCAGGCGGCCCTGCGAGACTTCAGGCTGATACGGGGTATAGGCAGTGTACCAGCCCGGATTTTCCAGCATATTACGCAGGATAACCGGCGGAGTGATGACCGCGCTGTATCCCATACCAATCCAGGATTTGTAACGCAGATTCTGACTGGCAATGGCTTTCAGTTCGGCCAGCGCCTGCTGTTCAGTCGCGGCTTCGCCAACGGCGGGTGGACCCGGCAGCTGAATGTCTGCCGGCACAATCGTGCTGATTAACGCGTCCAGCGAACGGGCACCAATCGCGTCAAGCATCTGCGCCTGCTGCTCAGGTGAAGGACCGATATGGCGCTCAATGAATGCACCGTTGTGTTCAAGCTGGCTGAGAGTCTGAGTCATTAGCAGTAAATCCTGAATCGGGCTGGGGGAACCGGAGAGCAAACAAAAATCTGCGGCCTCTGTCTGAGGCCGCCTGACGATTACTCGTCGATGGAGGCTTTATAAGCATCCGCATCCAGCAGCGTGTCGATTTCAGACGCGTCACTGGCTTTGATTTTAAATAACCAGCCGCCGTCATAAGGCTCGCTGTTGACCTGCTCCGGTGAGTCAGTCAGGGCATCGTTGACCGCCACAATCTCACCGCTAATTGGCGCATAGATATCTGACGCCGCTTTAACGGACTCTGCCACCGCGCACTCTTCACCGGCGGCAAACGTCGCGCCCACTTCAGGCAGATCGACAAATACCATGTCGCCCAGTAACTCCTGCGCATGTTCAGTAATACCCACGGTGTAGCTGCCATCGGCTTCTTTGCGCACCCATTCATGGCTGTCGCGGTACTTCAACGTATTCGGCACATTGCTCATTGGCCATTTCTCCTGAATAAAATTTACTGAGCGACCGGTTTACCGGCGCGGACAAAAACGGGACGGGTAACCTGGACGGGCATCTGGCGGTTACGGATCTCAACGATGGCGGTGCTGCTGACCGAGGCCGGTACGCGCGCCAGGGCGATGCTGCAACCCAGCGTCGGTGAGAAAGAACCACTGGTGATGATCCCCTCCTGTGGCTGCCCCTGGTCATCGGTGAAACGCACCGGCTGGCCGTTACGCAGCACCCCTTTTTCTGTGAGGATCAGCCCCACCAGCTTTTCTGTGCCGCGTTCACGCTGCAGTTCCAGCGCTTCCCGGCCAATGAAATCGCGGTCAGAAGGTTCCCAGCACACCGTCCAGCCCATGTTGGCGGCCAGCGGTGAAACGCCTTCGTCCATCTCCTGACCATAAAGATTCATTCCGGCTTCCAGGCGCAGTGTGTCGCGTGCGCCCAGTCCGGCAGGTTTTACGCCAGCTGCCAGCAGGCGCTGCCAGAAATCGGCTGCCTCACCGGCGGGCATCGCAATTTCATATCCTGCTTCGCCGGTGTAACCGGTGGTCGCGATAAACAGGTCACCTGACTGCACACCAAAAAACGGCTTCATGCCAGCCACAGCCTGACGCTGCTCCTCGCTGAACAGCGTCTGCGCTTTCTGCTGCGCCTGCGGACCCTGCACAGCAATCAGCGCCAGGTCATCGCGTTCCATCAGCGTAATGCCATAACCCTGCGCATGTTGTGTGATCCAGGCGAGATCGTTTTCACGGGTTGCGGAGTTCACCACCAGCCGGAAGAACGATTCGCTCATAAAGTAAACAATCAAATCGTCAATGACGCCACCCGACGCATTCAGCATCCCGGTGTAAAGCGCTTTGCCAGGCTGCGTCAGTTTTGCCACATCATTCGCCAGCAGATAGCGCAGGAATTCGCGGGTACGCGGTCCTGTCAGGTCGACAATGGTCATGTGAGAGACATCAAACATCCCGGCGTCAGTGCGCACCACATGATGTTCATCCATCTGGGAGCCATAGTGCAATGGCATCATCCAGCCATGAAAATCCACCATGCGGGCACCGCAGGCCTGATGCTGTTCAAACAGAGGTGTTTGCTGAGTCATAACCATCCTGTGCAGAAGCGAGTGAGGGCAAAATTGCGCCGGAATTGAGTGCCGACGCAAACGTTCTCTTACGACTGACGTTACCACCGAATCTGACGATTAACCATAAGCAAACCGGGGTCGAACGCAGATGCACAGCCTAACCAGAAACAGCCTGTGACAGGATAAAAAACTGCAATTTTGTGATTAATCGCGCAATAAATGCAGGGACTTTAAATATACACAGCAAATTTATGCGGCAAGGCGTTCAGGATGTTAAAAAAATCCCGCTGCCCGCGAAGAGATGAATGAGAAAAAGTAATGCGAAATTGCTAGCAAAATTAGAATAAATCAAACGAAGACCTGGACTGGTGCAGCATTGCCTTTTGGTGGTGCAGAGGGATTCAGACATAAAAAAAGCCAGCAGACGCTGGCTTATCAAAAGGCGAGAATTTAGCGAAGCCAGGCGGGCAAATCATTCAGGCCCATCGCCTGCTTCAGCATCATAGGTTTTACCCCTGGCAGACGATCAGCCAGTTTCAGACCGACGTCACGCAGCAGTTTTTTCGCCGGATTATTGCCAGCGAACATCTCCCGGAAGCCCTGCATGCCAGCCAGCATCATTGCGGCGCTGTGTTTACGGCTGCGCTCGTAGCGACGCAGATAGAGGTGCTGACCAATATCTTTGCCCTGCTGATGCAGGCGGCGAATCTCGCCAATCAACTCGGCGGCATCCATAAAGCCAAGGTTTACGCCCTGCCCCGCCAGCGGATGAATGGTGTGAGCCGCATCGCCCACCAGCGCCAGACGGTGTGCCGCAAAGTTGCGGGCATAGCGCGCTACCAGCGGGAACGATTTGCGCTCGCTTTCCAGCTGACACAGGCCGAGGCGCATATCAAACGCCACTGAGAGCTGCTGATTGAACAGCGCTTCCGGCATGGTTTCCAGACGGCTCGCTTCCTGTGGCGAGAGCGACCAGACGATGGAGCTCAGATGCGGATCCTGCATCGGCAGGAAAGCCAGAATACCGTCGCCGTGGAACACCTGGCGGGCCACAGCGTCGTGCGGCTTCTCAGTGCGGACGTTAGCCACTAACGCACGGTGATCGTAATCCCAGAAAGTCAGCGGAATATCGGCTTTGTTGCGCAGCCAGGAGTTAGCACCGTCAGCGGCAATCAGTAATCGCGCGCTTAACATACTGCCATCCTGCAGCGTAACAAAGGCTTCGTTGTCACCAAATGCCACCTGCTGTAACTGCGAAGGTGCCATTATCGTCACGTCGCTGCAGGCGCTGGCACGTTGCCAGAGCGCAGTGTGAATCACCGGGTTTTCGACGATATGGCCCAGATGTGACAAGCCCTGCTGCTCATCATCAAAAGCGATGGAGCCGAAGCTGTCCTTATCCCACACTTCCATGCCGTGATATGCGCGGCAGCGCAGCGAAAGAATGGTCGACCAGACATCCAGCTTCTGCAGCAGCCGTTCGCTGGCGGCGTTTATCGCCGACACGCGAATCGACGGTGACGCACTCAGCGCCAGCGGTGGCTCCGGCGATTTTTCCAGCACGGCGATGCGCAGTCCGCTGCCCTGCAAGCCGCAGGCCACCGCCAGCCCCACCATACCGCCACCGGCGATCACCACATCAAAAGTTTGCATCTGAGCCTCTTTATTAACGCTTAACCCAGCCAAGCGTACGCTCAGCCAGTTGATTTCGTAGCCACGGCAGATGATCCATTGCCAGCAGGCCCAGGTTACGTCCTGCCACCAGTGGACCATACTGGTTTGCAAAAACGCGCACCAGTCCGTCGGTGATGCCGATAGTGGCGGCGCGATCGGGCTGACGACGCTGCTGATAATGATGCAGCACGGCATAGCTGCCGGGATCCTGCTGATGACGATGGGCGGCTGCCAGCGTTTCAGCCAGCGACATCACATCGCGCAGGCCAAGATTGAAACCCTGCCCGGCAATGGGATGCAGCGTCTGTGCAGCATTACCCACCACCGCCACACGGTGCGTCACCGGCGACATCGCCCGGTGCAGCGCCAGCGGGTAGTATTCTCGCTGACCCGTGTGAGTAAATTTGCCCAGTCGCCAGCCAAAGGCACGCTGCAGCTGACTCAGGAATTCAGCCTCTCTCCACTGCTCAATGCGTTCGCGCTGCGAAAGCGGATGACACCAGACCAGCGAGAGACGGTTGCCAGACATCGGCAGTAGCGCCAGCGGGCCATGCTCGGTGAAACGCTCGAAAGCGCGGCCCTGATGGGGCAGCGCAGTGGAGACATTGGCAATTACCGCGAGCTGCTGATAGTCGTCTCTTTGCCACTGAATACCGCACGAGGCGGCCAGGGCAGAGCGCGTGCCATCCGCGGCCACCAGCAGCTTGCCGCTGAGTTGTTCGCCACTGTCCAGTGTCACCTCAACCTGCTGGTCGCTTCGGTGAGCCTGGGTAACGCGTGCAGGACAGCGCAGCGTCACGCCTGGCGCTTTTTTCAGTTCCGCAAACAGCCGCTGACCGACATCAAACAGCTCGACAACCTGCCCCAGCGCCGGAATGTCATAATCAGCCGCCGCCAGTGACACAAAGCCCGCGTGACCGCGATCGGAGACATGGATATGGGTAATCGGCGTGGCACAACGGGCAATGCGCTGCCACAGGTTGATATCCGCCAGTTGCTGGCAGGTTCCGGCCGCGAGGGCAATCGCGCGGCCGTCAAAACCGGGATGCGCCCGGCTGCCTGGCTCGCTGCTTTCAATCAGCGTCACCGGCAGTGTGCCCTGGGTGAGATGGGAGATCGCCAGCGCCAGCGTCGCCCCGGTCATGCCGCCTCCGGCAATCAGAATTGTCATGCCTGTTTTGCCGCCGCCATCAGTGCTTCAATCTCATCGGCTTCTTTCACGACGCTGTCGGTGAGATTCTCAATGCCCTCTTCCGTAATCACAATGTCATCTTCGATTCGGATGCCAATGCCGCGATATTGCGCGGGTACATCCGCATCCGGCCCGATATAGAGACCCGGCTCAACGGTTAACACCATGCCCGGCTCCAGAATCCGATCGCGACTCGGGGTGCCGTAGTGACCTACGTCGTGAACGTCCAGCCCCAGCCAGTGGCCCAGGCCATGCATATAGAACTGGCGATGTGCGTCTTCGGCGATCAGGGTATCGATGTCACCCTCCTGAATACCCAGCTCCACCAGACCGGTGATCATAATGCGCACCACTTCGTCATTCACTTCGCGAATGCTGACGCCAGGCCGGAACATCTCAAGCGATCGCTTCAGCGAAGCCAGAACGATGTCATAAATCGCGCGCTGCGCCGGGCTGAATCGGCCGTTAACCGGGAAGGTACGGGTGATATCACCGGCATAGCCGTGGAATTCACAGCCTGCATCGATCAGTACCAGATCGCCGTCGCGCATCTCACTTTCGTTTTCGGTGTAGTGCAGAATGCAGCCGTTCTCGCCGGCCCCCACAATGGTGTTATAGGAGGGATAACGCGCGCCGTGACGGGTAAATTCGTGATGGATCTCCCCTTCCAGCTGATACTCAAACATGCCCGGCTGACAGGTTTGCATCGCGCGAGTATGCGCCAGTGCACTGATTTTCCCGGCGCGGCGTAACAACTCAATTTCATCCGCATCTTTAAACAGGCGCATCTCATGCACCCATGGACGCCAGTCAGTGACGGTGGCTGGCGCGCTAAGATTCTGGCGGAAACCGCGACGCAGTTTATCCAGTGCGCTGAACACCAGAGTGTCTGCGTGAGCATATTCGCCCTGCGCATGGTAAATCACATCCAGACCATTCAGCAGCAGGTGCAGCTGTTCACCAATATCGGTCCAGGGTAAGGCACGATCCACGCCGAGTTTATCGGGCGCGGCCTCCTGACCCAATCGACGACCAGACCAGACTTCCGCTGCGGGGTCACGCACGCGGTTAAACAGCACGCTGTGGTTGTGATTTTCATCGCTTTTGATCAGCACCAGCAATGCCTGCGGCTCATTAAAGCCGGTGAAATAACTGAAGTCGCTGCTCTGGCGGAAGGGATATTCGGTGTCGTTACTGCGCGTCACTTCAGGCGCAGCAAAAATCAGCGCTGCGCTGCCAGGCACCATCTTCGCCAGCAGCGCCTGACGACGCTGCAGGTATCGTTCCAGTGAAATCATCTCTGCACTCCCTGTAAACTGACCGGTTAAACGCGTTGACCTGAAATTAGTGTAGCGTCGGTTTTTGCACTTCTGGCGCGGTTGGCTGCGGACGAGTGAAGGTATCGTGGCACAGCAGTGCAGCGACACGCACATATTCAATCACCTCTTCCAGCGACTGCTCCAGTTCTTCCTGGTCTTCATCCTCTTCGTAACCGAGTTGGGCAATCGTACGCAAATCATCGATTGCTTCGCCGGTTTCGCCGGTGACTTTATCCAGTTTAGGCTGTGTTACGCCCAGACCGAGCAGAAAATGGTTAACCCAGCCTGCCAGCGCATCGGCACGGTCAAATACGGTGATGTCGTCGTCCGCAGGCAGCATGAGCTGAAACAGGAAACCCTCATCTTCCAGCGTAGTGGCCGTGTGCTCGTGCAGCGCCGCCAGCGGGACCGCAAGCGTGTGTGAAAACGCCATGCCTTCGTTAGCCAGATCGTGTACCAGCGTCTTCCAGCTGGTGTCCTGGTTACCGCCGCAGAGGATGCCGCTTAGCAGGCCATGCATTTCTGCAGGCGTCATACCAACACCCTGCTGTGAGAGCACTGCCGCGAGCGCGTTGTAATCGGGGGTTGCGTTCTGTAAGGACATAAGTTTTCATCGTCGTTGGCAGAATAAGTTCGTGTTATGCTACCACTAGCTGCCTCAAGGTTTCCAGAAAAGGGGTTGTATCTTATTTCGTGGGTCTATATAGTTGCCCGCCTCCCAAGCCATTGACAGCTAAGGGAGTTGCGAGCGAAGTAATCAGTCAGGAAGGTGGCATGTCTGCACAACCGGTAGATTTACAAATTTTTGGTCGTTCGTTGAGAGTGAATTGTCCGCCAGAGCAGCAAGATGCGCTCAATAGCGCGGCTGAAGATCTCAATCAACGGTTGCAAGATCTAAAAGTTCGCACTAGAGTCACCAATACAGAACAACTGGTGTTCATCGCCGCGTTAAACGTCTGCCACGAGCTGGCGCAAGAGAAAGTGAAAACGCGCGATTATGCTGCTAATATGGAACAGCGTATCCGTATGTTGCAGCAGACGATTGAACAGGCATTAGTTGAGCAAGGTCGCATCTCTGAGCGTGAGGGTGCGAAGTTCGAATAAAACTTCATGGTTGCTATACTAAAGTAACGGTGAGGTAAATTTTCTCTGAGATGTTTGCATGTGGGCCAGTCCCCTGAGCCGATATTTCGAAAAAACAGAATGTGACGCTCGTAATCTGTGTGCATGCTCGGTTCGTCCGAGAAGCCTGATGGTTATGACGGCATGTTCACCTTGAACCAAGGGTTCAAGGGTTACAGCCTACGGCGGCATCTCGGAGATCTCTCTTCCTGCAGTCCTGCTTTCATCCCCATACCGACATGTTATAGTCGCTGTTCAGCGACTTATCAGGCGGGGAAATCATGTCTGAATCTTCCATGTCATCACCTTCAATGATACAGCGTCAGGTTATCCGTCAGCAGGTACGCCATTTGCGCCGTGCAATGACTGAAGATCAGCAGGCCCAGGCGGCCGAACAGCTTGCTGAACTTGCCCTTAACTATGCGCCGATTACTCACGCGCGCAACATTGCCCTGTTCCTGTCAGTTGATGGTGAGCTGAATACCCGTCCGCTGATTGCCAGGCTCTGGCATCTGAAGAAAGCGGTCTATCTGCCCGTTTTGCATCCCTTCTCGCCCGGTCATTTACTGTTTCTGCGCTACACGCCCGATACCCCATTGCATATCAATAAACTACGTATTCCTGAACCGCCGCTGGATATCCGGCAGTTGATCACGCTTGATCAGCTGGATCTGATGATGGTGCCATTGGTGGCGTTTGATCAGCATGGGCAGCGTCTGGGCATGGGCGGCGGCTTCTACGATCGCACCCTGCAGAACTGGCGACAGCACGGCTTTTTGCCGGTTGGTCTGGCCCACGATTGTCAGCAGGTCGATAGCCTGCCGGTGGCAGAATGGGATGTACCTTTGCCGGCGGTAATGACGCCGTCAAAGCTCTGGCAGTGGGAGTAGAAGAGCCGCTGTTATGGGCTTTTTCAGACGGATCAGCACCCCGAATCAGGGCGAATTTTGCAACAATGAAATAGCACCACGCGAAGGGGACACGGTAAGAAGAGGAAAGCGGCCCCCGCGCGGGCCAGGCAGTCAGGAATGACGTGTTTGCGACTTTCCGATCTGACCGTTTTTCCTGAGCAGGCTCAGCCTCACAGCAGATCGTACCTGATAGCACGAAGTGGCGCTATTTAGCGCCACTTCGTGTCTGCATCGCTTAGTAAAGCAGACGGGCGCGGATAGTACCCGGAATCGCCTTCATCAGCTGCAGCGCGTTCTCGGCCACTTCTGGCTCGGCATCAATGTCGATAACCACATAGCCCATAAACGGCGAGGTTTGCAGATACTGGGCGGCGATGTTGATGCCCTGCTCTGCGAAGATCTGGTTGATGGCTGTCAGCACGCCTGGACGGTTCTCATGGATGTGCAGCAGACGACTGGCGCTGATACCGTGAATCGGCAGCGAGACTTCCGGGAAGTTAACAGCTGACAGCGTCGAGCCGTTATCGGAATATTTCGCCAGCTTGCCTGCCACTTCAATCCCGATGTTCTCCTGCGCTTCTTCTGTCGAACCGCCAATGTGCGGCGTCAGGATCACGTTGTCGAATTCGCTCAGTGGAGAGATAAACGGCTCGCTGTTGGTGGCGGGTTCTGTCGGGAAGACGTCGATGGCCGCGCCACCAACATGTTTACTGGCCAGCGCATCACACAGCGCCGGGATATCGACTACGGTACCGCGTGAGGCGTTAATCAGCAGCGCACCGGGCTTCATCTGCGCCAGCTGTTCTGCACCGATCATATCCTGTGTTGAGGCAGTTTCCGGCACGTGCAGGCTGACAACGTCGCTCATGTTGAGCAGATCGGCCAGATGGCGTACCTGGGTAGCATTCCCCAGCGGCAACTTGTTTTCAATGTCGTAGAAGAAAACATGCATGCCCAGGCTTTCTGCCAGCACGCCCAGCTGCATCCCGATATGACCGTAACCGATGATACCCAGCTTTTTGCCACGTGCTTCAAATGAGCCTTTGGCAATCTTGTTCCAGATGCCACGGTGCGCTTTCGCGTTCGCTTCCGGGATGCCACGCAGCATCAGCAGCATCTCACCAATCACCAGCTCCGCAACCGAGCGGGTATTGGAGAACGGCGCGTTGAACACCGGAATACCCCGGCTGGCAGCAGCCTGCAGATCAACCTGGTTGGTGCCGATACAGAAACAGCCAACGGCGACCAGCTTTTCAGCGGCCGCAAAAATCTCTTCAGTAAGCTGGGAGCGGGAACGGATACCAATGAAGTGCGCATCGCGAATCGATGCTTTTAACGCGTCGGAGTCCAGCGCGCCCTTGTGGAATTCGATGTTGGTATAGCCTGCAGCCCGCAGGTTATCCAGCGCGCTCTGATGGACACCTTCCACCAGCAGGAACTTAATCTTATCTTTTTCCAGTGATACCTTTGCCATTTCCCAATCCTATTCAGCATTCAATGAGGACTACCATAAGCCAGCCTTCTGTCAAAATATCAAAAAAATCGCGTCCGGCAATACAAACGATTGCCCGGCAGCCAGCACGGCAGCGGCTGCCAGCAGTACATTGCCGGACAAAATCATGAGAGAGGCAAAGAAGAGAGAACGAACCCGCTGCCGATGACGCTTATGTGACATAAGTCACCAAATTTCACCAGTGTGAGAAAAGATGATTTTCAGGCAGAAATAACTGACGCCTTTACGGCGCCAGACAGATCATTTTTTGATAGTTTTGACCCCATCAGGTCCGCCAATCAGTGCAATATCGGCACCGCGCGCGGCAAAAAGGCCGACAGTGACGACGCCAGGCAACGCATTGATGGTTTTTTCCAGCTCAATCGGATCCAGGATACGCAGATTATGCACGTCGAGAATAATGTTACCGTTATCCGTTACCACGTTCTGACGATACTCCGGTAAGCCGCCCATTTTCACCAGCTGACGCGCCACATAACTGCGTGCCATCGGAATCACTTCAACCGGCAGCGGGAAGCGGCCCAGTACATCCACCTCTTTCGAGGCGTCAGCGATACAGATAAAGGTTTCAGCCACTGCAGCCACAATCTTTTCACGCGTCAGCGCCGCGCCGCCGCCTTTAATCATCTGCATCTGCGGGTTGATCTCATCCGCGCCATCGACGTAAACCGACAGCACATCAATCTCATTCAGGTCGAAAACCTGAATACCCAGGCTTTTCAGCTTCTGGGTGGAGGCATCTGAGCTGGAGACGGCACCGTCGATCTGATGCCTGACCGTGGCAAGCGCATCGATAAAGTGGGCAGCGGTGGAGCCGGTGCCTACGCCAACAATGGTGCCCGGCTGCACGTAATCAAGTGCAGCCCAGCCAACGGCTTTTTTCAGTTCATCCTGGGTCATGGTATGTTTAAAACCTGTGCGACAACGAAGTGCGCGTAGTATAAAACAAGGCTTGCTGAAAATGCTCGGCTGACCGACGTGGATTTATCGCTTTGCAAGCCAGTCCACAAAAACAAGAGAACCATCACAGATAACAGTTTTGTGGCATAGTGACGTCCATCCTGAAGGAGAATGAATATTAATGAAACGCCCGGATTATCGAACGCTTCAGGCGCTGGATTCAGTGATCCGCGAACGCGGATTTGAGCGTGCCGCACAAAAATTGTGTATCACTCAGTCTGCAGTTTCACAGCGAATCAAGCAGCTGGAGAACCTGTTTGGTCAGCCGCTGCTGGTGCGCACTGTGCCGCCGCGCCCGACCGAACAGGGCCAAAAACTACTGGCGTTACTGCATCAGGTGGAATTGCTGGAAGAGGAGTGGCTGGGCGATGAGAACAGTGGCACCACGCCGCTGCTGCTGTCGCTGGCGGTCAACGCCGACAGTCTGGCGACCTGGTTGCTGCCTGCGCTAAAAGATGTGCTGGCTGACTCCCCCGTTCGCCTGAATCTGCAGGTTGAAGATGAAACACGCACTCAGGAGCGTCTGCGTCGGGGTGAAGTGGTGGGTGCGGTGAGTATTCAGCCGCAGCCGCTGCCGAGTTGCCTGGTGGATCAGCTGGGTGCGCTCGACTACTTGTTTGTGGCGTCACGCGACTTTGCTGAACGCTTCTTTCCAAACGGCGTTACCCGCTCTGCCCTGCTGAAAGCGCCTGCCGTGGCTTTTGATCATCTTGATGATATGCACCAGGCTTTCCTGCAGCAGAACTTTGACCTTTCACCTGGCAGTGTGCCCTGCCACATTGTGAACTCGTCTGAAGCCTTTGTGCAGATGGCCCGACAGGGATCGACCTGCTGTATGATCCCACATCTTCAGATTGAACGTGAGCTGGCGAGCGGTGAGTTAATCGATTTGACGCCGGGATTGTATCAGCGCCGGATGCTCTACTGGCATCGGTTTGCGCCTGAAAGCCGGTTAATGCGTCGGGTGACCGATGCGCTGATTGCACATGGACATCGGGTGCTGCGTCAGAATGACGTCGCCGCCTGAAAACAAAAACGGGGCAAAAGCCCCGTTTTTTTATTGTGCCGCGTTGGGCTTAATCTCAAACACTACATCAACCTGATCGTCAAAGTTGATGCTCTGCTGGTCATAAGTCTCCTGCGCCGAGGTATCTGCCGCTGCCGCCGCTTTGTACATGCGGTTCATCGGCATTGGCTGATAGTTGGCGACCTGATAACGGATGCTGTAGATCGATCCCAGCTTCGCGTTAAAGCCTTCAGCCAGTTGCGATGCCTGCTGAGTGGCGTTTTTAATCGCCGCTTTACGCGCCTGCTCTTTATAGCTTTCCGGGTTTGCCACGCCTAACTCGACGCTACGCACCTCATTCAGACCGGATTTCAGTGCTCCGTCCAGCAGATCATTCAGCTTGTCCAGCTGACGCAGGGTGACCTGTACCTGACGCGCAGCACGATAGCCTTTCAGTACGGATTTACCCTCTTTGGTGTAGTCGTACTCTGGCTGCGTGCTCAGGTTAGCCGCATCGATATCTTTTTTCTCGATGCCATTCTTCTGCAGAAAATCGAAATATTGCGCAACCCGGCTATCTGCCTGTTTTTTCGCATCTGCGGCATCTTTCGATGACACGTTCACAACGATAGAGAGGGTCGCGATATCGGGACGAGCATCGACCGTTGCCTTGCCTGAGGTCACCACGTGCGGTCCGTTCGGTAACTCATCAGCGTGTACGCCAGGCAATGCCCCGGCGCTCATGATTGCGGCCAGAGCCAATGCTTTCAGTTTCATGAAAGTCCTCCTTGAAAAGGTCACTATGACGGCTTCCAACCGGCGAAGCCCAACAGCGCATCGGTATGCGCCATGCTTTGAGTGGTCATTATGCCAAAAGTTCGTCCGCAGCGCGGCAATTACCGCCCGGGATCGAGGCTAAGATCAAAAACCGGCAATACCCTGACGCGCCAGTTGCAGGGCGATAAACCACATTACCGCGCCGACCAGCAGGTTAATCACACGCTGTGCTTTCGCGGTGCGCAGGCGCGGTGACAGCCACGCGGCCAGCAGCGCCAGGCCGAAAAACCACAGGATCGACGCGCTGACGGTGCCCAGCGCGAACCACTGACGCGCCGTGGTGCTGGGCAACTGGCCGCCAAGACTGCCCAGCACCACAAAAGTGTCGAGATAGACGTGCGGATTGAGCCAGGTTACCGCCAGCAATGTTGCGATAATGCGTCCCCTGCTCTGCTTCAGTGGCTCGCCATCCGCCAGATCGGCGTTGCCACGAAAAGCGCTTCGCAGCGCACCCCAGCCATACCAGAGCAGAAAGGCTACGCCTGCCCAGGTGATGACCATCAGCAGCAGCGGAGACTGGCTTAGCAGGGCGCTGCCGCCAAAGATGCCGCCGCATATCAGCAGAATATCGCTCAGTGAGCAGAGTGCCGCCGTCATCAGATGATACTGACGTTTCACGCCCTGATTCATCACAAATGCGTTTTGTGGCCCCAATGGCAGGATCAGCGCAGCGCCCAGGGCAAGCCCCTGAAAGTAGAGAGATATCACAGAATTACGTCCTCACATGGTCAGATGTGGGGAAGTATAAAGAGAGGAGATGATTAGCGGAAATTGAAAGAATTAATCCACGATTAGCAAAATTAATGGGCGACAGACGCCGCCCATTGAACAAATTACTGCGGCTGTGTCTCTGGTGCAGGTGTATCTGACGGTCTGACGCGGTGCAGATGCACATCCATCTGCGGATAAGGAATACCAATTCCTTTGCCATCCAGCGTACGCTTGAAGTTCTTCATCAGATCCCAGTAGACGTTTTGCAGGTCTCCACTGTTGCTCCAGCAGCGCACGACAAAATTCATTGAGGATGCGGCTAACTCATTAAGCCCAATCTGGATACCCATATCTTTTAGTACACGTTCATCTGCTTCAACGACTTCCCGCAGCAGCGTCAGAACCTGATCCACATCGGCATCGTAGGAGACGCCGATAATAAATTCATTGCGGCGTACCGGCTCACGGGAAAAGTTAACGATGTTTCCGGCAAGGATTTTACCGTTCGGCACCACCACGCGCTTGCCATCCGCTGACTTGAGCGTCGTAGAGAAGATCTGCACGTTCATGACTGTACCCATGATGCCACCCAGATCCACAAACTCACCGGTGCGGAAGTGGCGGAAAATCACCAGCAGTACGCCGGCAGCCAGGTTTGACAGTGAATCTTTTAAGGCCAGACCCACAGCCAGACCGGCCGCACCGAGGATGGCAATAACCGAGGTGGTCTGTACGCCAATGCGACCCAGCGCCGCGATAAGTGTGAAGGCGATAATGCCGTAGCGCACCAGCGCCGACAAAAAGTCAGCAACGGTCGTATCAATATGACGTGCGCACAGCAGACGATTAACGGTGTTGGAGATGATGCGTGCAACAATCATACCCACAAAGATAATCGCAATAGCTGCGACAATGTTCACCGCATAGCTTATCAGCAGCTCCTGATTGCGTACTATCCAGTTACCTGCGTTGTTAAGCTCATCAAACATACCCGTATCCTGCATGGAACCATCCTGTAATTAAATTCCCAAGGGAAGTAACAACAGATTGTCAGAACAGCTCTGACAATCCCTGACAAAAGGGTAAACAATAAATGCCGGTGTGCCAAACCTGCATGACCTTTGACGCAAATCCGGCGAAAAAAGATCAAAAAAAAGGCCCTTTCGGGCCTTTTTTATACAGAAGACAGTTTATACCGTAACTCAATATCAGTTACAGAACGTCGACAGCGTTGAGCTCTTTGAAAGCCTGCTCCAGACGCACGACCATTGAGGCCTGGGCTGAACGCAGCCAGACGCGTGGGTCGTAGTATTTTTTGTTTGGCTTGTCGTCGCCTTCCGGGTTACCCAGCTGCGACTGCAGATAGCCTTCATTCTTTTTGTAGTACTGCAGGATGCCGTCCCAGGTTGCCCATTGGGTATCGGTATCGATGTTCATCTTGATCACGCCGTAGCTGATAGACTCTTCGATTTCTGCAGCTGAAGAACCTGAACCGCCGTGGAAAACGAAGTCCAGCGCGTTGTGCGGCAGGCCATGTTTTTCACACACGAATTTCTGCGAATCACGCAGAATGGTTGGGGTCAGTTTCACGTTACCTGGCTTGTAAACGCCGTGTACGTTGCCGAATGAAGCCGCAATGGTGAAGCGCGGGCTGATAGCATTCAGTTTTTCGTATGCGTAGTTCACATCTTCTGGCTGGGTGTAGAGAGCAGATGCGTCCATATGGCTGTTATCCACGCCATCTTCTTCACCACCGGTGCAGCCCAGTTCGATTTCCAGCGTCATGTCGAGTTTCGCCATGCGCGCCAGATACTTGCTGCTGATTTCGATGTTCTCTTCCAGTGACTCTTCTGACAGGTCGATCATGTGAGAAGAGAACAGTGGCTTACCGTTTTTCTGGAAGTACTCTTCGCCCGCGTCCAGCAGACCATCGATCCACGGCAGCAGTTTCTTCGCGCAGTGGTCAGTGTGCAGGATAACCGGCACGCCATACTGCTCTGCCATCAGGTGAACATGGTGTGCACCGGCGATAGCACCGAAGATTGCCGCGCCCTGTGGTTTGTCAGTCTTGAAGCCTTTACCGGCGATAAATGCAGCACCACCGTTAGAGAACTGGATGATGATTGGCGCTTTCACTTTCGCTGCCGCTTCCAGTGCCGCATTGATGGAGTCGGTGCCGACGCAGTTCACGGCTGGCAGTGCGAATTTGTTCTCTTTCGCAACTTTGAAGATCTTCTGTACGTCATCACCAGTGACAACGCCGGGTTTTACGAAATCAAAAATTTTAGACATGATTGTGTCCTGTTTCGTGACCGTTGTTCCCTTAAAGGAACGTCGATTTAAACGCCCAGATGGGCAAGACTTCAGACGATGCCGCGAGGCATCGCCCCCAAAGGATTACTGCTTCGCACGCTCTTCCAGCATGGCAACTGCTGGCAGTTTTTTGCCTTCCACGAACTCCAGGAACGCACCACCGCCGGTAGAGATGTAGGAAATTTTGTCTTCGATGCCGAACAGGTCGATAGCCGCTAAGGTATCGCCGCCGCCTGCAACAGAGAAGGCATCGCTGTCTGCAATCGCGTTAGCCACGATCTCGGTGCCTTTACGGAAGTTAGGGAACTCAAACACGCCCACCGGGCCATTCCACAGGATGGTTTTAGCCTCTTTCAGGATGGCAGCCATGGCCTGAGCGGTTTCATCACCGAAGTCCATAATCTCTTCGTTATCTGCTACTTCCGAAACCTTTTTCACGGTCGCTGGCGCAGTTTCAGAGAATTCTGTGCCGACGCGAGAGTCAGTTGGAACCGGGATACCGTGCTGATCGCGCAGGCCTTTAGCCGCTTCAACGAAGTCGGGTTCATACAGTGACTTGCCGACATTGTTGTCGATAGCCACGAAGGTGTTCGCAATGCCGCCGCCGACAATCACGGTGTCCGCGATTTTGACCAGAGACTGCAGCACATCAAATTTGGTAGAGACTTTAGAACCACCAACAACAGCCACCAGCGGACGCTCAGGGTTGCTCATGACCTTACCCAGCGCTTCCAGTTCTGCAGAAAGCAGCGGACCGGCACAGGCGATAGGGGCAAATTTGCCAACGCCGTGGGTAGAAGCCTGCGCGCGGTGCGCAGTACCAAACGCGTCCATCACAAATACGTCGCACAGGGCGGCATATTTTTTAGACAGCGCTTCGTCATCTTTCTTTTCGCCTTTGTTAAAGCGAACGTTTTCCAGCACAACCAGTTCGCCAGCGCCCACTTCAACGCCATCGAGGTAATCTTTTGCCAGGGTCACAGTGGTGCCGCTCAGCTTCTCTTTCAGGTAGTTAACTACCGGCAGCAGCGAGAACTCTTCGTTGTATTCACCTTCGGTCGGACGACCCAGGTGAGAGGTAACCATTACTTTCGCGCCCTGTTTCAACGCCGCTTCAATGGTTGGCAGAGAAGCACGGATACGTGCATCAGACGTCACTTTACCTTCTTTAACTGGTACGTTCAGATCGGCACGGATCAGAACGCGTTTACCAGCCAGATCCAGATCGGTCATCTTAATTACAGACATGGTGAATCCTCTCGTTGATTCTCATAAGTTTTGCCAGACGCAAACCGCGTCTTACCTGAAACCGCTTGCGGCCATCGCTAACGTCGTGTCGAGCATTCGGTTAGCAAAGCCCCATTCATTGTCACACCAGACCAGTGTCTTGATAAGGTGTTGACCGCTGACCCGCGTTTGTGTTCCGTCCACAATGGCACTGTGCGGATCATGGTTAAAATCTACTGAGACTAACGGTAATTCCGTGTAGTCAACTATACCACGAAATGCCCCTTCTGCCGCGCTTCGCAACAAGGTGTTAACGTCACATGCCGTTACCGCGTTATGCACAGAAACGCTGAGATCAATGGCCGTCACGTTAATCGTCGGGACGCGAACGGCTATCGCCTCAAAGCGATCGTTGAATTTCGGAAAAATACGGGTGATGCCTGCCGCCAGACGCGTATCCACTGGAATGATGGACTGACTGGCCGCGCGGGTCCGGCGCAGATCGCTGTGATAGGCGTCGATCACCTGCTGATCGTGCATCGCCGAGTGGATCGTCGTGACGGTGCCGGATTCGATACCAAACGCATCATCCAGCAGTTTAATGACCGGAATAATGCAGTTTGTGGTGCAGGACGCATTGGAGACGATGCGATCGCTGGCGGTGAGATCCTGCTGGTTAACACCGAACACGACAGTCGCGTCGAGATCGTTTCCGCCAGGATGAGAGAACAGCACTTTTTTGGCACCCGCCTGCAGATGGGCTTCGCCATCAGCCCGTGAGCCATAGACGCCGGTACAGTCCAGCACCACATCCACATCGAGTTCACGCCACGGCAAATCGGCTATGTCTGCACGGTGCAAAATGCGCAGGGTATCGCCACCCACCCACATAACATCGCGCTCCTGACGAACGTCGAAAGCAAAACGGCCATGGCTGGTATCGTATTTCAGCAGGTGCGCCATACCGGTGGCTTCAGCCAGCTCATTAATCGCGACCACGGTAATCTCTGCACGTCGGCCCGTTTCATAGAGCGCGCGCAGGACATTGCGTCCAATCCGGCCAAAACCATTTATCGCTATCCGTACCGTCATTTCTCTCCTGCCACGTCAGACTGAAAAAACGTGCCGTTAGCCTGAGCGCTTCACTGCATTTTGTACAGGAGATTCTTGCCCGGCATTGTCCGAAATCAGGGCGGCTGGCCCGACGACTGAAACGGTTCAGCCAGAATAATAGAAGGAAGGAATAACAGGAATGATTGCGATCAATCTGACTGCATAAATTTGGATCTGCGTCACAAATTTAAGCCAGAAAGTGTTATTACTGCAGGAATAAAAGAGCAAAAGGGACGAAAGGATCGCCCCTTTAATTTCACAACCAGGCGGGAGCAGACCCGCCTGGCCAGTTATTACGCCAGCAGCGCTTTCGCTTTCGCGACGACGTTGTCAACGGTAAAGCCAAACAGCTCGAACAGCTGATCTGCAGGTGCAGATTCACCGAAGCTGGTCATACCCACGATAGCGCCATTCAGGCCCGTGTATTTGAACCAGTAATCAGCGATGCCCGCTTCAATAGCAACGCGAGCGCTGACGGCTTTAGGCAGCACAGATTCACGGTATTCATCGCTCTGCTTGTCGAAAGCATCGGTTGACGGCATCGAGACCACGCGCACTTTGCGGCCTTCGCTGGTGAGTTTGTCCCAGGCACCGACAGCCAGTTCAACTTCTGAACCGGTTGCGATCAGGATCAGCTCAGGGGTGCCGTCGCAATCTTTCAGCACGTAACCACCGCGCGCCACGTTAGCCAGCTGTGCAGCATCACGTTCCTGCTGCGCCAGGTTCTGACGGGAGAAGATCAGTGCCGTTGGGCCATCCTGACGTTCGATAGCATATTTCCACGCCACCGCAGATTCTACCTGGTCACATGGACGCCACAGGCTCATGTTTGGTGTGGTGCGCAGGCTCGCCATCTGCTCAACCGGCTGATGCGTCGGGCCATCTTCACCCAGACCGATTGAGTCGTGAGTGTAGACCATGATCTGACGGATCTTCATCAGTGCCGCCATACGCGCTGCATTACGCGCATACTCAACGAACATCAGGAAGGTAGCGGTGTATGGCAGGAAGCCGCCATGCAGTGCCAGACCATTGGCGATAGCGGTCATACCGAATTCACGCACGCCGTAATGGATGTAGTTACCCGCAGCATCTTCGTTGATTGGCTTAGAACCAGACCAGATAGTCAGGTTGCTCGGCGCCAGGTCAGCTGAGCCGCCCAGGTATTCCGGCAGAATTTTACCAAAGGCTTCGATAGCATTCTGTGACGCTTTACGGCTGGCGATCTTCGCCGGGTTCGCCTGCAGCTGTTCAACGAACTTCTGAGACTCTTCCTGCCAGTTAGCTGGCAGTTCGTTGCTCACGCGACGTTTAAATTCAGCAGCCAGCTCAGGATGGGCCTGTGCATACGCAGCGAATTTCTCATCCCATGCCGCTTCTTTCGCCTGGCCCGCTTCTTTCGCGTCCCACTCAGCGTAGATGTCTGAAGGAATAACGAACGGTGCGTGGTTCCAGCCCAGCTGTTTGCGGGTCAGTGCCACTTCGTCATCACCCAGCGGCGCGCCGTGTGAATCATGGGTGCCTGCTTTGTTCGGTGAACCGAAGCCGATAACGGTTTTGCACATCAGCAGTGAAGGCTTGTCGCTGACGCTCTTCGCTTCCTCGATCGCTTTAGCAATCGCATCTGCATCATGGCCGTCTACGCCGCGCACGACATGCCAGCCGTACGCTTCAAAGCGCTTAGCGGTGTCATCAGTGAACCAGCCATCAATGTGACCATCGATGGAAATACCGTTGTCATCATAGAAGGCAACCAGTTTGCCCAGCTTCAGCGTACCCGCCAGTGAGCAGACTTCGTGAGAAATACCTTCCATCATGCAACCATCACCCATGAAGACATAGGTGTTGTGGTCTACGATGTCATGACCCGGACGGTTAAACTGCGCGGCCAGTGTGCGTTCAGCAATGGCGAAGCCGACGGCGTTGGCGATGCCCTGCCCCAGCGGACCGGTGGTGGTTTCAACGCCCACGGTGTAGCCATATTCAGGGTGACCTGGAGTTTTTGAGTGCAGCTGGCGGAAGTTTTCCAGTTCGCTCAGTGGCAGATCGTAGCCGGTCAGGTGCAGCAGGCTGTAGATCAGCATTGAGCCGTGACCGTTAGAGAGGACGAAACGGTCGCGGTCGGCCCACAGCGGGTTGGTTGGGTTGTGGTTCAGGTAGCCGCGCCAGAGTACTTCAGCGATGTCCGCCATGCCCATTGGGGCACCCGGATGTCCCGATTTCGCTTTCTGTACTGCATCCATACTTAACGCACGAATGGCGTTGGCAAGCTCTTTACGAGAGGGCATTTTCTACTCCAGGTCGGATTAATGCTTCGCACCTTAACTGATTGTTATTAATGAGTTACCGGGCAAAACAAGGAAAAAGTTGCCCATCAATGTACATGAAAGTCAGGTCAAAAGTACATGTTGTAAAACGCTAAATGTCACCGCTTCGTATGGCTTTTTCGGCCAGGTCTGCTAGCAAAGTGCAGACTGGCACGCTATAACCAAATCGTTTATTCATCTGAGTGAGTTTCAGGTGTTTGTTTTTCTTACCTTGTTATGGATGGGATACAGCATGAAAACCAAAAAAATGGTGTTAGCACTTGGCCTGACAGCGATGCTCAGCGGCTGTCAGGGTTTAGACAATAATGCACTGATGCAATCTGGCGCGCAGGCCTATCAGGCTTATAGCCTGAGCGACGATCAGGTAAAGCAACTGAGCGATAAATCCTGTGAGCAGATGGACAAGGATAATCAGCTGGCGCCCGCTAACAGTGAGTATCAGCAGCGCCTGAATAAGATTGCAGCCGCGCTGGGCGATAATATCAATGGCGTTCCGGCGAACTATAAGGTTTATCAGACCAAAGATGTCAACGCCTGGGCGATGGCAAACGGCTGTATCCGCGTTTACAGCGGCCTGATGGATATGATGACTGACAATGAGGTGGAAGGCGTGCTGGGCCATGAGATGGGCCACGTTGCATTGGGTCATACGCGTAAAGCGATGCAGCTGGCGTATGCCACAACCGCCGCCCGCACGGCAGCCGCATCAGTTGGCGGCGTGATCGGTTCACTGTCTCAGTCGCAACTGGGTGAGATGGGTGAAAAACTGGTTAACGCACAGTTCTCCCAGACTCAGGAATCGCAGGCAGATGATTACTCCTACGATCTGATGAAGAAGCGCAACATTAATCCGGAAGGTCTGGTGACCAGCTTTGAGAAACTGGCGAAGCTGGAACAGGGACGTCAGAGCTCGATGTTTGACTCGCACCCCGCTTCTGAAGCGCGTGCCGAGCACATCCGTGAACGTATTGCGGCAGACGCGAAGAAGTAATGCCTGATACAGGCGCATGCACACAGCATGCGCCTGCAGTACGGATCAGGTCAGAATCACTGGCCTAACGTTTGAATATCTGATCCACCATCGAACCTAAATCGAGTTTATTCTCGTGCAGCGACGCCTCATCCATATGCCCCTGAGGTGACATTTTGTCGATCAGCTGCGGCAGAATAACCGCCAGCGTGCCCGCGGCGCCCTTAACGTCGGTTCCCAGCTTATCCGCCAGTGACTGTAGCTCAGCCTGACCAAATGCAGAGTGGATATCGCTGTGTTCTACCGGCTGATTCGCCCCGGTGCCGATCCACGAACCAAACACCTCGCCCAGCCCGCCCTGCTGGAATTTTTGTAGCAGCACTTCAATACCGCCCTGCTCCTGCACCCAGTGCCAGACCGCCTGCAGTTGTCCGGGCAGATGCCCATCACTCTGCGCGCCCTGTAGCGATCCCGCCAGTTCATCAAGAAAGCCCATGATTGCCTCCACGTTGAGAATTGATATCAATGAGTTTAGCTGCTGATGCGCGGTTACGCCTGAGCAGTGGGCGTCGCGATAAAGGGAAACAATCCTGAGGAGGAAAAGCGGATGGCGGTCGTTACTGGCACTGTGCCGCATTAGCCGGCGGCGCAAAACCTGCCAGGTTAACCCGGCAGGCTCATGACAGGATTAACCTTTGTTTGCAGCCTGAACATGCAGCATATCCAGCGCCAGCGTTGCCGCCGCCAGTGCTGTCAGATCAGCATGATCGTATCCCGGTGCCACTTCCACCAGATCCATGCCGACAATGTTCATGCCCTGCAGGCCACGGATCAGCTTGGTCGCTTTATCCGTGGTCAGGCCGCCAATCACTGGCGTGCCGGTGCCAGGCGCATGCGCCGGATCCAGACAGTCGATGTCGAAGGTCAGATAGATCGGCAGATCACCAACGGTGCGTTTCACTTCCGCGAGGATATCGTCAACGCTGCGGTCGTTGACCTGCGCCGCATCCAGCACGTTGAAGCCAAGGCTCCTGTCGAATTCGGTGCGGATACCGATCTGCACAGAATGCTGTGGATCGATCAGACCTTCTTTCGGCGCGGTAAAGAACATAGTGCCGTGGTCGAAGGTCGGGCCGTTGGAGTAAGTGTCGGTATGCGCATCGAAATGCACCAGCGCCATCTTACCGAAGTGTTTTGCATGGGCGCGCAGCAGTGGCAGCGTAACGTAGTGATCGCCGCCAAAAGTCATCATGCGCTTGCCACTGGCCAGCAGTTTTTCCGCGTGAGCCTGCAACTTGTCGGAAAGATCCTGCGAATCACCGAAGGCGTAAACCAGATCGCCACAGTCGACCACGTTCAGACGCTGACGCAGGTCGAAATCCCACGGCCAGCGGCAGCCTTCCCAGGCCAGATTGGTGGAGATCTGACGAATCGCGCCCGGACCCAGGCGGCTGCCCGGACGGCCCGATGTTGCAGCATCAAATGGCACGCCAGTGATAACCCACTCGGCGTCGCTGTCGTAAGGCTGGAAATTCAGCGGAAAACGCATGAAACCAAAGGCGTTAGAAACCAGGGAGTTGTCATACTGATTGCCAAGGGTGTTATACATAATTGCTCTCTCTATGTGCGTTAGTCAGGCCAGGCCCGCAAGCCATTAAGGTTGAGATGAAAAAAATCCCCTCCGCGTCGTTAGGCCCGACGAGGAAGGGATTGAGTGGGTCAGATTATCGGCATAGTTAACGGCAACTGCAATATGCGATTGCAGGCTGCCAGCGCCGATTATTCATCTTCTAAATAGGTGTAACCGTAGAGGCCGCTCTCAAACTCTTCCAGGAACTGCGCGCGCAGCTCTTCGTCGACATCGGATGCCTGCACCTGATTACGGAACAGCGCCATCAGCTCGTTGGGATCAAGCTGCACGTAACGCAGCATGTCCGCCACGGTATCGCCTTCATCAGAGAGCTGGACTTCCACATCGCCATTTTCGCGTGCGTAGACATCTACCGCCTCGGTGTCACCGAACAGGTTGTGCATGTTGCCCAGAATTTCCTGATAAGCACCGACCATGAAGAAGCCCAGCATTGGCGGGTTATCCAGGTCATATTGCGGCATCGGCATGGTCGTTGCGATACCGTCGCCATCCACATAGTGATCGATGGTGCCATCGGAGTCACAGGTGATGTCGAGCAGCACGGCGCGGCGCTCCGGCTTCTTGTTCAGCCCTTCCAGCGGCAGTACCGGGAACAGCTGGTCGATACCCCACGCATCCGGCATGGACTGGAACAGCGAGAAGTTAACGTAGATCTTATCTGCCATGCGCTCCTGCAGTTCGTCGATGATCGGACGGTGCGCACGGTTACTGGGATCAAGATGCTGCTGAATATAGTGGCAGATGCTCAGATAGAGCTGCTCAGCCCATGAACGCTGCTTCAGATCGTATGTACCGGAGGCGTAGCCGGTATGGATATCAGACAAATCCATCTGACTGTCGTGCAGCCATTCACGCAGCGAACGGCGGGTGCTTGGCTCATGCATCTCCTGCCAGGTTTCCCACATGCTGAGAATCGGGCGCGGCGCATCCGCATCCGGCGTTTCAGGTTCGCTGAACTCGTTACGCTCGACACCAATGATATTGGAGACCAGTACCGTGTGGTGCGCGGTCACAGCACGACCCGACTCGGTAATGACGGTCGGATGCTCGAGACCGTGCTCATCACAGGCCGCACCAATCGCCCAGATCACGTTGTTGGCATACTCATTCAGGCCATAGTTTACCGAGCAGTCAGACTGCGAGCGCGTGCCTTCGTAATCGACGCCCAGACCACCACCGACATCGAAACATTTGATGTTAACGCCCAGCTTCGCCAGTTCGACGTAGAAACGCGCCGACTCACGCACGCCGGTCGCGATGTCGCGAATGTTGGACATCTGCGAACCCAGATGGAAATGCAGCAGCTGCAGGCTGTCGATGCGACCCGCTTCGCGCATGATCTCAACCAGTTTCAGCACCTGCGTGGCGGAGAGGCCAAACTTCGATTTTTCGCCGCCGCTCGACTGCCATTTACCGGAGCCTTGCGAAGCCAGACGCGCACGGATGCCAAGACGCGGCACGACATTCAGACGCTCCGCTTCTTCCAGCACCAGCCGCACTTCCGTCATCTTCTCCAGCACCAGATAGACCTTGTGGCCCATCTTCTCGCCAATCAGTGCCAGACGAATATATTCGCGATCTTTGTAGCCGTTACAGACGATCACTGAGCGGGTCTGACCGGCATGCGCCAGCACGGCCATCAGCTCGGCTTTCGAGCCGGCTTCCAGTCCCAGCGGCTCGCCAGAGTGAATCAGCGACTCAATAACGCGTTTGTGCTGGTTAACTTTAATCGGGTAAACCAGGAAGTAGTCGCCTTTGTAGCCGTAAGATTCGCGCGCACGTTTAAACGCGGCGTTAATCGAGCGCAGACGGTGTTGCAGAATCTGTGGGAAGCAGAACAAGGCGGGGAGACGCTGGCCCTGTGCTTCGCGCTCTTTAACCAGGCGGGCTAAGTCGACGCGCACATCCGGACGATCCGGATCGGGGCAGACACTGATGTGGCCCAGTTCGTTAACGTCATAATAGTTGTTGCCCCACCAGGCGATGTTGTACGTACGCAACATTTTGCTCGCATCCTGATCGTTCATTGCCACCTCCTGCATGGAGCGGAGTGCACCCTGTTCGCCAGCTGACGAACCTTTGATATTCTTCATGTCGTCAGACATCGCGAACCTCAATTTTCCGTTGAAAGATAGAACTGCTAACCGGCTTTATGGCCGCTAATCTGAAAACCTGTTGCCACATTAAACACAATGTCCTGTTCACCTGACGTTGCCGTCAGCGCGATTCACGCATGAGAGTTAAGTGTAAAACACCCTGGCCATCTCCGTTTAAACAGAGAACATTTAGTTATGTATTGACCATGGATAACCTGCGTCGTTCCGCTACGCGGGCGCAGAGAAGAGACCAAACCAGCAGAACAGAGATAAAGATTAGCCGGCGCCTGTGTCGGTAAAATTACCGCATCGGACATAGTGTCGGCAGGACAAAGAAACAGATGGGAGGCAGGAGAGAGCCAGTGCAGCGCCGCAGCGCAAGGAACCGGAAGAAGAAAAAGCGTGGTTCATTACTTGTATCACCTCCGCATATGCCAGGGGCACATGGAAAACAACCTGGGTGAAAGCCAGACCAGAGTCTGACAGGCGCGACGCAAACAGTGGCGTCATCCTTGCTGCTGCTATCGAAGCAGCGGCGTTTTATACAGTTTACAGCGCTAAAATGCAAAAAGATTATCCGGGAATTGCGTGCAGTGTCAGCAAATTATGCCGATAACGGTTACAGGTTAAGCGCTTAAACAGAAAAAGGGCTGGTAATTGGTTTATCCTCTATCCTAAAATAGCCGTCCAGATGGTTTTCCATCTAAACAGGTTACTATCCAGGCGGTGTCAGCCTGCTGTGCTGATACTACCTCACTGCTCGCGGCTTTGCCTGAAGGGGCGTCAGGTCAGACAACCTCACTGGCGCTATGCAGTCGTACTCAAACCATATTTAAGGTAAAGAACAGAATGGCTAAACACCTTTTTACGTCCGAGTCCGTATCAGAAGGACATCCCGATAAAATCGCCGACCAGATCTCCGATGCTGTGCTGGATGCGATCCTCGAACAGGATCCTAAAGCGCGCGTGGCCTGCGAAACTTACGTTAAAACCGGAATGGTTCTGGTTGGCGGTGAAATCACCACCAGCGCCTGGGTCGATATTGAAGAGATCACCCGTCAGACCGTACGTGACATCGGCTATGTTCATTCCGATATGGGCTTTGATGCCAACTCCTGCGCGGTATTAAGCGCCATTGGCAAACAGTCTCAGGATATTAATCAGGGCGTTGACCGCACCGATCCGCTGGAACAGGGCGCGGGTGATCAGGGTCTGATGTTCGGCTATGCCACCAACGAAACTGACGTGCTGATGCCTGCGCCGGTGACCTATGCGCACCGTCTGGTTCAGCGTCAGGCTGAAGTACGTAAAAACGGGACCCTGCCGTGGCTGCGTCCGGATGCCAAAAGCCAGGTCACTTTCCAGTATGACGATGGCAAAATCGTTGGCATTGATGCAGTCGTTCTGTCTACTCAGCACGCTGAATCCATCAGTCAGAAAGATCTGCAGGAAGCGGTGATGGAAGAGATCATCAAACCGGTTCTGCCAACAGAATGGCTGAGTGCCTCGACTAAATATCACATTAACCCAACCGGTCGCTTTGTGATTGGCGGTCCGATGGGCGATTGCGGTCTGACCGGCCGTAAAATCATCGTCGACACCTATGGCGGTATGGCACGTCACGGTGGCGGTGCGTTCTCGGGTAAAGATCCTTCTAAAGTTGACCGCTCTGCCGCCTATGCAGCGCGTTACGTGGCAAAAAACATCGTGGCGGCGGGTCTGGCTGACCGTTGTGAAATTCAGGTCTCCTACGCTATTGGCGTGGCTGAACCGACCTCTATCATGGTGGAAACCTTCGGCACCGAGAAAATCTCAACTGAACAGTTGACGCTGCTGGTACGCGAGTTCTTCGACCTGCGTCCATACGGTCTGATTCAGATGCTGGACCTGCTGCACCCAATCTATAAAGAGACCGCGGCTTACGGTCACTTTGGTCGCGAACATTTCCCATGGGAAAAAACCGACAAAGCTGCCCTGCTGCGTGAAGCAGCTGGCCTGTAAGGTTAGCGGCGGCTGATAAAAACCCTGCCCCGGTGGCGGGGTTTTTTATCGCCCGATCAGCCCCATTGCTCACCAGAGAATGCTTGCCTCCGCCCGGCACCGGAATACGATAACCCAGCTGTTTATTACGGACATCTGAAGACGAAAAAAACGAACCTGAATGACATCCTCTTTACTCTGCAGCAAATTTTCAGTTCTCAGCTACACTTCCTTTCGCTTTTTCTGACGACAAAATGTTAACGATTACAAATCGAAATGCTTTGTATATCTGACATTTAAGAATTAACGCACGTAGTTATTATGCTGAAAATGCGTTATTTTCAGCGTCGTCTGATAGCCACTAAATAGAGCATTGTCAGAAACTTAATGAGTGCTATACCTCACTGGTTAATTAATCTTTCCGGGAAAAATATGCTGAATTTCAGGGTTTCAGCGTGTGTAAGCGATTACACTGATGTGATCAGGCTCACTTTTTTCCCGCAAATGGTTTTTTAACATTGATAAAAACAATGATGGATAAACCTGGAGGCTACAATGCCTGGCAATACACACAAAAGCAGAACTTCAAATAAGGCGATGACCTTATTTGTCTGCTTTCTGGCGGCCCTTGCGGGACTGCTGTTCGGTCTGGATATCGGCGTTATCGCCGGTGCTCTGCCGTTTATCGCAAAGGACTTTAACGTCACCCCTCATCAGCAGGAGTGGATCGTCAGTTCCATGATGTTTGGTGCGGCGGTCGGTGCTATCGGCAGCGGCTGGATGTCATCCCGCCTGGGCCGTAAGAAAAGCCTGATGGCTGGTGCGATTCTGTTCGTGATCGGTTCACTCTGGTCAGCAATGTCGCCAAACCCGGAAATGCTGATCAGCGCCCGCGTTCTGCTGGGTCTGGCTGTCGGTATCGCCTCTTATACCGCCCCGCTTTATCTTTCTGAGATCGCACCGGAAAAAATTCGCGGCAGTATGATTTCGCTTTACCAGCTGATGATTACTATCGGTATTCTGGGTGCTTACCTGACCGATACCGCATTCAGCTTTACCGGCAACTGGCGCTGGATGCTGGGTATCATCACGATTCCGGCACTGCTGCTGCTGGTCGGTGTTTTCTTCCTGCCAAACAGCCCGCGCTGGCTGGCGGCGCGAGGCAACTTCCGCGATGCACAACGTGTACTGGATCGTCTGCGTGACACCAGCGAGCAGGCAAAACGTGAGCTGGAAGAGATTCGTGAGAGCCTGAAGGTCAAGCAGTCTGGCTGGGGTCTGTTCACCAGCAGCAGCCACTTCCGTCGCGCGGTCTATCTCGGCATCCTGTTGCAGGTGATGCAGCAGTTTACCGGCATGAACGTCATCATGTACTACGCGCCAAAAATCTTTGAAATCGCAGGCTTCACTAACACCACCCAGCAGATGTGGGGCACGGTGATTGTGGGTCTGGTCAACGTTCTGGCCACCTTTATTGCTATTGGTCTGGTGGATCGCTGGGGTCGTAAACCTACCCTGATTCTGGGCTTTATGGTGATGGCAGCCGGTATGGGCGTGCTGGGTACAATGCTGCACTTCGGTATTCACTCTGCAGGCGCACAGTACTTTGCGATCGGTATGCTGCTGATGTTTATCGTTGGCTTTGCCATGTCAGCCGGTCCGTTGATCTGGGTACTCTGTTCCGAAATTCAGCCGCTGAAAGGCCGCGACTTCGGTATCACTGTCTCTACGACCACCAACTGGATCGCAAACATGATCGTGGGTGCAACCTTCCTGACCATGCTGAATACGCTGGGCAATGCGAACACCTTCTGGGTCTACGCGGCGCTTAACCTGTTCTTCATTCTGCTGACGCTGATGCTGATTCCTGAGACCAAAAACGTCTCGCTGGAGCACATTGAACGTAATCTGATGGCAGGTAAGAAACTGCGCGACATCGGTTCTCGCGACTAACGTTACGTCGTAAAAATCGCGGTAATAAAAAGGCGGGGTTTCCAGAGAAACCCCGCCTTTTTTATAGGTTCAGACAGAGACTATGCAGCGGTGACCGGCAGCGGCCGCCGTATACAGCAGAGCGCCAGAGCCATAATAAAAATGGTGGCGGTCTGATTATAAGGCAGTACCGAATCGGTCAGTCCGCAGATAAACAATCCCAGCATCGGCAGCGCAACACCGCGCAGATCGCACTTCTTCAGCACGCCTGCCAGCACGGTCAGATAGAGCAGCGCCAGCGACAGCGCACCCAGCCAGCCCTGCAGTGTCGTCACTTCCAGAAACTCGTTGTGCATGTTGTATTTAACGTTGGTATAGCCCTCAGTATTGTGAGGATAGTGCGCCGTGATGAACTGTCGGGCCTCGGTGGTGCGCGCATCCGGCGTCGCAAAACCGCCATGATGCTCAATAAAATTCATCGCCCCGCCCCAGATAGCCACACGTGCGCCCAGGGAGGTTGAGCTGTTTGAGCCATAGTTCTCGATATCCTGCACACCCTCCACCCAGCGGTTACTGGTCATCAGGATCAGCACCGCCAGCACGCCCACCAGCAAAGCACTAATCCGCCAGTTGGTCAGCAACGACAGCCGATAAGTCTGCACCAGGAACAGCAATCCTGCGGCAATCAGCGCAATCAGGGTCACCCGGGTGCCACATAGGTAGAGCAAGGCAAAGGTCACCGCCAGCGCAACGACATCAGCCACCTTCCAGTACGAGTGCGTCTCAAAGCGGCTCAGCCATAGCCAGGCACAGTAGATAAAAAGAATCATGTAGGAGGACATCGAGGCCGCTTCGGTGGTGAGTTTGATGCGGATATTTTCGGTATAAAGATGCTCGTGAATACCAAAGCCCAGCGTAATCAACAGTCCCACCAGAATTAACACTTTTCCGATGCGCAGCGTGGTAGCAGAGACCCGATGACCATAAATCGCCAGACTGAGCAGCACAAAGGCGCCCAGTAACAGTCGCTTCGCCCCCAGCAGATAGTTGCCGATATTGGTGATGGCATCTTTTGAGGGCGCGGTTTCGATCCCTTTAGCGTGTATCGCCCAGAAGAGACGGATCAGGGCAAAAATAATCAGTACAGCAAACAGGGCGATATAAAAACCGTTCTCTTTAAAGTCCTCTCGCCTGCGCACCAGGCCATACAACACGGAGGCAACGGAGAGATAAGAGACCAGATAGAATATTTTTTGCGGCAGGCCGGTAACAAACATATTCAGTGACAGCGCCAGACAGAGCGCAATAACTGAAAAATTAACCATTAACGTTAATCCATCGCGACTGGTTCTATTCGTCATGCTTAACCTCAGTTAGGCGGTTAAACACACTCATCAGGTGCTTCATATAATTTTCCTCATAAAAACCGGTAATGCTCGCTTTAATAACCTGATGATCAGGAAAGTGAAAATCCCCGCTCATGGTGTTGAGAATAGCGGCCAGTGCCATGCTGTCATTAGTGGGATAGAGCTGACCATTGAGACCATTCTGAATAATTTCTGACGGGCCGCTGATGCAGTCGGAGGAGACGCAGTAGACGCCACGCGATATCGCCTCCAGCAGAATCAGCGGGAAGCCTTCGAAGTTAGAGGTCATCACGAGGCAGGTGACCTGTTTAATATGGCGGCTGACATACGCCCAGGCGTTCTCCTGCCAGCCATGCCAGGTAATGCGATCCTGAATCCCGAGTTCCGCCACGTAGTGCTGACAGCGCGTCAGATCTTCCCCGTCCCCCACGATCTCCAGCGTCCAGGGTGTATCGAGTTTCTGCAAGGCATCAAACAGGTCTTTGAGCTGTTTCTGTCGCTGAAAATGGACGCGACCAATATAGAGAAACTTCAGCGCCTGCGGTCTGCCGATAACCTCATCATTGCGCCTGATGGGGTTATGGATGACATCAACGTCAGAGGCACGGGCACCTAACTCAACCAGCTGCGCTTTGATTTCATGACTGATAGCAAAATGGTGATCGGCCCGCAGCAGATAATGTGGGCGATATCGTTCGCGCGGTGGCAGGTGCATCCAGCTCGAAAGCACGATTTTGCGGCCTGAAAGCGTAATAGCCCGACGCGTCATCAGACAGGGAATGGTGTTGAGGGTCAGAACATGATCGGGTTGATAGCGACGAAAGAAAGCAGCCATTCTCAGCGTGTGAATAAGATTTTTAATTTTCTTATTCCGCAGCGTGCAGACGCTCTCTGCCAGTACGGCATTGGCGGTCCAGGCGCGGGAGTGGCTCTCCTCTCCGCTGTTAATAATAAACAGCCCCGCTTCCGTTCCGGCTTCCGCATTCAGGGCGGTGATCAACTGACAGGTCACATTTTCCATACCACCGCGACCGGCCATCAAATCCGTCACCAGCACAATCCGTTGTTTCCTGACGTTATCATTATTTTTCATTGCTTTATCCATGCTCTGTGCCGTTCGCTTTTCATCCATTCACTCGCCAGTGAATGTCTGCAATAGAATATTCTAAAAAAGGCCATAACTATATTTAATCCAGCAATTTCAGCCGATGGGCTTCGCCATTCCCCACCATCGGCAGGACGGCGTATTGCTTATCCGGAGACAGCTGGCGAAGTATAGACTCTGCGCGGCCCTGTTTACGGCTAACGTTGAGTTCCTGCGCGGCGGCGATTATTCTGAGCACCATGAAAACACCTCGTCTCCCCATTGCCCTGCAGCAGGCCGTTATGCGCTCACTGCGTCAGTCGCTTGAGCGCGCAAATCAGGTACTGAAAACCGCTTATCCGGAACCGAAACTGCTCTATCAGCAACGCGGAACGGCGGCGGGCACCGCCTGGCTGACTGCCTGGGAGATCCGCATCAATCCGGTGCTGCTGCTGGAAAATCAGCAGGCATTTATCGATGAAGTGGTGCCGCACGAGCTGGCGCATCTGCTGGTCTGGAAGCAGTTTGGTCGCGTCGCACCCCACGGCAAAGAGTGGAAGTGGATGATGGAGAATGTGCTGGGCGTTCCGGCACGACGCACCCATCAGTTTGAGATCGCCTCCGTGCGCAGCAACACTTTCGCTTACCGCTGTCAGTGCCAGCAACATCAGCTGACGGTGCGCCGCCACAATCGGGTGCTGCGCAAAGAGAGTGAATATCGCTGTGTGCACTGTGGCAGCCTGCTGGTCGCAGGCGAGTTTATCGCCTCCTGAGAACACTCCCCATTCCGCCCTATTCCACATTCTGTTAACCTGCCGCCCTTTTTCGTATTAGGTAGAAGCTGGAATATGTCTCGCATTTTAAGTCTGGCGGTTGCACTGCTGTTTGTCCCCGCCGCTGACGCCCTCAACCTGAATAACTATCATCAGAATAACTTTCAGCAGGCCAAAACCTTTGCGGCGGCGATCAATGCCGATGCGCCAGGTTCGTTTTATTGCGGCTGTAAAATTCAGTGGCAGGGAAAAAAAGGCACGCCCGATCTCAGCAGCTGTGGTTACCAGGTGCGCAAAAATGCGAACCGCGCTGCACGTATTGAGTGGGAACATGTGATGCCGGCATGGGAATTCGGTCATCAGCGCCAGTGCTGGCAGGAGGGAGGCCGCAAAAACTGCAGTAAAGATCCCGACTATCGCCGCATTGAAACTGACCTGCACAATCTGGAACCTGCGGTGGGTGAAGTGAATGGCGACCGTGGCAACTTCGCCTACAGTCAATGGAACGGCAGCGAGAAGCAGTACGGCCAGTGTGAGATGAAGATCGATTTTAAACTCAAACAGGCAGAGCCACCCGCTCGTGCGCGTGGCGCCATTGCCCGCACCTATTTCTACATGCGCGACCAGTATCATCTGCGCATTTCGCGCCAGCAGACGCAGCTGTTTACCGCCTGGGACAGGCTCTATCCCGTCACCCAATGGGAGTGCGAACGCGACCAGCGCATTGCAAAGGTTCAGGGCAATCACAATCCTTATGTGCAGCAGGCTTGCCAGCGCTAAAATCCCTGCCCTACACTAGCTCTTTTTCCCATGACGCCGCTGCAGCGCGGCGTCCGGTCTCAGGAATCTTATGCGCATACCTCGCATCTATCACGCCGAACCCCTGGACATCGGCAGTGAAATTACCCTGGATGAAGATGCATCCAATCATGTAGGCCGCGTGCTCCGGATGACGGCAGGTCAGCGTCTGGAACTCTTTGATGGCACTAATCTGACTTTTGCAGCAGAGATCACGCATGTTGATAAAAAGCGTGTAAAAGTATCCGTCACAGAGAGCCAGCCGGACGATCGCGAGTCGCCTTTACATCTGCATTTAGGTCAGGTGATGTCGCGCGGTGAAAAAATGGAATTCACTATCCAGAAATCGATCGAACTGGGCGTGAATATCATTACACCCTTGTTTTCCGAGCGCTGTGGCGTAAAGCTTGATGCTGAGCGTCTGGCGAAAAAAATCCAGCAGTGGCAGAAAATTACGATTGCCGCCTGCGAGCAGTGCGGACGTAATCGCGTGCCGGAGATTCGTGAAGCGATGACACTGGAAGCCTGGTGTGCGGAAGCTGACAGCGGTTTAAAGCTCAACCTGCATCCCCGCGCCAGTCACAGCATCAACACGCTGCCACAGCCTGTTGAGCGGGTACGACTGCTGATTGGTCCTGAAGGCGGTTTGTCTGCGGACGAAATTGCGATGACGGCGCAGCACGATTTTACTGACATTTTGCTTGGCCCACGGGTATTACGCACCGAAACTACCGCGCTGACGGCCATTACGGCACTTCAGGTGAGGTTTGGCGACCTGGGTTAAGCGATACTTTCAGCGGTCCTGACTCATCGGCCCACTGCAGACCGAACCAGACGAGGCGGTCAATGCCGCCTCACCGAGGAGATAATAATGATTAAACTTGGCATCGTGATGGACCCTGTTTCGTCCATCAATATTAAAAAAGACTCCAGCTTCGCCATGCTGCTGGAAGCACAGCGCCGTGGTTACGAAATTCACTACATGGAGATGCACGATCTCTCCATGCGTGGTGGCGTGGCGTCTGCCCGCACCCGCCTGCTGACCGTTGAGCAGAACCCTGAGAACTGGTTCCAGTTCGGCAGCGAGCAGGTGATCCCGCTGGCTGATCTGAACGTGGTGCTGATGCGTAAAGATCCGCCATTCGATACCGAGTTCATCTATGCGACCTACATTCTGGAGCGTGCTGAAGAGCTGGGTACGCTGATCGTGAATAAGCCGCAGAGCCTGCGCGACTGTAACGAAAAGCTCTACACCGCCTGGTTCGCCGAGTTTACGCCGGACACCCTGGTCACCCGCAGCAAAGCGCAGCTGCGTGATTTCTGGCAGGAGCATGGTGATATCATCATGAAGCCGCTGGATGGTATGGGCGGTGCGTCTATTTTCCGCGTGAAGAAAGACGATCCTAACTTTGGCGTGATTACCGAAACCCTGACCGAGCATGAGAGTCGTTTCTGCATGGCGCAGAACTACATTGCGGCAATCAAAGAGGGTGACAAACGCGTGCTGGTGGTGGATGGCGAGCCGGTGCCTTACTGCCTGGCACGTATTCCGCAGGGCGGTGAAACGCGTGGCAACCTCGCGGCTGGTGGGCGTGGTGAAGCACGTGCGTTAAGCGAAAGCGACTGGGAAATTGCACGTCGTGTTGGCCCGACGCTGAAAGCAAAAGGACTGATTTTTGTCGGTCTGGACATCATCGGTGATAAACTGACAGAAGTTAACGTGACCAGCCCAACCTGCATACGTGAAATTGAGGCTGCGTTCCCGATCTCCATCACCGGCATGTTGATGGATGCCATTGAGAAACGCCTGGGCTGAGCAAAACGCCGGGGCGAGGCTCCGTGATCAACCCAATACCGGTGCGGTCGTCGCGTGCCGGTTATTTTTTTGGTACATCGTGTGACAATGAATTTACAACATCACTTTTTGATTGCCATGCCTTCATTGCAGGATCCTTTCTTCAAACGTTCCGTAGTCTATATCTGTGAACATAACGAAGAGGGTGCAATGGGACTGATCATTAATAAACCCATGGAAAACCTGACGGTTGAAGGCATTCTGAAGAAGCTGAAAATCTCTGCTGAAGATCGCGATCCGTCGATCAAGCTGGATAAACCGGTGTTTACCGGCGGGCCGCTGGCAGAAGATCGTGGCTTTATCCTGCACTCAGCCCAACGCACGTTTACCTCCAGCATTCGTGTGTCCGATAACACGATCATCACCACGTCCCGTGACGTGCTGGAGTCCATCGGCACGGCGTCTCAGCCCACCAATGTGCTGGTCGCGCTGGGTTACTGTGCCTGGGAAAAAGATCAGCTGGAGAATGAGCTGATGGAAAATGCCTGGCTGACGACGCCAGCTAACAGCAACATCCTGTTCCAGACGCCGATTTCAGAGCGCTGGCGCGAAGCGGCGCGCAGTATTGGCGTCGATATTCACAACATGGCCAGCGACGCCGGACACGCCTGATGTCAACTCAAACTCTGTTAGGTTTCGATTTCGGCACCAAAAGTATTGGTGTCGCCGTAGGGCAGCAACTCACTGGCAGCGCCCGACCGCTGACCGCCCTGAAAGCGCAGGATGGCATTCCGGACTGGCTGGTGATCGAAAAGCTGCTGAAAGAGTGGCAGCCCGATTTCGTGGTCGTCGGCTTACCGCTCAATATGGATGGCACTGAGCAGCCGTTAACTGACCGCGCGCGTAAATTTGCTAACCGTCTGCACGGTCGCTTTGGCATTCGTGTAGAGCTTCAGGATGAACGACTCAGCACGGTAGAAGCGCGTGCTGGCCTGTTTGAACGTGGTGGTTATCGCGCGCTCAATAAAGGGTCGGTTGATTCACAGTCTGCTGCCATCATTTTGCAGGACTGGTTCGAAAACCATTACTGACCTTCCGGCTTAATCAGCCCGTCAGCCTGACGCGCCAGCCTGCTCTGCTCAAACGTCTGCATACCGGCCTGTGCGCCGGTCTGTAGCATTGCCGGGATCTGGTGCATCTTGCCTTCCCTGATCAGATTCTTGATGCCAGGCGTGGCAATCAGTAGCTCAAACAGTCCAATGCGCGACCCGGCAGCAGACGGCACCAGTTTCTGTGCAATCACCGCTTTCAGGCTGCCTGCCAGTTGAGTGCGCACCAGATGCTTCTCCTCCGCCGGGAAGACATCCACCAGCCGATCTACCGCCTGTGCTGCGCCACGTGTGTGCAGCGTTGCCAGCACCAGATGGCCGGTCTCTGCCGCCGTTAGCGCCTGTCTGATGGTGTCGCTGTCGCGCAGTTCGCCCAGCAGAATGACGTCAGGATCTTCACGCAGTGCCGCCTTTATCCCCTGGGCGAACGAACTGCAGTGCAGGCCGATTTCGCGCTGCTGAATCAGCGACTGCTGGCTGTGGTGAATAAATTCAATCGGGTCTTCCAGCGTAATGATATGGCGCGCCTGCTGTCCGTTCAGCGCATCGACCAGCGCCGCCAGCGTGGTAGATTTACCGCTGCCCGTGGCACCGGTCACCAGAATCAGCCCATCCTGCTGCGTCAGTAACGTCGGCACAATAGCAGGCAGTTGCAGGCTCTCCAGCGTCGGGCACACAGAGGCAATAATGCGCAGCGCCAGTGACAGGCCGTTACGCTGCTTAAACAGGTTTGCGCGCAGACGCTGGCCGCAGGCCAGGCTCAGGGCGAAATCGAGCTGCCCTGTGCTCGCCAGTTCCTGACACTGCGGGTCACTGAGCCAGCGGGCCATAAACTGCGCCATCCAGTCAGCAGAGAGCACGGCCTGCTGTGGAATCGCCTCCAGCCGTCCCTGCCGTCGCCAGTAGGGCAAATGTCCGCTGCAAAGGTGCAGATCGACGGCATTATGCTTTACACTAAGCTCCACCATTTCATCCAGATTCATAATTTCTCCTGACTATGACCTCAATCCAGCAGAACCTACAGCAAGTGCGGCAGCGAATCGCCGCCGCTGCCGCGCAGTGCGGCCGCGCACCAGAAGAAATTACCCTGCTTGCAGTCAGTAAAACCAAACCTGCGAGCGCGGTCGAAGAAGCCTTTGCCGCAGGCCAGATTGGCTTTGGTGAAAATTACGTTCAGGAAGGGGTTGAAAAGGTCCAGGCACTGGCCGCACATCCTGAGCTGGAGTGGCACTTCATCGGCCCGCTGCAGTCCAACAAAAGCCGTCTGGTGGCAGAAAATTTCGCCTGGTGTCACACCATTGACCGCCAGCGTATTGCGCAGCGGCTCAGCGATCAGCGGCCCGCCTCGCTGCCACCGCTGAATGTGTTAATTCAGGTAAATATCAGTGACGAGAACAGCAAATCTGGCATCATGCTGGAGGCCGTTTCCGGGCTGGCGGAGCAGATTGCTGCGCTGCCGCAACTGCGGCTGCGGGGATTGATGGCGATTCCGGCTGCGGAGAGCGATTATCAGCGTCAGCTGGCAGTGTGTCAGCAGATGGCGGAAGCCTTCCGGCAGTTGCAACAGCAGTATACGGATATTGATACGCTTTCACTGGGAATGAGCGATGACATGGAGGCGGCAATCGCCGCAGGCAGTACGATGGTGCGTATCGGCACCGCCATTTTTGGCGCACGAGATTATGCGCACAACTCACAACAATAATAGAGGAACTTCATGTTAACACTGACGTTTTTAGTAAAAACGCTGATCGATCTCTACGTCATGGTGCTGCTGTTACGCATCTGGATGCAGTGGTCCCGCTGCGATTTTTACAATCCAGTGGCACAGTTTGTCGTTAAAGTGACACAGCCGGTTGTTAAGCCACTGCGCCGCATACTGCCGGCTCTGGGGCCGATTGATACTGCTTCACTGCTGCTGGCCTTTGTGCTGACCACGCTGAAATACCCGATTTTATTGCTAATCCAGGTGGGTGTGTTTTCGGTCGATCCGACTAATCTGCTGGTCGGTCTGCTGTCGCTGGTCAAATCCGCCGGCTATCTGGTCTTCTGGGTCATCATCGTACGCTCTCTGATGAGCTGGATTAGCCAGGGTCGGGGTCCTGTCGATTATCTGCTGGTGCAGTTAACCGAGCCGATGATGGCACCGATTCGCCGTATTCTGCCTGCGATGGGCGGCATCGATTTCTCAGCGATGATCGTCATCCTGGTGCTGTATGCCCTGAACTTTCTCGGCATGGACCTGTTCCCGGGTCTCTGGTATCTGCTGTAAATGAATCAAACTGGAACTGTTATGCAAAAAGTTGTCCTCGCAACCGGCAATCCCGGCAAAGTGCGTGAGCTGGCGGAGTTACTCTCCGCCTTTGGTCTGGATATCGTCGCGCAGACTGACCTTGGGGTTGAATCGGCGGATGAGACCGGCCTGACCTTTATTGAGAACGCGATTCTCAAGGCGCGTCACGCGGCACAGATCACCGGATTACCGGCCATTGCCGATGACTCCGGCCTGGCCGTGGATGCGCTGGGCGGCGCGCCTGGCATCTACTCTGCGCGCTACGCCGGTGAAGAGGCCAGCGATCAAGAGAACCTGGAGAAGCTGCTGCAGGTGCTGGAAAATGTGCCTGACGGTCAGCGCCAGGCGCAGTTTCACTGCGTGCTGGTCTATCTGCGTCATGCGGAAGACCCGACCCCGCTGGTGTTCCACGGCAGCTGGCAGGGTGAGATTACCCGCTCCGCCTCTGGCACCGGTGGCTTTGGTTACGACCCGATTTTCTTTGTCCCGGCGCTGGGTAAAACAGCGGCCGAGCTGAGTAAAGCGGAAAAAGGTGCAGCTTCTCACCGGGGTAAAGCATTGACGCTGTTGCTGGAAGCCATGCGTAATGCCTAATCTGCCGCCGTTAAGTCTCTATATCCACATTCCGTGGTGCGTACAGAAATGTCCCTACTGTGATTTTAACTCCCATGCGCTAAAAGATGAGGTGCCGCACGTTGAATACGTAGAGCACCTGCTGCGCGATCTGGAGATCGACCTGCCGCTGATCGGTGACCGTGAAGTGCGCACGATCTTCATCGGTGGCGGCACGCCCAGCCTGCTGAGCAGCAGCGCGATGCAGATGCTGATGGATGGTGTGCGGGCGCGTCTGACGCTCTCCCCTGATGCCGAGGTGACCATGGAAGCCAATCCGGGCACCGTGGAAGCGGACCGGTTCAGTGCCTATCAGCGCGCCGGTATTAACCGTATTTCGATTGGCGTGCAAAGTTTCAGCCCGCAAAAGCTGCAGCGTCTTGGCCGCATTCATGGCCCGGAAGAGGCCGTCCGCGCCGCTGAACTGGCGGAGTCTCTGTCGCTGCGCAGCTTTAACCTCGACCTGATGCATGGCCTGCCCGATCAGTCGCTGGAAGAGGCGCTTGATGATTTACGTCAGGCGATTGCGCTGAATCCGCCGCATCTCTCCTGGTATCAGCTCACTATCGAACCCAACACCCTGTTTGGCTCACGCCCGCCGGTGCTGCCGGATGATGATGCGCTGTGGGATATTTTCGAACAGGGCGATCAGTTGCTGCAGGCGGCCGGTTATCAGCAGTATGAGACCTCCGCCTACGCGAAGCCGGGTTATCGCTGTGAACACAACCTCAACTACTGGCGCTTCGGCGACTATCTGGGAATTGGATGTGGCGCGCACGGCAAGCTGACGCAGCCAGATGGCCGCATTGTTCGCACGGTGAAAACCCGTCATCCGCGTGGGTTTATGCAGGGCAACTATCGCGAAAAGCAGTACGACGTTGCCGATAGCGACAAGCCGTTTGAATATTTTATGAACCGCTTTCGCCTGCTGGAGGCCGCGCCGCGTGACGAATTCTGCCGCTACACCGGCTTGTCAGAGCAGGTGATTCGTCCACAGATGGATGCCGCGATTGCCGCCGGTTACGTGAATGAAACCCCGCAGCAGTGGCAGATTACGGAAAAAGGAAAGTTGTTCCTGAACTCGCTGCTGGAGCTGTTTTTAGCGGAAGAATAGGCGAGGAAGGGTTAAAAAAAACGCCTCAGCCCGGCAGGCTGAGGCGTTTTTTATTTTTTCAGTGCGCCCGTAAGCTGTTTACGCTGATCTTCCAGCGAAATAACGCGATTACACACCTCGTGGCCGAAGTTCTGGAAATCCTGCTCCTGTTTGCTCCACTCAGCCTGAATCGACTGCTGCAAACCGCCAAGATTCCCCATAATCGCCTGCAGCGGATTACTTCCGCCGCTGCCCTGCTTACTGCCCATCTCATTCAGGCTATCCTGCATCACGCCGCCCAGCGTCGACTGCACCAGCCTTTCACCTTCGGCGCGCACCTGATCAATCGCCTGATGGTGGAACGTCAGCCCGTCTTCACGGTGTTCAATAATGCGATTCATCTGCTGTTTCAGCTGGCCATTCAGTGTGGTCAGGCGATTGCGCACGTTGCTGTCGGTGCCCAGTTTCTCAACGATGACCCGATCCAGTGCCGCCCGCCCTTTCTCCAGACGTGACGTCGCCCCGCTGTCGATCCACGGCAGATCGCGACGCAGCGCGTTCTGATAGTCGATCGCTTTCTGGCGCTCAGCATTATCCAGCGTGACCTTCTGTCCATTGAACTGCACGTCGCCCTGCGGCGAGATTTCCATATTGCCGTTGGCACCGACCACCTGCACACTCTGTGGTCTGATGACCACATCGTCCTGAGGCTTAACGCTGCATTCATAGGCTGCCTGAGCCTGAGTTGCTGCTACCAGCAGCACAGCAAGAAGCGTTTTACGCATCATATCTACTCCCTAAGATCGGGTCTGAAACCCTTTGATCGGGCCTCAGCCCGACACGGTGTGACGACTTAGTCCCACCAGACGTCAAAGAGTTCAGTCATCTGCACGTCCTGCAGCTTGCGGTCTTCAAGCCATTTGCGAACCAGCGCACGATGTTCATCAGTACATTTGCCGGTTTTCTGCAGGCAAACCAGACCTTCCCACACCAGGTAACCGCTGCCATCGAAAGCCAGACCGTTAGGATCGATCGCTTCGTTGATGAACTGGTTCAGCGTCTCATCAATTTCGCTTTCGCTGGTGCTTTCCGGGAAACGCCAGGCAACCGAGAAACCCAGTTCCTGAAACTCATCGATGTGCAGTTTTTTACGTAAACGGCGGCTGCGTTGTGTGGCCATTATTTCACCCTCTCAAACATTAAATCCCATACGCCGTGGCCTAAACGCTGCCCGCGCTGCTCAAACTTGGTCAGTGGACGCGTCTCAGGACGCGGCACGTAATTGTGTTGTTCTGACTGGTTGCGGTAGCCAGAAATGCTGTTCATCACTTCCAGCATATGTTCCGCGTAGGCTTCCCAGTCGGTCGCCATGTGGAAAACGCCGCCCAGCTTCAGTTTACGCATCACCAGCTCGGCGAAAGGCACCTGAACGATACGGCGTTTATTGTGGCGCGCTTTATGCCATGGATCGGGGAAGAAAAGCTGAACCATACGCAGTGAGTTATCCGGAATCATCTTCTCCAGCACTTCCACCGCGTCATGACACATTACCCGCAGGTTCTGCACATCGGCTTCTTTCGCGGAAGCCAGACAGGCACCTACGCCTGGCGCATGCACTTCAATACCCAGGAAGTTCTGATGCGGCGTGTTCTGCGCCATAGTGACCAGCGAGGCACCCATGCCAAAGCCAATCTCCAGCGTCACCGGGGCTTCGCGGCCAAACAACGCGGGCAGATCGACAGGCTCCGGCTGATATTCCACCCCCATGATCGGCCACAGGGTGTCCAGCGCCTGCTGCTGGCCTTTTGTTAAGCGACCCTGGCGGCGCACAAAGCTACGGATCCGGCGCAATGGCCGCCCGTTCTCATCAAATTCTGGGGTGATGACGTCATTAATCATGTAAAAGCCTGCTGGTTAGCCTGTTCCGGGAAACGGGCATTATGCAAAGTTCATAAGCAGAAGCAAGCCTTTGCAATCTTCCGGTTTACACCCAGGTGCGCATGTGCTGGAATTCCTGCCTGAGTGTAGAGTAAACACGGAAAATTTCCTTCTTATGATGCAAGCGCCGCAGTTCGCGCAACAGGTGCTGGACTGGTATCAGCGCTTTGGTCGCAAAACCCTGCCGTGGCAGCTGGAGAAAACGCCTTATAAGGTGTGGCTCTCTGAAGTGATGCTACAGCAAACCCAGGTTGCCACGGTAATCCCCTATTTTGAACGCTTTATGGCGCGCTTCCCCACGGTTACCGATCTGGCTGCGGCACCGCTCGATGAGGTGCTGCATCTCTGGACCGGACTGGGCTACTACGCCCGTGCGCGTAATCTGCATAAAGCCGCAAAGCAGATTGTCGAGGTGCATCAGGGCGAGTTCCCGCGTAATTTTGATGATGTCTCTGCCCTGCCCGGCGTTGGCCGCTCCACGGCCGGCGCGATTCTGTCGCTGTCACTGGGCCAGCACTTCCCGATTCTGGATGGCAACGTCAAGCGTGTGCTGGCTCGCTGCTATGCCATTGGCGGCTGGCCGGGTAAAAAAGAGGTCGAAAAACGTCTCTGGCAGATCAGTGAAGAGGTCACCCCTGCCGAGGGCGTCAGCCAGTTTAATCAGGCAATGATGGATCTGGGTGCTCTCGTCTGTACCCGATCGAAGCCGAAGTGTGAAATCTGTCCGCTGAACAGCGGCTGTGAAGCTTACGCCAGCAGCAGTTGGGCGAGCTATCCCGGCAAGAAACCTAAGCAGGTGCTGCCGGAACGCAGCGGCTGGTTCCTGATGATGCAGGATGGCGATGATGTCTGGCTGGAGCAGCGTCCGCCTGTGGGCCTGTGGGGCGGTCTGTTCTGCTTCCCGCAGTTCACCACCGAAACGGCGCTCACCGACTGGCTGACGGCGCGTGGCATCCATGCAAAACCGCAGCAGCTAACCGCGTTTCGTCACACCTTCAGCCATTTCCATCTTGATATCGTGCCAATGTGGCTGTCATGGCCTTCTGCCGGGGCGGCGATGGATGAAGCAGGCGGTCTCTGGTATAACTTAGCGCTGCCACCATCTGTGGGATTAGCTGCACCCGTTGAGCGCCTGTTACACGAGCTGCGCCATCCCCGACAACTGGCTTTGGACAGTTGTGAGATTAATGAGGAAGAGTAATGAGCCGCACCATTTTTTGTACTTTTTTACAGCGCGACGCGGAAGGTCAGGATTTTCAGCTCTATCCGGGCGACCTGGGTAAGCGCATTTACAACGACATCTCCAAAGAAGCCTGGCAGAAGTGGATGGCGAAACAGACCATGTTGATCAACGAGAAAAAGCTCAACATGATGAATCCCGAAGATCGTAAAGTGCTGGAGAAGGAGATGATCAATTTCCTGTTCGAAGGTAAAGACGTTCATATCGAAGGCTATACACCGCCAGAAGCGTAAACATTCCGGGCCTCATCACTGAGGCCGGTTATCCAGGTCAGGCTTGCATTCCCAATGAATAAAAAATTAATCGCCCTGCTGGTGATAGCACCACTTCTGGTTTCCTGCTCCGGGTCAAAGAAGCAGCAGACCCACGAGGAGTGGGTAAAAGACACCAACGCCTTTGATATTCTGATGGGGCAGTTTGCTCATAATATTGAGAATATCTGGGGTATCAATGAGGTCCTGATCGCCGGACCAAAAGATTACGTCAAATACAGCGACAACTATTACACCCGCAGCCACATCAACTTTGAAAGCGGTAAGCTGACCATCGAGACGATTTCTGGCACCGATCCGATGGCCAGTCTGCGTCAGGCTATCGTGACCACGCTGTTGATTGGTGAAGATCCGGGCAATGTCGATCTCTATTCTGATGCCAACGACATCGAAATCAGTAAAGAGCCACTGCTCTATGGTCAGGTGCTGGATAACACTGGTCAGCCGATTCGCTGGCAGGGCCGCGCGGAAGCTTTTGCTGACTATCTGATCCAGAATAAGTTGATGCGTCGCACTTCGGGTCTGCATGTGATTTACAGCATTTCGATTCCGATGGTGCCGAACCACCTGGACAAACGTGCGCACAAATACCTGCCGATGGTGCGTAAAGCTTCCGAACAGTATGGTGTCGATGCCTCATTGATCCTGGCGATTATGCAGACCGAGTCGAGCTTTAACCCCTACGCCGTAAGCCACTCTGATGCGCTGGGTCTGATGCAGGTGGTGCAGCACACCGCCGGTGTTGACGTCTTCCGCATGAAGGGTAAATGGGGCAAGCCGAGTCGCAGTTATCTGCTGGATCCAGAGAACAATATTGATGCCGGTACGGCTTATCTGTCGCTGTTGCAGCGCAGCTATCTGGGCGGCATTCAGGATCCGGTATCACGCCGCTATGCGGTGATCACCGCCTATAACGGTGGTGCAGGCAGCGTGTTGCGCGTCTTCTCCAGCGATAAAGATCGGGCGTTCTCGATGATCAACGGTATGTCATCCAGCAAGGTTTACTCGACCCTGGCGAACCAGCACCCGTCGGCGGAGTCGCGTCGTTATCTGTATAAGGTGAGTACTGCGCAGAAGAGTTATCGGGGATTCTGATCGGCCCGCTGAAGCGGGGTTGTTGTTCGCTGCGCGAACGGGGCTTGAGTACGGAGCTGAAGCTGGTGTTTGTTCGCTGCGCGAACGGGCGCTGAGAAGGTTTCGTTCGCCTGGCAGCGAGCTGGCACTGAGCGGGTTCCGACCGCCTGGCCGATGGTTCGCTGCGCGAACAGGCGCTGAGAAGGTTTCGTTCGCCTGGCATGCTGGGCAGTTTCAGTCACGCCTCTGCAGGCGACCAACAAGGGGGCGCCAGTCGCCGCGCCCCCTTGACCCCGGGCTCCGGCCTGCTTCACCGCCGCTTCGCGGTCCCTTCGCTTCTTCAGGATTTCTCACGGACCGTCGGGACGCGCCATCCCTGGCGCGAACCCGCCTCTTCGCGACATCCCTGTCGCTCGTCCTGAAATCCCTCATCCGCTCAGCGGTTCTGACGGCCTCCCTTTCCCCGCTTTTATCTCTTCTTTAAATGTTGATTCATTGTCGCTGAAAGTTTTCAAAATTAGCTTTGCTTTCGGTCCACCAGACAGCGCCGCACCACAGAAAGCAAAAAGAAATCGCAGGCAGGGGTTTTACCAGAGGCGTCCGAAGCGCTGAGGAACAACCGGAGGCCAGGATGAGCCGACAGGACGTCGGCGAAAGGACGTCGGCGAAAGGACGGAACGAGCCAGGGATGGCGAGTCCGGACGGTCCTCGGGCCGCAGGGCGTGACGAAGGCACCCCGCAAAGCGGGGCGCGCAGGCAGCCGGACGCCGGGATTGTTAAGGGGCGGGCGTACGCCCCTTAACACGTCCGCCAGCTCAGGCGAACTGAAACTCCCCCACGCCTGGCGGGCGGAACCCGCTCAGCGTCAGTATGCTGGCTAGCGAGCGAAAACCTCTCAGCGCCCGTTCGCGCAGCGAACAACTTCAGCTTTAGCGCTGCACCACACGAACCATAGGCCCGGCGGGCCGCTACCCGCCTCTGCCCCCGCTCAGATCAGCGCTCCACTATCATATTCGCCACCAGATACTTCTGTCCCTGGTCATCCTCTTCGGTGTAAACGCCCTGCAGCTCCGGCGAGAAACCGGGCAGTAGATTAAGCCCCTCTTCCAGCGCCAGGAAGTAACGCTGCACCGCACCACCCCAGACTTCCCCTGGCACAACGCACAGCACGCCAGGAGGATAAGGCAGCGCGCCTTCAGCAGCGACACGCCCGGCTGCATCGGCAATGGGGACCAGCTCCACTTCGCCACGAATATAAGCCTGATGCGCATCCTGCGGATTGACCCTCACTGGCGGGAACTCCGCAGCGCGGAACATCAGACGCTGCAGATCCTTAACATTGTGACTGACGTAGAGATCGTGCATCTCCTGACAGAGGCGACGCAGAGTATAGCCGGCATAGCGTTGCGCGTTTTTGCGATAAATCGTCGGCAGCACTTCGGCCAGCGGCGCATCCTCTTTAACGTGCTGCTCAAACTGCGCCAGCATCGCCACCAGATTCGCCATCTTCTCTGGGCTTTCAGCCGGGGTCAGCAGGAACAGGATCGAGTTGAGATCGCACTTCTCCGGCACAATGCCGTTCTCACGCAGGTAGTTCGCCAGAATGGTCGCGGGGATCCCAAAATCACTGTATTCGCCACTGGCAGCATCGATGCCCGGCGTGGTTAGCAATAGCTTGCAGGGATCGACCCGATATTGATCGCGGGCGTAACCTGCAAAGCCGTGCCACTTCGACTGCGGTTCAAAGCTGAAATAGCGCAGATCGCGGGCGATCGTTTCAGTGGGCGCATCCTGCCAGCGCTGACCATCTACCGTCTCCGGCACAAACGGCAGGATCATTTCACAGCGGTCCAGGATCGCTTTACGTGCATCAATGCCCACCATGACGCACTCATCCCACATGCGACGCCCCGCTTCGCCCTGATGCATTCTGGCGTTGATATCCAGCGCGGCAAACAGCGGATAGAACGGGCTGGTTGATGCATGCAGCATAAAAGCGTTATTCAGTCGCTTGTGCGGACAGAAACGCCGCTGTCCGCGAATGTGATTATCTTTTTTGTGAATCTGCGAGGTTTGAGAAAAACCTGCCAGCTGCTTATGCACAGACTGCGTAACAAAGATGCCGGGATCGTTCTCATTCAGCTCCAGGGTCAGCGGCGAACAGCCCTCCATCAGAGGAATGAACTGCTCATAGCCGAGCCATGCGGAATCAAACAGGATGTAATCACACAGATGACCGATGCGATCCACCACCTGACGTGCGTTGTAAACCGTACCGTCGTAGGTGCCCAGCTGGATGATCGCCAGGCGGAAAGGCCGCGCCTCTTCCGCCCGCTGCGGATCCACTGCCGCGATCTGCCCGCGCAGATAAGCCTCATCGAAACAGTGCGCGTCAATGCCGCCGATAAAACCGAAGGGGTTACGTGCCGCTTCAAGATAAACCGGAGTCGCACCCGCCTGAATCAATGCGCCATGATGATTAGACTTGTGATTGTTGCGGTCAAACAGCACCAGATCGCCGCGGGTCAGCAGCGCATTGGTCACTACTTTATTGGCGCTGGAGGTGCCGTTAAGCACAAAGTAAGTTTTGTCGGCGTTAAACACCTTTGCTGCATACTTCTGCGCATCTTTGGCCGAGCCTTCGTGGATCAGCAGATCGCCCAGTTTGACGTCGGCGTTGCACATATCAGAACGGAAAACATTCTCGCCGTAAAAGTCATAAAACTGTTTTCCCGCCGGATGCTTTTTAAAGAACGCGCCGCCCTGATGGCCGGGACAGGCAAAGGTGCTGTTCTGCATGTCGACATAGCGGGTCAGCGTCTCGAAAAAGGGTGGCAATAGCTCAGCTTCATACGCCTGCGCAGCCGCTTCCAGCGCTATCCACTCCTGCGGCTCGCCATTCAGTTCACCGCTGACGCCGGGCAGGTGCATCACCTCTTCTTCAAACGCATTTGCGACAAACACCGGCAGATTAAAGCCGGTATGCCGCAGCAGCGCCAGCACACCGCTGCGGGTATCTGCCAGCGAAACGACAACCGCTGCCACATCAGTAAAGTCAGTGTTATCCAGCGTCACTACGTCACGCGCGGTGTTCAGGGTCAGACTGGGCGCGACAGCGGCGCTGGCAGCAATTTTCAGTGGAGTCATAACAGAATCCCTAACGTCAGGGAGGAAGTGCCTGAGGCACAATCATGGGGACAGCGCCCCGGCGAATTATTAACAGAAAGGCATTACGCAGCCCATGGAGAAAAGCCCCACAACCGCGGCCTGGCTGGCCTCACCGCATGAGAAATAACGAAGCGTTCGGCAATGTGGAAAACACGATGTGCGCCGGAAAAAGCGAACGGTAATCCGGGCGAGTGCGCGGTGAACCGGACATGGCGACGTCCTCTGTGATGAAGAAGCAGGGTCAAAAAGTGGCGGTCATAATGTCATCTTTTTGATACGTGGACAACCCGACCCGGACAATTATTCAGTCACCCTGCAAAAATGTAACAACATGATTTTTATAGCCTATTTATCATAAAAAATTCATAATTCGACTAATTATCTGAATTATATGCAAATTTATGCATCAGCCTCTACACTCCTGTCAGCACGCTTTTCCGCGCCAGCCACCCGCTTCACCTGGGGAGGCGGCCATTGCCCTACCGCATTACTGCTGTCAGGCGTAAACTGATCCCTCTTTCCCACTCTGCCGGAGGCTGCATGTTCAAGGCACTGGTCATTGAAAATGACGAACAAGGTTACCGTTCCCTGCTGAAAGATCTCCCCGAATCTCAACTGCCCGACCACGATGTCACACTCGACGTCAGCTACTCATCCCTGAACTACAAAGATGCCCTGGCTATCTGCAACAAAGGCCCGATAGTGCGCCAGTTCCCGATGGTGCCAGGTATCGACTTTGTGGGGCGTGTGACCGCCAGCCGCCATCCCGACTGGAAAGAGGATGATGTGGCGCTGCTGACGGGCTGGGGCGTGGGCGAAAAACAGTGGGGTGGCCTGGCGCAGAAAGCCAGCGTCAGCGGCGACTGGCTGGTCCGTGTGCCCGCAGCGCTGAGTCCGCTGCAAACCATGGCCATCGGTACAGCGGGGCTGACCGCGATGCTCTGTGTGATGGCGCTCGAAAAACAGGGCATCACACCGGAACGCGGACCGGTGCTGGTGACCGGGGCCAGTGGCGGCGTCGGCAGCTACAGCGTCAGCCTGCTGGCGCGTCTGGGCTATGAAGTAGTTGCGTCGAGCGGACGCACCAGCGACCCTGCATATCTGATCGAGACGCTGGGCGCGGCATCGGTCATTGACCGTGAAGCGCTTTCCCAGCCTGGCAAACCGCTGGCAAAAGAGCGCTGGGCCGCCGCGATAGACAGCGTCGGCAGTCATACTCTGGCCAATGTGCTGGCCGCTACGCAGCGTGACGGCGCGGTTGCCGCCTGCGGCATGGCACAGGGACTCGATCTGCCAGCCAGCGTTGCCCCCTTTATTTTGCGTGGCGTTACGCTGGCCGGGGTCGATAGCGTGATGTGTCCGAAGCCACTTCGTGAGCAGGCGTGGCAGCGACTCGGCGAGCTGATGGATAGTGAACGGCTCAACAAGCTGAGCCGGGTCATTCCGCTGAGTGAAGCCAGAGAAGGTGCGCATGCATTGCTGGATGGCAAAGTACAGGGCCGCCTTATTGTCGACTGCCGCTAACGCTTTTAAAGGCGCGTGAATCGCGCCTTTATCGATCGGCTCGCTGCAGCCGTTTGATCAGCCCTTCCAGCGCGAACTGCGTGCCCTGCTCCATCACCGATTTTGGATCGCCGCTGAACTGATGGCACTCCGCCTCGACCCTGCCGTCGGGCAACACCCAGCCAAACCAGATAGTGCCTGCCGGTGTGCCATCCTCGCCGCCGTCCGGTCCGGCATAGCCGGTGATTGAAAGTCCTACCGGTTCACCAGAGCGGGCGCAGGCTCCCTGCACCATCTCCCTCGCTGTTTTCTCGCTCACCGCCGTGTGCTGTTTCAGCGTGTCTGGATGTACCCCCAGCAGACGCGTTTTGGCATTTTCACTGTAGGTTACGAAGCCGCTGGTATAGAAGTCACCGCTGTTTTCCACGGCGGCCAGCGTCATGCTGATCAGTCCGGCGGTACAGGATTCGGCGGTCGCCAGATGAAGTCCGGAGGAGAGTAAAATATTACCCAGTTGCTCAGCGGTTTGATCTAATGATTTTGCCATTATGGTCTCCTTAAGGCTGCCCGGAACTCCAGGTATAGCGCAAAATCAGCGATTCAAAGCGCGCAACACAATGTTTTTAAAGCGAAACGGTCTAGATACGCAGCTGGATATGCGGCTGTCCACTTTCGGCATGTGCCACTACCTGAAGATCGGCCTGGTACCAGCGCGTCAGCGTCGCTTCCGTCATTACCGCCTGCGGCGAACCTTGTGCCACCAGTTGGCCTGCGTGCAGCAGCAGTATGCGATCGGCCCACAATGAAGCCTGATTAAGGTCATGTAACACGGTACAGACGGTGAGATCTCCGGCGCGCGTCAGCTGGCGTAGTAAACGCAAGGTTTGCTGCTGCCAGAAGAGATCCAGCGCAGAGGTCGGCTCATCCAGAAACAGCCAGCCGCGTGGTCTTCCCTCCAGCCAGAGCTGTGCCAGCACCCGCGCCAGCTGCACTCGTTGTTGTTCACCGCCGGAGAGCTGGCGGTAATCGCGCTGCGCCAGCCCTTCACAACCGGTCAGCCGCATGACCTCAGCCACAATTTGCGTCGTCTGCGCTTCCGGCCAGGGCGCACGGCCCATCGCCACGACCGACTGCGCTGACTGTGCAAAGGTCAGGTTGTTCTGCTGGCGCATCACTGCCCGACGTCGTGCCAGCTGCTCACGCGGCCATGTCGTCAGCCGTCGGTCGCCCAGCCAGCACTCGCCCCGATCGGGCGACAGAAATCCCGTCAGCATCCGCAGTAGCGTCGATTTACCTGCGCCGTTGGGACCAATCAGCGCCACCAGCTCTCCACCTGACAGCGTGACGTCGAGATTATCGATAACGGTTTTGTCGCCGTGCGCGAGACACAATCCCCTGGCCTGTAAAATTTCCATCACTCCAGCCCTCGCTGTTGACGCAGAATCAGCCAGAGAAACCACGGACCGCCAATCAGGCTGGTCAGTAGCCCGACTGGCATCTCGGCCGGAACCACCAGAGTGCGCGCCAGCGTATCGGCCAGCAGCAGCAGAATAGCCCCCGCCAGTGCTGAGCCGGGCAGCAGCCAGCGATGATCGCCGCCAAGGCAAAAACGCATCACGTGTGGCACCACCAGTCCGACGAAGCCGATCACGCCGCTGACCGAGACCGCTGTACCGACAAGCAGCGCGCTGAGGATCAGCAGCTGATGCTGAGTACGCTTCACATCAATCCCCATGTAGTGCGCATCCTCTTCGCCCGCCTGCAGCAGGTTAAGGTGGCGGGCGCGAGTCTGTAGCAGCAGCAAGGCTGGCAGAATCAGCAGCAGGCAAATCAGCAGTGCGGGCCACTGTGTCTGGCTAAGGCTTCCCATGCCCCACAGCGACAGCTGGCGCAGCTGCTGATCGTTGCTCAGCCATGACAGCACGCCTACCGCCGCACCGCACAACGCATTAATCGCAATACCGACCAGCAACAACCGCGAAAGATTGCCGCGCGCCAGCCGACTGAAACTGAAGAGCAGCAGTGTCACCAGCAGACTGCCGATAAACGCAGCGATCATCGGTAGCCACAATGCCAGTGGTGCCGGCAACGCCAACGGAATAATGATTGCCAGTGCCACCGCCAGTCCCGCCCCGCTGCTGATCCCCAGCAGACCGGGATCGGCCAGTGGGTTACGAAAAACACCCTGCATCACCGCGCCAGAGACTGCCAGCGCCATGCCCATCACCACCGCCAGTAGCACGCGCGGCAGGCGGATATCCAGCCAGATCTGCCAGATAAGATCGCTAAGCGGTGCCTGCCATAGCGCCCGCACTGAAAGCGACATCGCCCCCAGATTTGCCGCCAGCACCATCGCCGCCAGCAGGAAGATCAGCATCAGCAACAGGCCACGCAGCGCATTATCCTTAATCATGGTTCAGCGATTCCGCCGCCTGACGCAATTTCACGATTGCCCGCGGTGTATCAAGGCCAAACCCCAGCAGTGCCATGGTGTCGATCACCAGCAGACGGTGCTGCTGCCCGGCAGGTGTCAGCGTCAGACCCGGTAACTGCCACAGCTGCGCTTCGCCGCCCAGCGTTTTCAAGCCATCCTCGCCGATTACCACCAGATCCGGCGCGGCGGCGATCACCCCTTCCTGCGACAGTGCCTGATAGTGCGGCACCGAGCCCATAGCATTCTCCAGCCCGGCGCTGCGAATGGCGCCATCGGCCGCAGTCTGATTTCCAGCCGCCATCGATTTCATGCCGCTGTTCGCCATGATGTAGAGCACTTTTACCGGCAGCGGTTGCTGCGGCAACTGGCGAATCTGCTGCGTCATTTGCCGTGCCAGAGCCTGAGCTTCGCTTTCACGCTGCAGCGCCTGACCCACAGTGATAATTTTCTGCGGGATCGCCTGCAGGCTGCTGTCGCCGCTGACCGTGACCACCCTGACGCCCGCGCGGGCAATCTGTTGCAGTACCAGCGACGGCTGCGCCTGCTCGCTGGCGATCACCAGCGTTGGTTTCAGTGCCAGAATGCCTTCGGCGTTGAGCTGGCGCATATAACCCACGTCCGGCAGTCGGGTGGCCTGCGCCGGGCGCAGACTGGTGCTGTCGCGCGCCACTAGCTGTGACTGGGCATCCAGCGCATAGATAATCTGGGTGACGTCTCCGCCAATCGACACCACCCGGTCCGCCGCCAGTGATGGCAGCGTCATGAGCAGCCATAACAACATCACTCTTTTCATGCCGCCGCTCCCGGCGTGTGGAGTGCGCCAATCTGCTCGCGCCAGCTTGACTGCTCTGGCGTACCCTCCGTGCGCTGACCGTAGAGCTGGGCGATCTGTGTGCCGTCGGCGGCGAACAGTTCCAGGCTGGTAACAAAGCCATCGCCCGTTGGCTTGCGTGTTACCCAGCTTTCGCTGATCTGATCAGCCATCAGATGCAGTGTGAACTGCGGATTGAAGATGTTGAGCCAGTTTTCCACTGGCTGCAGCTTCTCTACCCTGCCGGTGAAAATCTGAGTACAGCCACGGTTGCCGACAAAAATCATAATTTCATTGCCCGCCTGCTGTGCCATCTGTAGCAGGCGCTCAAGCGCATCGTTACCGGTCTGCCTGGCGAGATCGTCACCCACCGCGCGAAATGCCTGCGGTCGTGACACCTGATGGCGCTTAAGCAACGCGAAAAATTGATGAACATCGGTCATGGCGCGCCATTCACGGTCGATGGCGGTGGCATCAACCGCCTCAGTCAGGGGAGCTGCAGCAGCCGGCTCGACCACAAGCGGCGTCGCCGCGGCGTCGGTAAAGTCGGCAATCAGCGTCTGCCACGCTGCCATGTTGGTCTGCTCCGTGACGTAAACTTTCAGCACCGCATCGCCATGACGATCAAAGATCTGAATACTGTGACGAACGCCCTGCCCGGTTGGCTCCTGCAGAGCAAAGGCGCTGCACCACTGACCGACGAACAGGCGCAGATCGAGTGCACGGGGATTAAGCACCAGGCCACCATGTGCGCCAATCTGCACATTGTGGTATTCACCCAGATGTTCATGTACCGCATAAGCGTTACGCGTAATGTTTTTGGTTTCGCCGACTGCGCCAAGTGCCTTCAGCAACGCCGGAAAATCGCGTTTCAGCGCCACGGCATCAACGCCGATGCGCGCTTCACACAATTCCGCTTCGCTGATGCCGATCAGCGCAGCCAGGTCGCGGGCATATTTCTTCGGTTGTTCACCTTTAAGGGCAAGATAGTGCTGATAAATCGGGTTCATGACTCAGGCTCTCTTAGTAATGCCCTGCATCAGCGCAGGGCGACGGCTATCAAAAATCGACGTTAACACCTAACTGGAAAGTACGGCCCGGCATCACGGCCAGTGCCTGATCGTTGCGCTCCTGCTGAGTGGCGCTGGTCAGTTCACGACTGCTGAGGTAATCCCAGTATTTGCGATCGGTTATGTTGTAAAGCCCGCCACTCAGCCTGACGTTATGTGCGACGCGCCAGTAAGCGGTCATATCCACCATGCCATAACCTGGTACCCGCATGTAATCGGTGCTGGAGTCGGCCAGGCTGCTGCCGTTGTTAGCGAAGCTTTCGCGGTTAGTCGCGCTGGCTTGCTTACCTTTGACAAAGGTAGCGGTAACGGCGGCCCCGTAGCCACGCGCCTCATCATCCCAGGCGAGTCCGACAATCGCTTTCATCGGAGCAACACTCTCCAGATCGATGTAGCGGTCACCAAGGTAGCGTGACTTTGCCGCGCCCTGCGTGTAACCCAACGCCAGATTGGCGCTCAGACCCTCGACCTCATTGAACCAGCTACCGAAGTTCACTTTACTGCTGATTTCAGCCCCGTAGATGTAGGCTTTATCGCGGTTCTCCGCCTGATAGGTGGTGTAAATGTTGGCGGGCACATTAACGAACTGACCCGGATTAGCCGCCCGGCTGTAACGTGTAAAGGCAATAAAGTTTTTATAGTCGTTATAAAAAGCGGCAGCGTTAAGCGTGACGCCTTTTGCCACCTCTCCTTTTACACCCCACTCGTAGTTGTTGCTGGTTTCGGTTTTCAGGTCTGCATTACCAATCAGCGCATACTGTGCGGTGCCGGCATAGCTGGAGCCAAGGTTCCATGAGCCATAGAGCTGGGTATCGTTGGGGAACTGCGCGCCACGGGTATATTGCAGATAAGTCATCAGCTTCGGTGTCAGATCGAACTGGAAGGCGATCGACGGCAATATCTGGGTGTCGCTGTTTGGCGATCCGTAGAGCGCTGAAACTTCGCTGGCGTCAAGCACGCTACTGTTCGTGGTCAGCGTCGCCACATCACGTGGTCGGGTGTTCTGATAGGCCACGCGCGCGCCCGGCACGATAGCCGCCCGATGTCCGTCAGCATCGAAGCTGATAGTATCCTGCAGATAACCGCCCACGCTGTAGCTGCGGCTGTTAGCCTGCGGCTGCATAATCGCAGTAAAAGCACTGGCTGGCGGTGACTGACGGAAAGGTCGCTCAGTATCCATCAGACGCGCATTCAGCCCGGCACTCAGTTCATGTCGCCCGACGCTTTTAAGCGCTCGGGTGTCAAAACCGTAGCTGTCGCTGTTGTAATCGGAATAGACGGTTTGCCTGGCGGTGGCACTCGACGGCATTAGGGTGTTGTCATGCGCCTGGGTCTGCTGCCAGTAAACGCGGGTCGTCAGGCTGTCGATCAGGTCATTGTAAGGGGTGTACTCATCCGCCAGGCTGATGCCCCAGCGGCGGGTATCACTCTGCTGCTGTGCCGTTCCCCAGACGGTATTGCCGGAAGTGCTCCAGCTGTCGTAATGGCTGTGGTGAGTTTTGTGATAGTAATCGACCGTCGCGCTGAGCTTGTGAGCATCATTGGGCTGCCAGATGCCGGAAGTCATAAAGGCATCGGAGTGCCAGTTGGCCGGATAAGCATCGAGCGTATCGCTGTTGTTACGGGTCTGCTGTCCGTCACGACGGCTGTAAACAAAAATGCCACTCAGCGTGTCATCGCCTGCTGCTGCAGTCATGCCGTTGTGCCAGCTGCGGCTGGCGGAGTCGTAGTCACTTTGATAGCCGAAAAAGGTCGGCTTGCCGGAGTACAGATAGTCGTCCGGGGATTTGTTACGGAACGAGACGTTGCCGCCAATTGAGGTGTTCGACTGATCCACTGCTGTGGCGCCCTTCTCAATCTCAATACGCCCAAACATATAAGGATCGATGTAATCGCGGCCAATGCCAAAGCTGTCGAGACCAGCGCGTCCTACATAGCTGCGGCCAGTGGCCTGCGGCAACGGAATGCCGTCCACATCCAGACCGACGCGGTTGCTCTCGAGGCCTCGAATGTTGTAGCCGGTATAACCAGCCCGATCAAAACCGCTCTTACCGGCTGATGAACCGCCACTAGTACCGGTGGCACTGATCAGCGGTTCATAGCGCATAATCGATCCAAAGTCAGTGGCACCACGCTGTTGCAGATCGCTGGCAGAGAGCGAGGTTTTACTGCCTGCCGTTTTCTTAATTTCCGGCGCCGTCACCGTCATTACCTGTTCGGTATTGCTGTCAGAGCGGTCAGAAAGGGCTAGCGTGGCAGATTCACTGCCCGCAGCATAAGTGCAGGTGGTATTGATGAAGGTGGCGAGCAACGCCAGTTGAGTCAGACGCGGTTGCGTCAATCTCCGAAAACGTGGTGACATAGGCGCGAATTACCTGATTAATTGTTAGTATTCGCTCACTTGTTTGCTGGCAACAGTAAAACGGCTCCGCATAAAAGCCGTGAAAAGTCAGAACATCATGCTGGTGTAGTAATTATCGACTGAAATTTAATGCAACTGATAATCATTATCAATCTTATTTACATTTGGATATAAACCACAGCGCACAAATTGTTCACCCGAATGCATTGGCATTTATCAACACGTAAAGGAATAGAGTTATGGCACAAAAACCTGTGGTTGTTATTCACTACTGTATGCAATGCAACTGGCTGATGCGGTCAGCGTGGATGGCACAGGAACTTCTGCATACTTTCGCTGAGGATCTGGCGGAAGTAACCCTGAAACCAGGTACCGGTGGTATCTTTGAAATTACGCTGGATGAGCACCTGCTGTGGGAACGCAAGCGTGATGGTGGCTTCCCGGATGCGACCACGCTAAAACAGCGCGTACGCGACATCTGTTTCCCGGATCGTACCCTGGGCCACATCGACAAAAACAAAGCCGAAATCAGCTGATTAACTGTGAGTGATTTTTTCAGCCGCGTCGTGCAGCGCCTTAATCAGCGTCTGCAGCGCGGTTTCTGAGATATCTTCCTGCGCCAGCCGCTGGTTCAGCGCGACCTTCAGCCCATAAATCGCCTGCTCTACAGCAGGAATGCTGCGGTTATTGACCAGAATCGCCAGCGTAGAGAGCCGCGTGATCAGGCTGGAGATCGTTTCCAGGTTCTCTGCCAGTTGCGCCTCTCCCGTTGCGGTCAGACGATAGGCTTTGCGCGCTGTCTGCGCATCCACCACCTCAATCGCCTCCATCTCTTCAAGCAGCGTCAGATTGGGGTAAATGATCCCCGGACTAGGCGAATACTCTCCCTTCGACAGCACCTCAACCGACTTGATCAGTTCATAGCCGTGCGCCGCATTCTGCGCCAGGAAATGGAGCATCAGCAGGCGGATCTCACTTGCTTCCAGCATCTTTTCGCGTCGTTTGCGTCGTCCGCCGCAGCCGCCTGCGCGCGTACTCTGATCGTCAGATGAGGTGGAATTCGGATGCTGTTTCATGGCCTGCCCTGCGGGAAAAAGTCGGATTGATGGTAGTCCGCCGTCTGGCAAAACTCAATTGGCAGAGCCGCTTACTTCTGGTGCCAGTAGGCCACCGCCCGCACAAAATCACTGCTGAGGCCGCGCTGCACCGTGAAGTAGTCAGCCAGCGCTTTCACAAACTCACCTTCGCCAGTCAGCCAGATAAAGTAATCTTCCGCCGGAAGTGTGAGCTGATCCAGCCGGGCAATCAGCTGGCTGAGCTGTGCTTTCTGCATCTGACCGCTGCCCAACCAGTTTGTCGTTACGCCAGTCGTATCCGATAAATAGCCGTGGCCCGTCGCGTCATCGGTAAAGGCATAGAGATGCAAAGACTGGGCACTTGCGTCACGCTGACGACGCGCAAACGCTGGCAGCCCGGTTTCATCACAGACGTAAAGCTGAAATGCATAATCGGTCGGCACCACCAGCGAACCGCGTGGCCCACCGATAATTAATTTATCGCCCACCTGTGCCTGCGTTGCCCAGTCACTCGCCACGCCCTGCTGGTGAATATAGAAATCCAGGGTCAGAGAAGAGGCACCATCGAATTCAAGCGGCGTGTAGTCGCGCGCCTGCGGACGCAAACCTTCGGGCCAGACAATGCCCGCGTCGGTCATCTGCGGCAGAGCCAGTGTTTCACCTTCAGCGGAAGGGAAAAATACCTTGATGTGGTCATCAAAGCCTGGCGATGTAAAGCCCGCCAGATCGCTGCCGCTGAACCGTATGCGCCAGAATTTACCGGCAATGTTAGTTTTACTGGCGACCTGAATATGACGGAAACGCAGTTCATTACGGACGCGCTGGGGTAAACGCTGATTAGCTGATGCAGTCAAAATATCTCTCCTCAAGCTATGCCCGTGATTCAGGGGCATGCGCACTGTCATGAAAATTTCATGGAATAACAATCATTCTCATCTCAAGCCGGGAGATTAGCTATGATATATCTTAAGCACAAGAACGAAAAATGCGATCGGACTTGTTAAGATATATTTTACAGAGATGCAGGTGTGCGTATCGCAGGCGTGAAGCGACCCTGACAAGCGTTCAGAGAGAGGTATTTGCGGGTTTTTAAGGCAGGCAGAGAAGGTTAAATCTGACCGACTCCTGACGAGCCGGTCATGTTGCGCCGCCGGGTCTGGCAGCGTATCAGCATTTACAGCGTGTCGTTAAATCCGGAGAGGGAAGCGTTACTGCTGGTGTGTTCCGGCAGCTCACCGTCACCCAGAATTTCATGCTGGGAGGCCTGAGAGTGCGGATGCAGTCCGGCAGGCGGTGAGAAAGGCTCAGCCTGCTGCGCCATTGCCATAACAGGCAATGCCAGAATCAGTGAAATCATTAAGCGTCGCATAATTATCTTCGTTTTTCGTTTTGGCCGGAAAAGGCCTGAAATGCAGATGAATGTTCCAGCCCCATCACGGATGCACGATGATTCCGGTATGACAGGGTTTCGGAAGAGGATTTTACGCCAGAACGGCGAGTTAGTTTATAGAATCGTGCGGTTTGTCACAGTTTACCGCACAAAATATGCATTAACGGGGCCGGGAATCACTCGCCCTGCCCTGCTGGCTACGCCTGCATCACCGGAATTGAAAATACGCCGCTCAGCCAGTCAGGCTTGCAATGTGCAAAGTCGAGACGCAGCAGGTCTTTGCCAGGACGCCGCGCTACACCCAGTGCTGGCAGATGTTGATAATAAATATCCTCAATAAAACGCGTCAGTTGTTCCGGTCTGCCGCTCCAGCGAATCGACGCATAGAGGCCCGCCGCTTCACTCCAACTGCTGGTGTGGTCACTCAGCAGATCGGCATATTGCGGCTCCAGCGCCTGAAACAGGCTGATATTCTGCTGGTCAGCCGAACTCTGGCCGGGGCCATACTGAAAGCCTAACCAGCCCTGCGCAACATGGCTGCCAGCAAGCGCGACCAGTTGCCGCGCCTGATCAGCCACCTGGTGATCGCGATCGGCAAAATAATCACCGAACTTACACTCCCACTCCTGCGTCTCTCCTCGCAGATGCAGCTCTTCCTCGCGTTCCACCAGCGTTGCGCGCTCTGCCAGCGACCGCACCAGAATGCGGCCATGGAAGTTTTTGACCGGCAAATGGGGAATACGCCGAAACGCGCCCGGCGTCAGCGCAAAGTGGCCTTTGAATACCCGGGTAAAGTTTTGCTGGTTATCAAAACCAAAACGCACGGCGATATCGATCAGCGTCATGCGTGTCAGACGTAGCGCCATAGCCGCCATCGTCAGACGCCGTTTGCGGGTATACGCCGCCAGCGTCTGTCCGGTCATCTCCTTGAACATGCGCTGCATGTGCCATTTCGAATAACCTGATTTCAGCGTAATTTGATCGATATTGAGATCGTCAGTGAGATGGGCTTCAATCCACTCGACCAGATCGTTGATGTGCTTTTTTTTAATGGCCTGACTGAGCATGATGGCGATTTACGACGCGGGTTAAGACTGGGATTATCGTCACAAAAGGATAACAAATATGGCGAATCAGTGTAAGGAAAGGGTAAGCCGTGCACGTCCGTTCGGGGCAATTCCGCATTAATTGCTTAGGTTACTAACTAAAAAAGGCTGACTGCCGTCAGCCTTTTGATTCCTGATAAAAACTGCGCCTGATAACGGTGAGGCGGAGTCTGCGACAATTAATGACTACGCATACCCGCTGCCGTCATCATCATGCGGAACAGCGAGGCGACCACGCCCAGCGCCAGTACGCTGGCGGCATAGATAAACACCAGCCACATTACCCGTTTCCACCACGGCGCTTTCGTCTCTTCACTGTGATTGTGGTCTTTCATGCTGCTGAGGCTTTTCATATCAATGATATCCTTCATCTGCTTTGATTTTTCCACGGAACACGTAGTAGCTCCAGAAGGTGTAACCCAGAATCATCGGGATAATCAGCAGGCTACCCACCAGCATAAAGGCCTGGCTCTGCGGTGGCGATGCGGCATCCCAGATGGTTACGGATGGCGGAATAATGTTGGGCCACACACTGATGCCCAGACCGGAGAAGCCCAGGAAGACCAGCGCCAGCGTCAGCAGGAACGGTGAATAGTGCGCCTCACGCTTAATGGCGCGCACAATGCCCCATGAACAGAGCAGCACCAGCACCGGAACCGGCAGGAACAGGAACAGGTTTGGCTTGCTGAACCAGCGATGTGCGATGTCCTGATGCGTAAACGGCGTCCACAGGCTGACAATACCAATAATCACTAACAGCGCGATGACCAGTGGCGTCGCCAGCGCGGACATCTTACGGTGCAGCTCATTCTCGGTCTTCATAATAAGCCAGGTGCAGCCCAGCAGCGCATAGGCCACCACCAGACCCACGCCGCAGAACAGCGGGAACGGTGCCAGCCAGTCCAGTGCGGAACCGGCGAAACGGCGTCCCTCAACCGGAATGCCATCCAGAAACGCGCCGACTGCGACGCCCTGACTGAAGGTCGCTAAAACAGACCCGGCAATAAAGGATTTGTCCCAGAATGCCCGATGACCTTCAACCGCCTTGAAGCGGAATTCAAAGGCGACACCCCGAAAAATCAGGCCAATCAGCATGGCGGTCAGCGGAATCGACAGCGCATCGGTAATTACCGCGTAAGCCAGCGGGAATGCCCCGAACAGGCCCGCGCCTCCCAGAACCAGCCAGGTTTCATTACCATCCCAGACGGGTGCGACGGTGTTAACCATCATGTCGCGCTCGCCGGCATCTTTATTGAACGGGAACAGCAGACCAATACCCAGGTCAAAACCATCCATCACGATATACATCAGGGTTGCGAAGACGATAATCACAAACCAGATAACGGAATAATCGATCATCTTAGTGGTCTCCATCCTTAAAGGTGGCAGCGGAAAGCGGACGCGCTGGCGTTTTCTTCTGACCCGGTCCACCTTCTTCGGTGATATGACCTTCGCCGACAACCGGTCCCTGCTTAATCAGGCGCATCATGTAGTGGTATCCCACACCGAACACCGAGCTGTAGACCAGAATAAAGGCCAGCAGGCTGATGCTCATATGCATATCGCCATGTGCCGAGACCGCATCAATGGTGCGCTGCACGCCATACACCACCCACGGCTGACGACCGATTTCAGTGGTAAACCAGCCCGCCAGAATCGCAATCAGACCCGATGGCCCCATTAACAGAGCAAACCACAGGAAAGGACGCGACTCGTAAAGACGGCCTTTGAAACGCAGCCACAGGCTGACCACGCCCAGCGTAATCATCAGCAGCCCCAGCGCCACCATCACGCGGAATGACCAGAAAATCACTGTAGAATTAGGGCGGTCCTCTTTCGGGAACGACTTCAGCGCCGGAACCTGTTTATCCAGACTGTGCGTCAGAATCAGGCTGCCAAGGTAAGGAACTTCCAGCGCATATTTGGTGCGCTCCTGTTCCATATCGGGAATACCAAACAGGATCAGCGGCGTGGCCTCACCCGGTGGGTTTTCCCAGTGTCCTTCAATCGCCGCGATTTTGGCTGGCTGATGCTCAAGGGTGTTCAGACCGTGTGCATCCCCAATCATCGCCTGAATCGGCGCAACGATCAGCGCCATCCACAACGCCATGGAGAACATCTTACGGATAGCAGGATTGTTATTCCCTTTCAGCAAATGCCAGGCCGCTGACGATCCCACAAAAAAGGCACTCGCCAGGAACGCCGCCACTGACATATGGAAAAGGCGATAAGGGAAAGAGGGATTGAAGACGATTTTCAACCAGTCCTGCGGCACCACAATGCCATTCTCGATGATGAAGCCCTGAGGCGTCTGCATCCAGCTGTTGGAGGCAAGAATCCAGAAGGTCGAAATCAGTGTTCCCAGAGCAACCATGCAGGTGGCGAAGAAGTGCAGACCCGGCCCCACGCGATTCCAGCCAAACAGCATCACGCCCAGGAAGCCTGCTTCCAGGAAGAACGCCGTCAGCACTTCATAAGTCAGCAGCGGGCCGGTGATACTCCCGGCAAACGCAGAGAAGCCGCTCCAGTTCGTCCCGAACTGGTAAGCCATGACCAGCCCTGATACCACACCCATACCGAAGTTAACGGCAAAGATTTTCGACCAGAAGTGGTAGAGATCGCGATAGGTTTGATCGCGTGTTTTAAGCCACATACCTTCAAGTACTGCCAGGAAGCTGGCGAGACCGATGGTGATGGCGGGAAAGATAATATGGAAGGATACAGTAAATGCGAACTGAATCCTGGCCAGATGAAAGGCATCTAATCCGAACATTGCTTACCTCTTTGCCACATAGAACACCATGTATTTACTTATAATTAACAACTTAAGCCTGATGCGCTGACTTCTCTGCGCTTATTGAAATTCCCGCCGCAAATTTAGAGCTATTTGCGACGAGGAAAAAGAAACAGTGGGGTTAATGAAAACTATAACAGTCTTTATTGATTTTGGTCATTGTTTTTGGCGGGAAATTTTTATTTAAAAATAAGGCCGAAAGGTTAATCAGAGGGTGCTTATGTGTCGTTAATGTTACGTATTTTCTCACTTTAAAAGTCGAACGCGCGAAAGCAATGCCTGCACGTAAAGTATCGTCAACGGCCTGTTTTCAGGCACTTTTTTGCTATAAAAATCGGAGTTATTTAAGGTTATAAGTGAGAAGCAAAGATCTAAATACCATTATATTTTAAGAGGTTAAACCCTTAAACCCACATCTCTGCCGGTTTGTTTTCTTTTTTGTTTAATGCTTACTAATCCTGAGGTGAGTATGGATAAAATAAAGTAGAAAACACGAAGTTAAACACACATTAAGATGTTAAATAAATGAGTCAAAAAACGCCTCACTATTAACAGCGCTCAACACACTCTCCTATATTGCGACCCGAAGATTGATAAAACGACTTAATAATCAGCAACAGGACGAAAAGCCTGAAGGATCTATTTCCATTGCTATCGCATGGCTGCGGCATCAGAGAGGCAGTAAACAAAAGTGGGCTCAGAAATTTTCAGGTAAAAATATCGATGCCGTCACATTCTGACGGCTGAGACGGGGTAGCTTTACTCTGCTGCAGATTTTTCGCGCTGCGCCAGAATCCGGCCCAGGTTTAGTTCCAGCCAGTCTGCCAGGCCCACAACCTGCTCACCGACTTCACGTCCAAGCGGGGTCAGGCGATATTCCACGTGCGGAGGCACCACGTCGTAAGCAATTCGCTGCACGAAGCCATCTTCTTCCAGGTAACGCAGATTCTGAGCCAGCATTCGCTCACTGACGCCCCCGACCGTGCGGCGCAATTCACTGAAGCGCAGCGTTTGATCCTGAAGGGCCAGCAGAATCAATACACTCCAGCGACTGGTCACGCGTTTCAGCACATCACGCGACGGACAATTAACGTTAAGTAATTCACCGCGACTAAATTTTTCACTCAATTTATCAGACATTTAATCAGCACACCTTAACTAACATTTCTGTAAGTACTTACTAAAAATTAGTTTATATCTTAGTCTGGATTTCAACAACAGCCACAGGAGTCATAGCATGATTGCAATAACAGGTGCCACCGGCCAGCTGGGCCGTTTCGTTATCGAAGCTTTACTGAAAAAAGTGCCGGCAGAAGAGATCGTCGCTGCTGTCCGTACACCCGCCAAAGCGGCCGATCTTGCGGCGCAGGGCATCACGGTCCGACAGGCCGACTACAGTCAGCCAGAAACGCTCAGGGCCGCTTTTGCAGGCGTCGATAAACTGCTACTCATCTCCGGCAGTGAGGTGGGTCAGCGTGAAGCGCAGCATAAAGCCGTTATTGAAGCGGCACAGGCGGCGGGCGTAGGCTTCATCGCCTATACCAGCCTGCTGCATGCGGACACCTCACCACTGGGCTTAGGCGTTGAACATCGCGCCACAGAAGCGCTGCTGAAAGCCTCCGGCATCCCCTTCGCCCTGCTGCGTAATGGCTGGTACACCGAAAACTATGCCGCCAGCATTCCACCTGCGCTGGCGCATCATGCATTTATCGGCGCGGCGGGTGAAGGTCGCATCGCGTCTGCAGCCCGTCAGGATTACGCTGAAGCGGCGGCTGAAGTCATGTCCCGTGAGGATCAGGCGGGCAAAGTGTATGAACTGGCAGGCGACGACAGCTACACGCTGGCGCAGTTTGCTGCAGAGATTGCCGCGCAGAGTGGTGAGAAGGTTGATTACGTCAATCTGTCTCAGGCTGATTTTGCCGCCGCGCTTAAGGGTGCTGGCCTGCCAGAGGGTCTGGCGGAGATGCTGGCAGACTCGGATGCCGGTGCAGAGAAAGGCGGTTTGTACAATGACTCCCGCCAGCTGAGCAAACTGATTGGTCGCCCGACCACGCCCTGGCAGACAGTCGTTCGCGCGGCGCTGGCGAACACCTGATTCTGCTGTCAACGAGCGGGCAACCAGGCCCGCTTAGTTCCCTGCTCCTTTCTGCGCGGCGTTCCGTTACGTATGCCATTTTCTGCACCCTTTTCGGCCCGGCTATCTTTTACAAAATGTGAATAAACGCCAGTTTTCTTCAGTTTGAATTTTTTTATCCATTCCGTTAAGAGATTCATCTGAAATGTATTTTTTGTGAACACTGCTATATTTGGTTGAATTGTCTGGGATTTATCAAAAAACCTAGATTAATAGACAATTTTTATTACGTTCATAGATATTCTGCATTGTTGTTCCGCTGAATGAGAGGTCTATAATTTGTCTTTTGTGCAACCACGACCGCTCAGGAGGCCGTTATTAATACCCATCGCCAGCAACAAAATGCACTTGAAGAGGTTCGTGCCGGGGCGGAAGTTGAGTATCAATACGATCCCCATGAACTGAAACTGGAACGCATGCAGGATTCTGAGCCCGAGCCGGAGTTGATTGAAGGCTTACCGGCTCCGGATGCACTCACCCCTGCCGATCGTTATCTGGAACTGTTTGAACATGTCCAGATGTCGCGGATTTTCGAGGATAGCAAAACCTTCCCCGACTGTTCGCCTAAGTACGATCCGCTGGATGTGCTGATGCGCTATCGTCGACAGAAACGCAGCAGTGATTTCGACCTGTCGCGTTTTGTCGCCGATCATTTTTATCTGCCTGGCGTAAACGAAAGCTTTTATGTCTCTAACCCGGATAAAACCCTCAACGAGCATATTGATGACCTGTGGCCGGTTCTGACCAAAATGCCGCAACAGCATATGCCGCACTCATCACTGCTGCCGTTGCCGAAACCTTATGTCGTGCCAGGGGGACGCTTTGGCGAAACGTATTACTGGGACTCCTACTTCACCATGCTCGGCCTGGCAGAATCAGGCCGCGATGATCTGCTCCGTCACATGGCGGACAACTTTGCCTGGCTGATCGATAACTACGGTCATGTGCCAAACGGCAATCGTACCTACTATCTCAGCCGTTCTCAGCCGCCCGTGTTTGCACTGATGGTAGAGCTGTTCGAAGAAGATGGCGTGCGCGGTGCGAAACGCTATCAGGAACAGCTGATGAAGGAGTATCAGTTCTGGATGGATGGCGCGGGCTCACTGATGCCGAACCAGGCTTATCGTCACGTGGTGCGGATGCCAAACGGCTCCCTGCTTAACCGCTACTGGGATGATCGCGATACGCCGCGTGATGAGTCGTGGATGGAAGATGTCGAAACTGCCCGCGAATCTAAACGTCCGGCCAGCGAAGTCTATCGTGATCTGCGTGCTGGCGCGGAGTCAGGGTGGGATTACTCATCTCGCTGGCTGCGAAATCCTAAACGCCTGTCGAGCATCCGAACGACTCAGTTTATCCCCATCGATCTGAACGCATTCCTGTACAAGCTGGAGCTGATGATCGCGACCCTGTCGCACGCCAAAGGTGAAGAGCTGACGGCGCTGGCGTGGCAGAAAAAGGCGGAAGCGCGTAAACGTGCGATTACCCGTTATCTGTGGGACAGCACCGCCGGTGTGTTCCGCGACTATGACTGGCGTCGTGAGCGTTTCGGTGCCTTTACCGTAGCTTCAGTGGTTCCGCTGTTTGTGGGCCTGGCGACGCCGCATCAGGCGCATCTGCAGGCGATCTCGTTGCGTCATCTGCTGCTGAGCAACGGCGGTCTGCTGACCTCAATGGTCGAAAGCGGGGAGCAGTGGGATCGGCCTAACGGCTGGGCACCCATGCAGTGGATGGCAATTGTTGGCCTGAATAACTATGGCGAAGAGACGCTGGCAACAGAAGTGGCTGTGAACTGGCTGAATACGGTCAATAACTTCTATCAGTTGCATCACAAGCTGGTAGAGAAATATGACATCAGCGGTGAGCGTGCGCGTCCTGGCGGCGGCGGTGAATATCCGTTACAGGATGGCTTTGGCTGGACTAACGGCGTGACGCGTAAGCTGATGACGATGTATGGACATTTAATGGCTGACTGAATATCACCAGCCTGAAAAGCACTAACGCAAAAAGCCGGGAATCCCCGGCTTTTTCATGCGCGCTATTCAGCACTACTTCTTCGCTTCCACGCCCGGCTGTGACGCACGCTGCAGAAACTGCTGAGTGATCTCTGGCAGGTTCTGCAGCAGCCACTCAGCCATCGCCACTTCCTGGTCACGGATCTCGTTAAGTATGCGTACGCCCTGCGTATCACCTACCTGCTCTGCCGCGGCAATCAGGCTGGTGTAGCTGGCGATCTCAGCATTCTCGAAGACATAACCACTGATAGCGCCCTTCACGACTTCATCCGAATTGAACATACCGCCAACAGCCTGACCGGCCGCCGCCATTTTGCCCATCGCATCTTTCATCACAGAGTGATCGATACCGTGAGTGTCGAGCAGCTGCTCCAGCAGTGTCAGCTGATGTTTAGTCTCTTCCAGATGCTGCGCCAGACGCTGTTCCAGCGCCGGATAGTGCTCAAGACGGCCAGCCATCTTGCTCAGCATACTTTCAGCCTGCTTTTCCATGGCATGCGCATCGCGCAGCCAGTCATGATAATGTTCTATAGCAGTCATGTATTACTCCTTAAGAGACGGTAATAGACTCGGCTACCTGGGTGAGTTTCTCATCCGTTTGCTTCTCTTCGTTCAGAGTAGCTTCCAGTAGCTCTGCCGCTTTGGTGTAACCCAGCTTCAGTGCCAGCGCATGCAGAGTGCCGTAGGTCGCGATCTCATAGTGCTCAACTTTCTGTGCAGCACCAATCAGCCCCTGATCGCGAATCTCACCTTTTTCAACCGAGTCGATAATTTCCTGTGCTTCTTCAACCAGACCTTCAAGCGCATGACATTTCATTCTTTTAATTTTGACTTCAGGTGTCACTTCCACCAGCTCGTCGAGTCGTTCAATCTGCGCACGGGTCTCTTCCAGATGCTGATTAAACGCAGCGATAAGATTTTCGTCACTGGCTGCACGCGCCATTTTAGGTAATGCACGGGTTATCTGTTTCTCAGCGCTGTAAACATCGGATAGGTCATGGATGAACAGGTCGTTTAACGTTTTCACTGTCATAAGATAGCCTCATTGTTTAAAACGCTGCGTCGGTAATAACGCAACGCCAGTCATATCGTTGACACCTGAAAAGTCTAGTGGAGATTTTTAATATCGCACGCTGCGTCAGTATGAATTTAAGACAAAAGTGGCATGTAAAATGCATTTTCCTTTTTACAGCAGACATTTAGCTGGGGAATGTTTTTATGTTTGCGGCTTCGCTAGCTGCATCGTAATTTGTACAAAGTAATAAAACACTGTATACATTTTTTCAGATTAACTGCATAAAAAAAGAACCAGTCAAAACTTAGTTGTACACGGTTTTATTAAATCGTATAGCTTTAACCTATCGGAAATAAAAAACCGGAAGAGTAAACTCTTCCGGTTCAATTAACAGCTCCCGCTATTGCCAATGATGGAGCAATGACATAATTCAGGGAGTAATTATCTTCGCGAGGAACTAAACAGATTCAAAATGCCCGGCTAACAGAGTAACCCTGCCGTCACAGCAGTGTTAAAGACTTTCAGCTCCGGCGGCTAACCTTACCTCCTTTGCGCCCCGCTTCAATGGCACGTTCAGGATCGTTCTTAAAGTTACCGCCGCTTTTCTGGCCTCCTTTGCGTCCTGCTTCAGCAGCACGCTCTTTGTCGGCCGCAAAATTCCCGGCCCCACCGCGATATTGAGTCATATGCGTCCTCTTTGAATATTAAAAATTGGAATTTGCACAGTTAACACTTCATCAGGCCGATTCAGCAACATAAATGTAGTCAGAAAAACGGACCAATCAAGTGAGATAAATAAAAAACCCGTCACAGTTCTGGTTTATTGCTCGTAATACCCTCAACCGGATTGATAGCGGATTTCAACCAATGCTCCTTTCTATTGATAAAAGAGCCGCGGCATGAAAAAGCTTTATAACTAAAATCGCCGCGCCCTATTAATCGATCATTTTCAAAAAATGTCCAATTGAAAAAAATATAAGCGAAGCGGTAAGTGGATAGTTTAATCAATATCAGGTAGTGAATATGATCAACAAACGATCAATTTCACTAAGCGAAGCGATAAATAGGATTTTAACTTCCCCTTCTTATCGTTGTAAATAAGCGAAGCGTAAACCTTGATCACGATAGCTGAAAACAGCCGAAATTGATCATTAAATGATCAATTATCCTGATTTGAATAAATTTTTTAATTTGAAAGAGACTCGGATTTAAGTCGGATATTGCACTTTAACCGAAGCGGTAAGACTTACATATTCTGGCAGTGAAATTGAATTTTCAGAATAGTACTAAAAGTGATTTTTGCAGCGATACGCGGAAATTGCACACGCAGGCGCAAAACAAAGTACAAAATGTTGTGGGTGAGAGTAGGCAGTAACTGAAGATAAAGTCTTTCAACAGGAGCTGGCAAAGCCTATGCCGGGTTAATCGGAGTCAGAGTGGATCCGGGAAAGCGTGATCAAACGCCACGCCGCGCTTGCCGTTTTTCTTAATGCGGTACATCGCTTCATCAGCGCGCGCAAGGGCAGTATCAAAATCATCTCTTCCCTGTACCTGTGACACCCCGACAGAAGCCCCTATCAGGGCGTGACCATTTGCCATATCAAATGGGGCAAGCACGGCGTCAAGGCAGGCATGGGCCAGTTGTCTGACCTGCGGATGGTCAATCGCAAACGGCAATAACAGTACGAACTCATCACCGCCGAGCCGGCCAATCATCACTTCTGCTGGCGCGAGTTCGGTAAACCGATGGCTTAGCTGGATCAGCACTTCATCACCGCTGCGATGACCCAGGGTGTCGTTGACGTGTTTGAAGTTATCCAGATCGATAAAGATGACACAGAGTGGCCCCTGTGCTTTCAGCTCACAGAAATAGTTCTGCAAAGCATGGCGATTGTTAAGCATCGTCAGGGGATCGTGAAGCGCCAGCAGGGCAAGCTGCTCTTCATATTGCTTCTCTTTGGTCATGTCGATATGCGTGCCAATGACTTTGACAGGCTCGCCATGGGCATTCCACTCACTGACCCGCCCCCGATCCAGCACCCACGTAATACTGCCGTTTTTGGCAATCATGCGGTGAAGTGCTTCGTAGTAAGGCGCTTTCCCGGCGATGTGATCGTTAAAGGCTTGCAAAACCTCATCGGCATCCTCGGGATGCAGACTCTCCTTCCAGGATTCGAAATTGGCGTCGGTCTCTTTCGGCTGGAACCCGAGCATCGCTCCCCAGCGCCGGTTGAAGATCACCAGCTTGCCACTGGGAATATCAAGCTGCCACAGGAACAGTCCGGTACCATCGAGCGCCGCGTTAAGCTTTGTACGGGCGTCATGCGCTATACGCTTCAGACGCGCATTATGCTTTTTCAGGTTCTGTATCTGCAGACGCAGCGCTTCTTCTGACATGACCGTGACGGAGCTGGAAAAAGGGCTATTGTGCCTGTCAGGTTGATTCTGTAAAGGGTGCCTTATAAAACACGATTAGCCCCGGTCAATTGCAGGCTGGACAGGATTTCAGGCGGCAACGCTCTTGCAATGCAGCACAGAGCCGGGACGGCAAAGTGATTTCGACGTGAAATCTATTTGTATTGCTACTGAATTAAGAACTGGAATGAGCGACTATAGACGAAATTCGGATTGTTCGGGGATGTTCCAGGATGTAGCGGGTATATCAAACCAGGAATCTGGGGATTTCTATCCCCTGCTACAAAGTTTAGGTATGATTTTACCGTCTTCAATGCAGCAACCTGACATTGACTAAAACTATCAGTTGTACACCCGAGCATGCCTTCGGATGCCCACAGAAAATACATCCCGTTACGGTGACAGAAAATCATCATCACGGCAGGCAAATTACCGCACATCTGATTTGGTCTGTAAGGTCCACGTCATTCGTGAAAAGCGCGCCGGAGTTTAAACTCCCGGAGTAACGAATAGACTAACGGTCTGCGTGCAGGCCCTAAGCGCTGGCAATTGCTGGCGCCTTTTTATTTTCATCTCTACAAAACTATTTTATCGCCGACAGCCGCTTTTAGCTGCAGGACACTAAAACATAGGCTTGTTGTTTCAACAACAAGCCTATGTTTTAGCTGCTTGAGAGAGAAGTTTACACAGTTGCCATTTAAACTTGGTGATCTGAGAGAAGGGCTGCTTTTGCAGTAGTGGAGCCGCTAAACCTCTTAATACGGATGTCACCAGTTTGATGAGGTTCTTTGTACTAACCAGCCAGTGCGGCATAGCTATCTGCGCTTCATGACGGAAAGAACTTATCCGTCAGGGATGAATGTTTCTCCGTCAGTATTTCTCACTCCTGGAGTAAACATCATGACTGCTACCACTACCAACAACGCTGCAAACAACACCAATACCACTGTTTCCAAAGCTCAATACTTCAACCTCAACATCAAGGATCTGGTTATCTGAGCAACATTCGCAGAATTGAAACCCGCACTGGCAGCTTCCTCAGCGTGGTGATTAATGCGCTGAGCGGCCCTACAGGCAACCCTGCCTATGTGCGCTTTGATGCCACTGTCGCTGGTAAAAAAACAACGCACCTTACAAGCCTCTGCCAGAAAGCAGTAGACGAAGACCAGAAAGTGCTGCTTGGATTTACTCTCAGCAACCTGACGTCTGACATTTTCACGCTCAACAAAGGTGATCATGCAGGCGAACAGCGCGTTAGCTTGAAAGCCAGACTGATTAAGGTCGATTGGATTAAGATTGGTCAGGCGATGGTTTATAAGGTTGAAAAGACTGAGTTTATACCACCTAAAAATCGAGACAATAGAATCGACTATGCTGCTAACTCGTTTTAAACATCAAGCCTCAACTAAGTTGAGGCTTTTTTATTGCGCCAACCATAAAAAAATGCTAATGGTTTTTATAAATAATAGAATCAACTTTTTGAAGCCTCAAGGAGATAGTCATGGAGGATGGTGGGTACTACGCAATTAAAGGCTTTAACTTTCAATTAGATAAGGCAATTAGCGAGATTTTACTAGCAAAATCAGATACGCAAGAGTTTTTTATTGAGAACATCCAAGACATCAATTCTTCTAACATAGTTTATCAAGTTAAGCATAAAGAAACACAAAACTTTAGTTACAGTAAAATTCGAGAACCTGTAATAAAGTTAATTAATGATCACATAGATAATCCTAATTGTGACTTTTCACTGTATTGTTACTTTGCAGATAAAGAACCAAATATTTTAAAACTATCAGATTCTGATCTTGATGAATTATTGAATATTAACTTAACAGTTAAATCGTCTGATAAGTTAAAAAAACTCGCTGGTTTTGTGGCTAATTTCACTCCAAAAATAAGAAGCGATTTTAACAAAAATTTTGAAATAGCATTTGCTCCTAATTATGACTCTCAATATGAATCCTTGATAAAAATATTAATTAAAATAGGTCTAGCAGCTAATGAAGAAGAAGCTCAAATCTATTATTGTTTAATGGCTGAGTATTTAAGAAATCTTGTGATCACTAATTCTGATCCTTCTACACGAAAGTGTAGTCGGGAAGGACTTATTCAAGGAGTAAAATTTGCACGTAAAACGATTTTCCATTCTCTAGCTGACTATCATCAGAAACGAGAAAGAATATTAAAAATATATAAAAAAGAATTGAACCTGCCAACAATTGATAAAGACATCCATGTCTTTTTAGGTCGTGAGTTATCAAAAGATGAAAGCGGACTTTGCAAGTTAATTACCAATGTTATAGAGGGGCACTATAATCGCGCTACGTATGATGTAAAACCCATTACATTTATTTTAGACTTCGAAATCCCTTTGTATTTAAAGAGGCATCTTCTACAACAAAAATTATATTACAATGATGGCTTTGAAAGCGTAGAATTTAATGTTGATTATTTTTCAAAGCAACATTTTTTTACGAGAAAAACGACATCGAGAGGAAAGGTTACTGAATCACTCGACCAAATCTCATTCAAAATGAAGTTAATCACCATGGATAATTATAAGAGCGCAAGCCATTTATTTTTACCTAGAATATCAATTGCATTTGATTGTTCCTCTGCTAATGAACAATTTAAAAAAAATGGAGGCTTAATCACTTCCTATTTTGGGCTATCAACTGAAGAAATAACTCACTTACTCAGGAGGAAATAATGGAGTCTGATAACTTCAAGATTGTTAGTGTCTCATTTGATAAAGTTTCAATTGAGATTTTAGAACCCTCATCATTCGAGGGAGAGTTTAGCATAGGGAGCTATGTAGCAATCCCATGCCGAAGTACGATAAAAAAAGATGCAATTGGTATTATTGATAACTATAAAATAAAAGACATGGGAGGTGGCGATGCCAATTCCTATTCCATAACATCATTTATCCTTGAAGTGAGTCTTATTGGGACACTAACCCATAAGACTGATAGAAAAATATTTCTTCGGGGTGGTCATGGCATCCCTTTACCACCAGTAAATGACATTAGAATACTTGAAAGTGACGACCTCAATATCATTTTTAATACCGGGTTAAATAAAAGCGATAAGTTTGATTTTTCGTCTTTATCCCAAAATACAGAAATAAGAACCCCAGTAAATGGGAATAAATTTTTCAACAAACACTTTGCAATTGTAGGATCTACGGGGTCGGGGAAGTCTCACACAGTTGCGCGAATCATTCAGTCTGCAACAGCTGTTAAATCAACTGACTATAGTGAATTAAACAATTCCCATATAGTTATATTTGATATTCATGGTGAATATCGTTCTGCATTTCCAAATTGCAACTATGTTGATGAAAAAAACATAAAAATACCATATTGGCTTTTGAATGATGAGGAGCTATCTGAACTCTTCATTGAAAGCTCAGAAAACAACTCACACAACCAAGTATCCCAGTTTAGATATGCAGTAACAAAGAATAAAGAACTTCACAACCCAGGGCAAAAGGTTTATTTCGACTCGCCTCACTATTTTGATATAAGAGAAGTGGTCACCTATTTAAAAAACATGACCAATGAACTCATCAGTAAGAAGGATGGAAAAAAACCTGTAGCGAATTCAACCTTAGTAATTAATGAGAGATTGCCATGTTACTTCAATGAGGAGTTTGATTTCGTCAAGGAAAGCAGTCTTGTTAATGGTCCATTCAATGGAGAGTTTGATAGATTAATTATTCGATTAGAAAACATCCTGAATAATGGACGCTTACGATTTTTATTTAATGATGTTAATTATATTGGGCTTGATGAAATATTAAAGCAATTCATCGGTTATATGGATAAAAAATCTAACGTTACAGTAATAAACCTTAGCGGCATTCCATTTGAAGTAATTAGTATAACGGTTTCTTTGATAACCAGAGTGCTATTTGAATTTGGGTATTACACAAAGCGTTGCTTACAAGAGAGCAAGGTTTCAGACGTACCTCTATTATTAGTTTATGAGGAAGCACATAAATATATCCCTAGAAGTGATTTGGGAAAATACAGAGCATCAAAATTCGCCATTGAAAGACTTGCAAAGGAAGGCAGGAAATATGGTGTAACTTTGGCTATTGTGAGTCAAAGGCCATCTGAAGTTTCAGAAACCATATTCTCGCAATGTAACAACTTCATTTCCATGAGATTAACCAACCCAGAAGACCAAAGAACAATAAAGAAATTAATGCCGGACACTGCTGGGAATATGGTTGATAACTTACCAATATTAAAATGTGGAGAGGCTTTGCTCATTGGAGACTCAATAACATTACCCTCTAGGGTTATTATTGATAGCTGTAATCCGGAACCAAGCTCGACTGATATACCATTCTATGACATTTGGTCAGAACAATGGAAGTTAGTGAATTTTGAAAAGATAATTCAGACTTGGAAGCCAAAAGAATAGTGTCACCCCCTCTGTTAAAGAGGGGGGAGTTTTCTATAAGGAAATCTATTTTAACGGTTAGAGTGTTCGCCATCTTATATACATATATATTTTTTTGCATGAACACTCTAACGGTGAAGTAATATGAAACCAATTGGATTGAAAAGCATAGTAACCTTCCTGATTACTATACCGTTTACCTCAAGCGCAGATTATCTAGAGCACAAAAGTAATAAGGGTGGAGTTGCATTACTCCAAGCGAAAAAATCCAACGCTGAGGATTCAAATTTAACTACATGACTTACTGAAGAAGAATATTCTCGATATAGATTACTAATGAACGGTGTTAGAGGAGCTCAGTCTCCTTCGCTTGGCCCATTAAGCACTCCAGGAATTGAAGCCCGCAACGACACCGAGCGCCGTCACTACGCAGAACATTGGGTAAAACAGGAATACGAGCGCACCGAAAAAGAACTTAAATTCCAGCGTGAAGTTGATGCTGCCTGGAAGCGCCTGATGCCCAACATGCTACCGGTTAACATGGGCAACGCCGCAGGTATCTCGCATGACTCCGGTGGTCGCTTAGCGCTGTTCGTGCGCGAAGCAAATTGCCAGCGCTGCGATGCATGACTCTCCGCTTTTCTCGCCGATAAACGCCCCGTTGATATCTACCTTGTCGATAGTGAAGGCAGCGATCAGAAACTCCGCAACTGGGCGCAGCAGCATCGCATTCCTGCCGAACAAGTCCGCGAACGACGCATCACCCTGAACCACGACGGAGGCCGCTGGATGCGCTACGGCAACGGCATCCTGCCTGTTCTGCTCCAGCAGGGGGAAAGCGGATGGCATATCGCTGTGTTCTAACCGTCGCTTTGTTGTTGAGTGCCGCCAGCTCTGTGGCGTCAACCAGCTTGCAAAGCGTGCCATCAGGTTATCAGAAAGTCGCTAAGTAGCATGACGTTCCAGCTGAGTCGCTTTACTCGCTTACTACTGGATTTTCCATTAAAATTTTTATACCTTTTTACAATCCTAACAAAATTCAAATGGAAGTTAAAAGCATAATGACACTATTAATATCTTTTGTATTACCTTTATTGGGTATATTGGTAAGTTATTTTGTGTACACTAATAGCGTGAGGAAAGACAAAAGTTCCATAGTTATTGAACTAGCTAAAGAAATTGAAAAAAGCACTCCTAATAAACTCCTTGTTGAATTTTTATTTTCTTCGGCATTTAAATGTGAACCAATGCCATTTAGTGATATAGCTGTATTACTAAAACACCACCATCCATATATGGCAACAGAGGAATATTTAAAAGTAAAAAGATATGTCAACGCATTCAAACTAAGATTTATTAATGGGATGGTTCGTGTCGATTTGAATGCCGGTTGGAATTCAAGCAAGAAAATAAAAAAGATGAGAGTGATGAATATGTCCTTTGCGCTTACCTGTTATTTCATATCGGCAATTTTTATTAATAATCATTGGGGAACTAACCCGCTAGCAAACATTGATGAAACCCTCCATTCAGGACAATGGTTTTGGATAATTATTAACGGCATTCTTGATGTAGGGTTTCCAATCATGCTTGTATTTTTCACATTTACATTTTTACGTACCTGGCATGCCATTGGCCGGATAGAGAGCTCAGTGATTTTTCTAAAAACCAGCAATTATGTTTGAATCACTTAACTCTTTTCATTAAAGAATCAAAATTGCTCCCATACGGATTAATAGTTCTAAAAGTTATGGAATCTTTTCTTTCCTCGACTACCTCGTACTGTTGGTTTTTTCCTGTAGCCCTCACGTCTTCTGGGTAATACTTCTTCATTGCCTCACTCTTTTCGATTATTTCTTTTGGGATTTCCTTGCCGTTCAATTGAAGCTTAATGGGGAATGACTTCATGTTATCCATTGAAGTTATTATTTTATTATCATATCTTACCCACGTACCTGTAGCATCACTATGATAAGTGACTTTCACCATGTCTCCCGCCCCCCCCTTCAACAATCAAATTTCCGGAAAAATTATATTTCCCATTGGCAAAGTATGATGTTATCCCTGTAACTCTTTCAGAGTATTCCCCATAACCATATTGATAATCAACTCGCCAGTCGCCAATCAAATTTCCGCCAATTTCACTACTTGGTTCTGTCGGGTGCAAATAACAATAAACCCCAAAGCCATTTGACAGAATAAAACTCAAGGTAAATATTCTTCTTCGACTTGATAAAACAGGCTTAAAAATATTCATGAATTTCCTCTTTTGATTTATCAGAAATATATACTATTTTAGGCTGTATGTAATACTCAGCCTTAATAATGATTGTAAATAAATATCGTTAAGAGGGTGAATACATGAAATTTTATCTTTATCTAAGGCCACACGAACTGTGGTGGGTAATTTTTTAATATTCACATCATTCTTTTCCGCAACTTCTGAACTCGACGAACTCGCCACCACCCAACGCCTACTCGACCAAGCCCAGCCCTCTCTCGACCGCGCCCGTACCGTCGCCGCGCAGTGCGATCCCAATAACCGTCGTCGTTATCTGTTCAACTACAAAAACGCCAATTAAGACCTCAACACCAAGCGTGCTGGCATCGACCACTACACGCAGCCTTCCCGTGCGTAGCCGCTGGATCACGGCAAGGTTAGCGGCGACTACACGCGAGGCCGTTCGCTAGGGCGATGACTGCCTTGCAGATCAACGCTTTTATAACGGTATCCGGCAACATCAATATTAGCGTTCTGTGTCCGTTGGGCTACTACTGTGCGTGCTGTTTCTTTGGGCAGTAAAGCCGTCGGCATTGATTGGATTAGTGGTTGAAGTAAATCAAACAGCGGATAAGCAATGGTGATTGCCATAAACGCAAAAACCCGCCAGAGGCGGGTTCTTTAAAGATGGTGCCCGAACCCGGAATCGAACCAGGGACACGGGGATTTTCAATCCCCTGCTCTACCGACTGAGCTATTCGGGCAACGGGCCGCATTAAACCAAAGCGGCCCGGCAGCGTCAAACGCTTTTCGCCGAAACTCACTCGATTGACCGCTTTTCCATCAACTCAATGACTGGTTTTGAGCCGCCGCAAAAACCTCACGGCCAGCCGGATAAATTTCACTCAGCGGAGCGAGTTAAGGCTGCATTGTGCCGCGATTTTGCCGATATAGGATGCGAGACCAACACTAATAATAAGGATCGCCATGTTTTCCACCATTACATCAGGCATCGCTTCGCGCCATAGCTGGCAGAAGCGCTCACACTCAGTTGCCACGCTGAGCTCTCTCAACGGCTCCATCGCCATGATTGAGTTCTCTCCCGATGGCACCATTCTTAGCGCCAACGCGCTGTTTCTGGCGCGCATGGGCTACACGCTGGCTGAGATTGAAGGCCAGCACCACAGCCTGTTTTGCACTCCGGAACAGCTGCAGTCGCGGGAGTATCAGGATTTCTGGCTGCGACTGAACCGGGGCGAAAGCTTCAGCAATAAGTTTCTGCGTATGGCAAAAAACAGCCGCCCAATCTGGCTGGAAGCCAATTATGTGCCGGTACAGAACCGTCATGGCCGGGTGATCAAAATCGTCAAACTGGCGACCGACATCACCGGTCATATTAACGATGCGCATGAGCAGCGCGCCATCACCACCGCCATTGAACGGTCAATGGCAGTCATCGCCTTTAACCTTAAAGGTGAAGTGCTGAAAGCCAATGACAACTTCCTGAAAACCATGGGATACCGTCGTGAAGAGGTGGAAGGCATTCATCACAGTCGCTTCTGTTCGCAGGCCCTGCGTGAGAGCCGCGAATACAGTGAATTATGGCAGCAGCTGAACCGGGGAGAATTTGTCTCGGGTCAGTTTCCCCGCGTGAATAAACGCGGTGAAACGGTCTGGTTGCGCGCCACCTACAATCCGGTATTTGACGAACAGGGCAGGCTCTACAAGATCGTGAAATTCGCCACCGATGTCACCGCGCAGGTGGAAAAAAACCAGCAGGAGCATGACGCGGCACAGCGGGCTTATCACACTGCGCTGCAAACCGATCAGAGCACAAAGCTGGGGGCGGATGTTATCGCCAGCAGTGTGCAGACCATGAACGCCCTGGCCGGTGAACTGCAGGGGATCTCGGGTGATATCACTGGCCTGAGTGAATCCTCCGATCGTATCGGCGCGATTGTGGAAGGTATCCGCCGGATAGCCGATCAGACTAACCTGCTGGCGCTGAATGCCGCAATCGAAGCCGCGCGTGCCGGAGCTCATGGCCGCAGCTTTGCGGTGGTCGCTAACGAAGTCCGCACGCTGGCGGCGAACATCAATCGCGCCACCAGCGACATTGAAAATCGGGTACAGCAAAACCACCTGCTGGCGAACCGGGCGCTGAAAGGGATTGAATCGAACCTGAAACGCGCCGATCAGGGCGTGCAGCTGGCCCAGGAGGCGGGCGGCGTGATTGCGGAAATCCGTGAAGGCGCAACCGACGTCGTGCGCGCCATCAGTCAGGTGACTAAAACACTTAAAGCCTGACACGTTGAGGGGGCAATCGCCCCCTTTTTACGGTGCAGGCTGAGCAGGTGCTTCGGGTGCTGAAGGAATAAAGATGTGATCCAGAATCGCCCGCATTACGGGTGCCGCAACAATCCCTTCATTACCGCCATTCTCCAGAATCAACGCCACCGCCACTTTCGGGTCATTAAACGGCGCAAAAGCGGTGTAGAAGATATGGTCACGCAGCCGCACCGGGATCATCTTCGCGTTATAAGTCTGGTTCTGGCGCAGGCTGAACACCTGCGATGTCCCACTCTTTGCAGCGATGCCATAAGGTGCCGTATGGAAATATTTATAACCTGTGCCATTTGGCGCGTTAGCCATGCCAAACATCGCGTGTCGAACCAGCGACCAGTAGGGTGAATGCGGATCGCCAATCTGCGCCTCGCGCTGCGCGGGATGGTAGTTCTCAACCAGCGTGCCGCGCTGGGTTTTTTCCAGCAGATGCGGTGCAATGACCCGACCATTATTAATCAGCGCCACCATCGCCTTCACCATCTGAATCGGCGTCGCAACCCAGTAGCCCTGCCCGATACCCACAGACACCGTATCGCCCTGATACCAGGTCTTTTTATGGACCTTCTGCTTCCATTCACGGCTCGGCAGTAAGCCGCTGTACTCTTCATTGAGGTCGATGCCGGTCGACTTGCCATAGCCAAACTGGCTCAGCATGGTGTGAATCCGGTCGATGCCCATCATGAATGCCACCTGATAGAAGAAGGTATCGGCAGACTCTTCAATCGCCCGGGTAACATCCAGCATGCCGTGCCCGCTCTTTTTCCAGTCGCGATAGTGCCGGTCGGTGCCTGGCAGCGTCCAGGTCGGCGCGCCAAAGAACTGCGTTTGTGGCGTAATAACATGGGTCAGCAGCGCCGACATCGCCATATAGGGTTTCACCGTGGAGGCAGGCGGATAAAGGCCCTGCGTGACGCGGTTAATCAGCGGCAGGTCTTTATCCTGCAGCAGCTTTTTGTAGGCCTGATAGCTGATGCCTTTTACAAAGGGGTTGGGGTCGTAACTGGGGCTGGAAACCATCGCCAGCACTGAGCCGTCGTGCGGATCTTCAACCAGCAGCGCCGCACGCTGTCCCGCCAGCAGACTCTCTATATATTGTTGCAGATGCAGGTCCAGCGTCAGCGTCAGGTTTTTACCCGCCACCGGCGGCACCTCTTTCAGCACCCGCACAATGCGGCCGTGGTTATCCACCTCCACTTCCTGATAACCCGGCTTGCCGTGCAGCAGCGATTCGTAATAGCCCTCAATCCCCTGCTTACCAATATTGTGGTCAGCGGCATAGTTTTCGGCGATGCCTTCTTCGTTCAGCCGTTTGTAGTCGCTGTCGTTGATTTTCGACACATAACCGAGCACATGTGCCAGATCCGCGCCATAGGGATACTGGCGATCCTGATAGGTTTCAAGACTGGCCCCGGTAAAGCGAAACTGATTGACCGCAAAGCGCGCGACCTGCTCTTCCGTCAGCTCCTCTTTTAGCATCACCGGCTTATAACGACTGGTCTGTTTCAGGGCGTGGCGGAACGTATCAATCTCATCGGGCGTCAGATTAATTAAAGGTGTCAGCGCCCGCAGTGTGGCGTCCATATCGGTGATTTTGTATGGGGTCAGCGTAATGGCGTACCAGCTGACGTTGCGCACCAGCGGAATACCGTTGCGGTCATAAATCAGCCCACGTGTCGGGGCGATGGGGATCATCTTGATGTCGTTCTGGTTGGATCGCGTCTGGTAGTAGCTATGATCGCGCACCTGCAGGCGATAAAGGTTTACGCCAAGAATGGTGAAACAGATACAGACCAGAGCAAAGGCTATTGCGGCACGACGGGCAAACAGCTTCTCTTCAGCATCAAAGTTACGAAAGTTCATCAGGAGGCATATCAGGCGATTAATTTTTATCTGTTATTGCGCACTATGATAAGGCCCGGATGCAGAGGTGCCAGCGCGAAGATGCACAAGCCTCAGCAAAAGTGTGTCATTTGATGTGAATGTTACCGGGACGGCGAGGCGGGAAAATCAGATCCTCCCGCAAAGGAGGATCTGAACAGGGGATCGGACAGCGGGCGGGAACGATTACCCGCCGCGCGGATTAATCACCCAGCAGGACAGACTCCAGCGCAATCTTAATCATGTCGTTGAAGGTGGTCTGACGCTCAGCAGCAGTGGTCTGCTCGCCGGAACGGATGTGGTCGGATACAGTACAGATGGTCAGCGCTTTTGCACCGAACTCAGCGGCCACACCATAGATACCCGCAGCTTCCATCTCTACGCCGAGGATGCCATATTTTTCCATCACGTCGAACATCTGCGGATCCGGGGTGTAGAAGAGATCGGCAGAGAAGATGTTACCCACGCGCGCTTCAACGCCCAGGTTTTTCGCCGCATCAACCGCGTTACGCACCATGTCGAAGTCAGCAATCGCAGCGAAGTCGTGATCTTTAAAACGCATACGGTTTACTTTGGAATCGGTGCAGGCACCCATACCAATCACGATATCACGCAGTTTTACGTCGGCACGTACGGCACCACAGGAGCCCACACGGATGATCTTTTTAACGCCGAAGTCCGTGATCAGCTCTTTGGTGTAGATGGAACAGGAAGGAATACCCATTCCGTGACCCATTACAGAGACTTTGCGGCCTTTGTAGGTGCCGGTGTAGCCCAGCATGCCGCGCACGTTGTTCACTTCAACCGCGTTTTCCAGGAAGGTCTCTGCGATGTGTTTTGCACGCAGCGGATCGCCAGGCATCAGTACGACGTCAGCGAAATCGCCCATTTCAGCATTAATATGTGGGGTTGCCATTGTTTAATCCTTATTAAAGTGCTGATTTACAGCATGTTCTTGCCATAGTCCATCTCGGACAGGCCAAAGTAGTGTGCAATTGTCTGACCAATATCGGCGAACGTTTCACGGTATCCCAGTGAACCCGGCTCCACTTTCGGTCCGTAGATCAGAATCGGAATGTGCTCACGCGTGTGTTCGGTGCCATGCCAGGTCGGGTCACAGCCATGGTCAGCCGTCAGTATCAGAATGTCATCTTCGCCAACCAGCGCCATCAGCTCAGGCAGACGGCGGTCAAACAGCTCCAGACCACCCGCATAACCGGCTACATCGCGACGATGTCCCCAGGTTGAGTCGAAATCAACGAAGTTGGTGAAGACTATCGACTGATCCGGCGCGATTTTCATCTCCTGAATCGTCGCATCAAACAGCGCATCCAGACCGGTCGCTTTGACCTTTTTGGTGATGCCCTGCTCAGCATAGATATCCGCGATTTTACCCACGGAGATCACATGACCGCCCTTCTCGTCCACCAGCTTTTTCAGCATAGTGGCAGATGGCGGCTCAACGGCCAGGTCGTGACGGTTGCCGGTACGTTCGAACTGACCCGCTTTGTCACCCACAAACGGACGGGCGATAACGCGGCCAATGTTGTAGCCACCTTCAGTCAGCTCTTCACGGGCAATTTCGCACAGCGCATAGAGACGATCCAGACCAAAGGTCTCTTCGTGACAGGCGATCTGGAACACCGAGTCGGCAGAAGTATAGAAAATCGGCTTGCCGGTTTTCATGTGCTCTTCGCCCAGTTGGTCGAGAATCACTGTACCGGAAGAGTGGCAGTTACCGAGATAGCCCGGCAGGTCTGCACGCTCAACCAGCTTGTCCAGCAGGTCCTGCGGGAAGCTGTTCTCTTTGTCGCTGAAGTAGCCCCAGTCAAACAGCACCGGCACGCCAGCGATCTCCCAGTGGCCTGACGGTGTATCTTTACCTGACGAAAGCTCGCTGGCGTACGCGTACGCGCCAGTGATCTTCGCTTCAGGATCCAGGCCTGGCGGGAAGCGGCCGGTAGACAGCTCTGCGGCTTTGCCCAGACCCAGCGCGGTGAGATTAGGCAGATGCAATGGACCTTTACGCCCCTTGTCTGCTTCACCGTTAAAACAGGCTTCGGCGATATGACCTAAGGTATCTGAACCCACGTCACCGAATTTATCGGCATCTTTACTGGAGCCAATTCCAAAGGAATCGAGCACCATAATAAAAGCACGTTTCATGCAAGTCTCCTGCGCTATGGCGCGTGACAAGTCAAAAAAAAGCGATCAGATCAGTATACCCGAATGCATCACGGCTGGCACCGGTTACTGGTCAGTTAGCTGATATCGCTCACACGGCGATAGACAACCGGCGTCTCAGCTGGCGCGGAATCCCCGAGTACCAGTGCGGCTTTAACCGCAGCGGCAGCCTGCTGCCATTTGTCTTCGCTGCTGGCGTGAATCATCGCCAGCGGACGCTGCGCATCGGCACGCTCGCCCAGGGTGATCATCTCACTGAAGCCAACGCTGTAATCGATGCTGTCGCTGGCACGCTGACGTCCGCCGCCCATCGCCACAACCGCCAGGCCCAGCGCACGAGTATCCATGCTGCTGACGATGCCTGGCTGGTCGGCGTAGACCGGTTTACTCAGCATCGCCTGGGGCAGATAAGTGTCATAGCGTTCAATGAAATCAGCCGGTCCCTGCTGGGCAGCCACCATGCGACCAAACACCTCGGCGGCTTTGCCGTTATCCAGCACCGTCATCAGCTTCTGACGTGCTTCGGCATCGCTGGCAGCCAGTTTGCCGGAGATCAGCATTTCACTGCAGAGCGCCAGCGTCACTTCCAGCAGGCGCGGATTGCGCTGCTCGCCGGTGAGGAAACGAACCGCTTCACGCACTTCAAGTGCGTTACCGGCTGAGGAGGCAAGAACCTGATTCATGTCTGTCAGCAGCGCGGTGGTCTGGCAGCCGGCACCATTGGCGACGCCCACAATCGACTGCGCCAGACCCTCTGATGCTTCATAGGTGGGCATAAACGCGCCGGAACCCACTTTGACATCCATCACCAGCGCATCCAGCCCTTCTGCCAGCTTCTTCGCCAGAATCGAAGCGGTGATCAGCGGAATGGAATCAACGGTGGCGGTTATGTCACGCGTGGCGTAGAAGCGCTTATCCGCCGGTGCTAGCGAGCTGGTCTGGCCGATAATCGCCACACCAACCTGCTTAATAATTTCGCGGAAGCGGTCATCGCTGGGGAAGATATCGAAGCCCGGAATCGCTTCCAGTTTATCCAGCGTGCCGCCAGTATGGCCGAGGCCGCGACCGGAGATCATCGGCACATATCCGCCGCAGGCGGCGACCATCGGACCTAACATCAGCGACGTTACATCGCCGACGCCGCCGGTCGAGTGCTTATCCACCACTGGCCCGTTAAGGTTGAGTGATTTCCAGTTAAGCACCGTACCGGAATCACGCATTGCCATCGTCAGCGCGACCCGTTCTGGCAGCGTCATATCGTGGAAGTAGATGGTCATCGCCAGCGCGGCGATCTGACCTTCCGAGACGGTGTTATCACGCACGCCATTAATGAAGAAGCGAATCTCCTCTTCAGTCAGCGCATGGCCGTCACGTTTTTTGCGAATAATTTCTTGTGGCAGGAACAAGGTAGCCCCCTGGTCAGGGAAAACAGGATGGGGAACAGGCGGTCACCGACCGCCTGAGGGATCAGTAACCCGCTTTGCTGGTGTCGCTGTCGTGACCCAGCGTGTTAAGCAGGCTCGCCAGCAGGCTTGATGCACCAAAGCGGAAATGGCGCGCATCGGCCCAGTCGGCACCCAGCGTATCTTCTGCCATTTGCAGATAGATCGCGGCATCTTCAGCGGTACGTACGCCGCCCGCAGGTTTAAAGCCAACCTGCTTACTGACGCCTTTGTCACGGATCACATTCATCATGATCTGCGCCACTTCTGGCGTAGCGTTAACCGGCACTTTACCGGTGGAGGTTTTGATGAAATCAGCGCCGGCATCAATGGCAATTTCGGAGGCCTGACGGATCAGCGATTCCTGCTTCAGCTCACCGGTTTCGATGATCACTTTCAGCAGCACGTCCGCTTCAGCACAAGCGGTTTTACAGGCTTTCACCAGATCGAAACCGACCTGACTGTTACCGGCGATCAGTGCGCGGTACGGGAACACCACGTCCACTTCATCGGCACCGTAAGCGATAGCGGCGCGGGTTTCGGCCAGTGCAATGTCGATGTCGTCATTGCCGTGTGGGAAGTTGGTCACCGTGGCGATGCGGATCTCCGGGGTGCCCTGCTCGCGCAGCGTTTTACGCGCGATCGGAATAAAGCGCGGATAGATACAGATTGCCGCAGTGTTGCCTGCCGGGGATTTAGCCTGATGACACAGGGCGATCACTTTTGCATCGGTGTCGTCGTCATTCAGGGTGGTCAAATCCATCAGTTTCAGGGCGCGCAGGGCAAGGTGTTTGATATCGGTCATGAGGCTCTCCAAAGGATTGGGGTGCAACCCACCGGCTTGCCGGCGGAATGTTATAATAATAACACTCTGAAGCGGCCTGATATGTGCCAGCAGTCACATTGGAATAAGAAAATGGTGCAATCCTGCCACATGAAACGTGACTGAAATCGTAAATTACACTACCTGAGGACGATTATACGCCAGCAGGTACAATGTTACTATTATCACATTTTAGCGCAAGGGGTCGCGTTCAGGCGAAAGGCGGACAGTCAGTTACGCAGCGCCGGGAAAGCGGGATCGAGCTGAAACAGCTGCTGGCTGTTGTGCCACAGCGCATCGGCAATCTCTTCAGGTGACTCATTCCGCAGGCTGCAGAGCACTTGCCACACCTGACGCGCCCGTTCCGGACGGTTTGGCTGGCCCTGGAAACCCTGCAGCGGCATATCGGGTGCATCGGTTTCCAGCAAAAGCGAAGAGAGCGGCAGTTGCGCCACGGTCTGACGGGTCTTGCTGGCGCGTTCATAGGTAATGGTTCCGCCAACGCCAATCGCATAACCCAGCTTAATAAAGGCCTGCGCCTGTTGCAGGCTGCCAGCGAAACCGTGCACCACGCCACGGCGCGGCAGATCGTGACGACGCAGAATCTGTGCCAGCTTGTCATGGGTCCGGCGCGAATGCAGGATCACCGGCAACGCATAACGCTTTGCCAGCTTAAGCTGTGATTCAAGAAAGCGCTGCTGCTTATCAAACTGCGGATCGTCGCGATAGAGATCCAGCCCGATCTCACCGATCGCCACCAGTTTACGCGGCCGCTGTTGCAGTAAGGTTTCCAGCTGATCGAGATGGGCGTTCTGATGATGTTCGATGACAATCGGATGCAGGCCCAGCGCCGCGTACAGCGGCGGATGTGCTGCGGCCAGCGCACAGACCCGTTCAAAACGGCTGGCATCAATCGCCGGGATGATGATCTTCTCCACGCCCGCCTCAGCGGCGCGCGCCAGACTGGCGGCGATATCCCCTTCGAACGGTGGAAAGTCGAAGTGACAGTGCGTGTCGATAAACCTCATGCCAGCGATCCTTTGTCGTAATCCGCATCATTGTCCGCCAGCGGAGGTGTGATGATCAACCGGGTATCGGGCGCATTCGCGACCGGCGCAGGCGGCGTAACGACCCGCGCTGAGACCATCGGTTCTGCATCACTCAGCCACTGGCCCAGCGTAGCGAGGAAATAGCGACCACAGCGCCGTCCCAGATGGTAATCCTGATTCAGTGCCGCGATGCTGCTGCCCAGCGCACTGCTGGCCAGTACGTGGGGCGGGAAAATTTCAATGATGCGTAAATCATCGGGGGGATTCTCAATAAACTGCTGAATTTCCCCATAGCTCTGCTCATGCTTATTCAGGACGTTAATCATCGGCTGCAGCGCGCCGGTGCTGAGCCAGCGCTCCATGCGCTTAAACCATTTCGGGGTATAGAACATCTGCGACGGCACGGTGCGGATCACCACAATCGTATCGGCCCCGCGTCGGGCGGCTTCACGCACCGGAATGGCATCGCTGATGCCGCCATCGTGATAACTGATCCCTTCCAGATTGACGCCCAGCCGGTAAAAACCGGGAATGGCACTGGAGGCTTTAATCAGATCCAGCCAGTTATCTGCCGTGGGATTAAAATAACCGGGCGTATAGTCATCGCTGCGGCAGGCGCACATATAGAACTCACGGCCGCTGGAGAACAACGGTTCCGCACTGCTCATCGCCAGCGGGAATTCACTGCGGGTGATATCGATCAGCCAGTCGAGATCGATCAGATTGCCCCCACGCACAAAGCGCAGCGGATCAAAAAAGAGTTTACTGGTTGTGTATCGGGTAATGACACGACGGGCATAGCCATGCTGGCCACAGACAAACGCTGAGAGATTTTGCGCACCGGCAGAGGTGCCAAGCATCAGATGAAAGGGATTAAATCGGGCGCGCTGGAATTCGTCTAAAACGCCTGCGGTGAAAATGCCGCGCTGACCGCCGCCTTCACACACCAACGCAATTTTCTGAGATTTAAAGGGTGTCAGGGCCAGAGGTTCAATGGTGCCGAGTGTAACAGGAATGCGTATACCCACTGTGCGAACCTCAAAAAGGGTTCCGGGTATGCTGGAGGATCGATCCGTTTATGACGGCAGCATGCCGGAGAACCAGTCAACTATTCCTTTAACCGGCAGGCCAGCGGTGCTGGCTTACCTTGCAGCGATGTGAAAGTGTCCCTCTCTTCACGTCAGTCGCTACAGATGACTGGTCTCCGCTCTATGCTTTGCGTTGCATTAGACTGCAGAACTCATCGGCTAAAGCTTTTTACGGCCGGTAAACAGGCTGATGAGGAACAGGATAATACCAACGACGAAGACAACTTTAGCTGCCCATGCTGCTGTGCCCGCTAAACCGCCAAAACCTAATGCTGCAGCGATCAGTGCGATCACCAGAAAAATAATGCCCCAACGAAACATAAGCCTCTCCTTACCCTATTTAAAAATCGAACTGCTTAGTTTATCCCCGGATGGGTATCTTTTATTCGTGTGGCCACCTGAGCGGCCACACGTTAGCTATTAAGATTTAACCGTCAGGTCATTCTTAACGCTTTTCACGCCTTCAATGGCTTTAGCGATGCTTTCTGCACGATCTGACTGTGCCTGATTAGCAACATGCCCTGAAAGCTGAACAACACCGTCGGTAGTCTCAACTTTTACGTTGCGCGACGGAACAATGTCATCTGCTAATAGCTTAGCTTTAATTTCGCTGGTCGTTGCGGCATCACCGGCATAACCTTTCACTGAAGATGATTTGCTGTCTCTGACGTGTAGTTTGTCGCTGACGGATTTAACACCTTCGATTTTCTGCACCACAGCGACCGCTTTTTCAGCCTGGTCCTGTGAGGTGACGAAACCGCTTAAGGTCACGACGCCGCTATGCGTTTTTACCGAGATATCCGTGCTTTTAATTGCGTCGTCATCTACCAGCGCTGCTTTAGCTTTGGCAGTGATGCCGCTGTCATCCATATAACCATCGACTTTTTTCATAGAACTATCGATTTTCGAACCCGCGTTGTCGGCTGTCTGTGACGCTTTCTGCGACATTGATTCGTCAGCCAGTGCGCTGCCGCTGATCAGTGCTGAGCCAATCATGGCGGCCATCAGGGTTTTAGCAATCTTAGTCTTGTTCATCGATATCTTCCTTCTATCAGTTAACTCACCCAAAACTGTGGGCGAAACAGAGGCAACAAAGGCCGCTGCGTAACAGGACGTAAGGACAAGAGAAGTCTCTTCCGCCGTCCGATAGAGTAATCATAGACGGCATTTTGCAATTTGCCTGGCTAACTGGTTGATCACACGTCAAAACAGAAGAAAAACAGGGTTTTTAGGAGGAGTCTGGAAGGGTGAAAACAGGGCCATTCCCAGCTGGAATGGCCCGGAAACAGGCGATTAGTGCTCGCGCGTTTTGCGGAAACGGACGTCAGGATAACGTTCCTGAGTAATATTAAGATTAACCATGGTTGGTGCGATATAAGTCAAATTATCACCGCCATCAAGCGCCAGGTTAACTTCATTCTTACGCTGGAAATCATCAAACTTTTTAGCATCGTCGCATTCAACCCAGCGCGCCGTTGAGACGTTAATCGCTTCGTAAATGGCTTCAACGTTATATTCGCTTTTCAGACGTGCCACTACCACATCGAACTGCAGTACCCCGACCGCGCCAACGATCAGATCGTTGTTATGCACCGGACGGAAGACCTGCACGGCACCCTCTTCGGACAGCTGAACCAGCCCTTTCAGCAGCTGTTTCTGCTTCAGCGGATCGCGCAGACGAATACGACGGAACAGTTCTGGCGCGAAGTTCGGAATACCGGTGAACTTCATGTTCTCACCCTGCGTGAAGGTGTCGCCAATCTGAATCGTGCCATGGTTGTGCAGACCAATGATATCGCCGGGATAGGCTTCCTCAACGTGTGATCGGTCGCCCGCCATAAAGGTCAGGGCGTCTGAGATCACCACATCTTTGCCGGTACGCACCTGACGCAGCTTCATCCCTTTTTCATATTTACCGGAAACCACGCGCATAAAGGCCACACGGTCGCGGTGTTTCGGGTCCATATTGGCCTGGATCTTAAACACGAAGCCGCTGAACTTCTCTTCTTTCGCTTCTACCCTGCGGGTGTCGGTGTCACGCGGCATCGGACGTGGCGCCCACTCAACCAGTCCGTCCAGCATATGGTCAACGCCAAAGTTACCCAGCGCGGTGCCGAAGAAGACAGGTGAGAGTTTGCCGCTCAGGAAAGCTTCCTGCTCAAATTCGTGCGAGGCGCCCTGCACCAGCTCCAGCTCTTCACGCAGCTGTGCGGCCAGCTCTTCACCGACGGCAGTGTCGAGATCCGGATTATCCAGCCCCTTCACGATGCGGACATCCTGAATGGTGTGGCCTTTACCGGTCTGGTAGAGATAGGTCTCATCTTTGTAGAGGTGATAAACCCCTTTGAACAGCTTGCCGCAGCCGATAGGCCAGGTGATCGGTGCGCAGGCAATTTTCAGCTCGCTTTCCACCTCATCCAGCACTTCCATTGGATCGCGGATATCACGGTCAAGTTTGTTCATAAAGGTCAGGATCGGCGTATCGCGCAGACGAGTGACTTCCATCAGCTTACGGGTACGATCCTCGACGCCTTTCGCGGCATCAATCACCATCAGACAGCAGTCAACGGCGGTCAGCGTACGATAGGTATCTTCCGAGAAGTCTTCGTGACCTGGGGTATCCAGCAGGTTTACCAGGCTATCACGGTAAGGGAACTGCATCACCGAGGTGGTAATGGAGATACCACGCTGTTTCTCCATCTCCATCCAGTCCGACTTGGCGTGCTGGTTAGAGCCACGGCCTTTTACGGTACCGGCGGTCTGGATAGCCTGTCCGAACAGCAACACTTTTTCGGTAATGGTGGTTTTACCGGCATCCGGGTGCGAAATGATCGCGAAGGTGCGGCGGCGTGCCACCTCTTCTAAAAAGGGATTAGACATGGAATTCTTCTCAATAGGCAGCGCAACGTACTGGCGCTGCTGATAAATCACGGTGGCCGGCAGAACCTTACCGGCGGGTAAACGGTGCCAAAAACGATCTTTTATCGTTGGCGGGTCAGCGCGACGTTACATTGGCGTGAAGTCCGGTTACCTGGTCAGCTTTAAGGCGGCATAGCATACAATATTTTGCGCGCGGCGGCGAACAGCGGCGGAGGAAATTGTTGCCTGCCTGCGCGCAAAGGTCAAAACAGATGACAACCCGGCACACACTGTGCAGGATAAGGTTTTTCATTTTCAGGGAATCCCCCATGAGCGCCAAACCGGTCCCCCTCGAGGGCCGTATTCGACAATACTGGGATGAGCTTTCCCTTCACGAACAACGGCTGGCGGAGGTGCTGCTCGCGGCTCCCGGCCAGCTGGCGATGAATACAGCCACAGAACTGGCGCAGAGCGCAGGTGTCTCCAAAGCCACCGCTACCCGTTTTTTTCGTCATCTCGGCTATGAAAGCTACGAGGCGGCGCGTCGTCAGGCGCGCGAGATGCAGAACAGCGGATCGCCACTTTATCTGCACTCCGGCGTCAGCGCTTCCCCACTCGACAGCCTGATGCAGCAGCATCTTGAAAAAGAGATTGCCAATCTGGTCAATACCTTCCGCTCGCTGGATGGGGAAACACTACAGGCGTGCGTTGAGGCGATAGCGCAGGCGCGCCGCGTCGTGGTGCTGGGCTGGCGTCACAGTCAGACTATTGCTGCCCTGATTTATCGCAATCTGCTGCACGTTCATCCCGGCGTTACGCTACTACCACGCGCGGGCGATTCTCTGGCCGAACAGCTTGCGACGCTCGGCCCGCAGGATATGGCAATCTGCGTCGGTCTCCGCCGCCGTATGCCCGCGCTGGATACGGCAATGGCAGCACTCAGCGTGCAGCAGGTTCCCATGCTCTATCTCTCCGATGCGCTGGCGGGAAAACCTGCACGCCACGCGTGCTGGACACTGCGCTGCCATACCGATAGCACTCTGATTTTTGACAGCACGGTGGCGCTCTCCGGCGTCTGTAATCTGCTTTGCTCGCTGGTAGCACGCCATTCAGGTAAGGCCGGTAGCGAACGCCTTGCCGCAATTGAGGTGCTGCACCAGCAACTCGACGAGCTGGAATAGTGCGCTACGCTGACGCATTTTTGTTCATCTGACGCCCTGTAAAGGTGCGCCGCTGTCCGGCGTGCCAGCCCTCTTAACCTCCTCACAGAAACAAAAGAAAAATAAATATCATTATATGAAACTCATGTTTCTCACTGATTCTGTTTACAAAAGCAGGTAGCGCATCAGCCATCTGCTTCATCACTGTTACAACGTGGCACAAAAACTGCTCAGGTACAGGTGACCTTCACCCATACCAGGGACCACCATAATGAAAAAAATTGCACTGCTCATCGCCGCACTGCTTGCCGTCAGTGCGGCGCAGGCTGATACGCTAACGGACATTAAAAGTGCCGGCAAAATCACGGTCGGCATCGACCCGACCTTCCCGCCCTATGAATACACCAGTGATAATGGCGAGGTCACCGGTTACAGCGTGGCCATCATGCGATCGTTTGCCGACGATCTCGGCGTGAAACTGGTGTTTCAGAAAACCGCCTTCAGCGGCATTCTTCCCGGTCTGATCTCAGGATCTTTTAACGCGGAAGGATCATCACTCAACGTCACCGCAGAGCGCGCAAAGAAAGTGCTGTTTACCGTGCCCTACAGCAAAACCGTTAACGGTGTCCTGATGCGTAAAAGCGACGCCGAAAAGATCAGCAAATCCGGACTCTCTCCTGAGCGCCTGTCAGGACTGCTTGGCGCAGTGAAGAGCGCCAGCGTGCCGGAGCAGTTGCTGAAAAGCTTGAATGAGGCGCTGAAGAAAGCAGGTAAACCGCCCATTACCATCATCAGTGTCGATACCCTGGATCAAACCGTCAGTACGCTGATGACAAAACGCGCTGACTTTGTGCTGGATGATATTGCGGTGCTGGCACCGATCGTGAAGAAGTATCCCGACAAATTAGTACAGGCCGGAGAAGTAGGCCCTTCGCAGTGGATGGCCTGGGCCACGCGTAAAGAGGATCTCAGCCTGAACAAGGCAATCAGTGATCATATTCTGGCCATGCAGCAGAGCGGTAAACTTGCCGCACTGCAGAAGCACTATCTCGGCACCACTTTTACCGTGCCCGCCACCAACTTCATTCCCGCGGAGTAAGCGATGAGCCCTCTCTCTTTCACCATACCCGCCGGGCACGGCCGCACTTTTCTGGTTCGTAAAGGCCAGCTGATTACCATCATCGACAGCGAGGGCCAGCAGGCTGCCGATTTCGTTGCGGTGAATGCAGCGAATCATGATGAGAAACTCTCGCCGGTGCATACCCGCCAGCATCTTCGCTCGCTTTTCTTCAGACCGGGGGATTCACTCTGGTCCAGCGAAAATCGGCCGCTGCTGCGCATCGTCTCCGACACCATTGGTATTCACGATGCCAACGTCCCGGCCTGTGATCGCACCCGTTTTAGTGTCGATTTCGGTGTGGAAGGCCATCGCAACTGCGTCGATAACCTGCTGGAAGGGATGAAGGCGCACGGCATCACCTATTACGCATTGCCGGAACCCTTCAACCTGTTTCAGAACGGCCCGGTGACGGCCGATGGCCGCATGGAAGTTACCGATCCCCACAGTCAGGCCGGTGACAGGATCGTCTTCGAGGCGCTGTGCGATCTCATCTGCGCCGTCTCATCCTGTCCTCAGGACATCATTCCCGGTAATGGCCTGCAGGTCACGCCGATCGCCATTGAGATCCATGACAGCGAACCTGCGGAGGTCACCCATGCTGCTTATGCGTGAAGGTTTTACAGAAGATGCACCGCGTTCGGTTGCCGCCCCGCTCACCGTCGCGGCGGGCAGTGTGGGTTCGATTCAGGTTCTGCGGGGCCAGCTGCTGCGCATCAGCGCGCTGGCACCGGGTGCTGTGGCATCGCTGTTCGGGTTCAGCCTTGTGGATCCGACGGTATGGCTCTCTGTTCATCACACCCGCGTATTCAGCAACAGTTATCTGCTCGGCTCCGGCATGCGCCTGGTAAACAATCGCCGCCGCCCGATGATGGTGCTGGGCAAAGATAGCGTAAAGCGCCATGACCTGCTGCTGCCCGCCTCAACGCGCGACTTCCTGGCCTCGCGGGGGTATCAGGATGAGGGGTGTGTGGAGGCAGTCAGTCGCGAGCTGTCGCGTCTCGGCATCCGGGCACCGAAGCTGCCAGACCCCATCAATCTCTTCATGCACGTCAGACTAACGCAGGCGGGAGAGATACTGCCCGAACCCAACCTGACCCGGGCTGGCGACGCGATTACCTGCCGCGTCACCATGGATATGCAGTTTGTCGTTTCTGCCTGCAATACCGGTATTGAGGGTAACGACCAGCCTGCGCCGCTTCGTATTGCCGTTGCGGAAAATCTTTTCGATTTTAACGAGGATTAGTGGGTGATGGGGCTGAATGAACAGGTGGTCAGCGCTCTGCCCGAACTGGGACATGGTCTGCTGATGACGCTCTCACTCACGCTGCTGGCGGCGCTGCTTAGCCTTGTGATGGGCCAGCTTGGCTGTTTTCTTCAGCTGCGCCGCTTCTGGTTGTGGCGCTGCGCAGGCCGCCTCTATATCAGCCTGATGCGCGGCACTCCCGCCATCGTGCAGCTGTTTGTGGTCTTTTTCACCCTGCCACGTCTTGGTCTTGGTGGACATCCCATGCTGGCGGCGGTGATCGCCATTGGATTCAATAGTGGCGCTTACGTGGCAGAGATTCTGCGCGTGAATCAGAGCCTGGTGACGCGCGGTCAGCGCGAAGCGGCACGCACACTGGGACTGAGCCGGTGGCTGACCTGGTGGTATGTAATCAACCCGCAGGTCGTGCGATCGAGCCTGCCGATGCTGGTGAGCGAATTTACTATTCTGCTCAAGACCACGCCACTGGCGTCGGTGGTGGCGCTTACCGAACTGACCTACGCCGGACAGATTGTGATCGCACGTACCTATGAGGCAACCCAGGTATTACTGCTGGTCGCGGCGGGCTATCTGTTAATCGCGCTGCCGCTGATGCGCATTGCCCGCCGGCTGGAACTCAGAGGGAAACGCCTATGATGGACTGGCAGGCGATTCTTACAGCACTGCCCTCACTGGGCGAGGGGATGGCGGTGACGCTGCAACTCTGCGCCGTCGCTGCATTATGCTCGTTATTGTGGGGCATCATTATGGCGATCGGTATGCTGCGCGCTCCCCATTTCTGGCGAAAGCTGTTGCGTTTATACAGTGCGCTAACCCAGGCGCTGCCGTTGCTGGTGGTGATCTATCTGCTCTATTTCGTGTTGCCAGACTATAACATCACCCTCAGCTCGCCGCAGGCAGGCGTGCTGGCGCTGACGCTCTACTACGCCCCTTACGTTGCCCAGGTTATACGCAGTGCGATTGAGACGCTGCCGCGCGGTCAGTGGGAGGCGTGTCGCGTGCTCGGGCTGAGCCGGATGGAGCAGTTGCGTGATGTGGCACTTCCGCAGACGCTGCCACAGATGCTCTCCCCGCTGGTCGGGTTGCTCATCGGTCTGATCAAGGATTCCGCGCTGCTCTCCATCGTCTCAGTACAGGAGTTTATGTACGCAGCTAAGGAAGCGATCTCCGAGACCTATGCTCCGCTGGAGATCTACCTCACCGTAGCGCTCAGCTACTGGGCACTCAACAGCCTGCTCGACGGGCTGATCCGCCGCATTGAATTTCGCATGACGCGCTACCGGCGCACCTTGCCACATTAGTCAGGAGAATCTTATGTCAGCTGAATATCCGCAGCGCGATACGCTGCTTATTCCCGCGCGTCACGGTAAAGCCGTTTTACTGCGCAAAGGCGAAGCGGTGCAGGTCATTAATCTGCACGGCACACAGGTCGTGGATTGCTGGGCGTATAACGCAAACGACCTGACTGAATATATGTCGATGGAGGCGACACGCGTCTGGAACCAACGCCTCAATCCTCACGTTGGTGACAGTTTTATCACCAGCCAGCGCCATCCTATCCTGACGCTGGTTGCGGATACCTCGCCGGGCGTACACGACACCTTTATGGCAGCATGCGATGCACGCCGTTATGAGCTTCTGGGGTGTACCGAACCGCACCGAAACTGCCATGACAATCTGTTTGAGAGTATGGCGGCGCTGGGCTTAAAGCTGCCGCACGGCAATCTGGCGTCGTTTAATATCTTCATGAATATTCAGGTGCAGCCAGACGGCATGACGCTAAAAACGCTGCCGGTTGTGACGCGTCCGGGAGACTACATCATCCTTCGCGCCGAGATGGATTGCTATGTCGCCTTTTCCGCCTGCCCGCAGGATATCGTCAGCATTCAGGGGGCGGGCGACAATACCCCACGTGATGCGGAACTGCGTATTCTCACAGGAGGATTTCCGCAACCCCAACTGGCCGGACCGTGGGTGCCAGCCTGACAGAATGATGTTGCCCGCCGCAAGGAGACGGGCAACGTTAATCTCTATCCCAGCACCTTTCTGACACAGGCTTTAAAGATCTGCACGCCAATTTCCAGTGAGCTGAGATCAAAACGCATATCAGGATGATGCAGTCCTGGCGTCAGGTTGGTACCCAGCCCCCAGAAGCCCGCTTTCACACCCGGACGCTTCACCGGATAGTAGAAAAAGTCCTCGCTGCCCGGCGTGGTGCGGGTCGACAATGCGCCCTCTTCGCCCAGCACCTCGACGATGGCGGCGCGGATCACCGCCGTCGCCTCATCATCAATCTCGGCGGCGGGCATCTCTTTCAGCACGCGGACCTCCGCGGTGGCACCCAGTGCCGCCACGCTGTGAGTGATGGCACGCGTAACCTGCTCTTTCAGCAGCGTCATCGGCCCGTTCTCCTGCGAACGCAGATCCCAGACTACGCGCGCTTCATCCGGCACCGAGTTGGTGACACCCGCATCGCACAGGAAGCGAGTCGCTTTGACGCTCCAGGTCAGGCCGGGCGAAAGATGGATAGCGTTAACCGCCTGCACTGCCTGTACGGCCGCATCCAGCGCATTCACACCCAGATGCGGACGCGCCGCATGGGCGGGCTGGCCTTTGATGGTGGCTTCGAGCGTGCTGCAGGCGGAGTACAGTACCGCAGGCACCGCCTGGCCGACGACACACTCCTCCAGCGGACGCAGGTGGAAGCCAAGAATCATCTCCACATCATCCAGAGCGCCACCTTCGATCATTGCCAGCGCCCCGGCACCCAGCTCCTCGGCGGGCTGGAACAGGATCTTCAGCCGGCCACGTTTCACCGTGCCCTCCTGCAGCAGCGCCGTCGCCGCCGTCAGCACGACCGATGAGTGGCCGTCGTGACCGCAGGTGTGGCGCGCGCACGGCACGCCATCAATGATGTGGCCCAGTGCATCCATATCTGCGCGCAGTGCCAGCACCGGCCCCGGAACACCACTGTCGATCTCCGCCACAATACCAGTGGTGTTATTGATGTTACGCGTTACCTTCAGGCCCGCTTTCTCCAGCTGGTCCGCGATATAAGCCGAGGTTTTCACCTCCTGAAAACCCAGCTCCGGAATTTCATGCAAATAGTGGTAATGCTCTAAAACCTCAGACACAGCGTTACTCCTGAATAAACAGACGCATAACAGACATTGCGATCAGCGCGTTAATGATGCTCACCAGCATCAGCAGCGGCCAGTATTTTTTGGGCACATCAGCCACGCCCAGCAGCCGCCCCATATATTGCAGCTGCGATCCCATCAGGAAAATCGCCGGGGCCAGAATCGTAATATCCGCACCGGTCAGCAGTCCTTTGGTCAGCAGGCTGACCGCGACACCCGTGCCTGCCGACGACGAGAGCCACGCGGTGAGCAGCACAGTAATCGCCTCACCCGGCAGACCAAACAGCCCCATCACCGGCGCAAAAACATGCCCGAGAAACTGCATGATGCCGAGCAGATTCAGCACCTCAGCCAGCACATACGCCATCACCACATTCGGCATGAGATTATGAATGGCGATGTGAAAGCCTTTACGCGCGCCGGTTACAAACACATCAAAGGGATTACTGCTGGTTGCGATTTTATTTTCCATCAGCGAAATCCTTCTTATAAACACTGTTTAACACAGCGCGCGTTATCGCCGCACCGACAAATTTAAGAACAAACATTAATAACAGCGGAATAATAATCGGCAGGGTCATGGAGGCGAACAGCGCTGAACCGATGGCGAAGTAATTATTGATTAACCCGGCACCGGAATATTGCCAGGCACTCATGACGACCACCTCTTTTTTGCTGATCTGCTTTTGATCAGCCATCTCTTTGGTTAATGCCGCGCCCGCATCTGTGCTTTGCAGGTCGGTGATTAACGCCAGACCGCAATGGCCAGGTAATCCCATCAGCGGTTTAAGCAAAGGTGTCAGCAACCGGTGCGCTGCGCGAATCGCGCCATAGTGGGTGAAGATTTCCAGCACGCCCAGCGCCAGCATCACCGTGGGCGTCAGCGACAGCGCAAACAGGAAACCCGCTTTGGCGCTGAGTCCGCCTGCGCCCAGAAAGGTGTTACTGGCGGGATCTTTCATGGTACCAAAGCTGCCGCCCAGGGTGGTGAAGTCGAACGCACCCAACCATGAAAGGCCCTCGACGTGATAAAACAGCCCTGAAAAAAACAGAATGGCAAAAATTAACGACACATAACTGCCTTTGGTCGCCGTCATTTTCACCGGATTAACCACACTCTCGTCTGACATTTCTTTCTCCTGATAACTGCCTTGCCGAAAATTCCCTGGCATTGCAAATTTCAACGTTGGGAAGTGAGTTTCAAGCAGGATTTATGCCAGAGCAGTTGTGAATATGATTATTAGTGTCTCGTCTGTCGCGATGGGACGTTTTATTCATGCCGGCTATATACTTTTATTCAGAATAACGTTGTTATACCGCAACGTTATATTTTCGGGTCGTCATCAGAATGCGGTTATTTGACCTGTTGCTGCAGCGCCTGCACCAGCATGAACACCCCCGGTCGCACTATCATGGTGCTGATTACCCTGAATTAATTGGCCAGCAAAGTATGATGCAGGATGAGAATTGGTCGCATTCAATTTCCGAAATAATTCTATTTAAATCAATCAGATAAAATAGCTTATTTTGCCGAAAAGGCTTCACATTACGCACATGTTTGATGCATAATTCACCGACTTTACATCTGTATTTAACATCTTCTTAAAAGGACTCGGCCATGCTGACTGCTGAAATGACTGGGCGTTTAAACGACCAGCTGAACCTGGAATTTTTCTCTGCCAATCTTTATCTGCAAATGAGCGCCTGGTGCAGCGACAAAGGCTTTGAGGGTGCCGCTTCCTTCCTGAAGATGCATTCACGCGAAGAGATGCAGCACATGCAGCGTCTGTTTGACTACCTGAGCGATACCGGCGGCATGCCGGTGCTGGGTACCATTGCCGCACCACCCGTCGCCTTTACCTCGCTGAATGAAATTCTGCAGCAGGCGCTGGAGCATGAGCAGCTGATCACCAGCAAAATCAATGAGCTGGCCCACGCTGCTATGACTTCACAGGACTACTCTACTTTCAATTTCCTGCAGTGGTATGTGGCTGAGCAGCACGAAGAAGAGAAGCTGTTCAAAACTGTGCTGGATAAACTGGCGCTGGTCAGCAACAGCGGCAACGGTCTGTTCCTGGTCGATAAAGATCTGGGCCGCATGAGCACCGAGAATCACGCAGAATAATGTTTATCGGCCCCTTTTCGGGGCCGATCTTATTTCCGTCTTGCTGACACTACTGCACCGCTATTCCAGCCGATAACTTGCCGCTTTCTCGCCATTCACACACAGCTCACGATGTTCGCCTTCAGGCAATAACAGCGCGATCTCGCGCCAGGCGGGCTGGTAATCGCCACGTTTTTCCACCGTCAGGTCGATTCGGCTAGCGCTGCTGCACAATGTCCAGCTCAGCCACAGTGCATTGCCCTGCTGCCAGCCATGGCTCTCGCCATCATCATCAAACATTTCGCCCTGAGTCGTTATGCCTTCTGGTGCTGGCCACAGTTGCCACTGCCGTACCGTGTCGCGGCGGGCATCCGTCGTGGTTTCACACTCGCCCAGTGGGATGATCGCACCAGCCCGCACCAGCAATGGCAGCCGATCCAGCGGTGCATCCAGCGTGATGGTTTCGCCGCCCGCAAACGCTTTACCGCTGTGCCAGTCATACCAGCCCCCACGGTTACGCGGCAAATAGACATCGCGGCTGCGCGCACCCTGCTCTACGACGCTGGCAACCAGCAGATCGCGACCCAGCATAAAGTCATCACACTCCTGATAAGTCTGCGGGTCCTGTTCATGATCGAGGAAGGTCGGGCGCAGCATTGGCTCATCTTCTTCGCTGGCCTGCCACGCCAGATTGTAAAGGTAAGGCATCAGCCGATAGCGCAGGCGGACCGCCTCGCGGATCATCGGTGTCACTTCCGGATACATCCACGGCTCGTTCACCGTGTGATCGTCATTCCATGAATGGATGGTAAAACGCGGATGCATCACGCCATTCTGAACCCAGCGCACAAACAGCTCGGCATCAGGCTTATCGCCAGAGAAGCCGCCGACATCGTGTCCGACGTTAAACAGCCCGGACAGGCTCATGCCCAGCCCCATGCGGATGTTGTAGCGCAAAGTCTGCCAGCTGGTGCGATTATCGCCGCTCCAGGTCTGCACATAGCGTTGCATTCCGGCACAGCCGGAACGGGAGATCAGATAAGGGCGTTTGTCTGGCGCAAACTGCTGCTGGGCTTCCATCGAGGCGCGCATCATCAGCAGCGGCATTACCGGACGGATATGCTTGATAGCAATCGGCTGACCGAAACCGTGACAACGCGCTTCGCCATCCCATACCTCATATTCGTTGTTGTCGTTCCAGGTGGAATCGATGCCCTTTTCCAGCAGCTGTTGAGTCACATTCTCCTGCCACCAGCGCACCGCCTGCGGATGGGTGAAATCAAGGTGCGATCCCTCGTCATCCCAGAACACCGATCGCTCCGGGCGATCCTGCTCAGAGTCACGAATAAACAGCCCCTGTGATGCGACTTCCTGATAGCGAGGATGATCCTGCAGCAGACAGGGCTTGATGTTGGCCGCCAGCTTCATGCCGGCACGATGAAACGCGTCGCTCAGCGCATTGGGATTCGGGACTTTGTCGTAGTTCCAGTTGAAGACGTAGCGCTTGTTATTAATCGAGGTGTAACCGGATGAGAGCTGGAACGAGTCGCAGGGAATCTCATGCTCGCGACACAGACGGATAAAGGATTGCAGCTGCTGCTGTGCGTCCGGCGCGTCGGTGTAATGCATGGTTGAACCGCTGTAACCCAGGCTCCACTTCGGCTGAAACAGCGTGCGTCCGGTCAGGCGTACAAAAGCTTTGGTCACGTCGAGCAGCGTCGGGCCGAGCATCATGTAGTAATCGAGATCGCCCGCCTCGGCGCGGTAACGGCGATAAGGCAGATGGTAGTTATCCAGCTCATTCCCCAGATCGAGCCAGCTGCTGCTGAGATTGTCGTAAAACAGGCCGAAGCTGACGCCATCGCGCTGCGTCAGGGTAAACGGAATATGTTTGTAGAGCGGATCGGTACTGGCGGCGTTGTAGCCCATGGCGTCGAGATTACGCATCTCAAAGCGACGGTTAACGCGGTTCAGGTCGCCACTCTTCTCACCCAGACCATACACCCGATCCTGCGGCTGACGACGCTGATAGTGCTCGACCCCGTCGCCGTGTGCATTCAGCAGATAAGCGCCGGTGTGCCGATCGGCTGTCAGGGGCTGCCAGCTCGCGCCGTCAAACTGCTCCCAGCTCAGGCAGAGCGGCTGATGCACGGTGACGCGCAACTGTTGCGTGCTGAGACGCAGTTGCTGCGCATCGTGCTCCACCTGAAACGTCGGTAATGTAAAACCATCCAACGCCTCGCGGTCACGTCCTTCCCAGGGCACATCCTGACCGGGCGCAATACTCCAGGTGCGGTTCAGCGCCAGCTCACCGTCGCGTTTCAGCAGCACACGCATCAGCTTCTCTTCCAGCACATAAAGCCGCAGGAAATGACGATCGTTGACCTTGAGCTCAACAAAATGATCGGCCTGCTGATGCAGCGTCCAGTTCTTCAGGGTTTTCATCGCGATATCCTTATGGGTTAGCAGGGCGCTGGCGGCGTTCGGCGATCAGCATCACCAGGAAAACGGCACCAATCAGGTCAAAGAAGCCCATCGCCACAAACAGCGGATTAAAGCCGATGGTATCGGCGGTGACACCGATAATCAGCGAGAAGATAAAACTGGCGATCCAGGCGCAGGAGCCGCGCATGCCGTTGACAGTGGCCATCTGGCGGCGATCAAAACGCTCGACCACCAGCGCACTCAGCATGCAGGAGATCACCTGATGGCCAAAGCCACCAACGGAAATCAGGGCAATGGCCAGCCAGGGATCTTTCACCAGCGTCATCAGCGCCAGCGAGACCATCAGCAGGGCGCCGGTCACCGAACTGGCGACGATCGAGTTGACGCGGGTCATGCCAAACCAGCGCACATAGATTTTGGTCAGATAACCGCTGGCGACGCTGCCGAGGTCGGCAGCCAGGAATGGCAGCCAGGCGAACATCACGATCTGCTTGAGATCCATGCCGCGCTCATTGGCCAGATAGAGTGGCACCCAGAAGCTCAGCACCGCCCAGGCCGGTTCGGCCAGAAATGCAGGAATCGCGATGCCGTAGAATTTCTTCTCTTTACCAATCACTTTCAGCGCGGTGAAAAACGGCAGTTTTTCACCGATGGCTTCATTATCCTGATTAATAAAGGCACGCTCTTCATCAGAGAGACGAGGATGGCTCTCCGGCGAGTGATAGCCCCACCACCAGAGTCCCACCCACAGCAGGCCCAGGCCGCCGGTCAGCAGAAACGCGCCCTGCCAGCCAAAAGTAATATGCGCGACATAGATAATCGGGGGAGCCAGCATGGCACCAATCGAAAAGCCGACGCCCGCCCAGCCCGCCGCAACCGGACGCTCCTTTTTGGGAAACCAGTCACCAATCGCTTTGGCATTAGCCGGTGTGGCCGCCGCTTCCGACGCACCCATGACGAAACGCAGCAGCGCCAGATGCAGCCAGCTTCCCGCACCGGCGTGCAGCAGACAGGTCACCGACCAGATAAGCGCACAAATCAGGAACCCCATCTTCAGTCCGATCACATCGATCAGCCAGCCGCAAACAGGCTGAAACAGGGTGTAAGCCAGCTGAAACGCAGCGACCACCCAGGAGTACTGCTCGGTACTCATATGCAGACTGTTTTTCAGTTCCGGTGCCAGAATGCCGAGCGAGTTGCGGGTGATGTAGTTGACGGTCACACCCAGCAGGAACATTCCCAGCATCCACCAGCGTAAATTTTTAATCACGCGCGCCGTGCGTGACGCACTGATGGGTTTCGTTGTTGATTCGAGGCTCATTGTGCCACTCCTGATTACCATTGATGACGCACACCGCCAGCTGGCGTACCGCGTGTCCTTTTCACGAACTTAGAAAAGTGCGAAACGTGGGTACAGCCACTTTTTTGCAACGATTTTCATGGCAGGCTTTAACCCGACAGAAATGGGCACTGAAACGCTTATCTGACGCGATTCAGCAGACTATGAAAAATTTTTCATTAGCAGATTTGAAGGCGATCACAGAATGAAACAAAGGCTGAAAGTGGGTGAAATTGCGGCACTGAGCGGCGTCTCGATCAGCACGGTGTCGCGCGTACTGGCGGGTAAAGCCAATACCCGGCCCGCCACCCGCGATAAAGTGCTGGCCGTGGCGCAGCAGCAGGGCGTGCTGACCAATCTGCATAGCGGTCGCCTGCTGCTGAATAACCTGATGGTCTTTGCCCCGCCCCGCGCCTTCGATGTACGCAGTGATATTTTTTATTACAAGGTCATTCAGGGGATCAGTCAGGCGGTGGAGCCGCATGAAGTGCGGCTGCGCTACTGCCCCCTGGAAGAGGTGGAAAGTGATGCGGCATTGTTTATCGATAAGATGCAGCAGACCGAAGCGGCGCTGCTGATTGGCATTGATGATGAGCATATTCATCAGCTGGCGGCAGAGATGAACAAACCCTGCGTGCTGATTAACGCCCGAGATCGTCGTATGCGCCTGCCCTCGGTCTCGCCGCATCATCAGCTGATCGGAGAGTTTTCAGCGCGTTATCTGTTTGAGCAGGGACACCGGCAAATTCTCTCGCTGCACTGCCTGCGCCGCTACACCATGGAGCAGCGACTTCAGGGCGTCCGGGACGCCTGGCACGCCATGAACCTGCGCTTTGACAGTCGTCAGCATCTGCTGACCCTCAACAGTTTCAGCAGCAATGAGGCAGCGGAACGGCTGGGTGAATATCTGCGCCATTGCCCTGATGCGCTGCGCCCTACGGCGATTCTCGCCAGCGGCGATTACATTGCAGCAGGTGCCGTCACGGCCCTGGAGCAGGCTGGTTTACGGGTACCGCAGGATATTTCGGTGATGAGCATGGATGGGTTTAACCTGGCCGCTATCCACGATATTCCGCTGACCTCGGTGCAGGTGCCGCGTGATGAGCTGGGTGCGGCGGCAGTGAGAATGCTGCAGGAGATGCGGCTGAATCCCGGTACGCCGACCGGCAGTCTGCTACTGAATGGCAGGCTGGTGGTGCGTGAGTCGGTGCGACGCATCCGCGATAATCTCAGCCATGCGCCGGTCCAGCAGCATGGCCTTTATGATTGATCCAGCATTGATTATCCCAGCGTCGACTCATTCCGCGCGGGTTAACCCAGCGTTTTCAGCCGCAGTTCCGATGGCTGAGGCCGTCCAAACAGGAAGCCCTGGAACAGCGTACAGCCTTCGTCGCGCAGCTTAGCAAACTGCTCATCGCTCTCTACCCCTTCGGCGGTGATCTGGATATCCAGACTGCGGCTCATGCCGGTGATGGCGCGGATAATCGCCAGCGCCTCGCGGCTGTCGCCCATATCGTTGATAAACGATTTGTCGATTTTAATTTTGTCGAACGGGAAAGAGCGCAGATAGCTCAGCGACGAATAGCCGGTGCCGAAATCATCCAGTGCAATCTGTACGCCCAGCGCTTTGAGATTTTGCAGCGTCCGGATGTTTCCCAGTGAGTCATCCAGCAGCACCGATTCGGTAATCTCGACTTCCAGCCGCGCCGGATCAAGACCCGACTCCTTCAGCGCACCTTCCACCACCGGCACCAGCGAGCTGTTTTTAAACTGCAGCGGAGAGAGGTTGACCGAAACCGACTGCTCCCCTTCCCAGCTCGCCGCTTCACGACAGGCTTCATAGAGTGCAAACGCCCCCAGCATATGAATCAGGCCGGTCTCTTCCGCAATCGGGATGAAGTCATTAGGCATGATCAAGCCACGAATCGGATGATGCCAGCGCATCAGCGCCTCGTAGCCAATAATGGTGTGATGATCGCCGTTGGTGATGGGCTGATAGTAGAGCCGAAGGTGTCCGCCGCTGATCGCATCACGCAGATCGTTTTCAATCAGGCGCCGACTGCGCGCCACATCATCCATCTCCAGCGTAAAGTGTTCATAACGATTGCGGCCATTGCGCTTGGCTTCATACAGCGCCATGTCAGCACAGCGCAGCAGCTGCTCCGGCGTATTAGTGATGGTGGTGCTAAGCGCAATGCCCACGCTCAGCCCCACCGACAGATTATGGCCTTCAATGTTAACCGGTGGACGAATCGCCTCGATCAGGCGCTGAGCTACTGCGCTCGCCTCATCATTACCGGCGACGTGAGGCAGCACGATGGCGAACTCATCGCCACCAATACGCGCCAGCGTATCCTGATCACGCAGCGCGTTGCGCAGACGCTTAGCCACGCTGCGCAACAGCTCATCGCCAATCTGGTGACCCAGCGCATCGTTCACATTTTTAAAGTTATCAAGGTCAAGGCAGAGCGCAGCAGTCTGGCGTTGCATCTGTCCAGCGGTGCGTAAGGCTTCGCTCAGACGCTGGCGGAACAAAATGCGGTTAGGCAGGCTGGTCAGGTTGTCATGATGCGCCATATGGTGAATTCGGGCATCGGCTGCGCGCTGGTCGGTGACATCTTCCACTAGCAGCATTAAGTAGTTACGACGTGCATCCTGACCATTAATCGCGGTCGCGCGGGTATGCAGGATACGCTCGCCGCTGGCGGTCATCAGCAGTTGCTCACGCTCATGCATGCCCTCACTGCGCAGCGCAACATCGGCCAGATTATTGAAGTAGTCACTGAGTTCAGGGGACATGCATTCGTGCGGGCGCTTGTTGACGATCAGTGATTTCGACAGGCCGAACAGCTGCTGAGTGCGGTCGTTAACCAGCAGAATTTCACGTGTGATCGCATCTTCCACAATCACGCAGGAGGGAATGTTCGCGATGATGTTATCGAGAAATTTGGACAGCGCGGTTTTCTGAGTGCTCTGAGCTTCAGCCAGATCGCGGGCGCGCAGAATCTGCTGCTCCTGCTCACGGCGTTCGGTGCGATCACGCGTGATTTTGGCGAAACCGACCAGCTTACCGTCATCATCGTGGATGGCGTCGATCACCACATGCGCCCAGAAAGCGCTGCCATCTTTGCGGTAACGCCAGCCCTCATCTTCAAAGCGGCCAGTTTTGAGCGCGATACCGAGGTTAGCTTCCGGCGTCCGGTTCAGCCGCTCATGGGAACTGTAGAACAGTGAGAAGTGCTGACCGACCACTTCTTCTGCCTTATATCCTTTGGCGCGCTCGGCACCGGCATTCCAGTTCACCACCACGCCGTCGACGTCGAGCATATAGATGGCGTAATCAGTGACGCCCTCTACCAGCAGACGGAAACGCTGCTCCTGCTCCCGCTGCTCACTGCGAATGCGCTGCTGTTCGGTGCAGTCACGGGTGATTTTGGCGTAGCCCAGCAATTGGCCCTGATCGCCGCGGATCGTGTCGATCACGACATGCGCCCAGAAGGCGCTGCCATCTTTGCGATAACGCCAGCCCTCATCTTCAAAACGGCCGGTGCGATACGCGGTTTGCAGGTTCTGCTCCGGGACATGGTTCAGCCGATCCTGCGCGCTGTAAAAGCGGGAGAAATGCTGACCGACGATCTCTTCTGCCACATAGCCTTTGGCCCGCTGTGCACCCGCGTTCCAGTTCACCACGTTGCCGTCATGATCGAGCATGTAGATGGCGTAATCGGTGACGCCTTCCACCAGCAGACGGAAGCGCGACTCCTGCTCCCGCTCTTTGTGTTGCTGCTCCTGCTGCCGGGTACAGTCACGGCAGATAGCGGCGAATCCGACCAGCCGGGCCACTTCATTGCGGATCGGATAGATCACCACATGCGCCCAGAAGGTGCTGCCATCTTTACGACAGCGCCAGCCTTCGGTTTCAAACCGTCCGGCGTTCGCCGCAATATCGAGTTCACGCTGCAGCTGACCGCGACGACGATCCTCTTCGTTGTAAAACAGGGTGGCGTGCTGACCAATAATTTCGTCTGGCCTGTAACCCAGGACGTGCAGGCCTCCGCCGTTCCAGCTGGCGACGGTTCCGTCCGGTTTAAGCATGGTGATCGCATAATCGATCACGCTTTGTACCAGCATGCGATAGATGACATCAGAGTTATTATCCATTGTTATTTGCCTGCTGCTCGATAGCCGGGTAGTGGCTTAGGAATGTTCTTAATAAACTGGCCGAGACTAAAGCGGAAAAGGTCTGCAAACACAAGCGCATTAAGAAGAATAACTAATATTAGCAGGTGATATATCGGCAGCGGCGGACAAATATTCAATGGAATGACAACAGGATTAGGCCCATGGCATTAACGTTTAAAAGAGATTTCAGGCCAGAAAAGCAAAGCGCGAGCCGTGCTCGCGCTTAACCATTTCACGACGGACGCAGGTCTCTACAGGTCCATCTGTTGCTGTAAATGCATGGCGGCAATCGGCTGCCAGATCTCCGTCAATGCGCCCTCTTTACCGGTGAAAGGGTCCTGCGTCGGCAGTGGCACTTTTTTTACCTGTTCCTGGGCCATTTTCAGCTTAGCCGGTTCATCACGCAGCGTCTCCGGCGACATGCCGTGCGGATAGGCACCAATCACCATGAAGTCGTCGCTGGCGCTGACCTGACGATGGCCGACGCCTGCCGGAATCAGCACCGCATCACCGGCGCGCAGCGTCACCATCCGGCCACTGTCGCCGCCAAACAGTACTTCTGCCCAGCCCTCCGCCACGCCCAGCAATTCATGGGTGTTGGGATGAAAGTGGGTGTAGGGAAAAATCGGATAGCGCCAGGCGGGTGGCCAGCCGTTCTCTTCAAACGTTTTCTCAAACCACGTCGCGATTTCCTCATCTTCCGGCACCACGCGCGGCCAGATAATCAGAGGTAACGGGTTATTCGGGACGCCACCCGACGGGATGCCAAGCATAAGATGCTGAGGATTATCAGAAGCCCCTGCCGAGAAAGTGCCTGCGGCAAAGGACATCATTAACATCAGGCTGGAGGATGAGGCACACATACAGGTTCTCCGGTTTTTTATTAAGTGTGGCAAACCCGCGGCACAATGCAATGTGCGCCAGACAACACATTTTGGATAATTGACTGATATTGCTGCCTAAAGCCAAATGTGTCGTTAACAATAGGGCAAGAGTGTGCATGGGTGGCAGAGGGTAGCGGTTTTTACTGCGGCAAAGTGTTGCAAAATGTCAGGTGGGAGGATGGCCAACAACTGTTTTATCAACTGTTATATAAAAAATGCACGAATCTGTTTCTGATATGCTTGACTGTTATCTGTTGTAATAGCTAACAGATGACAGTGAGGTAACAAATGGACGCTATTAAACAAATCCTGATTGACGAGATCGCTACGCTTAATCGCGAAGAACGTCGCGACAATTTGCCGCGCTTTAGCCTCTCGTTTCTGAAAAAACACCCCGGCCTCTGGGCAGTCATGTATCTCTGCTACGGCCTGTGCGTGGCGCTGATTTTCTCTACCGAGATGCTCGGCTGGCCCGCATTCTGGTTTGCCACCGCATTTGTGCTGGTCATGAGTGTTCTGATGCTGCTGGATATCAATCCGAAATATCGCTTTGAAGATATTGATGCACTCGATCTGCGCGTCTGCTACAACGGCGAGTGGTATTACATTCAGCCCGTGCGCGAGCAGGCTATCTCTCGCATTCTGTCGCTGCCTGAAGCACCGGAACGGGTGAAGACAGGCATCCAGCGTCTGCTGACGCAAAAAGGGGAAGTGGACTTCTATGATGTCTACTACCTGACCTGGGGTCACCAGGAAGCGGCGCAGGTTTAATCTGCCAGCGGCTTCGCCATCAACTGACCCAGCGTTTCTATTGCCGCCTCGGCCCGGCTATCCCACGGCCAGGCGGTATTCAGCCGAAAACAGTGGCTGAACTGCTCTCCTGCCGAAAATAACTGCCCCGGTGCAATGCTGATCCCCTTCGCCAGCGCCTGCTGATAGAGCCGGGTCGTATTAATATGGTCCGGCAGTGTCACCCAAAGAAAATAGCCCCCGCGCCCTTCACTGACCGTTGACTGCGGTGGCAGTACTTTCAGTAATGCCTGGCGCACCATTTGCTGTCGTTTCGCCAGAATCTGTCGCAGCCGCTTAAGATGGGTGTCGTAACGCCGCGTAGCGAGGAAATCGGCCAGCGCCAGCTGCATTGGCGCGCTGGTAGAAAGCGTGCTCATCAGCTGAAGCCGCTGAATGCGCTGCGCATGTTGCCCTGCCGCAACCCAGCCAACGCGAAATCCTGCCACCAGCGACTTTGAAAACGAGCCGCAATGCAGCACGTTCCCCTGACGATCCCAGGCTTTAGCCGGCAGCGGCGCAACATCACCCGCCCAGAGTTCGGCATAGACATCATCTTCAATCATCGGCACCTGATAACGCGCCAGCAGCTCGACCAGCTCTTGTTTACGCTCCGGGGTTAAGGTCACGCTGAGCGGATTTTGTAGCGTCGTCATCAGCCAGCAGGCTTTCACCGGCCAGCGCTGCAGGGCCTCCTCCAGTTGGGCAAGGTCGATGCCCTGCTTTGCATCGACCGGAATCGCCAGCGCCTTGAGTTTGAGCCGTTCAATCGCCTGCAGCGCACCATAAAAACCCGGATGCTCAATTATCACGTAATCGCCCGGCTCGGTCAGGGACTGCAGGCTGAGATTGAGTGCCTCCAGTGCCCCGCTGGTGATGACAATTTCATCCGGCGACAGCGTAATGCCCTGGCGCGCATAGCGCTGGGCCAGCAGCTGTCGCAGCGTGGCGTTGCCAGGCGGCAGATTGTGCAGCGCATCCGTTGGGGTGAGATGATGAGAGACGTTTGCCAGCGAGCGCATGAGCTGGCGCTGCGGAAAGAGCGCGGGATCAGGGAAAGCAGAACCAAACGGCACGATGGCGGGATCGCGCGTGGCCTGCAATACATCAAACACAAAGTCGTTGATATCAACCTGTTCGCTGATCGCCACGCTCAGCGGTGCGGGCGCCAGGGCACGCGGTGCCACGTAGTAACCTGACTGAGGACGAGAAACGATCCAGCCCTGGCTTTCCAGCAACTCATAGGCATGCAACACGGTCATCAGGCTGACACCCTGCTGCGCAACCTGCTGACGCAACGAAGGTAAACGGGTGCCTGGCAGCCAGATGCCGGCCTCTATTTGCTGCTGAATCTCATCCATCAATCGCTGGTATTTCGCCACGGGTCGCCTCTCCCTGTTTTACCGTGAATAATCTGGCCGCGAGACTTTACCACGGCAGGCGATCAATGACAGGCGGTGCGAATCGCTTATCGTCTCAATTCACGCAGATGCTACGCTGTGTCAGGTGTGTCAGATCGCAGCAACCTGCGGTGTCAGCAGCGGTTCAGCTTCACTCATCTGGCGGATATCCGTAACGACCTCTTCGTCTTCTGCTACCACAAAGTTAGCCAGCTCCGGCACCTGTTCCGCGGGAACCGGCCTGCCCAGCAGGAAGCCCTGCAGCGTATTGCAACCCAGGCCGGTCAGAAAGGCCTGCTGTTCAGCGGTTTCAACGCCCTCGGCCACCACTTTCAGTTGCAGTGACTGCGCCAGTGCCACAATCGCCGACACGATGGTGGCATCTTCCGGCTGATGCTGGAGTTCATTCACAAAGGCCCGATCGATCTTAAGTTCGCTGGCCGGTAGCCTTTTCAGGTAGAGCAGGCTGGAGTAGCCGGTGCCAAAGTCATCAATCGAGGCTTTCACCCCAAGCTGAGTCAGCTCGGTGAGAATACGCACACTCTCATCGGGATCGCGCATCGCGGTGGTTTCCGTCACCTCCAGCGTCAACAGTTCGGCCGGAATCTGATGTTTTGCCAGCGCATCTACCACTGTCTCTACCAGATTCGATTGCTCAAACTGCAGCGCCGACAGGTTCACCGCCACTGACCAGTCCGTATGGCCCTGCAAATGCCACTGGCGCAACTGGCGACACGCTTCATTAATCACCCAATTGCCGATGTTGACAATCATCCCGGTTTTTTCCGCCATTGGCAGAAATTTGTCAGGCGATAACAGACCCCGCTTTGGATGTTCCCAGCGCAGCAGCGCTTCGAAACCAAGAAGCGGGCCGCGTGGCGCGCAATATTTTGGCTGATAGAACAGGCGCAGCTCATTGTTATCCAGCGCCTGCCAGAGATCATTGTTCAGCTGAAGCTGGCTCTGCGCCTGAATGTTCATTGAGGGCTGAAAAAAGGTGTAACCATTGCGGCCATTATTTTTGGTGTGATACATCGCCGCATCGGCGTTGAACATCAGTTCACGCTCATCCTCGCCATCGCCAGGATAGACGGCGATGCCGAGGCTCAGCGAGACCACCAGCTCATAGCGTGAGATATCAAACGGACGGTCCACCGCTTTCACCAGTTTATCGGCAATGGCCGCTGCATCGTTGGGATCGTCGATCTCCACCAGCAGCACAAACTCATCACCGCCGAGTCGCGCCAGCGTGTAATAGCCAGCCATCTGCTGGCTCATACGCTCGGTCACACCCACCAGCAGACGGTCGCCAATGTGATGCCCGAACGCGTCGTTAACCGCCTTAAATCCGTCCAGATCCATAAACATCAGGGCAAACAGCGTCTGCTCACGATTGGCTTTGTTGATCGCCTGTTCCAGTCGATCTTCCAGCAGAATGCGGTTTGGCAGGCGAGTCAGATTGTCGTGCAGCGCCAGCTGTGCCAGCTCGCGGTTCGCTTCAGCCAGTGAGCTGGCGAGAATGGAGGTGCGCGCCTGCATCCGCGCATCCAGCATCGAGACCAGCAGAGTAATCCCCAGGATTGAGATAGTGACTACCGTGACCAGAATCGCCAGCCAGTTACTGTTAACGCCCTGCCCCATCGAATGGCTGTGAGCGGGAAACTCTGCCGCCATCATGCCGGTGTAGTGCATGCCCGCAATCGCACAGCCCATCACTACGGATGCGCCAATACGCAGCAGGGTCACCCGGCCAGTCTGACCTTCACGCAGGTTAAATGCCAGCCACAGCGCTGCGCCAGAAGCGGCGAGCGCGATCACCACCGAAAGGCCTATCCAGCCCCACCGCCAGACAATACCCGGCGAGAACATCAGGGCTGCCATCCCGGTATAGTGCATCGCCACGACGCCGCTGCCGAGAATCAGTGCGCCGCCCGCCAGGCGCGGCAGGGGCAAATCGCCACTGCAGACCAGCCACAGGGCAAATATCGATGCGCAGACCGCGATGGCAGCGGAGAAGGCGGTCAGCCCGGCGTTGTAGCTCATCACCATCTCCATGTTCATCGACAACATGCCAATGAAGTGCATCGCCCAGATGCCGATGCCCATGGAGAAACCGCCGCCAAACAGCCAGACCAGCGCGACTTTGCCCGTGGAGTGCACCACCCGTCCCGCCATATCTAAGGCGGTAAACGAAGCCAGCATCGCGACAAGAACGGAGACGATGACGATAAAAGAGTCGTATGAGGTTGCTAACATAGTGCGTTCCCGCGAAAAGCCGTGCTTGTGTTTAGGTAAGGGATTTTTAAAACTTCTTTTCTTAATTATCGGCACTGCCCGGCGGTTAATGAGCCGCGAACCCTGCATCTTTCCACTCACTCTGAGTGCTGAAATCTATCGTCAGCTTCAGCGTCAGACGGATGCTGATGCCAGAGGCGGTCGCAGTCCGGGAAAACGAAACGCCTCTATGCGATCCGCTGGCGTCGGCTTGCCCAGCAGATATCCCTGCAGCGCATCAAAGCCCAGGCTGGTGAGCAGGTGCTGCTGCTCTTCTGTCTCAACCCCTTCCGCCACCATGCGCAGGTTAAGACTCTGCGCCAGGGTCAGCATGGCGCTGACCACGGTCGCATCTTCACTGCCGGGTCGCAGGCAGTTAATAAAGCTGCGATCGATTTTGAGTTCGCTGGCATCCAGATCTTTCAGATGCAGCAGGTTGGCATAGCCGATGCCAAAATTATCAATGGCCACACTGACGCCCGCCTGCTGCAGTTCACGAATACGTTGCTGGCTGAAGAGGGGATCACGCATGGCAATCGCTTCCGTGATTTCCAGCATCAGTGCGCTGCCTGACAACTGGTAACGCGCCAGCGTCTGCATCAGCGTGTGGAGTAAATCACGCTGGTGAAACTGCAACGCGGAGAGATTGACCGAGACCGTCCAGTCGCTGTTGCCCTGGTTATGCCAGATTTTCAGCTGACGGCAGGCCTCATCAATCACCCAGTTGCCCAGTGCAACGATCTGGCCGGTTTTTTCGGCGCGCGGCAGAAACAGCTCAGGCGTCAGCAACCCGCGTTGCGGATGCTGCCAGCGCAGCAGTGCTTCAAATCCCATTAGCCGTGTGCCGCCGGAACGGAATTTGGGCTGATAAAAGAGTCGCATCTGTTGCCGATCGATCGCCTCCCACAGATCGTTTGCCAGCGCCAGCTGATGCTGCGTTGCATCACTCATCGCCGGCTCAAACAGGCACCAGCCGTTACGTCCGCTGTGTTTAGTGTGGTACATCGCCGAGTCGGCATTGAATAACAGCTCCTGCCGGTTACGACCGTGCAGCGGGAATATCGCAATGCCCGCACTGAGGGAAACGTGTAACACATAGCGATCCAGTTCAAACGGCGTACTGATCACTTTGACCAGTTTTTGCGCCAGCTGACGGGCTGGAGTGACATCGCATGCCTCCGCCATCAGTACAAATTCATCGCCTCCCAGACGCACCAGCAGCATCGTGTTGCTGAGCTGGCTACGCAGCCGTTCCGACACAGCCACCAGCAACCGATCACCGACGTGGTGTCCCCAGGTGTCATTGACCGCTTTGAACCCATCAAGATCCATGTAGATCACGGCAAAGCGATTTTCGTTGAGCATAGCCTGTTTAATCGCCAGATCGAGCTGCTGCTCCAGCATGGCCCGATTGGGTAGCGCGGTCAGATTGTCATGCATCGCCAGCTGACGCAGTTCCTGGTTAGCGTGTCTGAGTCGGGTCGCCAGTCGCGCGGCACGCAGTTGGGCATCCAGCATGGAACTCAGCAGCGTAATGCCCAGAATAATCAGCGTAATGAGCGTTACCCAAACCGCCAGTCCTGGATTGCTCACACCACCCGGCTGCATCATACTGCTCTCGCTGAATCGGGCTGCCGACATGCCGACATAATGCATACCAGCAATGGCCATCCCCATCACCAGTGAGGCCAGTCCCCGCATCAGCAGCAGATGATGGTCGCCCTGGCGCAGATGAAACGCCAGCCACAGCGCCACGCCCGAAGCAACAAACGCAATGATCACGGAGAGCGCCACCCGCAGCACATTCCACTCAGGTCGCGGCTCAATCAGCAGCGCATACATGCCGAGGTAGTGCATCACGACAATCCCTGAACTCAGGATCAGTGTGCCGCGCAGTAACCGATAACGGGTGAGATGCAGGCCGCCTACTGTCTGGCCAAAAGCAAACATTGACGCCATGATCGCCACAAGCAGCGAGAGTATCGTCAGCCGCGTGTCATAGCGCATCGTCATCGGCATCATCATCGCCAGCATACCAATGAAATGCATTGCCCAGACGCCAATCCCCATCGCAGTTCCGCCTGCCAGCAACCAGAATCGGGCGCTCCAGCCACGGGATACCGCCACCCTTCCGGCAGTATCCAGCGCTGTAAATGAGGCAATAAACGCGACGATCAGCGAAACGCAGATCAAAACGCTATCCCAGGTGACAAGCAACATGTGCAGCTCCTCACCACCCGCTGAGAAACGGGTGCTGTGTAAAGTCAGAAAGTGATTCAAAAAACACCCGTTGGGTGAAAGTCATTAAATTTCGGTTTTTTGTTATCCCGGAGGCCCGGTAAAGCGCGCCCCCAGACGCAGGGCATTTTAAACCTGCATCTTATTTCCCGCCTGCTGAGACAGCCGGTAAATCGTTATTATGTCTGATTGGTAAAGGAACATATCACCGAAGCGGAAAGCATGCCAGAGACCGAAAAAACAAAGAGTTTTCTTTTTCTTTCTTGCTTTTATGCCTTGCTGTTACTGGGTTATCGGCCACTTAGGCCATTTGATTAATGAAAAATAACTGGCAGGGCTTCGCGTAACGCTTTAACTGATCTATAGTAAGTAAAACTAATATAAATCATCATTCTTAAGTCTAAGATTTTCCTCAGGACAGTGGCACTAACCGCCTTGTAATTTTTATTTCATCATTTTGAGTTGAATCGTTAATAAACACCGGGTGAAAAAGCACTGACTCTCGATAATCCGTAAGGAAATATTATGAAACTCAAGCTTTTTCTGTGTGCCGCTGCAGGATTAACTGTCGCAATGACACCCTTAACCCAGGCGGCAACGACCTCGGGAACCATCAATGCCACGTTAACGCTGACCACGGGTTGCCTGGTAAACGGTCAGTCAGCTACGGCGGGCGTTAACTTCGGTACCCTGAATTTTGGTAGCAGTGCAGCGACCTTCGACACCCTGAACGCCACGCTGGTCGGTGCGGCGGGTAACGGTATTTTTGTCCGCTGTACCACGGGTCAGGACTATAACGTGGTGGTGACCAGCAGCAATACTGCGCCAGCGACCATTTATGGCACCGCCTCTGCATCACCACGTTATCTGGTTCTGGGATCGGATAATGCACAGGGCATCGCCTATACCCTCTACAGTGACGCCTCTTTTACCACGGCTATCGCCAACAATACGCCAATCGCCGCCAGTGGAACCACGGACCCAACACTGGGCACCAACTACGCCATTTATGGCCGGGTTGTTGGCGGCGGTTTTAATCCCCTGATTCCTGCCGGAACTTATACCGATACGATTAACGTTGCCGTGAACTATTAACGACTGTCGCAGGTAGATAAGGGTGGTTCTCTGGCGATCCAGCCTGATGATCGCATGCGGTCTGCCTCTGCTGATAAGGTGTTTCAGCGCCTGGGGCCTGCCCACCAGCACCTTTCAGGTCACGGCTTCTGTCGTGGCAGGCTGCGTAATATCCGGAACCAATACCGGTGTTTTCGGCACACTTAACTTTGGCACACAGTCTGGCGTGGCGGCCACTCCCGCCAGCGCCAGCTTTGTACAGAGTACCTCGATCAATCTTGCCTGCACGCCGGGCACCACGCTGAGCATGAGCATTAATCAGGGCGCCAACTTCACGACCACCCGCAACCTGAAACTGCCCAACTTCAGCAATACCGTTCCCTATACGCTCTTTAGTAATGCCAGCCGCACCACGGTGATCCCGGTCAATCAGGCGGTGCCGCTGAGCTATAGCAATGCCAATAACATTACGCTGCCGATCTATGGCCAGCTGCAACTGCCCGGCACTGCGCGCGCCGGCGTTTATACCGATACGCTGACCGTCACCCTGAGCTGGTGAGGCGATAGAAAACAAGGATACGATCATGAAGCCACTGCGCGCCCTGCTGTTGCTGTTAAGTTCTCCCCTTTTCCATGCAGCCTTTGCTGCTAACTCTGTGATGATATGGCCTATCGATCCCGCCATTAATCCTGAAGAGAAAGCCAGCGAACTCTGGCTGGAGAATCGCGGTAACACGACCACGATGATGCAGATCCGTGTTTTCAGCTGGCAGCAAATCAATGGACAGGAACAGTACCAGACCCAGCAGCGGGTGGTCGCCAGCCCGCCAATGGTGCGAATGGAGCCAGGACAAAAACAGCTGGTCAGACTGATTAAACAGACGCCGCCTGCGGCCGGTAAAGAGCAGGCTTATCGGGTGGTGCTGGATGAGATTCCCACGCCGCGCAATCCTGGCGAGAATCAGGCCGGACTGACCTTTCAGATGCGCTACTCAGTGCCGTTGTTCGTGTATGGCACCGGGCTCTCCACCGACAGTGCCCGTCCGGCTCTGCGCTGGCAACAGATTAGCGAGGGAGGCAAGCGCTGGCTGCAGCTGACCAACAGCGGTAATGGCCATGCCCGACTGAGCAATGTGACTATCGGCGGTCGCAAACTGGGCGACGGTTTATATGGCTATGTGCTCGCGGACAGCACATATCGCTGGCCACTCACCACGCCGGTCAGCGGCGAACTCACTGCAGAGGTCAACAAGAGCCCGTGGCGCAGCGCTGCCCAGAAATAAGCGCTGAATGAGACCTTTTTCCCTGCATCCCTGCGCGCTGGCGGTAGCCAGCGTCATTTACGCCTTAACGCCGGATCCTGTGCTGGCGGAGACCTATTCATCCCTGCCGCCACCGCCCAGCCTGCAGACCAGCAGCAGCGGTCAGCAATATATGCTGGAGCTGGTGATTAACCAGCAGGAAAACGGCAACATTGTGCCAGTCGAGCAGCGCAACGACCATTTCTGGCTGCGTAGCGGCGATCTGCAGCGTGCCGGTCTGCCACTGGATAAGCTGGGTCAGCAGGCGCAGATCGATGTCAGCAGCCTGCAATCCGTCAGTGTGGTATATGACGCCGCCCGTCAGCGGCTGCTGCTCACCGTACCACCGGAATGGCTTCCCGGTCAGGTGATTGGCGAGGCGAAGAACGGACCGCGCTATCCGGGGCGCACCAGCGCCGGCGCGCTGATTAACTACGATCTCTACGCCAGCCGTACCGATACCACCGGCACCCGGCTTTCTGCCTGGAACGAACTGCGCCTGTTCGGTGATGCCGGACACGTCTCTACCAACGGCGTCTGGCAGCAGCAGCTGGAAGGCAGCCCCGCTTATCAGGACAACGGTTATATCCGTTACGACAGCTGGTGGAGCAATGAAGATGAGAACGCGGTGATGAGCTGGCGGGTCGGGGATCTGGCGACTGACTCACTTGCCTGGAGCAGCAGCATCCGACTCGGCGGCATCAGTGTGGGTCGCGACTTCAGCGTCCGTCCTGACCTTGTGACCTATCCGCTACCCGCCTTCTCTGGCCAGGCTGCAGTCCCCTCCACCGTCGATCTCTTTATCAATGGCTATCGCTCCGGTCAGGCAAATGTGCAGCCTGGCCCCTGGTCATTAACCAATGTGCCATTCGTCAATGGTGCGGGTGACGCGGTGATCACCACCACGGATGCGGTCGGCCGACGCGTCACCACCACCATGCCGTTTTATGTCTCCAGCAATCTGCTGAAATCGGGGCTGGCTGACTACGCTATCTCCGCCGGGGCGATTCGCGAAAATTACGGCATTAAAAACTTCGATTACGGTGCGGCTGCCGCCAGTGGCTCATATCGCTACGGCATGACCGACTGGCTGACGCTGGAGAGTCACGCCGAGGGCAGCGAAAATCTGGCGATGGGCGGGCTGGGAGGTCAGCTTCGGGTTGGCAGCTGGGGCGTGGTTAACGGCGCGGTGGCACAAAGTCATCTTGATGGCGACAGCGGCAGGCAATATAGCTGGGGCTATCAGTACAACAATCGCTGGTTCAACATCGGCACGCAGCAGACCCAGCGCAGCAGCGACTTTGGCAATCTGGCCCTGGTCGGCAGCCGTGCCGGTAGTCAGGCGGATAGCCGTTACACGCTATCGCGCCGCACTGCCCAATACAGCGCCAGCATCTCACTGAACCGCTTTGGCAGCGTCGGCGCCGCCTTCATCGATATCACCGACGGCCAGGGCGATCGCACCCGCCTGTGGAACCTCTCATGGAGTAAGAATCTGTGGGGAAACAGCAGCCTCTATGTCTCCGCCAGCCGCGATCAGGAGGAGAAGAGCTGGACCGGTGCGCTCTCGCTGGTGATCCCGTTTGGCGAGCAGGGCAGCGCGGCGATCAGCACCGAGCGCGATCAACGCGGTCGCGATAGCCAGCGTCTCTATGCCTCCAGTGCCATGCCCAGCGACGGTGGATTCGCCTGGGATGCCTCATGGGCGAATCAGAGTGGCGACAGTGGCGACTACCGGCAGGGCAGTCTGCGCTACCGCAATAACCATATCGACACCTCGGGGGGCTTCTACGGTGATGATGACAATCTGACTCAGTGGGCCGATGTCGCCGGTGCACTGGTATTAATGGACAACGGCGTCTTTGCCGCCAACGCCATCAACGACGCTTTTGTGCTGGTGAAAACGGGCTATCCCGACGTTAATGTTCGCTATGAAAATCAGTCGATGGGACGCACTAACCAACAGGGCTATCTGCTGGTCCCCGCCATCAGCAGCTACTACCCGGCCAAATATGATATCGACACCCTCGACCTGCCCGCCGATATGACCACGCCCCATGTTGAGCAGCGTTTTGCGGTGAAACGTCAGAGCGGCTACCTGCTTAACTTCCCGGTGGAAAAACTGCGCTCTGCCAGCGTGATTCTGGTTGATGCACAGGGCCAGCCGCTGCCGGTCTCAAGCCTGGTACAGCGTGCGGATCATGCCACTGAGTATGTCGGCTGGGATGGCATCGTCTGGATGGAAAATCTCACTGCCAGAAACCCGATGGAGGTGGTGACGCCCGATGGCCGCCACTGTGAAACCGAACTGCGCATCGCCAGCGGTCAGCCGCAGGCGCTGAAAACCTATGGCCCTCTGACCTGCGCGCTGCCCGCGCCCGCCGCAGGCAGCGCCGCCTCTCCCGCTGAATCTTTCACGTCCGGAACCCAACCATGATCAAATCTCTGTTACTGGCTGCCCTGCTGCTGACACTGCCGTCGCTGAGCTACGCCGCCTGCGGTCTGCCCGCGTCGACCGCCAGCTTCGGCTCGGTCACGACGTTTGTGGCGAATACCACCGTCAACTCGGTGACCACTAACGCCAACGTCAACTGTGGCGCAGGCTCGGCGTTGTCACTGCTTGGCAATAACCAGATAACGTTTCAGCTGACCGGCGCGACCAATATCAGCGGCACACGGGGCGTCCTGAAACGCAGTGGTGACACCGGCAGCGATAATGTGCCAGTACGGCTCTGCACCGACAGCGCCTGCGCCAGCGAACTGACGATTGGCAGCACGCCGTTTGTTTACAGCTCACAAACCCTGATAAATCTGGCAGGTTTGCTGGGCAGTCTTAACTTTGCCCTTCCCGTCTATCTGCGCACTGTTCCCGGTCAGGTGGTTGCAGCGGGAACCTATTCCGTTACGCTAAATATGGCTGTGACTTACCGCATCTGCACCAGTATTGGCGTGGGTAATCTCTGTTTAAGCGAGCAGCAAGGCAGCGGCGTGATTCCGATTAACGTTACCGCTGTCCTCACCAACGATTGCACGACGATCACCGCACCCAACATCAGCTTTGGCAGTGCGCCGCTGGTGAGTAGCTTCTCCGCTGTATCGCAGACCATTAACGTGCTGTGCAGTAAAGGCAGTACCTATACCGTCGGGCTGAACAATGGCAGTTATCCGGCGGGCAGCGTCAGGAACATGGCGAGCGGAGCGAACCGTCTGAGTTATGAGATTTATAAAAGTGCCACCAGCAATCGCTGGGGAGCGGCAGGCACTGAACGCTGGAGCAGTACCACCTCGACAGCGGTATCAGCGGATGGACTGACGCGCGGCTTTAACTACACCGCGCGCATCCTGACCACTCAGAACACGCCGCCTGCGGGAAATTACAGCGACAGCGTGGTCGTCGATTTATCGTTTTAAAGTGACGCGCTGACCGTCGTTGTGGCGCTGTGACGCCGCTGATACTGCTTCACCATCCGGCCAATCAACAGCGTACCGATCAGCCCGCAGACCGCCGCAAAGGTGAGCCAGACGCCAGGCATCGCTTTGTCACCGGTGGCGTGAATCAGATAGCTGGAGATGGCAGGTGTAAAGCCGCCAAATAGCGCCGTTGCCAGACTGTAAGCCATGGAGAAACCGGCAGCGCGCACTTCAGCAGGCATAATTTCTGCCAGATAAACCACCATCGCACCGTTATAGCTGGCATAGAGAAACGACAGCCACAGCTCAGCTTCCAGCAGGTGAGCGAAGCTGGCCGATCCCACCATCCAGTGAAGCACCGGCCAGGTGGTGGCAATCATCAGCAGGGTAAAAATAATCAGCAGCGGACGTCGTCCCACGCGGTCCGACAGCGTACCCATCAGCGGGAGCCAGAAGAGGTTGGAAACACCCACACAGAGCGTCACCAGAAACGCCTGCTTGTCGCTCATCATCAATACAGTTTTGCCAAAGGTCGGTGTAAAAGCGGTGATCATGTAGAACATCACCGTGGTGGTGACCACCATCAGCATGCCCGCCAGCACCAGCGCCCAGTTGCTGGCGACCGACCGCATGATTTCCGTCATGCTCGGGTGATGTTTACGTTTACTGAACGCTTCAGTCTCTTCCAGCATCCGGCGGATATAGAACAGGAACGGCACAATCAGACAGCCAACCACAAACGGGATACGCCAGCCCCACTCCGTTACCGCTTCTTTCGCCAGCAGATGATTCAGCATCAGGCCCAGCAGGGCAGCAAAGATCACCGCAATCTGCTGACTGCCCGACTGCCAGCTCACGAAGAAGCCTTTACGTCCTTTGGGTGCAACTTCGGCCAGATAGACCGATACGCCACCCAGCTCAACCCCCGCCGAGAAGCCCTGCAACAGACGCCCCAGCAGAATCAGAATCGGTGCTGCCACGCCTAAGGTAGCGTAACCCGGTACCACCGCAATGGTCAGGGTACCAATCGCCATTAAGCCCAGCGTCAGCAACAGGCCTTTACGGCGCCCATGATGGTCGATGTAGGCACCTAAAATGATCGCCCCCAGCGGGCGCATCAGGAAGCCGGCACCAAAGGTCATCAGGGTCAGCATCAGGGAAGCAAACGGGTCATCACCCGGGAAGAAGGTTTTTGAAATGGCGGTCGCGTAGTAGCCAAACACCATGAAGTCGTACATCTCCAGGAAGTTACCACTGGTGACGTTGAAGATAGTTCGGGCAGCACTTTTCGGCGGCTTTTGTAAAGACGGGGTGTGACTCATAACGGCTTCCTATTGTTTTTTAGCCGTTTTAGCCTGACTGAAGCGGGATTAATGTGACGTGAGTCACCATTGCAATTTACAAATCTATGTACATAAGTAACAACAAATTAACAATCCGAATCAGGCAGCATAAGTGATCGGCTTGAGCACTGCTTGACCCGATTTTATGTGGTCAGAGAGCCAGCATAAAAAAAGGCGACCTCAATAGTCGCCTTCTAAGGATGCCCGATAATTCGCTATTTCTTCACGGTTTCCATGCCCATCAGCCCGATTTTCAGATAGCCCGCCGTGCGCAGTTTATCCATGACGCTCATCAGGGTTTCATAATCCACCGACTTGTCCGCCTGGAAGAAAATCGTCGTCTCTTTGTTGCCCTGCGTCTGGCTGGTCAGCACGTTCACCAGCGAGTCAGGCGTAACCTGATCGTTACCGACGTAGAGCTGCTTATCCGCTTTAATCGACAAATAAACTGGCTTCTCCGGGCGCGGCTGCGGCGCGCTGGTTGAGGCGGGCAGATTGACGCGCACGTCGACCGTCGCCAGTGGCGCGGCGACCATAAAGATGATCAGCAGAACCAGCATGACGTCGATAAACGGCGTCACGTTAATCTCATGCATTTCACCGTCGGTTTGCAGATCGTCGTTTAATCGCATGGCCATAACAGCTTACCCTAAGCGCAGTTTCTGGGCGGTCGCGGGACGTGGAACCTCTTTGGCCACAGTGCCCAGGTCGATGTCACGACTCTGCAACAGCATCACCTGAGCGGCAACATCACCCAGCGAGGCTTTGTAGTTAGCGATCATGCGGGCAAAGACGTTGTAAATCACCACCGCCGGAATCGCAGCGACCAGACCCACCGCCGTTGCCAGCAGCGCTTCGGCGATACCCGGTGCCACCACCGCAAGGTTCGTCGTCTGGGTTTTCGCAATACCGATAAAGCTGTTCATGATGCCCCAGACAGTGCCGAACAGACCAATAAACGGGGCGACAGAGCCGATGGTTGCCAGGAAGCCATTGCCCCGGCCTGCATGGCGGCTGAAAGCAGCCACGCGGCGCTCAAGGCGGAAACTGGTGCGATCTTTAATGCCGTTGGTATCTTCCACACCTGCCGACAATTCGAGTTCATTCTGCGCATCGTTCAGCAGCACGACGCTGTGGCTGTGACCGGTAAACGACTGAGCAATGCGGGCGGCGTCATTAAGACTACGGGCTTCGCCCAGCGCCAGTTGCTCACGCTTCAGGCGGCGCTTAGCAGCGCTGAGTTCAGCATATTTGCCGAAAAAGATTGCCCATGTCACGACCGATGCCAACAACAGGCCAATCATGACGACCTTTACCACGATATCGGCATGTTGATACATGCCCCAAACGGAGAGGTCCGTTTGCATCAAATCACTGGCTACCACGCTGCTTCTCCAACTTCTGATTCAGGGATGCGAAACAAGCGCGAATAATAGCAAAATGGCGGCGAATTGATAGTAGTTCTCATTAGTATTTACAAACCCAACCCTGGTCACAGACCTCGCTTTGACCAGCTTTGCACACTTTCCGTCAGGGATGTTTCGAAAATGTGAAGCTGCATGAAAATTTATTAAAACAACGTTTCAAAATGTGACGCCATTCATTCAATCAACATTACTGCATTTTACTCAGACGCATTTTCACTATGCTGGCTCCACACGGCACTCTGCGGTTAGCCCAGACTCCAGGCCGTCCTACCTCTGCGGGAGACAAAATAATGAGACTGACAAAAACATGCCTGGCCAGTGCCCTGGCGGCAATCATGATAAGTTCCACCGCCACGGCACAGGTGATTAAAGTCGCTGAAGTGCAGCCAGCCGGCTATCCCACTGTGGTTGCCCTGCAACACATGGGCGACAAACTCAAACAGGCCACTGATGGACGGCTGGAGATGAAGATCTACGCCGGTGGCGTGCTGGGTGATGAAGACCAGACGCTGCAACAGGTGCAACTGGGCGCCATCGATATGATCCGCGTCTCACTGGCTCCGGTCACGTCTATCGCCCCGGAAACCAGCGTGCTGACCCTGCCCTACGTTTTTCGCGACATCGACCACATGCATAAAGTGCTGGATGGTGAGATAGGCAGCGAGATTGCCAGCAAGTTTGATAAGGATCCCAACGCCCGCATGGTCTTCCTGGGCTGGACGGATGCCGGTGAGCGCAACATGATCACCAAGAAGCCGCTGGCAAAACCCGACGATCTTAAAGGTATGAAGATCCGGGTGCAGAACAGCGCCATTTCACTGGCGACGCTGAAAGCGATGGGCGCAAATCCGGTGGCAATGGGCGTCAGCGAAGTCTTTAGTGCGATGCAGACCGGCGTGGTCGATGGCACCGAGAACAACCCACCTACCTTTGTCGCCCACAACTACATGCCGGTCGCGAAGTACTACACCCTCACCGGCCACTTTATTCAGCCAGAGATGATTCTGTTTTCGAAACGTGCCTGGGATCGCCTGAAACCCGACGATCAGACACTGCTGAAAAAGCTCGGTAAAGAGGCACAGGATGAAGAGCGTCAGCTCTGGGCGACCTACACCGAACAGTCGATCGCCAAAATGAAGGCCGGCGGCGTGACCTTCCAGCAGACCGACCGCGACTACTTCGTTAAGGCTACCCAGCCGGTGCGCGATCAATTCGGCGGCAAATATCAGGATCTGATGACCCGAATCGCCGACGTGAAATAACCCTTCCCGCGCCACACTGCCGTGTGGCGTGCTTAATCAGGTATTAATTATGTCTGCTTATACGCGTCTGATGGATGGGCTTTATCTGCTGTGCATGCTGGTGGCCGCCGTGGCGCTGTTGATCATGGTGACGGTCATTCCTGTTGGCATCTTCGCCCGTTACGTGATGAACGGCGCACTCTCCTGGCCAGAACCGGTCGCCATTATCTGCATGATCATATTCACTTTTATCGGCGCGCCGGTCGGCTTTCGTGCCGGAACACATATCTGCGTGTCAATGGTCACCGATCGTCTGTCACCTGCCCGCCAGCGCCTGATGCTGCGGGTCTGCGATCTGCTGATGATCCTCACCTGTCTGGTGATCTTCCAGGCCAGTTACAGCCTGTGTGAAGCGATGTGGGTGCAGACGCTCGCCTCACTGCCGGCGGTGACCTACGGCGAAATGTATCTGCCGATCCCGATTGGCGCGATCTTCACCCTGCTGTTTGTTGTTGAGCGATTGCTGACCGGCGATCAAAGTCAGCGACCCATTGTCACACTGGGCGGCACCCACTAATCCGGAGCAGAAGATGGATGCATTAATCTTGATAGGCAGTTTGCTGGTGTTGCTGTTGGTGGGGTTTCCGGTCGCGTTTGCGGTCGGCCTGAGCGCTTTTATCGGCGCCTGGTGGATCGATCTGCCCCTGGAAGCGGTGGTGATTCAGATAACTAATGGCATTAACAAATTTTCGCTGCTGACCATCCCGTTCTTTATTCTTGCGGGTGCGATCATGGCGGAGGGTGGGATTGCCCGGCGGCTGGTCAATTTCGCCTATATCTTTGTCGGCTTTATTCGCGGTGGCCTCTCACTGGTTAACATCGTCGCGTCGACCTTCTTTGGTGCCATCTCCGGATCGTCAGTCGCGGACACCGCTTCGATTGGTTCGGTGATGATCCCGCAGATGGAGGAGAAAGGCTATCCGCGTGATTTTGCCGCTGCGGTAACGGCCAGCGGCTCCGTTCAGGCCGTGCTGACGCCACCCAGTCACAACTCGGTGATTTACTCGCTGGCAACCGGCGGCATGGTCACCATCTCTTCGCTGTTTGTCGCAGGTATCCTGCCGGGACTGATGCTGGGAGGCTGCCTGATGGTGATGTGCCTGGGGTTCGCACGCAAACGCGGCTATCCCAAAGGCGAGCGCATTCCGTTTCGTCAGGCGCTGAAGATTTTCTTTGACGCGTTCTGGGGCCTGTTTACCGTGGTCATCATCATGGGTGGGATTCTCTCCGGTATTTTCACCGCCTCAGAGTCCGCGGCGATCGCCTGTATCTGGGCCTTTTTCGTCACCATGTTTATCTATCGCGACTTTAAATGGAATCAGCTGCATATCCTGCTGTTTCGTACCATTAAAACCGTCACCATCGTGATGGTGCTGATCGCTTTCGCCGCCGGGTTTGGTGCGGTGATGACGTTCATGCAACTGCCGACGATGATCACCGAAGCCTTTACCAGCCTCTCTGATAATAAATATGTGATTCTGATGTGCATCAACATCCTGCTGCTGGTGGTGGGCACGCTGATGGATATGGCGCCGCTGATTCTGATTCTCACGCCCGTATTGCTGCCGGTGGCGACCTCACTGGGCATTGATCCGGTGCACTTCGGCATGATCATGCTGACCAATCTCGGCATCGGACTGATTACGCCGCCGGTCGGCACAGTACTGTTTGTCGCCAGCGCGGTAAGTAAACAGAAGATTGAGCAGGTGGTCGGGGCGATGCTACCGTTCTATGGCATGCTGTTTATCGTTCTGATGCTGATTACCTATATTCCCGCCATTTCGCTCTGGTTACCGCGCCTGATGGGCGTGATGTAACGCAAAGAAAAACGGCCCGTGAGCGGGCCGTTTTTTTTCCTGCGATGCACTCTGATAATCACCATTGAGTCTCAACCCTGCTGGCTGTTTCGTGGTAACGTGAGAGCTTAGTCCGAAGCGGTAAAGGCGACTCATGACCACCAGAAAAATTGATACCACGCTCGTCAATGCAGGACGCAGCAAGCGTTATACCCAGGGCTCGGTGAACAGCGTGATTCAACGGGCCTCCTCACTGGTTTTTGATACCGTTGCGGAGAAAAAACGCGCCACCGCCGGTCGGGCAAAAGGTGAACTCTTTTATGGCCGTCGTGGCACCCTGACGCACTTTGCGCTGCAGGATGCGATGACCGAGCTGGAAGGCGGTGCAGGCTGCGTGCTCTACCCTTGCGGTGCGGCTGCCGTAGCCAATGCGATTCTGGCATTTGTTGAAGCGGGTGACCACGTGCTGATGAGTGGCGCGGTCTATGAACCGACGCAGGACTTCTGTACGAAAATTCTGGCCAAGCTGCAGGTTTCTACGGGCTGGTTTGATCACTGCATCGGCAGCGAAATCGGTGAGCTGGTTCAGTCGAATACCCGGGTTGTTTTCCTGGAATCCCCCGCGTCTATCACCATGGAAGTTCAGGATATTCCAGCGATTGTGGCGGCTGTACGCGCCAAAGCGCCCGAGGCGATCATCATGATCGACAACACCTGGGCGGCCGGTATTCTGTTTAATGCGCTGGCGCACGGTATCGATATTTCCATTCAGGCCGGCACCAAATATCTGATTGGTCACAGCGATGCGATGATTGGTACCGCAGTCGCTAATGCGCGCTGCATCGACCAGCTGCGCGAGAACTCCTATCTTATGGGCCAGATGGCCGATGCCGATACCGCTTACATGGCAAGCCGGGGTCTGCGCACGCTGGGTACCCGTCTGCGCCAGCATGAAGAGAGCGCAATTCAGGTGGCAGAGTGGCTGGCGGCGCGTCCCGAAGTGGCGCGGGTGAATCACCCGGCGCTGGCGCAAAGCAAAGGTCATGAATTCTGGAAGCGCGATTTTAACGGTAGCAGCGGCCTGTTCTCATTTATCCTGCAGGAAAAATTAGACGCACCCCAGCTGGCGGAATATCTCGATCACTTCCATCATTTCAGCATGGCTTACTCCTGGGGCGGCTATGAATCGCTGATCCTGGCGAATCAGCCGGAAGAGCTGGCAGAGATTCGTCCGGCGGGCGGTGTGGATTTCACCGGCACGCTGGTGCGGTTGCATATTGGCCTGGAGCATGTTGATGACCTGCTGGCTGACCTGGAAGCCGGTTTTTCGCGCCTGACGCGCTGAGTCGCTCAACAGAAAGTAAACAGAAGATAAACCGGGTCGCGGTGGCCCGCAGTGTTTGCCGGGCAGCGGCTCATTTGTTGTTAAAATTTATCCCGCATCGTTCAGATTGTTGGTGAGTTCACTGTACTGTCTGAACGCAGACGGATTGTTCCTTGTGACGTGATGGAATCGCTAATGGGTGTTTTACACGAGATTGTCCAGGCGCTCTGGCATCAGGATTTTGCCGCACTGGCAAATCCGGATGTGGTATGGGTAGTGTATGGCGTGATGTTTCTGACGCTGTTTCTGGAAAATGGTCTGTTACCCGCCTCTTTCCTGCCGGGAGACAGTCTGCTGTTGCTGGCAGGCGCGATGGTGGCTAAAGGGGTGATGGATTTTGTACCGACCATGGTGATCCTGACGACAGCTGCCAGCCTCGGCTGCTGGCTGAGCTATTTGCAGGGTCGCTGGCTGGGCAATACCCGACTGGTTAAGAGCTGGCTGATGCATCTGCCCGCGCAGTATCACCAGCGCGCCTGGAATATGTTTAACCGTCACGGTCTGATGGCGCTGCTGGTCGGCCGCTTCCTCGCGTTTATCCGCACCATCCTGCCTACCATGGCGGGCATTGCGGGCTTACAGAACAGTCGTTTTCAGCTGTTTAACTGGCTCAGCGGTCTGCTGTGGGTCGGCATTGTGGTGACCTTTGGCTATGGCATCAGCCAGGTGCCGTTCATCAAGCGTCATGAAGATCAGGTGATGGCTATTCTGATGATACTGCCGATGGTGTTGCTGGTGCTCGGTCTGTTCGGCAGCATTCTGGTGATCTGGAAACAGCGTCGCCAGAAACGCGCCTGACGTGCCCACAGCCTCGGGATCCGCCGCCTCCGGGCGGCCGGATCGGCGACCTACAAAGAGGAATCCGCCACCGTCTGCCTGACACGATTAACCTCTTCCCCCGGCGTCACGCCAAAATAACGTTTAAATTCCCGCGAGAACTGCGAAGGACTTTCATAGCCAACCCGCACCGCCGCCGCACTCGCTTTCAGTCCATCGTGCAGCATCAGCAATCGCGCCTGATGCAGGCGATAGCGCTTGAGATACTGTAGTGGCGAGGTTTGCGTTACCGCTTTGAAGTTATGGTGAAAGGCTGAAACGCTCATGTTCACTTCTGCCGCCAGCGCATCGACGCTGAGGTTTTCCGCATAGTGATTCTCAATCCGCCGGAGGGCGCGCGCGATCAGGCTGAACTGCGTCTGTCGGCTCACCAGTGAGAGCAGTGCGCCGCCAATCGGGCCGGTCAGCACATAGTAGATAATTTCCCGCACGATGTGCGGCCCCAGCACCCGCGCATCGCGCGGCTGGGTCATCACATCCAGCAGTCGCTCAGCGGCACACAGCATCGGCTCCGTCAGCCAGGCCGAGTGAATGCCCGAGGTCTGTGGCTGCGGCTGAAACTGATCGTCATCACCAATTTCAATCAGCAGATCCTGCAGACTGGCGGTATCGACGTTGAGGCACAGCCCGGCAATGGGTATCTCCGGCGAAGCCCAGGTTTCGCACTCCACCGGCAGCGGCACGGTAAGCATCAGATACTTGCTGGCGTCATACTGAAAAACGGTGCTGCCGAGATAACCGGTTTTGCTGCCCTGAAACAGGATCACAATGCCGGGCTGATACATCATCGGCGTACGCGGACGATATTGATTCGCATAAATCAGCGACACATTTTCGACCGGACAGAGACGGTCGTGACCGTGGGTCATTAACGTGACGACCTGCTGTGCCAGCCGGTGACACAGTGCATCGTGCGCCATAGCGACTCCTTTTTCAGCCAAAAAGCCAGTTTGCCGTGCGAATGCCTGAATCGCCAGCAGCCAGGAGAATCAGGCAATAAATTTACCGAATCGGGCATAAGACCAGGCGTGCTGTTATCGACTGAGCTAAGCAGGCTGAGAATTGTTGGCTAGACTTAAGCACAGTGAAATCTCACGGATTAACCGCAACGGAAAGGAGCAACTATGGCAGACCAACCCATTATCAAACTGCGCGATGGCAATATGATGCCGCAACTGGGACTCGGCGTATGGCAGGCCAGCATTGAAGATGCACGTCATGCGGTGCTGAAAGCGCTTGAGGTCGGCTATCGTTCCATCGATACTGCCGCCGCCTATAAAAATGAAGAGGCGATTGGCCAGGCGCTCCAGGAAACCGACGTGCCGCGCGAAGAGATTTTCGTGACCACCAAACTGTGGAACGACGATCAGCAGAACGTTCAGCAGGCGATGGAAACCAGCCTGGAGAAACTGAAACTGGATCAGGTCGATCTCTATCTGATGCACTGGCCGTGCCCGGAAAAAGACAACTACGTTGATGCCTGGAAGAAGATGATCGAACTGCAGCAGCAGGGACTGACCAAAAGCATCGGCGTCTGTAACTTCCATGAAGCGCACCTGAAGCGCCTGCTGGATGAAACCGGTGTGACGCCAGTCGTAAACCAGATTGAGCTGCACCCGATGCTTCAGCAGCGTACGCTGCATGCGTGGAACGCGCTGCATCAGATTCAGACCGAATCCTGGAGTCCGCTGGCTCAGGGCGGCAAAGGGGTCTTCGATCAGGAGATCATTAAGTCGCTGGCGAAGAAATACAGCAAGACACCTGCGCAGATCGTGATCCGCTGGCATCTGGATAGCGGCCTGGTGGTGATTCCGAAGTCGGTGACGCCAGCGCGTATCGAAGAGAACTTTAAGGTGTTCGACTTCCGTCTGGATAAGCATGAAGTGAGTGATATTGCGAAACTGGACAGCGGCAATCGTCTGGGTCCGGATCCGGAGACGTTTAACTAAGGGGATGCGTCCCCCGATGATGCGTACACGCTGCCCTGGAACTGCAGAGTAGCGTGTAATTAACGCGGTCAGGCCGGTCTTTCCTGCCTGACCGCGCTGTTATGAAGTGGGCTGCACCTCAAGTTGTCCCGCCGTACCCCGATCGGCCAGTTCCAGCGTCTGGCTGTAATAGACGAACGGGAAATGATCGGATGAACTTTGCGGGAAGGTGACCATCAGCTCCACGCTGCCATCCACCCACACCGTATCTTTCCAGCCACGATCTTCGCCCATCGGCTGTGCCCCATTCACGCTTTTAATCAGGAACATCACGCCCTGAATATGCAGTGACTGTGGCCGGTCAGCGTGCAGGATCCAGCGCTCAAAAGTGCCCTGTTGCGCGGTCGTGTCAATGCGGTTCATATCCCAGAGCGCGCCATTAATGCCCGGCATGCTGTCGCCAATGCGGAATTCGCGCGTGCGAACCGCCACACCATCCAGAATCTGATCGGCTAAAAGCCGCATCGGCAGATTATCTGTCACCAGCGGCAGTAAGCCGGTGGGTCGCAGCGTCAGGATCAGGGTAGAGGTAAGAATAGAGGATGGCTCAAAGAAACCGCGCAACCTGTCCATGATGCCCGCCGCCGTACCCGCCGTTATCGACACTTCATCACCCTGCGACATATCTATCAGCACTTCGCGGCGTTCGCCCGGTGCCAGTGACAGACGCTGCACCGCCACCGGTGCAGGCAGATAGCCCTGATCGCTGGCGATGACCATAAACGGACGGTTGTCGCTTAGCACCATCTCATAACGTCGCGCATTTGAGGCGTTCAGCAAGCGCAGACGCACCCAGCCGCGTGACACCTCGACAAAGGGATTGCGTACGCCATTCACCAGCAGAGTGTCACCCAGGAAGCCGCCATCCTGTGGCGGGTCATAGACTGGCGTGGCGAAGTTATCGAGCCGTTTGTCCTGAATGATAATCGGGAAGTCATCGACACCGTAATGCTTCGGCAGCGGCAGCTGTTTGCCGATATCATCTTCTACCAGCCACATGCCCGCCAGACCATTATAAATGTGCGGAGCCATGCGGTTTGGGGTATTAGCGTGATACCAGCAGGTTGCAGCCGCCTGACGAATCGGCAGCACTGGCGACCAGTCCACACCGGCCGACATCATACGTGGCGCACCGCCCATTAACGCTCCTGGCAGCTGCAAACCGCTGACCGTCATGGAGACTGACTCATTCAGCCGATTGCTGTAGATCAGCTTAACGTCATCGCCGCTGTAAACCCGAACGGTCGGCCCCAGATAGAGGCCATTAATGCCCCATACCGGCACTTTGTTATTGTCACCATTAAAGGACCAGTGGCTGCGCTGCATCGTCAGAAACAGCGGCTGGCCACGACGGGATTCCAGTAACGGCGGAATGGGCAGTGGCGTATCGCCATTAGCTGGAGAAGCGGCGCGCGCCGCATGAGGTAGTACACTGGCGCTAAGCGCCGCTCCGGCAGAAAGCTGGATGAACTGACGTCTGCTGAAAGACATAAAACTTCTGACCCTTTACGCGTGGCGCTGAGCGCCGACCCTGTTTTTATTGATCTGTTTTGCTGTGCTGCGTTCACGACGAGCCGGTAAAGGCTCGCCGGGTTGCATCCCTGCAGATGAGTTCGGCGAGTGATTCGCCGGTCAGATTTTTCCGTTTTTTTCGCGTTCGGCGACTTCGGCGTTCAACTCTTCCAGCTTTGCCGCCATCTGTTCGCGACAGTGGGTTGCCAGCTTACGTACCGACGACGACTCAAACGCTTTAACATCAACCGGTGGCAGCATTTCAACGATGACCAGTCCATTGTTCCAGCGGTTAAGATTGATCTTGCCGTGTGTGTTCGAGACCACAATCGGGATGATCGGCACACCGGCCGCCACGGCAGCGTGGAAGGCACCCGTTTTAAACGGCAGCAAGCCACGACCACGACTGCGCGTCCCTTCCGGGAACATCCAGATCGAGATGCGCTTACTGTTGAACTGATCCACCAGCTCACCGATGGTGCCGCGCGCTTTAGCCCGGTCATCGCGATCAATCAGCAGATTACCGGTCAGCCAGTAGAGCAGGCCAAAAAACGGCACCCAAAGCAGGCTCTTCTTGCCCACGGTGACCGTATAGGGCTGGACCATTTTAGCCGCAGTGACCATGTCGTAGTTGTTCTGGTGGTTGGCGATGTAGATCGCATTACCATAATTCTCTGCGCCTTCCGGTCTGCGCAACTCTACTTTCAGGCCAAATACCGTCGACAATTTGCCGAACAGACGACCAAACGTCGCGACGTGGCGCGGATCGCGGGGTGAAAAAAGACACCAGATACAGCCAAAGATACAGATTAAAATCGAATAAATGATGACGATAATGGCACGCAGAATCAGTAACATAGTTCCCTCATTGAGCCACGGCTGACGCAGGGTCAGCCGGGTAGTTTACGCTTCGCTATCCGGGCTCGCCGGACGCGCAGGCGCATCCAGTTCAACACGATCAATTTTTTGCAGGCCGCGCGGTAACAGCGTGCCGCGACGTCCGCGATCGGCGCGGAATTTCTGGAGTTCTTCACTGCGCAGCAGCATTTTACGCTTGCCCACGTGCAGCGTGATAGCGCTGCCCGGCGGCAGAATCATCAGCCAGGCCAGTTTATCCTGACCGGCAGCCGCTTCCGCTGACGGAATCGAGATGATTTTATTGCCCTTGCCTTTCGACATTTGCGGCAGTTCGCCAACCGGGAACATCAGCATCCGTCCCGCCTGGGTAATTGCCAGTAGCATGTCATCTTCATGATGGACGGCCATCGGCGTCATCACGCGGGCATTTTCCGGCAGCGTCAGCAGCGCTTTACCGGCGCGGTTACGTGATACCAGATCGCTGAAAGTACAGATAAAGCCGTAGCCTGCATCAGAAGCCATCAGCAGACGCTGGTCATCCGGCTCCATCAGCACCTGTTCAACGACGGCACCCGGCGGTGGCGTCAGCTTGCCGGTCAGCGGCTCGCCCTGACCGCGCGCGGAAGGCAGTGATGTCGGATCCAGCGTGTAGCTGCGGCCGGTGGAGTCGATAAAGGCTACCGGCTGATTGCTCTTGCCGCGTGCCGCAGCCAGATAGCTGTCGCCCGCTTTGTAGCTCAGTCCGGCCGGATCGATATCGTGACCTTTGGCGCTGCGCACCCAGCCCATCTGCGACAGCACAATGGTGACCGGTTCAGACGGCACCAGCTCGGTTTCGCTCAGCGCTTTGGCTTCTTCACGCTCACGCAGTGGTGAACGGCGATCGTCGCCGTAACTGGCGCTATCAGCCTGTAACTCTTTTTTCAGCAGGGTGTTCATCTTGCGTTCAGAGGCCAGCGTGGCCTGCAGCTGATCGCGCTCTTTTTCCAGATCCGCCTGCTCGGCACGGATCTTCACCTCTTCGAGCTTCGCCAGGTGGCGCAACTTCAGTTCGAGGATCGATTCGGCCTGGGTTTCGCTGATGCCAAAACGTGACATCAGAACCGGCTTCGGCTCATCCTCCGTACGGATGATGTCGATGACTTCATCAATGTTCAGGAACGCAACCAGCAATCCTTCCAGGATATGCAGGCGGCGTAGCACGCGATCCAGTCGGTAATTAAGACGACGCTTGACCGTGTCGCGGCGGAACACCAGCCACTCGGTCAGGATCTCATGCAGGTTTTTCACCGCCGGGCGGTTATCCAGCCCGATCATGTTGAGGTTAACGCGGTAGCTTTTCTCAAGATCGGTGGTGGCGAACAGATGATTCATTATCTGATCGAGATCGACACGATTGGAGCGTGGCACGATCACCAGACGGGTCGGGTTCTCATGGTCAGACTCATCACGCAGATCCTCAACCATCGGCAGCTTTTTATTGCGCATCTGGTTAGCAATCTGTTCCAGCACGCGTGCGCCGGAGACCTGATGCGGCAGCGCGGTAATGACCGCCTCACCCTCTTCCTTTTTCCATACCGCACGCTGGCGAATAGAGCCGCGACCGGTCTGATACATTTTACGGATCTCGTCACGCGGCGTAATGATCTCCGCCTCGGTCGGGTAATCCGGTCCCTGAACGATATCCAGTAGCGCTTCCAGCGTCGTTTTTGGTGCGTCAATCAGCGCAATGGCGGCCTGAGCGACTTCGCGCAGATTATGCGGCGGAATATCGGTCGCCATACCGACGGCAATGCCGGTAGTGCCATTGAGCAGGATATTAGGCAGACGCGCCGGCAGAATTTTTGGCTCCTGCAGCGTGCCGTCAAAGTTCGGCTGAAATTCCACCGTTCCCTGGCCTAGCTCACCTAACAGCAGCTCGGCATATTTTGACAGGCGTGATTCGGTGTAACGCATGGCTGCAAACGACTTGGGATCATCCGGTGCACCCCAGTTACCCTGTCCATCGACCAGCGTATAACGGTAAGAGAACGGCTGCGCCATTAATACCATCGCTTCATAACAGGCGCTGTCGCCATGCGGATGGTATTTACCCAGCACATCACCCACGGTGCGCGCGGATTTTTTAAATTTGGCGCTGGCATTGAGACCCAGTTCCGACATGGCGTAGATAATGCGTCGCTGTACAGGCTTCAGCCCGTCACCGATATAAGGCAACGCGCGGTCCATGATGACGTACATCGAATATTTTAAATACGCATCCTCGGTAAAGGTATGCAGGGCAAGACGCTCTGCACCATCCTGCGTCAGTTCACTCATGAATTTCTCATCCTCACATCGTGGCCCACAACGGCGGGACACCCGGCGGTGGTTTGGCGAGGATAGTACCTTATTCGCCAGTGTTAGTCACAGGGGAAGCGCGGGACAGCAGGCGTCACTCAGCGCGATTTCAATCGCCGGAAGTACCTGATTCTCGCGCCGGGTGCATAGACTCTCAGTGAAAGTGCGTCAGGGCTTTGCGCCCATCCACTGGCGGGCAATATCACGATATTCGCCGGTGGCGGTGCTGAGATGCACCCACTGGTCGACATAGAGCTTCCAGCTGATGTCGTCACGCGGAATCATGTAAGCCTTTTCGCCATACTGCAGCGGTTTGTCAGGGTTGAGCGCACAGAGCGTCGGGTAATGCTGCTGCTGATAACGCGCTTCAGAGGCATCGGTGATCATCACATCTGCCTTATTGTCCACCAGCTGCTGGAAGATAGTGACGTTATCGTGGAACAGCGTCAGTGAGGCTTTTGGCAGGTGGCTGTGTACAAAGGCTTCGTTGGTGCCGCCCGCCGGTTCAATCAGCCGCACCTCAGGCCGGTTGAGCTGTTCGAGGGTCTTGAAGCGATCTTTATCTGTGCAGCGCACCAGCGGGATTTTGCCATCCACATCCAGCGGCCGGGCGAACCAGGCGGTCTGCTGACGTTTCAGCGTTACGGAAACGCCGCCGACGGCGATATCACACTGTTTTGCCAGAAAGTCAGGCATCAGGGTTTTCCAGGTGGTCGGTACCCACTCCACTTTCGCGCCGAGCGACGTCGCCAGTGCGTTCGCCATGCTGATATCCAGCCCTTCATACTGGCCATCCGGGCGAAGAAAGCTGTAAGGCTTGTAATCCCCGGTGGTGCAGACCCTGAGCGTTTTAGAACTGAGAATGGTGTCGAGATGAGATTGTGCCTGGACCGCACTGCTGGCCAGCAGTAAAGAGAAAACGATTTTTTTCATTTTGATGTTTTCTTGACTGTTTTCATAGTGAGTTTGCCCAACGATGGTGCCATAAACTGGCGTATTGTTGCTGCCACAGCAAAAGTGTTGTGATCTACCTCCCATTTTTCCGGGAATGGCGCACGCGTAAGCTAGGCGCCATATTCAGAAAACGAGGCAACCTGTGCATGAGCAAGATTTTAATTATTGATGGCGGCAAAACGTTTGCCCACTCTAAAGGTGAACTGAACCACACCCTGACCGATGTTGCAGCCAGTCAGCTGCGTGATATGGGCCATGAAGTGTCAGTGACCGTGGCCGACAGCAACTACGTGATTGCCGATGAAGTGCAAAAATATGTCGACAGCGATGTCGTGATTTATCAGATGCCGGGCTGGTGGATGGGCGAACCCTGGACCGTGAAGCGTTACATTGATGAGGTCTTTACCGAAGGTCACGGCTCGCTCTACGCCAGCGATGGCCGAACCCGTTCTGATGCGGCGAAGAAGTACGGTTCCGGCGGTCTGCTGCAGGGCAAAAAATATATGCTGTCACTGACGTGGAATGCGCCCCTACAAGCCTTTATTGACCCGGAGCAGTTCTTTGAAGGTGTTGGCGTCGATGGTCTCTATCTGCACTTCCACAAAGCCAACCAGTTCCTGGGAATGGAAGCGCTGCCGACCTTTATCTGCAACGATGTGATCAAAGCGCCGGACGTGCCGCGCGATATTGCCGCTTATCGGACCCATCTTAGCCGCGTTTTTGCGTAAGATGATGAGGGGCTACCCCTATTTTCCCACGAAAGAGGAATTCACGAATGTTAACCGTCGTTGCTGAAATTTGTGTTAAACCCGGTCGCCGTCAGGCCGTGCTGGATGCGGTGAAAAAGCTGATCCCGCTGGTCTTAGAAGAAGATGGCTGCCATCAGTATGACGCGCTGCTGGACCATCAGGCGCAGGTACCGTGGAAGCAGAACTCGCCAGACTCTATTTTTATGCTGGAACAGTGGGAAACGCTGCGCCATCTTGAGCAGCATCAGCAGATGCCGCACATGGATGCGCATCGCGCCATCATTAAAGATGATGTGGTGGATGTGAAGATTCTGGTGCTGGAACCCAGCGCCTGATTCGTGCTGAAGGCTTTACTGCGGTTGTGTAGCTGGGGTTAAGGCTGGTGATAAATTCCGGCCACCGTCGCTGTGAAATCGAGCCGGCACAGGGATCAGGGTCAGATCGGAAAAACGCAAAAGCCGTCATCCATGACATGCCCGGCCCGCGCGATTACGCACCTCATCCCTGAGGTGCGCCCGTTACCGGGCCAACGCGTTGCGTTGTTCAAAAACGCTCCCGGCGTTTTTGTCCCAGGCCGTGGGACGTTTTCCTCCTCTGACCCTGGCCCCTGCGCGCTGAGCGAATGCATTGCGGTCAGATGTGCCCGAATGCGTAATTGTCATCTATCTGAACCTCTGTCCTGCGACAGAGGTTTTTTTGTTTCTGGCAGACCGGCTTACAGCAGTTGCCGCCGATCAATCTCACTGCGAAGAAAATCCAGAAAGCAGCCGATGCGCGAAGAGAGCGTGGTGTTTCGGTAATAAACCGCATGCACCGGCAGGCGCAGATCGCGGGTTTCCGCGGAGAGTACAGGCACCAGCCGGCCAGTGGCGCAATCTTCCCGGCTGAAAAAGTCGGAGATACGCGCAATCCCCTGTCCCGCCAGCGCCAGCTGCCGGATGGTTTCGCCACTGGAAGCTGAGATAGTCGGCTTAATACGCATGAAATCACCATCAGGCTGCAGGACCGGCCAGACGTTGAGGGATTCAGGATGACTAAAGCCGATTTTTTGATGCTGTGCGAGATCGGCCACGCTTTGTGGCGTGCCCGCTTTTGCCAGATAGGCCGGACTGGCCATCAACTGAATCGCACTGCTGCCGAGCAGCCGTGCATGTAATGTAGAGTCACGCAGTTCACCGATACGAATAGCAATGTCCGTCTGCTGCTCCAGCAAATCGATCATAATATCGTCGGTATTCAGCTCAAGCTGGATCAGCGGATAACGGGCGCGGAAATCGTCTACCAGCGGCACAATCACATGCAGCATGAAGGGTGTGGCAGCGTTCACCCGAAGCCGTCCTGACGGCATCTCGCGCCGCAGGGCAATCTGCTCTTCGGCCTGCTCAACGGAGGCCAGGATCTGGCGCGCATGCTCCAGAAAAACCTGACCCTCTTCGGTCAGCGCCAGCCGTCGGGTAGTGCGATGCAACAGCGTGGTCTGCAGCTTGCTCTCCAGCCGGGAGAGTGCCCGGCTGATGCCTGAACTGGTCTGCGCCAGCTGGGATGCCGCCGCAGTAATGGAACCACTGTCTACCACCGCCACCCAGGCACGTAGCTCTTCCAGGGTAATTTTCACAAGATTGCTGTCTCTGCTCTCTAAATCAGCCAGGTTCGATGAAGGTGTACAGGTGCAAGCATAAACAAAACAGGACGCTTTCGCGTCCTGTCTTTTACACGTCGATATCGGCCGTGTCGCCTTTTTCCTGCAACCAGTTGCGCCGGTCTTCGGAACGTTTTTTCGCCAGCAGCATATCCATCATGCGTATCGTCTGATCGACATCCTCTTCGCTGATAGTCAGCTGTACCAGGCGGCGGGTATTCGGATCCAGCGTGGTTTCACGCAACTGCAGTGGGTTCATCTCACCCAACCCTTTAAAGCGCTGAACGTTAGGTTTACCCTTTTTGCGTTTCAGCTGCTCCAGCACGCCCTCTTTCTCATCTTCATCCAGCGCATAGTAGACCTCTTTACCGAGATCAATACGGTAAAGCGGCGGCATGGCCACATAAACGTGACCATTGCTGACCAGTGAGCGGAAATGTTTGACGAACAGCGCACAGAGTAGCGTGGCAATATGCAGACCATCTGAGTCCGCATCCGCCAGAATGCAGATTTTGCCGTAACGCAGTTGCGAAAGATCTTCGCTGTCAGGATCAATGCCGATCGCCACAGAAATATCATGGACTTCCTGCGATGCCAGCACCTCATCGGACGAGACTTCCCAGGTATTCAGGATCTTGCCCTTGAGCGGCATGATCGCCTGATATTCACGATCGCGCGCCTGCTTGGCCGATCCGCCTGCCGAATCCCCTTCGACAAGGAACAATTCCGTTTTATTCAGATCCTGCGCGGTGCAGTCCGCCAGTTTGCCCGGCAGCGCCGGACCGCTGGTGAGCTTTTTACGCACCACTTTTTTGGCTGCCCGCATACGCCGCTGGGCGCTGGAGATCGCCAGCTCAGCCAGCTGTTCTGCCGTCTGAATGTTCTGGTTCAGCCACAGGCTGAAGGCATCTTTGACGACGCCAGAGACAAAGGCTGCACACTGACGTGAAGAGAGACGCTCTTTGGTCTGCCCGGCAAACTGAGGATCCTGCATTTTGACCGACAGCACATAGGCACAGCGATCCCAGATATCTTCCGCTGAGAGTTTGACGCCACGCGGCAGGATATTGCGGTATTCGCAGAACTCGCGCATCGCATCCAGCAGTCCCTGACGCAGACCGTTAACGTGTGTCCCGCCCTGCATCGTCGGGATGAGGTTAACGTAGCTTTCGGTTAACAGTTCACCGCCTTCCGGCAGCCATAACAGCGCCCAGTCCACCGCCTCCACATCGCCGGCAAAACTGCCGACAAAGGGTTTTTCCGGCAGCGTCGGTAAGCCATTCACCGCTTCGCACAGGTAGTCCGTCAGGCCATCTTCGTAGCACCAGGTCTGTTCGGTATTGTTCAGTTTGTCTTTAAAGACAATCTCAACGCCAGGACAGAGCACCGCTTTGGCTTTCAGCAGATGGGATAAGCGTGATACCGAGAAGCGTGGGCTGTCGAAGAAGCTTTCATCAGGCCAGAAGTGGACGCGCGTACCGGTGTTGCGTTTCGCCACCGTGCCGGTAACCGTGAGATCCTGAACTTTGTCACCATTTTCAAACGCCATGTCATAGATTTCGCCATTACGGCGCACCGTGACTTCGACGCGTTTTGACAGGGCGTTAACCACAGAAATGCCGACGCCGTGCAGACCGCCCGAGAACTGATAGTTTTTATTGGAGAACTTGCCACCCGCATGCAGACGACACAGGATCAGCTCGACAGCAGGTACGCCCTCTTCCGGGTGAATATCCACCGGCATGCCGCGCCCATCATCAATAACTTCCAGCGACTGGTCAGCGTGCAGAATCACTTCAACCCGCTTCGCGTGGCCGCCCAGCGCCTCATCGACGCTGTTATCAATCACTTCCTGACCCAAATGGTTGGGCCGCGTCGTATCGGTGTACATGCCCGGACGACGGCGAACAGGCTCAAGGCCAGTCAGGACCTCAATGGCATCCGCGTTATAGTTTGATTGACTCATCGTAAATGTCTGATTAGAAGGGTGAAATGGGGTGCGATTTCCGCATTACTCAGGGATGATTCAGACCAAGAAAGTCCAGAATCTGCGGGAAATGGCGCTCGAATCCAGTAAATGCATGATTTCCGCCCTCTTCTACCGTGTGACGGCACGCGCTGTAATAGTCGAGTGCCTGTCGGTAATCGAGAACTTCATCGCCGGTCTGTTGCAGCAGCCAGAGTAAATCGGGCGCTTCCAGCGGTTCAATCTGCATTACTTTGAGATCGTAAATGTGGCGTGACTCTAACACATATTGCTGGCCCGTGTAGGGATTCTGATTTTCGCCAAGGAAATCCACCAGCAGTTCAAAAGGGCGTACTGCGGGATTGACGACAACAGCCGGCAGCATAAAACATTGGGACAGCCAGGTAGCGTAATAACCGCCCAGCGACGATCCTACCACGCCCAGGGTTTCGCCACTGCGGCTCAGCACCAGGTCTTCCAGCACTGCCGCCGCATCAGCGGGAAAGGTCGGCAGCTGTGGCACGATCATGTCGATCTCCGGGTGCTGCATCGCTAACCATTGCCGGAACTGAGTCGCCTTCGCGGACTGCGGCGAACTGTTAAAACCGTGCAGATAAAGCAGTGCTGCCACGCGTCAGTATCCTTCGGAGTCTAAATCGGGACGAAAAGCGTCGGTGTCAAGCCGGTTCACTTCGGTCTCAAGGCCGCCATCCGGATGCAGTGTAAACCAGCGCCAGCCGGGAGCCACGGTGTCAATCGCAAAACTGGTACAGTGCGGTTTGAACTGGACACAGGTAGACGGCGTCGCCAGCACCCGACGGCCATGCCATTCCATATCCAGCTCCTGGTGAATATGGCCACAGACCAGCGTCCGGGCTAACGGGTAGCGCTGCAACACGGCATCAAGCTGATGCGAATTGCGCAGGCTGTGCTGATCGAGCCAGGTGCAGCCAGAGGCCAGCGGATGGTGATGCAGCATAACCAGCGTATGCCGTTGCGGAAAGCGGGCCAGCGCGTTGTCGAGCCACTCCAGCTGATAGTCGCTCAGCATTCCATGCGGAACACCGTAGACCTGGCTGTCGAGTAACACAATCTGCCACTGCTCACCCACCAGCACCTGCTTATGGGCATTGATGTGCGCAGCTGCCAGTGTATCCACCATTGCGGGCTGAAAATCGTGATTACCGGGTAGCCAGACGCAGGGCCGCGGCAAGCGAGAGATGCCCTCAGCAAAATGCTGATAGGCTTCGATAGAGTGATCCTGGGCGAGATCGCCCGTGGCGATGATCAGGTCATAGTCGCGATGTTGCGCAATAATCGCATCCAGCACGGCGTCGTAGCTCGACCAGGTGTTCACCCCAAGCAACGATTCATGTTTTCCCGCGAACAGGTGGGTATCCGTGATTTGCAAAATCCTGATTTCGGAACCGTTCGCTGCAGGAAGAGTTAGCAGGCTATCCAAAGCGTTTCCTTCGTCTCCACGCCATTTACTGCATTATACGCATCAGCAGACCGGAACCGCCATCGCGCCATGTGCCAGGCAGTAACGCAGCCAGTCTGCGAGAAACTGGTTTATCTGATGTTTTTCATCGCGCTGATGCAATTTTTTATTAGGATAATCATAGCGCGCTTTGAACCGATAGATCTGTTGAGTTGAACACACTTCGGCGACCATCGCATCGTGATAGAGCCTGACCGACATCGAGGGCAGACTCCAGTAACTCACGGCAGGTGCGACCTGGCGGATCTCCACCAGCGTGGTGTAGCGTGTCGACTCCTGAATCGTCAGTTGATAACGGGCGCCACTCACCTGATAGATCACCGATTCTCCCGCCTCATCGTTACGCGGCAGCAGGCGGCGTAACTGGGCGAAATTGGTTTCGCAGAGCCGCATCATTTCGGGAAAGTCAGGGGTATAGCGCTGTTTCATTTTTGTATCCACTCTTCGCGTAGTTTTTCATGGTGCAACGCCAGCCATTGCAAGGCGATGACAGACGCCGCATTATCAATTATCCCCTCTTCCACCCAGCGGTACGCCTGTTCGCGGCTCACCACATGGACAAGAATATCCTCATTCTCTTCCTCCAGACCATGGCATCCCTCTGCCTGGCTGGCATCCACTTCCCCAATCAGCACCGATAAACGTTCGCTGGTGCCGCCAGGGCTGGCCAGATAGCTAAGCATGGGCTTAACCCGACCGACGTCCAATCCTGCTTCTTCAACGGCTTCACGGCGCACAACCTGCTCGACCGATTCACCGGGCTCGATAATACCGGCGACCATCTCCAGCAGCCAGGGTGAAGCACTGCTGTCATAAGCCGGGATGCGGATCTGTTCAATCAGCACCACTTCATCGCGTAAGGGATCATAAGGTAGCAGCACGGCAGCATGTCCGCGCTCAAAAACTTCGCGTTGCACTTCTCCACTCATTTCGCCATTAAACTGGCGGTGGCGGAAGCGGTATCGCTCAACGGAAAAAAAACCTTTGTAGAGTGTTTCTCGTGCAATAATTTCTACATCGTTTTTTGTGAAAGTCACAGGGGATTTTTTTTCTTCCGGCATCATCAGGTTCCTTGTGCAGATTGGGGTGGAGCGAAAAAAGCCTGTAACCGTGCTCCATGTAAGTAGTTCTTTCTGAAATATTTACGTAGATTAGAGATAGAAGGCACTTTCAGCCAACTTATCTCACAGTTGCCCTCTGCTAGAATCGGCGATAATTTTTTGGCTTACCCGGCAGCGCACCCACTGCAATTTGCTGCAACAAAAGGAATGCAAATGAAAAAACTGCTCCCATTTTTTATTGGGCTTAGCCTGGGCGGTTTCAGCTTCGCCAGCCAGGCCGAAGACCTGCTTCAGGTTTACCAGCAAGCACGTCTGAGCAACCCGGATCTGCGCAGCGCCGCTGCCGATCGTGATTCTGCTTTTGAGAAAATCAACGAAGCGCGTAGCCCATTATTACCTCAGCTCGGACTGGGTGCAGACTACGCCTATAATAACGGTTATCGCGACAGTAGTGGTCTTCATTCCAACACGACCAGCGGCTCTCTGAATTTAACCCAGACTATTTTCGACATGTCGAAATGGCGCGCGCTGACTCTGCAGGAAAAGACCGCCGGTATTCAGGATGTGACCTATCAGGTGGCGCAGCAGGATCTGATTCTGAACACCGCAACGGCCTACTTCAACGTGCTGAAAGCGATTGATACCCTTTCTTACACTGAAGCGCAGAAACAGTCTATCTACCGCGAGCTGGATCAGACCACCCAGCGTTTTAACGTTGGCCTGGTTGCCATCACTGATGTTCAGAACGCCCGTGCGCAGTATGACAGCGTGCTGGCCAATGAAGTGACCGCGCGTAACAATCTTGATAACAACGTAGAAACGCTGCGTCAGATTACCGGCATGGACTATATGTCGCTGGCTTCGCTGAGCATTGATCGTTTCAGAACCGATAAGCCCGAAGCGGTGAGTGCGCTGCTTAAGCAGGCAGAAAGCCGTAACCTGTCACTGCTCTCTGCGCGTCTGAATCAGGATCTGGCGCGTGAGCAGATTCGCTCAGCGGAAACCGGCCATATGCCGACGCTGGATCTGACCGCCTCCACCGGCATGTCAAACAGCAAATATGGCGGCAGCCGTGCAAACCAGAGCCAGGGTTCTACCGATTCAATTACCGGTTCAAACCAGGTTGGCCTGAGTTTCTCACTGCCACTGTATAGCGGCGGCAGCGTTACCTCTCAGGTGAAACAGGCGCAATACAATTTTGTCAGCGCCAGCGAACAGCTGGAAAGCGCTCACCGCACAGCAGTACAGACGGTACGCTCCTCGTTTAACAACGTGAATGCGTCTATCAGCAGCATCAACGCCTACAAACAGGCAGTCGTCTCTGCGCAAAGCTCACTGGATGCGTCCGAAGCGGGCTATCAGGTGGGTACACGTACCATCGTCGATGTGCTGGATGCAACGACCGTGCTCTACAACGCGAAACAGCAGCTCTCTGATGCGCGTTATAGCTACCTGATTAACCAGCTGAATATCAGCTATGCACTGGGTACGCTCAACGAGCAGAGCCTGCAGAAACTGAACAGCCAGCTGGGTAAAGAGATTCCGACTTCCCCGGAAACGGTGGCGCCGGAAAATGCCCAGCAGACCGCTCGTGTGGATAGCGGTCCGGTGGCAACTGGCTCGTCTGAGGCAGCGCGTCCTGCGGCTCGCCACAGCAGCGGTAATCCTTTCGGTCAATAATCAGTGGACGGGCTGCTTTGCGGCCCGTCTCTCTGTTGAACGTATAACTAAGTAAAGATCCCTGTTGTATCAGGCCTCCAGCTTCAATTTTACCCCCCCTTCCCCTATTCTATGCGCTACCTTTGGGCACAGGATAATCATAATGAAACGCACAAAATCTATTCGCTATGCCGCTTTTCGTAAAAGCTGGCAGGCACGCCACTTGACGCCCGTTGCTATCGCCGTTTCAGCCGTATTTATGCTGGCTGGCTGCGAACAGAACGATGAAACGGTTTCGATGTACCAGAATGCGGATGACTGTTCTAAAGCCAATCCGGGCCAGAGTGCGCAGTGTACTACCGCATTCAATGAGGCTAAAAAAGAGGCTGAACGTACTGCGCCAAAATATGCCACGCGTGAAGATTGTGTCGCTGAATTTGGTGAAAATCAGTGTCAGCAGACACCGGCTCAGGCGGGCGTTGGCACCACCAATGCTGAATCGCAGCAGAGTGGCGGCAGCTTCTGGATGCCACTAATGGCCGGTTACATGATGGGCCGCATGATGGGCGGTGGTTCGGGCTTTGCGCAGCAACCGCTATTCTCACCGAAAAATGCCCGCAGCCCGGCAAACGGCCAGTTTGTTGATGCCTCCGGCCGTAACTATGGTGCTGCCACTTCCGGCAAAACCATGACCGTGCCTAAAACGGCGCTGGCACCGAAACCGGCAACGACCTCCACCATTACCCGTGGTGGCTTTGGTGAAACCGTCGCGAAACAGAACAGCATGCAGCGAAGCAGCGCCAGCGGTACATCCAGCCGCTCAATGGGAGGCTAACGCCCCGATGGAACGCATTGCCATTTCAGAACGCCCAGGCTGGCGTGAAAAAGCCACCGAGTTCGGTTTTCGTTTTCATACCATGCATGGCGAACCCTACTGGTGTGAAGATGCTTATTACCAGTTCACGCTGGCGCAAATCGAGCATCTGGAAGATGTCACTGCAGAACTGCATCAGATGTGCCTGCAGGTCGTGGATAAGGTCGTAAACAGCGAAGCGCTGCTGACCAAATTCCGCATTCCAAAACACACCTGGGACTTCGTGCGCGATTCATGGCATCAGCGTCAGCCGTCGCTTTACTCACGCCTTGATCTTGCCTGGGATGGCAAAGGCGATGTGAAGCTGCTGGAGAACAATGCCGATACGCCGACCTCACTGTATGAAGCGGCATTTTTCCAGTGGCTGTGGCTGGAAGACCAGCTCAACGCAGGTCAGCTCCCGGCAGGCAGTGACCAGTTTAATAGCCTGCAGGAAAAGCTGATTGAACGTTTTGCCGCATTACATCAGCAGCACGGCTTTAACTGGCTGCACTTCGCCTGCTGCCGCGACACCGACGAAGATCGTGGCACCGTGCAATATCTTCAGGACTGCGCTACTGAAGCGGGGCTGCCGAGTGAATTTCTCTATATAGATGAAATTGGCCTGGGCGAAAAAGGGGAATTTACCGATGCTCAGGATCAGGTGATCAGTAACCTGTTCAAGCTCTATCCGTGGGAGTTTATGCTGCGTGAGATGTTCTCAACCAAGCTGGGTGATGCTGGCGTACGCTGGCTTGAACCGGCATGGAAAAGCATCGTCTCGAACAAAGCCCTGCTGCCGTTGCTGTGGGAAATGTTCCCGAATCACCCTAACCTGCTGCCCGCCTGGTTCGCCGAAGATGACGTTCCGCACATGGACAAATATGTGGTGAAGCCGCTGTTTTCACGTGAAGGTGCCAATATCCGGATCGTAGAAAATGGTCAGGAGATTGCCCGCGTTGATGGGCCATACGGTGAAGAGGGAATGATCGTTCAGCAGTTCCATCCTCTGCCTAAATTTGGCGACAGCTATACGCTGATCGGCAGCTGGCTGATTGACGATCAACCGGCGGGTATTGGCCTGCGTGAAGATCGCGATTTGATCACTCAGGATCTCTCCCGTTTCTACCCGCACGCATTTATCGGCTAACGCGCCGCGAGAATACAGGTCAGATTCTGGCCTGTATTCTCTTAGCTTTGCCCTAACCTACCTGAACCGACAACATGCTGATTGCACCCATCTCCATGCCATCAATCGGAATGCTGATGGTTTCATCCGGCTGACGTGCGCCCAGCACATACAGCAGCGGCAGATAGTGTTCGGGTGTTGGATTAGACAGCGCCGCACCCGGATGGTCCATAAAGTTGACCAGCGGATGAGAAGCCGCATCGCTCTGCACCGCCAGGTTATCGCGGACAAACTGCTCAAAACTGCTGGCCCACGGATAGACTTCGCTGTTGCCGTCCCAGCGCACTTTACGCAGGTTATGCACCACGTTGCCGCTGGCGACAATCATCACACCCTGATCGCGCAGCGCAGCCAGTTTCTGGCCCATCTCAAAGTGCCACGCCGCTGGTTTAGTGCCATCAATGCTTAGCTGCACGACCGGAATGTCGGCATCGGGATACATCCTGATGAGGACGCCCCATGATCCATGATCCAGTCCCCATTCCTGATCAAGCTTTACGTCGACAGGCGCTAAAAGCTCTGCCAGTTGCTGGGCCAGTTCAGGCGATCCCGGCGCCGGATAGCGTGTGTCAAACAGCGCCTGCGGGAAGCCACCAAAATCATGAATCGTCTTAGGATGAGCCATTGCTGTCACGGCGGTGCCGCGCGTATACCAGTGCGCTGAAACCGCAATAATCGCACGTGGACGTGGCAGAGTGTCACCCGCATGACGCCATGCGGCGGTATAGCGGTTCTCTTCAAGGGCATTCATTGGGCTGCCATGACCCAAAAACAGCGCTGGCATACGTAACTGGCTCATTCGTGATCCCCGGGATCGTCTGTTTGATAGCCACTACGATACGCGCATTCGCCGCTTTATCACGCTGATAAGCATGATGGAGATCATCAGGAAATTTGAATGAAATTTAACGTAGCAGGAATTTCAGATATTTATCGGACAAAAGAGAAGGAATGCGAAGAATTAAACCGGGCCATCCTGAGGACGGCACAAAGGAAACAGGCCCGAAAGGGGCCCGTTAAATGCAGCAGAACGATTAGCTGGCGTGGCGCGTTTCGTGCGTGCGACGCCATGCAATCAGGTCTTCGATAGTCACTACTGGCATGTTGTGCTGGCGAGCGAAAGTAATCGCTTCGGGTGCATGAGCCATGCTGCCGTCATCGTTGGTCAGTTCGCACAAGACACCGGCAGGCTTGAAGCCGGCCAGCGTCACTAAATCGATGGTCGCTTCCGTATGTCCGCCACGTGTTAATACACCGCCTTCGCTGGCGCGCAACGGGAAGACATGGCCCGGGCGATGCAGGTCAGAAGGTTTGGCATTGTCGGCGATAGCTGTACGGATAGTGGTGATACGATCCTGAGCGGAGACACCCGTGGTGACGCCTTCTGCGGCTTCAATGGTCACAGTGAATCCGGTGCCAAAGGAGCTGGTGTTGTTCTCCACCATCATAGGCAGATCGAGCTGCTGGCGACGCGCTTCGGTCAGGCAGAGGCAGACGATGCCACTGCCGTGACGAATGGTCAGCGCCATCTGTTCAACCGTCATGGTTTCTGCGGCGAAGATCATGTCGCCTTCGTTTTCACGATTTTCATCGTCGAGTACCATCACACCGCGTCCCTCACGCAGGGCGGCGATAGCACGTTCTACACGCTGTTCAGGCGTGCCAAATTCAGAAAGTAGCGTCTGATTCATGGTAATAAAAACCTTAAAATGTATGGGTTACCAGAATCAGGGCGTGCTTAGGAGTGACGTCAAAAAGACGTGGCAATAACGTGAAGCAGACACAATTGTCCGACAGAAGTCGTTACCCTCTCCCATCCGGACTGTAACCGTCGGCCCCGGAATTACACCGGATCTGCTGACCTTTATCTCTCTTTTCATCAAGATAAAGCGCTCGCGGGCTTTCAGCCGAAGCTAATTTACCGCCGGTGGGGAATTGCGCCCCGCCCTGAGAATAAGCCTTTAAACTATAACGCCGATCGTTTGAAGCGGCAATCATCAATAGCGCAATTGCTTTTGCATTTCCTGCGTTACCGATTTGAGGTTTATCCTTTTCATTTCTGGCATTACACTTAACACTTATTACGTTGGTAAACACGCTGACACAGCTCCCGTAACCAGGAAATCATCATGATCGACACGAAAAAAATTGAACAACTTGCCCGTCAGGTTCACGAAGCGATGCCTAAAGGTGTTCGTGAGTTTGGTGATGATGTCGAGAAGAAAATTCGTCAGGTTCTTCAGGCGCAGCTGACCCGTATGGATCTGGTCAACCGTGAAGAGTTTGATGTGCAGACGCAGGTATTGCTGCGTACGCGTGAGAAACTGGCGGCGCTGGAACAACGTCTGGCCCAGCTGGAAAGTCAGGGTTCGTCAGCCGGTACGCCACCGACCGCAACGGCACCTGTCACCACTTCTGCAGCAGTCACCCCTTCTGCCTCCGTAGCGAGTTCGCCAGCGGCGTCACAGGCACCGGCTGCCGACGTGGCGAAGCCTGCTGCGGATAATAAGCCAGAATAAGCGGTTTAGCGGGAGCCCGGCTCCCGCTTACTGCTCTGCTTCAGCTACCGCGAATGGTTTTAATAATGTTGGTGGTAGAGATACCGTCTTCGAAGTTCAGCACCTGCACGTCGCCGCCATTTGCCCAGACCTCTTTACTGCCCGCGATATCTTCCGGCTTGTAATCGCCACCTTTGACCAGCAGGTCAGGCAGAATGCCGGCAATCAGACGCTGCGGCGTATCCTCTTCAAATACCACCACCCAGTCGACCGCTTCCAGTGCGCCCAGCACGATCATCCGGTTTTCCTGTGGATTCACCGGGCGGCTTTCGCCTTTCAGACGTTTAGTTGACGCATCACTGTTCACCGCGACGATCAAGCGATCGCCGAGCTTGCGGGCATTTGCCAGATAGGAGACATGGCCGGCATGCAAAATGTCGAATACACCATTAGTCATCACCACTTTTTCACCGCGACGGCGGGCCATCTCAACGGCGGCTTTTAACTGCGCTTCCGTCATGATGCCAAAACCCTGTTCAGGGCGGGCGTGAATCGCATTTTCCAGCTCGACGGTGCTGACAGTCGACGTACCCAGTTTACCCACCACCACACCCGCCGCGGCATTGGCCAGGAAACAGGCTTCTTCCAGCGAGTCACCCGCAGCCAGCGCCGCAGCCAGCACGCCGATCACCGTGTCGCCGGCACCGGTCACGTCATAAACTTCCTGTGCCTGAGTCGGCAGATGCAGCGGTGCTTTGCCCGGCTGCAGCAGCGTCATGCCATTTTCTGAACGGGTCACCAGCAGCGCAGCGAGATCAAAATCTGCAATTAACTGCGCACCGCGCGCGACGATCTCTTCTTCGTTTTTGCATTTGCCGACCACGGCTTCAAATTCAGAGAGGTTCGGCGTCAGCAGCGTCGCGCCCCGGTAACGCGCAAAATTAGTGCCTTTCGGATCGATTAATACCGGCACGCCCGCTTCGCGCGCCAGCGTAATCATGGTCTGCACGCTGGAGAGCGCGCCTTTGGCGTAGTCGGACAGAACCAGTGCACCGGCTGCTGCCAGTGACTCACGCATTTTCTGATGAATCGGCGCCGGATCAACCTGATCAAATCCCTCTTCAAAATCGAGACGGATCAGCTGCTGATTGCGGGAAAGCACGCGCAGTTTGGTAATCGTCGGATGGCTTTTGATCGCCACAAAGTCACAATGAACGTTGACGTCTTTCAGCGTGTTACTCAACACGCGCGCCGCATCATCTTCACCGGTCAGGCCAATCAGGCGCGACGCGGCACCGAGTGCTGCAATGTTCATCGCTACGTTTGCCGCGCCGCCAGGGCGCTCTTCAACCGTGTCCACTTTCACCACCGGCACCGGCGCTTCAGGGGAGATACGGCTGGTTGGGCCATACCAGTAACGATCCAACATTACATCGCCAACAACCAGCACTGAGGCTTGGCCGAACGCGGGCAGAGTCACTTTCATTCCAGACACTCCAGACTGCATTAAAAATAGTGCGCGGATGATAGCACAGTTGCGATTTGTGCTATCAGCATCACGCCAGGATAGACGCAGGGGTTACCAGCCAGCGCTGCCAGCTGTTCATCACCGTCTGCCGTTCCGCTGCATACGCCTCAGGTTCAACATGACCAGGCAACTCCTGCAGGGCGCGATGGTGCAGTGCGTCGCGTAGCGTCACATAGGACTGCGTCAGCGCCTGCGCTTCGTCTGCGGGCATTTTATGGTACTTCGCCATCAGCTCAAAAATGCGCACATTGTCAGACCAGCGCGTCAGTTCAGGCTGCTCAGCGGCGTAGCGTAAGACAAGATATTGGGCGATGAATTCAATATCGGTAATGCCACCCGCGTCGGCTTTGATATCCCAGCGCCCTTTATGTTTGTTACTGAGATGAGTACGCATCTTTTCACGCATCTCGCGTACTTCGGTTTGCAGCGCATCCGCGGCGCGTGGCAGTGAGAGAATCGCCTGACGGATTACGTTAAAACGTTCACCCAGTGTCGCCTCGCCAAATACTACGCGCGCCCGGACCAGCGCCTGATGCTCCCAGGTCCAGGCCTCACTGCGCTGATACTCCTCAAAGGCCTCAAAGGTACTGACCAGCATGCCCGCCGCACCCGAAGGACGCAGCCGCGCATCGACTTCATAAAGAATGCCGGACGAAGTGCGGGTACTGAAGAGATGCATGATGCGCTGGGCCAGGCGCAGATAGAACTGACGGCCATCAATGCTGCGCTCCCCTTCTGTTACCGCGTCAGCCGGACAGTCATGCAGGAAGACGAGATCCAGGTCGGAACTGTAACCCAGCTCCCAGCCACCCAGCTTGCCGTAGCCCAGCACCGCAAAGCCGCGCTCATGTTCATTACTCAGATGCGAAGGACGCCCGTAGCGCTGTACCATCATATTCCACGCCTGGCGGACCACCGACTCGATAATCGCCTCTGCCAGCCAGGTAAGATGGTCGCTGACTTTCATCACGGGCAGCGTGCCCGCAATGTCAGCCGCAGCAATGCGCAAGTGTTGCGCCTGCTTAAACTGCCGCACAGCTTCCAGCTGCTGCTCTTCATCCTCAGTGGGGATGCGCAGCAGGTACTGACGCAGCTCATCGCGATAGGCGTCGGTGGCCGTCGGCTGATAGAGCGTGGCGGGATCGAGTAATTCATCCAGCAACAAGGGGTGACGCGCCAGCTGGCTGGCCACCATCGGTGAGGCGGCGCACAGGCGAATCAGGTGACGCAGCGCACCGTGATATTCGGTCAGCAGCTCCAGATAGGTACTGCGGGTCAGCACGCCGATCAGCAGCGGTGTCAGGCGACTCAGCGTGACAGCCGCATCGTCACGCGGGCAGACTTCGCTCAGCAGTCGCGGCATCAATTGATCCAGCGCCTGACGACCACGCGGACCGATAGTGCGTCGATTGATATCCTGACGAAACGCCTCCAGTGTCTGATGCAGCGTTAATCGCTGCTCGTCGCTGAGCTGCGGGACCAGCGGCGCCAGCTCGCTATCCTCCAGCTGGTCCTGCCACAGCACCTGAAACTCTGCCAGCTCACGCTGATCGCCAATGTCTGGAGTATCTTCACCAATCAGCTCGTCAAAGATGGCGCGTACCGCCGCCATCTGATCGTCGAGCCGCGTCATCAGAGCATCCCAGTCGACACAATCCATCGCCCATGCCAGACGGGCACGATGCAGTTCATCTTCTGGCAGCGTTTGGGTCTGCTCGTCGCCCAGGCTTTGCAGCAGATTCTCCAGCCGCCGAAGGAAGAGATAAGCGTCGCGAAGTGCATCGACCTGCTCAGCAGGAAGCAGGGCCAGATTTTTGATCGCCTCCAGCGTCGGCAACAGCGATCGCAGCTGAAGCGAGCGCTCTCGTCCGCCACGAATCAGCTGGAACACCTGCACGATAAACTCGGTTTCACGGATGCCGCCCGCACCCAGTTTGATATTGTTTTTCAGACCACGTCGACGAACTTCGCGGCTGATCATCCCTTTCATGTTACGCAGGGACTGGATCACGCTGAAGTCGATGTAGCGCCGGTAAACAAAGGGCCGTAGCATCTGCTGGAGCTCCAGACTCCAGCGATCGTGTTCATCCCCCATCAGCCGCGCTTTGACCATGGCATAACGCTCCCAGTCGCGCCCCTGCTCCTGGTAATAATCTTCCAGCGCGGCAAAACTCATCACCAGCGGGCCGCTGTCGCCAAACGGACGGAGCCGCATATCCACCCGATAGACAAAGCCATCCATGGTGGGTTGATCCAGCACTTTGATCAGCCGCTGTCCCATGCGGGTAAAGAACTGGGCGTTGTCGAGCTCACGCCGTCCACCGCGTGTGGTGCCGTTTTCCGGCCAGGCAAAAATCAGGTCGATATCAGAGGAGAAGTTGAGTTCGCCGCCGCCCAGCTTGCCCATGCCCAGAATCAGCAACGGCTGAGCATCACCCTCCGCATTACAGGGTGTACCAAAATCGCGACAACAATCCTGATAAACCCAGTCACGTGCCCGGCTGATCAGCACTTCAGCTAAGACGCTGAGCTGCTGCAGGCTCTGTTCGGTGGTGGCATGCTGCAGAGCCTGCATCCAGGCAATACGCACCAGCATACGGCGGCGAAACAGTCGCAGCTCACGCATCAGGCTCGCTTCGCTGTCGACTGCATTCAGCGCCTGATTCAGCCATGCAGAATAGTGTTGCCACTCTTCAGGCTGAGGCGGCTGGTCGAGCATCGTCTGCCACCAGTCGGGATGTTGTTGCAGGTTTTCCAGCACAAAATCGCTGAAAGCCAGTCCGGCTGCCTGCTCCGGGCTGAACGAATCCAGCGGAATCTCCAGCTGTCGGGCGGCCGCTTCGGCCTGGTCGCGTAGCAACGCGGGCAGTGCTGACAACATAACTCCCTCCTTGATGGCGTGACGGAATGTCCCTTAGCGGGCAGCGCCGCTGGTGAGCCAGAACGGCTGCTGTTTCAGGGCCTGCGACGTCAGCCAGGCTAATCCGGACGTCTGTTTTTCGTGAATCGCTGACTGCAGTTGCTGCCAGGGATCAAGCCAGGCCATCACCGTTTCCACAGGATAAGAACCCGCCAGCAGGTGCACCGTCAGCAGCTGACGCGCCAGACGGGTGGCTTTGTCCTGATACTCATTAGGCTGTTTTACCGTAATGAAGGTTTCTCTCAGATCGGCATTAACACGGCTCAGCATGATATCGCTGAAGCGTTTAAACGATCCCTGAAGCTTGGCTTCTCCTTTAGCGTCGATCCACTGACGCCATTGCGATTCCGCCAGCCAGTGGGTCAGCGCAAGTTGCGTCTCAACAGAGAGGGAAGATAAGCAGAACGTGGTGGCTTCCTGCTCTTCATTCACCAGCGTCTCTTCCAGCGTGGTCAGTTGCTGACGCAGAGCGCTACTGGCTTTACGCGGCACCAGCGCACCAAACAGACTGAACGCCTGACGCAGCAGATCCAGCGCTTCGCGCACTGCGTCCTGCGCCGCCGCGTTACCACGCAGCCAGACTTCTTCATGATATTGCCAGTGACGAAGCCCCGCCGACATTGAGGCGACCATACCCTGCTCCACAGTCGCTTTCGCACCGGCTTTCAGCAGCGGGAACGCCTCAACCTGACGCGGTGGATTACCCTGGGCCAGCTGATAGCCTCGGGCGGCTTTGCTCAGGCTGCCCATACGCAGACCGCCCAGCGTCACCAGCTGCTGCGCAAAGGCCAGCAGATCATGGCGTTCACCCCGTTTCAGCTCTAATTCGATCTCGCACAACGGTTCGCTGAGCTCACCCGCCGTGACTTCGCCCTGATCAAATGCCACTTCAATTTCACTGTTGCCTGCGGTGATCAGCCAGACTTCACGCTGGAAATGGGTAGTGAACAGCGGCTGTAAGCGCGGCTGCAGCGCAGTGACATCGGTGCCCTGCGGCCAGATCTCTGCGGGCAGGCGCGCAATGTCGAGCACTGGCTCATTGAGTTCTACATTGTATTCCGGACGCTGATGCAGTCCACCAAGCGTCTGCCCTGCGGCTTTCAGCGTCATTTCATAGCGCTGATCAACGCCACGGATACGCAATCCCATGTCCCAGCGTCGCAGCTGGTTATCGTCGGTTTCGAAGTAGATATTGGTCAGCTCGCGAGCAGCCTGATGCTGATGCGGCAGAGTGGAGAGCAGTTCAGCCAGTTCCCCGGCTGCCTGTGGAGTTGCAATGAACTTTAGTTCGATTTCGATGGTCATAATTTTTTATTCACTACGCCGCTGGCACTTAAGAGGGTTTTTCCTGCATATTTCAGGCGATTATCAGCAGGTTACTCATGCTGTCGCCTGGAGGGCAAGGGGTTATCAGGCGAAGATTAATGCACAGAAGCCGCGCTGTCTCTGCTTTCTTTGCTCTTTCGCAGACCTTTTCGCACTCTCATGAGACCAGGATAGTTCTCATTCAGATTTATGCGAGGCCTCTCCAGACTGTGCCGGTAAATTTTAAGTCAGACTAAGCCAAACGAAATCGAATGAAAAAAATTACACTCGCTGGACTCACTTTGCTGGCCCTTAGCAGCCTTGCACCTGCCCATGCCGACGAAAAACGTTATGTGTCTGATGAGCTTTCGACCTGGGTTCGTAGCGGGCCGGGCGATCAGTTCCGCCTGCTCGGTAAGCTGAATGCCGGGGAAGAAGTACAGCTGTTACAGACCAACAACGATACTCATTATGGCCAGATCCGCGATTCCGAAGGCCGCACCACCTGGATTCCTCTGTCGCAGCTCAGCGCAAATCCGAGCCTGCGCACCCGGGTGCCGCAGCTTGAGCAGCAGGTGAAGGATCTGACGGCCAAGCTGGATAATATCGACAACAGCTGGAACCAGCGTACCGCTGAGATGCAGAACAAAGTCGCCAGCAGCGACGGCGTGATTAATGGGCTGAAAGGCGAAAATCAGAAGCTCAAAAATGAGCTGATTGTCGCGCAGAAGAAAGTCAGCGCCGCCAACGTTCAGCTGGATGACAAACAGCGCACCATCATTATGCAGTGGTTTATGTATGGTGGTGGCGTGCTGGGTGTCGGCCTGCTGCTGGGACTGCTACTGCCGCATATGTTGCCGCGCCGTAAGAAAAGCGATCGCTGGATGAACTGACCCCATTCTGTCGGGTTTTCGCGGGGGATCGCAGGATCCCCCTTTTGGCATGTCTGCAATCCGGGGAATCTGTGCAACAATAAAATGAGATGCACTGCTGATTTCAGGCGCGGGACGTGCACGGCATGCAGATCATTTCTTTTTCTCTGGAGTTTTGCGTGAAGACGTTTCTTGTTGGCGGTGCGGTGCGTGATGCGCTGCTGAATCTGCCGGTTACAGATAAAGATTGGGTTGTCACTGGTTCCACACCCGAAGCCATGCTTGAGCAGGGTTATCAACAGGTCGGTCGTGATTTTCCCGTTTTCCTGCATCCCGTCAGTCGCGAAGAGTATGCACTGGCACGGACCGAGCGGAAAAACGGGAAAGGCTACACTGGATTTGTCACCTGGTCCGCGCCCGACGTGACGCTGGAGCAGGATTTACAGCGCCGCGATCTCACCATCAATGCTATCGCGCAGGATGAAAACGGCGAACTGGTCGATCCCTATAATGGCCAGCGTGACATTGCCCTGCGCCTGCTGCGTCATGTCTCTGAAGCCTTCAGTGAAGATCCGCTGCGGGTATTGCGCGTCGCGCGTTTTGCTGCGCGTTTCGCTCATCTCAACTTTCGTATTGCCCCCGAAACCCAGCAACTGATGCAGCAGATGGCCGAAAGCGGCGAGCTGTCGAATCTCACTGCCGAACGCGTGTGGAAAGAGACGGAAAAGGCGCTGAGTGCCCGTAATCCTCAGGTCTATTTTCAGGTTCTGCGTGACTGCGGTGCGTTGCAGGTGCTGTTTCCTGAGCTGGATAATCTGTTTGGTATTCCCGCGCCGATTAAATGGCATCCGGAAATCGACACCGGTGTTCATACGCTGATGACACTGGCGATGGCAGCGGCCCTCTCCAGCGAGATCGATGTGCGCTTCGCCACATTGTTCCATGACGTCGGCAAGGCGCTGACGCCGCCTGAGCTGTGGCCGAGCCACCACGGTCATGGACTGGCGGGCGTTCCACTGGTCGAGGCGCTGTGTCAGCGACTGCGGGTACCTAACGCGATTCGCGATCTGGCGTTAATCGTGACCGAATTCCACGACATTGTGCACACCATCGAACGGCAATCCCCGGCATCACTGGTGGCGCTGTTTGATCGGATCGATGCCTGGCGTAAGCCGCAGCGTATTGAGCAGATGGCGCTGACCAGCGAAGCGGATGCTCGTGGGCGGGCCGGACTGGAGAGCATGCCTTATCCGCAGGGCGACTATCTGCGTCGTGCTTTTGCGCTGGCGCAGGCGGTGCCGACTAAAGCGGTCGTCGAAGCAGGGTTTAAAGGTGCAGAGGTGCGGGAAGAGATGACGCGGAGACGAATTGACGCCGTCGCGCAGGGTCTGGCGATCAGGCAGCCTGACTAGCAGGCTGCCCAGGGTTTACATGAAGACCATGTAAACCGCTGCCGCCACGATAAAGCGATAAATCGCGAACGAGACGAAAGAGATACGCTTAATCAGCTCAAGGAAGGCTTTGATCGCAATCAGCGCCACGATAAACGCCGTGACAAAGCCGACGGCGAACATCGGGAAATCCGCCATTGTCAGGAAACCGATGCTCTTGTACATGTCCAGCACGGTCGCACCCATCATCATTGGCACTGCCAGGATGAAGGAGAACTCTGACGCGGCATAACGGCTCACGCCCATCAGCATGCCACCCGAGATGGTTGCACCAGAACGTGAGAAGCCCGGCCACAGTGCTAAGCACTGGAAACAGCCAATCATGAACGCCTGACGATAGGTAATATCATCAACGCCGACGGCTTTCGGCTGTTTTGGCTTGAGGTACTCAGCAGCCAGCAGCAGAACGCCCCCCACCACCAGCGCGTACATCACGTTGATCGGGTTAAACAGCGTTTTAATCTGATCGTGCAGGACCAGACCCACAACCACCGCCGGCACCATACCCAGCAGGATGTGGATCAACGACAGACGGCCGGTGCCAACACCTTCATGTTTAACTTCGCCAAAGTGGATGCCGATCAGGCCAAACAGACGGCGCCAGAACATCACTACCACAGCCAGAATTGATCCTAACTGAATCACAACTTCAAAGGTCTCGGCTTTTTCACCTTCAAAGCCCAGCAGGTGACCCACTATAATCATGTGCCCTGTGGAAGAGACCGGTAAAAATTCGGTCAGCCCTTCCACAACGCCCAGGATTGCAGCTACCCAAAGCTGATGAATATCTGCCATCAAATGTTCCCTCTATCCGTTTCAAACCATTAAAAAGGCGGTAGCGCACTGCTATCGCCTGAAATTATGCCGCTATAAGCCTGAATTAAACCTTAAGGTCTACACCGTTTCGCCTGCTGTAACGAAACGGCACACGCTATGACAGACAGTAATTTGGTTTGGTTTCATTGTGATGGCAATCACATCGTATTTATTTAGGAATAGTCCCGCGCTCAATTCGCACGCCAACCTGCGCCGCCTGGGCTACAGCCCCCGGTTTGCTTACCTTTATACGCACGCCAGGCGAACTGAAACGGTTCATCAACAGATCCGCGATTTCTTCAGCAACCCGCTCAACCAGGGCAAAACGCCCCCCGTTCAGATGCGTCAGGATCGCCGATGAGACATCCGCATAGCTCAGGCAATCTTTCACATCGTCGCTGCTGGCCGCCAGACGGTTATCCCAGGCCATTTCGACATCGAGCACCAGCTTCTGCTGTATGCCCTGTTCCCAGTCGTAAACGCCAATGGTGGTGAACACCGTGAGTTGTTCAATAAATACGATATCCATGATGAGGGTCTCTGTTTTTGGCTAAGCCGGATACCACTTCCGGCGGATTATGCGTATTATCCACGGTTGATGAGATCAAAACGACCCTAAAGGGAACGGTACGGTGTTATGAGTGCTTTCGCGCTTGGTATGATTATTTTCGCGTATCTTTGCGGCTCGATTTCCAGTGCGATTCTGGTTTGCAAACTCGCTGGCCTGCCCGATCCGCGCACACACGGTTCCGGGAATCCCGGTGCGACCAACGTACTGCGTCTGGGCGGCAAAGCCGCCGCAGCAACCGTATTAGTGTTTGATGTGCTGAAAGGGATGGTGCCGGTCTGGCTGGCCTATCTGATGCACGTCACGCCGCTTTATCTCGGCCTGACCGCCATTGCGGCCTGTCTGGGTCATATCTACCCGGTGTTCTTTCACTTTCGCGGCGGCAAAGGCGTGGCAACCGCATTCGGCGCGATAGCGCCAATTGGCTGGGACTTAACCGGGCTGGTTACCGGGACCTGGCTGTTAACGGTCTTACTCAGCGGCTATTCCTCGCTGGGTGCCATCGTCAGCGCCCTGATCGCACCCTTTTATGTCTGGTGGTTCAAACCGCAGTTCACGTTCCCGGTCTCCATGCTCTCGTGTCTCATCCTGCTGCGTCATCACGACAATATTCAGCGGCTGTGGCGGGGTCAGGAAGGCAAGATCTGGAAGCGCAAAAAGAAATCTCAACCATAAAAAAAGCCGGCAAGCCGGCTTTTTTCACATCAGATGGCGGGCAGTTCCGCCAGCGGCCAGCGCGGTCGCACGCTGACGCTCAACTCGCCTCGGGTGCCGCCTTTTAACCGCACCATGCCCGCATACGCGATCATCGCACCGTTATCGGTACAGAACTCAGGACGGGCGTAGAACACCTCTCCGCCGCGCTTTTGCATCATGATCGCCATCTGCTCGCGCAGTGTGCGGTTAGCGCTGACACCGCCCGCAATCACCAGACGCTTAAAGCCTGTCTCATCCAGTGCACGCTTGCATTTGATCGACAGCGTATCGACGACTGCATCTTCAAACGCACGGGCGATATCAGCACGGGTCTGATCATCGTCAGGATTGGCGCGAATGGTATTCGCAGCAAAGGTTTTGAGGCCGGAGAAGCTGAAATCCAGGCCCGGACGGTCAGTCATCGGACGCGGGAAGGTAAAGCGTCCCGCTGTGCCCTGCTGCGCCATCTTCGACAGCATTGGCCCACCCGGATAATCCAGACCGAGCAGCTTCGCCGTCTTATCAAAGGCCTCACCCGCGGCATCATCGATCGATTCACCAAGCAGCACATATTCACCGACGCCAGTAACGCTAATCAGCTGAGTATGTCCGCCCGAGACCAGAAGGGCGACAAACGGAAATTCCGGTGGATTCTCTTCCAGCATCGGCGCCAGCAGATGGCCTTCCATATGATGGACCGGCACCGCAGGCACTTTCCACGCAAATGCCAGGGCGCGACCAATGGTGGCACCGACCAGCAGCGCACCAACCAGTCCGGGACCCGCTGTGTAGGCTACGGCATCAATCTGCTGCGGCGCCAGACCGGCCTCTTTCAGTGCGGCCTGAATCAGCGGCACGGTTTTACGCACGTGATCACGTGAGGCCAGTTCCGGTACCACACCACCATAATCGGCGTGCAGTTTTACCTGACTGTAGAGCTGGTTAGCCAGTAATCCGGCCTCGTCATCATAAATAGCGATGCCAGTTTCATCGCACGACGTTTCAATACCCAGAATTCGCATTGCATCACCTCATTCTTGCGGCGCGCAGTTTATCACAGCAATTGGATGTGCAGCGCGGACATCCGGCGTAAAAAGTCATTTTCTGTCGGCTAAAGAGTGCGCTATACTCCCGCCCCTGGAAAAACCGGCAGCCGCACAGGCAAACGCTCCTGTTGGTTTCAAATTATCCTTGGTGCTTTACAAACCAACGCGAGTTGGAGTAAAATGCTGCACCATTTTGAAATGTGCTGGCGCCGCAGTCAGCAGCAAAAACCGAATTTTATCGAGGTGAGAGTTACATGCCGGTAATTAAAGTACGTGAAAACGAGCCATTTGACGTAGCACTGCGTCGCTTCAAGCGTTCATGCGAGAAAGCAGGCGTTCTGGCTGAAGTTCGTCGTCGTGAGTTCTATGAAAAACCGACTACCGAACGTAAGCGCGCTAAAGCGTCAGCAGTTAAGCGTCACGCCAAGAAACTGGCTCGCGAAAACGCACGCCGCACTCGTCTGTACTAAGTCGTTCCGGAGGTTCGCCTCCACCGCGTGATTCACGCAGACAGAGTCAAGTAAAAGGCCGTGCTTTCCGAAAGGAAGCGCGGCTTGTTGCCGTTTATGAGCTGAAAATCTGGGGCGTATGGCTGGACGAATTCCACGCGTATTTATCAACGATTTACTTGCCCGCACGGATATCGTGGATCTTATCGATGCCCGCGTTAAGCTGAAAAAGCAGGGTAAGAATTTCCATGCGTGCTGTCCTTTCCATAATGAAAAAACGCCCTCTTTCACCGTAAACGGCGAAAAACAGTTCTATCACTGTTTCGGCTGTGGTGCACACGGCAATGCTATCGACTTTTTAATGAACTTTGATCGTCTGGAGTTCGTTGAAAGTATTGAAGAGCTCGCCACTTCCCACGGTTTAGACGTGCCTTACGAAGCAGGCAGCGGGCCCAGCCAGATGGAACGCCATCAGCGCCAGAGCCTGTATCAGCTGATGGAGAACCTGAACGGTTTTTATCAGCAGGGCCTGCAGCAATCCAGTGCGCAGCCAGCACGCGACTATCTTGATCGTCGTGGTCTCAGCGCCGACATCATCAATCATTTTGCTATAGGTTATGCGCCAGCCGGCTGGGACAACGTTCTCAAACGTTTTGGCAAGCAATCGGAAGACCGCGAGTCATTGATGGAAGCGGGCATGCTGGTCAGCAATGACAAAGGCCGTACCTATGACCGGTTTCGCGACCGCGTCATGTTTCCGATCCGCGATAAGCGTGGACGCGTCATTGGTTTTGGCGGACGCGTGCTGGGTAACGATACGCCGAAGTATCTCAACTCACCGGAAACACCCATTTTTCATAAAGGCCGTCAGCTCTATGGCCTGTATGAAGCCGTTAAGAACCATCCTGAACCCGCCCGCCTGTTAGTGGTCGAGGGATACATGGACGTGGTTGCGCTGGCGCAGTACGGCATCGATTATGCCGTTGCGTCATTAGGCACCTCAACCACTGCTGAACATATTCAGTTGCTGTTTCGCAGTACCGACACCGTGATCTGCTGTTACGACGGCGACAGAGCGGGTCGTGAAGCGGCCTGGCGTGCGCTCGAGACCGCATTGCCTTACATGAATGATGGTCGTCAGCTACGCTTTATGTTTCTACCCGATGGTGAAGATCCGGATACGCTGGTACGTAAAGAGGGTAAAGTCGCCTTCGAAGCGAGGATGGAGCAGGCGATGCCGCTCTCTTCGTTTTTATTTGATAGCCTGCTGCCGCAGGTGGATCTGAGCTCACGCGATGGAAAAGCGCGCCTGAGCACATTGGCTTTACCGCTGATAACGCAGATCCCCGGTGAGACCTTACGTATTTATATGCGTCAGGAGCTGGGGAATAAACTGGGTATTCTTGACGATAATCAGCTTGAAAAGCTGATGCCGAAGCAGGCCGCAAGCGGAACCGCACCTGTTGCGCCTCCGTTGAAGCGTACCACCATGCGTGTACTGATTGCGTTACTGATTCAGAACCCACAACTGGCCACGATGGTGCCTTCTCTGGATGGGCTGTCTGAGTCAAAAATGCCGGGTTTACCGCTATTTATTGAATTAGTGGGCCGTTGTAATGAGAATCCTGGATTGACCACCGGTCAGCTACTAGAGTTATATCGCGGAACAAATTTTAGTCAGACGCTTGAAACACTGGCGATCTGGAACCACATGATAGTAGATGAAGAAGCCGAAGCGGTGTTTCAGGACTCGCTGGCCAGCATCTATGATGCAGCGCTTGAAGAGCGCCTGGAGTTTTTGATTGCGCGCGAGCGCACTCAGGGACTCAGCGCCGATGAGCGCCGTGAATTCTGGACACTCAGTCAGGCGTTTGCCAGGAAATAACCGTTTTCAGCATGCTGTCCATTCCGAATCATGAAAGGGCAGCCGCACGAATTTTAAGGGTCGGCGTCGATGCCAGTCTGGTTACCGCCAGCGCACAGCTCCCGGAGCGTACTGAAGTACGTGAGGAGAGCGAGCACTACCGGGGAGCAGAATGGCGAGTAAGCCAGGCCCTGAGCACAAATTTTAAAGGCCGTAGGCGTCGATGCCAGTCTGGTTACCGCCAGCGCACAGCTCCCGGAGCGTACTGATGTACGTGAGGAGAGCGAGCACTGCCGGGAAGCAGAATGGCAAGTAAGCCAGGCCCTTAGCACAGAGTTAACAAGCGGCTTAAGTGCCGATTACTGATGGGCAAAGCCCACGCCGCGACGAAGGCAGCGGCAAGAACTAAACGCCTTCACTGCTTATTGTTGGCGCGCTGCCGACCGACACCAATCTAATTTAACAGAAGTGTGGATACCGTCTTATGGAGCAAAACCCGCAGTCACAGCTCAAGCTTCTTGTCACCCGTGGTAAGGAGCAAGGCTATCTGACCTATGCTGAGGTCAATGACCATCTGCCGGAAGATATCGTCGACTCAGATCAGATCGAAGACATCATCCAGATGATTAACGACATGGGTATTCAGGTGGTTGAAGAAGCCCCGGATGCCGACGATCTGATGCTGAACGAAAACAGCTCCGATACTGATGAAGATGCCGCAGAAGCTGCCGCTCAGGTGTTATCCAGCGTTGAATCTGAAATCGGGCGTACTACCGACCCGGTTCGCATGTATATGCGTGAAATGGGTACCGTTGAACTGCTGACGCGCGAAGGCGAAATCGACATCGCTAAGCGTATTGAAGACGGTATCAACCAGGTTCAGTGTTCTGTCGCCGAATACCCTGAAGCCATTACTTATCTTCTGGATCAGTATGACAAAGTTGAAGCAGGCGAATCACGCCTCTCCGACCTGATCACCGGTTTCGTCGATCCTAACGCAGAAGAAGATATTGCCCCAACGGCAACGCACGTAGGCTCTGAACTTTCTGAAGCCGATCGTAACGACGATGAAGAAGAAGATGAAGAGGATGACGACAGCTCCGACGACGATAACTCAATCGACCCGGAACTGGCGCGCGAGAAGTTTTCTGACCTGCGTAAGCAGTATGAAGCGACCCGCAGCGTGATTAAGAGCAAAGGTCGCAGTCATGCTGCTGCCGTTGCCGAAATCCAGAACCTTTCTGACGTCTTCAAACAGTTCCGCCTGGTACCGAAGCAGTTCGACTACCTGGTAGGCAGCATGCGCACTATGATGGAACGTGTCCGTACTCAGGAACGTCTGATCATGAAGCTCTGTATTGAGCTGTGCAAAATGCCGAAGAAGAACTTCATCACGCTGTTTACCGGCAACGAAACCAACGAAAGCTGGTTCAAAGCCGCTCTGGCGATGAACAAGCCGTGGTCTGAAAAGCTGCTGGAAGTGCAGGATGACGTGATGCGTTCCCTGCAGAAACTGGCACAGGTGGAAGAAGAGACCGGCCTGACCATTGAACAGGTTAAAGATATTAACCGTCGCATGTCGATCGGTGAAGCCAAAGCGCGTCGCGCTAAGAAAGAGATGGTGGAAGCTAACCTGCGTCTGGTTATTTCGATTGCGAAGAAATATACCAACCGTGGTCTGCAGTTCCTCGACCTGATTCAGGAAGGTAATATCGGCCTGATGAAAGCGGTAGATAAGTTTGAATATCGCCGTGGTTACAAGTTCTCGACTTATGCGACCTGGTGGATCCGTCAGGCTATCACCCGCTCTATCGCCGACCAGGCGCGTACCATCCGTATTCCGGTGCATATGATTGAGACAATCAACAAGCTCAACCGTATTTCGCGCCAGATGCTGCAGGAGATGGGCCGCGAACCAACGCCGGAAGAGCTGGCTGAGCGTATGCTGATGCCAGAAGATAAAATCCGCAAAGTACTGAAAATCGCTAAAGAGCCGATCTCTATGGAGACGCCGATTGGTGATGATGAAGATTCACATCTGGGCGATTTTATCGAAGACACCACGCTGGAGCTGCCGCTGGATTCTGCAACGTCAGAGAGTCTGCGTTCTGCCACCCATGACGTGCTGGCTGGCCTGACCGCGCGCGAAGCGAAAGTACTGCGCATGCGTTTCGGTATTGATATGAACACGGACCATACGCTGGAAGAAGTGGGCAAACAGTTCGACGTGACGCGTGAGCGTATTCGTCAGATTGAAGCGAAAGCCCTGCGTAAACTGCGCCATCCGAGCCGTTCGGAAGTGCTGCGTAGCTTCCTCGACGATTAAGTCCGACAAAAACCCCGGTTCGCCGGGGTTTTTTATGCCTGCCTGTTCGCGCCACTCCCCTGCCCTGCCCGACGTCAGTGACTCTCCGGATGCAGTTCCAGCCAGAGCTGACGATACGCCCCGACCATCTCGTCCAGTGATGCACGATTCAGTCCGCTGGGATTCGGCAACACCCACACCTGAGTTTTCCCCATACATATCGGCTGTTTGCCCCATTCGACTTTGCTCTGTTTAAAAGCACGACGGAATGCATCCTTACCCAGAATGGCCAGCGCTGCGGGTTGATAATCCAGAACCTTCTCCATCAGGCGTTTACCGCCATCCCGCAGCTCATCAGGCGCAAGCTCATTTGCCTGCACAGTTGGCCGTTCTACCAGCATGGTGATGCCGCAGCCGGTTTCCGTCAGGCGCTGCTCCTCTTCCGGCTTCAGCTGCTGCCGGGTGAATCCCGCCAGATGAATAACCTTCCAGAACCGGTTTCCGGGATGCGCAAAGTGAAATCCCTGATGGGCCGTTGACTGACCTGGATTGATGCCGCAGAACAGCACATCAAGATCGGAGCTGATAATGTCGCGGATAGCATGCTCACTCATGCCGCCACCTCCAGCGTACGCTGCTTAAGCGCGTCGCGACTGCGTTGCAGCATCTGACTGGCCCGCTCAGCATCCGGACAGGCCCGTGCCAGCGCCAGTGCGCCCACCATCTCTGCCAGCATGCTGGAGGCCAGCGCTTCCACATCCGGCAATCTCAGCTCACGCAGTATCTGCACCAGACCGGCATGCATCGTATTGAAGCCCTGGGCGAAGATCTGCCGTGTCGGCTGTGGAAGATGGGCCACTTCGCTCACCAGTGCCGCCAGCGGACAGCCCTGAGCCGGTGCATTGCGATGCGCCTCGGAAAGATAGCTATCAATAAAATCAGCCAGCTGCGTTGCTGGCTGGGTCACGGATTTAGCAGGCCTGAAGGTATCAGATTCAGCAAACATATGTTTCAGCACCTCCTCAACCAGCTCCTCGCGTGACGCGAAATGTGCATAGAAGCCGCCATGTGTCAGGCCAACCCGCTTCATCAGCGCCGCCACCCCAATCCCTTCAGTGCCGGTTTCACGCATCACACGCGCCGCCTCATCAAGGATACGCTGGCGGGTCTGCATCTTGCTGCTCTGCTTCTCCATCTCATCTCCTGCGGTTTTAACTGCATGGCTTCTGGCTATTATAGTAATTATTACACTCATCATATTCCAGCTTGACGAATCATATGATGGTCGTCATATTGATAACCATTATGACGACCATCATACGAGGAAGCAAACATGTCACAATCAGGCACAGCATTAATTACCGGCGCATCAAGTGGTATCGGCGCGACCTATGCAAAACGACTGGCAGCACGCGGTTATGACCTCATCCTGGTCGCACGGGATCAGGCACGGCTGACTGCACTGGCGGATACGCTGACACAACAGCACGATATTCGGGTAACCGTGATGAAGGCTGACTTAACGCATGAGCGGGACCTGCAGCGTGTGGAGTCAGAGCTCGCAAACAACGCACAGATTACGCTGCTGCTGAACAACGCAGGCATGGGTGTCGAAAGCGAGTTTCTGGAGGCGGACATCACACGCATCAACAGCATGCTGGCGTTAAATATTCTGGCACCGACGCGTCTGGCACAGGCGGCTGGCCGGGCATTTAAAGCACGCGGTCACGGCACTATTATCAATATCGCCTCGGTGCTGTCGCTGGTGCATGAGATGTTCAATGGCGCCTATAACGCCACTAAGTCTTATGTGCTGACCCTGACGCGCGCCATGCAGCGTGAACTCGCGGAGAGCGGTGTGCAGGTACAGGCGGTGTTACCCGGCGCAACCCGTACAGAGATTTTTGATCGCGCAGGCCAGTCTATTAATGAAATCCCGGCTGAAATGCTGATGGACGTTGATGAGATGGTGGACGCCGCGCTGGCCGGACTCGACAGCAAGGAGATGGTAACTATTCCGGCGCTGGAAGATCTGCAGATGTGGCACGACTACGATCAGGCGCGTGGCGCGATGGTTCCCCATCTTTCAAGGAATCGATCAGCATCTCGTTATCGTCAAAGCTGAGTCAGTCATCTGCCATAGCACCTGACATCGGGTTTTACTTAAGGCACGGGGAAGCATTATCCGTGCCGATTTGCGACTACTGCGCCAGGCGTTGCCAGTTTTGTTATATAAATCAGCAGGTAAATCGCTGCTGCTTATTTCAGCAACCGGTAGCTGAGTGCTGGATCGTCCTGAAGAGATACTTTATAATCCCCGCTCCGCTGGCCCCTTAGCTCAGTGGTTAGAGCAGGCGACTCATAATCGCTTGGTCGCTGGTTCAAACCCAGCAGGGGCCACCAAATAAAACAAGGAGTTAGATGAGAAATCGTCTGACTCCTTTTTCTTTGGGCGCGAATCAGGTGATGTAGTGGGTGACGTAAGTGAATGGCTGGGTGACGTAAGTAGTGTGGGTTTAAATGTCTGGCTGGCCGGTCGCCAGAAACCTGATTTCCTATCTTCAAAAGCCTGACAGCCGTTCGCGCTCAATCATTAAAACAGCCTTACCTGAACTATCCCAGGATTGCAGGACAAAAACAAGCCATGAGTTTCGACGATTCCATTCAGCAATTGCGCAATGAACAGCTCTCGCGCCAGTCGGATGCAGAGCGCTTTATCAGTGTTAAAACGCTTTTTGAACAGATCAAAAAGCGTTATCCAGATCAGAGCTACAACGCCCTGTGTCTTTTAGCGTTGAAAAAGTATCGACGTTCAGAGCATCAGCCTTCGCTGTACTGGTTTAGATATGAAAGCTGGTATGACACTTCACCCGTTGCCCCATACCAGCTTTTGGATAAACATGGCGCGCCAAACATCGGTGCTCCTGACTATTATCCTAATGCCGAGGCGGCACTGCGGGCAGTCAGTGATGACGTCATGAATAGTGATAAGTTGGCTGATTGTGGTTTTCTACGCAGTGAAATTACTTCAGTTCTGGAAATTGACCTTAACACTATCTCGCCAAATGAATTGATAGAACCCGATACTGTCAAAGAGTTACAGGCAGAAAATGACGAGCTGAAAAAACAAATAGCCTATCTCAATCAAAGATTAGCGGTTCCAGTAGAGGGTGGTGAATTATATGCGCAGAAGCGTGAAGAATTTTTTATAGCCGTGATAGCAAGCTTATATGACAAAGGCCGAATAATTTCTTCGAAAGGCGCGCTGCCTATTGCTACCGAATTATTGGAGCTCGTTGTGCAGAGAGCGAAGCTATTTTGGTCCTATGAGCAAAAATTGCCCATAAGTGATGATAAGTGCCTAAAGATGTTGCGTGAAGCAATGGGCTGGCTAACTCGCACAGAAACCGACATTCATGACGTCAAAAAAAATCAAAGAGCAGCCCGAAACAAAAAATAAGCAAATTTCAAAAAGTTAGCAAGGGTATCCAGGGTATCTTTCCAGGGTAACCACGACACAAGCACTCTCGGTTTTTAAGATACGTTTCATATTGATTCGCTACCGAGAGATTAAACATGAAACACATCAATTCTTTATCAACAACTGTCAGCCACCTCCCCGGCCCCCAACGCCTGATCCGCATTCATGAAATGATGGCTCTTTTGAATTGCAGTCGTACTACTCTTTACCGCTGGGCAAACAGTGGTGAATTCCCTGCGCCAAAAAAACGCGCCGGAAGAACCATGGGCTGGACAGTCACGCAATATGAACAGTGGCTCGATAACTGCTGCTAAACCTCTAAGCAGGGCTGGAATTTCCAGCCTTTCTTTTTATGTGCTGATGCAACCATTTGAAACAATGAGCGCATCAAATCGTTATCAATCTGTGATTCTGATACAGCCGTAACCCTATGATAAACAGTAAAACTGGCAGTCTGGATTCAGCCAATCAGGAACCGGTAATTAATAATATTACGCGCGGTACGGTTTATCCGGATATCCGGGCTAAAGGCGAGTTTCTGTATGACGATGTTCTCTGGCCAGTCATGCCTGAAGAGAGTCAGCAGGATGTGAAGATCATGAATTCTTTGTTCAAGGCAGTTGATAGAGCTTATGCCAGTTGCTCTCGCTTTCTGGCAATCCGTTATGATTTTCATCTGCCTCAATACACGGCTGACAACCGCGTTATTACCCGCTTTCATCAGCTATTGATTCCTGCTCTAAGGAAAGAGTATCCCAAAAGCTTTGCTCGGGTGTTTTGGGTCAGAGAACAGAATCAGGCACCAGCACAGCATTATCATTACCTGCTGATGGTTGATGGCAACTGCGTGCGTCATCCTCTTAAAATTAACAAGCTGGTGGAGAGCTGCTGGAAAATAGCAACGGGCGGAACGGTCTGGTTTCCAAAGCATGGTTACTACTTAATTCGAAAGGACGACACTGAGGCTATGGCCGCGTTGCTACTGCGGGTGAGTTACTTTGCTAAGCGACACTCTAAAGAAGAAATTGCTAAAGACATTGCGCGTTCCGGCACCCGGCATTACCCGTTTTTAAAAAAAGCCAAACACACTAAAACTGCGCAATTACGTACTCAAATTGCCCATTTTGATCGGGCACAAGCGCATTGCCCTCTTCCCGGAAAGCTGGATTCTCTTTTCACTCCCGCAGAGCCTTCTGCTGGTAAGCCTGCGACACTGCCTCTGAAAGATAGCCAACGATTGGATGAGGGTGCCTTACTGCCAATGAAGGCGCTCAGACGAGCGCTACAGCGTTTTAGCAAGCTTAAAGGTCGCCTGCCTGACGGTAATAGCGTCGTGGCTGGCACTAAACTGAAACCTCACTGGCACCGTCATTTTGAGCGCTACTACCGCTATTACTGGCCATGCAATATTAGCGTTTCACAGTATTGCCGCTGGTACTACCTTAACCCGTCTACAGCAAGCCGCTATTTATGTAACTATCCGGCTAATCTGGTTAATCCATGGTTGTTAGCGTGCTGGCTGTAAATACTTTGAAAGTTGATAACGATGGAAAACAAAACAAGCAGAAAAGCTAAAATTTCAGTGCCCCACTCACTTAATCGTAAGACGAAGACTTATGTAGGCTGCATTGATTGGCTAACCGGTTATGAAATTGTGCCGCTGACTGATGAACAACGTCTGCAAAGAAAGCAACATATACATGCTTTTCCTGAAACACTTGATGAGTTGTTTGAGCTTTTCCTGTTGCCTGCCATAGAGTGCGACGTGCATTACAAGGATTACAACTTCTGGAGCGATACGTGGCGTACCCAGTGGGCATATCACAAACAAAATTATCGTCGTGAAGCGATATTGAATGGCGTAACGCAGAAACAATATGCACAAGCGCATAAGCTTCCTAAGCGATTGATGTACAACAATCTGCATAAATGTGGAGGTGCAGCAATCCGCGTGCTGTTTTGGGTTTATCATCGCCGGCAGTTCCACCAGCAACAGCGACTCACGGTACAGGAATACGTTTCTGAGCATCAGCTTCCCCAACGTACAGCGCATCGTCAGTTGTCGCGACAGCCAATGAGTGATTTCTGGTCGAAGCATTTTGATAATTACTACAGTGATGCGTGGCTGAGGCACTGTAACGTCAGAGAATATGCGGATTTCTACGGTTTGAACGTCACCACTGCCCGCCAGTATCTGTTTAACTTTCCCATTGAGCTTTTTGACCCAATGTTGATTAAACCCTGGATGTGATTGTTCAAGGCAGTCGCTGAAGAATATGATCATGAATTCTGATCACTGGATAATGATCAAAAGCGCCAAACGGTAAACAACGCAATGATCAGAATTTGAAAACCTACAATCAGCTTTTGTATATAAAACAAGCATGTCTTGACTTGAGTGAGAAAGAGATACACCTTGTGTTTTAACTTAGTGAGCCGCTCTGGAAATGAGCGGCAGTTAGCACTGCAGGTGCTTGATGATGAAATGCCCGGCTTTCCACGCGACTATGTGTCTGCATAAGGCAGTAAGCTGCTGATTTGGAAAAAGCCCAGGCGAAGATCACTGACCGGTTCCCTTTGATTAAAACATTATGATGTCAGTGATTCCTTGCAAATTTCCAGTATGCGCCTCAGAAGGTGTAGCCGGTTGGAAGTCCGCTTTGTGCCAAAAGCTGACGTTGCTAACTTTCAAGTAGTAAGTATAAAAAAACACCTATCCCCCGAGGAGGAGGACAGGTGCGAAACGCGGTGGTAGCGTATTGTGCTGATATATAGTTTTCGACGTTGCGAGGAAGACGCCTGGCAATCCCGTCAGACATTCTTCTGTCACTGAGCGGTAGAACCGCTCACCTATGACACAACATTAACTATCTTAATTAATTAAGAATCAGTCGCAAGCGTAAGCGGTAAATTAAAACAACGACGCGAGAACGAATCGACCAAGTGGCCGATATGTACTGGGCCCATCTCAGCAGGCTTCGTCATTAGTGATTTTAAAATAGTCGCTTGTTAAGCTTTAACAAAAAACTTGGCACCCCAGACCTGCTCCCTGTTGATTCACACAGAATGCTATTAACAAC
>NZ_JAJNDH010000041.1:0-211 GCF_021043305.1 Pantoea sp. MHSD4 | reverse complement strand
GAAAAGCGGGCGGCCCTGCGGGCCGGGTAAAGACGGTGCTGACGCACCGTCTCTCTCCCTTCGCCTGCGCTTTCTCTCTCCGGGACGCTGTCTCTCCGTCTTCTCTCTCTGCTTCCTGCTGCTGTCTGTTCTGTTGTCATGCTGCCGCTGCTTTTCCGGTTTCCTGTCCCTGAAGGTCAACGACATTAACAGCCTGATGGCCCCCTCCGGC
>NZ_JAJNDH010000040.1:0-218 GCF_021043305.1 Pantoea sp. MHSD4 | reverse complement strand
TTCCGGATTGTTAAAGAGCAAATATCTCAAACGCGCCACGGCTGCTTACGCAACCAGAACGGTTTTGAGATACTGTATGGAGACACCTTTCACCTGTCACCAAGCAGGTGGCGTCCCCTAGGGGATTCGAACCCCTGTTGCCGCCGTGAAAGGGCGGAGTCCTAACCGCTAGACGAAGGGGACACGATAGTGTCACGACTTCGCAGCCGTCCTGCTCA